>JAZKHA010000007.1:0-102599 GCA_040385625.1 Bacteroidota bacterium
TTGACTTGTATCTATTTGGTACTAGCATTCCAAAAGGATAGTAATCCGAGTAGCTAATTACGTCAGGCACAAAAGTGAAAAATGTTGCTCTTCCAATACCTGATTTAACGTATAATTTTCTATCGGTAATTACAGATAAAACATTCCCTAAATGATTGGATAATTCATAGTTTTTATCTCCCACAATACGAGTTGCTTGAACTGGCGTTGTAGCATTTGCAAGTTGTCCTTGTCCTTGATCTAATCCTTCACAAGCATCACCAATGCCATCTCCATCAGTATCTAACTGGTTTGGATTGTTTATGGTTAAACAGTTGTCACAAGAATCTCCAATGCCGTCTGGTGCAGGATTTCCTGCAGCATCAACATCTGAATCAGTTTGCGCCGGATTATAACTGCTTATACAATTATCACATAAATCTCCTACTCCATCTCCATCGGCATCTAATTGATAATCTGTATTGCTTAAATCTACTTGATTTTGTGCAACTCCATTTGGTTCAGGGCAATTGTCACATACATCTCCGTAACCATCTCCGTCGGAGTCTTCTTGATTTGGATTGAATGTAAATCGACAATTATCCCATCTTGTTCCATCAGGATGATAGTCAAGCCATCCATCTAAATCAGTATCCAGCTCTTGTGGTCCACAGTAAGTGTTTGAACGAACAACACTGTTAGGAGTCATTGTTAAACTTGGAATAACCATATCTTGATCATCCATATCACTTGCTATAGACTTAATAGGATCTGCAATATTTAACGCATCAAAGCTAAAATCGTGTTTGATTTCGTCTATTGAGTAGCTAAAATCACACATTTCAGATTTTAAACCTGAATTATCAATTTGATATCCAGGGAAATAAAACAACGATGTTGCTCCTAATCCATTAGTACGTTTATACGGCCTTCTCATTTCAGAATAATAGGCTCTATAATAACCACTTCTAGTTCTAATGTTTTTTGTTAAAGTAGGTTTTAATTTATGAATATTACCATTCAATTCAACAGTAACTGCATAAGAATTATTAGCTGTATTTAGTTGAATATCAGCATTTAAAGTCCATTCTTTTTCTGGAATTCCTGGCATTTCAAATGTATATTCATCTAATGCATTATCGAAATAATTTGGCTTTCTAAATCTTTTGCCTCTAAATCCATATGCTCTATGATAATAAATTAACTTAATTTTTGGATAATACATATTATCTACTTTGGTAACTGTAACCAAAACAGAACTTCTATAGAATCGATTTCCTATTTCGAAATTTCCATGAAAAGCAGATAAAACACCTTGACCAGCAAAATCATCTGAAATTTTTAGGTGAGAATTAATATTAATCTTTTCCGTTTTGGCTTGTTCATTATCAAATAAATTTATTTGTTTTGCTGAATTTGGCCAAGACGTATAATCATTTTCGTTATCAAACAACAATCCTTTTAAATTAGCAGGATTTACAGCGGTTGTTGTTACTGTTGCCACTCTTGCGGTTTCAGCAATAAGTTCTTCCGTTTTTCTAACAATTGGAGCCACTAAAGGTTCTGGTAAAGACATTCTTTGGTCTTGAATACCTATACGACTGCTACCATAGATGTTTTGCTCTACCAAAAAGTATTGAGGTGCATTATTTCCTGCTTTAACCATTTCATAGGTACTCATTACATTTCCTTGTGCATCACGTTGGTAGTAGGTAGTGGTTGTTTTTCCATTTTCAACAAGTCGCTTGGCAATACGATTTCCTAAACCATCGTATTCAAAAACAATTATAGTATTACCATTATTTTTGGTAATTTTTTTAACTTTTCCATCAACTCGCCATTCTATATTTAAATCTTCTTTAATGTCTTTAGTCAATTGGCCAATGTTATCATATACATATTTATTAAGTCCTTCTATGTCGTTAACAAAAGCTCCAGGAGGTACAACATCAGCATCATTTACAGCAAGTAGTCGGTTGTCAATTTTACGACCAGTAAGACCATCTAGCTGATATGCATAGGATAACTTATCCATTTGATTAGCAACGAGAGCTCCTTTAGCATTATATCCCCATCTGTTTAAAGATTCTAAATTTCCATTGCGGTCATAGGTATAATTACTTTTATATCCATTAAAAGGATTACTTCCAACTGGTATTATAGGATTAGAAAATTTATCATAACCAATAGAGATAGATTTCATCTCTTTAATACGATTTAACTGATCATAAGAATAATTGTTAAATTGGGTACTCAATAATGATTGATTTTCAGTAATTAAAGAAGTAATCATTTCTTTAATGTTCCCATTAAATAAATCACTATTTCCTTCTAAACTATTACCTATACTATAATTAAGAACGGTATTATCTATTCCTGTCTCATCATTATGTCTCGATTGATAATCACCTCTGTAATAATTTAAAGCAAAAGCAATAGCATCTTGAGCTACATTTCCAGTTGCATCATAGTCACCGTCACGACCTAGATCGAAATTTTTTCCTATACGTTCACCATTTACAGTTTTTAACCAACCTTGAAGTGTATACACATAATCAAGCCCTTGAACTTTTTTATCTCCAATTTCAACTCTAGCTAAAGGACCATGCTGATAGTATTCGTATTTGGCATCTTTTTCCCAAATTACATTATCAGAACTGGTTTTAACATCAACAATACGATTGTCGGCATCATAGCTGTATTTGTGTATAAATTGGTCTGGTTTATTCGGTTGATACGTTACTTTATTTACGTTTCCACTAATTAAATCATAATCATAAACAATTCGTTTCACATCTTGTCTTCTTGAATCAGAAGCCAAAGCAACAAGTTCGGGAGCAGTATTATGGTGTACTAATTGTTTTACGTTTCCATGAATATCATAATCATAGAAAATTGCATTATTGTAATCAATTGTTTTAATATCTACAAGGTGAGTCAGGTTTTCAAAATATAACACACCTGTTACTCTTTTTTGAGTATTGTCATAAGAATAATTTTCAAAAAGAGTTGGTGCATTTTCATGCGGTTCGTCATACAAAGTATGCGTTACTTCACGTTTATTAAATTCATATGTAGGCTCACAAGTATCATCGTTATGTACCTCAAAATGTTTAACAACAACACCATTTTTAAGAAGTCGACCATTTTCATTAATAGTAAATGCTGCGCTTGTTTTAGGAATTGCAATTTCACCTGCTTCAAATATTCTACCCAAACAATCATATTTAGTATAGCTAAACAAAGCATCGCCTGTAGTAGGATGTCCTACTATTTGATTGGCATTTTGAGAGGCAATAATTCTACCTAAGTCATCATAAGCAAAACGAGTAACTCCACCATCTGGCGTTTTTTGCCATACTAATTGATTTAAGGAATTGTATTGGTACTCCGTTTGCATTTTATGTTCAGGAGCAACGGTTACACTAGCACTATTTGTTGTAGATGACAACTCTGGTTCTCCAATCCTTGAATTGTTAATCGCAACGTTTTGTGGTTGAGAATCGGCTGTAATATTTAATCTTCTTACTCCTTCAGGTGGAACAGTTTGAGTTAAATTACCAGCTTGATCATAATAGTATAATGTATATTGATACTCTTTATCATCACCAACTTTTGTGAAAGTCTCATTAAGATTGTCAATAGCATCATTTACGTATTTTTTAATAAACTCTTCACGTTTATTTGCAAAATATTGCTCCGATAATACTTGAGTATAGGTCGCAGTAATAGAGGAATTAAAAATTTGGCATGGCGTTGGGATACCAGTAACTTCTAAATTTAAATTAGGTGTTAATGGCGCTGGTGGACAAATATCGTTGTCTATAGTATAAACATTGGCAATATAGTTTATCCAAGATAGTCTAGGATTTGCAGCATTGGCCAAATATGCTACGTATGAATCTACAGCTAAATTCATACCTTGATAACCATAATTTAATTTGGTAGCACCAAATTCTCCAATAGAAATATAATTGGCATCATCTATATTTGCAACCCCTAAATCTTGTAAGAAATTTAAATATTCTGAACTGATATAGCCATAATTAGAGCCACAGAAGAATGTATCATTTGCTGTTAAATAATCTGGAAGTGAAGCTCCTTCAATTTGTGACATACCTGCAACATATTCTCTCCATTTAGGATTACATAACACAGGCTCTACTTGTGGTGGAATACAAGAAACACAAGGCACTTCTACTTCCTGAAGACATTGGTCTAGTTTTAAGCAAGAGATTGTGCCATTTATTATAACTCCAACACCAGCCGGTTCAGCTCCAGCCCATGTTCCAATTGCTGTGAAAGTTGAATATGTATTATCTGTAAATTGTAAACTATGAATATTTCTAATTCTTGCAGTTGAATCACTATTTAAACTAATTGATAATGTACAATCAGAATTTTGAGCTAATTGAAATGAATAATTATCTAACCCATTTAAAGTATTATGTGAATAATTATTTACTGAAGGATTTGTTCCATTTGATAGATTCAAAAAGGGTGATAAATCATTTACATTTGTATTTGTTCCTTGTTCAGAAATAATTAATTGTTCTAAAACATTAGTTAAAGCATATTCAGCATCAACTTGCTGTTGACAAATTAAATCTTCAAGGCAATCTACAGTTCCACTAATAATTACTACACCTGCAGGCACCACAATATCTCCTAAATAATCACAAGAAGGGCCACAAGAAATTCTACCTTGTCCACTTACGTATGCGCTATGGTGAGCCATAACAGTAAAAGTACGATTATCTGGGTTTAATTTAAAATTAGAGAAATGAGTTATTGCATAATATCTATTTCTCCAAAACCTTGATGCGCAGCCTCTAAAACTACAAGTCGCCAATGGTAATGAAAACTCACAATATGCATCTCCTTTTTGAGCAAATTTAAAATTTATCCCTAAAGCATTTGTAATTTCTCCATATTCAGGAGCAGAATAGTTAAATTCAGAATTATACTCATTAATGGTCGAATTATTCGGAATCACATACGGATCTAAATCCTGCCATTGTTGTGGATTATATCCATCAGGAACGCCTTCTAGAGTATCTTTTTTAACCCAAAGGTGGTTTATTAATTTCAAGAAATTGGCCTCAGCTACTTCTTTTACTGGAATAACATCTTTACAAATACAATCAAAGTCAAGCGGCATATTATTGAATCCAAAAATATCACCGGTAATCGTGTGTTCTAAACCATTATTTGTAATATACTTAATTTTAATATGATTTTCATTATCGATTGAAATTGAAGTAAAACGATTAAATGGAGTTGCCAAACTAGACAAATCTTGATTAAAATTACTTGCACGAACTACTGTATTACCTGCTAGTTGTAATTCGAAGCCGTTAGTGCTTTTACTATATACTGCCACAAAGCTATTGTCGTTTATAAATTCGGCAACAAAACTATTCGCATAATCATATACACCAGCTAAAGGAGGATCTTGAGTACCATCATACCCTGTATTTAAAACTACCGAAGTTGATGCAATTGCATTAGCATTTTCTTTTAATTTATTTAAAAGTTGTTGCAAACTTTTTTCAAAACGTGATTTTCTTGTACAACCTCCACCTGCATCGGTATTTGCTTGTGCAGAAGTTCCATCTTCTCCTTCAAAATTACAATCTCCAATTGGAGCACTAGTATTACCTTCGATAAGAATTTCTTCATAACAAGTTTTATCAGGATGAGGATCTTGATCTGTTGTTACAGCCAAAATTTTAAACATGTAATCACCAGGACTTCCACCAGGTACATAATAAATATTTTTAAATTCTTTAATGTTCCAACCTCCTGAACTTGAGTAAGAATTCCAGTTTGGAGCATCAACTCCTCCTGTAATACAAGAAGAAACATATCCATTTGTTGGAGTAGTTATTTTTAAAAAAATTGGGTCTTTATCGCCAACTTTTATTTTTAAAACTTGAGCGCTAATTATTTCACCCGTAATAAGTGGTGCGGCACTTAAGTTCTCGATTGGAGTTCCACCACCTAAACTATTATATAAATCAATTGATAAAGGTGTAATGTCATTGGCTGGAATACCTGGAGTTAACGCAATTGGTAATTTCCCAGAAGGGAAGTTGTATAATAAATTATTATTGGCATCTCTTCTAACAAAACCATTTAAGAAATGCTCAATATCTAATAACAATGGACATTTTCCTGTTTCTAGATAAATCCCATAATCTGCATCATTCGTCGCATCACTAATCGCATCTGCATCGTCTAAACCAGAATTATAGGAAAAATCAGCCGATACAAATCGTTTGGTTTTATCTTTATAATAGTTTTTAGTTGTTCCAGAATGAATAGCAAATGCAGTTGTTGACACAATATTTGTATCGGCTGGTATTGGAGATTGAGTGGCTGCTATTGCTTTTGCAGCATTAATTTCTGATAAAATTCTTGAATATACAATTGGAGTTGCAACATTATATTTTTTAAATAACGTAATATAATTTTCTGTATCATCTACATCACCAATAATACCATTGTAACTTTTTTGCTTTAAAGCATATATATTCGAAAAAACAGTTTTTGTTTTGGCTTTCAGGGAAATATAATTACTTCTAAAGGTCAACCAAATTCTATCTCTTTGTTTATCATTTACTGCTGATGAATTGATATAGGATAATAAATTAGCAGCTCTTGCATTATGAAAAATATTTATTGGTGCCAAACCATTTCCAAACAATACAGTATATACAGCGGTTTCAAACATATTCATATTGTAACTTGTACCATTATATGAATATTTCATTCCGTCAAAATTTTTAGTTAATGCTTCTTGCATTAGTTGTTGACGAAGTAATTGTTGGTTATTTGTTGTTCCAACATTCGTTTCAATTGCCGAGTAATCACTTAGGTAAAACGGATCATTGGCACTTATAGCAATACCAGACAACAAATCGGTTTGAGCAGGATTTTGAAATAAATTGGCCGCTATAGCTTCTGTGAAATTGTTTTTTGATTCTAAAAATGCATCATATTCATCAGTGTTTCTTTGGGCTCCAAATGATGCACTTTTTTTATCACATAAATCTCTATAATATTCCAAATAATTGTATTCTGGATGATATGCTAATAAAGAATTTGCCCATGAAGGCTCCCAAGCCTTTATGAAATCGGCAATATTATCTAGATATTGAGGTTTGATTTCAAAAATATCTTCTTCACTAGTTGCCACTATTTGTGAAGCTGGTGTATTAGGTTCAATAGCTGGAGAATAAGTGTTGTCTTCATTCTTTGTAATTTTTATTACAGAAATTATTCCGTTTGCGCTTTTATATGGCGATGAAGGATACTTCCAACTATATTTTGATTGTGCTTTTGTAATTGTTTCATTACCATTATAACCAATAGGAAAACTTCCTCCTTTAAGCAATTTATTGTATTCGTTAAATACACTTAAATCATCAGCTACTACTTGAATTGGAGTTTCTGTAGTTGGTTCTGATGGATCATCATCATCATCATCAGTTCCTATTGTGCTATCATCAGTTGAATCTGGAGTATCAAAAACAATTCCTTCTATAGATCCATATTGTCCTTTAGGGCTAACATCTGCTAGAAGTGTAGTTTCGTTGATACTACATGTAGCTATTGCTTGTGCGCATAAATCTCTACAAACTTCTAGAGATTTGTCGAATTCTAATTTGAACTGATTTTCGCTAGCAGTAACCTGCAACGGAATTAAAATATTATTAGGGTCAGTATAAGTTAATACATCTCCAGTATAATTAAATACAACACCAGGATATGTATTTGTTAATTTATCAAGAACATAACCTTTTTTTGCTTTGTCTAACAAATTAAATCTAGTTGAACTAACTGGAATTAAAACTGTTCCTGTTGGATCTGAACTAAATTCATTTTTAAAGGTAACGTTTTCTCCATCTGAAAGATAATTTTTAACTAACGATTGTTCACATGAATGACAGGTTACTTTACAATCGTTAATATCAATTTGTACTTGATATTTAAGCGTATCTGGATAACAAATGTTTAACGGATTTTTTAAAAGATTCATGTAATCATCTGCATAAGCTTCCGCTGCTGCTTTATTCACTCTAATATCCTTACCTAGGGTATAGGTTTTATCTTTCTTCATGTTTAAAACACTAAGATCATTAGTCGTGTAATTGATTGCAGGTGTATTTCCAGCAGGATTATTTAGATTAATTGCTCCAATTTGAGTAGCAATTGGGAGTGGAGTCATTTCGATAGCACAATCATCTTTTAAACTAATTGCTAAGTCATATACAAAAGGGTATGATTTGGCTGTGATACAACTATCCCTGAAAGTATTATTTAAGTGAGATAAATCATATTTAAAATTTACAATTCCGCCGTCTTTAATTACAGAATGTTGTGAGCTTAAACGAATCCCATCTTCCAATACTCCGAAATTTCCAGTTGCATATTTGTCATTGTTAACTAGCAAATTGGTTGTAAGACGATTTTCTGGATCTAGAGCATCGGGTAGCGAAACTAAATTACCAGCTTTTTCACCTGCTAATGCTGTAGCAATTGTTCTTCCTTGAGGATCTAAATAACTAATACTGATTTGTCCATTAGGATCAACAACCGTATTTTTTTTGTATCGTTTATTATCTCCAACTTTATAACCAAAAAGACGGTTTAACTCTAATTGGGAAGGGAAAGAATAAAGATATTTCATTTCATGACCTGACCCTAATTGATGTGTCTGACCAACTCCTCCTTTTCGACTTATTCTTCCAGTGTTGTCGGGTGTATATTCTATTTGAGAAAATGGATAACCTTGAGCATCTGGAACAAAATCCTGAAAAGTGTTCGATATTTCAGTTCCTTTTGAATAATATTTACTAGCTCCAGAATCATTACTCATCGTTAAAATATCTGAAGGTAAACATTGATTTCCTGGTTTGTCCCAATCGAAATCTAAATGAGAATATGCTTTAAAGCCATTTTTGTTTAAATCACCAAAATATTTTATAGCTCTATCCTCCACTGGAACTGGTAAAACTTCAATAGCTGCTCTACCTTGATTATCATAAATAACCTCACCAACAATTGCTTGATTATTTGTATTAACTTTAGTAACTGTTTGACGATTTCTTAATGATCCGTCAAAATAACTAACTACTTCTTTTTTCTTACCGTCTTCAGCAAATGAAGATTGATATTGCCAGTTCTTTTTGCCGTTTTCATGTCCTTTTGCTATGGTAATTTTATGTGGCCAATCGGCAACTGTTCTAAAATTATCTGTAACACCTGTTGACCAAGCTCCATAGTAATTTAGAGAAGTATTATCTAAGAAACGTCCTACAGGACGAACTCTGTAAATCAAATAACCTTTAGAAAATATTAAAGGGATTCTATAACTGATTTCTTTTGTTTGAATTCTGGTGCTATTTAGTCTAAAATCTTGTTCAGAAAGTAATATTTGCCCTTCATTTAAAACCGCATTAGAATTCCCATAATTGTCAATCCAAGTCCATTCTAATTCGTACTCAACTGCTGGATTATTGCTGTCAGCACTCCATGAGATTTGTAACTCATGCTCATCAGTTGCAATTGTACCATTTACAGGTGAAGGAGTTATTAATCCGTTATAAGTAATAAAACTTGAAGTAACTGGAAGTACACTTGTTGATTTTATATTATAGTATCTTTCTGTATTAAAACGTAATTCAACAAATAAAGCAGAATTTAAAATAGGAGTAATTGCAGTTCCTAATTCGTTATAATATTGAACACCTATTATTTTAACAGAAGCTTTATGAGTCCCAGCTAATTTGTATACAATGTAGTCTGTTAATTTAAAATCTTCTTTTTTATTATCATGAACAATTGTAAATTCTTTAGTTTCTGGGTTTGGATATACTGCAGGTAAAACGGGATTCGGCACTTGTGCCAAAGTTGTACCGTCATTATTATATCTTGTTATTTGTAAAGTAACTTTGGCACTATAAACACTATTATAGGCAGTAAAGTTATTTGACTCATCTGCAAATCCAATATGAATATTTACTGCAGGATTTACAGAAATAAAATTATTAGTATTTGAAAGCGTTGCAAGTTTTGGATCTTGAACATTTAGAATTGGTTGAGCTGGACTAGAGATTAACAAATCGCCTTGTCTTCTATCACCAATTGTTTCTTCTTGCTGAGCAAATCCTACAGTAGCAAAAAATAAAATCAAAAATTGGAAAAGTTGTTTAATCGCCTTCATACTTAATTAGTAGCTTTACTTTTGTTCTTTAAATGTGTTCTTTTATCAGCAACTTCATAGTTCTTATACTTATCTGTTGCTTGTACTTTATTAGTTTGACTAATGGTAAAAAACACATTAGTATTTATTTTACTTAATTCGGTAACTTTTTTGTTATAACCGCTATACATGATTTCTAATCTTGGGTAATCCAAAGCTTGTTTTCTATAATCTTTAGAGAAATTAAATCCTGTATTATAAAAGAAAACTTGTTTTTGTAATAAATAGTTTTTACCAATATTCAATACAATCTGTGTATAGTTTAATCCCGAATATTCTTTAGGGGTTAAAATTATCTCCCAATACGTTTTATAATCTTTAAATGAAGAGATAGTACAATAGGCAATTAATTTATTCACATCAAAAGTACCAGTAGAAAACTCTACCTTGTTACTTATTAACATAGCCTTTTCGCCATGATTAATTTTTAAGGACACTTTTTTTGTATTAATAAATTCTGTTTTGTCAATTTTTAAATACACTTCATTTTGGTTGTTTTTAACAAACAAACCAGTATAAGATTGCTGTACACTTTTTGTCTTATGATCTTTATACAAGATATATTTGGTATCAAATCGTAAAGGTTTTGGCGCAATAAATCTTTCATTCATTTTTTGCAATACTTCATTCACTTTTTGACCATATGCAATAGTGGAGAATAATTGCATGCTAAAAAATAGAACAAGTGTTTTTTTCATATTCATTATTCTACTTTAATAACATTACCGGATCTAGTTTCTTGGATAGTCTTGATACCCTTAACTGTTTCCTTTTTAATTCTAACTAATCCACCTTCATTATCGTACTCATAATAAGTTGCATAGTTATTTTCATCTAATTCAGACATTAATCTGAACGTTTCAGGATCATAGACAAAAGACTTCATGCTTCCTTTAATTGGATAAATACGAATATCATCAAAAAATACAGGAACGCTATTTCCTTCATTAATTAATTCTATTTCCATAAAAACTGCATCATAAGGCACTCTAAATTTATTTCCAATTCGTTGCCATCCTTCAATAATTTCTCCTTTTGCTTCAAATATTACAGGATAGTTATTATCATCGCTAGGATCTTGAATGTTGTCAAAAATTTCATTTTCATTAATATCATAAAAATGTAATTTAATTTTAGGATTATTATATTTCTGAACTTGAACATTTAATTCTTCTTTTGCCCAAGCATTTAAAACATACCATTTAGTAGGAATTGGTTGAAAAGAAAAACAGTCTTCACAAGTGTCTTTTCCTGTTTCTTTACGACAGCTTATACCTGCTTTTTTAATTTTATTTGAAAAATAAAATTCGTTTAGTTCATCACCAATGAATGAAAAATCATTATGTCCAAAATAATCCTTTTCAAAATCAGAGATATCGTTAAATGGAAACTCTGCTTCAGGTAAATCAAGTAAATATTTTAATGACAAACTAAGAGCTGGCGCGACTCTACTATTTGGAGAAGAGCTTTTTAATGTTGGAACATAATTTGGATCTTCATTTTGTCTTAATCCTGTATTCGTTTGATTATTTCCAACATAGAATCCATTATTAATACCAACAACATATAAGTGCGGTTTGGCTGGATCAAAAGGTCCAAAATGTTGGCTTCTATTGTTGAATTTCAACATCGTGGTTTTCAATGCTTCTGGATCTTGAGCTTGAGAACCATCAGTAATCATAATAACCATGTTGAGTTTTCTTTCTGGGGTATTAAACTCTAAAGCCTTATCTAAACCACTTTTCCAGAAATCAGAACCGCCGCTAATACCATCATTCGGTGCAACATCATATCTATTTCCATAAGCATTAACCCAATTTGTAAATATCGAAAGATTAGCGTTATTAATTCTTGTTGGAATGATAAAATCAGTTCTTCTTTTAGTTAAATCATCGCTGTCTGACATACCAACAATAGAAATATACATGTTTCCTTGATAAAGATCATTTACATCAGCTTGTTGTTTTAAAAACCATTTTAATTGTCGCTTAATTTTAGCTTTTTCGTATACATCTATCGAGCCCGATTCATCAATAACAAGGGATATGTGATTCACACAAATATCATCAGGACAAAAATTAATGTGTCTTACTTCTGCTCTTCTGGCTTTTGACCCATCAGAAAAAGTAATTTTATCATCAAGGTTTGTAAACGTATTTGCGTCTGCAAAATAAGTAACATCAATATCAGAAATTAAAGCACTACTAGTATTTCCCCAATTTGAGATTAAAACATCATGTTTAATCGTATCTCCATCTACAGGCTTGTGGAAAGAAAATGAAAGTGGTTCAGCCACAAAGTTATAAATACGAGCATCTTTATCAGTTATATAATGACTTAACAAGTCTAATTCATTACAATTATAACCATCTGGAACTGAAGACAATCCTTTTAAGTGCGTTATTAATTTTCCAAACAATTCTTTAACTCTGGAAGTTCTTGGATTTTTGGTTGTACAATATACTATATCATCAGGACAGAAATTAATATGTTTTATATATATCTTCCCTCCTCCATTTTGAAAGTAAGCAGGAACTCTATCGAGTAATATCTCTGATGAAATATAAGAAGAGACATCAACGTCTGTCATAGCTCCTAGACCAGGAAGATTGTTAACACTTGTATTTAATTTAACATCTGGGAAAACTTTATCGTGTTTTGCAAATGAAAAAGATACCGTTTGTTCTGTATTATTAATATTATAACCATATATAGCTGGATTAGGATCAGAGATATACGGGGCTAAGGCCGTTAATTCAGGACACGTAAATCCATCAGTTATAGTACTAGGATTTAAACTAAATAGTTTTGTAAGCAAAGCTCCAAAAAGATTTTTTACAATTTGTGTTCTTGGATTGTTTTTTGTGCAATTTACTATTTCTTGTGGACAGAAATTAATATGTCGAACTCTAGTTAGCTTAATGGAAATTCCATTGAAAGTATTATTAGCAATTTGAAGATAATTTGATGAACCTGTATAGTTTGATAAATCAATTTGATAGTCATTTTGATTTACAAATGCGCTTTGCCATCCATTAACAAGAACATCATACTCTCTTTCATCTCTAGAAAAAGAGAATCTTATTTCCGATAAATTTGAATTAGAAACAAAATTGTATATACCTGGATTTGCGTCGGTAATAAAAGGGGCTAAAGCTGTTAACTCAGGGATTGAGATGCCATTAATATTAGCATCAGGAATGCCACTTATTTTTAAAGCAATTAATTTTTGAACCAGTTTAACAAAAAGCTTATTAACTATTACAGAATTAGGGTTTGTTTTTGTACAATTAACTATTTCTTGTGGACAGAAATTGATATGTTTTATATATGTCTTTCCAAAACCATTTGCAAAGAAACCAGGAACTCGATCAAGTTGAATATCTGGAGATGAATATGATGACACGTCAACATCGGTCATTTGACCAAGATTTGGTAGATTTGTAATATCAGTTTCGATTTCAATATCTTGTAAACCTTGATTATTATGCTGAGCAAATGAAAATTTAACACGCCCATTACTTATTGCATAATTGTATATTGCAGGATTAGGATCTGTAATATAAGGAGATAATGCCGTTAATTCTGGACAAGTAAAACCATTTGTTATTGTACTTGGATTTAAGCTAAATAATTTAGTCACTAAAGCTCCAAAAAGATTTTTTACAATCTGTGTTCTTGGGTTGTCTTTTGTACAACTAACTATTTCTTGTGGACAGAAATTAATATGTCTTACATTAAAATCAGCATAATTCATAACTCCTGTATTTGTTGCAGGATGAATTATATATTGTTCAGGATTAATAAATAAATCCATATTTACAGACATGTTATTTGGCAACACCCAAGTTGAACCTTTATAAACAATGTCATCTATATGATTTGGAGAAAACGAAAAACGTATAACATCTGTACCAGCGCTTCTTTGAAACTGAAAATTGTAAATCCCTGGAGTTGAATCAGTAATATATGGTTTTAAATTTAAAAATGCGTTATATGTTGGATTGCTATTATTTAAACTCGCATCAGAAGCTCCATTATTCTTTTGTGTTACTAAATAATTAATTAAACCAATAAGTGATTGGTTTACTACTTGACTTTTAGGATTGTTTGTAGTACAATTCTTATCACACAAATCATCTTTAACTTTTTGTAAAGCCGATTGTAAAAATGCACTTAAAGTTGCTCTAAAATTCACATCTGTAATTTGCGCTCTATTATACACTACATAATCAGAGGTTAAGACGTTATTTGTTGATGAAAAATCAATTGCATTTAGATTCTTAACTTGAGAAACAAATTCTTGAGGTGTTAATAATGCATTATTTACGGTATTTCTGAACCTACCTTCATTCATTAATATGAAAAACACTTTATTTGCTTTAGTTGCTAAAAGTTCATTATATGCAACTCTTGCTGCATTTATATCAGAAAATTTATCTTCTGTTATAACAAAAAAAGAAATATTTATTTTTTTTGTAATGGCTGGATTGATTGTAATACCATTTGATGCATTCGTTATAACATTCGAAAATGTGTCATTATAAAAATCATCTTGAAATCTTAATAAACCAGGTATTTGAGTTTCATTACTCGTATTTGTTGTTGCTGTTGCTACGGGCGTGGCAAAATTAGTTTGAACTGCTACTGTTCTTACACCCGAAGAATGGTCGTCATAAGTAGTAAAAATAATATTCTCTTGTAGATTATTATTAACAAAATCACCTATTCCATTCGCAATATTTTCTCTTTCACTGTTATTAAGTATTCCACCTTTATTTACAAAAGGCACTTTGAAATTAAAATTAAAGTGAATTTCTTCTTCACATGGTGTAGTACATCCATTAACTAAAATAGAATTAGTTAAAGTTGTTTTACAACCATTAGGTTCTGTAACTACTAATTGTATAGTGTTGTTACCAGGAATTGTGAAATTAAATGTAGCACTATCATCTGCAACGCTATTTGCACTATGAGTACCTAATATCTGACCGGTTGGAGATAGAAAAGTCCAATCCAAATTTAAACTTGGATAAGTTGAACCATCAAAATCTAAATAAGCAAAAGTAGATCTATTACCACATGTATAATCTTGTCCTTCTGGTAGATCATAACTCACAATGCTACCTACAAATGGCGAGCAGTTTAGAACGTTTAATATTATTGGCTCACGCTCTAAAATTAAAGGAGACATATCTGGGTCTGATGTGTGATATGACTTACAAGTATATGTACCAGCATCTGTCAATGCTACAGCTGGAATTGTATATTCTCTTGATGTTGCGCCTGCAATTGCAAGACCATCTTTAAACCATTGATACGTATCTCCTGAATGAAATCTATCATCCATACACATTTTTAATGTTGCTTGTTGACCAACGGATTTTGCAATAGTTATGGGAGTGTCTATTTTTGATTGGGGGCTATATCCAAAAGCTCCACTTGAAATCCGTCCTTTTAAGATTGGAAAAGAGTTTATAAAATCAACAAATCTAAATCTATTATTATGAATCATCAATCTTGATAAAAACAGATTATTACTTAAATCTGGAAGGAGACCTGAAAAATTATTGTCTGAAATTTGAAATAAAATTAATTGAGTATTATTTTGAAAACCAGAAGGGATATTACCTTCCAACATATTTGTATGGATTGAAAAATTCAAAAGGTTAGTTAAGCTGCCGTATGAAGTTGGAACAGTGCCTGAAAATTGATTATTATTTAACCATAAATGAGCAAGATTTGACAATTGTCCTATTCCTGATGGCAATTCACCACTAAAATTGTTTACTTGTAAAAACAAATCTCTCAAACTTGTCAATTGACTAATTTGAGGGGATATATTACCCACTAATTGATTTGATGCTAGATTAAGGCTTGACAGATTAGTCATTTGATATAGATTTAATGGAATATTTCCACTAAATTGATTATTGTCTAATTGAAAAGATATCATATTAGTTAATAATCCAACCTCATTTGGAATAACTCCACTAAACGAATTTACACTTATACTAAATATTTTTAAACTAGTCATCTGTCCTATTTGACTAGAAATATTTCCGTTTAAATTATTGTTATGCAATACTAAATTCCATAATTTAGTCAGATTGTAAAACTCGATTGGTAAAGAACCACTTAATCTATTTCTACTTAGATCTAACCAAGTTAGTTCACTTAGCAAACCTATTTGACTAGGAATATTCCCTGATAAAACATTATTGTTAAGAGAAATAAATGTAAGAAAAGGCAAATCGCCTATAGATGCAGGTAAAGTTCCATTTAAATTATTACTATTAAGATTAATCGAGACAACATGACCATTTGAAATACCAACTCCTAACCAATTACCACTTATTGGGGTATTTGAGTCATTAACTAACCATGGGCGATTACCTGATACTGTATTAGTCCAATTTGCTCCGCCAGTAGAATTATACAAGTCTATTAACGCATTTCTTTCAGATTCAGGTATCTCTGAAGAAATCCTTCTTGCTTGCTTAATCGTATTATCTACTTTTATTTTTTTAAAAAAATACTCCTCTTCATTTTGTTGATCAATATGCATTCGTTTGTACATATCCCTCATCCTATTGATTTCAATCTGAATATAATGTTCTTCAACGGAACGTTCTTTTAACCTTGCTGATATTCTTGCAACATCTAAACCAATTTCTTTATCGCTTAATTCTTGAGCAAAAGCATTGCTAGTAATACAAAAAGCTAGAATACTAAATATTATATTTTTAACTAATTTCATGTTACTTTAATTATTTTTTTACTACTTTTTTATTAGTACTAGCCACTTTTTTAGTTCCTTGAGGTGCAGGACAATTCACGATTTTTTTACGAATCACAGTTTTAGTCGTTGGTTCTAATCGTATACTTTTTCGACCCGTATGTGATTCCTTATTTGTTATTGATACTTTGTTTTGTTGCAGACCTGATTGGTAACTAAAGTGTGATTTTTCTTCACAATTTGCAAAATCATAATCTTCAAAACCATCATAAGCTAATTCTTTGTATTGGGTATTAGAAGCTACTGCAATTGGGAATCTGTTATTATAGCCGTATAATGCAGAAGAATAACGTTTTAATGCATCTCTATTTTCTACTTCTTGACCAAAAGGATTGTACTGTGTAACCTCAGATGCAAATGTCCACTTTTGATATGCATCAGCTGATTTAGTCCAGTTTGTTCCGTTATAAATATAAAACGGGCTATAGTCTTTGAAGAAACCTGTTTTTCTTGGTGTTGGATCAGCTTCTTTGTTTCTCCCTGTTAAATACGCATAAGAGGAAACGGCTCTCCAATTTCCTAAGACATTATAGATATAAGGATTGTAAGATCTTTTTTCTACGATATCAAAATCGTCGGTGCTGTTTTGCATGTATTCAAATTTTAATGTACCATCAGAATTAAATCTCATTTGAGGTAATCCACATTCACATTGTGATGTCCATACATCTTTATACTCTATAGCAGATGCATTTACAATTCTATTTTCACTCCATATACTAGATAAAAATGGTGTTAGCCCAATATTCAATTTAGGCACATTAGGACTAATTTCTAAAGGATTTTTCATTAAAGTTACACTTGCCATAGAAGATGTCGCCATATTTTTATGTCCAGATTTTATGACTTTAATTTTTCCAGTTGCAACAACTTTAACTAAAGGCTTGTTTTCTTCATCAATAACATTATTGATTTTAATTCCTTTCTCATCAATTAGATCAAAAGAATCGCCTTTTACATTAACAACCCATGCTTTAAATCCTTTTCCTTTAACTGCTGCTGGCAAAGTTGGAGTTATCCATACTTCATCTCCATCAATTAAATAATCATCTGCATCTGGATTAACGCTATTTATGGAATCGAATTGGTATTTATTTTGACCTGAAATGTCTTTAATATTCCATTCTAAACCAATGTTTAAAGCCGATTGATTCATCCCATCATATGCCCAATAGGCTGGAAAATTAAAGCTATAATAGTTATCATTATATTCATTCACCGTTTCAGTTACTAACACATCTCCTGTGTTGGCATCCCAAGCTAAATTCTTGGTAGATACTTTAGAGCCTAAATCGTAAGCAACCGTCTCTCTTAAAATACCGGTTGAATGAATAACTTTTGTAGTTACTGCTGATTTTAAGATGTTTTCATGTTTGGCATAACTTGGAATTGGAATTGGAACAATCAAGAAAACAAAAGCTAATGGCAATCCTTCTGTATTAAACTGAATACCCGCTGTTTCGGTAATAGATTCATTTAGCCTAAAATCATTTATGACATCATAATCTACACCTACAATGTTCTTTGAAATGTTACCTTCAGAATCAATTGTAATTACCTCGTTATTAAGCTTACCTCTATTGTCTTGGGTAGAAGAGAGTTTTTCGTATTTATATTCCATTCCTGAGATAGGATTTTTTTGCCCTTCTGCAAATACCCATTGACTTTTTGGTTTACCATCCATGTCATTTGTATGAATAGAAAAACCTTGACTTAAACTTAAATGAGTTTTAACATTTATATTTAAAAGACCTGCTAAATCAGAATGATCATATTCGGAACTAATTTTTGTTAAATCAGAAACAGTAGGATAATCCTTTGAGGTGAAAAACTCTGATACTACATGACCCGTAGCATGTTTCTTTACGGTAATTACTTCATCGTTTGCGTTCGTTTTCTCTCTTGGTAAATTTTTAACGGTTACTCTTGAGTATGTTACTTTAGGAGATGGGAAAAAACATTCTCCAAATGGCATTTCTACATAATTTTGAACATCACCTCCAAGTAATGTTTCTTTATGTGCTCTATCATAGAAAGGTTCTACAAAAGGATTTTCTTTACCTCCTAAAGGCTCGTATGTAGCTACTCCTGATGATGTAGTACCATCTTCATTTGTATACGAATATTGCTGACCGTAAAATTGAGCATATACTTCATCTCCGTTATGATGTGTCATTACATCCCAACTATCTTTAATCTTGATCTCTTTCACTCTAGAACCACCACCTAATTTTTTATTTTCAGGGCTCATTAAACGAATCCATGCTTTGTCTTTAACAAACCTACTTGCAATTTTCTTGTCTATTAGCTGTCCGTTTGGACTTCTAAAAATTTGAACAATCTGTGGTACAAGATTAAGTAAACTAAGTACGACACCTTTCACATTCGTAATATCCAATCCTTCATCTCCTGTTAAATTGTACATTACATTGCTCAAATTTTGTCTTCCAAAATACCATCCTGCTTTTGCAATAGGGTTTACTTGAGAGCCGAAAGCACCGTCGCCACGACTTACTGTTTTAATTCTGACAGCAGCATAAAGACCATCTCCATAATTATCAATCACCCGATGATCATTAACATTTTGAGAGAGTTCAACATAGCCAGTTACATAATCAGCTTTGTTTGACAAACTTGGCTTTGTCATATTTAACAAAAATCTAAAATAGATTGGCTGGTTAATAACCTTTTTAATATATTTATTAAAAAACTCATTATTTACATTAGTACTTGGATTTGCCAATTTAATATACAAATATTCATTCTCTTGATTCCCATTGAATAATTCCTTATTTAGTACTACTGATTCCTGGCTAGGATTTGAGTTATCACCTGTCCCTACAACTTTAAACATTTGCATCGTATCTCTATTTTGCACATGTTTATAATCATCTGATTCATAATTTAACTCCATTTCTCCTCCAGAAGGTAATTCGATGGATTTTAGCAACCAAGCCGATGCATATTTGTCAGCGTTTACTTTACTACTTTGATCAACATAAGGATATTCGGCATTAGATAGAGGATCCTCATTGTTACAACCTGCGCCAGTGTTTGGCTTATAATAACCCCAAATATCGTATGCTCTTTGATCATATGGATAATTCGTTTCTTGATCATAATTAAATTCATATGGAGTGTATTTTCCCATATTTGAATTACGATAAGTAAAATAGATTTTTTTTAATGTTAACTTACCCCCTTGATTATTTTGTTCAACTGGACCTACAGCAGGTTCACCCGAATTGTTTTCAACTCCTGGGCACAGTGAATAATCGTATTCAAAATGAGCAACCTTTATAGGAATAGCATTTTCTAAATCGTCTTTGTGTGCTAAATATTCTGGTTTAGAATACAAAGAAATTTTATCTAATTTCCACATTTTAGAGGACTCTGAAGTATCCATTCCTCCGTTTTCTCCTTTAACCCCGTATCCATCTTTTCTAGAAGAAATAGTAAAAATGGCCACATGCGTTTTGGTTTCAATCTTTTTAATATATAAGAGCTCTTTCTCACCATATTGGTAGTTAGCCTTATTATCTTTATTTAATGATTTTAGTCCTTCATCAAAATTAGCTTTATTTTCGGCATAAGGTACTCTCCATTTATAGGTGTTATATTTACCATCTGCTCCTTGTCCCTTATTTACATATGAAAAAGCAGTATAATTTCCTAAGTCACCATCAGAAGGTCCTTTTACTTTGTCAGTATCTTGATAATCCGATGACAATACAGAAGTTAACAAATAAGTATGAGCAAAAGCTGGAGTGGTTATTCTGTTAAAATATTGATCCCCTTCTCTATTATTTCCAGCCGAATTATCGACACCAGGAGTATAACTAACGGTTCCTTTATCACAATCAGGTGCTTTTCCAGAAATATCAAACGTTACTTCTTTTTTTGTAACATTATAGGCTGCTCTTGCAAAATTATATCGATCTCCTCCTTCTTTAATAATTCTTATTTCTGAAGTGTGATTTTTATGGGTTTTTTTATTTGTGAAAGGACTAAACGTTCTTGTCCCAAATTTATAGGCTTCTTCCCTTGTTATTTTTTGAATCGTTTGACCTCTATTTAAACGATTATCACCTCTTTTAATGTATGGTTCTGATCCCATAGCAAGTGGTGTATTTAAAAACTTATCATAATACAAAAGTTCAGTATCCCTACTGTAGTTTCCACCACCTATTTTGAAAGATATTGGCTCGTATCCTCCCAATTTTGTTGGATTTGTCCCGTCATAGAAAAGCTTTTTCATATCCTTATCGACATGATTTCCTCCAATATTTTTGAAGAATACTTTTTCATAATTAGGTTTATTTCCTGTTCTCTTTTCTTTAACTCTGTTGAGAGCAGTGTTTATCCATAATCCACTTGAGCTTTTACTGTCAGTAAAAGCTCCATCTCCACCAAAATGTGTTCCAGCACCAGCTCCGATTTCTCCTCCTAAATTTAAACCATTACTATCATCTTGTGTATAGTTGTCATATACAAAACCAACTTGTCCTCTATAAGGTCTAAACATACCCCCAACTCCTTGTCCCTGCACACTATAAATATCATGAGTATAATTGGTTACAGGTAAAGAAACCGTGTTTTTATTAACCGTTCTATCTTTTTCTCTATTAAAATCTAAGACATCTGAAACACCAGCATTTGTAGTGTTTTCATAACCAAAAGCCCTTTCAATTTTATATTTTTCAGAAGATTTAATGCCTTGGGTATTCGCATAACCAGCAAATTTTGCTCCTGGATCTACGCCATAAACTGCACCCTCTACATTTAAAGCAAACATTATGTTTTTAGAAGACATCCCCACACGTTTTGAAGGTGTAAAAGAGGCATCATTAAAAGAAACAGAACCGCCTATTGAACCACTAGAACTTGACCCAGAGGTTCCTCTATCTACTTTTCCATCGGCATCAACAGCTCCACCTTTTTTACTTGCTTCATTAACTCTTGTTCTTGAAGCCGACATAGTCATTGTTTCAACCCCTTTTCGGCTATTTAAACCTACCCCTAGATTTAAAGATAAATTATTGTCTTTATCTTTTTTATCTGTGTGCTTTGCATGAAGCGAAACACTTGGAGAAGCAGTTACCCCATCTGTTGAGGATGATTCTAAGCTCATTCCAACAGATAAATTATTCCCGATATCGTACGTAAGTCCACCATTTGTTGTGAAGCCTACACCATCATAATTGTTATATTTTATTCCTACACCAAAGCTTGCTTTTACTTCATTTGCCCCAAATGGTGCCAAAAAAACATTTACATTACTCCCGATAGTGGTATTGGGTTTCATGTTGTTTTCATAGATCATTTTATCACCGTTAAAATCATCGGGCAAACCTCTCACTTGTCTCGCAATTTGTCCGACACTCAAATCCCATCCAAGACCTACCCATGACGCCTCTTGATCCATAGTCACTCCTGAGTTATAGGCAAGATTTAAAGGATAACCACCAACATCCATAATAGGAATATTATAGTTAAAATCACCACTTGCTAAATCAACCATATCGGAAGTACCAATTGGGGTAAATGAATTAAACTCTGGCTGTGTTGGGCCAGAAGTTAAGGCATACATTTGCATAGGCGCTATAACTTGCAACACCATGGTAATGATTAAATAATAGGCAACGATTTTTGAAAATTTACTTTCTCTAATTTGCTTCATAACTTTATTTCGGTATAGGGATCTTTAAATTTGAATTTTATGGTTCCTTTTCTAAAAAGGTAATCTTGGTATACTAGTTGAATTTTTTCATTAGGATCAATTCCAGAAAAAAACAATAGCACTTTTTGAAAAGGTGCTATTTTATAATTGCGTTCATAGTTTACTCCTGAACATTTTATAGTGTCATTTTTAGAAGTAACAACGTAAAAATCTTTATCGAATCCAAAAGACATATACTTAATACCCTCTTCATAACTCATGCCTGTAAATTCTTTTTGCAACAGGTCTTTTTCTTCTTCTTGATGGAACGTAAATTCAACCACTCTTTCTGTTTTATTAGACTCATATAAAGAGTCAACTAAAAACAAATCTTCGTTGCCTTTGTCTTTAAGTAAGTAATATTGAATAGGAATTTCAGTCGCGGTAAAATTAATATCATCAACCAACTGATTATGGACTTTTGATTTCCAACCAATTTTTTCTAATTGAAAATAACGATCGCGTATTTCAGAGTCGTCTTTGATTTCTTTTTTACAAGAAACAAATACAACAGAAAATAAAAGAATAAGAATAAGCTTATTTTGCACCTTCATATTTTGAATTTACATAATTGATAAGCTCGTTGGTAATATCAACATTTGGGTCTGCGTATAAAACATCTTGCTTTTTTTCTGACCCAATAATTAATTTGTAGCTATTCTCAGCTGAATACTCCTCTACATAAGAATGTAATCGTTTCCAAATTTTTTGAGTTTCTTCGTAAGCAAATTGCTGATTAAATTGTTCTAAATTTTCTTTCAATGCAATATACTCTTTCATCAAAACTTGTTGTTGAGTTGGATTGCTTTTTTGAATTGTTATGTAAAGAGAATCAATTTTTGCTTTTTGAGTATTAAATTGGCTTTCCCCGATTTTTTTCATCTCTTTCGTCATGTAAAAACCGTCAAAAAGTTTTACATTATCTACATAAACCACATCTGGAGTAGTAAAGAAGGTGTTGAAAATAAATAGTAAAAGCATCAATACAGAAGCTAAAATACTGATATACAGGAGTAATTCTTTTTTAAATGATGGCACTTTGTTATATTCTTAAATTTTTTGCAATAATATGTTAAAAAAACAGATCTCACAACAACTAAATTATAGTATTTTTAAAGTGTTTTTTCTTACAAAAAGTAAATTCTAAAAAACAATTTGTAACATTTTCAAAAACAACTACCTTGCACCCTTTCTTTTAAAAACACATTGCATTGAAAACAAAAGCATTACATTTTAGTTTATTAATAATTTCACTTATCTTTTTATCATTTTCAGACCCATATTCCATAAAAAGGATATCAGATAAAGATTTTAGATATGAATTTTACACAACAAGTAAAGTAATAAAACCTAAGAGCAACAAAATATATTATTGGTTTAAAGGCGGAATGATTCACAATACACAATCGGGTATGGCTGGCGAATTACTAAACGATAAATTTGTTAAGATGTATCATAGTAATCAATTGGCTGAACAAGGTTTATTTAAAAAAGGCTTGAAAGTTGGCTCTTGGAAAACTTGGCATAAAAACGGTTTGATTGAAACGACTCAAAAATGGAGCAACGGAATAAAATCAGGAAATTTTCATCATTATAATGAAAACGGAGAACTTATCGAAAAAGGAAAATATAAAAACGATAAAAAAAATGGTCCTTGGATAGACTTTATAAAAAAGGATACTATTGTATATAAAAATGGAAGTGTTTTTATAAAAAAAGTCAAACTTTCTAAAGAAGAAAAGACGAAGAAAAAGGAAGAAAAACAAAAATCTAAAACTGTTAAACCCAAAGTACAAAAAGATTCAAAACCTGAAGGTGAAAAAAGCTTTTTCAAAAGATTATTCAATAAAAAAGAATCTAAAAATAAAGTAAATGATTAAAGCGCATAGTCTTTTATATGCTATTTACATTTGCCTGATTGTTTCCATAATTTGCGGAGCATTGTTATATTTTTCTAACCTATACAATCAACTCAATCTTCATTACAACATTCAAGAAGAAATGTATATTCACAACCAATCTGTTGTAAACTTTGCATTAGGAAATAAAATTACTCAAGAAGAGATCACAAAAGATGAAAAATCGGGAATAGAAGGCTTTTATTCAACAAAACAATATGGATTATTAACATTACTTACAGCTAACTCCGTTTTAAGAAATGACACTATTACTTCAACTCATTTTGTTGGAGGTCATACTTCGGATAAAACCGCCATTCATTTAGCAAATTTCACCAAATCGCTTTCCTATTCAGGCATAGTAAAACTAATAGGAGACAATACATTACCTTCAAATTATATTGAAACTTCATACATAACTAACAAGCCCAACCAATTAGTAGTAAAAGGAAAAACTTCTATTTCAGAAATTCTCTTACCCGAAATTAACCCTGAATTCTCAAAAATATTCGATGGAATAAGTGCAGAAAAAATTGCTTTGAATGAAATTGAAAAACAAAAAGATTCATTGTATTACAATTCATTTCATAATCCAACCAAAGAAATTTATGTTAATTCAGTTATAGAAAATGTTATTTTTAAAGGAAACTTTATTTTAAGAAACAAAGATTCCATTCGCATAAAGAAGAACACAGTCCTTGAAGATATAATTTTGATGGCGCCAAAAATCACATTTGAAGAAGGATTTACGGGAAACGTTCAGGCATTTGCCACAAAGGGCATTACTTTGGAAGAAAAAGTAAATCTAAATTATCCATCTGTAATTTGCGTCTATAATAATAGTTTCGAAGAAAGTTTAATCGAAATAAAAAAAGAAAGTAAGATTACAGGTGCGGTAGTGTTATTTGGAAATTCTTTAGAAAATATTGGCAAAAATAGTATTGAAATAGATCCAAACGGATTAATTTTTGGTGACATATATTGTACCGGTAAATTGGATTTAAAAAGTAATGTCTTTGGAAGTGTTTACACCAATCGTTTCTTTCTTAAAACCGCTTCTTCTACCTATGACAATACCATTTCTGACATTGAGATAAACACGACGAAGCGTCCCAGCTATTTTATTGCAATCCCTTTATTTGAAGCTAAAAAAACAACTTATGGTATTCTTAAAAAAGTATTGTAATCTCAAAGCCAATTCTATTTTAGAATCGGTTATAGCCTTAACAATTATTTCTATTTGTTTGTATTTTGCTATTCTTATTTTTTCTGCGGTTTTTACTTCTAGAACTTCTGCGAAATTTTATGACAAACAAAATAAAGTAAATGAACTGTTCTTTTTAGCACAATTAAAAAATGATTCTTTAACCTTCGGAAATGAAGATGAAAACCTTCAAATAGAAGAAGAAATTATAACTGAAGATTTAAAAAAAGTAACTATTCAATATAAAGACAGCTCACAATTTCAATTTGAGAAAAGTTTTTACATTCAATCCAATGAATAAAAAAAATTCCATAAAAGCCTTTTCAATAGTTGAAGCCATAGTTAGCATGGCTATTATGGCTATTATTCTTGGAATAGTTTTCTTCATTTTTTCAATAATTACTGAGCGAATGTTAGATTATAAAAACCAAAATCAATTGGTAAACGATTTAAATCGATTAACCTATAGCCTCAACAAAGATATCTTTGATAATGAAAAAATGCAGGTATTGGATGATGAAATTATCTTTAATGGTTACTCTGGCGAACTAGTTAAATACAATTTTACGGATGATTATATTCTTCGAAATAAAGAAACATTTATCGATACATTTAAAATTAAACTAAATCAGACTCGTATTGATTCTATTAAAAGCAGTTCGCAAAAAAAAGTGTTTTTAAAATTAAATTTGAATGTGGTAGCTAACGAAAGGGAAATGAACTTGCATTTTTACAAACAAGTATTTGCCCATGAACTTTTACAATTACAAAAAAAATAATGAGTTTAGACTTAAATACATATAAAGTAGAAAAACAAACCAAAGAAGTTTCAAAAGCAGAAACCAACTTGTTTCAATTTTCAAAAAAACTTTCCGATAAGAAAAAAGAAGTGTTTTATCGCGAATTGGGTATGTTGCTAAAATCGGGTGTCGATTTCAAAAAAGCGCTTGAAATATTAAGCCAACAGTCCAATCATAAGTTTGAAAAAGAAATTATTCTCGAAATTAAGAACAAAGTTGTAGAAGGCAGAAGCATTTATGAATCCATGCGAGAAACCAATCAGTTTTCAGCCTACGAATATTACAGCATCCAAATTGGTGAAGAAACCAGAAAATTAGAGGACGTTCTAGGAGAATTGCAAAAATACTTCAATCGCAAAATTCAAATGAAACGTCAAATCATTTCTGTTCTAACATACCCTACTATTGTGATGATGGTAACCGTTTTGGTTTTATATTTTATGCTTAATAAAGTAGTGCCAATGTTTAGTTCGGTATTTAAACAGTTTGGCAGTGAACTACCTAAAAGCACTCAAATAATTATAAAAATATCCAATCATTCCGGTCTCATTTTTGGTACTTTCTTAACATTAATAATTGGATTCATCGTGATGCACGTTTTACTAAAAGAAAAAGAAAGTTATCGAGCCATCACAACTAAAATGTTATTAAAAACTCCTTATTTTGGAAACTTGATTCAAAAAATATACATTTCTCGTTTTTGTCAATCGATGAAATTATTAATAACTTCTAAAACAACATTGTTAAATTCGTTATCATTAACCTCTAAAATGATTGGTTTTTATCCTATTGAAACTGCTATTGAAACGATTAAAAGCGATATAACAAAAGGGTTGTCCCTACATGAAAGTTTAAGAAAGCATAAGGTTTTTGAAAACAAAATGGTTTCAATGGTTGAAGTGGCAGAACAAATTAATCAACTCGACACTATGTTTGACAGACTAACCGAACAGTATAATGAAGAAATTAGTCATCAAACCAAAATAATTGGTGTTATCTTAGAACCTATGATTATTATAGTAATAGGAATTATTGTTGGAGTTATCATGATTTCTATGTATGCTCCTATGTTTGATTTGAGCAAGATTATAAAGAGTTAAATTGTAACCCCATTAAAAAAATATAAAGCTTATCTAGTTTAAAAATGTTGCCCCTATCATATTTCTTTGTAAAGAACTAATGAAAGATTAAAAACAAATTTACCTTTGTGCCCAAATTTTCAAAAATGATTGCTTTACAAACTAGAACTTCTTGGGATACTTCTGTAAAACATTATATACGCAACGGACTTTATCACAATCTTCCCGATGAAATTAAAACCCAAATTCCTAGAACAAATATTCACAGATGGTCAAAAGAAGATAACGAAAAGTATTTGGGTTGTAATGTTGCCGTTTTTATCAATCAGGAGTTAGAACTTATTCGTAAAACCAATCAATCTAGAAATGCCAAACGCATTTTAGAGACTTATTTTAAACTTTCGGAAACCTATCATCACATGACCGCTAGTTTAAACGGAATTCGACAAAAGATTAAGAACAATAAGCATCTTCTAATTGAAACCATCGAGGAATTGAAACATGATATTCCCGTTGACCAAGCCATTAAAATTTTCAATATTTCAAGGGCCACCTATCAAAACTACAAAACCCTGGTTTTAAATAAATGCAATGCTTCTTATTTTGAGTGGTGTGTAAAACGCTATCCACATCAATTGTTACATAAAGAAGTTTTAAAAATTAAAACCTATTTCGAAAATCCAGCATATCAATATTGGTCTAAATCTTCCTTGTACTATTTGGGTGTACGCAATAAAGATTTTGGTTTTTGTTTAGCTACTTTTTATAAATATTCGAAATTGTTAGGTTATAAAAGCGGAAGACATATCAATAAAAAAGAAGAGTACAAACCTTTAATTAGTACCAAACCTAACCAAATTTGGTGTGCCGATGTAACCATTCACAAAACCACTGATGGCGTGAAACACTATATCCATTTTTTAATTGATCATTATTCTAAAATGGTTCTAGGATATCAAATAGATTACAAATCAAATCCCAAAATCATCAAATCACTTTTGAAAAATGCATTTGAAGAATGTCCTAAATCAGGAACCATTCAATTTGTAACGGATGGCGGAGTAGAAAATGCCAACAAAACGGTCCAAAATTACATCGCAACCACAGGTTGTAGAATTAGACACACTATTGCTCAAAAAGATATCCCAGAATCAAATTCTTGTATAGAAGCATTTAATAAAGTAATTAAAAATCAATTTTTACGTCCAAGTAATCCGGAAAGTAGAATTGAGTTAGAAAAGGTATTAAATGAAAGCGTATCAGTTTATTGCAACATACGTCCGCAACACAGCTTAGGTGGCAACACACCTTTTGAAAGCTACAATGGAAAATCTACAGATTTTAAACAATACAAAGTACATTTTACAAAGCAAAAACTACTTCGCAAGACACAAAACGAATTAAATAGATGTAAAGAATGCATTAATTAAGCCTAAAATAAAAACCTGCTTATAGCATTGGGGATATAAGCAGATTTTGTAATTATAAATTTGTAGTTCACATTGGTAAACGGTATAGTTATTTTGCAACTACCTCAATTACAAGCATTGTTCCTTATAAGGAACACATTTTTATAAAAGTGTTGTAGAAGTTGCAGTCCACTTTTTATTTTGCATATCCATTTTGAAAATGTCTCCTAATTTGACACATTACCAGCCTTCATCCTCTTTGAAAGGAGTTATTATTTTATTGTTTTCTATTCTAATAAATATCTTTTTATCTGTATCATTTCGTCTAAAGTTTAATTCATAAACATCAACTAAATCATTAATTAGAATATAACTATATTTATACATTCCAATTTTCTCAAATTCAATTGTAGAAAACTCTGACAAGTCATTAACCTGAAATAATTCACCAACTCCTTTAGCTATTTCTTTTCTATCTTTTAGCTTTAGGGTTTTAGGGTCATTTTTTATTAAATAACAAATCTGTAGACTATCTTTATTACAATAAATTGGTTTATATCCTTTCTCTATAACATATTTACTAACATCCACGTAACTGTCTCCGCCTAATGCAGTAACCATTTTGTACTTTTTGTCTGATGAGCATGAAAGTATTAAGCTTACTGACAACAGTAAAACTAATTTAGCTTTGTTTAACATTTTATTTAGGATTATATGTTTGCATTTCACTAGATACCCCCATTGGAGTATTGCCCCCTGTCACTGGATGTACAGCACCTTGAGGGTCAAAAGTTGCTCCGTCTAAATTTATATCTCTATTTTTTAACCTTTCTGTCCATTTTTTATACCAAGCATTCGTTTCAGGTCTTTTATTCCCCATTCCAGTTTTTTCGTAAAGCTTTAGATATAACCTATCTTGAGGACTACTTAATGTATTTGCATAAGCTGTTCTACGCAAAAATGCTTTAACTTTTATGTTCGCACTATTAGAAATAGATTGAGCTAAACTTTGGTCTTGCATCAAATCTGTCCATGGCATAACTAAATCACCTGTATCTGGATTCCCTAATCCTGTTCTACAAGCAAAAGATGAAAATACGGCACCTTTCTCAAATGCCTTAGGATTCATTTTATTTGCATCCGAAGCATCAAAACTTGCATCTTCTTCATTTTTCATGTGGTAACCAAATTCTATTGAGCCAACAAGTCCATGTGAAAAAGCGTCAACATTTGTAACTTTATCATTTGTTCTATCTACAGTTAGATTTGCGCCTTTTGTTGTTTTGGAATTAATGTAATTTGTCAATTCATTAGCAGATTTAACCTTAATAATATTAGCACCTAGCTTTCTTACTTCACGCTCAATTCTGGATAATTGCCTTTTAGTATAACCTTCAGTAAAAATTACTAAAGTTCTAGATTCGCTACCTTCACTAGATTTATATTGTTGTAATTCTCTTATTGCTTGATGAACAAACATAAGTTTGTTTGCAGGGTCTTCATCTGATTGTTGCCCGACAACAACGATGTTTTCTTTTCCATCAGGGTCAATCGTAACAATTGGGTTATTAAACCCAAAATGGTAGGGTGATAAACTCGGATATTTCTCTTGCTTACCATCAAGTTTAAACCATCTTCCAATGCGTGGGTCATACATCCTGTCACCAAAGTCTAAGCTATTCCCTTCTCCCTTAAGTTCATTATCATTTTCTTTTCCGTTAAACCCATAACGGTAAGCTGTGCTTGAGCCGTGTCTATTAGGTATCAAAGAGCCAAAAGGGTAATAATCACTATAACTTACCACATCCGGATTAAACATTCCTAATGCTAGTGCGCCACTTGATGGAGTAGCATCATATACTTTTACATTATCTATAAAGAACGTAAGTGGGGCGCCATGATTATACCCAGTTTTTCTTAATCTAAAATTAAATCTATAATCACGTGTTTCACTAGGGGTAAAGGTAACACCAATTGTATTAGAAGTTACATACTCACCATACAATTTTAAATTACCAGAAAAGATACTAAATTCTAGCGGATAACCAAACTCGCTTTTATCAATATCGATCCCTATATGGTATGTTCTATTAGCTTCTAAATTATATAACCCATCTGCTCCTTGTAGGTTATTCTTCGTTGTAATTTTCAGGCGGCCACTATCAACCTCCACAGTTTGTTCTCCATACGTAGTAGAAGTACTTGTACTAACCCATGGTGAAACATCATTTGTGAAATCGTTAAAATGAATTAATGTACTTGCCTCGGTATTATAAACTTTTCTATCAGTCACAACCTCCAACACATTACCCAAATGATTAGATAGCTCATAACGTTTATCGCCCACCAAATTATTAAAATAATTGGTTACCATAGGCCCTGAAGGTGGTGTTCCTGCATTTGTATTATCTAAATAATCTCTAACTCCATTGTTATTATCATCTTTTATATACCTATCTCCATTAGTATTTTGGTTATTGTAACTTCCAGCTCCTCCTTCTATTATAGCATAGGTTGGTAAACCGTCATTGTCGTCATCAGTGTCTAGATAATTATAAATACCATCTCCATCGGTATCTAATGAGTCATTTGATATATGATTTCCATCGAGATCATTATCTTCATTGGCACTGTATATCCCATCACCATCATCATCGATATCAAGATAATTCACTTGCCCATCACCATCGGTATCATCATTTGTAATATCACCATCATGATTAACATCTTCAAAAGTGTCATAAATACCATCACCGTCAGTATCTTGCATACACGGTCCTAATATTCGATTCGCAGATGACGTAAGGGTCATTGCAATTGCGCTATTAGATTCTTTAGGACTTGAATTACCAACATCATCAAATGTAAAATTATGATTTAGTGTTTCAGTGGCGTTTCCTAATTTATAATCAAAATGACACAAATCAAAAGAAAGGGATTGCGGAAGATATTCTTCATTTGGATCTGGTTCAAAATATGGTATTACTCCTCCCAATTGATTTTTCATTATGGAAGGCAAGATAAAATCATCAAAAACATCATAAAAAGTAACATTCAAAGGATAATTACTAGCTACTCCATTTATTTTAAGATAGCTGTTTGCAAGATCATTAACTGCTATTTTAAAATCAAAATCAGCTCCAGCACTAAGTATAGTAGCTTCATCAATGTTTCCTCCAAGAACATCAATTGTACGCTTGGTCGTATAATTATACGGTGCTGGCATCGTTTTGAATTGGTTAATAGTGATAGAAGGTGTGTAAGTAACTCCCTGGTAATCGTTTTTACCTAAATTAAATATTACCTGATTCGTATATGTAATTTGAACCGGGCTTAGATTTGACGAATATTTAAATACTTTGATATTATTAATTGTAGATGTGCTTCTATTTATCTTAAAATATAATGAACTACTAGCTGTAATACCAGTTATTGGTATACTTTTTTGGATAACATTATCATAATAAAAATTAATATTATCTACTGTTCTTTCTATTTTGAGTTTATTTGAATCCTTTAAGGAAGGATTTAAAGCCCCTCCGTCTGTAGCATATATTTCATTATGTTCATTGATATTTAATCCATAATTAATCCCGTTTATTTTAAAACCTACCTCTGTTTGAGACGTATAAAATGAAGCAGCATCAAACTCAACAAAACCATATTCATTATTGTTTAATACATTAAACACCTCCATGGTTCCTTGAGTAGGTGCGTTACAGATATTGCATCCTGCATTTATATCACCATTAACAACAGTGAATGTAAGGTTTGATTTATTATACGTTAATTGGTCATAATCTGTTTTTAAATATGAAAAATCTATTTTATTAGGGGTTGGAAGATATTCTACCATGTTTCCTTGATACAACAATTGCCCAACAGAATAAGGCCCACCATCATTAATTGGCGCTGTTAATTTAAGCTTGGTTTTAATTTCAAAATTAGTTAGAACCGGATTACTTAATGCAGTAGTTGGAATATCCCAATTTGCCTTAGCATTGTGAGTTAAATTATTATTAAAACGTAAAGAATAATCTAAATGAGGAGTTGTAAAGGCTCCTAAAATTTCTGGATTTTCTGTAAATGAAGCAAATGACTCTTCAGTATTATTACTAGAACTGTGACTATAAAGTATCACATTATTTTCCTCAATACCCAAACGACTACTACCATAAATGTGGTTTTCGTTTAATCTTAAACTTTTTGAAGAACTTGTATTGCTTGAAGTTATAGTGTATGTATAAAGACCCATGGTATTTCCTTGAGCATCTCTGGCATAAAAAGTCATACTATTACTATTTGTACCAAATCCTGAAATTGTTGTCACCACTGACTTAGCAATTCTATTACCTAACCCATCATATTCGAATGTAATAGTTTCATTATTGTTTTTAATTACTTTTTTAACCTTTCCGTCAACACGCCATTCTATTTTTAATTTTTCGCTTCGGTCTTCTATAAGCTGACCTATTTCATCATAAATATAATTATGTGTGTTCGGGTCATTAATGTCATACTCAATACCTAAGGCATCATACAATTGTTGCCATTGATCTTCTAAATCATTAGGAAACACCTCCGAATTATAATAAACATTATCATGTAAAAATGTTAGTTTATTGTTCCCTGGCAAATAATCATAACTCAAATCATCCATAGCAACAATATTCTCTTGAGCATCGGGTGCAGTCCGTTTTAATGTTAATAAATTGCCATTGCGGTCATAAGAATAACTTGAGGAAATACTATTGGTTTTTTTTGAATATCCATTTTCATTAGGCTTTATTGCAGTTGATGACATTGACCTAATACGGTTTAAAGCATCATAACTATATCTTGCATCTGACACATCAAGTAAATCATTTCTACTTTTACGTATTGACGTAACCATTTGTTTAATATTACCATTAAATAAATTATTGTAAGACGGAGTATTACTACGACTTAACATTAAGGGCTTTAATCCTATTCCTTCATTATCGCTGTCAATGGCTTTATAATCGCCATCATAATAGGATAACGAATACCCATAGGCGTCTTTAGCTTTAATTGTGCTGGTTGCTAGTCCGTCATTATACATTGTATTTTCTGGGGAAACTAAGTTTTCCCCATTAACCATTTTTAACCAACCTTGTAAAGTATAAGCATAATCAACGCCTTGTACCTTTTTACTACCTAATTCAACTCTTGCTAAAGGACCGTGAGGATAATATTTATAATCGGCATCTTTTTCCCAAATAACACCGTCTTTAGATGTTTGAACATTTACAATACGATTATCTGCATCATACTCATAAAGATGGATAAACTGATCTTCTTTATTCGGCTGAAAAATTACTTTATTAACATTTCCACTTATTAAATCATATTCATAAACTGTGCTTTTTAAATGAGATTCGCAATCGTTAGTAACCATTTTTCCGGAACCATTATTGATTTTTAAAGGTTCACAATTATAATCTCTAAAAGGGGTATAATAAGTAACTAATTCTTTTACGTTACCATGTACATCATAGTTGTAGAGGAGTGCATTATCAAATTGTTCGTTATTTTGATAGTCACTATGGTAAAAAACTCCTGTAACTCTATTCCTGCTATTTAAAACAGCCGTAGTATTATTTACTCCCTGATTGGTAGTAAATAAACTAGAAGCATATTTCCCTGACTCTATTATAGGATCAATATCATAAACCGTTCTAGTAACTTCAGCTCTAGGCAAAACCGTTTCAAAGCTATTAACTGATAAACTGCTTTTAATTAGCAAGCCATCATCCGATATCGAATAATTATCTGATATTGAAGTGAAAATTTCACCTGCTTGAACAATCCTTCCTAACTCATCATACTCTGTATAACTGAAGCGGTTATCCTTAATTTGTTTAGCATTTTGAGAAGCTATAATACGACCTAATGAATCATATGCAAAACGGGTTTCACCTCCATCTGGGGTACTTTGCCATACCAGCTGGTTTAATGAATTATAACGATAATTGGTTTTAAATGTGTTTGCAGGTTGTAATGCAGAATTGTCTGTTACATTATTATCTTTTCTATATGCATTAATCTGATCATTCAAACTAGAATCTAATCTATTCACCCCATTAGGCGCTACTGTTTGAGTTAAATTTCCGGCTTGATCGTAGTAATATAAAGTATATTGATATTCGTTATCATTGTACTCCATGGTAAAATTTTCCACCACGTTCTCCATTGCTTTTTTAATATACTCTTGAATAAATTTTTCTTTAAGTGATTCAATATATGCTTTATATGCTTCTTGTGAATAAAGGTCTTTTAAATTCTTTTTTAATTGTTCGCAAGATGATACTGTAGGAGTAGGTAAAGCCACAGCTTCAACAAACATAGGTCTTGGAGGGCATTTACCTTCCTTTTTTATTGCTTCTATATAAAAAACATTAATCCAATTATTCCAGCTTATTTCGTTAGCATCTACAGTTTCATTATCACAATATTGTTTGTATTGAGAAATAGCAGTATTAATTTCTTTGTAGCCATAGTTTAAATCTGTATGACCAAATTGAACCATACTTAAATATTTAGGATGTTGTATGGTAGTTATTCCGAAAGTATCCAAATAATTTGTATAGCTATCTACCAAATAGGAAAGTTTAAAATCTATAAACTCTTGCTCGGTATATTTTAATTCGACACCTGATACCGTTTGTGACATTTGAAAAACACCACCATCAATAGTAATCGGAAGAAAATCAAAGTAATCTAAATATGCAGCATATTTTTCAGTTCCTGAAACAGGTTCAACGGGTTGCGGAATACAAGAACCACAATAACCGTTAGTTGAACTATCATTAACAGTTGATGTATCTAAATAACTGGAGGTACTATTTTCAATTATTCTAGCGCTTGATTCTGGTTCACATGCTGAAAAACTCATAAAATCACAAAAATTTCGATGGAAGTATGACCAACCGCGATAAGTAATGTTACCTCTAGGATCAGTTACACGCTCTTTTGCAGCAATTTTATGACTTAATTTACCAAAAACAGTTTCCGGGATATTGTTTTTATTTACATAATCAATGCGAATTAAATTCCAATCAGGTTCTGTGCCAATTCCAGGCACTATATCTACTGAACTTATTGTCTTTGCATTCGTTAAATCTGCATTTATCTCAATATAATCACTCTCAGCATACGTATTAGAAGAATCATAAAAGTTTAAATTAAAATTTGTTGATGAGGCATATATAGAAAATTGATCGTATTGAAAAATTTTATGCATCACATTTGGATCGTTTAATGGGGGACAACAAGAAAAACGATTTATTAAATCAAAATCTGTTGATAGATTATTAATTGGAGTAGCATTTATAACCAGGCTCTTATTACAATATATAGCTGTAGTTCCAGATATTATATGATTTGAAGGAACTAAAAACCAATTAATAGCTTCTTTCATTCTCGTCTCATACAATTGTTCTTGACCCGCTATAGAAGTTGAAGTACAAGTGGTTATAGCGCCCCCAGAGCCATCTTCTGGAGGAATAGCATTACAACAATTAAAATCTAGAAATGTTATTACAGAAGCTGCAATAGGGTCGATAGCATCTGAGTAATTAAATTTAATTGTGTTAGGTTGTTGGTTATTTATTGTAATATAATTTATAAATGGGATATTACCTGTAAAAGCATTTTGCATGGCAAATATTGTTTGCCCGTTTCGTATTATTTTAAAATAGCCATTTTCTAGTTTCCACTGAGAATTAATTACAGTACTTTCATTAAAATACTCTTTTAAAAATGATTGTGAGTAAGTCGAAACATCTTTTAAATCGTATACTATAGCTGTGTTTTTACTCACTACATTAAAGAAATTCACAAAAGCTTGGGTAAATTTAGCTTTTTCATTACAACCATATTGATCGTATATCGAGGCATTATTAGCATCTAGTACTTCTCCATTAGGATTAGGAGATTCAGTACTACATTCCCCAATTGGGGCACAGGTACTACCGCTAAATACAATTTCTTCATTTTTGGTTCCATTAAAAATAACCGCAATAGCCTTGAATACATATTTTTTGTTGGTTAAGTCTGAAGCAGGTTTATCATAAAAAACTCTATTTATCGATACTATTTTCCATTGATTTCCTCCCGTAACAGGCTCTGGATTATAATTAGCCCAAGTATAAATAGATGATGGATTTACTAATTTTATCCCTTCAATACAATTTGATGTAGCATTTAATAGAGAAAATGATAAAGTATTACTATTAGTAGTGCTAATTTCACTTTTTAACATTATAGATGAACTTATTGCAGTATTGTCGATTAAATAAGTAAACAGTTTTTTCGACATATAATTCCCAACTCGAACATTACCAAACGTACTTACTTGTTCATCATTAAAATAACCAGTTAAAAAAACCTCAAGATCTTGAACCATTGGACAATTTCCGGTTTGAGCATAATACTGATAAGCGCCATTTGCAACTAATTCATCTATGGCATCTGTAGCACTAGTGTTTGAATTATAAAGTACATCCGCAGGAATAAATCGTTTTTCTTTATTAGTATAACTTACTCCCGATTGACACAATGTTGTCCCAGAAAAAGTAAATAAATTTTTTATTGAAGAAGTAGCATTGTATCCTTTAATAACACTGGTGTAAGTCCCTTTAGCTGGCGTACCTACGCAACTATTATGAGTTCCCTGCGTATAAGCATAGCGATTTAAAAAGACACTTTTAACACGCGATTTTAAAGATACATAATAACTTTTATACGTTTCCCATAACTGTTCTTTTTGATATTCATTCCAATTTGTATTAAACTCATTTTCACTTGGATAAGTACCATTAAAAGAATAACCCATAACAGTTTTAAAGGCTGCTTTAAGCATATTTTCGCCTGGTAGAAAATTGTCATATTTGGTTTGTAAAGCCTCATTCATGACACTTTGCTTTAACGTCAAGGTAACACCATTATCTAAAGCTCCTGCTAGAGCAGAAAAGTAAGGATCACTCGTTAAAATTTCTTTAGCGGTATAATCTGCAAAATTAATTTTAAACAAAGGATTATAGCTAGAAATAGCTGGATGTGGTAATGTAGCAGCAGTATAATCTAGAAAATCTAAATAATTGTCGTAATCGTCAGAGGTAAACTCTTTAACTGTATAAGAACCATCTGTATTTTTTTCAAACTTATAAGGTTCAGCAGATGAAGGCTCTATTTTTATTGGTGGTATTCCTTTTTTTAAATTGCATACTGCTTCAGTATAAACCAAATAATCATACTCTGGGTGATATGGCAACAAAGACTTTGCCCATGAATCTTGCCAAGAGTCTCTAAAATCTTTTGGCTTTTTCAAATATTCTGGGGATATAGAATAATATTCTTCTCCATTTGGATCTAACATTTTTTCAAAAACAGATGGATTTATTGTTGCTAGATCATTATCTGTTTCAGGTAATGTCGTAATCGGTATTCCATTACTATTTTTAGTGATTGCAATTATTCTTATTTTAGATGGTTTACCATCTTCATCTGTATAATTTACAACAGGAAACTTCCAATTGTGATTTTGCGTAGTTCCTTTATAATAAAGTTTGTTATTGGTATTAAACACACTAAGTGCATCATTAGTGATGTCTCCATCTGGCAAAGTAACTGTTTCTGGAGCTGTTTCAATTCCATACTGACCAGAAGGGCTAACATCTCCTAATAAGGCTGTTTCTCCTACCGCACAAGATGAAGTCCCAAAATAAATTGGTTTATCACATAATGATTCACAAATCTGACTCAATAAGTCCCATTCTTTCTCAAACCTAGTTTTTAATGGTATGATGTCTTTGTCAGTTATTACATCAGTAGTATCATTCTCTGTAAGTAGATTCATAGTTTCATTCTCAACCTGTACAGTATAAACAATAGTCGAATTCGTTACGGTCTGAATTACAGTAAATGGGTCTTGTGAATTTTTAATATTAAAATATTTCTTTAACTCTACTTTTAGATAGCCCTCTTTTGTGTTAATTCTACTTTTACATTCGTCGCAAGTTGTATCGCAATCAATATCTAAATTGACACTTGGGACAAACTGATTTGGATTTACATAGCAGGTACTTGTCGTATCGGTTAATTGCTTCACATAATGCGTGACATATTCATTTAAGGCATTTTTATTAACCATTAACTTTTTAGACAAAGCATAATTACCATACTCTAAATACAAGGGCTCATCATTATTTATTGCAATAGTTTCAGGAGGATTAATAGTCGATGGACTCGTGCCATATTGTTTTACACCAATAGTGGTGGTAATCTCATTTCTTACAACGTCAAATTTATCATATCCACAATTGTCTTTTAAATTTAAATTTAAATCATAAACAAAGGCGTATTTATCCAATTCACAGTTTGTAGATAAAAAAGGACTTGTAGGAGGAGTAAATATCGAGTTGTTTTTAATAGTATATTTAAAAGTGTAAGGAATGCTAGTTCCAACTCCAATTTGTTTCGATAATTCTAACTTATCTTGGTTAAGATCGAAATTATTGGTGCTTTTTAAGGTATTGTTATCAATTTCGGTATCAGGATCTTCAGAAGTTATTTTATTCAATAAATCACTAACAATAATTTCATCTCCTGAATTCTCCAGAGGAAGCATATATGGAGAACTACCTTTCAATGCAGTCGCGATAGTTTTGCCTTTTGGGTCGATGTAACTTATACTGATTTGTCCGTTAGGATCAGTTACTATATTTTTTTTGTAATGTGAAGCATCTCCCACACTATATCCAAAAAGCCTATTTAACTCTGCTTGTTCAGGAACGGTATAGATATATTTCATTTCATGAGACATATTATCATTGACTGTTCTTTCACCTATTTGATGAGTCTTTCCAACACCGCCTTTTCGTTGAATTCTTCCTGTATTATCCGGAGTATATTCTATCTGACTGAAAGGATAGTTTTTGGCATCGGGTAAATATTTTAAAAAAGGATTACTAGTCAAACCTGTATTTAAGGAGGAATAATAGTTACTAGCACCAGAAGCAGAAGACATTCCAGGAGTTGTTGTTTTTAAATTACAATCAGTTTCATTTGTATCCCAATCAAAATCCCTATAACTATATACCTCATTGTTAAGGTTTGTGTTTAAATCTTTAAAATACCGTATATAATTCTTCCCAAATAAAGGCACAGGTAATACCTCAATAGCTGCTCTTCCTTGGGCATCATAAATTACTTCACCAACAATAGTGGTATTGTCGGTGTTTACTTTAGTTACTGTTTGACGATTTCTCAAAGAACCATCAAAATAACTAACTACTTCTTTCTTTTTACCTTGCTCAGCATAACTTGCCTGAAACTGCCAGTTCATTTTAGCATCATTATTATCAATCTGAATGGTATTCCATTCTGATACTTTTGATTTAGACGTTAATCCAGAACTCCAAGGTCCATATTTAATAGATTTAGACGTATAGGAATCATTCTCAAATTTTCCAACTCCGCGTACTCTATAAATAATATATCCTTTAGAATATATTAGAGGAATTTCATATTCTGTTTTATCAGTTTTAATCCTTGTATTATTTAATTCAAAATCACGTGTAGAAAAATCTATTTGATTTGCCGGCAAAGAAGATGAAGAATTTTGCCCTAAATTATCAACCCAAGTCCATTCTAGTTCATATTCTTTTGCTCCAACAATAGTAGGCCAAGTAAACTTTATGCCTGTTGGATTTGTTGATTCATAAAGTAATTCGGCTTGAATTGTAGGAATCTCATTAGATAGATAATAAGAACGTTGCGCTTCAAACTCTACTTGTAATGAAATGTTTTGGGGCAGAGATGTGGTGATTATAGGATTAGGATCTGAAAATTCAGTAGTAGTGATGTTAATTACTACTACTTTAGCTCCTTTTCTATTGGTAATTTGATAAAGGGATAAGTCCGAATAATTAGGAGCTATACTATTTAAATTATTTTCAATAGTAAGCGTTATTGGATATGAAGTATCATCAGTACCATCGGAAAGTATTGGTGTTACTAGTAGAGTCACCTCAGTTTTAAGCCAATTAAAAGGGGCTAAATCTTGATTTACTTTTAAAGAAATACTCGTTATGGAATGATTAGGTTCATCCCAATGATTATTTAAACCTATTTCTTCGTCTATCACTTGTAGCTGTGAGCCTGTAATAATTGGTTGAGAGTCTGTAGGCAATGAACTGCCTGTTTTGTATTGCCCAAACATGATAGTACTCCACAAAAAAAGAGCAAATGTTAACAAATAAGGTTTTTTCATATATAATTGCGATACTTTCATAAATAGCACTCTTTAAAATTGCAACAATTTATGTTGCGTATTGTATTTGATTTAGTAAACTATCAAGTTTAATCATACTAAATCTTTAATTTTATTTGTCTTCCTAATTATATGAAGAACTTTTATGTGTACTTTAATCAACTTGTTTTTGAGAATTACCACTACGAGTTTCTTGAATGGTAAATACTCCTCGTTCAGTCTCTTTTTTTACACGCACCAACCCTCCTTCTAAATCATATTCATAATAGGTAGCATAATTATTTTCATCCAATTCCGCCATTAGCTTTTTAGTCTCTTCATCGTATACAAAACTTTTTAAATTCCCGTTATAGGGAAAAAAACGAACATCATCATAATAGCAATTAACATCACCTAATGCTTTACAATTAAGTTCTATAGAAATTGAAGGATCGTCTAATTGAGGAATCGTTATAATCCCTATTATACGCTGCCATCCATCTATAATTTCTCCAGAAGGCAAAATTTCTTGTGTTTCAGCTATTGTTGCATCTTGTAAAAATTGTATTTTAACAGTACTGGTATACACCTTTTTTTGGGTAGGATGATCTTCCTTTACCCATGCACTAACAATATATTGTTTACCTGCCTCAGGAAAAAAAGAACCTGTGTTTGGAGTTTGAGCATTACTACCTATTGCAATAAATAGTAACCAGTATAAAATTGTTTTTTTCATTTATTCACATATTAATAAACCATTATTAGAATCTATTTGACCACCTGAGGATGTTACTGATCTTGGATATTTATATATTAATTTTATTACCTGACCTCCAACTTCAATATATAATGGACCAGTCTCATTATGAATTCCTCCTGAGTCAAATCCGTAAATTTTAACAACAGCAACAGAGCCATTATTTATCACTTCAAAATCAATCTTAAGTTCATTCGCGAAATCTAGTCTTTGTTTAATTAATAAGTCGGCACTACAATTTGTGGATATTCTAAATTCATTATAATCCTTGTCATCTAATTGTTCATGTGGTCCATAACTATTACCAATGAATTCTATATTCATTAAAGTCTTACAATCATAAGTACATGATCTAATTTTTGCTTCATTAACTTTAGGCTTTAACTTTCTTACTAATTTTACACTAGTATTATTAGCCACTTCTACACTTCGTTTTCCAGTATGCGATTGCGTGGTACTTATAGTGGGAAATAAATAATTATCAGTTCCAATTTTATAAAAAGCAAAGTGTTTTGCCATAGAAGCATTTGTTTCCTCAAATCCTTCAAATCCCATTTCATTATATTTAGAATTGGAAGCAACCGCCATAGGTAAAGTATAATTATAGCCGTATTGGGCAGCACTATATCTATCTAAGGCATCTTTATTTTCTAATTCGGCACCAAAAGGACTATATTGTGTGACACTACTAGCATATTGCCAACCGGATGTATTAGCAACCCATTTGCCATTTTGTAACTGATAAAAGGAACTAAATTTATTGAAGAATCCTTCATTTCTAGGGTTGTTTATTTGTCCATTAGAAGCATTTCTTCCAGTTAAATAAGCATACGATCTTTCCGCTCTCCATTCTCCTTTAACATTCATTAAATAAGGATTGAAGTTCAATTGATACGGATGGGAAATTTCTCCTGTTGACCCAGTTGGAATATTATTTAAAGTTGGATAAACATCATTTTCATTTTCATCTTGACTTTTCCAAAAATCGCTATACACGACCGCGCTGGCATTTACTATTCTTGGATTACTACCCGTGCCCGTAAATGCAAATAAACTATTATCTAAAGGCTTAAAATTACCCTGAGTATCTTTCTGAATAGGGTTTACCATAGAGGTAACCGATGCCATATTGGCATTTTGTAAATTGCGGTAGCCCGAACGAACAATCGTGAATTTATATTCATCCTCATCTCCCCCACAATTGTCAATATAATTTCCTAACTTATCGATAAGTAACAAACGGCTTTTTGAAGCATTAAAACCTAAAACCCAGACTTTTTTAGCATCAGTTGTTGGATTGGTTTGGTTTTCTATAATTAACTCATCCCCAAATTGAAATAAACCATTTAAGTCACGCTCCATCTCAGAAGCTTTGTTTGCTTTTACTTCATAATAAGGTGTGGGGTCATATCCGCAATTATTAGTACGTTTTATATACCCTTCCATGCCAATGTTTGTTGAAGCCAATCCCATAGGCTCATTCATCCAATAAGCTGGAAAGTTAAATGAATAATAGATGTCGTTAAACTCGTTGATCGTTTCTGTTAATATAATATCCCCAGATTCTGCATCCCAAGCCAAGTTTTTTGTAGACACTCTAGAACCTAAATCGTAAGCTACTTTTTCTACTAACACCCCTGTTTTGTGGACTACTTTTGTAATTGTAGCTGTTCTTAGTGTGTTTTCATGCTTAGCCACTGTAGGTAAAACCATTGGAATTACTGTAGGAATTGTTCCTATGATGAATGTAGCCACATTAGCACTAACACCTGTTGTCTTTGATATAGATTTGCTTTCATTAAAGTCGGTTATCATATCATAGGTTACACCTAAAGTATTGGTTTCAATCTTCCCTTTAGAATCAATGGTAATAAAATCGTTTGTAAGTTTTCCTGTTTCATCAACATTATAATTATACATAACTTTAGAAATTGGCTCTTTTTGATCTTCTCCAAAAACTTCTTCTGATTTTACCTTTCCATTCATATCATTTGTTTCAATACAAAATCCTTGTGAAGCAGTAAAACGATTAGTAGACGATACATCTAAAATGTTTTTAGTATAATTCTTTTGGTTTGGGTGAAGTTCCAAGTCTGTTCGTTTAACAATGGTTGGAAAATCTCTAGAAGTATAAAAATGACTTGTTGTTTTTCCAGTAGCGTGTTTTTTTATTTTTTTGGTCACCACGTCGTTTTGATCTTTTTCTACTCTTTCTAAATTAGAAACGGTAACTTTTTCATAAGTAACTGTAGGTGAAGGAAAGAAATTTTCTCCAAAAGGTTCTTCAATATAATTTCTTACTCCTAATGTTTCTTCATATCCTTTCGATTTCGAATAAAATGGTTTTACGAATGGATTCTCGGAAGATGCATTAGGCTCAAATGTTGCTACACCACTTGAGGTACCATCTTCGTAATAATAATTGTATTGCTGACCGTATTTTTGATTATAAAAATTATCTATTGCACCTGTAGACATAACATCCCAATTATCACTTAACTCAATTGATTTTACACGAAGGCCTCCTCCGAGTTTTTTCCCATCGGGATGCATTAAACGTATCCATGATTTTTCTGGAGTAATTGTTTTTGCACATCCATTATCTTCCAAGACTTTATTAGGCCCTTTATATATTTCGGTGATAGCTTTTATACTACCAATTAAATCATTTATTATAGCAGTAAACCCCTTGTTGTTTTCTTCAGCTCCTAAGCTGTAAACCAAACGGTTTAAATATTTTCTTCCAAAACTCCAACCGGATTTACTAAATGGATTGACTTTTCTTGAGGCTTCAGTTCCACCCCCCATTTTTGTTTTGGACACTTTAATAGCCGCAAATGTTCCAGTTGAAGTATTAAAAACTTTAGCAATAGGCACTTGATTTGTACTTTTTTCAATATTAAAATAACCTGAAACAAAATCGGATTTACCTCCAGCCATATTCGTCAAAAACCTAAAATAAACATCATCTCCAAGATTACTTAAATAGTTATTTATAAAACCATCATCTGAAAGTCCCAAATTCTTATCGCTTAGTTGGACAAATAAATAATCGATGTGGTCTTTATTTTCATACAAAGTTGGGCTAGTACTCATAGTAGCATCTGAATTGCCAACACCTACCACTTTAAACATTTGCATGGCTTTTTTGTTTTGGACATACTGATAATCATCACTTTCTGTTGCAATATTTATAACCCCTCCAGAAGGTAATTCTATCCTATTTAATGTCCAAGCACTAGTATAAGCATCAGCCTTTGCTTTGTCTTGTTCTACAAAAGGAAATTCAGAATTTGTTAAAGCTCCTGTTGCCGATTTTGGTTTATAGTTGCCCCAAATATCGTATCCCTTCATATTGTAGTCAAAAAACTCAGTTTGTGAACTTCCAGGCAAAGTATAAGACTCTGAGTATTTGAATTTATAAGGAGTATATTTACCCATATTAGAGCCTTTGTAGGTAAAATATACACTTTCTAGTGTGAGTTTTCCTGTTTCACCCCCAATAGTAGACGGAGTTCCTTTACATAAAGAATAGGTATAATTAAAATGGGCTGTTTTTATAGGTTTTATAGTGTTGTCTCCCAGATCAGGTCCGTCAGCAATAGTTATATTTGCTGCTTTTAATTCAGCTTTTGCATACAATCGTATTGATTTTAAACAATACATTCTACCGTTCCCTTCACCACCCGATTCTCCAGCAACACCCATAGCATCTTTTCGGGGTTCTATATCAAAGTAAGCTACATGAGTTTTGGTTTCAATATATTTTAGATACTTCAGTTCTTTTTTTCCGTATAAATAATTTCCTTTATCATCATTCTCACTTGATTTTAATCCCTCATTGTATGTTGCTCTATTTTCTCCATAAGGTACTCGCCACTGATATGGATTATTTTTCGACGCTTTTTGATCATAAACAAATTTAGTATAGGTACCCAAATCATTATCAGAAACTCCATTAGCATCTACATCTTCATAATCTGATGATAGAACACTGGTTAATAAGTAAGAATGAGCATAGGCTGGTGTAGTAATTTTGTTTACAAAGTGATCACTGTTCTTTGTTCCATTATCTTTAACTTTTCCGTTAATATCTCCATCATAATTTATAGTTTCATCTTTATGAATATTATTTGAATCAAGTGCTTTTTTAGAAACATCAAAAGTAGCCTCAACTTTTTCAATATTATAAACGGCTTCTCCATAAACGTATGTGGAACCTCCCGGCTGTAATACTTTCACTCCTGCGGTATGGTGCAGTTTAGATAATTCATTTATATTAATTGAAGGATCATTTTGAGCTAATTTTGCTGTTATTTTTTGGATAGCTTTACTACGCTGAATTCTCATTTTCCTCTTCATTTTAGAAAAAGAAAGATGGTCGGTTCCTGAATGATCCCTGAATGAATTGGTAGTTTTCCAATTGAAATCATAACCATCTAGTTTGATTCTTAATGCTTTGTCAGATTTTAAACTATTGATAAAATCTTTATCTCGATCAACATTCATCTCTCCAACTAATTTAAAAGCATAAGGCTCGTAATTGATTTTATTATTATCAAAATTACTTTCCTTGAAATAAGGTAATGCATTATTACCGTCATTCCATCTCCCTGTTGAAGAAGAGCTAGGAGTCATGTTAAAATTAACACCTCCATGAAAAAGACTCCCTCCACCAAATTCTACCCCAAAACTCTTACTGTCTCCATAATCAGTTACTATATCATTATAAACATGACTCACCTGAGAACGGTAAGGTCTAAACATACCGCTAACACCCTGCCCTTGTATAGTGTAGACATCATAAGTATAATTGGTTATGGGTAAAGCTGTGGTATTTTGTGAAACTTCTTCTTCTTTTTCTCTATTAAAATCTAAAACGCCCTCTTCTTCATTTTTAAATTGTGTATTTTCATAACCAAAAGCTTTTATTTTACGAGTTTTTAATTTTGGGTTTATTTTCTGAATAGAGCCATAGCCAGTGATTCGTGCCTGTGCCTCTTTTCCATATATTTCAATTCCAAAAGCACCATCAAAAGTATAGCTCGAATTTAAAAGAGGTACTCTTTTTGAAGGGGTAAAACTCATATTATTAAAAGAAATACTACCCGAAGACCCTCCCATATCTGAAGTTTGATCCTTTTCTGTCTTTTGTGTTTTGTTGTAGGTACTACCCGCTTTTTGAGTATGACTCACCGAAGCAGAAACACTCATATTTTCCACTCCTTTTCTACTACTCAATCCTACTCCAAAACTTGCATTTAGATTGGTAGTCCCCATCGAGTTTTTATCATTAAATTTAGTGCTTAATGTTACAGATGGTCTTACAGAAGCTCCTTCTGTAACGGAGCTTGAAAAATTAGCCCCAACACTTATGTTATCATTTAACTCAAAAGTAGCCCCATATGTAGGTTTGAAAGAAACACCTTCATAATTATTGTACTGAACTCCCAATCCTAAGTTCACTCCAACAGGCAGCTTAATCTTATCTTTTCCAAATAGTGAAGAATGAAACAAAAAATTAGCACCAATAGTTACATTATCCCTTAAATCGTTCTCATAGATCATTTCATCTTCGCCACGAAAATCATCTGGCAAACCCCTCATTTGTCTTTCAATTTGCCCTACATTCATGTTCCAACCCAAACCTACCCATGAAGCCTCCTGATCCATGGTAACTCCAGAGTTATAAGAAAGGTTTATGGGATAACCACCTACATCCATAATTGGAATATTGTAGTTAAAATCACCGCTTGCTAAATCAACCATATCGGAAGTACCAATTGGAGTAAATGAGTTAAATTCTGGCTGTGTTGGACCAGAAGTTAAGGCATACATTTGCATAGGTGCTGTAATTTGTAACACCATCATCATTATCAAATAATAGGCAACGATTTTTGAAAACTTACTTTCTCTAATTTGCTTCATAACTTTATTTCGGTATAGGGATCTTTAAACTTAAACTTTATGGTTCCTTTTCTAAAAAGGTAATCTTGATATACTAATTGTATTTTATCATTGGGGTTTATCCCAGAAAAAAACAACAGCACTTTTTGATAAGGGGCAATTTTATAACTACGCTCGAAGTTGACACCTGAGCATTTTATAGTATCTTTTTTTGAAGTAACAACATAAAAATCCTTCTCTAATCCGAAAGACATATATTTTACACCTTCTTCATAACTCATTCCCGTAAAATCTTTCTGTAAAAGATCTTTCTCTTCGTCTTGATGAAAAGTAAATTCTATAACTCTTTCGCTTTTATTTTCATCATATAAAGAATCCACTAAAAACAAGTCTTCATTACCTTTATCTTTTAGTAAAAAATATTGAATAGGAACTTCAGTTACTGTAAAATTAATATCATCTACCAACTGATTGTGTACCTTAGACTTCCATCCAATTTTTTCCAACTGAAAATAACGCTCTCGAATTTCGGAGTCGTCTTTAATTTCTTTTTTACAAGAGATAAATAAAATAGAAATAATTAAAAAAAGAATAAACTTATTTTGCACCTTCGTATTTTGAATTGACATAATTAATAAGCTCATTGGTAATGTTTACATTAGGTTCAGCGTATAAAACATCTTGTTTTTTTTCTGACCCAATAATCAATTTGTATTTTTTTTCAGCAGAAAATTCATCTACATAAGAATGGAGTCTTTTCCAAATTTTTTGAGTTTCTTCATAAGCAAATTGCTGATTGAATTGTTCCAAATTTTCTTTCAAACCAACATATTTTTTCATTAAAATTTGTTGTTCTGCAGGATTACTCTTTTGAATTTTAATGTATAGAGAATCAATTTTACTTTTTTGAGTATTAAACTGTCCTTCTCCTATTCTTTTCATTTCCTTGGTCATGTTAAATCCATCAAAAAGTTGAATGTTATCTACATAAACAACATCTGGTTCTGAAATAAATTCTTGATACAGAATATAGGAAGTGTTAACAATAAGTAGCAATATACTGATTGTTAATAAAATTGATTTTTTATTCAGAATCATTTTTGGGGTGTTAAAATTTCGGCAAAAATATGTTAAATTTTCAAGTCACACAATCACCAAATCTAGGTATATTTAATAAGTATTTTTCTTACAATTTTTTTAAATCAAATGATATCTATTTATGTCTCATTATAAATCACTAATAAGTTTCTAATTTTTTGTGAATTTTGATAATCTCTTTATCTAAATAGACTTGAGCATAATGCACATATCTATGAAAGGATGAACTGCTATGGCTGTGACCACTTATTTTTCGCACTAATAACTCAGGCATACCCACTTTTTTATCAATTAATTTTTCCGAATCTAAAGTATACATTTGTGGTCCTTCTGGAGCAAAAAAGTATCATTATAGGGACAATTGTAGAGGTTTAAACTCCTGTAATCATGATATTAAAAAAGTGACGCTAAAAGAAGCGCAAGATTTTGGGTTAACCCTTTGTGGTTGGGAAGATTAAAAAATGCAGCATATTTATAAAATAATTCTGGTTATTGTTCTTTTTTGTTTACCTGCAAAGGCCCAAATAAAGCTATGTTCTTGGAACGTCGAAAACATCGGAAAATCGAAATCAGAAAAAAACATCGAATTTATGGCAAACATACTGCGAGACTTTGATATAGTGGCTATTCAAGAAGTTGTAGCAGGATATGGTGGAGCACAAGCAGTAGCGAAATTAGCAGATAACCTAAACCGAAAAGGAGCTAAATGGGATTTTATAATAAGTAATCCAACAACAGGAAGCACTTACAAAACTGAACGATATGCCTTTCTATGGAAAACAGCCAAATTAAAATTAAAAGGAACACCATGGTTGGAAGAAAAGTTTAAATTAGAAATCGACCGTGAACCATTTTATGCAACTTTCATTTTTAATGGAAATGAATTTACAATCGCCAATTTCCACGCTATTACCAAAAGTAAGCAACCTGAAACTGAAATAAAATATTTTAAATTTTTACCCGCCCAATATCCCAATTTAAACATAATATTTCTGGGAGATTTTAACTGTCCTCAATCACATACAGTTTTTTTTCCATTAAAGAAAATGGGATATGCTTCAGTATTTCAAAATCAAAAAACATCACTAAAAAAAGAATGCCGAAAAGACAATTGTCTAGCTTCTGAATTTGATAATATTTGGTATAATACCTTAAAAAACAGAGTAGGCAATAACCATGTGATTCATTTCTATAAAGAATTTGAATCGTTAAAAGAAGCTAGAGAAATTTCAGATCACATCCCAATAACTTCTGAACTATATTTCAATTAAGAAAATTCCCCACACATAACCGTCTATAATTTTAACTTTTTCATTATAGCTGATAAAGAGACGGAAGTTATTGATTTGACTTTTAAATCAAAGATTTGTGATAAAAAACTACAAGTACTTCGAATAATCATCTGGAATATAAGCATTTATTTCCCTTAAATATTTTCGTAATGCGGTTTTGCTCGTATGTCCTGTTATAGCCATGATGTTCGATTCAGCTTCCTCAGGCGTCATTTCTTTGATGAAAGTATTGTAAAGCTTAGTTATAAAAGTATGTCTAAAACTATACAATCCATAATCTTTACCTAAACCAAATTTCTTTTTTACTTCAAAAAAATAATCGGAGTAATCATTTCTTCTACTAGTTTCACTTGCTTCCCAATATTGCCCAAAATCTTTTCTTCCAAATAAATAAACATCTTTTTTATAAGTTGAGATATCAGGCATTTCATCAATTAAAACTTGTGGAATTCTCTTTAATTTGAATCCTGTTTTAGTTTTAATCTTTAAAATTTTATCATTTAAATCAATATCACCAATCGTAATACGATTGACTTCTACAGGTCTTAAAAAGTTGTAGGAAATGAATTTCACATACAGAGATAGCAACTTGCTATTTTTATCTAAATAGTCAAATATTGCAGTTTCTTCAGTACTAGAATAAGATTTATTCTTTTCAGGATTACTTTTTAAAACAGGAATCTTATGAATAAAATTTTCAGATATCATTTCATTTTCTGCTAAAACAGTAAATATTGAGCTAATGTCTGTGCGAGTATTGTTTCTATTTTTTGGTGAAGTGTTAGTTAGAACTCCATTTAAATAAGTAGTAACAACTTTTTTATTTACAGAACTTATTAATCTGTTTTTAAAACCATTATCTTCTAACCATTTTTCAAAACGTTGAATCCTACCTTCTAAACCTTTGTAAGAGGTTTCTGCTAAAGTGCTTTTTTTGATATTTAAAGCAAATTCGAAAGCTTCTTTTATAGATTTATCTTGAGATTGAGAGTCTTCTTCAAAATTAAATTTATTCTCAGGATTAAATGGATTGAAACCAGCCTTTAAGAGAATTGATAAATTTCTTTGCATGGTTTTTAACCACAACAATCTATCTCTCTTTTCTAAGTGTTGGGGTGCATAAATATTAACCGGAAATCTTTCAAGTAGACCATCCGCATTTTTACGAAAAGAAAAATAGACATACCAACGCTTTGATAAATCACCATTAGCATCATAGATTTTGGGTTCGGAATATTTCTTCTTTTCTTTCAAAGTGTGTTCAAAAACGTGTTCACTTTGCAAATATCGCAATAAATTAGACATAAAAAAAGTGGGATTAAATTGCTCTAATCCCACGTAAAATCTAACTTTTTGATTTTAAAAAAAACTTGTAGCGAGACCGAGATTTGAACTCGGGACCTCAGGGTTATGAATCCTGCGCTCTAACCAACTGAGCTATCTCGCCAAGGCTAATGGTTATTGCATCTCTCAATGCGGGTGCAAATATAACACTATATTTAAAGGTTGCAAATTATTTTTAAAAATATAAATCAAAAAAATATTTTTTTTTAAAACTATTATTATATATATTTCCAAAAAAAATGGAAATGGACAACAAAATACGCTATGAACTAGAATTCCCCATAAACTCTTCGCCTCAACTTTTATACCAATACATTTCGACTCCTTCAGGTCTTCAAGAATGGTTTGCAGATAATGTAAATTCACGTGGCGAGTTTTTTACTTTTTCTTGGGATGATTCAGAAGAAAAAGCACGTCTGTATTCTAAAAAAACAGGAGAGAAAATAAAATTCAAATGGGTGGATAACGAGAACCATGATACTGAGTATTATTTTGAATTAAGAATATTAGTTGATGAGATTACAAAAGATGTTTCTTTAATGGTGGTTGACTATGCTATACAAGAAGATATAGACGAAGCTAAGATGCTTTGGGAAAATCAAATTTCCGATTTAAAACACGTAATCGGTTCCGTTTAAAATTTCATTTATAACACTTATATTTGCACCGTCTTTTAAATAAACTAAAAGACGGTTTTTTATGCAAAATTCTACCTTACAAAATAATCGTGGTTTACTATATGGCGATGCCGTTTTTGAAACTGTAAAAATCATTGACAACAAAATCCTTTTTTCCGAAGATCATTATTTTCGTTTAATGGCGTCGATGCGGATTTTACGCATGGAAATTCCAATGAATTTTACTTTAGAGTATTTTGAAAGTGAAATTTTAAATGCAGTTACCAACGAAAACTTAGGTTCTTCCGCAAGAGTAAGATTAACCGTTTACCGAAAAGACGGAGGTTACTATCTGCCAGAAACCAACGAAATAGAATATATCATTTCCGTTTCAAAAATAGAAAACCCACTTTATGCTATTTCAAAAGAAAATTATGAAGTTGATATTTATAAAGATTTTGTAATAACCAAACAATTACTTTCGACCATAAAGAGTACAAACAAAGCTATAAACATCACAGGAAGCATTTACGCGCACGAAAATGGCTTGGACAACTGCATTTTACTTAACGGAGAAAAGAACGTTGTAGAGGCTTTAAATGGTAATTTATTTATGTTGAAAGACGGGATTCTATCAACACCTCCTATTTCTGAAGGTTGCTTAAATGGAATTATGCGCAAACAAGTTTTAGCTTTAGCAAAAACCATAGAAAAAATAGAAGTTCAGGAAAAACCTATTTCTCCTTTTGATTTACAAAAAGCAGATGAATTATTTATTACAAATGTGATAAAAGGAATACAACCCATAACTAAATACCGTAAGAAAGAATTTCAAACTAGCATTTCGGAAGAGCTAACACAAAAATTGAACGTTAAAATAAGATTAGGTTAGTTGTAAATAGGATTTTCGGGAGCATTAGACCAAATTAAATAATCACCACCTTGCTCCATTATTTTTTCTCTCCAAAAATCGGAAGGAGACTTACCAATAATTTTGTTGCGTAATTCGTTTTCGGAAATAATCCAAGAATTAGATTCCAACTCATTTTGCAACTGTTCGGCATCCCATCCAGAATACCCTAAAAAGAATCGGATATTATTGCGACTTATTTTCCCTTGATTAATTAACTCTTTGGTTGATTCAAAATCGCCTCCCCAATAAATGCCGGTTGCAATTTCGATACTTCCCGAAATAAGTTGTGGAATGTTATGAATAAAATACAAATTATCTTGTTCTATCGGTCCTCCATTATAAATTTTGAACGAGGCACTAATTTCAGGTATTAAATCATGAATAGTATACCCCAGTGGTTTGTTCAGTATAAAACCGACCGACCCTTCTTCATTATGATCAGCCAACAACACAACCGATCTATTAAAAGACAAATCTCCCGTGATGGAAGGCTCTGCCACTAGCAAATGCCCTCTCTTTGGTTTAACTGCTATCATAACTTTCTGATTTTCTATTAAATTTAACAAAATAATTATTTACTCTCCAAATTAAATCGTTGAACTACATAAAAAAAGCCACGCGTTGCGTGGCTTTTTGAAATTATAATAAACTATTATTTGTTTACTGATCCTTCTAAATCTGCACCAGCTTTGAATTTCACTACATTTTTAGCAGCAATTTTAATAGTTTTTCCTGTTTGAGGGTTTCTTCCTTCTCTTGCAGCTCTTTTAGATACTGACCAAGATCCAAATCCTACTAAAGAAACTCTTCCACCTTTTTGTAAAGTGCCTTCAACATTTCCTAAGAATGATTCTAAAGCTGCTTTTGCAGCTGCTTTTGTAATTCCTGCGTCAGCAGCAATAGCATCGATTAAATCTGATTTGTTCATAATAATTGTTATTAATTGATTGGTTAATATTAATACTTAGTCCTACAAATTTAATAGGATTTCCTTATCACACAACACCTGAGCGATATTTTTGCTAATTTTGTTAATAACTTCAAATTTTTGTTGATAAAACAAGTGTTTTATCGATAAAACGACTATTTTTTGCATTTTCAGCAAGCTACAAGGCTATTGTTTGCTCAGAAAAAGTCATTCCATTAAGCAATTCGTGGGTCATCATTTTCTTTTTTCCAGGAAATTGAAGCGAAATCACTTTCAAAAACCCGCCGTTAACTGCTATTTTCATTTCTTTTTTGGTAGTTAAAACTGTTCCAGAAGCATGGTTATGCTCTTCCATCTCTTTTTCTACCTCATATAGTTTTACATTCCATTCGTCATTGCCATCTTTAAAATTACAATACGCCGCAGGATAAGGTGACAATCCACGAATCAAATTATACACAGTATGGATATCTTTAGAAAAATCAATTTTACAATTATCTCGGTCTAATTTATAAGCCGTTTTAATCTCAGCAGTATCGTGTTGGATTGTTGTGACTACTTTTTCTTCAGAAATTAAACCCAGAGTTTCAACCACTGCTTCACAACCCAAATTCATTAATTTATCATGCAATTCGCCGGCATTCTCTTTTTCGGAAATAGCTATTTCTTTACTTAAAATCATTGCACCGGTATCAATTTTATCATCAATAAAGAAAGTAGTCACTCCTGTTTTCGTTTCACCATTAATAACCGCCCAATTAATAGGAGCGGCTCCACGATAATTTGGTAATAAAGACGCATGCAAATTAAAGGTCCCTAATTCTGGCATTTGCCAAACGACTGCCGGTAACATTCTAAAAGCCACAACAACTTGCAAATTTGCATTCAGAGATTGTAATTCAGAAAGAAATTCTTCACTTTTTAAATTGGTCGGCTGCAATAATCGCAAACCTTTCTCCAAGGCATATTCTTTTACTGCCGAATATTTTATTTTTTGTCCGCGTCCTGCAGGTTTATCCGCTGCTGTAATAACACCCACCACTTCGTGCTTGTTATCTTTTAGTATAGCATCTAAAATTCCTACGGCAAATTCGGGCGTACCCATAAAAACAATTCGTAATGGTCTCATTATAGTGGTGTAAATTGATTTTTTGTATTAATCGTTATTAAATTATACTCCAGTAGTTGCTTCAGAATTATTAAAAGTTGCTTTTCATCCATTCTAATAGTTTCTGAAAGTTCTCTGGAGGTTCTTGGCGCTTCGTTTACTAATTGCAAAACTTGCTTTCTAACTTCTTCTTGGCTGAATTCTTTTGGTTTTTGACTTAAACAATAGGAACAAATTCCACAATCCTTATCCGATTTCTCACCAAAATATGTCAGCAACAATCTGCTTTTACATTGCAATTCATCGGAAACATAAGCAATAACCGAAGCCAATTGGTTCTTTTTATTTAAATTTTGTTTTTCTAAGTATTTACCAACTCTATTGATGGTTCTGTCATCTTCTCGAACTTCCAAAAAAGTAATTTTAGACTCGTTTTGAGTCGAAAAAAATTCAACAACCCCCAATTCTTTTAATTTTTCCAGCAAATTTAAGACATTCGTTTCGGTTGTACTGGCATTTTTAGCTACAAAAACGGTATTCACATTCGTTTGCATCTCAAAAATTCCTGCATAATTTCGCAAAATGGAATTCAAGATGGGTTCATCATTCGGATGTAAACTAATATATCGGATGACTTCTCTAGAATCTATAATAAATTGGACTTGCACTTTTTCCGATTGTTCATTGGACAGCGAAATAATACTTTGCCGATCCAAAAACTGAAGCCCGTTAAACGTTTTTAAAACGGGTAATTTATACTGATGACAAAAATGTGTCAAACTAAACGGAAATTCCTGCGCGATTCCCTCACCATAAGCGATTTGAAAATAATTACACAATTTCACATAAATCTCTTTCAAAAAAGGCACATCAGGCAAAACAGCAATAAACTGGCTTTCGGCCTGAATCACATCGGAAGGAGATGAAATTAAAACGGCAAATGATTTTTCACTGTTACGCCCTGCCCTACCCGCTTCTTGATAATAACTCTCCAAACTTTCCGGTAAATTCACATGAATAACCGTTTTTACATTGGGTTTGTCAATTCCCATTCCGAAAGCATTAGTCGCAATCATAATAGGATTGGTTTCTTTCATCCAAGACGCCATATTGGCTTCTTTTTCTTTTATAGGCAATCCACCGTGATAGAAAGTCGCTTTAAAACCTAATGCATTCAGCTGTGAAGCATAATCGTGGCAGTTTTTTCGGTTTCGAACGTAAATAATACTTGGCCCAGTATTTTTTTGAAGAATTTGTTTGATTTTGTAGAGTTTATCTTCTGCTTTGATAATGTGATAGCCTAAGTTTTCTCTGGCAAATGATTTTTGAAACAGCTTCGGATTTTCCAAACCCAACAAGGTTACAATATCTTCCTGAACTTGTGGTGTCGCCGAAGCGGTTAATGCCACAAACGGAATTTTAGTAAAGTGTGATTTTAAATTTTTTATTTTTAAATACGATGGTCTGAAATCATGGCCCCACTGTGATACACAATGCGCCTCGTCAATCGCAATTAAAGAAATGGGTAAAGTTTTTATTCGTTCCAGCACCCAGTCTTGCTCTAAACGTTCGGGAGATAAATACAAAAATTTATATTTCCCATATTGGCAATTATCGAGCAAATCAATTAAATCATCAGGTTTAATTCCGCCTGTCAACGCAATTGCTTTAATATTTTTGGATTGTAATTGCGAAACTTGGTCTTTCATTAGAGCGACCAACGGAGAAATCACTAAACAAATCCCTTCACTCACCATTGCTGGCACTTGAAAGCACAAGGATTTCCCTCCTCCTGTTGGCATTAATCCAAAGGTATCGTTTCCGTCTAAAACTGATTGTATAATATCTTCCTGAACCGATCTAAAGGACTTGTGATTCCAATATTGTTCAAGAATTTGTAAGGCTTTTTGCAATTGAAAAAAGTTTAAAGTCTAAAGTTATAAAGTTTAGGGTTTTAAACAAACTTTACTTCAAATATTCAAGAATAAAATCAACTCTATCATCAACCAAACCAATAGGCACTTCTATCAATTCGTAGCCGTATTTTTTATAGGTTAATTTTAAGTGGTCGTAAATAACTTTTGCCTGTTCAAAATTTTCATAACGCGCTTCATCACTCACGTAAATTTCTTCCCAAGGTGGTAAGACGAATACTTTATGATATCGAGTATCGTGACAATGTTGATTAAAATGATCTGGATATTCATCACCTGTAAATTCCATATAGGCCAAAATATCTGGAATACCTCTATCGATAAAAACAGGATGATTTTCTTCTTGGTGTGCGTTTTGGTATTGCTTTAGTCTTCCATCAAGTAGCATTTGACTAAACAATAGTGGTTCTGTCAAAAAAAGCTGATCAATACCGCGCTTTTGAGCTTCTAAAGTAACCTCGCGCGAAATTTCAGGATAACAAGCGTATCCTTTTTCAGTCAATGTATCTATAATAGTGGACTTCCCAGTTCCGGGACCACCCGTAATAACTATAATTTCTTTTTTCAAAACAGGCTATTCAAGGCGCAAATTTAAATAAACTATTTGGTTTATAAAAATGATTTCTGAATTCCCTTTTTAGGAAATAAAAGTAAAAGCAAAAAATAGTATATTTGCGTTTATTTTAATGCAAGAGATGGATAAAAAAACGACTGAATTTTATATTCGATTAAAAGAAGAATTAAATAGTATAAATAAAGTTTGGCCTTCAAAATATTTGTATAAATTTATAGTCCCAACTGATACTGAAAAAATTAACGCTGTTGAAAAAGCTTTTGACAGAATGGGTGCTGTAATTGACACTCGACAATCTAAAACCGGCAAGTTTACTAGTGTTTCTGTAGACGTAGTAATGCCAAATGCTGACGAAATCATAAAAAAATACCAAGAAGTTTCGACTATAGAAGGTATAATCTCATTATAAATGGTTACAAACTATACAAAAGAAAATGCCAATGATGTGGTAAGTAATTTAGAATACAATTCTGAAAGAAAACCGCTTATCATTCCCGAATACGGGCGTCACATTCACAAACTTATCGATCAAGCAATCGCTACGGAAAATCGTGAAGACCGAAATAAATTGGCGAAATACATTATTTCTGTAATGGGAACCATGAACCCGCACTTGCGTGATGTTCCTGATTTTCAACACAAATTATGGGATCAAATTTTCATTATGTCCGATTTTAAATTGGATGTTGACTCTCCTTACCCAATTCCGTCGAAAGAAGTTTTAAAAATGAAACCCGATCCACTGAATTACCCACAAAACTTTCCTAAATATCGTTTTTACGGAAACAACATCACCTATATGATTGATGTAGCCAACAAATGGGATGAAGGCGAAATGAAAAGTGCTTTGGTAAAAGTAATTGCCAACCATATGAAAAAATGTTACTTGAGTTGGAATAAAGACACGGTAACTGATGTGGTTATTTTTGAGCATTTGTATGAGCTTTCAGAAGGCAAATTAAACCTTACAGGGTCGACTGAAGAATTATCGAATACCCATGATTTAATGCGTACCAACAAAAGGGTTTCCAACAAAATGCAAACCAGCAGTAATACTGGGAAACCAAAAATAATGATTCAGAAAAACGGACCTAAAAAACCGTTTATTAAAAACAATAACAATCCAAAATAATTAAGAGTACAACTCATAATTACTAACTTATAACTCATATTTCAAGATGGGCACTTTTAAAATAGAAGGCGGAAAGCCATTAAAAGGAAATGTACAACCTCAAGGAGCAAAAAACGAAGCGTTGCAAGTTTTATGTCCAGTTTTATTAACTTCAGAAAAAGTGAGAGTCACTAATATCCCTGATATTATTGATGTAAACAAACTGATTACACTTTTAGGAAATCTTGGAGTTAAAATTCAAAAAAATGGGCCTGGCGATTATACCTTCCAAGCAGATGAAGTAAATATTGACTACTTAAAAACAGAAGCTTTCAAAAAAGAAGGTGGAAGTTTACGTGGTTCAATTATGATTGTTGGTCCGCTTTTAGCTCGTTTTGGTTGTGGTTACATCCCTAAACCAGGAGGAGATAAAATTGGTCGTCGTCGTTTGGACACACACTTTGAAGGATTCATCAATTTAGGTGCCAAATTCAGATACGAAAGAGAAGACCATTTCTATGGTGTTGAAATTGATGGAAAATTACAAGGATCTTATATGCTTCTTGATGAGGCTTCGGTTACAGGAACTGCCAATATTGTAATGGCTGCGGTACTTGCCGAAGGAACAACAACAATATACAATGCTGCTTGTGAGCCTTACTTACAACAATTGTGTAAAATGTTGAACTCTATGGGTGCCAAAATTACGGGTGTAGGTTCAAACTTATTAAGTATTGAAGGAGTTGACAGCCTTGGTGGTTGTGAACACCGCATTTTACCAGATATGGTTGAAATTGGTTCTTGGATTGGTCTTGCTGCCATGACTAGAAGTGAAATCACTATCAAAAATGTTTCTTGGGAAAATTTAGGTGTTATTCCTAATGTTTTCAGAAAACTAGGAATCACTTTAGAGAAAAAAGGTGATGATATTTACATTCCTGCTCATACTGATGGATATCAAATTAAAACAGACATTGACGGTTCTATTTTAACTGTTTCTGATGCACCTTGGCCAGGATTTACTCCTGATTTATTGAGTATTGTTCTTGTGGTAGCCACTCAAGCCAAAGGAGATGTTTTAATTCATCAAAAAATGTTTGAAAGTCGTTTATTCTTCGTGGATAAATTAATCGATATGGGAGCTAAAATCATGTTGTGTGACCCACACCGTGCAGTAGTTATGGGACATAATTTCCAATCGCAATTAAAAGCAACGACCATGAGTTCTCCTGACATTAGAGCGGGTATCTCATTATTAATTGCTGCCTTAACTGCAAAAGGAACCAGTACTATCCAAAATATTGAACAAATTGATCGTGGATACGAGCGTATCGACGAGCGTTTAAGAGCTTTAGGAGCAAATATTGTAAGAGCATAATTTTTAAAAAATACAATGATATTCAATTCCAAATTCCAGTTATAACACTATTGGAGTTTGGAATTTTATTTTAACATCAACCCAAATGGAAACCTACATTATCATCATTCTTTGTGTTGCTTCTTTTTTCGCAGGATTTATAGATGCGATTGCTGGCGGTGGCGGATTAATTCAAACGCCTTTCGCTTTAATACTGCTTCCACTTGAGCCAGTTTCTTCTTTAATGGGTTCGCTTAAAATTCCAGGTTTTACAGGCACGAGTGTTGCTTCCGTTCAGTATCTAAAAAAAGTAGACATGAATTGGAAACTACTATTTATAATGGCCGTTTTTTCTTGTATTGCAGCTTTTGGAGGTTCTTATTTGTTGACGGTTGTCAGCAATGATTTCATGAAGCCTTTACTTTTCGGAATTCTGGTATTATTAGCCATTTATACATTCATCAAAAAAGACTTCGGTAAACACAAACCCAAAGATATACCTTTTCAAAAATCGGCAATTTTAGGAATAATAATCAGCACGCTTGTTGGTTTTTACGATGGTTTTATCGGCCCTGGCACTGGAAGTTTTTTGATGGTTGCCTTTATTACAATTTTAGGTTTCGATTTTTTACATGCTTCTGCGAATGCTAAATTGGTCAACTTGGCTTCCAATATGGGTTCGTTAACTTTATTTATTGCCAAAGGCAAAATTATTTGGTTAATGGCTTTACCAATGGCAGTTTGCAATGGATTAGGCGGATGGATTGGCGCCAAACTAGCCATCAAAAAAGGAAATGATTTTATACGAATATTTTTCTTGGTAGTCGTAATCGGAACTTTAATCCGATTGAGTTACGATATTTTCTTCAAAAATTAGAAAAAAGACTGCATTGCCAACTCATAACTTTTCAATCCAAATCCAATAATCACTCCTTTTGCGTTGGGTGAAATATACGATTGATGACGAAATGTCTCTCTAGAAAACGTATTGGAAATGTGCACTTCAATCACAGGAGTTGCAATCGCTTTTACACAATCGCCTATTCCGATAGAAGTGTGCGTGTAAGCACCTGCATTTAAAATAATTCCGTCGTATGAAAAACCAACTTCTTGAAGTTTGTCAATAATTTCTCCTTCAATATTACTTTGAAAATAAGTTAGTGAAACATTTCCGTATTTTAATTTCAATTCCTCCAAATAGGTTTCGAAACCTTTATCTCCATATATTTCAGGTTCTCTTTTTCCGAGTAAATTTAAATTAGGCCCATTAACAATAATAATATTCATACAAAAGGTTTTTGGTAAAAATAAAAAAACCATTCCTATTAAGAAATGGTTTTTCAAATTAAATACTTTAATTCTTAAAAAGAGAATCCTAATGATAATTGACCTACTGAGTTCTTGACATCGGCATTTTTAGAAATTTCTGTTAATCCCAAAACATACCTGCCTTGAATAAATAAACTTTTAGTTAGATCAATGGTTAATCCTCCCGTAGCAGCAAAATCAAACTCATTAATATCGCTATCGAAATCAACATCTTTGGATAACAGATACGAAAATTGTGGTCCTAAATCAAGACTAACCACTTTACCCATATGAATTCGAGCCAACAAAGGAATAGAAACATAACCCAACTTAGCTTTAACTTCTTCAGAAAGATTGTCATAAGAAGCTCCTTGTGTTGAATACATAATTTCAGGTTGCAAGGAGAACTTTTCTCCTAGTTTAATTTGAGCAGACAATCCAGCATGATAACTAGTTATAGCGTCAGTTTGTAAATCGGAACCCGAAAAATTAGCATAATTAAGACCTGCTTTAACCCCTATTTTCAACAATTGTGCTTGAGCTGAAGTAAAAACAAACAAGACTAATGCTGTTGTTAAAATGAACTTTTTCATAAAATATAGTTTTAAATCAATAACGAAAATAATGCTAAAAAAGTACAGACACAAGTACAAATAGCTAATTTCAACGCAAAATCATAACAGTTACAAAATGAATTACCACATCTAAACATCACTATATTTAATGATTATTAATTCAAAAAAAAGATCTAAACAACTGACTAACAATACTTGTTAAAATTGTTAATAACTTTATAAACCACCGAAAACCGATTTGAGTTATTTTGTTAATTTCACTAAGTTAATTTTAAATTTAAAACAAACATGAAAAAATTATTACTAACTGCTGCGGCAGTGTTTGCATTTGGTTTTGCTAATGCACAAGAAACAAAATTTGGAGTTAAAGCTGGTTTAAACATGGCTGACTGGGGTGGAGATGATGCTGACGGACTTGATTCAAAAGTATCTTTTCACGTTGGTGGTTTCGCTGAAATCAAATTATCTGACAAATTTGCTTTCCAACCGGAATTACTTTACTCTGCTCAAGGAGCAAAAGCTGATGGTGGTAGTTATGATGTTAACTATCTTAACATTCCTTTAATGGCTAAGTACTTTGCAACTGAAAAATTCAGCATAGAAGCTGGTCCTCAAGTAGGTTTCTTAATGTCGGCTAAAGCTAATCCAGATTCAGGAGATAGTGTTGATATTAAAGACGAATTAAAATCGACTGATTTTGGTTTCAACCTTGGATTGGGTTATAACTTTACTGAAAATTTATCAGCTGGATTAAGATACAACTTAGGTTTATCTCAAGTTATTGATGCTGATGATGTAGACGTTAAAAACAACGTTTTCTCTTTATCAGTAGGATACAAATTCTAATACCAAGATTTTATCTTAAAAATCAAAACCTCCTATAATGGAGGTTTTTTTATATATCATTGAATCAATACAAACTACAAACTGATAAATTTCCTCTAAAAATGGTCTAAAATATCAGTCTACTATTGATTTACTTGATATTGTGGTAACAATAAAAAAAATAAGTAGTTGATAATCAGAATTCCAAGAAAAATCTTAAAAAATTTAATTTAATTCCTTCTTGAAAGCTTCAAATTTTACTACTTTCGTTCTCGAATTTAAATTTAAATAACATGAAAAAATTATTACTTACTGCTGCTGCAGTGTTTGCATTTGGTTTTGCTAATGCTCAAGAAACAAAATTTGGAGTTAAAGCTGGTATCAACATGTCAAATTTCGGAGGTGATCTTGATGGATATGACTCAAAAATTGGTTTATTAGTAGGTGGTTTTGCTGAAATTAAATTATCAGACAAATTTGCTGTGCAACCAGAATTATTATTCTCAGGAGTAGGAGCTAAAGTTGATGATGTTTCTTTAAACTTAAATTACCTTGCGATTCCAGTAATGGCTAAATACTTTGCAACTGAAAAATTCAGCGTAGAAGCAGGCCCTCAGATTGGTTTCTTAATGTCGGCTAAAGCAAAATTAGATGGAGAATCTGAAGATATTAAAGATTCTTTCAATTCTACTGACTTAGGTTTAAACTTAGGAGCTGGATATGATTTCACAGAAAACATTTCTGCTGGTTTAAGATATAACTTAGGTTTATCTAACATTATAGCTGACTCAGGAGATTTCAAAGGGTCTAACAATGCATTCTCTTTAGCAGTAGCTTACAAATTCTAATCTAATAAAGATTTGAAATATAAAACCACGCCAATGGCGTGGTTTTTTTGTGTTATTTTTATTACAAAAAACACATAACATGCTTTTCAACCCAAAAAAATGGACAGTCATCGAAAATTTTAGAACAGATAAAAAATATAATCTAGTTTTGGCGCAAATTTAAAGCACAATCAAAATGAAAAAATTATTACTTACTGCTGTAGCAGTGTTCGCATTTGGTTTCACAAACGCACAAGAAACAAAATTTGGGGTTAAAGCTGGTTTAAACATGGCTGACTGGTCAGGTGATGACGCTGATGGTGTTGATTCAAAAATATCTTTCCATGTTGGTGGTTTCGCTGAAATCAAATTATCTGACAAATTTGCTTTCCAACCAGAGTTAGTTTACTCTGCTCAAGGTGGTAAATTAGATGGTGGTACTTATGATGTTAACTATCTTAACATTCCTTTAATGGCTAAGTACTTTGCAACTGAAAAGTTCAGTATAGAAGCTGGTCCTCAAGTAGGTTTCTTAATGTCAGCTAAAGCCAATCCAGATTCAGGAGATAGTTTTGACATTAAAGACGAATTAAAATCGACCGACTTTGGTTTCAACCTTGGACTTGGTTATAACTTTACAGAAAACATTTCAGCTGGTCTAAGATACAACTTAGGTTTATCACAAGTTGTTGATTATGATGAAGCCGACGTAAAAAACAACGTTTTCTCTTTATCAGTAGGATACAAATTCTAGTCTTTTAAAAGATTTTGAATAAAAAACCACGCCAATGGCGTGGTTTTTTTGTGCTATTCTCATTACAAAAAACACACAAAACGCTTTTCAACCCTAAAAAATGGAAGGTTATCGAAAATTTTAGAGCAACCAAAAAATATAATTTAGTTTTGGCGCAAATTTAAAGCACAAGTAAAATGAAAAAATTATTATTAACTGCTATTATCGCAGTGTTCGCATTTGGTTCTACAAATGCACAAGAAACAAAATTTGGGGTTAAAGCAGGTTTGAACTTAGGTACGCTATCTGGCGATTTTGAAGATGCTTTTGTTGATTCTGATATGAAAATGAGACCATCTTTTCACGTTGGTGGATTTGCTGAAATCAAATTAAGTCCAAAATTTGCAGTTCAACCAGAATTATTATATTCAGTTGAAGGAGGAAAACAAGATGTTGATGGTTCATCTGAAAAATTAATTTGGGATTTAGCATACGTTAATGTTCCAATTATGGCAAAATACTATGCTACTGAAAAATTAAGTTTAGAATTAGGACCACAAGTTGGATTCTTAATGAAAGCAGAAGCTACTTTCGATGGAGATACTGTAGCTGAATTTAAAGAAGATTCTAAATCAACAGCTATCTCATTAAATTTAGGAGCTGGTTATAATATTACTGAAAACCTTTTTGGATCAGTAAGATATAGTTTAGGTATGACAAATATTCTTGACATGGATGATTTTGATTCAAAAAGTAATGTATTAGCATTATCAGTAGGATACAAATTCTAGTCTTTTTTAAAAATTTGAAATATAAAACCACGCCAATGGCGTGGTTTTTTTGTGCTATTATCATTACAAAAAATACATAAAACGCTTTTCAACCCTAAAAAATGGAAGGTTATCGAAAATTTTAGAGCAACCAAAAAATATAATTTAGTTTTGGCGCAAATTTAAAGCACGAGCAAAATGAAAAAATTATTACTTACTGCTGCAGCAGTGTTCGCATTTGGTTTCACAAATGCACAAGAAACAAAATTTGGGGTTAAAGCAGGTTTAAATCTAGGGAATTTAACTGGAAATACTACTGACGAATTTGTTGATAGTGGCACCAATATGAGACCTTCTTTTCACGTTGGGGGATTTGCTGAAATCAAATTATCTGACAAGTTTGCTATTCAACCTGAAGTTTTATACTCTGTTGAAGGAGCTAAACAAGACATAGATGGACAATCTGAGAAATTAATCTGGGATTTTCAGTTCGTTAACATCCCGGTAATGGCAAAATTTTATGCAACTGATAAATTCAGTATAGAAGCAGGTCCACAAATTGGTTTCCTAACAAAAGCTGAACTTACTTTTGACGGTGATACTATAGAAGATTTAAAAGAAGGAGATGTTACAAAATCAACAGCTATCAGTGGAAATGTAGGAGTTGGATATAACTTTACTGATAATATTTCAGCTAGTTTAAGATACAGCTTAGGCTTATCTAACATTATTGATGTTGATGGATATGAGTTAAAAAGTAATGTACTTTCATTATCTGCATCATACAGATTCTAATCTTTAAAAAGAGATTGAAAAATATAAAAACCACGCTTATGGCGTGGTTTTTTTGTACAACTACTTGAAATAATTTTACAATAAATAATACCTTTGCAGGAAATTTTTAAAAAAATGAAGAAAATAATAATTTTAACAATTGTGCTTTTTGCATTCAATTTATCAAACGCACAAGAAACAACACAAACCAAATTTGGTTTAAAAGGAGGTTTAAATTTAGCAAATTTCACTGGTGATAGTGATGGCTCTAATTCTCGAGTAGGGATACAGGCAGGTTTTTATACTGAATTTAAAATCTCTGATAAATTTGCCATCCAACCAGAATTACTATATTCTATCCAAGGGGCAAGCGATAAAGGAACTACAATAGTAGAAGGTTATACAGTAAACTACAAAGCAAAGTTTAATCTGGGGTATATCAACCTTCCAATTATGGCAAAATACTATACCAATGATAAATTCAATATAGAATTTGGTCCTCAAATTGGTTTCTTAGCGAATGCTAAATTAAAAACTGACGTTACTATTATAGAAACCGGACAAGAAGGAAGCTCAACAGACGACGCAAAAGAGTTCTTTAAAGGAATAGATTTCGGGTTAAACTTCGGACTTGGTTACAATTTTTCAGATAAAATAGGAGCCAATTTAAGATACAACGCGGGTCTGACAAATATCGCCGACACTGACGACGGAAGTAAAATTCACAATAGTGTATTTTCACTTTCTCTAAATATGAAATTATAAAACATAAGAAAAACTTCAGTTTTATTATTTCATGGAAAAACTAATTTTATTTTCCGAATTTGTCAAACCTCAGTCTTTATAAGTATTTGACAATCAGGATAAAACAAAAAAAACACAAAAATACAGCCTAATTCCTTTCTAGAAGTAGTAAATTTAACTACTTTCGTGGCCAAATTTTTAAATTTAAACAAACATGAAAAAATTATTACTTACTGCTGTGGCAGTTTTCGCATTTGGTTTTGCTAATGCACAAGAAGCTTCTAAAGAAGGTTTTGCTAAAGGCAATATGTTTTTATCAGGAACTGCATCTTTCGGTACTGAAAAAAATGACGGTTACAAAATAACTGAATATACAGTTGCTCCAAAATTTGGTTACTTTGTTTCTAATAATATAGCTTTAGGTCTTGGATTAGAATTTGGTAATGGAAAAATTGATGTTGATGGAGATACTGTTGCTGAAAACAAAACTACTTCATTTGGTGCTTTCGGTAGATACTATATCAAAACTGCAAAGTTTGCTCCATTTGCTGAGTTAAATGTAAACTATGCTACAACTAGTAATGAGTGGATTGATTTATTTGGAACACCTACTGGTTTTGGAACAGGAGACGATATAAACACTTTATCTGTAAACGTAGCACCAGGTTTCAACTACTTCATTTCTGACAACTTTGCTCTAGAAACTTCAGTTGGTATTCTTGGATATTCATCATCTAAAGCTGATGTTGATGGTGCAGAAGCAAGTAACAAATTTAATATTGGATTAAACTTAAGTAACATTAACTTAGGTTTAATTTACAAATTCTAATTTGTAAAATTAGAATTAAAAAACCCGTCTTAAAAAAGACGGGTTTTTTTTATACCTTTTTTCTTAGACTGTTCATCACATCTTAAAACCAATTCCTATTTGAAATACCATGTTTTTAGATCCTGAATCTTTAACTACTTCATTCAAACTTTGGGTAAAACGAGCGTTAATAAATGTTCCGTTAAAATTACAAGAAACACCTCCTGCAATCGCCGTATCAAAATTATTTACATCATCTTCGGGGATAGCATCATTATTATCCGTTTCAACTTTTTCGGAAACTTTAAATCCAAATTGTGGACCTGCTTCAATACTAAATACTTTTCCTAAATGTAATTTAGCCAAAATAGGAAGGTTTAAATAATCAACCTTATAAGTTACTTTATAACTTGACCCTACAATAGGTTGCACCGTGTTTTCGAAACCTTGTCTTGAGTACAACATTTCCGGCTGCAAAGAAAAAACTTTGGGAACCAAAGGTACTTCTCCAACAAAGCCAATATGGAAACTGGTTCGAGGATCTGGTCCTTCATCAAAATTACCTTTAGAAACAGTAGAGTAATTCAACCCTCCTTTTATTCCAAAAGTAGATTCTGAGCTTGAATTATCTTGTGCCAAAACCGACGTTGAAAAGAAAATAAATAAAAATCCGCTGAGTAAAATTTTAGTTGTTTTCATTCTATAAAAATTAAAGTTTAATATATTTAACCAAAAATTATACCTTTTATTGTTTTAATCCAAATTTTTCAATGTCAAATTGGACTTCCTTAATCAAAAATTTTCAATCGTATTTAAAGATAGAGCGTGGACTATCTAAAAACTCTATTGACAATTATGTTCTTGATATAGAAAAATTACACCGCTATCTCACGGAAAACAACATTGACATTTCTCCCGTAAAAATAAAAGAAGAAACCGTACAAGAATTTATTTATCAAAATTCAAAAGACATTAACCCAAGAAGTCAGGCACGCTTAATTTCGGGATTAAAGAGTTTTTTTAATTACCTTATTTTTGAAGACTATCGTCAAGACAATCCATTAGAATTAATTGAAACTCCTCGATTAGGCAGAAAACTTCCAGATACGTTAAATATTGCTGACATTGATAACTTAATTGCCGCTATCGATTTATCATCTGCCGAAGGAGAACGCAATCGCGCCATGTTAGAAACGTTGTACGGGTGTGGTTTACGAGTTACCGAATTAATAGAATTAAAAATATCCGATTTATTTTTCAATGAAGGCTTTATTAAAGTCACTGGAAAAGGTGACAAACAACGATTTGTACCAATTTCTGAATTAACCAAAAAATACATTGAAATTTATCGAAACGAGATTCGAACGCACCTAAATATTCAAAAAGGTCATAAAGACACTCTATTTCTAAACCGAAGAGGAAAACAACTTACTAGAGCGATGATATTTACTATTATTAAAAATTTAGCTCTAAAAATCAACCTCAACAAAACGATAAGTCCACATACGTTTAGACATTCGTTTGCCACACATTTATTAGAAAATGGTGCCGATTTGCGTTCTATCCAATTAATGCTCGGACACGAATCGATTACTACAACCGAAATTTACATGCACGTCGACCGAAAACATCTCAATCAAGTCATGCAAACGTTTCATCCAAGGAGTAAATAACTTTTGTCAGTCTGAGCTTGTCGAAGACCTAAAAAGACACTTCGACAAGCTCAGTGTGACATTATCGTAAAATCTCAAGTAATCCATCAAAAGAAACCGTCTGTTGTTCTCCTGATGCCAGATTTTTAATAGTATACCTATTGTTTGCCATCTCATCAGCGCCTACAATCACGGCATATGGAATTCCGCGTTTATCAGCGTGTTGAAATTGCTTTCCAATTTTAGCGTTGTCTGGATACATTTCAACTTTAATTCCTTCTTGACGTAATTTAGAAACGGCTTTCATGGCATATTTTGCTTCTGTTTCACCAAAATTTAAGAATATCGCTGTTGGCGCAGAAGTAACTGTTTCTGGGAATAAACCTAATTCTTCAATAACCAAATAAATTCTGTCCAATCCAAAGGAAATTCCCACTCCACTCATGTTTTTCAATCCAAAAATACCGGTTAAATCATCATAACGACCACCGCCACCAATTGAACCCATGGCCACACCTTCAGGGGCACCAACTTCAAAAATAGCGCCTGTATAATAATTTAGACCACGAGCCAAAGTGACATCCAAATCTAAAGTAGCTGATTGCAGACCAATTTCTGAAACATTTTCACAAATAAAACGAAGCTCTTCAACCCCTTTTAAACCTTCTTCCGAAGAGGCTAATAGCTGTGCTAGCTTTTCTATTTTTTCTTCAATAGTTCCAGTAAAACTGAATAAAGGTTGGACTTTTTGAATGGCCGCTTCCGAAATACCTTTTTCCAGCATTTCTTTTTTAACGCCGTCCTCGCCTATCTTGTCTAATTTATCTAAGGCAACCGTAAAATCAATTAATTTATCGGAAGCACCAATAACTTCGGCAATTCCGGATAAAACTTTACGATTATTAATTTTTATAGTGACACCTTTCAATCCTAAATTGGTAAAAACCGAATCATACAATTGCACCAATTCTACTTCCTGCCATAACGAGGTAGAACCTACAACATCGGCATCACATTGAAAAAACTCTCTAAAACGCCCTTTTTGAGGTCTATCAGCACGCCAAACCGGTTGAATTTGGTATCGTTTAAAAGGAAATTCAATTTCATTTTGGTGTTGCACCACATAACGCGCAAAAGGCACGGTTAAATCGTAACGCAATGCTTTTTCAGAAATTTTACTCGTAAATTTATTCAAATCCACTAATTCTTTAACCGAAATTGTTTCGGCTGAATTAGCTTGAAGGATTTCCAATGATTCTGGTAATTCAATTTTACTTTTATTAAAAAAGAAGTTTCCCGAATTCAATATTTTAAAAATCAAACGATCGCCTTCTTCACCGTATTTTCCCATCAAGGTTTCCGAATTTTCAAACGTAGGCGTTTCAATCGGTTGAAATCCGAATTTTTCGAAATGTGTACGAATCATATTAAAAATATAATTACGTTTAGCCACTTCAATTGGAGAAAAATCACGAGTACCTTTAGGAATGCTAGGTTTTTGAGCCATTTTAAAATATGAATTACAAATTATCAATTGTCAATTATCAATAGACATCGCAAATATCTTACTTTTTAAACGAATAGTAAAATTTTGAAACAGTTTGTAACAAAATAGTCTTTTTACTGTCTAACAGATATGGTAGGATTAGTTCGAGAAAACATCAAAATTGCTTTAGGTTCTATAAAAACACAATTGCTTAGAACCATTTTAACTGTAATGATTATTGCTATAGGGATAACTGCTCTTGTGGGCATTTTAGGTGCGGTTTCTATGATTGAGCATAAATTGACAACGAGTTTTGTAGCAATGGGAGCCAATACTTTTACTTTAAATCAGTACTCCAATCAAACCAGAACACAAGGAGATGGGGAAGTTGAAAAAATAAATCCGATCATCAGCTATGCTGAAGCCAAAGCATTTAGAGAAAATTACAAATACCCGTTTACACATACCTCCATTTCATTCACAGCAACCGCTAATGCTGAGGTGAAGTATGAAAACGACAAAACCGATCCAGAAGTTTCAGTCCTTGGAGTTGACGACAACTATATCCCCAATTCGGGATTAGAAGTAGTAACAGGACGAAATTTTACCAATTTTGACATTGAAAACAACAGCTATGTATGTGTTTTGGGTGCCGATTTTGAAAAAAAATTATTAAAAGACATTAATCCAATTGACAAAACCATTTCAATTCGAGGTGCTAAATTTAAAGTTATTGGCATTTTAAAAGAAAAAGGCTCCACATTTGGAAACAGCCAGGATTTACGTGTTTTAGCACCTCTCCAAGTAGCGCGAACTCTCTTTACTGCTCCAAATATTAATTACACTACAAGTGTAATGATTGATAAAAAAGAGTTTTTAGACGAAGCCGTAGATGACGCTATGATCACTATGCGAAAAGTGCGAAAATTAAACCCTATCGAAGATACTAATTTTGGAATTTCCCGTAGTGATGATTTAATTAATAAAATAAAAGGCCTAAGTGATTATTTAAATTGGGCTGCCATTATAATTAGCTTGATAACCATTTTTGGCTCTTCCATCGCCTTAATGAATATTATGTTGGTTTCGGTAACCGAAAGAACTCGTGAAATTGGCACCCGAAAAGCTTTAGGAGCAAAACGTAGCACAATTGCCTTTCAATTTTTTATGGAGACACTAGTTATAGGCCAAATAGGAGGAATTTTAGGAATAGTTTTAGGGCTTGGACTTTCTTCAATTTTTTCTTCTTTTTTGGATTTTGAATTTGTAATTCCTTGGCTCGCTATTTTCTCTGCTTTTATCGTGAGTTTTATTGTTGCCGTGGTTTCAGGTTCTTATCCAGCCATGAAAGCCGCTAAATTAGATCCTATCGAAGCATTACGTTACGAATAACAGAAGTGATTAAACACAACCTTTCAACATTCTATCATTTCCATAAATATCTTTTTTAAGTTCGATATTTTTGAAATTATAATTCTCCAGAAGTTCTATCATTTCTTTCCCTAGATACTGATTGATTTCAAAATACAAATATCTATTTCGGGGTAAATTATTTTGTGCCAATTCTGCAATTTTTCGATAAAAAAGCAAGGCGTCTGTATCTTCCACAAACAAGGCCAAATGAGGTTCATACGCCAATACATTTTTGTTGATTTCCGCTTTTTCTAAATGGCGGACATAAGGCGGATTGGACACGATGATATCAAATTGTTCCTCAAATTTGATGGTTTCCAGAATACTCTGATGCAAAAAAGTAATAGTCACACCATTTCGTTCCGCATTTTTTTTAGCGGTATGCAAGGCTTTTTCCGAAACATCCAACGCAAAAACTTCCGCATTTGGAAGATTTTTTGCTAACGAAATGGCTATGCAACCGCTTCCGGTTCCAATATCTAAAATTTTAACTTTCTCCTTTTGACTTTCAACTTTTAACTCATTTATAATCCACTCCACCAATTCTTCCGTTTCTGGTCTAGGAATTAAAGTATTTTCATTGACATAAAATGGCAAGCCGTAAAACTCGGTTTCACCCAAAATATATTGAATTGGTTTTTCTTCTTTCAATTGGGATAAGACCGTCTCCCATTGCAATAGCTGCATTCCATCCAATTCAACAGTAGGATTCAAAGCCAAATCGATACGCTTCATTTGATGAAACGCTTCTAAAATGATATAGAAAAAACTTTCGATTTCCTTTTCGTCATATATAGGTAGTAATTCTTGAGAGAATTGGGGTTTATATTCTTTTAGTAGCATTTTTTATTTGTAAGAACACATTGAAATGTGATACGTTTAAAATTATAATTGTTTTATCATCCAAACCGGACAAGAAGAATGTCCTGTACAACCCATTGGCTCATCCAAATAGTCAAATCCTGATTTTTTATATAATTTCTGAGCGGCTTCCATATACGGCATGGTTTCCAAATAACATTTAGTAAACCCTAACGCTTTGGCTTTAGTCAGGCAAGCATCCATCATTTGAGCTCCTAAACCCAATCCACGAGTTTCTGGCAAAAAATACATCTTTTGCAATTCACAAATTTCTGGAGAACCATTGGCCAAAGGGGCTATTCCGGCGCAACCTATAATTTTTCCATCTTTTTCTACCACAAAATAGGCCGATTTGGGGTTTTCATAGGTTTCAAACATCATATCCAATTCAGGATCAGCATAAGCTGTACCTACTTTTGGCACATTAAATTCATCTAAAACACTTCGTATTACTTTTGCTACTTCGGCATTGTCTTGAAGCTGGATTTCTCTAATTTTCATATTTAAAATTTAGACGCAAATCGCACAAATATTCGTGCATTTCTGATTAATTAGCTTTACAAATTTAGTTACTTTTGTGTTGTGAAACTACATGAAATTTATATAAAACGTTGCATTCAATTAGCCAAAAACGGATTGGGAACCACCTACCCTAATCCATTGGTTGGAAGTGTGATTGTACATAACGGGAAAATAATTGGAGAAGGATGGCATCAAAAAGCCGGTGAAGCTCACGCAGAAGTGAATGCTATAAATTCTGTTAAGGACAAATCCTTATTAAAAGAATCAACAATTTATGTCAGTTTAGAACCTTGTAGTCATTTTGGAAAAACACCTCCATGTAGTGATTTAATAATACATCATAAAATTCCGAATGTCGTTATAGGCACCATAGACCCATTTGCAAAAGTAGCGGGCAATGGAATTAAAAAACTCAAAGATGCTGGCCGTAATGTTACCGTAGGCGTTTTAGAAAACGAATGCAACGAACTCAACAAGCGCTTTTTTACTTTTCATCAAAAGAAAAGACCTTATATCATTTTAAAATGGGCTGAAACCGCTGATGGATTTATAGCTCCAACCTCTCGAGATAAAAACGAACCCGTATGGATTACTAATATTTATTCCCGTCAACTTGTTCACAAATGGCGTAGTGAAGAACAAGCCATATTAGTTGGTACTCAAACTGTACTTGATGACAATCCAAAACTTACAGTAAGAGAATGGACAGGAAATAATCCTGTAAGAATAGTTTTAGATAAAAATAATAAAATTCCAAAAGAAAATCTTATATTTGATAGTTCCGCCAGAACCATTTTGGTCTCTGAAACCGACATAAATTACAACGAAAGCATTGCAAAACAATTAGTTGACTTACTTTTTGCAAACGAAATTCAATCGGTAATTATTGAAGGTGGAAGTAAAACTTTGCAGACTTTTATAGACGAAAACTTATGGGATGAAGCTAAAGTTTTTAAAGGAAATACCATTTTTTCAAGTGGAACTAATGCCCCGGTGATCACTGAAAAAATAATAGCACAAAAGAAAGTAGTTAATGACCAACTTGTAATTTATTCCAACTATGATTAATACTATTATTTTTGATTTTGACAATGTGTTTATGAATATCGATAGACACGCGACAGTAGAGGCTTTAAAAAAGTTAGGACTTAAAGAGTGGAATGATGAAATTGAACACATTACAATAAAACTAGAAAAGGGAAAATTAACAGAAGTTCAATTTATGATTGAAATAAAAAAGTTAATTCCCAATGCTCAAATTGATGACATAAGAGCTGCTTGGCATGCTTCTTTATTGGATTTTCCACTGGCAAGATTGGAATTTTTACAAAAACTTTCTCATAAATACCGATTATTTTTAATTGGAAATTTTGATGAGATACTTATTGCCAAATTCGAGCACAAAATAGGTTACACCTTCACCCGTGAGTTCTATCAATGTTTTGAAAAAGTATATTTCTCTTTCGAAATAGGGGTTCGAAAACCAGAACCAGAAGCCTTTAGTTATATCCTGAAAAAACATGAAGTTTCTCCAAAAAGAGCACTTTTTATAGACGACTCTAAAGAAAACACCGACATAGCTGCTTCATTAGGTATGTATGTTTGGAATTTAGACACTTCAACTGAAGATATAATTGATTTACATTCGAAGAAAGAGTTTCCACTTCAATATTAAATCAAATTACTTATTTTTGGAGTTAAAAAAATTTATTTTTGACTCCATTAGACTCCTATAAAACCATATCAGAAACTTCTCCCGAAGTTTTATACAAAGAAAAAAACAGTAAGTTTTTTGGCTATGCTTTTCCTATAGTATCTGAAGAAGAAGTAAAAGTTCATATTGAACAACTAAAAAAAGAACACTTTTCTGCCAGACATTGGTGTTACGCCTATCAAATTGGCACTACAAAAATACAATACCGAGCCAATGACGACGGCGAACCTAACAACAGTGCCGGAATGCCTATTTACGGACAAATTCAATCATTCGACCTAACCAACATACTTGTTGTGGTTGTTCGTTATTTTGGTGGAGTAAAACTAGGAGTTGGTGGATTAATTTCTGCTTATCGAGAAGCTGCAAAAATGGCTATCGAATCAGCTACTATTATTGAAAAAACAATTGACGTTCATTTCGCTATTACTTTTGATTATAAAAACATGAATAAAGTAATGCGTATAATTAAGGAGAAGAATTTAAATATTGTTTCGCAAGTAATGAATGAAAGCTGTCAAATTGAAATTGCTACCCGAAAAAAAAATGCCGAGGTTGTACTCGACATTTTTACCAATTTATTTGAAGTGCAAATTGAAGAAATCTAAAGCTCCTTTATTTTTTCAATTACATAATCTGGAGGCAAAACCGGACGCCCAGATTTGACATCTACAAACACCAAAATAGAATCCCCAGTTGTTAACAACTCACCCGACTCATTATATATTTCATAATCAAATACAATCTTTACCGAAGTTTGACTTTTGAAGATAGTTCTTATTGTTAACAAGTCATCATAATGCGCGGGCTTTTTATAATTCATTGTTAAAGAAACCAACGGAAGCATTATCCCGTTTTCTTCCATCCATTTATAAGAAACCCCAAGGTTTCTAAGCCATTCAACACGCCCAATTTCAAAATATTGCGCATAATTCCCATGATAAACCACTGCCATCTGATCGGTTTCTGCGTAACGAACTCGCACTTGTATATCGTGTATTTTCATCTAAATTTTATAACAAAAAATTAATACTCTGGTAATCCCAACAAAGTCCTTTACGACAATTTTTTTATAAAATCAATATCAAAAAAATTTTTTTTTAAAGATTTTATAAGTCATATTTGCTATCCCAATTCATCCAAATACTTGACCTAAATTTTATCAAGTAAAACCTTAAATAAATTAACAAATTAGAATGCACATAATGAACAAAACTGCGGAATCGGTCTGGGAAAACTGCCTATTATTCATAAAGGATAATATACAGGAACAAGCATACAAAACTTGGTTTGAACCAATCAAGTCAGTAGAGCTTACAGACAATGCGCTTTATATTCAGGTGCCTAGTAAATTCTTCTACGAATGGTTAGAAGAACACTATGTTAAGTTATTAAAAGTAGCATTACAAAAAGAACTTGGAAAAAACGCGAAGTTACTGTATAAAATTAAAATGGAAAACACTTATGGTAATAAACTTCCGTTTACAGAACAGTTACCAAGCGCCACTCGTCAACCTGTAAAAACGCAGGAAATTGACGTTCCAGTGCAACAAAAAAATCCAGAGTTAAAAAATCCTTTTATCATTCCTGGAATCCGAAATATTAAAATCGAATCACAACTTAATGCCAATTATAGTTTTGATAATTTTTTGGAAGGAGATTCAAACCGTTTAGCACGTAGTGCGGGTATGGCTGTTGCCAACAAACCAGGCGGAACTTCATTCAATCCGTTATTGATTTTTGGCGGTGTTGGATTAGGAAAAACGCACTTAGCACACGCTATTGGTGTTGAAATAAAAGACAAATACCCAGAAAAAACCGTTTTATATATTTCTGCTGAGATTTTCACGCAACAATATATCGATTCGGTTAAGAAAAACACGCGAAATGATTTTATTCATTTCTACCAATTGATTGATGTATTAATTATTGACGATGTACAATTCCTTTCAGGAAAGACTGGAACGCAAGACGTTTTCTTTCACATCTTTAATCACTTACACCAAAACGGAAAACAAGTTATCTTAACTTCCGATAAAGCACCTGTTGACATGCAAGATATCGAACAACGTTTGCTATCTCGTTTCAAATGGGGATTATCAGCCGAATTGCACCAACCAGATTACGAAACAAGAGTTTCTATTTTGAAAAACATCTTGTATCGTGATGGCGTAGAAATGCCGGAAGACATTATTGAATATGTAGCTCGCAATATTAAATCAAACGTTCGTGAATTAGAAGGTGCTATCATCTCTTTAATCGCACAATCTTCTTTCAACAAAAAAGAAGTGACATTAGATTTAGCAAAACAAGTTGTTGAAAAATTTGTAAAGAATGTAAAACGAGAAATCTCAATTGATTATATCCAAAAAGTTGTTTCGGATTATTTTCAATTAGACATCGACACCTTACAATCACCAACTAGAAAGCGTCACGTAGTTCAAGCACGCCAATTGGCAATGTTTTTTGCGAAAAAATTCACAAAAGCATCTTTAGCTAATATTGGTTCTCAAATTGGAGATAGAGATCATGCTACTGTTTTACATGCTTGTAAGACTGTTGACAACTTGGTTTCTACTGACAAGCAATTTAAAAAGTTTGTTGACGACATCAACAAAAAACTTTCATTGTAAAAATGGCTGCTAAAATCTTAATGGTATGCTTGGGGAATATTTGCCGTTCACCATTGGCAGAAGGTATCATGCGTTCAAAACTTCCAAAAAATTTTGAAGTCGATTCTGCAGGAACTGGTCATTGGCATGTAGGGAATCCGCCTGATGCACGATCTATTGCCACAGCAAAAAATCATAATTTAAATATTGCCAATTTAAAAGGAAGACAATTCAACAGAAATGATTTCAATCATTTTGATTATATCTTTGTAATGGATAACCAAAATTACAATGATGTCATTAAATTAGCACAAACTGAGGAAGAAAAAGCCAAGGTGCAATTAATCCTTGAAGAAATTTTTCCTGGAGAAAAAGTAGACGTACCTGATCCGTACTATGGCTTACAAGATGGGTTTGAAAAAGTCTACCATATGCTTGATCAAGCCTGTGATACTATCGCTTCAAAACTAATAAAAAAATAAACCATGAAACCCGTAACTTTTTTAGGAAAATTATACCTGATTCCAACCACTTTGGGAGAAATGAACCCTGAAGAAGTTTTGCCAGTTACCATAAAACGAACCCTTGATTTCATTGACAACTATATTGTTGAAAATGAAAAAACCGCTCGACGTTTTATAAAAAGTGTTCATCCGGAGAAAAAACAACCGGAGTTAAAGATTTCTGTTTTAAATAAACATACAGAAACACATGAACATCAAGAATTTATTCAGCCTTTACTTAACGGACAAAATATTGGATTGATGAGTGAAGCCGGATGTCCTGGTGTAGCCGACCCAGGTGCTGTAATTGTAAAATTGGCTCATGAAAAAGGAATTCAAGTAATTCCATTAGTAGGGCCAAGTTCAATTCTTTTAGCAGTAATGGCTTCTGGAATGAACGGCCAAAGTTTTGCTTTCAATGGTTATTTACCTATTGATAAAAGTGAAAAAAAATCTGCATTAAAAAATTTTGAAAAATTATCTTTTGATAAAAACCAGTCACAACTTTTTATTGAGACTCCATACAGAAACAATAAGTTGTTAGAAGATTTATTGGTAATCCTTCAACCCAACACCAATCTATGTATCGCTTGCGATATCACCTTACCGACCGAATACATCAAAACATTGGCAGTAAAAGACTGGAAAAAACAAAAGGTCGATTTACATAACCGACCTTGTATCTTTATTATTCATAAAACGTACTAATAAGCATAGTACTTTGCCTTTTTATTGGCTTGGATAAAACTGGTATCATAACCAGCAAACTCTCTTAAATACTCCGTAATTGAAGTTCCGTAACCGTCTCTAAATTTACGGTTCCCGTTTGTTTTCAAAAATCGTTTTACCGAACCTGCACCGCCTAAATGAGCTGCTGCTAAAATTCCTGATTCAGTAATTTCAATACCTTTAATTGTTTTACCCTCGTATTTTGCAATCTCTTTTCGAAGTTCCCACTTGTTAAGAGACAAATTGGCTAAAAAAGCTTTCTCTTGTAGTTTTCGGCTACGTAAAAAGTTTTCTTCGTCTTTGATACCTAAACCCTCAAGGGTTTCGGTTCCGAACTGGTATTTACCTAAATAACCATGCGTATTCACTTTGTTGTATTTACAATGCGATTCACGTGCGGCTAAATTTTGTTGAAAACCAACAAATGTTTTTCCAGTAAAAGGGATGTCAAAAAATTTTTGAGCTACTTCTACTTCTGTAGGTACTGTATATATTCCTTGCTTTTCAAATACATGAAACCATGGAAATAATTCAGATGAAAAAGGTCTAAAACCAGAACTTAGGGTAATAATTGAGGCAAATAATCCGAGATAAAAAATCTGTTTCTTTGACATAAAATAATTTTCTTTCTAACTAAGAAATCAGGCATTTCGCACAAAAAATCTATCATCGTCAGAAAATTTCACTGGGTCAAAGATACGACAAATCTCTAAAAAATTACATAATATTTTGTTAACACCTTCAAAAACAGCGAAAAACGCAATAAAGACAGGTAAAATAAGTTATCAACAGCAAATAATGTAATTGTTCACAACCTCGGGAACAAGGGCATTTACAGGCTTAACGCGTAACTCCTTGACTAGCAACCCAATCCCTGTATTTTTTTGCCCAAACACCATGCTCTGCAAAAGTTTCTGCGAATTCATGATACCCAAAGCGTTCTACACTAGCACAGAAGTAGATATAATTATGCTTTTCCGCATTCAAAACAGCATCAATAGCCGAAATATCGGGCATTGCCACCGGGCCTGGAGGCAATCCTGTGTGAACATAAGTGTTGTAAGGAGAGTTAATACGTAAATCGCCTTCAAAAACACGCTTAATTACTAAATCTTGATTATTGGCTCTTTTACGCAAAGCGAAAATAATAGTCGGATCGGCCTGCAATGGCATATCAGTATTCAATCGATTAAGATACACCCCCGCAACACGAGGTCTCTCGTCTTGCTTAACCGTTTCCTTATGAACAATAGCGGCCAAGGTCATTACTTGAACTGGAGTCATATTTAAAGCTTTGGCTTTGGTTAAACGCTCCGTATTCCAGAAATTCTTAAACTCTTCTGCCATTTTATTTCTAAAATCTTCCGCTGAAGTATTCCATTTCATTTGATATGTATTCGGAATAAACATCGCTAAAATTGTTTCCTCATTAAATCCGTTTTTTTGCATAAAAACAGGATCCTTTAGAGATTTCATCAAAGTTAAACTATCCACTTCCATTTGAGAAGAAACGCGAGATACCAATTTTTCAATCGTTTCTTGATTGTTAAACGACAAGTTTAATGGCAAATTATGACGTAAAGCTGACACCAAACTTAAACTTCCCATCCCTTTTTTAAATAAAAATCGCCCAGGAAATACATTTTCATTGTAGGAGCGTTTTTCGGCGATAAATTTAAAATTATCAATATTTTTCACTTCTGGAGAAATAATTTTTAAAACATCATCGTACGTTGAACCCGTGGGAATAAAAACATATTTTTCATTTTCTTCAAAAGCAGTATTTGCCGAAAAAGCCTTTACATAAACAAATGCCGCCAAAGCCAGCAACACAACACCTACGCCTAAAATTATTTTTTTCTTATTCAAAATGTATATTTTATATATTGATTAATTGATATATTTCTTCGTCATAGTACTTTCCTTGCAGAAAATTCCAATCCTTTTTTACTCCTATTTTTTGGAAACCAAATTTAGTAAAAAGCTTTAAACTGATTTCATTATTACTTCCAATATTTGCATACAACTGATGTAAATTTAGTTGTTGAAAAACATAAGTAATCAACAAATCTAAAGCTTCAGCTCCTACTCCATTCCCTCTGTCTGATTGGTTCTTGACTACAATACCAATGCCCGCACGATGATTTCGAGGATCAAAATCAAACAAATCAATCAAACCAATGGCTTCAAGAGTATCATTTTTACAAATAGCGAGTCGTAATTGTTTGGCTTCATAAATGTCTTGCTGAGCATTTTCTAAATATTGAGAAATTAAAAAACGTGAATACGGAGTTTGAGTGTTACTCACTTCCCATACCGACTCATCGTTTTCTATAGCATAGACAAAGTCCAAATCTTCCGGCTCAAGTGCCCGTAAATAAATAGTAGTTCCTTTTAATGTATTCATTTAAAACACGAAGTATAAAGTCTATTAAATTTGTATTTGACCGCCAAACACAAAAGTGGCGGGTCCTATTAAATGAACATTTTTATATGCTTCTCCTTCTTTCATAAAGGAAACTTTTAATTTTCCACCTTCTACATTTATTGTGATTTCATTTAGAGCTGTTTTTCCAATCGCATGCATTGCAATGGCTACAGCTGTAGCTCCTGTCCCACAAGACAAAGTCTCATCTTCTACCCCACGTTCATAGGTACGGATGGTAAATTCGGCATCGGAAATTTGCTTGACGAAATTGACATTACTTCCTGCTTGACTATACAAACTTCCGTAACGTATTTTTGCTCCTTCTGTTTTTACATCAAATTGTTCCAAATCATCCACAAATTGTACGTGATGCGGAGAACCTGTATTTAAAAAAACATAATCACTTTCCACTTTCACTTCCTTCACATCAATCATTTGAAGCGACACAATATTCTCTTCATTAATTACGGCATGATGCAAACCATCGGTAGCGATAAAAGTCGTTTCTTTTTCAACTATTCCTAACTGTTTAGCAAAGGCCACCAAACAACGTCCACCGTTCCCACACATGGAACTTTCATTCCCATCGGAATTGTAGTACACCATTTTAAAATCTGTCGAATTGTCATTTTCAAGCAACATTAATCCGTCAGCACCAATGCCAAATCTTCTGTCGCACAAATGCTCAATCAATTTGGTATTATTTTTGGGAAATACTAAATCACGGTTATCAATAATAACAAAATCATTACCTGTTCCTTGATATTTATAAAAAGTTATACTCATGTGTAGTACAAAAAAGTTGAATTATAGCCCTGATGGTAGCGACATCCTTTTGTTGTGACTTTCCAGTCCCGATGTTTCGAGATCAGGTCACAAGAAAAGATATAGCGAACAGCAGGTAGTTGCATGAACTGAAACACAAATGTAGTGCTCCTAATTCTTATATCAAAAGTACAAATATTAATGAGAAGTTAAAGTCTGTTAAACGACCGTTAAACTGTTTTAAAAAAAATAAGAAAATTATATTTTTACGTTTAGAATTGAAACAAATATTTATACTATGAAAAATTTCGCCAATTTATTTTTTATCTCATTATTGAGTGGAGCTACAACTTTGGGCGCTTACAAATTATTTATAGAAAATAATTCGCCACAATCAAAGTTATCAATTGCTTCTGAAAATTTTGCTAAAAACGTTGGCCTAGGTGCCGAGAACGTTGACTTTACTGCTGCTGCCGAAAACGCGGTACACACTGTAGTCCATGTAAAGAACATGACTACCTATAATGTACCCAACGATCCTTTTATGGAGTATTTTTTTGGTCAGCGTGGTGGCGGTGGCCAACAAACACAAGTAGGAACAGGTTCTGGAGTAATTATTAGTGAAGACGGTTATATTGTAACCAACAATCACGTAATTCAAAACGCTACGGAGCTAGAAGTAACCTTAAACAATAACAAAACTTACAAAGCCAAATTGATTGGTACCGATAGTAAAATGGATATCGCTTTATTAAAAGTGGAAGCCAATGAAAAATTACCGTATGCTACTTTTGGCAATTCTGATACTATAAAAGTAGGTGAATGGGTTTTGGCGGTTGGAAATCCGTATAATTTAACCTCAACAGTAACCGCTGGAATTGTTTCGGCTAAAGCGAGAGATTTGGCCAATAACGGTATTCAATCTTTTATTCAAACCGATGCTGCGGTAAACCCAGGAAATAGTGGTGGCGCATTAGTCAACACGCGTGGTGAACTTGTAGGGATTAACACTATGATTTCATCTCAAACCGGTTCTTATGTTGGGTATTCTTTTGCGGTGCCTTCTAATTTAGCACGTAAAATTGTAGAGGATTTAATGGAATTTGGCAATGTACAACGTGGAGTATTAGGTGTTGAAGGTGGTGAATTAAACGGAAATTCATCGAAAGAATTAGGAGTTAAAGAAACCCAAGGATTCTATGTCAATAAAGTGTATAAAAATTCTGGTGCCGAAAAAGGAGGCCTTCGAAAAGGAGATGTTATTACACAATTAGACAATCAAAAAGTCACAGGATTTTCGACACTTTCTTCTTACATCAATACCAAACGACCGAATGATGTGGTAAAAGTAAGTGTTGTTCGTAATGGCGAAACTGTAATGCTATCCGTTCCATTGACTAAAAAAGAATTGGTCAACTACGAATACAACGGATTTGAATTGGAAGATATTGATGCCGCCGATAAAAAACGCTTCCGACTTTCAACAGGAGTTAAAATCAAGGAAATAACAAATGAAAAATTCCAAGAATATGCTCAAGAGTTAAAAGGAAGTATCATTTTGGCAGTTGACGGACAAAAAATAATGTCAATGGAGCAAGCTTCTAAATTATTGAATTCTAAATCGGAAACTCAAAAATTCAGAATTGAAGTCATTACCCAAGACGGACAAAGACTTCAGATGTTATTATAAGAATATTTGAAAATCAATCCCGATTCGTCGGGATTTTTTTATGCAAAAAAAGTGCAAAAAAAGTTTACGAAAACGTTTGAAATAGATACTTTTGCACCATAAATTTTTTAATCTGTAAAGATGAACAACACAACTGTTTACGAAAAAGAATTAGCTTTTCAAGCCGACAGAAGAAAGGCTGCTGTAGAATTTATTAAAATTGTTAGCGATTTGTGGTATGACAAATCAATCGAGATGGTTCTTTTTAGAAACCAATTGATTGACAGAAATGTAAGTGACATTATGAACTTACACGAATATGCTGGCGAATTTGTACAAAAACCAATCAACGTATTTGATTCGGTTGAAATTTTAAGAGCTATTGAATCGCTTGATTTACCACCTTCAAGAATTGATATTGGTAAATTAACTTTCGAATACCATTTAGAAGACAACAAATACAACGATGCTAAAGCGTTTGTAATTGACAAATTAAAAGACGCAAAAAACACGCACGATATCAAACCAAAAGACGTAGTACTTTACGGTTTTGGACGTATTGGTCGTTTGTTAGCGCGCGAATTAATGTCGAAAGCAGGAAAAGGGCAACAATTGCGTTTACGTGCGATTGTAACCCGTGATAAAAATGATGCGGTATTGTTAGAAAAACGTGCTTCTTTATTACGTTATGATTCTGTTCACGGTGATTTTGAAGGATCGGTACAAGCCGATGTTGAAAACAACGCTTTAACAATCAACGGTACAACGGTTCACATTATCACAGCTAATTCTCCAGAAGAAATTGATTATACTGCATACGGAATTAACGATGCTTTAGTTATTGACAATACTGGTGCTTTCACAACTGAAGAAGCTTTACGTCGTCACTTAACTTCAAAAGGTGCTGATAAAGTATTATTGACAGCTCCTGGAAAAGGTGTTCCTAACATCGTTTACGGAGTAAATCACGAAGAATACAATCCAGACGAAGTAAACATCTTCTCTGCAGCTTCTTGTACTACCAATGCTATTACTCCGGTTTTAGCAGCAATGGAAGAAACTTTAGGAGTTGTAAAAGGACACTTAGAAACTATCCACGCGTATACTAACGACCAAAACTTGGTTGATAATATGCATAAAAAATACCGTCGTGGTAGAGCAGCTGCTTTAAACATGGTAATCACTGAAACTGGTGCTGGAAGTGCTGTTGCTAAAGCATTACCAAGTTTAGCAGGAAAATTAACTTCAAATGCTATTCGTGTACCAGTTCCTAACGGATCTTTAGTGGTTTTAAACCTGGAAGTAGAAAAAGCAACTACTGTTCAGGATTTGAATAACATCATGAAAAAATATGCTTTGGAAGGTAACTTAGTAGAGCAAATCAAATATTCATTAAACAACGAATTGGTATCATCTGATATCGTTGGAACTTCGGCTCCAGCAATTTTTGATAGCAATGCTACTATTGTTTCTGCCGATGGTAAAAACGTGGTAATGTATGTTTGGTATGATAACGAATATGGTTATAGCCACCAAGTAATTCGTTTGGCAAAATATATTGCTAAAGTAAGACGTTATACGTACTACTAGTAACAGGGTCAAGCCTTATAGAATAGAGAATCCGCTTTGAGAAATTGAAGCGGATTTTTTTTGCACTTTATTTAAAAAATACTATCTTTCTTACAAATTATAAACATTAATACAATTATTGCTATGGGAAAATTTGTAATTTCAAAAAGAACAAATGGAGAGTTTCAATTTAATTTAAAAGCAGGCAACGGTCAAGTTATTTTAACGAGCGAAGGATATGCTGCAAAATCAGGTTGCGAAAACGGAATTGAGTCTGTGAAAAAAAATTCACAAGACGATTCTAAATTTGACAGAAAAACAGCAAGCAACGGCAAATTTTATTTCAACCTATTGGCCGGTAATGGTCAAATTATTGGATCAAGTCAAATGTATGAAGCTGAAGCCGGTAGAGACAACGGAATTGATTCTGTAAAAGAAAATGCACCAACTGCTACTACTGAAGACGAAACAGTTTAAACGAGCCAATAAGAAGATTAAATCCGTTTCAAGAAATTGAAGCGGATTTTTTTTGCATATATCTGAAAGACGTGTGATTAAAAAAAATAAAACTATTTAGTTTTCCAAAACCCTATTAATTTGCACAAATCGCTTGGCATAATAGGCTTCTTTTGTAGAAGACACAATAACCCCTGAACTAGTAGAAGAGTGAATAAATTTAATTTCATCCTCAGTAACCTCAGTCACCATCCCAACGTGACTTACTCCTCTTCCGCTGGTTGCAAAGAAAATCAAATCCCCTTTTTGAGCCTGACTTCTATCAATTCGAATACCCGCATTTGAAGCCATATCTCGAGAAGAACGCGGCAAAGTCAAATCTATTTCTTTAAAAGTAACATACATTAGTCCAGAACAATCAAATCCGCCATTACCAGTAGCTCCACTACGATATCTAGCTCCTAAATTTTCAGAAGCTTTAGCTACTAGCAACTCGGCTTTAGTCATATTTTCAGGAGAAAGAGGATCAACTTCTTCAATAGGCAACTCTGGTTTAGTTTTATCTACTTCTTCGTCAGATTCCTCAATTTGAGGCTTCACTTCCGCAACCTCCTCGTTTTTATCCGATTCTACTTTGCCAATTATTTTGAATTGACTTTTAGGTTTTTCAACAGCAACAATCTCTTTTTGCTTCTCAGCAATTGGCGTTTTATTCGCTATTACTTCTTTCTTTTCTTCAACAATAGCTGACTCTTTTTTTGTTCCATTTTTAACCACTAACCTATTGCCAATAGCTAAGCCTGATTTAATGGTTGGATTGAGAGTCTCTAATTCGGCAATAGTAATTCCGTATTTTTTTGATATTCCGTATTTGGTTTCTTTAGCTACTACTTCATGAATAATTTCTTCATTTGAGGAGACAACATTTACTTTTGGCTCAACCTTAGCTGCTAAATCCACCTTTTTAGGTGTTTCTTTTTTAACTTCTTTTATTTCTTGTTTAGGAGTATCCGCAACTTTATTTGGAGATCCATTTGGAATAGACACTTTCACACCAATTTTTAAACCTTCGGTTTCAATAAATGAATTGGCTTCTTTAATTTTTTCAATGCTAACATTGTACTTTTTAGAAATTCCGTACAATGTTTCTTTGGGCAATACTTCGTGAACAGCAGGTTCTACAATTGCAACCGACTGATTTTTATTTGGAATTTGCAACACCATATCCAATTTCAATCCGTTTTTTGCTTTTGGATTTAAATCAAATATTTCCGATTGTTTGACTTGGTATTTTTGGGCTAAACTATAAACTGTTTCACCTTTGGCCACCGTATGTTTTATTGCTTCTTGCGAAAAAACCACAGTAGACAACAGGATAAAAACTAAGAGTATGTGTTTTTGAAAAGACATAAATTTCATTTCGCAATTAAAAACAATTGCTATTTACAAAGTCGCAAGATACCAAAAAACTCCCAGTGAAACTGGGAGTTTTAACATTATTTTATATTTTTAACAGACTCTGTCTGTAAATTTATGCTTTACCAGCAGCTATCAAATTTAAAGCAGAACCTGCTACAAACCAACCAATTTGACTTTCGTTGTAGGTATGGTTTGCTAAAATGATATCTTTTGTACCATCAGCATGAGTGAACTCTAATGTTAATGGTTTCCCTGGTGCAAATTCTGTTAAATCTAAGAAATTGATTGTATCGTTTTCTTGAATTTTATCGTAATCTGCTTCGTTAGCGAATGTTAATCCTAACATACCTTGTTTTTTCAAGTTCGTTTCGTGAATACGAGCAAACGATTTTACTAAAACTGCAGTAACTCCTAAGAAACGTGGCTCCATTGCTGCGTGCTCACGAGAAGAACCTTCACCATAATTGTGGTCACCCACAACGATTGAAGGAATTCCAGCAGCTTTATAAGCTCTTGCTACAGCAGGAACTTCAGCATATTCTCCTGTTAATTGATTTTTAACCGAATTTGCTTTTTGGTTGAAAGCATTTTCTGCACCAATTAACATATTGTTAGAAATATTATCTAAATGTCCACGGAAACGTAACCACGGTCCAGCCATAGAAATATGGTCGGTCGTACATTTTCCGAACGCTTTGATTAACAACTTCGCACCTGTAATATTTTTACCATCCCATGGTTCAAATGGTGCTAACAATTGTAATCTATCAGAAGTTGGTGAAACCAATACTTCCACAGAAGAACCATCCGCAGCTGGCGCTTGAAAACCTGCATCTTCAACAGCGAAACCTTTAGTTGGTAATTCGTCACCTACTGGTGGATTTAATTTTACTTCTTCTCCTTTATCATTCAATAAAGTATCTGTTAACGGATTGAAATCTAAACGTCCTGAAATTGCTAACGCAGCTACCATTTCTGGAGATGTTACGAAAGCGTGTGTGTTTGGATTCCCGTCAGCTCTTTTCGAGAAGTTACGGTTGAAAGAGTGTACGATAGTGTTTTTCTCTCCTTTGTCAGCACCAGCTCTATCCCATTGTCCGATACATGGCCCACAAGCATTGGTAAATACTTTAGTTCCCATTTTTTCGAAAGTAGCGATAATTCCGTCTCTTTCAATTGTATATCTAATTTGCTCAGAACCTGGATTGATACCAAATTCTGCTTTAGGTGTAATTCCGTGTGCTACTGCTTGTTCTACAATAGACGCTGCTCTCGACATATCTTCATAAGAAGAGTTCGTACAAGAACCGATTAATCCCCATTCTACTTTTAAAGGCCAATCGTTTGCTGCCGCTTCTGCTTTCATTTTAGAAACTGGCGTTCCTCTATCTGGCGTGAATGGTCCGTTAATGTGTGGTTCTAATTCTGATAAGTTAATTTCAATTAATTGATCAAAATATTGTGCTGGATTCGCATATACTTCTTTGTCAGCAGTTAAATAATCTGCTACTTTATCAGCAGCATTTACCACATCCTGACGTCCAGTAGCCGCTAAATATCTTCTCATTGAATCATCGTAACCGAAAGTTGAAGTTGTTGCTCCAATTTCAGCACCCATGTTACAAATAGTTCCTTTACCAGTACAAGACATTGACGTAGCTCCTTCTCCGAAATATTCAACAATAGCACCTGTTCCTCCTTTTACGGTTAAGATATCCGCTACTTTTAGGATCACGTCTTTTGCAGATAACCAACCGTTTAGTTTACCGGTTAATTTTACTCCGATTAATTTTGGAAATTTTAATTCCCAAGACATTCCAGACATTACATCTACTGCATCAGCTCCACCAACACCAATTGCTAACATACCTAAACCACCAGCATTTACTGTGTGAGAATCGGTACCAATCATCATTCCACCTGGGAATGCATAATTTTCTAAAACGATTTGGTGAATAATCCCAGAACCTGGTTTCCAGAAACCAATTCCGTATTTGTTAGAAACAGAAGATAGGAAATCGAAAACTTCTTTCGATTGTTGGTTAGCGAAAGCTAAATCGGTAGCTGCGCCTTCTTTTGCTTGAATTAAGTGATCACAGTGAACGGTTGTTGGAACCGCAACTGTTTTTTTACCTGCATGCATGAATTGCAATAATGCCATTTGAGCCGTTGCATCTTGACACGCAACTCTATCCGGAGCAAAATCTACATAATCAACACCTCTTTTATAAACACCAGAAGGTGTCCCATCCCACAAGTGAGAATATAATATCTTTTCGGTAAGTGTAAGTGGACGACCAACAAGCTCACGTGCTTTATCTACACGTGCTGCCATGTTTGCATACACTTTTTCAATCATTCCAATATCAAAAGCCATAATTGTAAAATTTAATTTTGTTGCACAAATTTACGAAATAGCGTCATTCTTTAAAAATTTTTCAATCAAATAAGTTGATTCCTTATTATTTTTTATGAAAACTAAAAAATCAGCTAAAGATATTTGCTAAATAACAATATTTAAACATAAAAATTGTAGATTATTAACTTTTGTCACGCAAATTCATAATCGTTTCTTCAAAAAGACTTTTCCTAAATTTTAATTATTTTCTTAACACTACTATTTTGTCCATTACTTAATTTCACAAAATAAGTTCCCGAAGATAAATTACTTACTGAAACAACTGCTTTATTTACAATTTCTCCCTTATAAACTGATTGACCCAGAATATTTATAATCTCAATTTTTAATTTATCAGAATTATTCAAAAATTCAATTGTTAATTCATTAGACATTGGATTAGGATATATTTTAAATCCTTTTTCATCAGTAAAATCATCAACTCCTAAAAACGTATAATTTATCACGTTTGATTGCAACGAATCACAATTTAATTGTGTCACAATTACATAGTAATTTCCTGTTTGTGTTGGAGTAAAAAACTGATCGGTAGCTCCTACAATTATACCGTTTTCATCATACCATTGATTACCAGAGGCATAATTTGAATTTAGTGTATTTCCAGCTAAACTAATTGTTGGAGTGGTAGGAATTGTATTAACTGTAAAAGTGGTGCTGAAAATTTTAGTATAATAAACGCTATTCTTTTTTGCAGATAATGCAACAGAATATGTTCCCAAAGGCAATCCACTAACATTTATTGGCGTTCCTGTGAATGTATACACATTAGAATCTCTTTGTAATGTCCATTTCAACTCATCAATAGCGCTTCCTGTATAGGTTAATTGAAATGGCATATTTTCACAATAATTAACATTACTCTGAATAGTTAAATTTGGAGAACTAGTATCGCTTATTTGTACTAAATAATCTTCCACTTCTCCAAGTGTTGTTCCACATGGTGTATCAGAACCGCCATAATAACCCAAGCGAACTCTCATTCTTACATTTCCAGAAACGGCATCGAATGGTACTGTAAAATTACCAGTTCCTTGAATCCCGGTATTAAGATCTGTGACCACTTTTTCAGAAAGTGAAAATGCTCCATCATTATTATAATCTATCCAAACGATAAAATCATTACTAGCCCAACCTTGATTAAAGTTACCAGTAGTAGTATAATTATCACCTTTATTCAATAAAATAGGATTACTTGAATAATAGGTATAGGCATTGTAAGTATTTGTTGTATTGGTAACGTTTGCACAAGAAAAACTATTAATCCATAAATTACCATTTATATTTTCACCACTTGCCGCACAATGATCATACGGTTTTACTTCGTACATAAATTTAAATGTCTCTGAAGTATCATTATTAGACCCCGTGGCTATTACTTTAAAATATACTTTTGTTCCCACAGGAAAATCTGGAATTGCAGTATTTGATTTCCAAATATTTCCAGTTACCAAATACATAGGAATAACATCAGTTGCGTTAAAATTAGGGTTATTTATAGCCCAAGCAACTTTTACATTTGAAATAACTCCATCATAATTAATTTTTGCAGTTACATATTGTTCGACCCCAATTTTAGGCGAATCAAAAGTCACTGGTGAGGTAATTTCCGTTTTAACGATTTCAGGATGATTTTCTTTGCCTTGTAATTTTGCTTCCCAAATTCCTCTACCCCAAGTTGCGGCTTTAATAGTATTTGCTCCGTAATTGATTTCTAGTTCTTTAACCGCTACGTTTGGTAAACTTGCATTATACATTTGCCAAGATGTAGCTGAAAGAGCTTTTTTATACACTCCTATTTCAGTCCCTAAATAAATAGTTGCGTCAGGAGAATTCTCTATAACAACAGCTTTCACAGGCATATTCCCTAAATTATAGGTGATGTTTTGCCAAGTAACACCTGCATCATTGGTTATGAATACTTTTTGATTATTATTTTGCCAATCGGAATAGGTAACAATAATTCGATTATCATTATTAGGATCAAAAGCAATATCTGAAATTCCAAAATTTGGTAATGTACTTCTTATAGATGAAAAACTAACACCAGCATCATTAGACATTTCAATATTTGCACCTTGACATACAACAATTCTGTCACTATTATTAAATGCAATAGCGGCATTACCAATATTACTATTACCAAATGTTGCTGGAGCAGCTAAAGCTACCCAATTGTTACCAAATTCCGTACTTCTATATACATTTTGAGCAAACGAATAAATAGTCATTTGATTATTGGTATCATAAAGTATTGGAGCAACCCAACCTCCCGATTGTGGTTGATTACAACCCGAAATAGTAGCACCTCCATCAAATGATCTCTGTCTACCACCGTTTTGCAAACTACCAATCATCCAATCATCATTTAAAGGATGAATTAATCCTTCCATTCCATCCGCGCCATAATACTCGATCCAACCGTTTTCAGTTTTAACTGTAGTTCCATTGTCTTGAGCACCACATATTAATCTCTCATTATTTGACTGTGAAACACCTAAACAATAGTTTTCTCTCAAACAGGTATCTGCATTTAATCTTTGCCAAGTTAAACCGTTATCAGCAGATTTAGCTAAAAATCCATCTGTACAAGCATAAAACACTCCATTAACGCAAGTCAAATAATCCATGTCTGCATGAACATATACTTGACTATTATTAAATCTTGTCTGCATGCTTCCAGCACCATGTTCAACACTTCCTAATGACCACCAAGTAGCTTTAGTAAAAGTTGCACCACTGTCTGCACTTCTATACATATCCAAATAACCACATACAATTTTTGTTGGATCGGTATCATTCGGAACACCATACCAAAGGCTTATACCTACAGGTGCAGGACTTTGAATAGTTGTAAATATTGCGCCAGTATCTGTAGAATTCCAAATTCCATTATCCGAAATTAGATAAATACACTCCGGACATGTTGGCGAAACTGAAATGTTAATTTCAGCGTTTGCATTTCCTGTAACATCAGCTAGTGCTGTATAACTTACTCCTTGATTTATAGATTTGTGAATTTTATTTTTATTAGCACCCCAATAATAATTTTCATACACATATATGATATTGGCATTTGTAGGATGAAACTCAATATCTTTAACATCCCAAGAAGTGTTTAATCTTGTCCAAGTTGCCATATCATCAGTGGATCTATAAATACCCCTATCGGTTCCAACAAAAACCATATTAGCCACAGTTGGATGGTATTTTATAACATTGATTTTAAAGTTGGAACCTAAACCTCCATACCCTAATGTAGTAGGATTGAAATTAGTTTGTTGAAAAGTAACTCCACCGTCATTGGAACGATAAATTCCGAAACTATGACCTGTATCAGACATCTTCACATTAATAAGTACAGAATTAAAATTAGTAGGTTTTGCTGCAATGGCATCCACACCAGAACCAGGTAAAAAGTCGGTATGATGTATCCAGTTGGCACCTTCATTATCGGTACGCCACAATCCACCACTTCGGGATCCCATATAAATTTGTTGCGCATTATCTCTATTCACTTCAACATACTCCATTCTTCCTAAACCAGGAGAATAATGTCCAGTAATAGTACCCACTAATGCTGGGCCTAAAAGTTTCCAATCTAAATTATTGGCAACAGTTTTTTGAACATACGTGTCCTTTTTTAATCGTTTAAATTCTTTATAAGGCAAATCATAATCAATCATTCTATTACCTGAAGGATAGTATTTTGATTCGTTATCATACTTCCAACGTAAAAATGGCTTATAACCAGAACCTTTTTTGTTTTTATCGATAGTATTAAAATAAGCTTCTGCAGAATCACAAACCGTATAAAAATTAATAGACATATCGTCCATCATTTGTTTGTATGCATTTGCTTTATACTTATTTTGAGACAAGTTCTGTTCCTGTGCATTGGAAAACAATGCAACAAACAATAACAATAACAGTAGTAGGTATTTATTTTTCATAATATTTAGGTTTATGGGCGAAGCAAATATAATAAAAAAAGAAAAGCTCTGAAAATCAGAGCTTTTAAAAATAATATTTTTTGATAATCAATTAAAACAACTTCTTAATAATCATTTCTTCAGTTATCCCTTCGGCATCAGCTTTGTAGTTTTTTATGATACGATGACGCAAAATTCCAGTAGCAACTGCCTGTACATCTTCAATATCTGGAGAGAATTTACCCTTTAGTGCCGCATGTGTTTTGGCAGCTAATATTAAGTTTTGTGAAGCTCTTGGTCCTGCTCCCCAATCGATGTAATTTTTTATAAAGTCAGTTGCTAAAACATTATCAGGACGTGTTTTTGAAACTAAGGTTACGGCATATTCAATCACATTATCAGCGACAGGAATTCGTCTAATTAAATGCTGAAAATCAATAATTTCTTGAGAAGTAAACAACGGATTAACTTTTACATCAAAATCTGACGTAGTACTTTTCACTACTTGTACTTCTTCCGCAAAAGAAGGATAATCTAGTTTTATGGCAAACATAAACCGATCTAATTGTGCTTCCGGCAGCGGGTAAGTTCCTTCTTGCTCAATTGGATTTTGGGTTGCTAATACAAAAAATGGCAATTCTAATTTATAATGATGCCCAGCCACAGTCACCGATTTTTCCTGCATGGCTTCTAATAAAGCGGCTTGTGTTTTGGGAGGCGTACGATTGATCTCATCCGCTAAAATAATATTAGAAAAAATTGGTCCTTTAATAAATTTAAAATTTCGGGTCTCATCCAGAATTTCACTCCCCAAAATATCAGAAGGCATTAAATCAGGCGTAAACTGAATTCGTTTAAAATCTAACCCTAAAGCTTGCGAAATAGTATTCACCATCAACGTTTTTGCTAATCCTGGAACTCCCACTAACAGTGCGTGACCACCAGAAAAAATACTCAACACAATTTGATTCACTACTTCCTCTTGACCTACAATGATTTTGGCAATTTCTTGTTTTAGTTCTTTTTGCTTTTGAACTAATTTTTCAATGGCGGCAACGTCAGACATTTTTGATTTTTTTTAAATTAAAAAGAGTTAGCTCTATGTAATCATAAAACTAACTCTTTTATCTGAATTAATAAAAATTTATTTTTTTAACCAGTTATTTGTAAAAGCACAATCGCGGTATTCACCATTGATTTTAATGTGTGTTTCTTTAATTTTTTCTACACTCCATTTTGCGATAGCTTTAATTTGCTTTTCTTTTAAAGCCAATTCTTTTAGACGAATATAATCTTTAGCATAGTCAGCCGTATGTTCATCAAAACGATTGGTAATCGTCATAATCTTATAAAATTTACCACCTGTTCTGTCTTCATCAGTCACAGGATAAGAAACTTCATTGTCTTTTAAATTTGCTACTACCGAATACATAGAAGGATCCATTTTTGTCAATTCAAAACGAGTATCTTGTGTTTTAGGATTAGTTAAAACACCTCCATCATTTTTAGTCTCTTTTTCATCAGACTCAGTTCTAGCCGCTTCAGCAAAAGTGATTTCTTTGTTTAAAATTTTAGTACGAATAGATTCCGCTTTCTCTTTAGCTTCTTTTAATGCTGCATCAGAAACTTTAGGTGCAATTACAATATGTCTTAATTCAACATCTTGTCCTTTAATTTTATCAACCTGAATGATATGGAATCCAAATATAGTTTCAAAAGGTTCTGAGATTTCCCCCTCTTGCAAACTAAACGCCACATCTTTAAATTCTTTAACGAATTGTGTCTTACGGTTCATTTTATAATAGCCACCATCATTTTTGGATCCTGGATCTTCAGAATACAAAACGGCTTTAGTAAAAAAACTCGCTCCGTTTTCTTGTATGTCTTTTTTGAATGACTTCAATTGATCGATCACCGCTTGCTTTGCTTCTTTAGAAACAACAGGCTTCACTACAATTTGAGCCACTTCCATTTCAGCTCCAAAAACAGGTAAGTCGGTCGCAGGAATTGTTTTGAAAAAATCACGAACCTCTTCAGGTGTAATAGTCACTTCATCAACAATTTTCTTTTGCATTTCCTCAGTAAGTTTTTGGGTTTTTAAAATATCGAAAAACTCTGAACGAAAATCTTGTTCACTTGGTTTTTTAAAATATTCAACAACTTTATCCATCGATCCTAATTGTTCAACCATGTAACCTATTTTATCGTCTAGAATTTTGTTTACTTCCGCATCAGTCACTACAATACTATCTTGAATTGCTTGATGCGCATACAATTTATCTTCCAACAACTTACCTAACATTTGACAACGAGAAATCTCTTGAGTTTCTACACCTTGTTGTTTTAACTCTAAATAAGTTTTATCAATATCCGAATCTAAGATTATATAATCCCCAACCACTCCTACAACACCATCTACTTTTGTCTTTTGCGCCGATGCAGAAACAGTTACCATTAAAAAGGCAGCAAAAAGACTAATTTTCTTTATTATATTCATTCGTATTTAATTTATTGGCTTTAATTATTTTTTCATAGAAGTTTTTAATCGCCCAAAAACTTCTGTATTTACATTAACTTTAAATTCTTTCTTCAATTCTGAAACCCAATTTTCCTCAAGGTATTGTTGGTAATCGTTGATTACCTTCCCTTTTATTTCGTCAAGGGTTTTATTACCCGCCTGCAGCACTTCTGTGGTTTTATTTACGTAATAGTGGTCTCCATCTTTAAAAACTTCCCCTAAACCTAATTTAAAATTTAAATTTTTAGGAAAATCTGTAGCACCTTCTTCATATGCACTTTCCTTTATCATGATATTTACCGCTTCTTTAGTATTCAGCTTCTCTTTAACAGCATCAACTTTCGCATCCGATTTTAGCATTTTCTTTGCTTCTTTGACAAATTTTTCATTTGTTGAGGAAGCCGTAATTATTTTCACTCTTTTTTTCCACTGATAATTCGCCTGATTGGCTTTAAAATAGTTTTGCAACCCAATGGTATCTTGTTTCGCTTTGTTCCAAATTTCTTTTTCCATCAAATCGAAAAGCAACAAACCGTCACGATACTCTTCAACTATGTTAGCAAACTCAGGAAACTCACTTTCTAAGTTGTCGTTATAATAAGTATTCAGTTGATTGTCAACAAAATTAGCATAAACATAGTCTACCAATTTACCAATAGGCTTAATGGTTAGCTTACTTTTTTGCTTAGAATTTAATTCGTTTAGAAATTCTATACCTGTAACCGATTTATTTTCAATCTTAACCAATTCCGAATCAAAATCCTGAATATTTTCTGGCATTTTCCACTCAGAAGTATAATATTTATCCGTTACTGCTTCTTTAATCTTAGCATACAACTTTTCGTTACGTTTTACTTTGTATTTATTGCGAAGTTTAGCTGTTAATGTATTGGTTATAATTCTTGAACGCTCGTCTTTTTTGATTTTAGCATCAAGCTCACGCTCCATTTCTTCAAGCTTTTTCACTGGATGCTTTTCAACTAATTTCACAATATGCCAGCCAAATTGACTTTCAAAAGGCTCTGAATAGTCTCCAATATTTTTTAAACTAAAAGATACATTTTCAAAAACTTCTGAACTCAACTGACCTGAAGCAAATCTTGGTAAAACTCCACCTCTCGGTGCCGAATTTTTATCCTCAGAAAATTGAGTAGCCAAAGTTTCAAATCTTTCGCCTTGTTTCAATTTTGTATAAATATCCTGAATAGTTGAAGATCCTTTAGCTACTGCATCTGGAGTAGTAGCTTGAGGTTTTAAAATCATAATATGAGAAACCGTCACTTCCCCACGATTCTCACGAACATCTAACACTTTTACCAAGTGATATCCAAACTTAGTACGAACTGGCATAGATACATTTCCTACTTTGGTTGTAAAAGCGGCCGTTTCAAAAGGATAAACCATTCTGAAAGCAGAAAAATATCCTAAATTTCCTTTATTTTCTTTTGCAGATGGATCTTGAGAAAACTGTTGTGCCATTTCTTCAAAGTTTGTCCCAGAAATGATTTTCTTACGAATATCAAGGATTTGATTGTAAGCTTTTAAAGTATCTGCCGGAGACGCGTTTTCATCACATGTAATTAAAATATGTGCAGCTTTTACTTCTTTTTGCATTCTATTGTATCCCTCTTCAATTAAGGCTTTGGTCACTTTAGAATCGGAAGTATAATTTTTAGCTAATTGGCTTCTGTATGATTTTAACTCATTTATATATTGAGTTCCATTTTGCAAACCCAATTTATTTGCTTTGGCAATTTTCAATTTATAAGCAACGAATAACTCTAAGTATTGATTTAAATCTTTTTGTGATTCATCTTTTACTAAATCTATGTTTTTATTATAAACGCGAACAAATTCATCAGTAAAATATGGTTTTTCATCAATTGTAAACAGTACTTCTTTTGGACTGCTTTGAGCAAATAAAACTCCCGTAAACAGTAAATATACCAATACGACAAAAGGATTTGATTTCATTTTTAGCTTATTCATTTTTAAATAGAATAGCAAAAATAACAATTCAAGTACATTAAACAAGTAATCCCCTTTGTATTAACAAAAATTTATTAATGAAAAATAGTATTTTTGCAGTCCATTATAACATACTATGAGTTTTTTAAAAGAAATAGAGCGCCGAAGAACCTTCGGAATCATCTCGCATCCCGATGCAGGTAAAACTACCTTAACAGAAAAATTGCTACTTTTTGGAGGAGCGATTCAGGAAGCAGGTGCGGTAAAAAGTAATAAAATCAAAAAAGGAGCCACTTCCGATTTTATGGAAATTGAGCGCCAAAGAGGAATCTCGGTTTCTACATCGGTTTTAGCATTCATATATAAAGACAAAAAAATCAATATCCTGGATACTCCAGGACATAAGGATTTTGCTGAAGATACTTTTAGAACCTTAACTGCTGTAGACAGTGTTATTGTAGTGATTGACGTCGCAAAAGGGGTTGAGGAACAAACCGAAAAATTAGTTTCTGTTTGTCGTATGCGTCACATTCCAATTATTGTTTTCATCAACAAATTGGACCGTGAAGGAAAAGACGCTTTCGATTTGATGGATGAAGTTGAAAAGAAACTAGGACTTCATGTTACTCCGTTGAGTTTTCCTATCGGAATGGGTTATGATTTTCAAGGTATTTACAATATTTGGGAGAAAAACATCAACTTATTTGAAGGAGACAGCCGTAAAAATATTGAAGAAACTATCGCTTTTGACGATATTGACAGTCCAGAATTAGAAGGAATTATTGGCGAAAAACCGGCCAACAAATTACGTGAAGAATTGGAATTAATCTCAGAAGTATATCCTGCTTTTGACAGAGATGCTTACTTAGCTGGAAATTTACAACCGGTATTCTTTGGATCGGCTTTGAATAATTTCGGAGTTCGTGAATTACTAGACTGTTTCGTAGATATTGCACCGTCACCAAGACCAAAAGATTCTGATACTCGTGAGGTAAAACCTGAGGAAACCAAATTTGCAGGATTTGTATTTAAAATCCATGCCAATATGGATCCGAAACACCGTGACCGTTTGGCATTTATCAAAATTGTATCAGGCACTTTTGAAAGAAACAAACCGTATTTACACGTTCGTCACGGTAAGAATTTAAAATTCTCTAGTCCGAATGCGTTTTTTGCTGAGAAAAAAGAGATTGTAGATATTTCGTATCCAGGTGATATTGTAGGTTTACACGATACAGGTAACTTCAAAATTGGGGATACGTTGACGGAAGGTGAACAAATGAGTTTCAAAGGAATTCCGAGTTTCTCTCCGGAGCATTTTAGATATATTAATAATGCAGATCCACTTAAAGCCAAACAATTGGAAAAAGGAGTCGACCAGTTAATGGACGAAGGTGTAGCGCAGTTATTTACTTTGGAAATGAACAACCGTAAAGTAATCGGAACAGTTGGAGCGCTTCAATATGAAGTAATTCAATACCGTTTAGAGCACGAATACGGTGCTAAGTGTATTTATGAGAACTTCCCGGCCTACAAAGCGTGTTGGGTAAAACCTGACGATGCTAAAAACGAAGAGTTTGCCGAGTTTAAACGTATCAAACAAAAATTCTTAGCCAAAGACAAATACAATCAATTGGTATTTTTAGCCGATTCTGATTTTTCGATACAAATGACACAAAGCAAATTCCCGAGTGTGAAGTTATTTTTCACTTCGGAGTTTGAGTAGGCTTCGACAAGCTCAGCCTGACATAAAATAAAAAAGCGACCAATTGGTCGCTTTTTTATTTTATGCTTGTCCTGTAGGTCCAAAATTTAAAGGAATAGGCGCTTGTTCTACTTCTTTAATTACGCCGTGAGCATTTTCAAATCGTTGAATGTTTTCGGCTAATGCTTTTACTAAACGTTTGGCATGTTGTGGGGTTAAGATAATTCTCGATTTTACCTTCGCTTTAGGAACACCTGGCATGATATTGATAAAATCTAAGACAAACTCGGTATTAGAATGATTGATAATTGCTAAGTTGGAATAAATTCCATCTGCTGTTGCTTCGTCTAATTCGATATTGATTTGTCCTTCTTGTTGTGGGTTTTGATTGTTCATGTTTAAAATTTTAAGTCACACTTCGACAGCTCCGTGTGACAATCAGTTTTTAATTAAAAAAATCCTAACAGCATAACACTGTTAGGATTTATAAATATAGTCAGAAAAATTAATTATTAATAATTATATTCTTCTTTAGTAATCATTAATTCATCATACTCTTCTTTAGAACCTACAATCGTATTATCATAGTCTCTCATACCCGTTCCGGCAGGGATTCTGTGTCCAACGATTACATTTTCTTTCAGACCTTCTAATGTATCTACTTTACCAGCTACTGCTGCTTCGTTTAATACTTTAGTCGTTTCCTGGAACGATGCAGCTGAGATGAATGACTTAGTTTGTAACGAAGCTCTAGTAATACCTTGTAATACAGGAGTCGCTGTTGCAGTGATAACATCACGAGCAACTACTAAGTTTTTATCATTACGTTTTAGTAATGAATTTTCATCACGCAATTCACGAGCAGAGATGATTTGACCTGGTTTCAAGTTTTCTGAATCACCAGCATCTTCTACCACTTTCATTCCATATAATTTATCATTTTCGATGATAAAGTCTTTCGTATGAATTAATTGTTCTTCAAGGAATAAAGTATCTCCTGGATCTTCCACTCTTACTTTACGCATCATCTGACGAATAACCACTTCAAAGTGTTTGTCATTGATTTTTACCCCTTGTAAACGGTACACCTCTTGAATTTCATTTACCAAGTACTGTTGAACAGCCGCTGGTCCTTGAATTCTCAAGATATCTTCTGGAGTAATAGCTCCGTCAGACAATGGCACTCCCGCTCTTACGAAGTCATTCTCTTGTACTAAGATTTGGTTTGATAATTTAACCAAGTATTTCTTGATTTCACCAAATTTAGACTCGATAACGATCTCACGGTTACCTCTTTTGATTTTACCGAAAGATACAACACCATCAATTTCAGAAACTACCGCTGGGTTAGATGGGTTACGAGCTTCTAATAACTCAGTAATTCTTGGTAAACCTCCTGTAATATCGCCTGCTTTCGAAGAACGACGTGGGATTTTTACTAAAATTTTACCTGCTTTAATTTTCTCTCCATCTTCTACCATAAGGTGAGCACCAACTGGTAAGTTGTATGTTCTGATTAATTCACCGTCTTTACCATAGATATGTAAAGTTGGGATTAATTTTTTATTTCTACCTTCAGAGATTACTTTTTCTTGGAAACCAGTTTGCTCATCGATTTCAACCATGAACGATTGTCCTTGCTCTAAATCTTCGTAACCAACTTTACCAGTAAATTCTGAAATAATTACACCATTATAAGGATCCCACTTACAGATTATATCTCCTTTTCCTACTGATTGTGCATCACCAACAAAAATACTTGAACCGTAAGGAATGTTGTGAGTACTTAATAAAATACCAGTTTTCTCATCAATTAATTTCAATTCAGTTGAACGAGAAATTACGATATCTACTGTATTTCCTTCACCATCTTCACCTTTAACTGTTTTCAAGTCGTCAATTTCTAAACGACCACCGAATTTAGCAACGATGCTTGACTCTTCAGAAATACCTCCAGCAACCCCTCCAACGTGGAACGTACGAAGTGTTAACTGTGTACCTGGCTCACCAATTGATTGTGCTGCAATAACACCAACTGCTTCACCTCTTTGCGTCATTTTACCAGTTGCTAAGTTACGTCCGTAACATTTAGCACAAATTCCTTTTTCAGCCTCACAAGTTAATGGAGAACGTACTTCCACTCTTTCAACTGGAGACGCTTCAATAGCTTTCATGATTGCTTCGGTAATTTGATCACCAGCACTGATTAATACTTCAGAAGTTAAAGGATTCACAACATCTTGTAATGCTACACGTCCTAAAATTCTTTCTCCTAACGTTTCAACGATTTCTTCGTTTTTCTTTAAAGCAGAAACTTCAACACCTCTTAAAGTACCACAATCAACAGTGTTTACGATAACGTCTTGAGAAACGTCATGTAATCTTCTTGTTAAGTATCCAGCATCTGCTGTTTTAAGAGCGGTATCCGCAAGACCTTTACGAGCACCGTGAGTAGAGATAAAGTACTCAAGAATCGAAAGACCTTCTTTAAAGTTAGAAAGAATCGGGTTTTCAATAATTTCACCAC
>JAZKHA010000008.1:0-290463 GCA_040385625.1 Bacteroidota bacterium
CCGCGACCTCGACCTTGGCAAGGTCGCGCTCTACCAACTGAGCTATTTTCGCATTGCGTTTTTAAAGAACTTTCGCCATACTTTCGTATTGCGAGTGCAAATATACAACAAGAAATTACTTGTGCAAGAACTTTTTAAAAAAAATTTAATTCAATTTTTTAAGCTCTTGAATTGTAACTCTTTAAAATAATTATTTTTTTGAAATCATGCGCTTGATTTCGTTCAATTTCATCAAAGCTTCCACTGGAGTCAGCGTATTGATGTCTAAACTCAGGATTTCTTCTTTAATTTCTTCCAAAAGCGGATCATCCATATTGAAAATACTAAGTTGCATTTCATCTTTAACCGATTTGATTCCGCTCAATACTTCTCCCGAATGATTCTTCTCTAACTTCTTTAATATCTTTCCGGCTTTCTGAATCACGATTTGAGGCATTCCGGCCATTTTAGCCACGTGAATACCAAAACTGTGGGCACTTCCTCCTTTTTCCAGTTTACGAATGAAAAGCACCGTATCTTTTAATTCTTTGACCGAAACATTATAATTTTGAATACGAGGTAAACTTTCGGTCATTTCGTTCAATTCGTGATAATGCGTCGCAAACAAGGTTTTCGGTTGCGCAGGATTTTCATGCAAAAACTCAGCAATCGACCACGCGATAGAAACGCCATCATAGGTACTGGTTCCACGACCAATTTCATCCAACAACACCAAACTTCTATCGGAAATATTATTCAAAATCGAAGCCGTTTCGTTCATTTCCACCATAAAGGTAGATTCTCCCATCGAAATATTATCGCTGGCACCTACTCTAGTGAAAATTTTATCGACCAATCCCATCGTAACGGCATCAGCAGGCACAAAACTTCCCATTTGAGCCAACAAAACAATTAAGGCAGTTTGACGTAAAATAGCCGATTTACCCGACATATTCGGACCGGTAATCATAATGATTTGTTGCGAATCCCTGTTCAGAAATACATCATTCGCAATATAAGGCACACCAATCGGCAATTGCTTTTCAATAACCGGGTGACGACCATTTTTGATATCCAATTCAAATGAATCGTTAATTTCTGGACGGTTGTAATTATTATCGATAGCCAATTGTGCAAACGAACACAAACAATCCAATTGCGCTATTAAATTAGCATTCAACTGAACCGGTTTGATATACGTCGCAATCCAACTCACCAACTGTTCAAACAACTGACTTTCTAATTGTTGAATTTTCTCTTCAGCGCCTAAAATTTTCGATTCGTATTCTTTTAATTCTTCGGTAATATAACGCTCGGCATTTACCAAAGTCTGTTTACGAATCCATTCTGTTGGCACTTTATCTTTGTGAGTATTTCGAACTTCAATATAGTAACCAAAAACATTATTGAAAGAAATTTTAAGTGATGGAATTCCAGTTGCTTCTGACTCTCGCTTTTCAATAGCATCTAAAAATCCTTTTCCGGTATTGGAAATATTGCGAAGCTCATCCAATTCGGCATTCACACCAAACGCAATCGCATTTCCTTTATTGATTGCAACAGGCGCTTCCTGATTTAAAGTAGTTCTAATTTTTTCGCGAAGCAAATCACACGAATGCAAACTGTCACCAATTACTTTTACCGCTTCCTGTGGACTTTTCAATGCCAATTCTTTTACCGGAATTATAGCATCTAACGATTCTTTTAAATAAACCAACTCACGAGGAGAAACACGTCCAGCAGCCACTTTAGAAATCAAACGTTCCAAATCGGAAATTTGTTTGATTTGAGATTGAATTTGATTTAAAATCTCCTGATTTTCTTTCAAATACCCTACTACTTCGTGACGGCCTCTGATTTTTGTCAAATCTTTCAACGGAAGTGCTAACCAACGTTTAAGCAATCTTCCACCCATTGGTGAAAGCGTTTTATCGATCACATCCAAAAGCGTCACCGCATTGGGATTATAACTATGGTACAATTCCAAATTTCGAATCGTAAAACGATCCATCCAAACGTAGGCGTCTTCGGCAATACGCTGTATCGATGTAATATGTTGTACTTTATTATGTTGGGTTTCGGATAAATAATATAAAATAGCTCCTGAAGCAATTACTCCATGCTGCAATTCTTCAATACCAAAACCTTTTAACGAATTGGTTTGAAAATGATGGGTTAATGTTTCAACGGCGTAATCTTCTTTGTAAATCCAATCTTCCAAATAGAACGCATGGAAATTATCCCCAAACGTCTCTAAAAAGTCTTTTTTATTTTGTTTCGGCACTAAAATCTCACTCGGGCCAAAGTTTTGCAATAATTTATCGACGTACTCTTCATTTCCTTCTGATGTCAAAAATTCACCAGTGGAAACATCCAAAAAAGAAACTCCAATTTGCTTTTTTCCAAAATATATGGAAGCCAAAAAGTTATTGGATTTTGAAACCAACACCTCATCGTTCATCGAAACCCCCGGCGTTACCAATTCGGTCACCCCACGTTTCACGATTGTTTTGGTCATTTTAGGATCTTCCAACTGGTCACAAATAGCGACGCGAAGCCCTGCTTTTACCAGTTTCGGCAAATAAGTATTGATAGAATGATGTGGAAAACCAGCTAATGCAGTTTCGGTTTCGGAACCAGCCCCCCGTTTTGTTAACGTAATTCCTAAAATTTTGGAAGCACGGACCGCATCTTCTCCAAAAGTTTCATAAAAATCCCCTACGCGAAACAACAAGCAAGCATCTGGGTACTTGTTCTTTATCTCGTTATACTGCTTCATCAGCGGAGTTTCCTTCGGCGATTTTTCTTTTGTTGACAAAACGTTAAATTTTTTGATTATTGACGACGAAATTACTTATTTTGGCTCAATATTTGTTTAAATATTTTTACATTTGTTTATTAAACCTATTTTTTGAATTATGAAAAAAATAATACTAATGGCTGCTGCTGCTATTTTCTTTGGAAATTTAGAAATGACGGCTCAAGAAACAGCTCAGAAATCTAAAAAAGTTAGTAAAGCTAAAACTACTAAAGTAGCTACTAAAAAAGAAGAAGCTCCTAAATTTGAAATGGTAAAAGTAGCGGGTCCAGGAATGGCATTTGACACTGAAGCTGTTGATTATGGAACGATAGAACAAGGTGCAGACGGACAGAGACAGTTTGTAATTACTAACAATGGTACTGAACCATTAGTAATTTCTAATGCTGTTGGATCATGTGGTTGTACTGTACCAACTTTTCCTAAAGAACCAATTGCTCCAGGAGCAAAAGCAGTTCTTGGTGTAAAATATGATACTAACAGAGTAGGTCCTTTTACAAAATCAGTAACAATTACTTCAAACGTGAAAGATTTACCTACTAAAGTAGTAACTATCAAAGGAACCATTAATGCAAAAGCAGTTCCGGCTTCGCCATTAACTCCTGCAACTCCTGCTGGACCAGTAGTAAACTAAAAAGAAGTCAATTACAACATATTCATCCCGATTGGTGCTTTTACTAATCGGGATTTTTTATTTTTGCAGCATGAGAAAGATTGAAAATAGCGAATTGGACCGAAAATCGGTAGAAGAATTCAAACAGGCCCAAAAAACACCCATTATTATTATTCTTGACGACATCAGAAGTCTGCACAATATTGGCTCGGTTTTTAGAACCAGTGATGCTTTTTTAATTGAAAAAATTTATTTGTGCGGTATCACGGCCGTCCCTCCCAACAAAGAAATCAACAAAACGGCGCTTGGCGCTACCGAAACTGTGAATTGGGAATATCAAAAAGATGTTTTAGAGGTCATTACCGATTTAAAATCTCAAAACGTTGAAGTCTATGCCATCGAACAGGTAGAAAATGCTATTTTCTTAGATGATTTTAAAACAGAACCCAATAAAAAATATGCTTTGGTATTTGGAAATGAAGTTTTTGGTGTCAATCAAAATGCCGTGAAACTATGCGATGGTGCGATTGAAATTCCGCAATTGGGAACCAAGCATTCGCTGAACATTTCAGTAAGCACCGGAATTGTGATTTGGGATTTGTTTTGTAAACTAAAAGGTTAAAACAAAAATGAAAAACACAATAATAATTTTTCTATTCTTTCATTTTTTGACTTTAAAAGCACAACGTTTTGAAAAAATAATCCTTTCGAGTACTGATTCATCAGAATTATACATCAATGATGACGATGCAACAGAGCTCTTTTATTATAAATTCATCCCTAAAAATACCATAAAAGGTGTATTGGTAATTTTACCATCGGGAGGTGAAATCATCGAAAACACTTTAAAACAAATCACACTCCACAAATTGGCAGTAAAAAAAGGGATTTTGGTTGTAATTCCTTCTATAAACTGGGGTACTGATGACAGAGAAGCTGAATTCAATATGCTTACTGAAATTTTTACCGAGATTGTAGAAACACATAAAGTTGCTAAAGAGAAGTTCGTTATTGGAGGTTTATCTGGAGGCGCGATGCTTTCATTGACTTATGCCGAAAAAGCCGCTAAAAACCCTGAACAATTTTATGTAATTCCAAAAGGGATATTTGCTCTTGACGCTCCGTTAGATAAAGCAAGATTTTATAAATATTGTGAAAGAGAAATAGAGAAAAACATTTATCAACCCGCTGTAGAGGAAGCAAAATGGATCAAAGGTCGTTATGATTCCATTTATGGTGGGCCACCCGAAAGATTTGCAGAAAAATACATAGAGAATTCTATTTATTCCTTTGGCGCAAAAGAGGGTGGTAATGCTAAATACTTAAAAAATACACCGATTTTAATGTTTACCGATCTAGACACAGACTGGTTAATCAATCAAAGACACCGTGATTTAAACGACTGGAATGGAATTGACATTATCGCAATGATAAATCAATTAAAAATACTGGGAAACAATAATGCCAAAGTGATTGTTAGTCAGGGAAAAGGTTTCAAATTAGACGGAACAAAAAATCCTCATTCTTGGTCAATAATGGATTCTGAAGTATGCTTAGACTGGATTTTAGATGTATTGAAAAAATAAGTTTTTTCTTTGCAATAGACAAATTTAACAATCCAACTTCTCTTGGATGGCCTGTAAAATAGTGATGTAATCTTCCTGACGTTTTACAAAATCAAATTCAGAAACATCAATAACCAATACATTTAAATCAGTTTGAGTTTTAATATAATCCAAATAGCCTTGATTGATTTTATCAAGATATTCGGCAGGAATTTCTTGCTCATAACTACGGCCACGTTTCTTGATGTTTTTCAAAAGCCTTTCAGTATTTTGATACAAATACACATACAAATCAGGCCTAGGCATTTCTTTGTAAATAATATCAAACAAGGTTTTATACAAACGAAACTCATCTTCTTGCAAGGTAACTTTGGCAAAAATCAAGGATTTAAAAATATGATAATCAGCCACCACAAAATCGGAAAACAAATCAAATTGTGACAAATCATCCGCCAATTGTTGGTAACGATCGGCTAAAAAAGACATTTCCAACGGAAAAGCATAACGGTTTTGGTCTTTATAAAATTTAGGTAAAAAAGGATTGTCAGCAAAACGCTCTAAGACCAACTTTGCATTGAAATCTTCCGAAATTTTAGTCGCTAAAGTCGTTTTTCCAGCTCCAATATTTCCTTCGATAGCGATGTAATTGATTTTATTGACATTACAATTCAGCGCAGGTGCCGCTAATTGCGCTACTATTTTACATTCGCTTTTATCTTCACAAACTTCCAATAATTCCGCTATTGATTTTCCTAAAACAGGATGTTGCCATTCCAATCTCAAATCTTTCACCGGAAACAGAACAAATTTTCGATGTTGCATTTGTGGATGCGGCACTATCAAATTTTCTGATTCGATGACTTGATCTTCAATCGAAACAATATCAACATCTATAATTCGAGCTTCGTAACCAGTTTCTTTTTTTCTGACACGCCCCATTTCTTTTTCAATAGCTGCGATCTTTTGTAAGATTTTTTCTGCAGAAAAAGAAGAATGAACTAGAATAGCGCAATTGTAAAAAGCCTCACTTTCAAAACCCCAAGAAGGTGTTTCATACAACTGAGAAACACGTAAAACCAATCCAATTCGATGATGAATGAATTGGATACAATCCTCAATGTTTTCAAGGCGGTTCCCTATGTTACTCCCTAATGAAAGGACGACTTTTTTCTGCAAACTCATAAAGCGCAAAGTAACTAAAAAGAATTGTAGAATGATAGTATATTTGTCCCGTGTTAATAACTTTGTTTTGTAACAAATTCACACAATCAGCTACTTATTAAGTACTAAATAAAATTAAAATGAATTTTTTAAAAAATGTATTAGCAACCATTGTTGGTTTATTTGCGTTCTGTTTCTTATTCTTTTTTGGAATAATCATAATCGGCGCACTTTTTGGAGGACCAGAAACTACTACTGTTAAAGATAATTCTGTATTAGAATTAAATTTAGAAAAAGTATCACATGATTATGGCGGAAAATTCAATTATGAGGATATGCCATTCTTAAATGAAAAAGGAACGGGTGAAGGCTTGACCGATGTTTTAAATGCCATTGAAGCGGCAGCTTCTGATGATAAAATCAAAGGGATTTCCATACTAAACAACCAATTACATTTAGGAGTTGCACAAACCAAAGCTTTGCGTGATGAATTGGAAAAATTTAAAAAATCTGGCAAGTTCATCTTAGCTTATGGTAATGTCATTTCGCAAAAAGAATACTATTTAAATTCGGTTGCGACAAAAGTATATTTGAATCCTGTAGGCGAATTAGACTTCAAAGGATTGTCAACAGAAGTGATGTATTTCAAAGATTTTCAAGACAAAACAGGCTTGAAAATGGAAGTGATTCGTCATGGAAAATATAAAAGTGCGGTGGAACCTTTCATCGCTAGCGAAATGAGCCCTGAAAATCGTGAACAAATAACCACATTCTTAAATTCTATATGGAATTCGATGGTGGTGGATATCGCCAAATCAAGAAATGTTTCAGTTGAAAAACTAAATGCGATTGCATCCGATTTATTAGCTAGGACTCCTGAAATGGCAAAAGCTAACAAATTAGTGGATGTGGTAGCCTACGAAGATGTGTATCACGAGGATCTTAAAAAATTACTAAAAACAAACGAGGATGAGGACTACAACAAGGTAGACATTATGGATTACTCCAAAGATGTGGCAGTAGCTTCTGAATTTTCGACAAAAGATAAAATCGCTGTTATTTATGCACAAGGCGAAATTGGATCAGGCGAAGGCGATTTAAATGTCGTTGGAGAAGGCTCAATGCGTCGTTCATTGAAAGAAGCTCGTGAAGACGAAGATATAAAAGTCATTGTTTTGCGCATTGACAGTCCAGGTGGGAGTGCACTGACTTCTGACTTAATATGGAGAGAAATCGAAGTAACTAAAAAAGTAAAACCTGTGGTAGTTTCTATGGGTAATTTAGCAGCTTCAGGCGGCTATTACATTGCTTGTAATGCTAATAAAATTTTCGCTGAAAACAGTACTATTACTGGTTCTATCGGCGTATTTGGAATGTTGCCAAACTTGTCACAAATCACAAACAAGTATGGCATTAACAGCGAATTGGTAGAAACACATAAAAACGCATCAGGCTATAGTCCTTTTGAACCGCTGGATGCTGATTTTAGAAACTTTACTCAAGAAAATGTAGAAAACATATATAAAACCTTTGTTATGCGTGTAGCAACGGGTCGTAAAATGACATTCGCCCAAGTAGATGCAATTGCTCAAGGTCGCGTTTGGGCAGGTTCTGATGCCTTAAAATTAGGCTTAGTAGATAAAATTGGCGGACTGGATGATGCCTTAGCCTATGCTGCAAGTTTGGTAAAACTAAAAGAATATGCTACTGTTGCTTATCCTGAATTCAAAAAAGATTTCTTTGAAAAATTTGAAAATAGTGGATTCTTGAGTTTTATGAAATCTCGTGAAACGCTTTTAAAAGAAGAATTAGGAGAAGAAAACTACCAGATGATTCAACAAATTAAAAAATTAAATTCTCGAAAAGGCGTTCAAGCGTCACTTCCATTTGAATTAGATATTCGATAAATTAATACTATTTATGACTAAAAATCCGTTCTATTAAAGAGCGGATTTTTTTTATGAAAACTTTACCTTAACTTTTTATTATATATTTTACATTTGTAAGTAATAAGGCAAAAATATTGCTCAGATCCATTCAAATTTAGTCGTCATGAAAAAGAAAATTTTTATCGGTATTGGTATTTTTTTAGTAACAGTTGTTGCGGCTCTTGCAGCAGTTCCATTGTTTTTTAAAGACCAAATAAAAGCTAAAATCCAGCAAACCATCAATGAAAGCGTTGATGCAAAAGTTTCTTTTGCTGATGCAGATTTGAGCTTATTCAAAAGTTTTCCACAAGCGACTGTTTCTATAGAGAAATTATTAGTCATCAATAAAGCGCCTTTTGAAGGAGATACACTGGTTGCTTTTGACGAGTTGAATTTAGAAATGTCGGTTTCCGAATTATGGAAAGACAGCAAAGAACCAATGACTCTAAAAGCGATTTCGGTAAAAAATGGATTGGCTAATATTCTTTTCAATAAAGACGGAAAAGGAAATTTTGACATTGCCAAAAAAGACACCACCCCTGAAGATGATAAAACAGAAAGCAAACCTTTCTCAATGAATATCCAAAATTATTCTGTTGAAAACTTCAAATTCAAATACTACGACGAACGATCTAAGATAAAGATGGTCATGGCCGATTTAAACCATGAAGGTACCGGAAATTTTGGCACTCAAAAATTGGATTTAGATACGCACTCGACTACAAAATTATCTTTAGACATGGATAAGATGAACTATATGAAAAATGTAGCCATCACATTGGATGCTGTTTTAGGGATTGATTTAGAAAAAAATAAATACACTTTTAAAGACAACAAAGCCAAAATCAATGAATTGCCATTAGAATTTACTGGATTTATTCAATTACTGGAAGATGGACAAGAGTATGATTTGAGTTTTAAAACACCAACCTCATCCTTCAAAAATTTCTTAGGCTTAGTCCCTGCACAATATGCTGGAGATTTAAACACCGTTAAAACGACCGGAGATTTTGCCGTTAACGGAAAAGTAAAAGGAACATTGACCGATACAACAGTTCCTAAATTCAACATTGCCATCGCTTCCAATAATGCTTCGTTTCAATATCCTGATTTACCAAAATCGGTACAAAACATTGTAATCGACACCAAAATCATCAATGAAACCGGATTAATCAGCGACACTTATGTGGATTTAAACAAATTGTCTTTTAAAATTGATCAAGATGTGTTTAGCGCCAAAGCCAACATTAGAAATGCAATGACTAACGCTTTAGTAAATGCTGAACTGAAAGGAGTCATCAACCTTGGAAATTTCACAAAAGCCTATCCGGTAAAACTAGACCAACCGTTATCTGGGATTTTAAAAGCCGATGTGGTAACAAAATTCGATATGCAATCGGTAGAAAAGAGTCAGTACGAAAACATTCAAAATTCAGGAAACATAACCTTGACAGGGTTTAATTATGCTGGTCCAGAGATGGCTAAACCAGTAAAAATCAAACAAGCAGCCGTAGCTTTCAACAACAGCCAGATTCGTTTGAACAATTTGGATATGATCACCGGAAATTCTGACATTAAAGCAACAGGAACATTAGACAACTTCTATGGTTTTATGTTCAGAAATCAAATCTTGAAGGGGAATTTCAACATGAATTCCAATAATTTTCTTGTCGCTGATTTTATGGCTCCAACGCCAGAAGCTAAATCAGGCTCAAGTGAGTCTTCAGGTTCTTCAACCAGCAAAACATCTGCTAAAAAAGAAGCGGTTAAAATTCCGGCTTTCCTTGACTGTACTATTACGGCTAAAGCCAATACAGTGGTATATGACAATCTGACTTTAAAAGCCGTTTCAGGAAAAATGATTATTCGTGACGAAGCTGTAACGCTTCAAAATCTAATGACAAATGTTTTTGATGGACAAATTGGTCTGAACGGAGTAGTTTCAACTAAAGGGAATACACCAAAATTCAATATGAGTTTAGATTTAAGCAAAGTTGATATCGCAAAATCCTTTACCCAACTGGATATGTTGAAAGCCATTGCTCCTATTGCAGGTGCCGTTTCAGGAAGGCTAAATTCAAGCATTAAATTAAACGGAAATTTAGACGCTGTAGAAATGACTCCTGATTTAAAAACCATCACAGGTGACTTATTGGGACAATTATTATCGTCTACTGTAAATGCAAATAATTCACAAATGCTTACTGCTTTGGGTTCTCAAGTTAAATTTTTAGATGTTAGCAAGATTAATTTAAACGACATTAAAGCCGCCGTTTCCTTTAAAGATGGAAAAGTGGTCGTAAAACCATTTAAAATAAAATATCAAGATATAAATGCTGAAATTGGAGGCTCTCATGGATTTGACCAAAGTATAAGCTACAATATAAAAATGGATGTCCCTGCAAAATATTTAGGTAGTGAGGCCAATAAGTTATTAGCCAAATTAACTCCTGCAGAAGCTTCTAAAATAGAAAATGTGCCAATTACAGCGCTAATGACAGGAAACTTTAAAAACCCTAAAGTAAGCACTGACATGAAGCAAGCTACGAGTAATTTAGCAATGCAAGTAGCCAAAATGCAAAAAGATAAATACCTCAACAAAGGTACTGATGCATTAAGCGACCTAATCAGTGGAGGCAAGAAAAAAACCGATACAACCAAAACTACAGACCCTAAAAAAGATGCTGTAAAAAACACAGCCAATCAGGTATTAAATGGTTTGTTTGGTAAGAAGAAAAAACCACAAGAAAATCCATAATAAAAAAGAGCTCTAACGAGCTCTTTTTGTTTTTATAGTGAAAGTTTCACGACATATCCTTCATAGGTTCGGATATTAAAAACAGTACCGTCTTCAAAAATCAAATACTGCCCTTTAACGCCCATTAGTTTTCCAGAAAAATTCGGGGATTTCTCCAAATTTAAGCTAGTCACTTTTTTGGGATACTCTAAAACGGGATATTGCAATTTGTACAAGTCACTACTTTCAGAATGATAATACTCTTGTACTTCATTAGGAATAACATATTTCAATCCATTCCTTTCAGCAATTAAATCAACCGAAGGAATTTCTCCTTTTAACATTTTTTGCCAATTGGTTTTGTCGGCATACAAACTTTTTAGCGCTACTTCAGTAATTCCTGCCAGATAACGATTGGGCACTTCCACAATTGGAATGGCCTGTATTGCACCCTGATCGATCCAACGTGTTGGGACTTGGGTTTTGCGGGTCACCCCTACTTTTACTTCGCTGGATAAAGCCAAATACACAATATGCGGTTGCAACTGTACTTTCTTTTCGTAGGCTAAATCACGGTCTTCAATGTCTAAATGGGCCGTACTCAATTCTGGTTTCATAATCCAATCGCCTGCAGAAGCACTTCCCATAAAACAATCGTAACAAAATCCTTGTCGGAATATTTTTTTCTTTTTCCCGCATTCCAAACATTGATACCCTTGATGTACAATTTCCAACTCTTTACCCAACAATTGATTAAGGTTTAAAAAACTATTTTCAAACACTAAATAGTACTGAATGGGATTCGAAAATTCAGTTTGCATTTTGGTAAGTACGCCTTCGTATTGCATGGTTTCAGATTACTCGTTACTTGGTTTTAACAATAATTTTGTTATTTTAGCGTAAAGATAGACAGACAATCTATAAAAATAAACTACTATGAAAAATTTCCTGAAATTATCCGTTCTTATATTCGCTTTTGCTTTATTTGCCTTTATTCCTAAAAATGAAAAGATTAAAGTCGTTATTGATGCAAGTCACGGTGGAGAAGATAATGGTGCTAGTTTTCATGGCCACACAGAAAAAAACATAACCTTATCAATTTCAAAAGAAATTCAGAAATTAAATACTAATAAAAATATAGAAATTTATTACACAAGAGAAGATGACAAGTCAATCTCATTAGTGGAAAGAGTAAATTTTATAAAAACTATAAATCCGGATATAGTTATTTCTTTACACACCAATGCTAATAAAAACGAAACTTCTTCTGGTATAGAATGTTTTGTAACTAAAGAAGAAAAACTATTTGAAAAATCGAATAGTTTAGCAGAAAAATTATTAGCAGAATTTACTGAAAAAATGAATTTAAAAAGTCGTGGTGTAAACAAAGCGCCTTTCTTTTTATTAAAAAAATCGGAAGTTCCTGCAATAATTGTAGAACTAGGTTTCTTATCTAATTTAAATGATAAAAAGTATTTAACAGATCAAGAAAAACAAACAGAAATAGCGAGAACTATATTAAATTTTGCTTCAAAAATTGAAAAGTAAAATATTGTTTTATCAAATCTAAAATCTAAAAAATCATAATGCCATTACCAATCATAAATTCTATCGCTTCTTGGGTTTTAAAACAACGCATCCATCAAATGGAGTTGTTTTTAAAATACCCTAATGAAGTACAGGAAGAATTGTTGATGAACTTAATTCGCACATCTGAAAACACAGTTTTTGGCAAACAATATGATTTCGAATCGGTAAAATCGTATCATACTTTTCAAGAACGTGTTCCCGTTTCTGCATACGAAGATCTAGAACCTTTGATTGAAAGAACTAGAAAAGGTGAACAAAACGTTTTTTGGAGTGAACCTATTAAATGGTTTGCCAAATCAAGCGGAACTACCAATGCCAAAAGTAAGTTTATTCCAGTAAGTAGTCAGGCCCTTGAAGATTGTCATTACAAAGCTGGTAAAGATTTATTATGCTTGTACTTAAACAACAACGAAAATTCAACTTTATTCACGGGCAAAAGCCTTCGTTTGGGAGGAAGTAAGCAATTGTATGAGGACAATAACACCTTTTTTGGTGACTTGTCTGCGATCTTGATTGACAATATGCCTTTTTGGGCAGAATTTAGCAGTACGCCAAGCAATAAAACTTCGTTAATGAGCGAATGGGAAACCAAATTATTAGCCATTGTTAACGAGACAAAAGTAGAAAACGTAACCAGCTTTGCAGGTGTTCCTTCTTGGATGATGGTGCTTTTAAACAAAGTACTAGAAGAAACGGGTAAGACCAATTTATTTGAAGTCTGGCCTAATCTAGAAGTTTATTTTCATGGTGGCGTAAGTTTTGATCCGTATCGTGAGCAATACAAAAAGATTTTACCGGGAGATTCGTTTAAATACTATGAAATTTACAATGCTTCCGAAGGATTTTTTGCCATTCAGGATTTGAATAATTCGAACGATTTACTACTGATGTTGGATTATGGCATTTTCTACGAATTCATTCCGATGGATGTTTTTGGCACTTCGAATGAAAAAACCATTCGTTTGGCCGAAGTAGAATTGAACAAAAACTATGCAGTCGTTATCACCACTAATTCGGGATTATGGCGCTATTTAATTGGTGATACCGTTCGATTTACTTCATTAAACCCATACCGAATTCGAGTAACCGGGAGAACCAAACATCACATCAATGTTTTTGGTGAAGAATTAATGGTTGAAAACACCGATATGGCCATTGCTAAAACCTGTATTGCAACACAAACAGAAGTAAAAGATTATACCGTTGCTCCTATTTTTATGAAAGGGAAAGAAAAAGGAGCCCACGAATGGATTATAGAGTTCAAAAAGCAACCAGAAGACATTCTAAAATTTAGCCAACTGTTGGATGAGAACATCCAGTCTTTAAATTCCGACTACGAAGCCAAGCGATACAACAACATGACTTTAAATCAGCTAAAAGTTAATATCGCTCGAGAAAACTTATTCTACGATTGGCTTAAAGAACAAGATAAATTAGGAGGACAGCACAAAGTCCCAAGACTTTCGAATTCAAGAGAATACCTTGATAATTTATTATTACTTCAACACAAATAACTTTTACATTCTCTTATAAAAAATTAATTTTTTATTCGACAAAGCGCAATAATCATCGATGAACGGTATTTTTAGTTATTTGAAATTTATCTAACGTGCATTTCGTCGATTATATTTGACCTTCGTCTAAAAAATTATATTTAACTGGGTTGCTGACTTACTTTCGCGCTTGAATTCTCAAAAACCACTAAATTTTGAACCCATTTTTTAAGAAAAATTTACTTTTTTCAATTCTTATATTATTTATATCTACGTTCTCTTTTTCTCAAGACTCATATATCAGCAATGATGGTTTAGAAAACACTTCATTTTCAACTTCTGTTTTAGAATTGAATGATAAATACGAAATTATTTCAACTGGAATCAACAGTACTTTGTCTGATGTAGGTGCGACATTCTTTATGAACAAATACATCATGTATTCATCTAGAAAAACTGGTGCTATAGGAGCAGGACGTGATGCAAACACTGGCAATCCTTATAATAGTCTATATTGCTTGAATATTGATAAAACAGGAAATTTATCACATCCATATTTCTTTGCTTCGGTTTTAGATGAAAAAGGAAACGAAGGAGGCATAGCGTTTTCTCCTAATCAAAAAACAGTCTATTACACTAATAGCAAACCTGACAATTCAAAAAATTACCAACTTTACAAGGCTACTTTTGATGAAGAATGCCGTTGTAGCAATGCTTGGATAAAAAAAGAAGCTGTTTCATTCAATGACGCTTCTTATTCAATAGAAAACCCTTGTGTTTCAAATGATGGTAAAAAAATGTATTTCTCTTCCAACATGCCTGGTGGTTATGGTGGTTATGATTTATATGTAGCCGACATTGACGAAAATGGAATTCCTGTAAACCCTAAAAATTTAGGAAACGACATCAATACTAGCAATGATGAAAAATTTCCTTATGCTTCTCCAGAAAAAGAATTATTCTTTTCTTCTAACGGACATTCTGGCTATGGTGGTCATGATGTATTTGTAGCAAGAATTAGAAAAAATAGTTTTTCTACTCCTTTAAATCTAGGAAAAACGATAAACACCTCTGCCGATGAAATTGCTTTTATTTTAGCTTCAAGAAAAAAAGGATACTTGACATCAAACAGAAATGAAAGTTTAGGCTCTTATGATATCTACCGATTTGAACTTCAAAAAAATGCAAGTTCTTTAAGAGGATTAGCCACAGAAAAGCAAAGCAAAATTGTTTTGCCAAATACTAAAATTAGTTTGGTTGACATTGAAGGAAATGAAGTAGCTACACAAACTACCAATGAAAATGGCGCTTTTAATTTTGAAGTGACCCCTTTAGAGAGTTACACCATTGTAGCTAATAAAGATGGGTATTTAGACTTTTCTTTACCCGTTATTACTCCAATCGGAAATACAAACACTCAAGTTGAATTAGACCAGAAAAAAGCTGAAGTTACTAAGACTAATATTTTAATCGAAAACATTTATTTTGATTACAACAAAGCCTCTTTAAAGAAAGAATCGACACTTTCTTTAAATAAAATATACGAAGTTTTGATGACTAATCCAGAAATGAAAATCAGCATAAACGCACATACCGATTCTCGTGGATCTGATAATTACAATTTAAATTTATCAGATAAAAGAGCCGTATCGGCCTTACAATATTTGATTAAAAAAGGAGTTGAAAAATCAAGAATAATAGCTAAAGGTTTTGGAGAAACCATCCCATTGTCTAACTGTAAGTCAAATTGTACTGAAAAAGAATTTGAAACCGACAGACGTGTAGAATTTGTGATTACTGAATAATACGTTGTTATTTATTTCACATAAAAAAAGCCCAGAATACTCTGGGCTTTTTTCTATTTTAAGAAGCAATTTCCAATCGCTTCAATAAGTTTTTCGTTAACGCTTCTTCCACATAATGTCTATCGATATGCAATTCTTTGGTCTCAGAACCTGGAATTTCATACATCGCATCGGTCAAAATAGCTTCACAAAGTGAGCGCAACCCTCTCGCTCCTAATTTGTATTCTAACGCTTTGTCTACAATATAATCTAAGGCCTCATCGTCAATAGAGAAATCAATTTCATCCATAGCGAAAAGCTTTTTATATTGTTTGATCAATGCATTTTTAGGTTCGGTCAAAATAGCACGAAGTGTTTTCTTATCTAACGGATCCATATGAGTCAACACTGGTAAACGTCCAATAATTTCAGGAATCAATCCAAATTCTTTAATGTCTTTTGGAATTATGTACTGTAATAAATTGGTTTCGTCAATCTTATCCATTTCTTTTGAAGAGCTGAATCCCATCGCTTGACGGTTCAATCGTTTTGAAATGATACGTTCAATTCCGTCGAAAGCACCACCAGCAATAAATAAAATATCTTGGGTATTGACTTCGACAAATTTTTGATCCGGATGCTTACGACCACCTTTTGGCGGTACGTTTACAACCGTTCCTTCTAGTAATTTCAATAAGGCTTGTTGTACGCCTTCTCCCGAAACATCACGAGTAATAGAAGGGTTATCACTTTTACGCGCTATTTTATCAATCTCATCAATAAAAACGATACCGCGTTGTGCTTTTTCTAAATCATAATCGGCAGCTTGCAGCAAACGAGTCAAAATACTTTCAACGTCTTCTCCTACATATCCTGCTTCGGTTAACACAGTAGCATCTACAATCGCCAAGGGAACATCCAACATTTTAGCAATCGTTTTCGCCACTAATGTTTTACCAGTTCCGGTTTGACCCGCCATAATGATGTTTGATTTTTCAATTTCAACATCATCACCGTGATCCAATTGCATTAATCTTTTGTAGTGATTGTAAACAGCAACCGACATCACTTTTTTAGTTTGATCTTGTCCGATTACATATTTGTCTAAAAAGGCTCTGATTTCTTTTGGCTTTTTCAAGACCAAATCAGCCACGTTTTTCGATAATCCTGTTGTTTTTAATTCTTCTAAAACAATACCATGTGCCTGCTCAATACAACGATCACAAATATGTGAGTCAATACCCGCAATTAACAAGCTTGTTTCAGGTTTTTTCCTTCCGCAGAAAGAGCATTCTAATATTTCTTTTGCCATTCTTTTGTGCAGCAATCAATTCTTTGATTACTAAATTTATCTTCTTAACACTTCATCAATCATTCCGTATTCCTTCGCTTCGTCAGCAATCATCCAATAATCTCTTTCAGAATCTTTATGAACTTTATCAAAAGTTTGTCCTGAATGTGTAGAAATTATCTGATACAATTCATCTTTTAGTTTCAACATTTCTCTTAAGTTGATTTCCATATCAGTCGCTACTCCTTGTGCACCTCCTGATGGTTGATGAATCATTACTCTTGAATGTGGTAATGCCGAACGTTTTCCTGCAGCACCAGCACATAATAATACAGCTCCCATTGAAGCCGCCATACCTGTACAGATTGTTGCTACATCAGGCTTGATGAATTGCATGGTATCGTAAATTCCCAAACCAGCATACACACTTCCACCTGGAGAGTTGATATAGATTTGAATATCTTTGGAAGCATCTACACTTTCCAAGAACAACAATTGCGCTTGAATAATGTTCGCCATATAATCATCCACTCCAGTTCCCATGAAGATAATTCTATCCATCATTAAACGTGAGAAAACATCCAATTGAGAGATATTCAATTGACGTTCTTCAATAATGTAAGGAGTCATACTACTTACAATTTTATCGTAGTACATACTGTTTACACCGTGGTGCTTAGTAGCAAATTTTTTAAATTCTTTACCGTAGTTCATGCTAGTATTTTTATTCGATTAGTATTTGATTTATATCTATAGATGAGAATCTACCTTCAAAGGTTGTTCCACAATAACAAACATGTCATTTTGTCTATAAAAAAAGCGCCAAATTTATCATTTGACGCTCAAATATAAGGAATTTTTGAAGATTATTCTCCGTACATTTCTTTTATGAATTGGTCGTAAGAAACTTCTTTTGTTTTAGCATTAAATTTCTCTTTAAACAAGTTTAGCATTTTTTCGCTCATTACTTGTTCTGACAAACGACGTACTTCTTCTTGGTTTGACATCACACGAGCTACGATTCCGTCAACGTCTTCTTGAGAAGGATCTAATTGACCAAATTGCGCCATTTGTTTTCTGATTACATCACCAGTAAATGCTTTTAAATCTTCGAAAGTGATTTGCAAGTTGTTCCCAGTAATGATTTTAGTTTCGATTAATTGGTAACGTAATCCGTTTTCTGATTTTGCATATTCTGCTTCAGCTTGTTCTGCCGTTAAAGGCGTTTCGCCAACTGTTTGAATCCATTTTTTAAGGAAGGTTGATGGCAATTCTACTTGGTTGTTTTTGATTAAAAACTCTGTCGCATCGTTGAAGAATTTTTGATCCGCTTGTTGAGAAAATTGCTTTTCAGCATCTTCTTTAATTTTAGCTTTAATATCTTCTACAGAAGAAACAGCTCCAGGTCCGAATAATTTATCGAATAATTCTTGGTTTAATTCTGCTGGTTCGCTAGTCGTAACTTCTTCGATTTTGAAATCAACATTGATATCCAAACCGTGAACGTCATCGTGACCCACTCCCATATAATCCATCAACTTGTGGTCATCATCAAACAAACCTTTAGTTGCTACCGAAACAACATCTCCAACTTTCTTTCCAATGAAAGCTTTTGCTGCTTCTTTGCTTTTGAAAATATCTAAGGTAATTTGTGCTGGTTTGTCGATTCCTTTTTCTTCGTTAACGAAAGTACCACGAACATCATCCTCTTGAGCGATTTCGTTTTTAGCAATCATTTTCCCGTATTGTTTTTGAATACGTTTTACTTGCTCGTCTAACATTTTCTCGTCAGCAATGATTTTGAAATAAGTTAAATCGTTTTTACCTTCTAATTTAACATCAAATTCAGGCGCTAAACCTAATTCAAATTCAAAAGAAAAATCATCATTATCCCAGTTTAATTCGCTGTTAAATTTTGGCAACGGATTCCCTAAAATATCTAATTTTTCTTCTGTCAAAAATTTATTTAAACCTTCTTGGATTAATTTGTTTACTTCTTCCGCTAAAACTGCTTTACCATATTGCTTTTGAATTAAAGACATTGGTACTGCTCCCTTTCTAAAACCAGGGATGTTAGCATTTTTACGATAGTTTTGCATTACTTTGTCTACTTTGTCTGCATAGTCGTTTTTTGCAATTGCTACCGTTACTACAGCGTTTAACGCATCAATATTCGTTTTTGTAATATTCATTATTAAGCTTTTTTACATACTAAAATTGGGTGGCAAAATTACATAATTTCTACCACCCAACAAATTTTATTTAACTGAAAATTAACTGACTAATTTTTAATTCCTTATCCAACTTATTTTTGACTGAACCTCTCAACAAAATTATACCGCCTGATGACCTGCATAATCCTGAACAATATCATCAAAAACTTGTAATAAAGCGTTATGCTCGTCAAGCGTAACCAATTTCTGTCTGTGCTCTTTAAAATGCGAAATGCCTTTGAAATAATTGGTGTAATGACGACGCATTTCAACAATTCCCACGCGTTCTCCTTTCCATTCCATTGACCAAATTAAATGGTTACGCGCGGCTTCCACTCTGTCGTTTATGGTTGGAGAAGGTAAATGCTCTCCCGTTTTGAAGTAATGTTTGATTTCGTTAAAAATCCACGGATAACCAATAGCTGCACGACCAATCATCATCCCGTCGAGTCCATATTTATTTTTGTATTCTAAGGCTTTTTCCGGAGAATCAATATCACCATTTCCGAAAATGGGCATTGTAATTCTTGGATTTTCTTTGATGCGTTGTATGTGTGACCAATCGGAATGCCCTTTGTACATCTGCGCACGTGTACGCGCATGAACTGTCAAGGCTTGCACACCAATATCTTGCAATCGTTCGGCCACTTCATCAATATTAATCGAACTCTCATCCCAACCCAAACGGGTTTTTACCGTCACTGGAAGACTCGTTCCTTTTATGACCGACTTGGTTAAGCGTACCATTAAACCAACATCTTTTAAAACACCGGCACCCGCACCTTTGCAAACTACTTTTTTGACTGGACAACCAAAATTAATATCGACCAAATCTGGTTGCACGGTGTCTACAATTCTAGCAGACATTTCCATCGCTTCTTCATCGCCACCAAAAATTTGAATGCCTACTGGGCGTTCGTAATCAAAAATATCGAGCTTTTGACGACTTTTTATGGCATCACGAATCAACCCTTCAGAAGAAATAAATTCCGAGTACATCAAATCGGCGCCATGCATTTTGCACAAACGACGAAATGGAGGGTCGCTCACGTCTTCCATAGGCGCAAGTAACAGCGGAAAATCAGGTAATTCGATATTGCCAATTTTGGGCATGGGTTGTAATTTTTTGCAAAAGTACGATTTTTGAGAGAATAGAAAAAAGATAATAGAATAAACAGATTGCTCACCTCTTTGAAACTGACTATTTTAAACTATATTTGCAGATTAATTCAGTACCTTTAGGTATTGTGTTAGGGATTGAAGCGGCATCCTTTTACGGTCATTGAGGTTCTCGAAATGACCGTAAAAGATACAGCGGAAAGCCCGACCGGCTTAGGAATGAAGGCGGAAACGCCCAGAAAAAAGACAAAGACAGAAGATGAAGCATATTAGAAATTTTTGCATTATTGCGCATATTGACCACGGAAAAAGCACGTTGGCAGACCGTTTATTAGGGGCTACCCAAACCGTTACGGCTCGTGAGGAAAAAGCACAATTATTAGATAATATGGACTTGGAACGTGAACGTGGGATTACCATTAAGAGTCACGCCATCCAAATGGAATACAAATACAAAGGAGAAGATTATATTTTAAATTTAATTGACACTCCAGGACACGTCGATTTCTCGTACGAAGTATCACGTTCGATTGCCGCTTGTGAAGGGGCATTGTTGATTGTAGATGCGGCACAAAGTATTCAGGCGCAAACGATTTCAAATTTATATTTGGCTTTAGAAAATGATTTGGAAATTATTCCGGTTCTTAATAAAGTCGATTTACCAAGTGCCAATCCAGAAGAAGTTTCGGATGATATTATCGATTTACTAGGTTGTAAATTGGAAGATATTATTCACGCTTCGGGTAAAACTGGTTTTGGTGTCGAAAATATTTTGGCAGCTATTATTGAAAAAATTCCTGCGCCAAAAGGAAATGTGGACGAACCATTACAAGCGTTGATTTTTGATTCACATTACAACCCGTTTCGTGGTATTGAAGTTATTTTCCGTGTGAAAAACGGCGAAATCAAGAAAGGACAAAAAATCAAATTCATGGCTACGGGTAATGAATATTTTGCCGATGAAGTAGGAACACTAAAATTAAATCAGGTTCCGAAAAATGTAATTTCTACAGGTGATGTAGGGTATTTGATTTCTGGAATTAAAGAAGCGAAAGAAGTGAAAGTGGGTGATACGCTAACCGATGCGAAAACACCAACTACTAATATGATTACAGGATTCGAGGACGTAAAACCGATGGTTTTCGCCGGAATTTATCCTGTTGATACCGAAGATTATGAAGACTTGCGTTCTTCTATGGAAAAACTGCAGTTGAATGATGCTTCTTTGGTGTTTACACCAGAAAGTTCGGCGGCATTAGGATTTGGTTTCCGTTGTGGATTCTTAGGAATGTTACACATGGAGATTATTCAGGAGCGTTTAGAGCGTGAATTCGACATGACTGTTATTACTACAGTTCCTAACGTTTCGTATTTGGCATATACCAAAAAAGATCCTGAAACACCATTTATCGTTAACAATCCATCCGATCTACCAGAACCTTCTCGTTTAGATCGCGTGGAAGAACCTTATATTAAAGCGACCATCATTACCAAAGCCGATTTCGTTGGAAACGTAATGAGTTTGTGTATTGAAAAACGGGGATTGATTACCAATCAGACCTATTTGACGACCGAGCGTGTGGAGTTAAACTTCGACATGCCGTTGGCGGAAATCGTATTCGATTTTTACGACCGATTGAAAACGGTTTCTAAAGGATATGCTTCGTTTGATTACTCTCCGATTGGAATGCGTACGTCTAAATTGGTAAAACTTGATGTTTTATTAAACGGGCAAACGGTTGATGCCTTATCAGCATTGATTCACGAAGACAACGCATACAATATTGGTAAAAAAATGACCGAAAAATTACGTGAGTTAATTCCGAGACAACAGTTTGATATTCCGATTCAAGCAGCAATTGGAGCTAAAATTATCGCTCGTGAAACCATTAAAGCCTTACGTAAAGACGTTACCGCTAAATGTTATGGTGGAGATATTTCCCGTAAACGTAAATTATTGGAAAAACAGAAAAAAGGTAAAAAACGTATGCGTCAGGTAGGAAATGTAGAAATTCCGCAAGAAGCATTTATGGCGGTATTAAAACTGAATGATTAAAAGAAGTTTTTAAAATTCATATACAGCAGACCCAATGACGAAAGTTATTGGGTTTTTGTTTAAATTTTTTAATTAAAATACCTTTGCAGAATTTTTGTAATTAATAATGATTAACCCCCTATACTTAAGTAAAATTTCAAATGAAAAAAAGTATCATCTTATTTATTTTATTCTACAATTTTTGTGCTTTAGCACAAGAAATCAAACCAATTTCTAAAGGTTTTATTACAGTACTTACGGGCCAAAGAATGGAATTCGTTAATTTACGTCTTGAGGGTAACGAGGTAGTGTTTAAAAATGTGGCCACTAACTCGGACTTTAGATACATGAAAAGTTCTGTACGCTTTATTCAGGATTCCAATCAACAGATTATTTATGGAGATCCCATTTTAGTTGCCAAAGCAGAAGAAGATAAAAAAAGAATGCAAGAAGCTGAGAAACTTGCTGATACTTTGTTTCGTCCAAGATATCCAGACGGTATTTATAAAACCAAAGAAGATTTTATACTTAAAAAGCCAAGTCAAATAGCTACAGTAACAGCTAAAGGAATTATTGGTTTTGAAAAACCAATTTTAAATACGATAGAGGACAATTGCTTCTTTTTTAATACTTCAAATGAAAAAATAAAAAATGTATTTGCAATTTCTTACAAAGGCTATTTGTACTTTCAAATTGATGCAATATTATCCAATAGAAACAAAACGGATAGAGCGCAAACCAGTGATTTTCCAAACAGCTTTGTGAGAGTAATTAAAGGAGGCGAAAATTACTATTACACAGAAGTCGCATTAGCAAATCAATGGGCTCAAGGCCTAGCTTATGGCGCAGGTGGTATAGGCGGCAGTGTTCTAGCAGGAACTATGGTTTATGGAAAAGGTGTTGTGTGGGACTTTAAAAATAAAGAATTTAATATTTTTAAAAATTGTAAAGATTATAACGATTTCATAATCGCTATTTATCCTGAAGGCAAGCAAACCTGCAATAACCAACAAGCAGACGTCTTTCAAATCAGAAAAGCTATTGACAAGATTAAGTAACTCCTTTAATTTAAAGAAGATAAAATAAAAAAACCTCTCATTTCTGAGAGGTTTTGTACCCGGAGTGGGAATCGAACCCACACACCTAAGTACACGAGTTTGAGTCGTGCGCGTCTACCAATTCCGCCATCCGGGCTTAAGTGAGTGCAAATGTAATTATTTTTTCGAAAATTCATAAAAAATACTTGAAAAATATCTTTCCTACTTCGATTTTATTCCTAAATTTGCACCGCGTTACAACGCACAACTACTAACTAACTACACCCGAGGCAATTAATGCATCTAAGTTTAGATTAATGTCAAAACTGAATTGTACGAAGCGCAGCGGAGTAAAAACAACGAATTAATGCCGCACCTAGAGCCCGAAGCAAAAATATTTGCTTGTTCACAAAGTGTTTACCTAGCCGAGAAAATTGCCGAGAAATACGGTGTGCCGCTAGGAAAAGTAACGTTCTCACAATATAGTGATGGCGAATTTCAGCCGTCTTATGAAGAATCCATTCGAGGATTGAGAGTATTTATTGTATGTTCTACATTTCCAAGTGCTGATAACTTGATGGAATTATTACTGATGATAGATGCTGCTAAAAGAGCTTCAGCAAGACATATTACCGCTGTCATTCCTTATTTTGGTTGGGCGCGTCAAGACAGAAAAGACAAGCCAAGAGTGCCAATAGGAGCCAAACTTGTTGCCAAATTATTGGAAAGCGCTGGTGCTACACGCATCATGACAATGGATTTGCATGCCGATCAGATACAAGGTTTTTTCGAAAAACCGGTAGATCATTTGTTTGCTTCGACCATTTTCTTACCGTATGTGAAAAGTTTAGGTTTAGAAAACTTAACGATTGCATCGCCGGATATGGGAGGTTCGAAAAGAGCTTATGCCTATTCTAAATTTTTAGAATCGGATGTAGTAATTTGTTACAAGCAACGAAAAGTAGCCAATGTGATTGACACTATGGAACTGATTGGTGAAGTAAAAGGCAGAAATGTGATTTTGGTTGATGATATGATTGACACCGGAGGAACATTAGCCAAAGCGGCCGATTTAATGATAGAAAAAGGAGCTTTGAGTGTTAGAGCAATCTGTACTCACGCTATTTTATCAGGAGATGCTTACGAAAAAATAGAGAATTCAAAATTACTTGAATTAATAGTGACTGATTCTATTCCGTTGAAGAAAGAATCAAATAAAATAAGAGTGGTGAGTTGTGCACCTCTTTTCTCAGAAGTTATGCACATGGTGCACCACAACAATTCCATTAGTGGAAAATTTTTAATGTAAGTTTATATTATTAACTATATATTTTTTAAATGAAATCGATTACAATTAAAGGATCAGAAAGAGAAAGCGTGGGTAAAGTTTCGACTAAAGCCTTACGTAATGCTGGAGCGGTTCCTTGCGTATTATACGGAGGAGATCAACCAGTGCATTTCTCAGCAGAGGACAAAGCATTCAAAAACCTGGTTTACACTCCAAACGCACACACAGTTGTGATTGAGTTAGAAGGTAAATCTTACAATGCTGTTTTACAAGACATTCAAGTACACCCAGTATCTGACAAAATTTTACACATTGACTTCTATCAATTATTTGATAACAAAGAAGTGACTATGGAAATTCCAGTTAGAGTTATTGGTACTTCTCCAGGTGTTTTATTAGGAGGTGTTTTACGTTTAAACCAACGTAAATTAAAAGTAAAAGCATTACCAGCTAACTTACCAGATTTTATTGATGCTGATATTTCTCCATTAGAAATGGGTAATAAATTATACATCACGAAATTAGTTTCTGACAAGTACAAATTTTTACACCCAGACAACACTGTTGTTTGTCAAGTAAGAATCTCTCGTGCTGCGATGAAAGCTGCTCAAGAAGCTGCAAAAGCAGAAAAAGGTGGAGCAAAAAAGAAAAAATAATACTTTTTCAACTCTATACAAAAGCGTCTCTATCGAGGCGCTTTTTTTATTAGGAGCAAAATCCTATTTTTGCTAAATGAAATGGATAAGTCGTATTTTTTATGCTAAAGAAAATACCAAACAAATAGATATGAAGAAATTTCTGATAGTAGGATTGGGAAATATTGGGGCCGATTATGTAAATACGCGCCACAACATAGGCTTTAAGGTAGTTGATTTTTTGGCCAAAACACATTCGGCTGAATTTGAAACTGCAAAATTGGGCGCTTTGACTGAAATTAAAATAAAAGGCAGAACTCTTTTTTTGCTTAAACCCAACACCTACATGAACCTTAGCGGAAAAGCAGTTCAGTATTGGATGGAAAAAGAAAAAATTGCAAAAGAAAATGTTTTGATCATTACTGACGATTTGAATTTACCGTTTGGCACTATTCGTATAAAACCCAAAGGAAGTGATGGTGGTCACAACGGATTAAAAAGCATCCAACAAATTCTAAACACTTCGGAATACCCGAGATTCAGATTTGGCATTAGTGACGATTTCAAAAAAGGCCGTCAGGTCGATTATGTTTTAGGAGAATGGGACGAAGAGGAAAAAACCAAATTACAAGAAAGATTCGAAATGGCATCCAAAGCAATTGAATCATTTGCTTTGGCTGGATTAGGTAACACCATGACAGAATTTAATGGAAAATAAAAAAGGGTACGCTTAGCGTACCCTTTTTCTATATTTATTATTGCAAATTACTCTACAATAACTCTTTTCACTGTTTTCTTAGTTCCATCAGAGATAGTTACTAAATAAACACCTGATTGTGCATCGTCTAAATTAATGTTTTGATTGAAAGCACCGTTATTAGCAAAACTTCTATTGAAGATTTGACGTCCTCTCATATCAAAAACACTTACTTGAATGTCTTTACTGTTTTCTGAATTTAATTCAACCGCGAAGCTTCCTTTGTTTGGATTAGGGAAAACTCTCAAGTTAGCAAATTCATAATCAGGATTAGACAATGCTGCCTGAATATTACAAATATTCAAACTCCAGCTGTTTAAAGAACCTCCGTCACCAGAAGCATTATCTTTTATAGTTAATGTCCAAGTTCCTGTAGAATTTTGACCATTAAAAGCTGACAAAGGATTTAATGGAGCCACAGCACCACTAACAGCAGGAGTTGTTCCACACACTAATGCCGAACCTGAATCATCAAAAGTAGCAGTAATATCATCATTATTTGCACAAGAACCATCAAACACAATTACTTGTGTAGACGCAGGACTCGTTAAAGTAATCGTTAAATCTTCAACATAGGTATGAGTAATATTAGCAATTAAGTTTAAATCAGTAATAGAAACTCCACTTGGAATATTTATAGTAGAAGTTACTGTAGGCTTTCCACTGCCAGATATTGTTTGAACCGTATTATTACTAACCGTACTACAATTCACAATTCCTGTAGTGAATTTAAAAGCCGAACCAAATACTCCTGAACAACTTGCGTTTGTAGGTCTAATTCTCCAGTAATAATCTGTTGACTGACTTAAACCGCTAACTACATAATTTGTAGTCGCCGAAGTTACAGTTGCAATAATATTAGTAAAACCACTATCTGTAGCCACTTGTATGTCATATCCTGTTGTATTAGCTCCAGCAGCCCATGATAAATTAACTGACACATCTTGTGCATTGGCGTTGTTGGCTGGAGTAGATAATGTTGCAGCAGCAGGTGCTCCCGCTACATTAAGATAAAAAGGAACTGTTTTAGTTGTTCCTGATGTTGCATTAGCAACAATATTTGAAGTTCCAATAGGAGTGCCTGCAGTAGTATTTACTGTCATAGTAACAGCCCCAGCAGCAGTTCTTGAAACAGGTGTAAAAACTACCGTAGTCCCTGCAGGATTGCCTGTAGCACTAAAAGTAGTCGTTCCTGAAAACCCTGCTAATGGAGTGTAATTAAATGTGTAAGCCACACTATTTACTCCTTGACAAGTTCCTTTGGTTTGCTCGCCTGAAGCAGCAACTGCAAATGAAGATGCTGGCGCAGTAATCGCAAAATTATTATTAGAAATATCAAAGAAAATATTACCATTTCCTCTTATCATAATTCTATTTGTAGTACCTACATTATTAGGAATGGTAACCGTTTCACTTCCGTCATTAGGCACTTTACTAGCTAATAAGATTCCGTTTGTAAGTGTATTATCTGTAAATAAATAAATATCCACATAAGGGGTATTAACTGATCCAGTATTTGTGCTAGCTACATTCCAAGTTACACTTTGATTAGTCCCAACTACGTAAGATAATCCTGCAGCACTTGGAACAGTAACAGAAAATAACGAACCAACAGCAGCTTCATTAACAACAGTTACTCTCATATCGTCAAAGTTTGTTTGCCCAACATTTGTGTTAGCCACATACGGCACATTGTCTCTTACAGTCAATCTAAAGTTCAACGTTCTAGCAACAGAACTTAAAGCTTCTGTTAAAATCCCTGCATCTCCACCATTTACTGTTGCTGATGTAGTTGCAGCATTTGCAATGATAGATTGTAGTCTTGGCATATATCTATAACCTACACTTGCAGGCAACCATGATTGCCAGTTAGGACCAGTTGCTTTTGCAGGATCTGCATCACTACTTGTTCCTGTCTGTCCTGCACTATCGTGATCAAATTGTTCCCATTGATATGTTAGAGTTCCGTTAGGATCAGTAGCCGATCCTTCTAAAATAAAAGGCGTACTTATTGGCACAACATAATCTGCTCCAGCAACTACCGTTGGCGCTGCATTAGGTATGTTAGTCACAACAATACATGCTTTCGTATCCAAATTAGATTGTATTTGTCTAATGGATGTTGCATGAAAAGTATCTATCGAATGATTATCAATGTCCTGACCCGTAATACCAGCATATCCCATAATGGTAACGCCTGATCCAGGCTCCATATTATTCCCAGATCTTTCTGCACTCATAGTAAAAGTATGATTTGCTCCGAATTGATGCCCAACTTCGTGAGCCACAAAGTCAATATCAAAATCATCCCCTTGAGGAATACTTCTTGTTGTGAATCCACTTCCTTTTGAACCGTTTGTACAAACACATCCTATACATCCAGCATTACCATTACCAGTAATACCTCCAACAGCAGAAAATAAATGTCCAATGTCATAATTTGCTTCTCCAATTATATTGGTTAAGTTAGTTTGTAATTGAGCATTGTAATTTGTATCAGCTCCATCTGTATAACCATCAGTAGCAGGATTATTAAAAAAGACATTGGTTGTGTTTGCAACTAAATTTAAATGCACTCCTAAATCTTTTTCATACACACCATTACAACGTGTCATAGTATTGTTAACAGCAGTAACTACTAATGCAATAGTCCCTGTTCCTGTAGTCCACCCATAATAAGCCGAATACTCAGCCGTTACAGATTGAGCCAATCTCATTGTTCTCAATTTACCATCGTTAGATAAAACAACTTGATTATCTAACTGTTTATTAACATCACTCATTAACTCATTGTCTTCAGTCGAACAAGTAAAAGGCAAACTACCTTTATTTCTTTGAGATTTGTAAATTGAATAAGTCTTACCGTCTTGAGAATACGGCTCCATGAATTCATTTGCTTTATCGGCTCTAAAAACCATTGTTTGAATTCCTTGCGGAGAAATACTCAACTTTAAAGTAGCATATTTATCCGTAATTCCTTTTCCAGAATAAGCTCTAATTTCGGGAAAACGAGCTTGTAATTCTGGTTCAAAATTTGACGCTTCATACATTTCAAATTCTTCAATTTGTCCATTAGCATTTGGCAATGTAATGATTATCTTTTGTGAAGACTTATTGGTTAGTGATGCAAATAAAGCATTTCTAAGTTCGCCTAAATTTAATTCATAAAGATCAAACTGTTTTGGAAATGATGCTCTAGTAGTTGCCACATTTTGTGTAATTTTACCTTTGGATGTATCATGCTTTTTCCAAAATTTATCGGATTGAGCATTAATAAAACCAAAAGAAAAAACCAACAATAAAAGTAATGTTTTTTTCATTTAGTTATGTTTTGAGGTTAATAGAATGCGCGAAATTAAAAAATTATTCTATTAAGTTCAATATTTTAACAAAAAAAATGCCTGAAAAGAATTTTTAAACACCAAATAAGTTTGTTTTTTGGATTTTTTTATTATCAAAAACACAATTACTCTACTAATTAAAACAGTTTTCACAAGTCTGATTTTATTTTAATTAATTAGATTTGCATAATCTAATAATAACACATTGAAGGTATTCCATAGTCTTACTGCCGCTATTTTTTCAAAAAAAACTATTGTCACAATAGGCACTTTTGACGGTGTACACTTAGGACATCAAAAAATAATTAAACGCCTTTTAGACAGCACAAAAAGCAACGATTATGAAAGTGTCATTATTACCTTTTCACAACACCCCCGCTCTGTTTTACACACTAATAGTGACATTAAGCTATTAAACACTACCGAAGAAAAGATCAAACTACTGGAAAAATCAGGATTGGACAATTTAGTAATTCTTGAATTCAATAAGCAACTTTCCGAATTAAGTGGAGAAGAATTTGTCAAAACTATTTTAGTTGACATTTTAAACATTCAAAAAATTATTATTGGCTACGATCATAAGTTTGGTAAAGATCGTTCCTCTGACATTCATGATTTAACCAATTTTGGAAAAAAATATCATTTTGACGTCGAACAAATTTCAGCGGAGGAGTGTAACGAAATCACGATAAGCTCTACCAAAATAAGAAAAGCTATTACAGAAGGAAACATCAAACTAGCCAATCAATTTTTAGGATATCCTTTTTCTTTTTCAGGAAAAGTAGTGCTTGGTAAGCAACTCGGCAGAACCATTGACTTTCCAACAGCCAACATTCAGATTGAACATCCATTAAAAATTACTCCTAAACAAGGTGTATATATAGTAACAGGAAATTGGGATAACAATTCCTACCAAGGAATGATGAACATTGGCAATCGACCAACAGTAGACGGTAAGAACACTACGATTGAAATTCATTTTTTCAACATTAACGAAGACCTTTACAATAAAGAAATTACAATTAGCGTACTTCAGTTTTTAAGAGAAGAAGAAAAATTTAATTCGATAGATGAATTAAAAGAACAACTTAGAAAAGATCAAGAAGTTAGTCTTCAATTCTTCCGAAACTTATAATTTATAGCCAAATATTTGGTATTCAGATAATTATTGAATAAATTTGATAATACTACAAGTAACTATTGTCTAATTAAAATTGATAATTATGAATTTGTCTAAAGAAGTTAATAACGGAATAATGATTTTCATTGGTATTGGAATCTATTTTCTTGCGATGGAATTACTTGGGTTGTCGGATGTTTTTATTTTACGATTACTAAATATTTTGATTGTAATTTACTTCGTAAACAAAACGATCAAATCAAATTATGTTGAAGGAAAGCTAGAATATTTAGACAATCTAATTTCAGGAACTCTAACCTCATTAATTGGAGTAGCTCTGAGCGTAGCTGGACTTTTGGGTTATATTTCCATTAAAGGAGGAGATGCTTATTTATCACATCTGTCACAGAATTTTTTGTTTGGCGGAGGTAATCCTTCTATGTATCAATTTTGTATAGGTTTACTTTTTGAAGGAATCGCTTCTTCCATAATTATCACCTTTACATTAATGCAGTACTGGAAAGACAGACCTTTAAATCACTTTTAATAATCTACCTTTTATTTATAGAGAAAAATGTTTTCAGTAGTTATACTATTGAAAACATTTTTTATTTCCTCAGTATCCTAATTTTAAATCGAATTGTGTATTTTTGACCCATAATCTATACTATTTATGAGTATCACAAGAAACAATTGGACCAAAGAAGAAATTATTGAAATATACAATAAGCCATTAATGGATTTGCTTTATGAAGCGGCAACGATTCACAGAGAACACCACGACCCTAACGTAGTTCAAGTATCTACTTTATTGTCTATAAAAACAGGAGGATGCCCAGAAGATTGTGGTTACTGTCCACAAGCGGCTCGTTATCACACAAGTGTTGAAGGAAACGACTTAATGTCTGTTAGCCAAGTAAAAGCACAAGCTCTTAGAGCAAAAGCTTCTGGTTCCTCGAGAGTTTGTATGGGAGCTGCTTGGAGAAATGTTAAAGACGGACCAGAATTTGACGATGTTCTTGAAATGGTTCGTACTATTAACAAACTGGATATGGAAGTATGTTGTACCTTAGGAATGCTTACCGAAAATCAAGCTAAAAGATTAGCTGAAGCTGGTTTGTATGCCTACAATCACAACTTAGACACTTCTGAAGAATATTACAAAGAGGTTATTTCTACTCGCGGATTTGAAGACCGTATACAAACCATAGAAAACGTTCGTAAAACCAACGTAACCGTTTGTAGCGGTGGAATTATTGGCATGGGAGAAAGCATTGAAGACAGAGCTGGAATGTTAGTCGCTTTGTCAACACTTAATCCACAACCGGAATCGGTACCAATCAACGCTTTGGTTGCAGTTGAAGGAACTCCAATGGAAGAAGAAAAACCAGTTGAAATCTGGGAAATGATTCGTATGGTAGCAACTACAAGAATTATAATGCCGGAAACTCAAGTACGCCTTTCAGCAGGAAGAATGAATATGTCAAGAGAAGGACAAGCGATGTGCTTTTTTGCTGGTGCTAATTCAATATTTGCTGGAGACAAATTACTTACAACTCCAAATCCTGATGTAAATGACGATATGAAAATGTTTGAAATGCTAGGATTACAACCTCAAAAACCATTTATAAAAGTAATGCAGCCCAAAACTATTGAAGCTTGTGATTCAGAATATCAATCATTAGGTGAAAAACCAAAATGGACAAGACCTGGACATACGATTGACAGAAATCTAGAAGCCTCAGGTAAAAAATAATAAGAAAAAAGCTCCTTAAAGGAGCTTTTTTTATTTAGAGTAATTTCTTTTTCTGAAAAAATACAACGAATAAAGTACTGCGGCAACCGCTAAAACTAAAATTCCGTTATCAATTGGAAGACCTGGCCCAACTGGTGGTCCAAGCGGTTGTGGTGGTGTCGGGTTGGCAACACATATATTACTCATTAAAGAAGTAATAAGTAACAACGAAAGATTAATTATTTTTGGGGCTTTTTTCATTTGGTTGTAAAAATATAAAAAAAAATATTGTGACAAAATTTTTAATCAAAAAAAATAAATAATTTAAATTTAGAATACAAAACTACACTTTTTTTTTAAAAAACTAGCTCAATTCTAAATTGTTAACTATTATTTTAGCTAAGCTTTCAAAATCTTCTGACAAAAGCTTCACCTTATTTTGAAAACGCATTTCATCCATTTCATTTAAAGGAATAAGATGTACGTGTGCATGAGGAACCTCAAGTCCAATAACCGCCATTCCAACTCGTTTACACGGAACTGATTTTTCTAATGCAATGGCAATTTTTTTTGAAAAAGCCATTAAACCAAGATATAACTCATCTTCAATGTCGAAAATTTTGTCAATCTCTTTTTTCGGTATGCAAAGAGTATGTCCTTTTGCATTCGGATTTACATCAAGAAAAGCCAAAAAATTTTCATCTTCTGCAATTTTATAACATGGAATTTCTCCGTTTACTATTTTGGTGAAAATGGATCCCATTTTTTTAAATTTTAATTAATCTCTAAAAATTTCCAATATTTCGAAATTCAAAATTCCATTAGGAACCTGAATTTGAGCAACCTCTCCTACCGATTTTCCAAGTAGTCCTTTTCCTATTGGTGAAGTAACTGAAATTTTACCTGATTTTAAATCGGCTTCACTTTCGGCTACCAAATGATAGTTTAGCTCCATCCCGTTGGTTTGATTTTTAATTTTAACATGGGATAAAACCAATACTTTAGAAACATCCAATTGTGATTCATCAATAAGACGAGCATTCGCATAAAGGTCTTCCATTTTAGAAATTTTCATTTCTAATAGTCCTTGCGCTTCTTTTGCAGCGTCATATTCGGCATTTTCCGATAAATCCCCTTTGTCTCTTGCTTCTGCAATCGCTTCTGAAGCTTTAGGGCGTTCTATATTCTTTAGTTGATCTAATTCTTCTTTTAATTTCTTTAATCCTGCGGCGGTGTAATAAGATACTGTACTCATAACGTCATTAATTATATAAATAGAAAAAATCCCATTGGAACGGGATTTCTTTATACAAAGATACTATTTTTTATTCAGTTTGTAATTTTATTGCTTTGTCTACGTTTTACAAATGTAATTAAATTAAATTTGTTGACGAAGATAAAGTTATTTACAATGAAAAAAAGTTTACTATTCTTATTATTCAGTTTTTTAGCTGCCTGTAATGCAGACAACTTTAACAATAGTAATCCTTATTTAAACAACGTTAATTTTTCTAAAGACATTAACACCAGCCTACCAGCTTATAATGGACTAAATTACCCCAGTAACCCTGTTCTCATTACAGATGTTGGAGTTGGCGTTCAAGGAATAATTGTCATGAAAACTGGCGGAGGAGAAAGCTACATCGCTTGGGAAGCGAGTTGCCCTAATCAATCGCCTACTTCCTGCTCCAGATTATCCATTAGTGGTATAAATGCCGTTTGTTCCTGTGATTCGTTTAGTTACAGCTTATACACAGGGGATGGCGGACAAGAATATCCATTAAAACAATATCGCGTAGAAGTTAGCGGTGCTATAATAAGAGTTTACAATTAAAAAAAGAGGAGCCAAATTAGCTCCTCTTTTAGTATTAGAATTTTAAAGTAACCCCAGCGAGATAATTTGTTCCTGCTTGAGGGAAATAATAATTTGTTCCGTAGTAATCATAACCGTTAGAAACATATTTTCTATTGAAGATGTTATTACATAACACATTCAAACTAATTTCCTTGAAAACAGTCTTGAAAGGAAAATCCCAGTTAAAACTAAAATCATTTACAAAATAGTCCCTCAATACAGCATTCGAATTATTTAAATTCGTCAGGTATTGTTTTCCGACGAACTTGGAAAGGATTGCGATATTTACGTTTTTAATTGGGGCAAAAGACACCATGTTCCCTACTATAAATTTTGGCGAATAGGCTATATTGGTATTTCCTAACGATTCCAAAGTTCCTGAATCATCTGTATAAAAATCTTTATTCAAATTTTCACTGATGTTGATATTCGGAGTAATGACTAATTTACTAGTCAACACGATTTTGGCATCAATCTCCAAACCTAAACGGTAGCTATCACCACTATTTTCACGAATAGGCGAACCTACATCGTCTAATTTACCCGTTAAAACCAATTGATCTTTATATGACATATAATAACCATTCACATTCAATTTGATTTTTTCAGTATTAAAACGCCATCCCAACTCGAAGTCATCTAATTTTTCAGGACGTGGTGAACCATTTTCGTAATCGGTTCTATTCGGTTCGCGATTGGCTTTAGCGTACGAAAAATATAAATTGTTATTTGCATTAAACTCGTATGTTACACCCGCTTTTGGATTCAAGAAGTTGAAATTATCACGAACCACATTGGCTTGAACACCATTTGCTTTGTAATTTACATTTCGATATTGAATATCTCCGTAAAAACTCAATTTATCAAGTATTTTATAAGTCGCTTTTAAAAATGTATTGGCATCCGTTTTTATACCATAATCATCATAATACTTATCTCCTAATTCGCTAGTTGAAGCATATCGTGCCCAAATTACTTTCCCGAAGTGATCTCCTTCATATTTATTTATTGCTCCGCCAAAAACCACATCAAGATTTTCTTTCTTATAGTTTAAAGAAAAAGTAGTTCCATAGAAATCGTTGTCCAACCATTTTTGACGAATTAAATCAGTTGTCGTTTGTCCCGCAACCGGTGTCATTCCATAATCTTCAAAAGCAGCATCTTCCTTATAATTCTCGTAGTAGCCTTTCCCTTTGGTATAATGCAAAGCCAAATTCAAATCAAAATTATCATTTAGCTTTTCATTCCAATGCAATTGAGCATGGTCTTGTTGGTAGTTGTCCGTCTCGTTATCATAAAAACGTGTATTGCCAAATTCATCTGTAAAATAACCTGACCAGTTAAATGTTCTATCATCATTTAAAGTCCCTCCATCAATACCATTCCATGCTTGATATGTATGTTCTTTTCCTCCAAAAACAAGCGCTTTAATTCGAGTGGTTTTGCCAATATAATTCCCTTGTAAAAAATAGGATTTTAAATCAGATGAAGCTCTGTCAATATAACCATCTGATTTAACCTGTGATAATCGACCTGCTAATTCAAACCCATTGTTCATCAATCCGGTACTGAATTTTACGGTATGCTTATGTGTATTGAAGCTTCCGTAAGAATTTGAAATTTCACCACTTGACTTTAAAGAAGATTCGGTAGCCAAATTTAAACTAGCGCCAAATGCTCCTGCTCCGTTGGTAGAAGTTCCCACTCCACGCTGTAGCTGAATACTTTGAGTTGACGAAGCGAAGTCTGGCATGTTTACCCAATAGGTTCCGTGACTTTCAGAATCGTTGTAAGGAATACCATTGATGGTTACGTTTACACGAGTCGCATCACTACCACGGACTCTAATTCCTGTATAACCCACACCATTACCGGCGTCTGTAGTGGTTACAACCGATGGCAAGTAATTCATCAAAACTGGGATGTCTTGACCTAAATTTCTTTTTGAAAAATCCTTTTGAGTAAAGTTCGTGAAAGCTACTGGAGCCTTTTCGTCAGCTCTTGTGGCTTTAACTATGACTTCTTCCAATGATTTTGATTTGATTGAATCTTGTCCTTTTTCTTGTGAAAAGCCAATAGAAGTTTGCAATAGTATAATTGCAAAAAATGTTTTGAATAAAGTTTTCATTCGTAAATATTTACGAATAAAAGGGGCAATTACTCTGTTTTTAATAAATTAAATAATGAATTTCTCGACACCAACCATATTCATTTAGTTGCTATCTAATCCCTTAACAGCATTACCTGTTCAGGTTCATTGGGTATAATCTCAGCTCGTTATTTGGAGCACCCCTTTGAGACGGTGCAAAAGTAATTCTAAATTTAGAATTACAAAAGATTATTTGTGTTTTTTAAGTTCGAAAGTATTCCCATCAAAAACACCATAGGTAAAATAACCAATCCAATCGCCTAGATTAATGTATTTTGAAGTCTCATTCAGTTTAATTTCCATTGGAAGATGACGGTGTCCGAAAACAAAATAGTCGTAATGTTTTGACACTAATTTGAGTTTAGCATACTGCACCAACCATTCGTTTTCTTCGCCTAGAAATTTCACATCTTCGTCACCCGAAATCAATTTATTTTTAACCGAAAGATATTGCGCCAGTTTCACTCCGATGTCCGGATGCAACCATCTGAAAAGCCATTTTGAAAACGGATTGGTAAACACTTTTTTCATGCGTTTATACCCTTTATCCCCTGGACCTAAACCATCACCGTGACCAATTAAAAACGTTTTATCGTTGAAAGTAAATTCTTTGGTAGTATGATACACCGGAATATTCAATTCGGTTTGAAAGTAGTCGTCCATCCATAAATCGTGATTCCCAACAAAAAAATAAATAGGAATACCACTATCACGAATTTCAGCTAATTTTCCTAAAACCCTAACAAATCCTTTTGGGACAACGGTTTTGTATTCGAACCAAAAGTCGAATAAATCACCCAACAAAAAAATAGCTTCAGCATCCTGCTTTACCTCATCCAACCAAGCAACAAATTTTTGCTCACGTGGAAAACTGGCTTCCGGCGTAGGTGCTCCCAAATGTTGATCGCTGGCAAAGTATATTTTGGTATGGGTTTGAGCAGACATTGTTTTTATTTGTGTCAAAGATAATAGTATTATCAATTTAATTTTACATTTGTAAAAAATACTAAATGAAAAAAATATTACTTTCTATCCTAATTATTTTATTCTCCTCTAGTTTTTATGGACAAGCTTTATCTGCAATTATAAATGTTCAACATGTTACCTGTGCGGGACAAAGCAATGGCTTAATACATGTTATGCCCATGGGAGGTGTTTCTCCATACAATATTTCTTGGAATGGAGGTAGTACTTATGCACCATCTAATATTGTTGCATTAACACAGATTCCAGCTGGAGCATATCCTGTTGTAGTAAAAGATGCCACTAATAGCACCTATTTTCAAATGGTCATCGTTTATGAACCAATGCCATTACTTGCAACTACTTCAGTAAACAATGACACAATTACAGTTAATGCAACTGGAGGAACTCCTTGGTATCAATACGCTTTAAATGGCGGGCCATATATCAATTCAAATGTCTTTTCGAACGTATTGCCGGGAAATTATATTATATCTGTTCGAGATTCATATGGATGTATGGTTGATTCGAATTTGATTTCATTAAAACCTGTTACACCTGTAATTAATAATCCAACACAAATTTTTTCGCAAGGAAGTACATTGGCAGATATTCAAGTCGAAGCACAAAACATAAAATGGTATGCTACACAATCGGGTAATAAAATAGCTTCTTCTGAATTGCCTTTATCTACTGTTTTGATAGATGGAACAACATACTATGTATCACAAACGGTCAATAGTGTTGAAAGTGAAAAAAGTGAAATTACAGTTACAGTGAGTACATTATCTAATGATGACTTTGTTTTCCAAAATTTAAAAACATACCCTATTCCAGTAAAAGAAGTTCTGACTATAAATAACAGTTCAACAATAAAAAAAGCTACAGTATTTAATTATTTAGGCACAGAGGTACTTTCAACATATATTGATAAAGCTAACTTTGAAATCAACTTAAGAACATTATATAGAGGCGTTTATTTTGTAAAATTAGAATCAGACGAAGGGCAAAAAACTATAAAAATTATAAAAGAATAAATTCAAATCATCCCAATCCAAACGATTGGGATTTTTTATTAACACTCTTCATAAATTAACTTTTCTCGCATGCTTTCAAATAGCATATTGCGTAATTTTACACCATGTATGCTTTAGTCGATTGCAATAATTTTTATGCTTCCTGCGAACGTGTTTTTCAGCCGAAACTCAACGGAAAACCTATTGTGGTGCTCTCTAACAATGACGGTTGCATTATTTCCCGAAGCGACGAAGCCAAAGCTTTAAACATCCCGATGGGAGCTCCTGAATTTAAAGTCAGAGAACTACTCAAAGAAAAGGAAGTAAAAGTTTTTTCTTCCAATTACGCCCTGTATGGCGATTTGAGCAATCGGGTCATGGCCATACTCGCCCAGTTTACCCCCAATGTAGAAATTTACAGTATCGACGAGGCGTTTTTAAATTTTGATGGCATTACGGTTCCCGATTTTCAGGATTTCGGATTAGACATAAAAAACAGAATTAGAAAATGGGTAGGAATTCCGGTTTGTGTAGGTTTTGCGCCCACCAAAGCTCTTTCCAAAATCGCTAATAAAATTGCCCGGAAATTTCCGGAGAAAACCCAAGGAGTGTACACCATCAATTCGGAAGAAAAAAGAATTAAAGCCTTAAAATGGACCAAGATTGAAGATGTTTGGGGCATTGGCTACCGACTAAGCAAAAAATGCAAATTGAAAAACATACACACTGCTTATGACTTTACTTTGCCCGCACATGAAATGTGGATTAAAAAAGAAATGGGCATAACAGGGCTCCGTTTGAAATACGAATTAGAAGGAAAATCTGTTTTAGACCTCGAACCCATTTCCGAACAAAAAAAGAGCATTGCTATAACCCGAAGTTTTCCAAAACCAATTAAAGACTTTGATGCTCTAAGAGAACGTATTTCAACCTTTGCCACGGTTTGTGCCGAAAAATTGCGTGCTCAAAAATCAGGTTGTCAAACCATTATTGTCATGTTGGTTGCCGACCAATATAAAGATGCGGGAAGTCAATACTATTTTAATGTGGCTGCCACCTTGCCGTTTGTTTCCAATTCGACGTTGACTCTTACTCAAGAAGCGATAAAACTCCTTGAAAAAATACATCAAAACAACAACGGAAAGTCGTTCAAAAAAGCCGGAGTAATCGTCACGGGATTGATACCAGAAAACAACAAACAATTCAATTTATTTTTAGAGGAAAATCCCAAACACCTTTCGCTAATGCGCACGATTGATTCGATTAATAAAAAGCAAGGTGAAAGAAAAGTAAAAATAGCCAATCAAAATTTGAATCTTACTTGGGACATGAATCAAAACCATTTATCTCCCAAATACACCACTAATTTTAAAGAAATACTCGAAATCAATGTCGACCGATAAAAAACTGACTTTTTTTAGTCCCGATACTAATAGCAAAATCCAAATTCCGTACATCAAAGAAGGCGTTGCGGCTGGTTTTCCCTCTCCGGCAGCTGATTTTACAGAGAATACCATCGATTTGAACAAAGAATTATCTAAAAATCCTTTGGCTACTTTTTACATCAAAGTAAAAGGAAATTCTATGATTGATGCTGGTATTAATGACAGAGATATTTTGGTAGTGGACCGAAGCCTGGAACCGAGAGACAACAAAATTGCCGTTTGTTTAGTTGATGGTGAGTTCACTGTTAAACGCATTAAACTAGAGGAAGATTATTTATTGTTAATGCCCGAAAATGAAGAATTTCAACCCATTAAAGTGTCCGAAAACAACCAGTTGATTATCTGGGGTATCGTGACGTATGTGATAAAGGCGTTGTAGAATTCCTGAATTTTTTACGCATGGTGCTTTTTCAATGAAGCATAAGCAATAACCGTACTTAATAACATGCCGAAGCCTCCTAATACAAATGGTGCTCCTGCAAATTTAAATGGCGCTTCATTGTGCGTAAAATAATAAAATACAGTCGACATTAATGGCGGGCCCACGATAGCGGCTGCACTCATTAAACTGGTTAATATCCCTTGTATTTCTCCTTGTTCGTTAGAGGGTGCCTGCGAGGCGATTACCGCTTGCAAAGCAGGTCCTGCAATTCCGCCCAAACAATACGGGATCAAAAAAGCAAACATCATCCAGGTTTGCGTGGCAATGCCAAACAAAAACATACCTAAGGTATATAGAGCCATTCCTACATAAATACTTTTTACATTTCCTAGTTTGGGATTGACCCATCGGATTAATCCTCCTTGTACGATAGCTACCAACAAACCGACAATACCTAGCGAAATTCCAACCATTTTTTCATCCCATTGGAATTGGTACATCGTAAAATAACTCCAATTACTTTGCACGGCATGTGATGCGGTATGTAAAATAAACACCGCCAAAACCAATCCAATCAATTTTGGGTGCTTTTTCAAACTGATAATTGATCCTATAGGATTGGCTCGTTTAATATCAAATTCTCTGCGGTGCTTCTTGGGCAACGATTCCGGTAGAATAAAATACCCGTATAAAAAGTTCAGCAAACATAATACTGCGGCGGCATAAAAAGGAACACGCGCTCCATATTGCCCCAACAACCCTCCAATTACGGGTCCAATGATAAATCCAAATCCGAACGCAGCACCAATCATTCCGAAATTTTTGGCGCGATTTTCATCATTACTGATGTCTGCAATATAGGCTGAAGCTGTTGTAATACTGGCTCCTGTAATTCCAGCTATGATTCTACCAATGAAAAGCCAAGTAATGGTAGGCGCAAATGCCAACAGCAAATAATCTAAACTAAACCCAAAAAGAGAAAGCAACAAAACAGGTCTTCTTCCGTATTTATCGCTCAAGTTTCCGACTAAAGGGGCAAAAACAAATTGTGTAATGGCATAAGCGAAAGTCAACCATCCTCCATATTTGGCTGCTTCACTTACATCCCCCTGAATGAGTTCCTCTATCAATTTTGGGATTACCGGAATAATAATTCCCAGTCCGATAACATCAATCAATAAAGTGATAAAAATAAACCCTATCGCCGCTTGTTTTTGGTTTTGCTTCATAAATACAAATAAACAAAAAATCCCGTCTAGTTTAATAAACAGGATTTCAGTAAAAAATTAAATCAAGAATTATTTTTGAAAATAAACCATTGCTGCATCTAAAAGTTGTTTTTTCATTGCTACAACACTTTCAATTCCTTTGACATCGTGTTTTATTCCATTAATTTCAAGTGAGTAATTATTTCTTGAACAAATGATTTTACAAATGATTTTTTTGTTATTATCATCAACTAAAATATTGAAACTATTTTTCTGATCTCTATAAGAAATTCTATCTGCATCAATTTCTCTTTTATGAATTAGAATTGTTTTAATTGTGTGATATATTTTTAATTCTTCAGCTGTAGTAATAATTAAACTACCATTTTTAGATTCTTCTTCAATTACTTTCTTGAGTGCTTTTTGAATAGAAGTAGAACTAATTTGTTCTCGTATTTTTAATTTAATTGGGTCAGTCATTCTTTTGCCATTCATTCTATTGAAAATAGCTTTGATAAAATCATCAGAAGGATCATATAACTCATTAGCAAATGCAGCTGAAAAGCCTTGTAAGAAATAGAAATCAGTTGCTTCTTCTAGCAACTCTTTTATATCAATATTGTTTTTATGTAATTTGGATAAATTATCAATTAAAGCATCATTTATTTCATTAAAATCAAATACTAAAAATGGATTTACATTTAAACTAGTTTCTTTATTTGCTTCATTTGCACTATAAATTCTCCATTCCAATCCGTTTGTTAATATTCCCAACTTACAACTTGGAGTATTAATGAAATATCCATTTAATTGCCAAGCTTCTTTATCTGTTAACGTTTTTCCGTATTTTTTACATTCAACAATAATTTCAGGGTTTTTACCTCTAATCAATAACCCGATATCAGCTTTATCATTTTTTTGTCCCCAACCTGCATTAATTTCGGTAAGCATATCATCCATTCTGCTGTAGCCTAAAATTTCAATAATTGGCTCAATAAGATATTGTCTAGTTTGAGCTTCGTTAGTACACTTTTCTTCAAGTTTACTAAAATCAATTTTAGCAAGTGATTTTTTAATGACGTTAGCTATTTGTTTATTTATTGGCATATTTGAATTAAATTAGATTTCTTACCTTTTGCTAAAGATAAAAAAATCTTTGTATTAAAAATGTTGTGAAAAATAATTTAATTCAACAAAAAATCCCAAACTCTTTCGAATTTGGGATTTATATTTTGTCAGACTGAGCTTGTCGAAGTCTATAATTCCAATGCTTTTCTTGGATTACCACCCAATAAGATTTCTGTTGGGTTTTCCAATGCTTCTTTAACTGCTACTAAGAAACCAACTGACTCACGTCCGTCGATGATTCTATGATCGTACGATAAGGCAACAAACATAACTGGAGCGATAACGATTTGACCGTTTTTCACGATAGCTCTGTCTACTACGTTGTGCATTCCAAGAATACCTGACTGCGGAGGATTGATAATTGGTGTCGATAACATAGAACCGAAAACTCCACCATTAGAAATCGTGAACGTTCCACCAGTCATTTCATCAACCGTAATTTGTCCGTCACGAGCACGAATTGCCAAACGTTTGATTTCTGCTTCTACTCCACGGAACGATAATAATTCTGCATTACGCATCACTGGCACCATTAATCCTTTTGGACCTGAAACCGCTACTGAAATATCACAGAAATCGTACGAGATTTTCTCTTGACCGTCGATCATAGAGTTTACGTCTGGATACAATTGTAAGGCGCGTGTTACCGCTTTCGTGAAGAAAGACATAAAGCCTAATCCCATTTGGTGTTTGGCTTTGAATTCTTCTTTATACTGATCACGTAATTTATAAATCTCCGTCATGTCTACTTCATTAAAAGTAGTCAACATGGCTGTTTCGTTTTTAGCGGCTACTAAACGCTCTGCTACTTTACGACGTAACATTGATAATTTAGATCGTTCAGAACCACGAGAACCACCTGTTGGTGTTCCCATAGAAGGCACTGCATTGGCAGCATCTTCAGTTGTAATTCTACCACCTTTACCTGAACCTACAATTTCTGAAGGTTGAATATTTTTCTCAGCTAATATTTTTTTAGCGGCTGGTGAAGCCGAACCTGTTGCATAAGTAGCTTCTTGAACTGGAGCTGCTTTTGGCGCTTCAGCTTTAGGTGCTTCTTCTTTTTTCTCCGCTGCAGGAGCTGCTGAACCACCTTCTGGTTTTGCACCTTCTGTGTCGATTAAACATACTACAGCACCAACGGCAACAGTATCTCCTTCTTCTGCTTTAAGCGTAATAATACCGCTTACTTCAGCAGGTAATTCTAACGTAGCTTTATCGGAATCAACCTCAGCAATGGCTTGGTCTTTTTCTACATAGTCTCCATCTTTTACTAACCAAGTGGCAATTTCTACTTCCTTGATTGACTCTCCCGGTGAAGGGACTTTCATTTCTAAAATCATCGGTTATAATTTTATAAAGTGTTGTTATTTATCTGATTATCAAAAATACAATTTTTATTGAAATAGGTTTTTATCAAAAACCATGGCAATGGCTGCGGCATGACGTTTTTTAGAACGTACATAACTACCCGCTGCTGGTGCACTATATGCTTTAGGAGAGGCTACTCTAAATTTTACTTCGTTGAAATTCATCAACATGAAACCAAACGCTCCCATATTTCTTGGTTCTTCCTGAGCCCAAACGTAATCGTCTGCATTCGGATATTTGGCAATAATCGCTTTCATTTGTGCTACCGGTAACGGGAACAATTGTTCGATTCTTACCAAAGCCACATCTTTTCTTCCGTTGGCTTCTCTTTCCGCTTTTAAGTCGTAGTAGAATTTACCCGTACAGAATACCAATGTTTTAATATCTTTTGCATTTACATTCGCATCATCAATTACTTCTTGGAATTCTCCGTTTGTAAAATCAGTTACTGACGAAACTGCTTCTGGGTGACGTAATAAACTTTTCGGAGTCATTACTACCAATGGTTTACGGAATTTCGTTACCATTTGTCTTCTCAATAAGTGGAAGAAGTTGGCTGGCGTTGTACAATCGGCTACATACATATTATGGTTCGCACATAACTGTAAGAAACGCTCCATACGAGCTGAAGAGTGTTCAGCACCTTGGTTTTCATACCCATGAGGCAATAACATTACCAATCCGTTTTGGTTGTTCCATTTGTCTTCTGCAGCCGAAATATATTGGTCAATCATAATTTGAGCTCCGTTACCGAAATCTCCAAATTGTGCTTCCCAAATCGTTAAAGCATTCGGGTTTGCCAAAGCATACCCATATTCGAATCCTAAAACACCATATTCTGAAAGGTGAGAATTGTACACCGAGAAATTTCCTTTTTTGTTAGGAACGTGATCCAATAAGATTACTTCTTCTTCTGAATCTTCGACCTTAACTACCGCGTGACGGTGTGAGAAAGTACCACGTTCTACGTCCTGACCAGAAATACGAACATCGTATCCTTCCGTCAATAAAGATCCGTAGGCTAACATTTCACCCATAGCCCAATCCAATTTATCTGTTTCGAAAAACATTGTTTTTCGGTCTCCGATTAATTTCGTGATTTTGCTGATGAATTTTTTATCTGCAGGCAATTCGGTTACGGTTTTTGCAACCGCTTCGATTATTGCTTTACTTACTTTAGTATCATATTTTTGAAGCATTCCTTCTGCTTCCACTTGTTCGAAACCTTTCCATTCGTTTTGCATGAATGGAGTGATGATGGTCAAATCTTTTTTACGAGAGGCTTCCAGATTTTCCTCCAAAGAAGCTTTGTATTCTTCTTCTAAGCTTTTAACAAAATTTCCATCTATGGCACCTTCTGCTTTTAATTTTTCAGCATAAAGATCTCTAGGGTTTTTTTGTTTAGCAATCGCTTTGTATAATTTTGGTTGGGTAAAACGAGGTTCATCTCCTTCATTATGTCCATATTTTCTATACCCTAATAAATCGATGAATACGTCTTGTTTGAATTCCATACGGTATTCTAAAGCGAACAACATAGCATGTACTACTGCTTCGGCATCATCAGCGTTTACGTGAAGTACTGGAGACAATGTTACTTTTGCTACATCTGTACAATAAGTTGAAGAACGGGCGTCTAAGTAGTTAGTCGTAAATCCAACTTGGTTATTTAATACGATATGAATGGTTCCGTTGGTTTTATAACCATCCAACTTCGCCATTTGAATAATTTCATATACAATTCCTTGTCCAGCAACAGCCGCATCACCGTGAACAGCGATAGGCAATACTTTTGAGAAATCTTCAGGATAGTATTTATCTTGTTTAGCACGTGTAATTCCTTCAATAACCGCTCCTACTGTTTCAAGATGCGAAGGGTTTGGTGCTAAATTAATATTGATATTTTTTCCAGTTTGCGTTTTTCTGTCGGCCGTTAATCCCAAGTGGTATTTTACGTCACCGTCAAATAAGGCATCGTCATCGTAATCTTTTCCGTCAAATTCAGAGAAAATATCCTGAGTTGGTTTTCCGAAAACATTTGCCAATACATTCAAACGACCACGGTGTGCCATTCCCATTACGAATTGCTCTACACCTTTTTCGGCAGCCGCTTCGATTAAGAAATCTAAAGCTGGAATAGCCGATTCGATTCCTTCTAAAGAGAAACGCTTTTGCCCAACATACTTGGTGTGTAAGAAGTTTTCAAAAGAAACCGCTTCGTTTAATTTCTTAAGAATGCGTTTTTTCTGATCGGTATTGAAATTCGGTAAATTGTCATTGATATCTAAACGACGTTGAATCCAATCAATCGTTTTTGGATCACGAATGTACATATACTCCACTCCAATGTGCTGACAGTATACGTTATCTAAATGTTTGATAATATCTTTTAACGAACATGGCGCTAGGTTGACCACTTTAGCAGCATCAAAAACGATATCTAAATCGGCAGTTGATAATCCGAAATTCTCGATTTTTAAATCCGGAGAATAGGTTCTCCTATCACGAACTGGATTGGTTTGTGTAAATAAATGTCCACGGGTTCTGTACCCGTCAATCAGTTTAAGAACATTGAATTCTTTTTGCAATTTACCAGCATCACCAGCAACTGGAGTGCTCGCGCTCGCCATAACTGACAATTGATCCGCTGGACTACCAAACTCATTAGCAAAGTCAAATCCTTGGAAAAAACTCCTCCAACTTGGCTCAACGCTATCTGGATTTTGTAAATATTGGTCGTATAAATCGGCAAAAAAAGCCGTATGTGCTGCGTTTAAAAAGGAAAACCTATCCATAATTCTGTCTGAAGACGATTTTGGTTAAAAAAATTTATGCAAAAGTATAAACTTTTGCTGGAAACTAATCAATAAAATAGTACATTTATCTGTACAATTTCTAAATATTTGTTATGATCTCTAAATTTAAACGAAACATTATCAAATCGATAGTTTTTTTAGGATTAATTTTAAATTCGTCAATTTTAGAAGCTCAAAACGACTCTATCCCCAAACCTAAAAGTGAATTTTGGAAAAAGGTAAACTTTGGAGGAGGAATAGGATTCAATATAGGGAGCGGTTTTACCAACATAGCCCTGTCGCCAACCATGTATTATAATGTAAATTCGAAAGTGAGTTTAGGACTTGGCTTAAACGGCAGTTATGTTAAAAGCAGTGGAGAATACAACGCTTGGATTTATGGAGGAAGTATCGTAGGAATTATCAATCCTGTCGATTTCATCCAACTTTCTTCAGAACTGGAACAATTAAGAGCAAATGTGAATTACCAAACTACTGGTGGTTCATTGAAAGATAATTTTTGGAATACCGCACTCTTTTTAGGCGCTGGTTATCGTTCTGAAAACTTCACTATCGGATTACGATACAATGTGCTTCATGATAAAACTGACCGCCTTTATTCTGACCCCTGGATGCCTTTTGTTAGAATAATATTCTAAATTAACTTCAAAAGTTAAAAGTTTAACAAAATGTACTGAAAAACCGTACTTTTTTTCTTACGCTAAGAATTAGTTTTAATGTTGAAAACTCAAAAAAGAGAAATATTCATTATTAATCTTAAGGCTATGAAAAAAATTACTTTATTCTTAATGCTGTTTCAAATTATCTCATCAAATGCACAATTAAACAAGGGAATTTACGGAAGTCCGAATTGGTTTAAAAACTGGACCAACTTCAAACCCAAAACTTCAGAGTACAGACAAGTCACAACCATCTTGCAAGGCGTAATCGCTAATGACAAAGTACTAACCAAAAACGAAACGTATCTACTTGCAGGAAACGTTTATTTAACTAATGGCGCCATACTATTTATAGAACCCGGAACCGTAGTAAGAGGTGATTTTGAAACTAATGGTTGTCTAATAATTACAAAAGGAGCAAAAATACTGGCCATAGGAGAAGAAACTAATCCAATTGTTTTTACCTCAAACAAAGGTGATTCTGAAAGAAAAGCAGGCGACTGGGGAGGAATTGTTATCATGGGAGATGCTCCAATAAATAAATTTTCAGGCCAATTACCTTTCAATTTTGATGTAAGCTACAACATATATGGAGGTACAAATCCAGAAAGCTATTCGGGTATTTTAAAATACGTACGAATTGAATTTGCTGGAAAAAAAGGGAAAAATCCCAAAAATTTAAATGGTTTGTCTCTAGCGGGTGTAGGGAAAAAAACGATACTAGAATGCGTTCAAGTTAGTTTTTCTGGAGATGATTCTTTTGAATTTTATGGTGGCGTTATTGATACTAAAAATTTAATTTCTTTTAAGGCCCTTGATGATGATTTTGATTTCACAGAAGGTGTTCAATGCAAAATAAACAATTCTATTGCAATGCGTAACTCTTTTATTTCAAGTCCAGATGGCTCTAGAGCTATAGAAATCGATTCATATGATGTAGCTTCCAATGTAGACTTGAACAAAAAAACGACCCGTGTTGATGCTGATTATTTAACCATAATCAACGACAACAATACCGCTAATGGGATTTCTAGCGAGGCTATTTATTTGAAGGAAAAAACAATGTTCAAAATCAAAAACAGTGTTGTGTCTGGATTTAAAAAAGGGGTAGTACTTGGGAGTTTAATCAAAGGCAACTACGAAAGTATGAGTTCATTCTTGTTTGAAAACATACTTTTTAATCATTGCGACACGAATTTCACAAGTGAAAACAATCAATATGCTTCATTTGTAGAAAATTGGTTTATTAATGGCAACTACCTTATACAAAACGATTTTCTTGAGGATTCTAAACTATTCATGGAAGTCGATTTGAAAAAAACACCCGATTTCAGATTGATTCCAACACCGGCAATTGCAGAAAAGTTAGCGAAGCAACCTTAGTATTTATTTCGAAACCAAACCTTTTGCCATTCTCTTTTAAGAATTAAAAAAGCAACTTGTTCGGCTAGTTCTGTAATATCGGAACCGTTAAGTTTTTTAATTTGGTCTTCGGAAACATCTATGATGTAAAGTAAATTGAGATATTCGGCAAATTTATGCTGAATTAATCTATATATTTTTTCGTGCAGCTGAATTTTTAAATCAATAGGAGAAACTGAAATTGGAAAATCGACACTTTCATTCGCCAGTGTAAAATCCTTATTGATTTGCTCAACGAGTTTTATATACAACTCCTCTTTCTGGGCTTCAGAAAGGAGTAAATCAGTATTTTGAGGCACTATAAACATTTCTTAATTTCAATTTTCAACAGCAATGACAATATCAACAATTGAGTATTGTCATTGTTGTTGCTATTTCTAAACATTTCTACTCATCAAGTTTTCGCCAAAAGCCCTTAGTATCTCTTTTTTATCCGCTTCGATATCCATTTTCTCTAACGTTTTAAAAGCTTCAAAGGTAAACTCTTTTATGGCTTCCTGAGTTGCCAAACTGGCTCCGGAAGTAGTGAAAATTTCTTTTACTGAATTTATTTTATCTGTATTATCTGAAGGTTGAACAGAAAACAAATGCAACAATTGCTCTTTTTCTTGAGCTGAAGCAAACTCAACTGCCTTTAAATACAAGAAGGTTTTTTTGTTTTCAATAATATCCCCTCCTACTTGCTTTCCAAAAGTTTCCGGATCACCAAAAGCATCTAAATAATCATCTTGAAGCTGAAAAGCAATACCTAAATTAAGTCCAAAATCATAAATCAAATTAGCATTTTCATCAGATGTTTCAGCAACAATAGCTCCCATTTTCATGGCAGCACCTACTAAAACAGCGGTTTTGTACTCAATCATTTTTAAGTATTCCAAAACGGTAACATCGTCACGCGTTTCAAAATCTACATCATACTGTTGCCCTTCGCAAACTTCTAACGCAGTTTTACTAAATAATTGAGCTAATTCTCTAAAAATTTTTGGTTCATATGCTTCAAAATATTGATAGGCTAAAATTAGCATGGCATCCCCGGAAAGAATCCCTGTGTTCACATTCCATTTCTCATGAACCGTTTTGTTCCCACGACGCAAAGGTGCATCGTCCATAATATCATCATGAATCAATGAAAAATTATGAAAAACCTCAACCGCAGTAGCTGCATTTAATGCCTTTTTGCAATCTGTATTAAAAATTTCAGCTGTCATCAAAGTTAAAACAGGACGCATTCGCTTCCCTCCTAACGATAAAATATAACGAATGGGTTCGTATAGATTAGTAGGTTGCTTATCTATTTTTAAAACAGAAAAATGTGCAGAAATTACGTCTTGATAATATGAAACCGGGTGCATGTAGTAAAAAATTTCAGCTAAAGTACTCCAATTCTGTTACAATGGCAAAATTAAGAAAATGTTAAAATTTTGTAAATACTATGGAAACTATTTTAGTATTAAAAGTTTCCTGTCTATCTTTGCCAAGAATTTTAAAATCAGAATTAACATTTTGATTTTTTTTATACAACAAAATGAAACATAAAATCATAGCAAAAGCGACGGAGATGTTTTTGAAACTTGGTTTCAAAAGCGTTACTATGGATGATATTGCCTGTGAAATGTGTATTTCAAAAAAAACCATTTATAAATATTTCAGCAATAAAGAAGTTTTAATTGGAGAAGCCACAAAAATAATTCACAATAAAATTCATGAAATCATTGATGAAATTATCGCTAAAAATTTCAATGCCATACAGGAGAACTTTGAAATTAGAAGACTCTTTAAAGAGATGTTTCAAAATGCCGATACATCACCCGTTTATCAATTAAAAAAACATTATCCAGAAATTTACGATAAACTCCTAGAAAACGAGATCGAGGATTGTAGCGAGATGTTTGCCCAAAACATAAAAAAAGGAATAAGCCAGGGGCTCTACAGAAAAGATGTAAATATTGAAGCGTATATAAAGTTTTACTACACTTTAATATTTAGTATTAATGAGACAACACAACTAGAGAGCGAAGCATTGTATTTAGAAATGGAAGCTTTAGAATACCACACCAGAGCTATGGCTACCGAAAAAGGAATACAAGAACTTGAAAAACAATTACTAATACACAAACTATAACCAATGAGAAAAATCATTTTGTTCTTAGTCATAATCACACAAGCGAATCTATTTGCACAGGATTCAAAAAATCTTTCCTATTCTTTAAAAGAAGCTATTGATTATGCCGTTAAAAATAATTACAACTCTATTAATGCAAGCCGTGATTTGGAAGCTGCCAAACAAAAAAAATGGGAAACAACCGCAATGGGTTTACCTCAATTGAACGGAAATTTGGGTTACCAAAATACTTTTGAAATTCAGAAACAAGGAGTTGAAGCGACCAATTTTAATCCTTCCGCGCCACCAGACGAAATAAGTGTAATCGGTTTTGGCTTAAAACACAATATGGTTGGGACTTTAACACTGAGCCAGTTAATATTTGACGGTTCTTATTTAGTTGGATTGGAATCAGCTAAAACCTATTTGAAAATTTCTGAAAATGCTCAGAAAAAAACAGCTCAAGAAATTACCGAATTGACAACCAATGCCTATGGAAATGTTTTATTGGCAGAAGAAAGCATTGTTATTGTAGAACGCAACAAGAAAATTCTTGAAAAGACCTTAAACGATACTCGCGAAACCTATAAAAATGGTTTTCTAGAAGAAGAAGCGGTAGAACGTATTCAAATTACTTTAGCTTCAGTCAATAGTACACTTGATTATGCTACCCGCATGAAAACTATTGCTACTAATATGCTAAAACTATTAATGGGAATCGAATTGAATGAACAAATTGTCTTAACCGATAAGTTAGATGCACTAACAACTAATAATATTGATTTAGCCTTACTTAATGAAAATTTTGAAGTGCAAAATAATATAGATTATCAAATTGGTAAAAACCTAGAAGAATCAAAACGATTAATACTAAAATTAGAAAAAAGCAAAGCATTGCCATCGTTAGCCGCCCAATTAAATTTTGGCTACAATACTTTCGGGAAAGAATTTACTATGTTCAATTCAGACAATAAATGGTATAACTTTTCGAATCTTGGCGTAGGATTAAATGTTCCTATTTTCAGTTCTTTTGGTAGAAACTCAAAAACAGCACAAGCTAAAATTGCTTTCGAACAAGCTAAAACTAAATTAATTGAAACAGAACAAACACTAAAACTTCAATATCAAAAAACAAAAAGTGATTACGAATATAGTGTAGCTCAATATAATTCGGCCAAAAGCACATTAAAATTATCAGAGCGTATTGAAAGCAAACAACAAATAAAATTCAAAGAAGGTTTATCTACCAGTTTTGAGTTTACTGAGGCACAACGTCAATTATATACAGCACAACAAAGCTATTTACAAGCTATGGTTGATGTAATCAACAAAAGAGCGACATTAGAAAAAATCATCAATAAAAACTAATTCAAACACAATATGAAAAAGACATTAATTATAACTATTACATCTTTATTCCTTTTTGCTTGCGGAAACAAAGAGAACACTATAGACTCTTTAATTCAAGCAAAAAATTATACTGAATTGAAAGCGAAAAGAGATTTACTTCAAGCTGATTTAACCAAAATTGATGCCGCTTTAGCCGCTACAAATGTAAAAACTGATGAAGCATTAGTGGAAGTAATTACCGTTAAGGACACTACTTTTAGTCATTACCTAGAAATTCAAGGTAATATTGATACCAATCAAAATGTTTTAGTTCAACCGGAAATGCCAGGTGCTCTTATTTCTCTAAATGTAAAAGCCGGACAAGTAGTAACCAAAGGACAAGTGTTAGGAAAAGTTGATGACGGTGGTATGAGCCAACAACTAGCAAGCATCCAAACTCAATATGAATTGGCTAAAACTACTTTTGATCGTCAAAAAAGATTATGGGATCAAAAAATTGGTTCAGAAATCCAATATTTACAAGCACAAACACAAATGGTTAGCTTATCAAAATCGGTTAACCAAATGAAAGCGCAAATTGCAAAAACTATAATCAGAGCCCCTTTTGGCGGAGTAGTAGACGAAGTCTTTGTAGAAAGAGGACAAGTCGTTTCAGCTAACCCACAAGGCTTAATGCGTATTGTGAATTTAAGTCAAATGTATGTAAGCACAGCCGTTCCTGAATCGTATGTTGGAAAAGTTAAAGTAGGCACATCTGTTCAAACTTCAATTACATCTATAGGTAAAGAATACCAAGGAAAAATTCGTCAAGTGGCAAAAACTATCAATCCTGCTAACAGAAGTTTTGGGATAGAAGTTAGCGTTCCTAATCCAGAAGGTTTATTACGTCCTAATCAAGTGGCAAAATTAAAAATTGTCGATTATACAAAAGCGGCTGCTATTGTAGTTCCAACCAATATCATTCAGCAAGATGCAAGTGGAAATAAATTCGTATTTGTTATTAATGACGCTAAAAACAACACCGGTGTTGCTAAAAAAACAATGATTAAAGTAGGTCAAAACGCAAATAGTGTTACCGAAATCACATCAGGCTTAAACACTGGAGATATTATCGTTACTGAAGGAGCAAATACTGTTTCTGAAGGAATGAAAGTAACATTTTAATATTGAAATTAAAGGTTAGTCGTTTGTCGAAAAAGGTTTTGTTGGTTTATTTCTTAGTATCCAAATAAACTAACCTTTACAATTTCAAATTTCATATACACAAAAAATTAAAACAGTTTGAGTGTTTAAAAGTAAATACAACATTAGTCTTTTAAACCCCTAATCCTCTAAACTAAAAAATATGAGCCATCAACAAAAAGAATTTGGTATTTCAAGTTGGGCAGTAGATAATCGTGTAACAGTATACATTTTAACGTGTATTATTGTCATCACAGGTATTTATGCCTACATCACGATGCCGCGTGAAGATTTCCCTGAAATCATCGAAAACAAAACCTATATCTCTTCCATTTTTCCAGGAAATTCAGCAGAAGATGTTGAAAAACTGATTACAAAGCCTTTGGAAGATAATATCAAAAATATTAGTGGCGTTACTAAAGTAACCTCAAGCTCGTTTCAAGATTACGGAATGATTATTGTCGAATTTGAAGACGATATTACTGTAGAAGAAGCCAAAGCCAAAGTTAAAGATAAAGTCGATTTATCAAAAGCAGACACCGATTGGCCCAATATGGACAACGGAAGTAAGGTTGAACCAAACGTTTTTACCGTTAATATTGCCGAAGAAGTTCCCATTTTGAATATTAATCTAAAAGGAAATTATACTGCGCAACAACTTAAAAAATACGGTGAATATCTGGAAGATGAAATTGAAGATATTTCGGAAGTTAAAGCGGTAGATATTCTTGGAGTAGATGACAAAGAAGTAGAAATTGCTATTGACGTTTATAAAATGAACGCCGCTCAAGTAAGTTTCGATGATATTCAAAGCGCAGTTCGTTACGAGAATATGACGCTTTCAGGTGGAAACTTAGTGGCACAAGGTTCAAGAAATAACATTCGTATTGTGGGAGAAATTTCTGATCCGAAAGAATTAGAAAGTATTATTGTAAAATCATATGGTGGTTCGGTTTATCTAAAAGATATTGCAACTATTAATTTTAAAGAAAAAGAACGTACCACTTATGCACGTGAACACAACGAAGAAGTAGTCATGCTGAACGTAAAAAAACGTTCAGGTCAAAACATGATTTCAGCAATAGACCAAGTAAAAGAAGTAATTAAAAAAGCACAAGAAAAGGTGCTGCCGAAGGACTTAAATGTAACTTTAACCAACGATCAATCCTCACGTGTAGAACACCAAGTAGATGAGTTAACCAATCACATTATTTTTGGTGTGGTATTGGTAATGATTGTACTTATGTTTACTATGGGATTGCGTAATTCCTTATTTGTTGGAGCTGCGATTCCTTTATCTATCTTCATTGCTTTCACTTTGCTTTCGGCAATTGGAGTCACAATGAACACTATGGTATTGTTTGGATTGGTAATGGGATTAGGAATGTTAGTAGATGATGGAATTGTCGTCGTCGATAACGTTTTTGCCAACATGAAAAAAGGAATGCCAAGAATGCAGGCTTCCAAAATTGGTATTGGCGAAATTGCTTGGCCTGTAATCTCATCAACAGCAACTACTTTAATGGCCTTTTTACCATTTGCCTTATGGCCTGGAACAATGGGACAATTTATGCAATATTTTCCATTAACACTTTCAGTTACACTGGGTGCTTCATTATTTGTGGCAATGGTCGTAAATGCAGCGATGACAGGTGGCTCTATGGATATTGAAGATAAAAACATCTCCAGACAATCGGTAAAAAAATACACTATCTTTTTATTAATTATAGGTGCATTATTTGTAATTCCAGGGAATATTTATGATTCAAAATTAATGCGAGGTATTGGACATTTGTCTTTAATTGCTGTTGCCTTAATGTGGTTATATCATTTGAAATTGTACCAATGGACTCAGGATTTTCAGCATGAGTTCTTTCCAAGAATGGAAGAAAAATACAAAGCAATGTTGGACAAAATCTTAAATAAAACCAATGCTTGGAAAGCTTTTGCAGGTATTGTTGGAATGTTGTTTCTGTCTATTTTATTAGTAGTCGTATTTCCAACTAATTCGTTGTTTTTTCCTGAAAATATTCCAAATCAAGTAATTGCTTACATCGAATATCCGCAAGGAACCGATATTGCTAAAACGAATAAAGCTACCGTTTTTATTGAAAAACAAGTGATAAACGTCTTAAACAAATACATAGACCCAGAAACGAAAGAAGATTTCTTGGCCGAATCTATTGTAGCACAAGTGGGTGTTGGAGCTACCAATCCGCAAGTTGATTTAGGATCACAATCGGAGACACCACATAAAGGAAAAGTAACGGTTAATTTCTCTGAATTCAAATTCAGAAAAGACATCAATACGGCCGATGTGATGGAAGAAGTTCGTGCTAAAATTAAAGCCATTCCAGGAGCTTCAGTTACGGTTGAAAAAGATGCCGCTGGACCACCTGCTGGTTATCCTGTTAGTATCGAATTGAAAGGAACCAATTACGAGGAAATGTTAAAAGAGGCAGACAAGATGATTGCTTTCTTAAACAGTAAAAATATTCCTGGTATCGAAAAATTAAAAGTTGACATTAATAAAGAAAGCCCTGAGTTGGAAGTTAAAATTGACAGAGCCAATGCAGGTAGTCTTGGTGCTTCTACTGGAATGGCTGGATTTACGTTGCGTCGTGCAGTCTATGGTCAAGAAATTTCAACATATAAGGAAGGTGATGATGATTATGATATCGTAATGCGTTTGCAAGAAGACCAACGTAAAAACGAAAGCGTCTTGTTCAATCAGCCGTTGACCTATCGTAATCCAAATAACGGACAGATTATGCAAGTGCCTATTTCGGCAGTAGCCTCTACTCAAAAAACCAAAACATATAATCAGATTAAACGTAGAGACTACAAACGTATTATGACAGTCTATTCGAATGTATTAACAGATTATAATCCCAACGCAATTGTAGAAACGATTAAAACAGAATTAAAAGATTATAAATTAGCAGGCGATATTACCTTCTCTTTTTCTGGGGAACAAGAACAACAAAGCAAGGAAATGGCTTTCCTTATGTTTGCACTGTTCCTTGCTATTGCAGGGATTACAACCATTATCGTATTGCAGTTTAACTCGGTATCTAAAACATTAGTCATCATGTTTACGGTGTTATTAAGTTTGAGTGGAGTATTCTACGGATATGTAATTGCTCGTATGGATTTTGTGGGATTAATGACCATGATGGGAATCATTTCATTGGCGGGAGTTGTAGTTAAAAACGGAATTGTATTAATGGACTTCTTCGTGCTATTAATGGATAAAAAAGTAGCCGATAATCACTTACAAAGTCACGATGATTTATCAATAGAACAAATAAAAGAAGTTATCATCGAGTCCGGGAAATCACGTTTGCGTCCAGTATTATTAACGGCCTTAACCGCTGTATTGGGGTTAATTCCATTAGCGATTGGATTAAATTTTGATTTCTTCGGATTAGTAACCGATTTTAATCCACATTTTTATATGGGAGGAGACAATGTGATTTTCTGGGGACCATTGGCTTGGACCATTATCTTCGGATTGACATATGCTACGGTATTAACTCTAGTAATGGTTCCAGTAATGTTCTACTTGGTAAAACGAACCAAATATTGGTTACGAGACAGAAGAGAAAAACGATTAGCGCCAGAAGCTTAAAAATAAAAAACGCTCACTTTATTTGGTGAGCGTTTTTATTAAAATTCATAAGCCAAACCTATTCCTAATAATTGTTTAAGTTGCAGTCTTGGCCCGAGGGTAACTTGTTCCCCATCTACCTCTTTTTTGGCTTTAATGTCATCGTCATAGATAATATGAGTCCCAATATTAGCCGAGACATATTTGTTTACAATTAAATCGAATTGCATTTGCCAATTCACATCAATGTTTCCAAAATTATTCAAATAGTCAGTGTAAAAAACCACTCTGTTTTCCATAAAAACATTATTATAAATTTCACTTTTATGCTTACCAGTCACTAAAATCCCCAATTCAGTCCTTGATTTTTCTCCCTTCTCAATAATTTTTCCATTACTATCATATAATGCTTTGGTAACTCCAAAAGCTCCTTCATTTGCAAGTCTTTCGTCTAAAACTAAAGTTGTTTTTTGAGTTAATGGTGAAAAGTATAAATTCAAGTTTTCATTCTTATTAAAATATTCAGTCCCTACTCCAAGAAACACATAAGCCGGAGCAAAAAACTTAGAGATGGCTCTATCGGTATTAGGATAAGCAAAACCATTTGTAAATTGGGTATTGAAATTAAATTTGGAAGAATAAAACCAATTGGAAATGGTATCCTTTCTATATCCAAAAGTAGAATTTAACTGCAGTATGTCTTCAGTTTTTCGGGCACTCACTCCATCTTGCTTGCTTATACCATAACGAACTATTAGTTCATTATGCCATTTTAGATGTCTATGTTCATATTTCCTGATAAAATTACCTTTCAATAATCCCGAAATAGAATTATTTCCTCCAGCACTCCAATTCATAAAGGCTGTTTCGCTAACATCAAAACCCACTTTATTCTTTCTTTTCCAATAAGTTGTTGAATCAGGAAGTTGCGTAATTATTTTTTCTTGGGCAAAAAGAAAGGAACTAAAAAACAATAGTGTAACAACTATTAAATAAACCTGTTTTTTCATCGATTGATACATTTGGGGTTACAAAAATCGAAATTATTGAAAAATAAAAAAAGAAAAATCTTCATATTTACAAAATAAAAAAGCCTCAAGGCTAACACCTTGAGGCTTTTAGAATTTTGGTTTGGTTTTTGGTTAATCTGTGGAGAATACCGGATTCGAACCGGTCACCTCTTGCCTGCCAGGCAAGCACTCTAGCCAAATGAGCTAATCCCCCTTTAAAAGGAATCCAAATATACTATTTTTATTGAAATATCCTTATTTTTGAAAAAAATTAAAATGGCACAAGACGTTACCATAAAAATAACCGACCGAGACGGAATTACCCACAGTGTTCAGGCCCCAACCGACATGAACATGAATATTATGGAGTTGGTTCGCGCCTACGAATTGGCTCCCGAAGGCACTATTGGTATTTGTGGTGGAATGGCCATGTGTGCTTCTTGCCAATGCTATGTTTTAAATGATATTCCTCTTCCAGAAATGGGACAAGACGAAGAAGCAATGCTTTGGGAAGCTTATAATGTAAAAGAAAACAGCCGTTTGGGCTGTCAAATTCATATTACCGAAGGACTTGATGGCTTAGAGGTAGAGTTGGCTCCTGAGAGTTAATTTTTATAATCCTCTAGCTTCTCCGATTTTTGCAAATTTTCTTTCACAATTTGAAGTACACCATCGTCTTTGGTGTCAATATACCATTTGATGAGCGTGATTTCGCCATTTTCAATTTCAATTCCTGTTATGGAACGGGGATGAACACAACTTCCATCGTTAAAATAATTAGCTTGACCGTCGTTAGGTGTTGAAAATCGAGGACGATGCGTGTGACCTGTTATTGTGATTTTATTTCCGTTGTTTACAATCCATTCTTTAATACGGCGCTCAACTTTGATAAGTTCTACGTAGTTTTTAGCGGGACTTGTCGGGTCTTTAATACCCCAAATTTGAAGCGGTTTCCATAATACGCGAACCAAAAATTGATTGATTTTCCAACCGACATAATTCATGAAATCGGCCTGATGGCCGTGGGTTAAAAATAATTCTTGTTGGGTTTCTTGATTGACCAAAATAATGGCTTCTTGGTATTTCAATCCTGGCATTAAAGGCACTTTTATGCCTAAATTCGGATCAAAAAATTCGGTAAAACTCTTTTCGACATTATTTTTGCTTCTGAAAAACATATCGTGGTTACCCCAAATCATATCCAGTCTTCCTTCTAAATAGAATTTTTGCAATAAGAGAAAGACGTTTTTATTGGCTTCGAAAATATCTTTAAAAAACAAATTTTCCCACAATTCGTCTCCATCCCCTAATTCGATGTAATGAAAATTGTTTTTACAATAATGATTGAGTGCGTGGAAGTACACATTGCGATTATTCGCAAAATCATCAGCAAAACTCCCATCACTACGATGACAATCGCTGAACAATATAAATTTAGAATTGGTGTCAAACGGAATACGTTTGGCATTTTTATACGCTCTGTCTAATCGGTCTTGTGAAGAAAACATGTTGCAAATTTTGTTAAAAATAAAGAAAGCTCCTCAAATAGAGAAGCTTTGCTTTAATTATTGTGTTTCACTAAGTATTTTCAATATTGAGAACTTTACACCGCGCTCGAAACTTCTGCGTGAATGTGTTCTTCGATAGCATCCCACAACCCAATTCTTTTTTCTAAAGCTAAAATGGATGTTTCTTCAACTGCCACCCATTTTTGAGTGTCGTCTCCACACAATTCGGAAATCATTTGCATGGCCATTGGTCCGTGTTCATCGGCATCCAATTCGATATGTCTTTCGAAATAATATATCAATTGTGATAAATCGGTTTCTGGAAAATTAATCTTAAAGTTTTTTAGAATTTCGGTAAACATAGTCGGAATCAAGTCTTCTCTTCCAAAAGTAAATGCTGCTGCGATTTTATGTGGTTGTCCTTCTTCAATAATTCGGAACGTAAATTCCAAAAAAGCTTTGATATTAGGGTGTAAATCACTGTTTTTAATAGCAATGAAAATATTATTGGTTTCCACTACTTTTTCTAAAAAAGCTTCCATCGGTAATGTATTGGCACCGCATGATTTCATAGCGTCAATGTACATTTCGAAGTGACTTTGTCTTTTTCCGTATAAAGTCAAATCCGATTCCTCCGCCAGAACAATTTCATTAATTAAATAACGTGTTTCCGTATTTTCGGTAGCAAACCACGGCGTTGTCGTACAGGTTAATTTCTGCTGTAACGCCTTCAATAAAGACATAAAATCCCAAACGGCATAAACGTGACTTTCCAAAAAGTAATGCAAATCGTCTATTGATTTAATTTGAGCATACAATGAATGATTGAGTAATTTATCCTTCTGAGGTTGAATTTTGGTATTGATATGTTGGATTGTCATAAGTAGGGATTTAATAGTGCAAAAATAAAAAAGCTCCACACAATGGTGAAGCTTTTTCTATAAATAATAACTATTGTTCTATTATTTGAATGCTGAAAATCCAGTCACATCCATTCCAGTAATCAACAAGTGAATGTCATGTGTTCCTTCGTAAGTTAATACCGATTCTAAGTTCATCATATGACGCATGATTGAATATTCTCCAGTAATACCCATACCACCTAACATTTGACGTGCTTCACGAGCGATTTCAACCGCCATGTTTACGTTGTTACGTTTGGCCATCGAAATTTGTGCCGATGTTGCTCTTCCTTCATTTCTCAATACCCCTAATCTCCAAGTCAATAATTGTGCTTTAGTGATTTCGGTAATCATTTCGGCTAATTTCTTTTGTTGCAATTGCGTTGCTCCAATAGGTTTGCCAAACTGAACACGTTCTTTAGAATAACGTAAAGCAGTATCATAACAATCCATCGCAGCACCAATAGCACCCCAAGCAATTCCGTAACGTGCTGAATCTAAACATCCAAGTGGTGCTCCCAATCCAGATTTGTTCGGTAATAAATTTTCTTTAGGAACTTTTACGTTGTCAAAAATTAATTCTCCAGTAGCTGAAGCTCTTAATGACCATTTATTGTGTGTTTCTGGAGTAGTAAAACCTTCCATACCTCTTTCAACAATCAATCCGTGAATACGTCCTTCTTCGTTTTTAGCCCAAACCACAGCGATTTGTGCAAACGGAGCGTTTGAAATCCACATTTTAGCACCATTTAAAAGATAATGGTCACCCATATCTTTAAAGTTGGTTACCATTCCACCAGGATTTGATCCGTGGTCTGGTTCAGTTAAACCAAAACAACCAATCCATTCTCCGGTAGCTAATTTTGGTAAATATTTCATACGTTGCTCTTCGTTACCATATTTCCAAATAGGATACATCACTAACGATGATTGTACCGATGAAGTAGAACGCACACCAGAATCACCACGCTCAATTTCTTGCATGATTAATCCGTACGAAATTTGGTCTAACCCAGCACCGCCATATTCCACAGGAATATAAGGTCCAAAACCTCCTATTTCACCCAAACCTTTTACAATTTGATGTGGAAATTCAGCTCTTTGAGCATATTCTTCAATAATTGGGGAAACTTCTTTCTTTACCCAAGCACGCGCTGAGTCACGCACTAATTTATGTTCTTCTGTTAGTAAATCGTCTAACAAGTAGTAATCAGGAGATTGAAATAAATCTGGTTTCATCTGTTTGATTTTTATTGTTTATATATAGTCAGATATAATTTGCATAATTAAAACTATCATTAACAGATAACTTCAATTTTGTGGCACAAAAGTAAGTAAAGATTTTTAACAATTCAACGAACAAATGTTATAATTTTTAGAACCTTTTTTTGATTTTAATTCCGTCTATTTTTCAAAAATTAAAAACTAAAAAAAATGGTAACTTTGCCCTTCATTTCTTTGCAATTCAAAACCATGATAGAAGATAAAACTCCGCAACGTACCAGCATAGCACAATTGGGCGAATTTGGCTTGATTGACCATTTGACCAAACATTTTGAAATCAAAAACACCTCCACTTTAAAAGGAATTGGCGACGATGCCGCTGTTTTGGATTTTGGCAACAAAAAAGCAGTAGTTTCTACCGATTTACTAATTGAAGGTGTCCATTTTGATTTGGCTTACATGCCTTTAAAGCATTTAGGATATAAAGCAGTAACAGCTAACTTATCAGATATTTATGCGATGAATGCCAAAGCCACTCAAATTACGGTTTCGGTAGCGGTTTCTAATCGCTTCCCGTTGGAAGCTTTGGAAGAATTATTTGCCGGGATTACTTTGGCTGCTAAAGAATACAATGTAGATGTGATTGGTGGCGATACCACCTCATCTCAAAAAGGATTAATCCTTTCTATCACTGCTATTGGTGAAGCTGATGCAGAAGAATTGGTTTACCGAAATGGAGCCAATCAAACCGATTTACTAGTAGTAACAGGTGATATTGGTGCGGCTTATATGGGATTACAAGTTTTGGAAAGAGAAAAACAAGTGTTCCAGGTCAATCCGAATAACCAACCTGATTTAGACAATTATACTTATTTAATCGAACGCCAGTTAAAACCAGAAGCACGTAAAGACATACAAGGGATTTTGAAAGCTTTGGAAGTACAACCTACGGCTATGATTGATATTTCCGATGGATTATCTTCTGAGGTGATGCATTTGTGCAAACAATCGGAATTGGGATGCAATGTCTATGAAGATAAATTACCGCTAGACCCTCAATTCATTTCGGTTTGCGAAGAATTTAATATTGACAGCACTACCATCGCTTTAAATGGTGGCGAAGACTATGAATTGTTGTTCACTATCAAAATGGAAGATTTTGAGAAAATAAAAGGGAATCCTAATTTCTCCGTAATTGGACACATGACGCAAGAGAGTGAAGGCATTCATTTGGTAACACGTGCAGATACTAAAATTGCTTTAAAAGCGAGAGGTTGGAATGCTTTACAAGAAGAATAAAATCTAAATTATTAAATATAAAACCTCAAATTTTACTAGAATTTGGGGTTTGTTTTTTTGTTTAATATCCTAATTTAACACGGACTCTTTTGAGTACACCATCTGCTACTGCCGACGCTTTTTTAGCTCCTTCTTGAAGTAAGCCTTCCAATTCATCTAAGTGGCTCATATAGTAATTGTAACGTTCTCTTTCGGTCGCAAATTTCGCAACAACCAATTCAAATAATGCTTGCTTGGCATGACCATACCCAAAATCTCTGTTAATATTTTTATATTTATCAGTCATCTCTGCACTTTGCGTTTCAGTTGCCAATAGTTTATACAACGCAAATATCTTACACGTTTCTGTATCCTTAGGTTCTTCTAAAGGTGTACTATCCGTTTCGATGCTCATAATTTGTTTACGAAGTGCTTTATCTTCCAAGAAAATATTGATGATGTTGTTGCGGGACTTACTCATTTTCTCGCCATCAGTTCCTGGAATTAACTTTGTATTTTCTTCAATCTTCGCTTCAGGCAACACAAACGTTTCTCCCATTTGATGGTTGAATCGAGACGCTACATCGCGAGTAATTTCTATGTGTTGCAATTGGTCCTTTCCTACAGGCACCACGTTAGCATCATACAATAAAATATCGGCCGCCATCAACATTGGATAGGTAAATAAACCAGCATTTACGTCTTCTAATCTATCCGCTTTATCCTTGAACGAATGCGCTAAGGTTAATCGCTGAAACGGAAAAAAACAACTCAAATACCATGATAATTCGGTAGTTTGAGGCACATCACTTTGACGGTAAAAAACCGCTTTACTGGTATCTAAACCACAAGCCAACCATGCAGCGGCAGTGCTATTCGTATTTTCTCTTAAAGTCGTTCCGTCTTTAATTTGCGTAATGGAATGCAAATCGGCGATAAACAGAAACGATTCATTATTCGGTTCATTGGCCATTTGAATAGCCGGAATGATTGCTCCTAATAAATTGCCTAAATGTGGGGTTCCCGTACTTTGAATTCCGGTGAGTATTTTTGCCATCGGTATAAAAATGCTATTTTTAGCAAAGTTAATTCTTTTGCGCTATTTTTAAAGCGATTGCTTACATTTGAGCCTATGAAAATTTTTAAAATTATCTTTTGGTGCCTTTGGCGGGTTTGGTTTTATATATTAATGATTGTTCCAATCATTTTTATGTCTCCCTTATTGGTAATATCCTTATTAAAAGAAGAGTGGTATCCTTATTTCTTCAAAATGGCTCGTTTTTGGGCGAATTTCATACTATACGGCATGGGTTTTTACTATAAAATTCAAACAGAACAAGAAATTGAATCTAGTAAAAGCTATATGTTTATTGCCAATCACACTTCAATGACCGATGTAATGTTGATGTTGGCAACGGTAAAAAACCCGTTTGTTTTTGTAGGGAAAAAAGAATTGGTAAAAATTCCAATTTTTGGTTTTTTCTACAAACGAGCTGCCATTATGGTTGATAGAGAGAGTCCAAAAAGCAGACTCGCTGTTTACGAACGTGCGCAAAGAAGAATCCAACAAGGTATGAGTATTTGTATTTTTCCTGAAGGGAAAGTTCCTGACGATGAAAGTGTGGTTTTAGACGAATTTAAAGGAGGCGCCTTCAACTTAGCTATAGATCACAAATTACCAATTGTTCCCATCACTTTTTACGATAACAAAGAGCGTTTGTCTTATACACTTTTTAGCGGGAGCATGGGTGTTATGCGAGTTAAAATCAACCCTTTTATTGCAACCAAAAATCTAAAACACGAAGACAAAAAAAAGCTAAAAGAACAAGCCAGAACCATTATCTTACAAGATCTTTTAGCCGATGAAAACTATATGAAAGCCTCCAAAAACTAAGGAACTACTGGAATTTCTATTTCTTCAAAAATATTTTGCCCATTGCTGTCTTTTCCTTTCCAAATTTTGAAGATATAACTATCCTCTAGGGTAGGTCTAAAATAAAGTATTTCGGTTATAGGATTTACCGTTGCAACTGTACAGCCACTTTGTTCAATTACAGATGTTTCTATGGCTATTGTTCTCACATTAGCCTCTTTTTCGTAATAGAATCCTTCGAAAACATGACACGTTGTGGGTCTTATATATTCAAAAGGGATTTCATAAATATTGTCTCTTACAAATTCCGTTGGAAGTGTTACACTTTCAATTGGTAAAAGCTCAGGATGATATTTTATATAATCATCATTAGTTGTGCAACTCACAAAACCAAAGAGCAAAACTAAAAAACCACAGATTTTTTTCATGGTCAAGCAATTTATTGATTAAGGTAAGAATAAAGGTATAAAAAAAGCCATTCTAAAGAATGGCTTTTTTGTTAATTATTTTGCTCTTTAATTAAGTCTTTAATCTTTTGTTCTAGTTCGTCGGCTAGTTCTGGATTATCCTTGATTAACGATTTGACTGCATCACGTCCTTGACCAAGTTTGGTGTCACCATAACTAAACCATGAACCCGCTTTTTTGATAATTTCGAATTCTACTGCCAAGTCTAAAATCTCACCTGTTTTCGAAACTCCTTCACCGTACATGATGTCAAACTCTGCCGTTCTAAAAGGCGGTGCTACTTTATTTTTTACCACTTTTACTTTGGTTCTATTTCCTAAAACAGCATCTCCGTCCTTAATTTGTGCCGCACGACGAATGTCTAAACGTACTGAAGCATAAAACTTCAAGGCGTTACCACCTGTAGTTGTTTCAGGATTACCGAACATTACTCCAATTTTTTCACGCAATTGATTGATGAAGAAAACGGTACAATTCGTTTTACTAATAGTCGCTGTTAACTTACGCAATGCCTGTGACATCAAACGAGCATGAAGTCCCATTTTGGAATCTCCCATCTCTCCTTCAATTTCACTTTTTGGCGTCAATGCAGCAACCGAGTCAATGACTACAATATCAATAGCACCGGAACGGATTAAGTTTTCGGCAATCTCTAAAGCTTGCTCCCCATTGTCTGGCTGAGAGATGATTAAATTATCGATATCAACTCCTAGTTTTTGTGCATAAAAACGATCAAAAGCGTGTTCAGCATCTATAAATGCAGCTATTCCACCTGCTTTTTGAGCTTCGGCAATAGCGTGTAATGTTAAAGTTGTTTTTCCTGAAGATTCTGGGCCGAAGATTTCAATTACTCTACCACGCGGGTATCCATTTACTCCCAAAGCCAAATCTAATCCTAAAGATCCAGAAGGAATAGCTTCCACTTCTTCCACAGCTTTATCTCCCATTTTCATTACGGTTCCTTTACCGTAAGCCTTATCTAATTTATCTAAAGTAAGCTGTAACGCTTTTAATTTGGCTTCTTTTTCTGCACTCATTTTGTATCGCTGCTAAAATTTATATTTCGTAAAATTAATTGTTTTTTCTCTAATTAGAGAAACAAGTTTTCAACAAAAAGAAATCCTCTTTTAAAAGAGGATTTCAAAAATATTATTATAAAAATTAAACTAGAAAATTATTTTTTTGGTTACCATTTGACCATTCTCTAAAGTTACTTTCACAATTAAAGCTTGTTCGTTTTTCAGTATCGAATGCAACTCAGCTTGATTCGCATTTACTTTAGATTTGGAAGCCAGTAATTGTCCTAAGACATTATATACTTGATACGACGTAATTGGTTCCATTTCTGACTGGATCTGAATTGAATTGGTAGCTCCAAATACTTTGACAGCATTAGCAGCCAACTCGAAATCGTCATTTCCTAATGTTACATTCGTATATCTTAAAACAAAACGATCGTTACTTATTCCTTTAGTTCCTGTGAACTGATATGGAGCAACCGTTACATCGTTGATTGTATTTAACAGTTTATCTTCAATGTAAATCTTATTCGATTTATCTGTAAAAATACCATCAGCTTGATTAATTGCTATTGTGTATGTACCATCAGCAGGTAACTGAACTCCTAACGGAACTAAATCACTATTATCAAAAGGTAAAGTTCTTGCTTGAATATTAAAAATGGCTTTATCAGTAACTGAATAAAATCCGAATCCAGCTCTATAATCTGATTTAGAATCAAAATAAAAGTCGTCTCCATTGGTAGCGCCTTCAACATAAGCCACAACTTGAGTTGTTACCATTTTGTTTGCATCAACCAAATCCAACCAAATTCTGTTTCTTTCAATTTGCCCACCTGCTGCATTGTTTGCCGTTCTAAAAAACTGACTATTGTTATAATCTCGGTTTCTTTGTCCGTTTCTAAATTCAAGGTTAGCAGAACTTCCCAAACTCTCTTTCATTTTTACAAAGAAAGCTTGACCGGCTGCAATTTTACCATCAAAAGCATTCGCAGGAATAGAAGCAGTTCCGTTATAACTTACATAATCAGAAGAATTATAATTGTAAACAAATGTTTGATAATATGGACTGGCAATTTGTGCTATCGCATTGATGTGTCTCCATAAATAAACCGTTCCGTCTTCAAGCACACCACTGTTATTGGTCGCAAATGTTTGAGTATCTATTGCTGATGGATATGGATTTCCAACCAAATTCCAGTTGTCATCAAACTCTGTTATCGTCGGCACATTTACTCCTGGTTCGGGTGTTGTAATAGTTCCTTTAATAATCGTTTTATTTACCACTGCATTGTTAAACAAACTTCCTGAGAAAGTAACTGTTTGCGTAGTATTACCATTAGGCACTCTAAAAATATAACCTTTCCCTAATGCCATATTTGTATCTGCCGTTACTATCCAATTCCCTTGTCCATAACCAGTAGGGTTTACCACATCAGTATCCCACTCATACAAACGACTGTTAGGAATGGTTGTCATAGGAGCCGAAGCAATCGGCGATGACCAATACACGTAATCTCTTGATTTTAGGTTTTGAGCGATTCGTTCCATCGAATTCGTCCCTATTCCAGAATAAATTCCAGAATCACTTATTTGCACTAAAGAACCATCGTCTTGAATGGTAAATGTACCGTTGTTAATTACATTGTTTTGAACTTCTACATAATCATTTGCAGTTACGACCAATGTAAATAAAGAATTGACAATTAAACTACAACAGCTAATATCTCCGTTAGTAGTTGTATTATAATTTCCGTTAATAATAGCTAGTTTGGTTAAATCAGGAACTCCGTTAGACCATGTTGAACCATTCCATGTTGTAAAATCTATTTTTAATTGCGCTGCATCTGAAGCAACAGAACAAGTTCCATCTTGTGTCACCAAGCAATAAAATTGGTATCCGTTTAAAGTTTCGACTGCTCCTGTAAGGTTTAAAACCGTAGAAGAAATACCAGTTGCTGTTACCCCTGCAAATGATCCTACAGCTACCGCTGTCCATCCTACAGAAACACCATTGTTGTAATACCATTGGTACGTTAAAGCTCCCGCTCCAGAAGCAGTCGCTGCTACTGTAAAACTAGCAGGACCTCCACAGCCTCCAACATCCGATGGACTTGTATTCACTATTGGTAAGCTACTTGTCAATGAAAAAGGAACTATGCCTAAATCAGCGCAACTTTCAGTCGAGTTCGTAGTCCAATCTGCTGCATTAAATACAGGAGATGGTCCTACTGCTGCCAAGTTTCTTATGATAGAATATCCTATTTCATTCGGGCAGTGAACAATATCTACCGTAATATCGTTTTTAGTCAATCGAATTTCATCATTTACGTTAATTCCATTGGCTTTGCTGATATAATTAAAACCTAAAGCACCACAAGCAGAATCAGAACCTAAATCAGCCAAATAAACACCTCCTGCTGGAACGATTCCTGAAATATCAACCGTTCTTAAGCCATTAGTTGTACCAATATCTCCATGACGCACTAATTTATAATTGGCTCCTGCAGCATTCAAATCTATAGGGCTTCCAGTAGGGTTGTACAATTCCATATACCAAGAATTACCTGCAAACGAATCATATACTTCGGAAATAATTAAATCACTTAAGTTATTTCCTGCTGTACAAGTTCCACTTTGTTTAATTTGAGTGAAACTAGAAGTAGTCACATTACAACCTCCTTGTGTAACAGTTATATTTCCAGTAGTTTCTCCAGCTGGCACTGTTGCTATAATTGTAGTCGCATTTACGAAAACAACTGTAGCAGTAATTCCGTTAAATTGAACCGTAGTACCCGCTGTAAATCCAGTTCCAGTGATGATAACATCTGTAGATGTTGGCCCCGAAGTTGGTGCAAAACTAACCACAGAATGTGTTGGGGTACAAGGTGATGCTATATTAATAGTATAATCCTCCACTTCTCCATCAAAACCAGACAAACAAGGCGAAGTATCTCCGTCATAAGTTGCTATTATTCTCATTCGGGTAGCTCCTAAAGCAGCCGTCATTGGAATAGTAATGTTTAATGGTGAATTACTTGTTAGACCACTTGCCACATTAGTAGCAGAGCCTAAATCAAAAGCTTCTCCAGCATCATTAAAATCCAAATCTTGGTTAAAATCAATCCAAGCAAAACCTAGAACTGTGAAATTTCCATCCGTATTAATTTGTGTAGACAATGGATATGTTGTTCCTCTTTGTAAGTTGGTTGATATAGCTGTATAATCGGAATAACCAGATGGTTTAGCTGTAGTATTATTGATAGTATTTAAAGTAACATTCGTTACTGAAGTATTAAATGCCATATTTCCTGTTGACGAACAGTACGCTGGTGAAGGAGTACAGTTAACCGTAACGCCATTCGACCAAATTAACCCATTTCTAGTAAATATTTTATAGGTATAATTTACGCCCGCAGTTAAGCCCGTAACGGTTACAGTTGTTCCTGTTCCTTTGTACACACAGAATCCACCGTCAAAAGCAGTTCCTGCTCCAAAAACAGTATTGTCTGTATAAGCAACACCATTTCCTGTTGGAGTAGCTGCGGTAAATGCTCCTGAAGTAACAAAAACCAATACATTACTGCTACATCCTGTTGGTGCCGTCCAAGATACCGTTGAAGCATCACCAACACAGTTTGAGGTAGCCTCACCAGTTACATTTACAGGAGTTGCTCCAACAATAGTTTGAGTGCCACCCGCAAAAGCCGTTCCCGATTTATTACCTGCAGCAAAGGTTAAATCTGCTGTAGTAATAGCACTTACTGTAATTGTATTTCCGACAGTAGACACACATGGAAGATCGGTTGTAATAAAGAAATAACCTGTCGTTCCTGCATTAATTGCCTGAGTAAGCGTCGCAAACGTATGTGTTCCAGGCCCTAAAGTTGTTGTTAACGTTCTAATTGAAGTATCAGTCCCTGAATTAAAAGTAGCATCAGCAGAATACCATAATTGAAAATTAGTAACATTCGCTAAAGCATATCCAGCTTGTGTTGTAAAGGCAACACTATTTAATTGAGCATTGGCATTGGTAACCGCTAAATCAAAAGCATAGATTACCTGATTGTTCACATTCTGCGTAATATTTCCTGCTGTTACCGCTGGGTTACTAGAACTTAAAACAATATTAGGCAAAGGCGCACAAGTTGAAGTGTGAGCTCCAAGATTTGAAAAAGTATCTATTGCAGAGCTTGTCCATTCAGTTGCAGGATTAAATACATTTGAACCATCATTATCTCCAATCTGAATTGAAGAATTTCTCACTAAAGATTGATCTAAAGTTGAAATTCCACCAGAAACCCATTGCGTTCCAGGATCAAAACCAATTTGTCCAATAACATCAATCACAATTGATGCTTTACGTAACGCAACAGCATCATCACCGTTATATCCTATACCAGACACTTGATTTCCCAATGCCAATAAAGGTGCAGACGAAGCTGTATTAGAAACAACATAAGTCCCATAAGCAGGAACTGAAGCCCCACCCGTAAATGCAATTGTAGACGTGGGTGTAGCACTTCCATTAGCATAAATAACCAAATCATAACCTGCTAACAAAATAGGAGCAGCTGTAGAATTGTAAATTTCGATGGCTTTATTATTACCCGAACCTTCAATATATTCTGAAATAAACAAATCGGAACAATTTGTGATTGGTGTAATAGCAATTGCTCTGACATCAAAATTATAGGTTGCTTCATCGGCATCATTACTAGTAACTAAAACCGTATCGGTAAACGTTGCCGCTGACGCACTATTAAAAGTTACCGTAAAAGTTGTCGAACCTGCCGCTGCAATAGTTGCCGGCAAAGTAATGCCTCCAACCGTAAATACTGAACCAGTATTCATGGTAAGTGCTGTTACCGACAAGTTAGCCGTACCTGTGTTTTGTATGGTATAGGTTTTTACTACATTGGTAGAGGTAGTAGTTGATCCAAAATCAGTATCATCTGCCACCGCTGGTGTAGTATCACCATCCACGATATTTACCGCATTTCCTTGAATATTTATTTCAGGAGTTGAACCAGTAGTCGTACAAGTTGTATTCGGTATCGTTGGATTGATATTATAATTTAGTGTCACTGCTACACTACTAAATGAGTTGTATGGAATTAAGGTAAAATAGTATTGTGTTCCGGCAGTTAAACCAGTTACATTATAAGTAGTTAATGCTGAACTAATATAAGTGACTACAGTCGCATCTCCTCCTAGAACAGATCCAGGAGTATGAAAAACACCGTCGGTTGGAACTCCTGTTGGAATCCCAGTGGTTGACTGAAGCAAGATATAACCCGCTGCATTTGTAATTGTACTAGCAGCAGAAAAACTTAAATTAATTTGAGAACTAGATGCTGTTAAACAAGTAAAACTTGCAGCATGTCCTGTTGGCTCAAGTGCTCTGGTATAACCCGTTCCTATAGCCCCAGGAGAATTATAACAATCCCCTGTTGTATTATATTCGTAGGCTCTTACAGAATATTGCGCTCCAGGGGTCAAGCCTGTAATTGTTCCAGATGTAGTACCTACTCCTCTAAAAATTACTCTGTTGTTTGTGTTGATTTGTCCCGCAGAACCCCAAGCTAAATTTGGTGTATAAGAAGTCCCGTTGGCTGGAGCAGTAACCGCTGCATCGGAAACCACAATCATAGTTCCATTCCCATCACCAGCAGTCCAATTTACGTTAAACCCATCTAATGTTTCTCCATTTGTAGTTACCCCTGAAGCTTGTGTTGATGGTGGTGTACAGCTTGAAACTGTCCATTGGGCGTATAAAGTTGTATTTGATGAAATTGTAAAAGTAGCAGCTGGAACATATGCTGTCCCACTACCGTCTGCTGCTGTATTCCAACCATTAAAAATAAAACCTGTTCTTGTTAAACTACCTGCTCCTAATACAGTAACAGTAGAACCTGATGAATATGGACTACTCGCATCTACAGGAGCAGTTCCTCCATCGTTACCATTACCATTGTAAGTAACTGTGTATGTTATTATAGGTGAAGAAGTTATATTAACATTATCTAAACTAATTTTTGGTCTATTTCCTGAACCTCCTGCTTGTCCATTATTCCATGCAAAAAATCTAATTACAACCTGAGGTTGATTATTTAACACAGCAGGAAGACTTATGGTTGAAATTGTTCCTGATTCTACAGTAGCATTATTGGTAACTCGTGGAATAGTATACCCTGTTAAATCAGTAAAAGTTACCCCATTATCTACACTATATTGAATCTTCAAATCACTTGTTCTAGGAGTTGCACTTACTGTATTTGTAATTTTGGCCCAATCAAAAGAAATTGTACCAGCAGTTCTATTAGTGAAATTCAATAATAAATCAGTAGCACTAGAATTTGTACCTGTTGCTAAAAAAACTAAATTAGGGATTGAAACTGTTTGTGTTGTTCCTTTCTGAATACCACCTGCTGTAGTTGCAACAAATACGGTTGCCGTATTTACTGTAGAAGTAGCAACAGATGTTGCAACCCTCCAATTATTTGAACCAATTCCGGCAGCATAATTATTAGTCCAATTGGTCATATCCGCAAAATCTTGCGTATAATTTCCCGATGACATATCGTAAAAAGTCTGAGACCAACCCAAAACACTAAACAACAACGATAAAATAAGTAATTTAATTTTCATATAAATCGAATTTATTTTTTTATACCTCTTATGAATTTCAATTACTTAACTCAAAAAAGGGGAAACAAATTTACGCCAAAATTATCTTAAAAGGAACATTTTATACTATTTAATTGTTATCTTATCGTTAATACTGGTCGTTTGTCGATTTTATTTTACATTTTATCAATAATTTCTTACATATAGTTCGTTAATTGTTTTTGGAAATTCAAATCAATGATTTATATTTCTTTTTAAACCAAAATTTAAGATTCGTTAGCGTTTTAATGAAACAAAAAAAGACCCACATTAGTGAGCCTTTTTTTAAGAGAACTATTAATTTATTTAGAAAATTATTTTTCGAGTAATTACTTGTCCGTTTTCCAATGTTAGTTTCACAATAAGGGCTTCGTTGTTTTTCATAATCGAATTCACAACCGCTTGATTGGCATTTACATTTGTTTTCGAAGCCAGTGTTTGTCCTAAAACATTATAGACCACGTAGTCTTTAATACCTTCCAATTCAGATTCTAAGTTGATGCCATTACTAGACGTATATATTTTTACGCCGTTTCCTATTGCTTCAAAATCAGGATTTGCTAACGCATTCTCGACATATCGCAATACGAAACGATCGTTTACAATTCCTTGATTGGCAGTAAATACATAAGGTGATGTTCTTAAATTATGAATTACATGCAACAGTTTGTCTTCTAAATAAACAGTTTGACTAGCGTTAGCAAAGAAACCATCTACCTCACCAATGGCGATAGTGTAATTTCCGTTTGTTGGCACTTTTATCCCTAACGGAACTTGATCATTTTGATCAAACGGCAATTGTCTTCCTTGAATTAACTGCCCTTCAAAACCGATTAAAGAATACATCGTTAAATCTGATTTTAAATCTGCGATTGCATCAAACAATCTATCTTTCTCATTTACTGCCGAATATATTCCATTCCATCGAAAAGCAACTATTATTACTACTCAAAAACTACTCAAGCCTTTAAAATCAATACTTCGCGAATTATTAGAAACGAACTAAAAATTAAAATTTGAATCAAAATTTATCATTTTTGACAAAACTATTTTACACTATAAAATTCAGATTCGATAAAACTATGCGGTAGAATTGTAGTATTTTTGACTTTCCTTTTGGATATTTTATGCAACAAAACTCTTTTACACTTTCACAAGCCACTCAAAAACTCGAATACTATTGTAGCTATCAGGAGCGATGCCATAATGAAGTAATCGAGAAATTGAGAAGTTTAAAAATGACTTCTGACGAAATCGATCAGATTGTGGTGCATCTCATCCAAAATAATTTTTTGAACGAAGAACGTTTCGCCTGTAGTTTTGCTCGCGGAAAACACAACATCAAATATTGGGGAAAAGTGCGTATTGTAAACGAGTTGAAATTCAGAAACATCTCCAAATACAATATCGACAAAGCCTTACAAGAAATTTCAACGGAAACCTATTTGGCCAATTTTCATTTTATTTCCGAACGAAATTGGGAATCGACTAAAGAAACCAATCCCATTAAAAAGAAAAAAAAGTTTTGTGATTATTTGCTACGAAAAGGATTTGAAAGTAATATCGTTTTTGAAAAATGGAAAGAATTAGCCTCTTCGACAAGCTCAGACTGACAACAAAATAGACACGGCATTACCCCCGAAACCAACGGCGTTTACCAATACTTTTCGAATTTGTTTTCTTTCTGTCTGTTTTTTGGCAAATGGCACTCCGATAAATTGTTGGTGTTGCATCATGAATACTGCCAATTCTACACTCAAAATTCCTGAAGAACCAAAAGTATGTCCAATTTTCCATTTGTTGGTAGTCAACATCGGAAGTTCAACTTGTCCTGAGCTTGACGAAGGATGAAATACTTTTTGAATCGCTTTATATTCCGATAAATCGCCTTTAATAGTCCCTGGAGCGTGCATTACAATGGCGTCTACTTCCGATAAATCGGTGTTTTTTAAGGCCATTGCCATCGACTTTTGAAAACAATCCGCTTCTGTAGAAATTGAAATACTGTGTTCTAAAATATCAGTAGCATACCCAATTCCAGCAATATATGCCAAGGCATTGTCTTTTTCGCCGACTTCCAAACACACCATGGCTGCGCCTTCCCCTAAAACCATCGAATTTTTAGTTTTTTCCAAATCAAAAGAACGACAAGGAAAATCAGCATCTAAATTCGAATATATTTTTAAGGCTTGCATTTGAGCAATGGTAAACGGCGTTAAGGGCGCTTCGCTTCCGCCCACAAGAAACTTATCCATCATTCCCGCCTGAAGCCACGCCACACCATTTAACAAGGCATGCAAGGCAGTAGAACAAGTTATCGAATGCGAAACTTCTGGTCCTGTTGCTTTTAAATCATGCGCAATCCAAGAAGAAATATTACCCAAGGTGGTGGTGGGTGAGGCTAATGTTGCTGTTTTTCCGGTTTCTACAAATTCTTGATGGTGTTTTTCAAATAATTCGGTCGCTCCACGAGAAGAACCAATATTGATTCCGAAAATATCGTTTGAGGTCCAACCCGCATTTTTTATCGCTTGACGTGACGCCAAAATTCCGTACAAAACAGAATTGTCTAGCGATTTGTATTTGATTTCGGTAGCTCTTAATTGCGAAACCATTGCTGACAACTCTTTCGGAATTGTCGCAACAGGAACTGTTTGATTGCCAATTTTCTTTTTTGCAATCAACGAAGTCTCCTTCAAGTATTCTCCCCAAATAGATTCAGGTTGATTTCCTAAAGAAGAAAAAGACGATAAGGCGGTTATGGCAATCGGTTTCAACATAAATATTTTGACAAAGTTAGCATTCTAATACTGCTTTCTCTATAGTTTGATAGACTTTTTCCAATTGTTCATCGGAAATAATATAGGGAGGTAAAATGTAGACTATGTTTCCGACCGGACGTAAAATAACACCGTTGTCAATGAAAAAATTATAGAGTTTATTTCTAAAAGTCCCGTAATAGGATTCAGCACTTTCGGTTTTGAATTCCATCGCAAAAATAACTCCGAGTACACGTGTCGTTTTGACTCTTGAATGTTTTTCTATTTTCTGTTGAAAATCTAAGTGACGTTTATGCACTCTTTTAATATTCTGTTGCATTCCATCCGATTCCAACAATTGCATACTGGCTAAAGCCGCTGCACAACCTGTTGGATTTGCCGTAAAAGTATGTCCGTGAAACAATGCTTTATTGACATCATCATCGTAAAAACCTTCGAAAATCTGTTGTGTAAACGTCGTAATCGCCATTGGAATCGTCCCTCCAGTTAAGGCTTTCGACAAACACATCATATCGGGTTGGGTTTGTAAATAATCACAAGCGAAATTTTTCCCGGTTTTTCCAAAACCCGTCATTACTTCATCGGCAATGGTAAACACTCCATGTTTTTGACAAAGTGAAATCAATTTGTCTAATTCCGAAGCTTCATACATGACCATTCCTGCCGCACCTTGTACTAACGGTTCGAAGATAAATCCAGCAAAATCGTTGGTCGAAACCAATTTTTCTAAAGCAGCTATACTCGCACTTTCATTCCCTTTTGTTGGAACAGGAATACGAACCACATCAATCATTGCTCCTTGAAACGCTTCTGTAAAAAAGGAAATACCACTCGCTGCCATGGCTGCAAACGTATCGCCGTGAAAAGCATTTTCGAAAGCAATTATTTTAGTTCGCTTTTCGCCTTTATTGTAAAAATACTGCAACGCTACTTTTATAGCGATTTCAACAGCCGTCGAACCATTATCAGAAAAAAACAATTTCTTTTGATTGTTGGGTAAAATCTCCATTAACTTTTCAGCCACTTTTACTGCGGGTTCGTGAGTGAAACCACCGAAAAGCACATGTTCTAAAGTGGTCAATTGCTTGTAAATTGCATCAGCAATAAATTTGTTAGAGTGTCCGTATGGATTGACCCACCACGAGGCAATCGCATCGATGTATTCTTTGTTGTTTTCGTCCCACAATAATGCACCTTCGCCTCGAGTAATGGCAATATGTGGTTGAGCCGTTTTGTGTTGCGTATAGGGGTGCCAATTGTATTGGCTATCTCTTTCTGATAAATTCATTTTCTTTTGATTTATTCTAAACCTAAAATTTCTTCTCTAAATAAATCGGCATAATATTTCACCACATTTTGGTCAAAATAGGGTTCTTGGTCAATTCGACCGATGCATTTCAATCCCGTTTTATTCAAAATTATGGATTCTGTAGCTTGATTTTCATCTCCTGAGAATATAATTCCAGCGACTTTGATTTTTCTGTTTTGCAACGCTTCAATAGTCAATAATGTATGATTGATGCTTCCTAAGTAATGTCGGGAAACCACAATCACTTTATAGTCTTTCTGAATCAAATCGATTACACAATCCTTTTCATTCAACGGCACTAAAATACCACCAGCACCCTCGATTACTAAATGATTTGTAGTGATTGGCGCTACAATTTTGTTCAAATCGATAGTAATAGCATCCAACTGTGCCGCAAGATGTGGACTCGCTGGAGTATTGAGTTGGTAACTATTCTCGTGAATGACCGTTGTAGTATTTGAAATGTATTTTTTGATTTTGTGGCTATCGGAATTATCTAAGTCGCCTGCTTGTATCGGTTTCCAATAATCAGCCTCTAAAGCTTCCGTAATGATGGCAGAAGCAATAGTTTTACCTACATCGGTTGATATTCCTGTGATGAATAGTTTCATTAATTTTTTGCTTTCTACAAAAATAGAAAACCCATCGTAAAGATGGGCTTTATTTATTCTTCTTTTAACTCGTCTAAAACTTTTCGAATCTCTTTGGCATATTTTCCGTAAAAATAATTCACCCACCATTCTGTAAAAAAAGCAGCCGAAATCATCACGCCAATGAACATTCCGAACATTCCTGCTAAAATAGCATCTCCTGATTTTTTATTCAAAACTACATCTGTAATTAACTGATAGTGATCTTTTAAAATAATCATAGCGGCGAATCCTAAAGCAAAAGGCATGACAGAATACGTAAAGGATTTGTACATTTCCATATTCAATCGAATATCAAAATATGTATCGTATAAATTATCTTTTGTATTAGTATTTGCCACATTTAATCGTTTGTAAAATAAAAATAGTTTGGCTAAAAAGTAACCACAAATCACCAAAAACAAAGCAAATAATCCGTAAAAAGCCGTTGTTCCTAAAGGTGTGAATTTGTAGAGAACTGGTATAAATCCTAGCGAAACAATCGATATGATTTGATAGATAAATTCTTTTTTTAAATTCTTTCTGATTTTATCCAAGGGCGTGTTCGCCGATTGTAATTTTTCTAAATGGGTTGGAAGCACAACATTTTCTGATTTGTCGTTGTTCCAGGCTGATTGTATGTCGTTAAAATCCATAACCTTGATTTTTTATAATTTCTTTTAATTTTTCTTTTGCTCTGTTTAATTTGACTCTGGCATTCCCTTCTGAAATACCTAAGTTATCTGCGATTTCTCGATGCGAAAAACCTTCCAACTGATAGAAAATAATCGCCTTGTCAATTTTTTCCAATTTTTGAACTGCTTTATAAAAATGTTCTATTTGGCTTTCTTTGATATGCGAATCGCAATCTTCTTCTTTAATGTTCTCGGAAGCGATTTCGTACTTGTCAACCTTTCGTTTTTCTTTCTTTAAGAAAACGATAGCGGTGTTAATTGCCACCCGATACATCCAGGTTGAAAACTGACTTTCTCCCTTAAAACTATCATAGGCTTTCCAGAGTTGACAGACTATTTCCTGAAACAGATCTTCTTGATCGTCCCTGTTGTCCATATACATTTTAGAAACTTTATGTAAGATTCCTTTGTGTTGGTCAATTCGGGATAAAAATTCTTTTTCTTTTGATTCCAAAATTCTTTTAATTCATTACCGGTTTTACAGTATATCCTTCTTTTCTTAATAAATTAATTAAGCCCGTATCTCCTGCTAAATGCCCAGATCCTACAGCGAAAAACACGCTTTCTTTTTGCATTAATTCAGGCATTTGTTTCACCCAATTGGTATTTCTTACATCAAGCATCCATTTTTTACCATTGGCATCCATTGTGTTAGGATTGGTAACGTCCTGATATATTCCCATTAAATTTTCATCAACATAATTTTGAACTAATTTTTGAGTTTCAGCCTCGTTGATGTATTTGAAGTAATCTAACATTTTCTCATCTGAATATGACTTATCTAAGAAATCCATTTGATCTTTGATTGTTTCCAAACCTATAATATCTTTTTTATTTTCTTTTGCCTTTGTGATCAATTCCATTTCATACAATTTCAAGTTCTGACAACCAAAAGATTTCATAGATAACAAGCTCATTACGGTCATCATTGTGAAATTATCTATTTGCTTTACACTTATCCCAGCTTGTTTTTGTAAAATATTTTCCAAGTTAGTTAATTGAGTTGGTGTTAATCTCTTGCTCAACAATTCGGCTCCAATAGAAGCCTTCTGCATGTATGCTATTTCATTTGGATCGGCCAAATTAACTTCCAAAGCTAATTTAGTTGTTTTCGCTAAAGCTTCGGTAACTTTAGGACGAAGTATATAATCTTTTTCACAAATCATATGAACGGTTCCAAATAAATATGATGGCTTAGTTAATCTCTTTCCTGATACTTCCCACAATAATGATTTTTCGATTGGCTTAGTTTGCGCATTTGTTGTTAGTCCAAATCCGAATGTAATAACAAGGATTGCTAATTTGAATAGATTTTTCATGTTTTGATTGTTTTTTAATTGATGATTGAAACTTAGCTCTTATTTACTGTATTTCGCTTTAGCTGCTGTACCCATGCTTTTAGCAAAAAGGATAACACAGATTAGCACTAACCAGATTGAAACTTCTTTATTGAAGATAAAATAATTGGCAAGAGAATAGCCTAAACCACATGCTGATAAGGCGATAATTGCATAATTGATAATAGTTTTTGCTGAAATTGTAGATGTTGTTGTTTTCATAATTGTTTTAGTTTATTTGATTACGACTTGTAAGTAATCCAAAAACAAAAACGTTACAAAAAAAGTAGATTTTTTTTACAAAAGCTCGTAAAGCCTAGCAAACACGGCTGAAATTTCTGTTGCAGAATTGTAGCTGTGCAAACAAAAACGAAGTCTTTCTTGTCCTTCCGGAACTGTTGGAGAAAGTATGGCCTTTACATTAAAACCGTCCGATTGTAATTTCGTGGCGACTTCTTTCACTTTTAGATTTCCGGGAATAATAGCCGATTGGATGGCCGATTTACTACGGACAAACATGGGTTTCAGGCCCAGTAAGTTTTTCTCTTGATTGAAATGTATAATATTTTCACGAAGCTTTTGAATGGCTTGTTTTTCGATTTCTAAATTCTGGTACGCTATTAAAACCGTCGCTACCGAATGCGGAGAAAGCCCAGTGGTATAAATAAAGCTTCGTGCAAAATTAACCAAATAGCTTTTTAACTCTTGACTTCCTAAAACACAAGCACCATGGCATCCTAAGCCTTTGCCAAAGGTCATGATTCGAGCAAAGACTTTGTCTTGAAGCCCTAAACTTTGTATTAATCCTTCTCCTGTTGAGCCAAAAACACCCAAAGCATGTGCTTCATCAACAACTAAATAACAATTGTATTTTTCGCACAATGAAACAATTTCTTCTAGATTAGGAGAATCTCCATCCATAGAGTACACGGATTCGATTGCCACGAAGAGGGAAGAGGAAAAAGGGAAAAGAGAAGAATACTTCCGAATTAAATTCTCTAAATCTTCAACATCGTTATGGTCAAATTTAAATGATTTAGCATTGGACAACTGAATCCCGTCACGAATGGAAGCATGACATAATTCATCATATAAAATTATATCATTACGCTGTGGTACCGAACTAAAAAAACCAACATTGGCATCATAACCCGAATTAAAAATTAAGGCCGATTCACTTTTGTGAAATTGAGAAATGAAAGTTTCAGTTTCATCATAAAGATTGTGATTTCCTGAAATGAGTCGAGAACCGGTTGCTCCGTTAATTTTGATATTTCGACTCAATAAAAATTGATGTGTTTTATCAAATATTGTGGCGGAATGGGCAAATCCCAAATAATCATTGGAAGAGAAGTCAATTAAATCATTAGAAACAGGTAATGACCGCAATGCATTATTTTGCTCCCGATGTGTTAATTTGTTTACTAAAGATTGTGGAAATCCCATAAAACAAAGGTAATGTTTTATCTAGCGATGAAAATTAAAATCAATTAAAAATGACACCAAGCTTTGTGATTCGCTGTAAATTGTCAATTTCAGCAAAAATAACTCCTTTGGAATCTTTAATTTTGAAACGTCTATCACTTACAAATTTCGCGTCATGTTTTTCATGCTTTGCTACAATTTCTTCAATTAAAACTCCTATTGTAAACGCATTTAGTTTCCATTTCTTATTGGTAATGGTTACTTGTTTGATTAAATCGTTTTGCATTTCAATTAGCAAACCATCGTAGGTAAACGTATAAACAGGCGCTTCATTTTCATAAATATCTTTAACAAGTGTTATGGCTTTTCCTAAAATGGCCTCAACTTTATCGGGGTCATATTTACTTGATACATTAATACTTTTATTGGTTTTGGCATTTATCAACATTACGGCTCCTGTCGTTTTTTGTGCCCAAATTGAGTTTGTCACTAATGTAACTATTCCTATAAGGAAGTATATCATTTTTGCTTTCATAGTAAATGTATTTGGAAACTAAAATATAAAAAAAGCCAAACATTTCTGCTTGGCTTTCCTCTTTTATTTTGAATTGTCTTAGTCGGCTAAAACAATTACTTTATTATCGTTCATTTCGATAGTTCCAGAATTGATAGGCAACCAAAATGTTTGTTCGTTAACTTTATTAAATTTTGCTTGAAATTCTTTAGCAATTTTTAAATCAGAACCTACAATTTTTACGTTTCCTTCTTTCAATAACGACACGATTGGCGCGTGATTATTTAACATTTGGAACTCACCATTTACTCCAGGAACTGCTACCGAAATAACTTCTCCTTTAAATAAAGTGGCTTCTGGTGATACTATTTCTAAAATCATATTTTAATTGATTAAGCTTCCGCTAACATTTTTTGTCCAGCTTCGATAGCATCTTCGATAGTACCTTTAAGGTTGAACGCTGCTTCAGGAAGGTGATCTAATTCACCATCGATAATCATGTTAAATCCTTTGATAGTATCTTTAATATCAACCAATACCCCTGGAATACCAGTAAATTGCTCAGCAACGTGGAAAGGTTGTGACAAGAAACGTTGTACACGACGTGCTCTTGATACAGCTAATTTATCTTCTTCAGATAATTCTTCCATACCTAAGATCGCGATGATATCTTGTAATTGTTTGTATTTTTGTAAAATTTCTTTTACTCTTTGTGCACAGTCGTAATGCTCATCACCTAAAATTTGAGGTGTTAAGATACGAGAAGTAGAATCTAACGGGTCAACCGCTGGATAAATACCTAGCTCAGCAATCTTACGAGACAATACTGTAGTAGCATCTAAGTGAGCAAACGTTGTTGCTGGCGCCGGGTCAGTTAAATCATCCGCAGGAACGTAAACCGCCTGTACAGATGTAATAGATCCTTTGTTTGTAGATGTAATACGCTCTTGCATTGCACCCATTTCAGTAGCCAATGTTGGTTGGTAACCTACCGCAGATGGCATACGTCCTAAAAGTGCAGATACTTCAGAACCCGCTTGTGTAAAACGGAAGATGTTATCTACGAAGAAAAGTACGTCTTTACCTTGATCTGAACCAGCTCCATCACGGAAATACTCAGCAATAGATAATCCTGAAAGTGCTACACGAGCACGAGCTCCAGGTGGCTCATTCATTTGTCCGAAAACGAAAGTAGCTTTAGACTCTCTCATTCCTGGCATATCAACTTTAGATAAATCCCATCCTCCATTTTCCATAGAGTGCATGAATTCATCACCGTATTTTATAATACCTGACTCTAACATCTCACGAAGTAAGTCATTTCCTTCACGTGTTCTTTCACCTACTCCTGCGAATACTGAAAGTCCACCGTGACCTTTTGCAATATTGTTAATTAACTCCTGAATCAATACCGTTTTACCTACACCAGCACCACCGAACAATCCAATTTTACCTCCCTTTGCGTAAGGCTCAATCAAATCGATTACTTTAATACCTGTAAATAAAACTTCTGATGAAGTTGATAAATCTTCGAATCTAGGTGCTTGTCTGTGGATTGGTAATCCGTTAGCGCCTTCTTTTGGTAAATCTCCTAAACCATCGATAGCATCTCCTACTACGTTGAATAAACGACCGTAGATATCAGCACCAATTGGCATTTGGATAGGAGCACCTGTAGCAGTCACATCTGTACCTCTAGACAAACCGTCTGTAGAGTCCATAGAGATCGTACGTACTGTATTTTCTCCAATATGTGATTGAACTTCAAGTACTAATATAGTACCATCTTTTTTAGTGATTTCTAATGAATCGTAAATTTTTGGCAATTCAGCATCGGCAGTATTGAACACTACGTCTACTACTGGACCAATGATTTGAGCAACTTTTCCTATTACTTTAGACATGCTTATGTATTTATTAAATAGCTATTTAGTTATCAAAAACAAAGTGTTTTTTCAAAGCGCAAAGATAATTGTATAATTGTGAATTGCAATACAAAATTTTGGTTTTTTTAATAGAAGTTGACAAAAACAAAAAACCACCAGAAATCTGGTGGTTTTTAAATAAATTATTTTCTTTTATTTTATAATGTTGCTGGGAATAAAATTCGGTAAGTTCCAACATTAACTCCTTTAATTGTAGATTCATACTTAGCATTAATTGCTTCAATAAATTTATTAGCGATTAAAGCATAACCTCTTGGAGTAGGATGAACACCATCTAAAGAAAAAGCACCTCCTAAAACAAAATCATCTTTCATAGTATATCCATTAACCACAATACCAGCTGGTGATACTAATTGATCCATGATTGCTTTTGCATCTACAAAAGCTAAATTATTTGCAGTAGCTGCAGCTTGAATTTTTATATTGAAAGCATCTGTTGCAGTTATTATCTCTGTAACTTCATCTTTACTAACTACCCATTTGTCATCCAAAGGAACTGAAACACCATTAATGGCTGCAGGATTACCCCCTACTAATGTTCCAATGAAATTTCTTGATGGCAATACCAAATAATCCTGAGCAGTTGCTGGTCTGTATGAAGGAATACCATATACAGTTAAATCAGTCAAATAGTTATCTTTAATAACCACTGGATTAGCTCCGACAGCAAAAACAACTCTTCTTCTATCAGCTTCTGCTTGTGTAATCCATCCGTTAGCTACCGCAACAGCCAATCCTCCATTATAGGAAGCATAACCTCCATTTAATTGAGTAACCTGTGCTGAATTCAAAGGTACTGGATTATAAGGAACTGTAGTAAAATGAGGTAAAGTTGTCACATAAGGCAAATTAGCCACAACCCCTTTTCTACCACCATTTGACAACTGAGCTATTAATGCATCATAAGCTGCATCAAAAGTAGCAGTTGGCGTTAAGTTATTACCTGTTGAAGCAGATTCAGTTGTAGTAACACCTCCCGCTAAAGCATAACCTAAAACATCATTACCTCCAATCCATAACGAAAAGAAAGTTGGATTTTGGGTTAAAGCATCAGCTATTACAGAAGTACTCGTAGAAGAAGAAAATCTTGAAAAGTAAGGATTTGCCAAACCTCCAGGAACTCCAGCTGCGTTACCATAACCTGCAGCTAATAAGTGAAAACTTTTTGCTCCTGGCACCCCTAAGTTTGTATAGGTTCCTGAAAGATGTGAAGTCACTTCCGTTGTAATTGTACCTGTTACCGGAACAGGGGCTGTTCCATTAAAATACAAACGTTGCGTCTGAATAATATTCCCTCCATATAACAAACCTCCAACATCATCATTCATATATGGAATCGTAAACAATCCACCACCAGCTGCAGAAAATTGACCCGCTAAAATTGCTGGGTACGATGTTTCTTGAGCTGTTCTAAACAAAGCTCCATCACTAAATCCTGCTGCAAACGAATCTCCTAAAGCTACATATTTAGAAAAATCTGCCGTACCTGGTGATACTGGTTCTTCTGTTGTGCTGTCATCGTCATTACACGCTACTAATGTTAACGAAGCAAGTAGTAGCCATTTTATATTTTTAATCATAATTTTTTACTTTAATTAATTGTGAAACTACTAATTATGGATTAATTGTCCAAGAAGCATAATATTGTTGCCCTATAGAACCTGCTCCAGGTACTTGAACATAATCTTTACCTCCTAAATTAGCTCCTCCAAGTTTAATTACTGATTTCAAGAATGGAATTGCATAGTTAATTTGAGCATCAAACACTACATTCTCAGGAACCATTGCATCTATAAATGAAGACTCCCACAAATACTCAGAGTTCCATCTTACATTAGTATTGAAACCAAAATTCTTGAATAATTTATCGTTTCCGAAAGAACCTTTAGCTCTGTGTTTAGGCGTATTAAATCCAGCGATAAAATCAGGATCAGAAGCTTTATCAAATTCGAAACCTGAATAATTATAACTAGCTCCTAAATCGAAATTTCCTATTTTTCTATTGATACCAATACCTGCTCCGTAAGAATTCACTTTAGCATCTGAATTCGTATAAATCTGGAACACTCTTCTATCCCCTGCCGCAATTGCAGCAGCAGCTAATGGAGTACCAAACCCATAGTAAGGCGTAATTACTCTTTCTTGGCTCAAGAAATCTTTGTATATGTTATAATATCCTGAGATATCAATTGACATTTTTTCAACAATAGTTCTATATCCTAATTCAACCGCTTGTACTTGCTCAGGTTTTACTAAACCAATTTCAGCAACTCTTAAATCAGCCGGATTACCCGATACTCCAAGAGCTTGAACAGAAGCAAGTGAATATGATTTTGTATAAGCATCTACTCCCGACAATGGAATTGTTGCAGGTTGACCATATAAAGTTTGTCCTGTTGTACTCACGTTTCTAACTTCGTTATAACGAGACAAGTTATCAGGTGCAGAACCAATTAGAGCAAATGGCCCTAAGTCTAAACCAATATATTGATCTTGAGTAGTTGGGTTACGGAAACCTGTTTGGTATGACGCGCGGAAATTGTGTTGCTTTTCAGCACCCGCCGCATAAGTCATAGATAATCTTGGAGAGAAGTTTCCATCAAAATTTTGCGATTTATCATAACGTACAGAACCTGTAAATTTCATTCTGTCTTGCATGATTTTCTTTTGAATTTGAGTATATGCCCCATATTCCGTATATTTTAATGGTCCGTCAAAATCAGTAAAAATAGTACCATTAGAATCCATCGTATATCTTCTAGCCGAACCACCAACTTGAATTTCGGCAAATTTGATTAAATCCTTCAAGTTATAATTTGCATCTGCGTGGTGAATTTTTGAATTGTCTTGAAATCTTGAACCTGTAATCAAACTTGGATCAGATGACACTGTTTTTAACGCATCTAAAAACTGCTGAGATCCTGGCGAGAAACGACCACCATCAGCAATACTTCTTGCAAGCGCATGTGCTTGTTCAGGCGTAGATCCACCCATAGTTGACTGAACATAAGTTGCAGCATACTGACCAAACCAAGTTGAATCAGATTTCCAAGCTCTGTTTACGTTCCATGCTGCAAAACGCATATCATATGAATTTCCTGCGTCTTCAGAAGTTCTATAAGCTCTTACAAAAAAGTTATCCCCTTTTACTTCAAACTTGGTTTGATCCATGTAGAAATCTTTCAAAGCATAACGATTAGCTCCTTGATAAACTGTATTACCAAAACCTAATTTGTGTTGTCCAATAAATTCAATTCCTTTAGCAAATTGACTGTCTGAATTCGCCCAAGGACGGAAATGTAATGAAACATCAAATTTGGCACTTTCAATCTTATTATCATTTAAATCTTTCTCTGCATAACCAGTTCTCGACACATTATAATTAGGCAAAACCGCATCAAAAACAGTGTACTGTGCTGGTGTAATTGCTCCAGCAGCCAACATTCCTTTTGCAACATCTTTAATGTTTGTAGAAACCTCGTCACCATAGGTATTTAAACCATCATAGTTAGGATTATCAGAAATTCCAGCCAAATTATCAGTTAAATCTCTTTGGTCATCAGCAATCCACTCTGTGGCTCTCATGTAAGAAAAATTAGCTTTGGCAGCAAAATGATCAGTGAATTTTTTAGCTGCTCTAATTCCCAAGTCATAGAAAGGATTTTCTCCAGCAGTTTTTTGTGAAGTCATTCCGTATTTATAGTATGCTGAAATACCTTCTTTTACAAAAGGATTTCTAGAATTCATAAACATAATACCGTTAAAGGCATTAGCCCCATAAAGAGCTGAAGATGCTCCAGGAAGAATCTCAACATTTGCCACATCCACATCTGAAAGCCCTAATAGGTTTCCTAATACGAAGTTTAAGGCTGGCGATGAATTATCCATTCCATCCACTAACTGCATAAAACGTGAGTTTGCAACTGTAGCAAAACCACGAGTATTAACCGATTTAAAGTTAAAACTACTCGTGTTAAAGTGTACATCTTTTAAGTTTTCCAACCCATCATAGAATGTAGCTGCTGTAGTGTTTTTTACCTCTTTAAGTCCCATTCTTTCTATAGTAACTGGAGATTCCAGTACTCTTTCAGGAGCTCTTGAAGCCGAAACTACGATTTCGTTTAATGTGGTTGTTTCCTCAGTAAGAACAACAACTATTTCTTGCTCTTTAGAAGTTACCTCTACTGTTTGTGTCCCAAAACCAGTCATAGAGACTTCAATGGCAAAGGGAAAGGCATTTTGTGTTTTTAACATAAATTTACCGTCAAAACCAGTAGATGTTCCTGTACTTCCACCTACGATTTTTACGTTTGCACCAGGAACAGGCTGACTTGCAGCATCTGTAACGGTTCCTGAAATTGTCGTTTGCGCAAAAGTTAACACGCTAATAAACAATGACAAAATAGTAAAATAGATTCTCATTCGTTTTGAATTTTGTTGGTTTAAGTAGCCAAAGTACGACTTTTTTTATAAAAATTATAAAAAAGCAGAACAAAACACAACAAACATGGAAGTTTTGAGTTGAAAAAAAAACAGTATTTTAAACTTTTTTTAAAAAAATTAATTGTTTTTTGATTATTTTTTAGAGAAATAAGTAATATGCATGCATAATAGTCGGGATTGTTGCATAAATCATAAAAAAAGCGAGATTTCTCTCGCTTTTAAAATTTTATAAATAAACAGTATTATTCTACTGTAACTGACTTAGCTAAATTTCTAGGTTGATCTACATTACATCCTCTCATAACCGCAATATGGTACGACAATAATTGCAAAGGAATTGTTGTCAATAATGGCGATAATGCATCTGAGGTTTCAGGTATTTCAATCACGTGATCAGCCAAATTACGAACCTGTTCATCCCCTTTAGTTACAATCGCAATAATTTTGCCGCTTCTTGACTTAATTTCTTGTACATTACTTACCACTTTGTCATAATGACCTTGTTTAGGGGCAATTACCACCACTGGCATTTGCTCATCAATTAAAGCAATTGGTCCGTGTTTCATTTCAGCAGCAGGATATCCTTCTGCATGTATGTAAGATATTTCTTTTAATTTTAAAGCACCTTCTAATGCTACAGGGAAGTTATAACCTCTTCCTAAGTACAAGCAATTCGTTGCATCTTTGTATACAGCTGCTATTTCTTTGGCAACATCATTCGTTTTTAATGCTTCTTCCACTTTTTCAGGAATAGCTTCTAATTCTGACAAATAGCGATGGATATCAGATTTGGATAATGTCCCTTTTGCTTGCGCCAAGCGCAAAGCAATCATTGTTAACACCGTAATTTGAGTCGTAAATGCCTTGGTAGAAGCCACTCCAATTTCTGGTCCAGCGTGTGTGTAAGCACCTGCGTGAGATTCTCTAGAGATAGAAGAACCCACTACATTACAAACTCCAAACACAAAAGCGCCTTTTTCTTTAGCTAATTTAATAGCAGCCAAAGTATCGGCTGTTTCACCTGATTGAGAGATAGCAATAACTACATCTTTATCACCAATAATTGGATTTCTATATCTAAATTCGGAAGCGTATTCTACTTCCACAGGAATTCTAGTAAATTCTTCAAAAACATATTCCGCCACCAAACCAGCATGCCATGAGGTCCCACAAGCTATGATTAAAATACGTTGTGCATTAGTGAATTTTTCTAGATTATCTTCAATACCGGCCATTTTAATCAACCCTTCATTTACATGAAGACGACCACGATAGGTATCTTTGATCACGTTAGGCTGCTCATATATTTCTTTCATCATAAAATGATCGTAACCACCTTTTTCAATTTGTTCCAAATTCATTTGAAGCTCTTGAATATAAGGATCTACTAAAGAGTCATCTTTAATTTTACGAATTTTCAAATCTTTGTGCAGGCGCACAATAGCCATTTCTTCGTCCTCCAAATAAATCGCATTGGAAGTATATTCTATAAATGGCGAAGCGTCAGAAGCTATAAAAAATTCATTTTCACCAATTCCTATTGCCAATGGGCTCCCCAAACGAGCTACTACAATTTCATCTGGTTTTTGTTTGTCAAAAACACAAATAGCGTAAGCCCCTACCACTTGATTTAAAGCTATTTGTACCGCTTTTCCAAGTTTAATATTTTCTTTTTTCTGAACTTCTTCAATCAAATTAACCAAAACTTCGGTATCCGTATCAGAATGAAACACATAACCTCTTTTAATTAATTCTTTTTTAAGTGGCTCATAATTTTCAATAATTCCATTATGAACAATGGCAAGATTCCCTGAATTTGATAAATGTGGATGAGAATTAACATCATTAGGAACACCGTGAGTTGCCCAACGAGTGTGACCAATACCGATAGAACCATTTTGAGAAATTTCTTTTTCAGCTTTTGCCTCCAAATCAGAAACCTTTCCTTTGGTTTTTGAAAGTTTTAAATCTTTCCCGTCATAAAGCACCAAACCAGCACTATCATAACCCCTATACTCTAAACGCTTTAATCCTTTTATTACAATTGGATAAGCCTCTCTATGTCCTATATACCCAACAATTCCACACATACTAATTCTTTGTTGTATAGTTAATAATAAACTTGACTCTATTATCGCCATTACTTCCATACAATACAGTTCCTAACGGATTGTATGTAGAAGCAGCTTGTACTTTTTTAACCACTTCGTTACCTCCGGTGTTAAATTTAGCCCTTGTAATATTCGTTTTTAATTCATTTGTATTGATATCGCTTATATTATCAGTAACCACTACTGCCAAACGGACATTCTCTTGATCTCCTTTAAGGATTCTATTCACAAATTCAGTAATTCTAAATTTATAAAATCTTTTTATAACTATCCCAGCGTCATCCTTTATTTCTTCCAAAATACCATCAAAAATATATTTACTTTTTTTGGCATCTGAAACATTAACAGTTCCATCAATACTATAATCAATCAACGCTTTTTGTTCTTCTACATCATAAAGATAAATTCTTGCAACGCTTGGTATTTTTTCTCCCGGTACTGTTGAAGTCATTATAGATTCATTAATTGTAAAGATCAAACTTGCTTCATTTATCAAAGGATTTTTATCCTTTAATTCTTGTAGTTTAACAGGATCTATAAATAGCTCTACAAATCCTAGTGAACCATCACCTCCTTTTATATATAAATTTTGAGCTTCAAATTCAGTTGGTTGATTAACAGGAGTAAATGCATCTAAATATTGCTGACTATCCGTGTGATTAAACAAATTGACAGTATTTCCAGCCATACTTAAAATTAAAGTTTTCATTGGTCGGTCATTACCTTTAAGAACCACTACATTGCTCTCAGTTGCAGTAATAATTCTATCTTCCTTATAATAAATTGTAACACTCCCTTTACTAAAATCTAAAGACATGGTATTCCCATCACCTGAGACAATATTTTGTGCTCTTATACTTAATCCTCTAAAATAGTTTTTAAAAGCCGCATTGTTTTCCCATTTAGTTGAAGGCGCCTTAATAACATTATCATCAAAATAGTCTTTATTTAATTTCAACCTTAAGGCAGGCGCAAGTTTTTCTTCAACTTGTGTTTTATCTATGTTATGCTCCATAACATAAAAAGAAGGATTGCTTTCGTTTTTTGTACTTACTACTTTATATTTGATTATTTCTTTAGCGGAAGGCTTAAATGCTAAGTTTTCGCTAGGAAAATAAGGCTTTGAGGGATCATAATTTCTATCATTTAATCTAGCATCTCCCATTGCAGGATTTACATTTACCGTCACTCCGCTTTTGTAATTATTAAAAGTTGCATCTTGGTCTGAATAGTATTTAGAATCGGTTGTTAAATCATTATTTGGGTCATAATCCCCCAATTCATATGTATTTCTAAAAACCGCTAAATCAATTACTCCTGAACCATTCATATTTAATAATTCATACGTGGCTTTCCCATCAGAATCAACCGTTTTTTTGCTAAAATAAGGCACTGTCATTACCACGCTATCAACAACAATATTGGCACCGAAAACTGGTTTAGTTGCAAAACTAAGTTGTGTTACAAAGTTAGATTGAGTTTCTCCAAAAACAGGATGTCTGTAATATCCTAATTGATTAATCGCTAAATTATTAGTCTGCACAGCCCCTAATTTTTGGTTGTAAACTTTTATTCCAAATTCCTCTCCAGGTGTATAGTCGAAATTTTCACCTCCAATAATATCTCCACCAATGGTATTATAATCTTTATCACACGAAACAAAAAGTACAGTAGTAAAAATAACTGCAAGCGTTTTTAAAATATTGGTATTCATTCTTTATTAACCTAAGATTTGATTTTTATAAAATTGTGTGTACGCGTCCGCGAACGTTTCTTTCGAGGCGAAAGGTAAAAAAGGTTTTCCTGAAGCTTCTATAAATTTTGTTAAATTTGATGATATCGACTCTGAGGCTACAATTACTCCATCAGAATGATTAATAGAAGTCATCATTATGTTTTCAAAAGTGGGGTTATCTAACTCTTTAACTGCATCTTGAGGTACACCATCAAACTGCACTTTATTCCCCATAGCACTATCTAAGCTACCTTCAAAACCTTGATTAAAAACTGATGTTACGATTTTAGTATCTGCAAAAAGCGCTTCATCTTTATAATAATGTTTCATATAAACTGGCAACATAGCTGCCATCCAGCCTTGCACATGGATAATATCCGGCACCCAGTTTAATTTTTTTACGGTCTCGACAACTCCTTTGGCGAAAAATATAGCACGCTCATCATTGTCGGGAAACAAAACTCCATCTTCATCTGTAAAAGTAGCTTTACGCTTAAAATATTCGTCATTATCAATAAAATAGACTTGAATTCGCTCTTTAGGAATCGAGGCTACTTTAATTATAAGAGGCATATCTACATCATTAACCACTAAATTCATACCCGAAAGACGAATTACTTCGTGCAATTGATGTCTTCTTTCATTCACATTACCATAACGAGGCATAAAAATTCTTATTTGACCTCCTTGATCATTAATCATTTTTGGTACATCATAAGACATTAAAGAAACCTCATTTTCAGCAAGATAGGGCACTACTTCGGATGATACATATAAAATCCTTTTATCCTCCATATTCATTTTTTGTTTTGTTTATTGGACACAAATCCACGCAAAATTACAAAAATTTATGGAGATATTGACTAAAATAGTAAGTTTGCATATATTTTAATGTATTCTATATGCCTCTTTTTGCAAGACAAAACGAACTAAAAACTCACTTAAAAGCGTTTCTAGACCAGAAAAAAACAATCGGTTTTGTTCCTACAATGGGCGCGTTACATCAAGGGCATTTGTCGCTGATGGAAGAGTCACTAAAAAACAACACCGTTACCGTTGTTAGCATTTTTGTCAACCCTACTCAGTTTAACAATCCGGAAGACTTAAAGAAATACCCTAGAACACTGGAAAGTGATTTAAAAAAAATAAATGGTTTGAATCAAAACATTATTGTTTATGCTCCTTCCGTTGAAGATATTTACGAAGGAAATACAGCCTCTAAACTCTTTGAGTATGACGGTTTAGAATTTCAAATGGAAGGCAAACACCGTCCGGGTCATTTCGACGGCGTAGGCACTATTGTAAAAAAACTATTTGAAATTGTAACTCCAACAAACGCTTATTTTGGTGAAAAAGATTTTCAGCAATTACAAATTGTACGAAAATTAGTAAGTAAATATAAAATTCCCGTAAACATTATTGGATGTGCTATTTATCGTGAATCCAACGGTCTAGCCATGAGTTCACGAAATGAAAGGCTTTCAACAGAAGAAAGAAAAAACGCTTCAATTATTTATAAAGTATTAAAAGAAGCCAAACAATTATTTGCCATAAAAAGTGCTCAAGAAGTAACCCTTTGGGTTACCAAACAACTCGACAACCAAAAAATGTTTGAATTAGAATATTTTGAAATTGCAGATGAAAAAACGCTTCTGGAATGCAAAAGAAAAACCAGTTCGAAACAATATCGTGCTTTTATTGCTGTTTTTGTAAACAATATTCGTTTGATTGATAACATTTCACTAAAATAATTTAATTTTGCAGTATGCGAATTCAAGTTGTAAAATCTAAAATACACCGAGTAAGGGTAACTGGAGCCGATTTAAATTACATTGGTAGTATAACTATTGACGAAGCTTTAATGGAAGCTTCCAATATTTATGAAGGCGAAAAAGTATCAATCGTAAACATCAATAATGGTGAACGATTAGAAACTTATGCCATTACAGGACCCAGAAACAGCGGTGAAATCACTTTAAATGGACCTGCAGCCCGTAAAGTCCACAAAGATGATATTATTATTATCATAGCCTACGGAAGCCTTGACGTTTCAGAAGCTAAAAGTTTCAAACCTGCCATTGTATTTCCAAACGAAGAAACCAACTTGTTACAATAATTTTGAAAAGCAAGGTTAGTTCTTACTTAAGCGTTATTATTCCTGTTTTACTTGGAGCTGGACTAACACTTTACGTGTACAATTCATTTACGCCATCTCAAATAGCCAAAATGAAAGGCTATTTTTTGACTGCAAATTATAATTATGTTTCTGTCGCGCTTTTTGTCGCCTTATTAGGGTATGTTTTTAGAGCTTATCGATGGAAATACACACTGGCTGAAGTAGGAAGTCATCCTGGATTTGTAATCAATTTTTTAGCGGTAAGTATTGGCTATTTAGTCAATTTAGGCATTCCTCGCTCTGGAGAGGTTTCACGCGCATTAATTTTAAAAAGATATAAAGAAGTCCCTTTTGACAAAGCTTTCGGAACCATAATTTCAGAAAGAATTGTTGATTTTTTCATTTTATTAGCACTGATAATAACCTCGGTAATATTGGAATTCTCAAAGCTAAAAGATTTTTTATTGGCAAGAATTCCACTATCCTTATTGTTTCTTCTAAGCATTATTGCGTTCATAGGACTTATACTTGGACTCTACCTCTACAACTATTCCAAATGGAAATACATTATTCTACTAAAATCTAAAGTAGAAGGTTTAAAAGAAGGCGCTTTCAGTGTATTTAATATGCCTAATAAATGGCCATTTTTTATCTATACGCTCCTTATTTGGTCTTCTTATATCTTAATGTTTTACCTTACCGTATGCTCCCTTGATGCAACTCAAAATATGTCATTAGGCACTACTATAGTTGCCTTTGTCATAGGAGGTTTAGTAATGACTTTTACCAATGGTGGATTTGGTTTTTTTCCTGCCTTGATTTGTAAAATACTTGTACTCTACAATATTCCCGAAGAAGCAGGTACTGCTTTGGGATGGATCATTTGGACTTCACAACTGGTAATCACCGTTTTTCTTGGACTTTTTGCTTTTTTAGTATTGCCAATTGTGGCTCGAAAGAAATAAATTATTACCTTGCTCCTTCAACAAGCACGTAGTAATTATGAAAAATATTTTTTTAAGTGTTGCCTTATTTCTATCAGTTACACTTTTTTCGCAAATCACCGTTGATCATTTTTCTTCTGCAAAATTAAATGCAAAAAGAGACATTACCGTTAAACTTCCAGCATCTTATCAAGCCAATCCGGAACGTTTTTATCCGATGGTTTTAGTGCTAGACAGTGAATATTTATTTGGCCTTTTTGATGGAAATTTAACTTACGGAAAATACTGGGACGATATGCCTGATGTAATTTTGGTAGGTATTGGTCAAAATCAAAATAACCAACGCTATGATGATTCTGAATTTGATGAAGCTTCTGGATTACCAAAAGGTAAAGGTGCAGCTTTTTTCGAATTTATTAGTTCTGAATTATTACCTCATTTAGAAAAAAAATACAGAATATCTCCCTTCAAGGTAATTGCTGGGTTAGACACTACTGCAGGGTTCCTGAATTCTTTCTTATACAAAGAGATTCCTTTATTCAACGGGTATATTTGCATGAGCCCAGAACTGGCTACAGGAATGGAACAACGAGTAGCCCAACGTTTAGCAGCGATTAAAGAACCTGTTTTTTACTATCAAGCCACAGCTGATGGTGATTTGAAAAAATTCCAAAAACAAATCAAAAAATTAGATGAAAATATAAAAGCCATCAAAAAAGATTCTACTTATACGCTGAATTATAAGTTTGACGATTTTAAAGGTATCGCTCATTATGGCATCCCTCCAAATGCCGTTCCTAGTGCATTATATCAAATGTTTGCAGTTTACCAACCTATTTCATCTATAGAATACCAAGAAAAAATTCTCCCTCTAAAAGAAGGCTATGTAGATTATTTGCATAAAAAATATGAAATGATAGAAAAAGCTTTGGGTGTAAAAATGAAAATGCGTTTAAGCGATATGAAAGCTATTGAAGCGGCCATCAAGAAAAACGAAGCTTGGTATGAATACGAACAATTGGCACAAATTTCTGGACAACAATATGAAAAATCAATGCTGTATGACTACCATATGGGAATGTATTGGGAAAAAAGAAATGAACCTAAAAAAGCATTGAAATTTTATCAAAATGCCTTCGTAAAAGAAGAAATTGGAGATTTAACAAAAGACATGATGCTTAATAAAGCAGAAGATTTAAAAGCTTTAATGCCTAAAAAAGACAAACTAAAAGGAGGCAAAGCCAAAGACAATAAAACCGAAGAATTACTAGAAGAAACCCCAACTGAAAATCCAGAAGGAACTCCTACTGAAATACCTGTTGAGGAACCTAAAAAAGAAGAGAAAAAACCAGAATAATGGCAAAATTAAAAACTTCTTTTTTTTGTCAAAGTTGTGGTAGTCAATATGCCAAATGGCAAGGACAGTGCAACGCTTGCAAAGAATGGAATACCATTGTTGAAGAGATTATTCAGAAAGAAGAGAAAAGCAGTTGGAAAACTGAAACTTCTTCCGTTAAAAAAGCCTCAAAACCACTCAAAATAAACGAAATTGATTCGGGTGAAGAAATCCGAATGAACACCACTGATGGTGAACTAAATCGTGTTTTAGGAGGCGGATTGGTTCCCGGTTCTTTAACCCTTTTAGGCGGTGAACCCGGTATTGGGAAAAGCACCTTATTGCTTCAAATTTCTTTAAAATTACCTTATAAAACGCTATATGTTTCAGGCGAAGAAAGTCAGAAGCAAATAAAAATGCGTGCCGAAAGGATAACTCCCAATAGTGATAATTGCTATATTTTAACGGAAACCAAAACGCAAAATATATTCCGTCAAATAGAAGAAATTGAACCTGAAATCGTAATTATCGATTCCATTCAAACACTACATACTGATTATATCGAATCTTCTGCTGGAAGTATTTCGCAAATACGCGAAACTACAGCCGAACTGATAAAATTTGCCAAAGAAACTAATGTCCCCGTAATTTTGATTGGCCATATTACCAAAGACGGTACTATTGCTGGTCCAAAAATACTGGAACACATGGTCGATACTGTTTTACAATTTGAAGGCGATAGAAATCATGTGTACAGAATTTTACGCTCATTAAAAAATCGTTTTGGTTCTACAGCCGAATTGGGCATCTATGAAATGCAAGGATCTGGATTGCGAGAAGTTTCGAATCCATCAGAAATATTGATTTCACACAAGAACGAAGAATTATCAGGAACCGCCATTGCTTCTACATTAGAAGGAATGCGTCCTTTAATGATCGAAATTCAAGCACTTGTTTCAACTGCCGTTTATGGCACTCCACAACGAAGTACCACAGGCTACAATGCCAAACGATTGAATATGATTTTGGCTGTTTTGGAAAAACGTGCCGGATTTCGTTTAGGCGCCAAAGACGTTTTCTTGAATATCACAGGTGGTATTTCAGTGGATGATCCTGCAATCGATTTAGCAGTAGTGGCTGCTATTTTATCGTCTAATGAAGACATCTCAATTGATAAGGATTTTTGTTTTGCTGGTGAAGTAGGTCTTTCCGGAGAAATTCGTCCCGTGAACCGTGTTGACCAACGTATCCAAGAAGCTGAAAAATTAGGTTTTTCGACCATATTTATTTCAAAATACAACAAAGTGACGTTGAAAAATACCGGAATAAAAATCAGAATGGTCGCTAAAATTGAGGATGTGGCTAGTGAATTGTTTGGGTAAATTAAATTTATGAAACCCTACTCCGAAATACTTCAAACCGTACAAACCTATCACGAGCTGGGCGAAACCATTGCAGCAGCTAATTTTGTGATTGAAGCGTATGACATTAAACATCCAAACTTTGGCGAGTTTCAGTTGAGAGAAAAGGCCGAACCCAAATATATTTTAATGACCACTGAGGGTACTTTTGGACTACCACAAGTGATACGAATTCCAGAAAACACTTTTGAATTTGAATTTACATTAATGCTCAATTTGATTGCACATGAAATGATTCATGTAAGCCAAAAAGCTATCGGAAATTTCGTAGAAGAACGCAATGAACGCGAATGGCAAGCCTATTATGAAATGCTTTTTCACAAAACTTATCCACAAGTGCCTGATGTACCTAAACACCAACAAATTTTCTTCGCCAACAAAGCTTTAGATTATTATCGGAAAATGGGTGAAGGATCAGTCTTACAAGAAAAATATGCTTTGCAGAAAAAAGAAGTCGAAGATTTTGTAGCTTCGCTTTCTCAATAACCCCAAATTCTCGATACAATGAGAACAAAAAAACAATGGTTTTTTCTGATTCTTAAGATAATGCTTGTCTTTCTTATACTTGCCATTGGAAGTATTTATTTCTTCCGTGACACTATTTTGCAACAAGTTTTACAAAAAGTAGAGACCAAATTTAAAACCGACTATAATGCCACTTTTTCTGTTGGAAAAGCCAAATTCATAGGGACATCAAGTGTCGCTCTTGACGATATTCACATTATCCCATATGAAAAAGACACTTTGTTATCTGTCAAGAAAATCACAACCGAAATCAGTTTGCTACAAATTGTAACCGGAGATCTTCAATTGAAAAATCTGGAGATGCAAAACGGATTTATTCAATTAGTGAAAAATAAAAACGGTCGAAATTTTGACGCTTTCTTAAAGAAGGATCCAGATGAAAAATCAACAGACGAAAAACGCAATTATGCCAAATTAGCCAATCGTATTCTGAATAAAGTATTGAATTTGGTCCCTTCTGAAATGAATTTGGAAAACCTATCCTTGCGTATTGACGATATGGGCAAAAAAGTGAGTTTTCACATGAACGATTTGAAATTGGCCGACCACCAATTGAATACCAAAATTAAAGTTACAACGAATACATTTGCGCAAAATTGGACCATCAACGGTTATGCCAATCCACGTGATAAGAAAGCCGATTTGGTTTTTGCATCAGCAGATACTTCTAAGATTCAAGTACCCTACATTGATGAAAAATTCGGTTTAAAATCGAGCTTTGACAAAATCCGACTGAAACTGGATAATTTGGATATGAATTTTGGAAAACTACACATTGACGGAGTGGTATCCATCGAAAATTTTACCATTAATCATCCAAAAATCGCCAAGAAAGATGTAGTAATTCAAAGCGCACAATTTGATTATCGATTTTTACTCGGAAGTGATTTTATTGCCATCGACAGTACTTCAACAGCTCAATTAAACAAGATAAAAGTAAAACCGTTTCTGGAATACAACACCGAAGAAGATACAGTTTTTAAACTAAGACTGAATATTGACCAGATGAAAGCACAGGATTTCATCACTTCTTTACCGAATGGTTTATTTTCACATTTTGTGGGCATGGAAGCGGAAGGTGAATTTGATTACAAACTAAATTTTGAGTTCAACAAAAACAAGCCACACAAACTTATTTTCGATAGTAAATTCAATAAAAATAATCTCCGAATCGTAAAATACGGAGAAGCAAATCTGGAAAAACTGAATTCAGAATTCACCTATCGCGCCATAGAAAATGGAACATCACAAAGACCTGTTTTTGTTGGTGTATCTAACCCCAACTTTACACCATTAGAATTAATTTCTCCCTATTTAAAACATGCAGTACTGACTAATGAAGATCCTTCATTCATGCGTCATCGTGGTTTCATTTCTGAGGCTTTCAAACAATCGATAGCAAAAAACATCCGAACCAAGAAATTTTCTCGTGGTGCCAGTACCATCAGTATGCAATTGGTCAAAAATGTATTCCTTACACGTGAAAAAACACTATCCAGAAAACTGGAAGAAATTTTATTGGTTTACATATTGGAAAACAACCGAATAGCATCTAAAGAACGCATGTTGGAGGTTTATTTTAATGTCATTGAATGGGGACCAAATGTATATGGTATTGGAGAAGCATCTGAATTTTATTTTCAGAAAAAACCAATTGATTTAACCCTTAACGAATGTTTGTTTCTCGCTTCTATTGTTCCGAAACCTAAAAAATTCATGTATCAATTTAATGATGAAGGTTATCAGAAATCGTATGCAGAAAAGAATCAGAAATTCATTAAAAACTTAATGCTTCGTAGGGCTTTAATCAGTAGTGATGACACCATCGGACAGTCGATACCGATCTATATTTCGGGAAGAGCACGTTCCTTATTGCGTATAAAAGTAGTTCAGGATACAATCGCGATAGATTCATCGGCCACTTCAATCAACGAATTTGATTTTTAATTATTTGAAGCTTTTCAGAAACTGCTCTTTGTAAGTAGGTGAAACTTCTATTTCAACCAAATCATTGAGCACCACATAACCGCCTTTATTATACGATTTCACATAGTTGATATTGATAATATGGGATTTATGTACACGTAAAAAAGGGAATGGCAGAATTTCTGTAAAATGTTTCAAAAAGCGGCAGACCATTTTTTTACTGCCGTCGGCCAAATGTAAATCGGTGAAATTGCCATTGCCGCGAAGTCTGACGATGTCTTCCATTTTTACCACTTCAAAACCTTCCAAAGTGGGCAAAATCACTTGTTTTTTCTCCGGTTGTGTTTCACGGAAATTCTCCACGATAATTTTATTCCGATTGAATAATTCATGATTCAGAATATGTTGTTGCACTTTGTTGACTGCCACAATTAATTCTTCAATACTGATAGGTTTCAGTAAATAATAGGCTGCACTTTGGTTCAATGCTTTCAATGAATATTCTGAAAAAGCAGTTACAAAAATCGTTTCAAATTGTAAATTTTTGCACGCTTCCAAAACATCAAAGGCATTTCCAAAAGGCATTTCCACATCCAAAAAAACCAGTTGCGGTGTAACTTCATGCAACAACGGAACCGCCTCTTTAATGTTTTGCGCCTCTCCAATGACTTCTACTTGCGGACAATATTTTGCCAAATAATTTTTAAGCACTTCACGCGCAGCGACTTCATCTTCGACGATTACGGCTTGTATTTTCTGTAATGTCATCATATTTTTTCAAGCTTTGGAAAAGTAATTTCTACAATTGTTCCAGTATTTCCGTTGTTCTTTTCAGTAATGGAGAATGAAATATTTGATTTATACAATTCATTCAACAGACTAATTCTTTCTTTAGTATTGGTCACGCCTCGTGATTGATGCACTTTTTGATTTCGGGTTTTGAGTGCGGCACTTTGGGTTAATCCGATGCCGTTATCATCAACAATAACCGATACTTTACCTCTATTCAACTCAAATTTCAGCAATAACAATCCTTTTGTTTCGCGATAACGCAAACCGTGCCAAATTGCATTTTCCAAATGAGGTTGAATAAGCATATTAGGCACCAAAACTGTCTCGGCATCCAATGCATCATCGACTACAATCTGATACTCAAATTTATCCTGAAAACGCAAATGTTCCAAATCCAAATATTTTTTCAGCTGTTCCATTTCATTGCCTAAGCTTATAAAATCCTTATTCGAGTTTTCCATCATATTACGCATCAAGTGAGAATAGGACGATAAATATTTATTGGCTTCCAATTCTTTATTCTGTGAAATGAACTGATTTACACTGTTCAGACTGTTGAAAATGAAATGTGGATTCATCTCTCTTCGTAACGATTGTAATGCAATTTCTTTATTCTTGGTTTTGATCGAATACAAAGCTTTCACAATAAATCCGAAGAACAATAAAAGCAAGGCTATCGAACCTAATAATACATAATTAAAAGTATTTTTCTTCGAAATCAATTCGTCTTTCAACGCCTTTTCTTCTTCTAACTGACGGATTTTTTCTTCGGTAACCTGAAAGGTTTTCTCATCAATCAGTGTACTATCTTTTTGAATTAACTGATCAAAATTCCGAAAGAAATCATCGTACAAAGCAATGCTTTGTTTGTCATTTCCATTTGATTTATAGTATTGAAGCAATTGCTTTAAACTGTTTTTAACCTCATCGGTTTTACCAAATTGCGAAGCTAAACTGTACGCCTTTTTCAAAGAAGCAACCGCTTTATCTGGTTCTTCATTTTTAAAATACACCGCACTTAACGACTGTAATTGCTTAATCTGTGTATCAAAATCATTTTGCTTTATAGCATCGTCCAACAACTTCTGATTTATAGCAATGGCTTTGTCAAACTGATTGTCCGCCGCATATACTTTAGCAATTTCATTTTTCAATTTCACCACTTCCTCCGGTTTGTCTTTAGAATAAGTAATCGCTTTCTCATAACTTTGAATGGCAACTTCTTTATCTTTTTGTTCTAAACTCGCTTCCGCTTTCTGTACATAAGCATCGGCTACTTCTTCTTTTTTATTATTCTTTTGTAGAAGTTCAATATTCGATTTATTATATGCCGATTGAGCTGCCGGATTATTTACACTTCGCAAACGGTTGGCATCATTTCTGTTAACTTGTTCGTCACTTTTATCCATCGATGCCGCGCCGGCCATTTCATAACTTTTAATGGCGGCATTCGTTTTATTTTGTGATTCTTGTACTTTAGCCAAACTTCGAGCGACTCTTGTTTTATCTTTATCCTGATTGAGTTTGGTGTAACTGACTAATGCTTTTTTGAGGTATTCTTCGGCGCGAGCAAAATCTTCTTTGTCGGTAAATCCTTTAGCCAACTGTTCGTAGTTTTTGGCAATCTTCAATTCATCGTTAGAATCCAATGATACTTTTAAGTCTTCGGCAGCTTTACTGATTTTTACAGGGACCGCTTTTTTACTTTTTGACTGTGGCACAATAGTGTCTTGAGCTAATATTTCGTACTGAAATCCTAACAGAAAAACAACAATCCAAAACACCCATTTTACTCGTATCATCTTTGTAAATATTTGACAATGTAAAGAAACTATTTTAAAAAATGCTATCAAAACGATTTTACCAAGTCAAATCCGTCTTTCACCCATTCTGCAAAAAACGTGCAATTTCTTAGAATAATTTTGACTCATAATCTTAAAACTAAATAATCATGAAAACGTCAATTTTATTCTCAACCGCCTTGTTAGCTACATCAATATCATTTGCTTCTTGCAATACTTCAACAGCTAAGCCAAAAAAACCAATGACAACTCAAGTAGTAGATGAAAACACCAAAATTCAGGTAGCCCTTTTACTAGACACTTCCAATAGTATGGATGGATTAATCGAACAGGCCAAATCCCGTTTATGGAATATTGTAAATACACTGACCACTCTGAAATACAGTGGAAAAACCCCTGATATTGAAATTGGTTTGTATGAATACGGCAACGATGGTCTTTCATCACAATCCAATTATATCAGACAAGTGGCTCCGTTAACCACCGACTTGGATTTAATTTCTGAAAAATTATTCTCACTTAGAACCAATGGCGGTTCTGAATATTGTGGCGCCGTTATTTCAGATGCCACCCGACAACTGTCTTGGGGCAAAGAAAGCAACAACATGAAACTGATTTACATTGCCGGAAACGAAGCGTTCAATCAAGGTGGTATCAATTACAAAGAAGCTATTAGCGATGCCTTACAAAATGATATTTATGTGAATACTATTTTTTGCGGTGATCAAATGGAAGGAATCAGAACGTTTTGGAGAGATGGTGCCGATGCCGGTAAAGGAAAATACTTCAACATTGATTCTAACCAAACTGTGCGATACATAGTAACACCATATGATGTTAGGATTTCAGAATGTAATGTCAAAATGAACGACACTTACATCAGCTACGGAAGCATGGGGTATGAAAAGAAAATGAATCAAGAAACACAAGATCGCAATGCACAAGGCGTTTCAGCTGCTAATTATGCCGAAAGAGCAGTAAGTAAATCTAAAGCAGTTTATAAAAATGACAGTTGGGATTTAGTGGATAAAGCCAAAAAAGATAAAGAGGTTGTGGCAAAACTGAAAAAAGAAGAGCTCCCAAAGGAATTGCAAAATAAATCGAAAGAAGAAATTCAGGTGATTGTAGACAAAAAATCCAAAGAACGCGAAACACTTCAAAAAGAAATCACTGAATTAGGCAAAAAACGTCAGGAGTACATTGATGCCGAAACGAAGAAAACAAAGTCACAAGATGATTTAGGAAATGCAATCAACACATCTATCATTGGCCTAGCTAAAACAAAAGGCTATACTGTAGAAAAATAATTGAAGTGAATTAACTCCGTCAACCTACTAATTTCTTTAAATTGCAAGGAATTAATAGGTCGGGGTTACCTTTCTCAATCTTTAATAAAATTCATACTCATAGATAATAAATACGCTAATTATGAAGAATCTATTTTCTGTTCTATTTGTTTTTGTTTCTGCTGTTATGATAGCGCAAAAACCCATTTTTACCTCAGCCAAAGTCAAAGAAGCCACCGTTTATTTTAATGCAGCCGAAATTTCGCAAACAACTTCCGTTATTCTTCCTTCGGGAACAAGTGAAATTGTTGTAAAAAACGTAGCCAATTATCTTAACGAAAATTCAGTGCAAATTGGAGCACCTTCAAATGTAACAGTGCTATCGGTTCAGTTTACTAACGATTATATTTCTGAATATGATCTGGATGAAAATTCTCCTGCTATTAAGAAAGTTCGAGATAGTATTACTTTAGTTCAAAAAGAACTAAGTAAAATAAAAAACACTAAAAACTCAGAACAAAAAACCATTGAATTATTGGATAAAAATCAACAGGTTTTTGGACAAAATTCAGGCTTGAGCGTTTTAGAATTAACAAAAATGGTGGATTACTATAAAACCAAAAGAACTGAAATCAGTAATTCCATCAATACGTTGGAAGAAAAAGAACAAAAGCTAAATGAATTAATAGTCAAACTAAATAATAAGCTAGAAATCGACACCAATAAAGAAGAAAAAATGTCTTCTGGAAAATTAGTACTACAAGTAATGAATACTGTGGCAGGAAACGTACCTCTAGATATTTCCTACTTGACAAACAATGCATCTTGGTCACCATTTTACGATTTACGTGCTGAAAACGTCAAAGAACCAATTAATATGATGTACAAAGCACAAGTGGTACAAAATACAGGAATCGATTGGAAAAAAGTAAAACTAACCTTGTCATCTGGAAATCCGAATCAGAGTAATCAAGCTCCGATATTAAGTGCGTGGTTTTTACAATATGGATATCCTAACTATGGATACCAACAAAATTATAAAAAAAATGCAGTGCAATCGCTTTCTGGAAAAGTTGCTGGAATCACTATTGAATCAAATGCTAAAATGGCAGAATCTTCAGTGTCTGACTACACCAACATCGTCGAAAACCAACTCAATGTGTCCTTTGATATTGACATACCTTATGATATTTTGTCAAATGGAAAAGCACATAGTGTTGCTTTGAAAGAAATTAAATTACCGGCTTCGTATAAATATTATGCCGCTCCAAAAGTCGAAAAAGAAGCCTTTTTATTAGCAGAAATCAAAGACTATGGTAAATACAATTTGTTAGCAGGCGAAGCCAACATTATTTTTGAAGGTATGTATGTCGGCAAAACTTTTATCAATCCGAGTCAGACTTCAGACACCTTGAATTTGAGTATGGGTCGTGATAAAAAAGTTTCGATTAAACGTGAAAAAGTGGTCGACAAATCAGGCACTAAATTTTTATCGTCTAAAAAAGAACAAACCTTCACCTATGACATTACTCTTCGCAATAACAAAAAAGAAGCCATTACTATGTTGTTAAAAGATCAATATCCACTTTCATCTGACAAGGAAATTGAAATTGAATTGGTTGAAAAAGACGGTGCGAAAGTCAATATCGAAACTGGGGTTTTAACTTGGGATATTAATCTCAAACCGAATGAAACCAAGAAAATCAGAATCAGTTATGTGGTTAAATATCCAAAAGACAAAGTGATTGGAAACTTATAGATAGTTTTGCCTGGCTACCTAAGGTAGCCAGGCATCTTCTTATGGAGCTGGATTCGGTTGTAATTCCTGAATTTTATCAATTGCAGTAATCACCTCATCTGTTAAACGAACGTCGAATGCATTGATATTTTCTTCTAATTGATCTAAAGTAGTGGCACCAATAATAGTCGAAGTCACAAATTTCTGATGGTGCACAAAAGCCAAAGACAATTCGGTTAAAGTTAACCCTAAACTGTGTGCTAATTCCTGATACAATCGCGTCACTTTATAGCAATTTTCATTCGTATAGCGCACAAAATGCGGGAATGTACCCATTCGGGAATTGGCCGGAGTTCCATTTAAATATTTCCCTGTTAAAAATCCGAAACCTAAAGGCGAATAAGCCAACAAACCTAAGTTTTCACGCATGCAGATTTCTGACAGACCTACTTCAAATAGACGATTCAATAGCGAAAAAGGATTTTGAATCGTAACAATTTTAGGCAAGTTGTGCTTTTCACTTTCGTTCAAAAATTTCATCACACCCCACGGGTTTTCATTCGAAACGCCGATATGTTTTATTTTTCCTTCTTTAATTAATCCGTCAAAAACGGTCAAAACTTCCAAAACATTGTCTTGCCATTTATTATCGATTTCCGTGAGACCGCGTTTTCCAAACATATTCATCACACGTTCCGGCCAATGCATTTGGTACAAATCAATATAATCCGTTTGTAAATTTTTCAAACTTAAATCGACTGCTTCGTGAAGGCTTTTTTTGGAAAAATCCAAAGGTTTACGAATGTAACTCATACCTCGGTTAGGTCCGGCAATTTTAGTAGCTACCACTAATTTGTCTCTTTTGTGTTGGTTTTTGGCTATCCAGGTTCCAATATAACGTTCGGTACTCCCAAAAACATGTTCGTTTCCGCCAATAGGATACATTTCGGCAGTATCAAAAAAGTTGATTCCTCTTTCGAAGGCATAATCCATTTGCGAATGTGCTTCTGCTTCGGTATTCTGATTGCCAAAAGTCATGGTTCCCAAACAAATTTCACTAACTTCAAGATTGGTATTGGGAAGAATTATATTTTTCATCAAGTAGTTTTTAGACTTTGCAAATTTACTGAGTTTCATTAAATAAAAAAGGCTCAGATTTTATCTGAACCTTTTTTACTTGTCTTTATCTGATTATAGATCGTTTAACGCTTTTGTTAATTCATCTAATTTTGGTGTTAAGATAATCTCGATACGACGGTTTTTAGCCTTACCGTCTGCTGTTTCATTACCTACTAACGGAGAGTACTCTCCACGACCAGCTGCAGTTAAATTCTCTTTTTTCACTTTAGCATTAGCCGAAAGAATATTTACGATAGCTGTAGCACGCTTAGTAGATAGATCCCAGTTGCTTTCTATTCCGCCTCCAATAGTTCCTGTGATTTTATCATTATCAGTATGACCTTCTATAAGAACCGCGATGTCAGGATTGTCACCTAACACTTTTCCAACTAAATCAACTGCTTTTTTACCTTCAGCACCCACGGTCCAACTTCCTGATTCGAAAAGCAATTTATTTTCCATAGAAACGTATACTTTTCCGTCTTTTTGTTGCACAGTTAATCCTTTTCCTTCAAACGCTTTTAATGACTTAGAAAGTGTTTCTCTTAATTTTTTCATTGAAGCTTCTTTGGCTGCAATCAAACTTTCCAATTCATTCACACGATCAGAACGGTCTTTTAAATCTTTACTGATTTTTTCTAAACGCGCTTTTTCTGATGCCAATGCTTTTTCTTTAGCTTCCAATTGAGCTAAAAGCTCACGGTTTTTATCCATATTGGCTTTTAACGCTTCATCGCTGTTTTTTTCTAAAGCACTGTATGAACTTTGTAATGTTTTCAAGTTATTACTTGAAGCTGCATAATCGGCAGCCAGTTTATCGCGTTCGGCTCTTAGTTTTTCTAATTCTGATTTTAAATTGGCATTATCTAAATCAGTTTGACTTTTACCTGATTTTAATGATTCATTTTCATCAGCTAATGAGTTGCGTTCTTTTTTTAATTCGGCAAATTTATTTTCTAAATCAGCATAGATCTTTTTAGAAACGCATGAGGTATTTAAGGCTAAAACCAGTAAACCTAGGGAAACTTTTTTTATCATGATTGTGGTATTTTGGGTTATTCTATTTCTACTAAAATTGGACAATGGTCAGAATGTTTGGCTTCAGGCAAAATAAGAGCCCTTAGCATTCTTTCTTTTAGAGGTTCGGAAACTAAATTATAATCAATTCGCCACCCTTTGTTATTGCCACGAGCACCTGCGCGGTAGCTCCACCAACTGTAATTATGAGGTTCTTTGTTAAAATGGCGAAAACTATCTACAAATCCGGATTTCATAAAACCATCCAACCAAGCACGTTCTTCAGGTAAAAATCCTGAAATTTTGGCATTGCGAATAGGATCATGAATATCAATAGCTTCGTGACAAATATTATAATCCCCACAAATGACCAAATGTGGAATTTCCTTCTTCAACACATCAATGTACTTTTGAAAATCATCCATGTACGTGAACTTATGATCCAATCGATCGATATTCGTTCCTGAAGGCAAGTATAAACTCATTACAGAAAATCCATCGAAATCTGCTCTAAGATTACGCCCTTCAAAATCCATGTGTTTTATTCCAGTACCATACACTATGTTTTTAGGTTCCACTTTAGAAAGAATAGCGACTCCACTATATCCTTTTTTTTCAGCTGGAAAATAATACTGATATGGATAGCCCGCCAATTCAATTTCCATAACTGGAATTTGATCATGTGTGGCTTTAATTTCTTGAAGACAAATCACATCCGGATTTGCTGCTTGCAACCAATCTAAAAAACCTTTGGTTATTGCGGCACGAATACCGTTAACGTTGTAGGAAATGATTTTCATTTAATGCTTTGAATTTCTTCAAAAATAACCAAAAAAGGCTCAATTAAAAACAAATTTTATATTGTTTTATAAACAACTTATTATCAGACTTTTCAAGTTAAAAATTAAAAAAAAATTGGTTTTAAAAATCAATTTATCGCCCATTTACGACAACTTTTGCTATATTTGTAACTTGCATTAATTATAAAACGTAAATGGGTTTAGTTACCGCTAAAGAAGTTGCCAAAGCAATTAATACTGATAAATATGGAGTTCTAGGGACTTTTTCAGGTTGGTTGTTAATGAAAGTGCTTCAAATATCTACTCTTAATAAAATTTACGACAGGAATAAACACTTGAAAGATGTGGAATTCCTGAATGCCATATTGGATGAATTTCAAATTAAATTTGAAATTCCTGAAGAAGATTTAAAACGTCTTCCGAAAGAAGGTCCTTATATCACCATTTCCAATCACCCTCTTGGAGGCATAGACGGCATTTTATTATTGAAATTGATGTTGGAGCGCGAGCCAAATTTTAAAATTATTGCTAATTTTTTACTGCATCGCATTGAGCCTCTTAAGCCTTATATTATGCCGGTAAATCCTTTTGAAAATCACAAGGACGCCAACTCAAGCGTAATTGGTTTAAAAGAAACTTTTCGTCATTTAAGTGACGGAAAACCTTTGGGCATGTTTCCTGCAGGAGAGGTATCAACTTATAAAGATGAAAAATTAGTAGTGGATAAAGCTTGGGAAGAAGGAGCGATTAAAGTAATTAGAAAAGCTCAGGTTCCGGTTGTTCCAATCTATTTTCACGCGAATAACAGTAAGCTATTTTATTTTTTATCAAAAATTAGTAGCACGCTACGCACTGCTAAATTACCTTCGGAATTGTTAACACAAAAAGACCGAGTGATAAAAGTTCGTATTGGAAAACCTATTTCGGTTGCCGAACAAAACGAACACCAAACCATAGAAGAATACACCGAATTTTTACGCAAAAAAACCTATATGTTGGCCAACGCGTATGAAAAAGATTCGAAACTTTTAAATACGCCTACCATATTAAAATCGCCTGCCAAACCAGCCAAACAAATTGTAATGGGTGCAAATCAGGAGAAAATGATTGCCGAAGTAGAAAAACTTCGAGGGATGGATGCGCGATTACTGCAAAGTAAAAACTATGAAGTGTATTTGACCAAAGCAGATGATATTCCAAATATCATGCACGAAATTGGCCGTTTACGAGAAATTACGTTTAGAGCTGTAGGCGAAGGGACCAATGAATCTATCGATTTAGATGCCTTTGACAATTATTACCATCATATGTTCCTTTGGGATGATGACGCCAAAGAAATTGCAGGTGCTTATCGTATGGGATTAGGTTCTCAAATATTCGCTGAACACGGTATTAATGGGTTTTATCTTCAAGATTTATTCCGTTTTGAACCGGAATTATACGATATGATGAGTAAGTCTATCGAGATGGGACGAGCTTTTGTTAAAGCAGAATACCAACAAAAACCAATGCCTTTGTTCCTATTATGGAAAGGTATCGTACACACTACTCTACGTTACCCTGAACACAAATTCTTAATTGGAGGAGTAAGTATTAGTAACCAGTTTTCAGAATTCTCTAAATCATTGATGATTGAATTTATGAAATCCCATTTTTACGATCCTTATATTGCGCAATACATACATCCTAAAAAAGAATATCGCGTTAAATTAAAAGATGCGGACAAGGATTTTGTATTTAATGAGGCTGAAGCCGATTTGAATAAATTTGATAAAATTATTGATGAAGTTGAACCAGGAAATTTACGTTTGCCTGTTTTAATTAAAAAATACATCAAGCAAAATGCACGTGTTGTAGCCTTTAATGTTGATCCTTTATTTAATAATGCGGTAGATGGTCTGATGTATATACGAATATCCGATTTACCAGATAGCACTGTAAAACCAGTGATGGAAGAATTTCAAGCGGAACTGGAACGCAAACACGCAGAAGAACAAAACAAAAATGCCGAAGAATAATCTTCGGCATTTTTTATATTAGAACCATCCTTTTTTATTGACTTGGTAAGTTTGATAAAATTCTTCATCTGACTTTGTAAGATAGATAATTCCTTCTATGAAACCTATAAGACTTCCAATTCCACAAGTAACTACAGTTATTACAAGTTGAATTATACCTTCTGTTGTATACCCAAGTATAAATTTATGAACTCCAAGTCCTCCGAATAAAATTCCCATTACTCCGGCTAGTACTTTTTTGTTTTCTTGATTAGATTGTGCTGGATTGTTCCAGTTTTCTGTTGGTTTATTTGTTTCCATAAACGATTGTTTTATTCTTGACCAATTTGCTCTAGTTCAATTTCAGTAGCTTTAGGGTCTTCCCCATATTGGTTTTGTCCTTTAGTTCCTTCAGTACAGAATAAAATCAACAACCAAATAGCTCCAACTAAAGGAACTAAAGCAATGAGATAAAACCACCCACTTTTTCCTACATCATGCAATCTTCTAACAGCAACTGCAAGTCCTGGTATTAAAACTGCAATTGCATATAAAAAGTATAGGTATCCATAAGGTAGTGCTCCAAAAGTCAACCCTGCAACATTATCAATAACAGCTGCAATAATTAAAATAATCAAGTTCATCAAAGCAAAATACCAATACTCGCTTCTTCTGGCTCTTCCTTTAAAATTTGCGTAGTTTTCTAACACTACTTTTTTGTACCAATCAATCATAATTTTATTTTTTAGTTATTTGGTTTGTCCTACTCTATTAAGGATTTTCGGCTGCTCCTTTGCATACACAATAATACTAAATTAAATGAAAAAAATCAATACTTTAATTTTCGTGTTCGTATAAATGATGTGCTTTTTTATAAAAAAAGGTTGTAGCCACAATAAGAATCATTCCTTCAATCGTAAAAACAAACATTGCGTCAACCTTACCTAAAATATAAGTACAACCTAGTCCGAAAACCGTTAAACCAATACCTAAAATTAAAATCTGCAGTCGGGCCACATGACTTCCAATGTGAATATGATTTGCGGAAGTTATAAGCCAAACTCCGGAAACTAACATCATAATAGAAGAATACAACCAAATCATCTGCATGCCATTGGCTGCTGGTTCTTGAATTTCTCCTTTGGCTATGTGATCAAAAACTCCCTGCATCCCTAAAAATGCATGAGGAAAGAATCCTAAACAAGTTATAATTCCAACTATCAGAACTAAATAATAACTAATTTTATTCATATATATAGTTTTACAATTTTATCTACGATTACTTGCGCCAATTTAATCTTACTTTCATGTGTCCAACCAGCGATATGTGGCGTCAATATAACATTATTTGCCTTAAGCAAATAATCAAAAGCAGCTGGTTTATCCCCTTCAAACAAGGTTTCAAAAGAAAGTTTTTCATATTCTAAAACATCTAAACCGGCACCTAATATTTTTCCTGATTTTAATGCTTCAACCAGATCGGAAGTCACTACACTTTTTCCTCTAGCCGTATTGATTAACCAAAATGGCTTTGCAAAAGAATTAATAAAAGCCGTGTCAACCATTTTATCAGTCAGTGGAGTCCAAGGAATATGAAGACTCAAAACATCAGCATTTTGCTGAAGTTCTTGTAACGAAACTTGTTTTGCATTTTCATTACCCACATTTTCAAGAATATCATAACACAAAACCTTTACCTCAAAACCACGCAGTTTTTTGGCAAATGCTTTTCCCATATTCCCATAACCTATAACCCCAACCGTTTTACCATCCAGTTCGTGGCCTCGATTGGCTTCTCTATTCCAATGACCAGACCGCACTTCGCTATCGGCTTTATTTAAATTATTAAAAAGTGAAAGTAACATTCCTAATGCCTGTTCGCCGACAGCATTTCTGTTACCTTCTGGTGCCGCAATAAGATGAACTTTTTTGTGAGTAGCATAATCGCAATCTATACTTTCTAATCCTGCTCCAACTCGAGCGATGAATTGCAAGTTGGTTGCTTTATCCAAAAAAGTTTTATCAATTTTAAACCTACTTCGAATGACAATTCCATGATAATTTGAAATTTTTTCTTCAACCTCTTCTTTAGAAGAAGTGAAATCTTCAAAATTTTGAAATCCGGCTTGTTGCAATTGTTCCCAAAGTAAAGGATGATTGCTATCTAAATGGAGAATTTTAACGTCGTGTGGTTTCAAAATGAAATTCGTGTTTATCAAATGTACTAATTTGATTTGAGAAATAAAACACGATAAACAGGGCTAAATAAATATTAAAAGCCAAGTATCCATTTTGCAATGGAAAAATAAATTAATATTCCACAAATATCATTACTGGTGGTGATAAATGGGCCTGTTGCAAGAGCTGGATCTATACCAAATTTATCGAGTAATAATGGAATTGAAGTTCCAATTAAGGAAGCAATAATAATTACAGATATTAGGGAAACCGTTACTGTAATTCCTAAATTGATATCTACACCTAGCAGAAAATGACTCCCTATAAATAGGATAGAAGCAAGAATAGCTCCGTTAAGTAAACTTAAAGAAATCTCTTTTAACAATCGGTTTAATATAGAGCCACTAATGGTATTGTTCGCTAAACCTTGCACAATAATTGCAGAAGATTGAACCCCAACATTTCCTGCCATTGCCGCAATTAATGGTGTGAAAAAGAATAATCCGCCGTGGTCTTTCATCGCACCTTCAAATAGTCCTAGTAATTTCACAGAGATGAAACCTCCAAATAAGGCCAAGACCAACCAAGGCAAACGAGCACGAGTTAATTCAAGAATACTATCATCAGCCTCTACGTCTTGCGAGATACCTGCAGCTAACTGATAATCTTTGTCGGCTTCGTCTTTAATTACGTCTACAATATCATCAATGGTAATACGTCCTACCAAACAACCCATTTCATCAACCACTGGAATGGCTTCCAAGTCATACTTTTGCATGATACGAGCAACTTCTACATCTTTAGTGTCCACTTTTACGTAATCCACTTTTTTGATATACACATCACTAATAGGTGTTTTTGTTGAAGTCGTCAATAAATCTTTTAACGACAAGCGTCCTTTTAATCTATCTTCATCATCCACCACATAAATAGAATGCACGCGTTGTACATTTTCAGCTTGAAGACGCATTTCTTTGACACAAGTGAGTACATTCCAATTTTCATTGACTTTTACTAACTCTTTTCCCATCAAACCTCCAGCAGTATCTTCGTCATAGCGTAAAAGCTCCACAATATCCTTGGCATGCTCAACGTCTTCTAACTCGGAGATTACCTCTTCTTTTTTAGATTGAGGCAATTCAGCAATAATATCCGCAGCATCGTCAGTATCTAATTCGTCAATTTCTTCCGCAATTTCCTTAGCGGAAAGATTGCGTAGAATTTTTTCACGAACTTCTTCATCTAATTCCAAAAGCGCTTCGGCGGTAGTTTCGGAATCTAATAATTTGAAAACATAACTGGCTCCGTAGTCGTCCAGTTCGTCAAGAATATCAGCAATATCAGCAAAGTGAATATCCTGCAACAAGGTTTCAAGCTCTTGCGCACGATTTTCGGTAATAAGTTGCTCAACTTGAGCAATAAATTCTTGGCTGATTTTAAACTCCATCGGCTGCTATTTTTTGAGTGAGTTCTATGAATTGTTCGACCGAAATTTGTTCCGGACGGAGGTCAAAGATACTATCATTTCGCAAAACATCCGATAGATTGAGTGATTTTAAACTATTCCTTAACGTTTTTCTACGTTGGTTAAAAGCTGTTTTTACGACAGTAAATAATAATTTTTCGCTACAAGGCAGCTGATAATTTTCTTTTCGAATCATTCGCATAACACCCGATTTTACTTTGGGTGGTGGCGTAAAAACGTGTTCATCAACAGTAAATAGATATTCCACATCATAAAATGCTTGCGCCAATACCGATAAAATTCCGTAGACTTTACTTCCTTTTTTAGAGCAAATACGCTCGGCTACTTCCTTTTGAAACATTCCGGAAAATTCCGGGATTTGATCACGAAGTTCTAAGGTTTTGAAGACAATTTGAGTAGAGATATTATAAGGAAAATTTCCAATTATGGCAAAAGGTTCCTTTCCTAAGTCCTTAGAAATATCATATTTTAAGAAATCTTGAGAAATGATTTTATCACTCAATTTTAAATAATGCGAACGCAAATACTCCACCGATTCGGTGTCAATTTCAATGACATAGGTTTCAACAGGTTTGTCCAATAAATACTTGGTCAAAACACCCATTCCTGGACCAATTTCTAATACTTTTTTATATCCGTTAAGCGTTAAAGAATCGGCGATACGTTGCGCGATGCTTTCGTCGTTTAGGAAATGTTGTCCGAGATGTTTTTTTGCTTTTACTTTATCCATTTTCAATTGTTAGATTATTTTGATTGTTAGATTTTTCGAAATATCCAAAAATCAAATAATCGTTTTAGTGTTCGCTAATTAGCTCCAATTCTGTACGAAATGCCAACATTTTGTCGCCAAATAATTGATGTCCTTCCTCGCGAAGTCTTGGCGCATCTTCGTTATAATAACGCTCCAAAGTCTCTTTACTATCGGTAGTGTATTGAATAGAATAGGTTGTTCCTCCCATATCCTCTTCTACCAACACTTTGACCATTCGGGCTGAAGTAAATTTCCCAGTAGCCAAAACATCAGCAATGTGTTTGTTTTGCATCCAATGCATCCATTGGTCATGAACGCTTTCGTGAATATTGATGGTAACGTTGTATAGGATCATAATATTGAGATCAGGTATTTTGTTTAATCGGTTAGCCGAAAAAAATTAAACTATAAATTAGTATCTCCTCGCAGTTTTCTGTAATTACTCTGAGATTCTACAAAGTAAATACTATCCTGATGATTGAACAAGATTTTCTCGTACAAACTCTTGGCTTTTTCATTATCTTGTAGTTGTTTTCTGTAAATTTCTGCTGAATAAAACAACGCTTCATCAATGTATATATCCTCTGCGTGTTTTTCTATAATTTGTTGGTAATACGTTAACGCTTGTTGGTACTCTCCTAATTTTTCATATAGTTCAGCAATTTTCAATAAGGCATCATCTTCAATGCTTTGCCCTTTGTGCTGCTCCAATATCATCTTAAACTGCTGTAAAGCTTCTGTGTTTTTATTTTGATATCTTAGAAAATCTGCCTTAGCAAATTTTTTCAAAGCCACTTGTGTTGAATCTTCCACCGTATTATCTGAAATCAATAAAAACAATTCCATTGCGTCATTGGCAATCAGTTGAGAAGTAGATGATTTTAGTACTTTAAATTGCTTTTGCGCCCAATCGAAATCACCTTTAAAATAACTAGCTTTTGCCATTTTTAAACTGGCTTCATGTGCTATTTGATCATTTTCTAAATCGCTTTCCACTTGAGCATAATAAATAATGGCTTGATTAAATTTTTCATCCAATAATAAAATATCTGCCAGCGCCAATTTTACATCGGCTTTTTGATACACATTTAACGGCAAATCTAACGCTTGGGTTAATGTTGTTTTGGCAGATTCAAATTGCTTTAACTGAAAGGCATCAAAATTTGCCTTTAAAATTTGCAACTGAATAGTGTTGGATGTCAATCCGTAGGTTTTCAATAACTGATTTATCTTTTCTGAAATAACAGGATATTCTTTAGCTGTGGCCTTTTCAATATCCATTTTCAAAAGCGAACAATTCACATCAATTATGATATCAGCATATTGTGTATTAGCCAAAACAAACTCCAATATTTCTCTTTCTACTTCCTTCTCCTTTTCTTCTGATACCAATCGAGCCAAATTCAATATTTTATCAAAATTATCCGGGCTTCTTTTATAGATGGCTTTTTCTTGGATGAATGCTTTTCCATATTCTTTTTGAGTCACAAAATACCAACTCATAAATTCATTCCAAAAAATGTCTTGTGTTTTTTGAGTGCGAAGTAACAATGCTTTTCGCAACGCTTCCGAAAATACTTTGGTGTGGTCTTCAGCAAGAAAACGATTCAATTGATTTTGCACCAAAATGATATTATTCGGGTACTTATACGCATAGTCAACCAACGAATTAATCATGCTATCTATATTACCCAATTGTCCTTGAAGCAAAGCAATTTGATAGTCAAAATTAGCATCTGGATTTAATTTTTGTCCTAAATTGTAGGCTTGAATGGCTTGCGAAACCAGTACTTTTTGTTCAAAATCCCGAGCAATAGTATAAACATTGTTTGGGTTTTCATTGATTTTATCAATCGCAACTTTGTAGTTCTTATCCGCTTTATCTTGCATTTTTTGCAATTGATAATTATAACCCAACTCTACGTATAAGTTAGGATATTTAAGGCGAATGATTCGAGACTGTATCAATTCTTCCGCTTTTTCAAACTGCTTTAACTGTTGGTAGCACATTACTTGCTTTTGGAAATACTGGTAATTATTCGGTTGTTTTTTTACCAATTCTTCATAAATCAATATCGCTTTGTCGAATTCCCCTCTATCAAAATAATTTTGAGCCAATTGCTCGTTTGGAGGAGGTCCTTGTGGGATATGTGCTTGCGGGTTACCTCCAGCTGGTGGCGTAACCGTATATTCCTGAGCAAAAAGCATCGAGGAAAACAACAGACCGATAAAACTTACTAAAATCCTCATTTCTAATAAAAAAGAATGTACTAAAGATAGCAATAATTTTGCCACTTTAGTACATTTTATGTTTTCGTTAAATAACTAGTTTATGATATCAAAACCTGTATATTTTCGCAATACTTCCGGAATGACAATACCTTCTGGAGTTTGATAATTCTCAAGAATTCCGGCCAATACACGTGGCAAAGCTAATGAACTTCCATTCAGCGTGTGTGCCAATTGTGTTTTTCCATCTTTTCCTTTGAAACGTAATTTCAAACGGTTGGCTTGAAAAGTTTCGAAATTAGATACCGATGAAATTTCCAACCAACGGTCTTGTGCTGTTGAGAACACTTCAAAATCATACGTTAACGCCGAAGCAAAACTCATATCACCACCACATAGACGCAAAATTCTATACGGTAATTTCAGCTCACGCATAATTTCTTTTATGTGTTCTACCATCCCATCTAAAGCCGCATGAGAATTATCTGGATGCTCGACACGAACAATCTCTACTTTATCAAACTGGTGCAAACGGTTCAATCCGCGAACGTGTGCGCCCCAAGAACCCGCCTCACGACGGAAACATGGCGTATAACCTGTTACTGTTACTGGTAATTCGTTTTCCTGTAAGATAACATCACGGTAAATATTCGTCACCGGAACTTCAGCAGTTGGAATTAAATACAAATCGTCTTTGGCATCGTGGTACATTTGCCCTTCTTTATCTGGCAACTGTCCTGTTCCATAAGCCGACGCTTCGTTTACCAAGTGTGGCACTTGTACTTCCTGATAACCCGCATCTGTATTTTTATCTAAGAAATATGAAATTAAGGCCCGTTGTAATTTGGCTCCTTTTCCTTTGTATACTGGAAAACCTGGTGCTGTAATTTTAGTCCCTAATTCGAAATCGATGATGTCGTATTTTTTTATCAAATCCCAATGCGGTAAAGCACCTTCGTGTAATTTTGGCACTTCCCCTTCTTCAAAAACATTTAAGTTCTCTTCCGGAGTTTTTCCAACAGGTACAATAGCTGCAGGTGTATTGGGTAATTTGTATAATTCTAACGTTAGTTCTTCGGCAATAGCACCTACACTTTCGGTCAATTCTTTTCCTTTTTCACGAAGTTGTGTGGTTTTTTCTTTTAAGATTTCCGCTTTGGCTTTTTCGCCTGCTTTCATCATTTCGCCTATGTCTTTGGACAGTTTATTAGATTCGGCTAAAATGTTATCTAATTCTACTTGTGTTGCACGACGTTTTTCGTCTAATGCAATAACAGCATCAACTATAGCGGTAGCGTCAAAATTTTTTTTGGCTAAAGCTTTGATTACTTCTTCCCTTTTTTCTCTAATAACTGCGATTTGTAACATGACTTAAATTTTATAAGAACGCAAATTTAAGAATAAGTCGATGCAATGCCGTCAAAATCTGAAAATTATTTGAGCTTTTGAAGTATAACCAATAATTCTTCCGCATTTAGGAACGAATGTTTCTGAAAAAGCACGGAATAATCACTCGCAAGAACTACAATTGTTGGGTAAATTACTTCATTATTGATGGTTGCTAATTCGGTGGCCAGCTCGTGCACTCCAGTATTTTGTCCTGTTGGTTTGAATTTAAACGTATGATTCAGAAAAGTAATATCCGAAGTCTCTTCTGCATCAAGCGAAACAAAATAAAAATTTTCGTTCAACTGCTGAATAACCTCCTGATTTTTAAAGGTACTATTCTGCATCATTTTACAATACTTGCACCATGACGTATGGACAAAAACCAATGTAGGTTTCGGCACCGTTATATTTAGCTTTTCCACTTCCGAAAACGAGTACGCTTTAAGCTGTCCGAATGTCGGAAAGGCAAAGAGTAAAAAGAGCCATATGATGCCAATTTTTTTCATTACTTCAACGTGTATCTTACACCTAGAAAACTTCTGATGCCTTGATTAGGTCCATACACATAACCCGGATCGAAACTCAATTCGTTAGGTTGAACATCAACATCAAACGGATTGTCTGCACCAGCAATGATGAATGGATTTCCTTTGTTAGGCGTCCAATTCAGTAAGTTCTTTACTCCGAAGTACACTTCACAATCCTTCAGCTTATTGAATGTAAACTGAATATTTTGAATACTCCAGGTTGGAGAATATTTTTTTCGTGGATCATTTAACCCTAAATGCGGCAAACGCATCGGACCATAGACATTTCCGGTATAATCGATATCTAAGAAAAATTTTGGAATTCGATACGAAACCGACCACGTTCCGGTAAATCTTTCGGTTAAAATCTGATGCGTTTTAACTCCTTTTTCCGTTTTATTTACATCCATATACGTGGCACCCAAAATGAATTTTAATCCGTTTTTGAAAACCATATCTATATTCGTGCTCACCCCTTTGGTCACGGCATAACCATCCAAGTTTTTATAAATAATTTCTTTTGGATTCGTATCATAATCCGGAATAATAGAATTAGTAAAATGCGTGTACCAAGCGGTACTTTCCCATCCGATGAAACTTCCATTGTCAGTAAAAAACTTTTTCAGAAAATTAACATTAGCATTATAGGAACGTTCCGGTTTTAAATCTTCCAAAACTTTAACTTCACGAGCACCTGTAAGCGCCGCATGTTCTTCGGTAAATAAATTTACGATACGAAAACCAGTACCCGTATTGAATCGAAATATATCGTTATCGCTTATTTTCCATTTATAAGCCAGTCGTGGCGTAAAAATATTACCATGATTTCTGTTATAATCGTAACGTGCTCCTAACAAAATATTGTGCTTTTCTGCAACATGAATTTCATCTTGTGCGAAGAAACTCGGAATCCAATTTTTTTCTTCAATTGCGGTTGCCGGAGTATTATCGTTGTAAAACTGATAACGAATCGCCGTTCCCAAAAGAAAATCATGATTGTTTATTTTTTTATCCCAAGTTAGCTGACCAAATCCAATTTTTTGTTTCGCTAAATAAGGAATATTACCATATACCGAATTCTGATCGTGATCTGTATACGAAAACGAAAAGAGCATTTTTTCTTTTACCGGAAGCTCATAAGCACCGAGAATTTCATAACGACTGGTGTAAATACTCTCACCATAGACTTCGCTTCCGCCACGATGTTTTTTTCTCCATTGCATTTCGCCACCCCAGCGGTCCTCATAAAAATAACGACCTGCCATAGAAAAAAGTTTGTTGCTTTTACGATTGAAATTCCATTTTTGAAACACCGATATCCTGTCTTGTAAGGTTACATCAGTAAAATTATCATCGTTATTATCAATCGGATTTGAATAATTGAAATAATTCACACCCGTTAACACAGAAGCTGTTTTTCCTAAATTGAATTTGGCACCCAAATCTAGATTAGCTTCTCCCCAACCAGTTGAGAATCCATCGACAGAAAAAGTAGCCGCATTTTTAGGATTTTTGGTGATAATATTAATCAATCCGCCTACTGCCTCACTTCCATAAAGCGACGAAGCCGGTCCTTTTACCACTTCAATACGTTCTAATAACGAATTGGGAATTCCCGACAATCCGTAAACAGTTGAAAGTCCGCTCACGATAGGCATTCCATCAATTAAAACTAAGGTATAAGGTCCTTCCAATCCGTTAATATGAATATCTCCCGTATTACAAACATTGCAATTTAATTGGGGACGAACGCCATTCACGTTTTGTAAGGCTTCGAAGATATTGGCCGTTGGATTTTTTTTGAAAAAGGATGGTTTATAGACTTCTACAGGCACCGCACTTTCCAATCGGCTAACCGGTTTTAAAGTTCCTGTAATAACTACTTCATCAAGTCCGTTTGATTTTTCTTTTTCAGGAATCAGTTCAAAATTCAATGTAACTTCAACAGTGTCTCTAACCACTATTTTTTGTTTCTGATTTTGAAAACCGGAAAAAACTACACTGATATCATGATTTCCTAACGATACGTCTTCAAATTGATAATTTCCATCAGTATTTGTTTTCGCTTTTTTTGTTTTATCAAGGATTACTTCAACATTCTCAAAAGTAATTCCGTCAGACGAAATGGTTCCTTTGACTTTAGTTTGGGCATTCAAAACAGTACTCAAAAGAATACTGAAGATTAAAATTAGTTGTTTCACAATTGAAATTTACACTGTTATAAATAAATTTTTAGACAAAACTAAAAAATATATTTCACTAAAAAAAATTTACTACATTTGTTTTTCAAATTTTGAATTATGAGCAAATCGTTAGAAGAAGTACACGAATCGGTTTCGACACAAAATAAAACCACCGTTTTTAGAAAAATATTAGCCTTTTTCGGCCCTGCTTATTTGGTAAGTGTGGGATATATGGATCCGGGAAATTGGGCAACCGATTTGGCTGGTGGTAGTCAATTTGGTTATGCTTTAATATGGGTTTTACTAATGAGTAATATCATGGCCTTGCTTTTACAAAGTTTAAGTGCCCGATTGGGAATTGTGACGCAAAGAGATTTAGCACAAGCTTCAAGGGAAACCTATTCGAAATTTATCAATTATATTCTCTATTTTTTAGCAGAAATCGCTATTGCTGCTTGTGATTTAGCGGAAGTTTTGGGGATGGCTATCGGTTTGAATTTACTTTTTGACATTTCATTGATTAACGGCGTAATCATTACCGTTTTAGATACCTTTCTATTGCTTTTCCTTATCAATAAAGGGATTCGAAAAATGGAAGCCTTTATCATCGCATTAGTAGCTATCATCGGATTTTCATTTATTTTTGAAATGATATTTGCGCAACCAGAAATAGGAAAAGTACTTACAGGACTGATTCCTTCGTTGCCAGGAGAAGGCGCTTTGTATATTGCCATTGGAATTATTGGCGCCACTGTGATGCCTCATAACTTATACCTACACTCTTCCTTAGTGCAAACTCGAAAGTTTGACCGAAGTAAAAAAGGGATCTTACAAGCCTTAAAATACAATCTTATCGATTCAACGATTGCGTTGAATTTGGCTTTCTTCGTCAATGCTGCCATTTTAATTTTAGCAGCTGCGACATTTCATAAAGCGGGTATGTTTAATGTGGCAGAAATTCAAGATGCCCATCAATTATTAGCGCCTATGTTAGGCACCAAATGGGCACCTATCTTATTTGCAGTAGCCTTAATTGCAGCAGGACAAAGTTCTACCATAACTGGAACTTTAGCCGGTCAAATTATCATGGAAGGCTATTTAAATTTACGTATTCAGCCATGGGTTCGACGTATTATAACGCGTTTAATTGCAATCGTTCCTGCAGTAATTGTGATTTCAATTTTTGGCGAAAGTGTTACGGGTAAAATGTTGATTTTAAGTCAGGTGATTTTGAGTTTGCAATTGGGCTTTGCGATTATTCCGCTAATCCATTTTGTAAGTGATAAAACAAAAATGAAAGGATTTCATATTAGCAGAACTACCCAAATAGCCGCTTGGTTAATTGCTTCGATCATTGTGTCTCTGAATGCCAAATTAGTCTATTCAGAAATTGTTGACCTTTTAGAAACTTCGGAAAACCCAACTATTCTATGGTTCACTGTTGTTCCACTAGCAATAAGTTTCTTACTCCTATTGTTGTATATAGTATTCAAGCCATTTATTTCAAAATCAAAAGCAGACATTTTAAACCATTCGCCTCATCATTTGAAATTGGAATTTTCTCCTGTGCAAACGTCGAACAAAAAGAATGTTGCAATAGCCGTAGATTTTTCGAATGCGGATGAAATTGCAATTAATAGTGCTTTTGAATATGGCGGAAAAGAAGCCAATTACACTTTAATTCATGTAGTAGAAACGGTTGGAGCATTGATGTACGGGGATGATATTGACGATTGTGAAACATCAATTGACGAAAAGATATTAGACGAATACAAAACGATGCTTTCTGAAAAAGGATTTAAAATCGAAACTATTTTAGGATTTGGAAAACCGAACAAAGCCATTCCAAAAATTATAAATGAAGGTAATTTTGACATCTTGGTTATGGGAACACATGGACATACCGGAATCAAAGATTTACTTTTCGGAACCACAGTGGACAAATTACGTCACGAGATTTCAATTCCATTATTTATCGTAAAAATTTAAAATGACACATTCGGAAGAAAATTATTTGAAGGCTATTTACCATCTAAATTCGGTTCTTGAAACTGAAATTAGCACCAACGCTATTGCGGAAAAAATGGAAACCAAAGCATCATCAGTAACCGATATGCTAAAAAAATTGGCCGATAAAGATTTGGTGCATTATAAAAAATACCAAGGGGTTTCGTTAACCGACAAAGGGTTGCATTCGGCAAAAATGATTGTGAGAAAACATCGGTTGTGGGAAGTTTTTTTGGTTGAAAAATTAGCGTTCTCTTGGGATGAAGTCCATGATATTGCTGAACAGCTGGAACATATCAAATCGGAGCAATTGGTTAATAAATTAGATGCTTTTTTAAACTTTCCAACGGAAGATCCCCATGGCGATCCGATTCCGAATGCAGAAGGCAAAATCATAAAAGTCGAAAAACAATTACTATCGGAACTTCAGGAAAAACAATCTGGAATTTGCGTAGGTGTGAAAGATACCTCTTCAGAATTTTTGCAATATCTAGACAAACAAGGCATTTCATTAGGATCAAAAATTGCCGTTAAATCGCGAGAGATTTTCGATTTATCGATGAAAATTTCAATTGATTCTAAAGAAATGACCATTTCCAATAAAATAGCCAGTAATCTTTTTGTCAAAAAAGTATAAGAAAGCACTTATATTTGATGTAATCAAAAGTAGCAATCATGAAAAAGTTCCTGTTTCTAATTTTTATAACAACATCATTAACAAGTTGTTCTAGTCAAAAAGCAATTACAGAAATCAATCAGAAATTGGATTCGAAAACTACCAAAGAAATTGTTTTGACAAAGCTCATCAATGATTCACGTTGTCCAGAAAATGTACAATGTATTTGGGCAGGCGAAGTTACCTTTGAAGTTGCGGCTTATGAAAATAGTAAAATCACAGAACAAAAACAATTTACTCTGGGCACTAAAAATCAAGAAGAAGTGGCGGCTTGGTTTATCAAACATCTACCAGAAACTAAGGAAACATTAAAAGAAATTTCTGTACTACCCTATCCTAAGGATGGAGTTGAAACCAAACTGGAGGATTATTTTATAAAGCTGATTTACTAATGACAACCGCAATCCTTATCACAGTTTTTATTTGATTTTTTCTTACCAAAAAACTTCTTGTATAAAAAATATATTGCAACAGCTAATAGTGAGAAGGCTATAATTTCTTGCATTACTTCAAAATTTGATACGCAATTAAAGCAACAATATAAGCAAATCCTGACATGAAAACCAGCTGAACAAGAGGCCATTTCCAGGAATTGGTTTCTTTTTTAGTAATAGCTAATGTACTCATACACTGCATTGCAAAGGCATAAAACAACAATAACGAAACCCCCGAAGCAACGTTAAACAACTTATCACCCGTAACTGGATTGATTTCTTCTGCTAATTTTTGCTTAATGGTAGCCTCTTGATTTTCGGAATCTTCAATGCTATAAATCGTGGCCAATGTACCTACAAACACTTCACGCGCCGCAAAAGAGGAAACAATTGCAATTCCAATTTTCCAATCGTAACCCAAAGGCAAAATAGCAGGCTCAATTGATTTCCCCATAATTCCTATGTAGGAATTTTCTAGCTTATAGGTGTTTACTTTCTTTTCTACTAATGAAGGACTCAATTTTGTGTTAGAATCCGACAATTCTTTCAATACATTGGCTTCAGCATTTTTAAAATCAGATCCTGGCCCATAGGAGGCCAAAAACCAAAGTACAACGGATAAAGCCATAATGATTTTACCTGCTCCGAAAATGAAAGATTTTGTTTTTTCAATCACGTTAATCGCTACGTTTTTAAACATAGGCAGCTTGTAATTGGGCATTTCAACTACAAAATAGGATTTCGATTCTATTTTCAACATTTTATGCAATATCCAAGCTGATAATAAAGCCATTATAAAGCCAATTAAATACATGAACATTAGTGCAAAACCTTGCATGTTGAAAATATAGAAAACACGCTTGTTGGGTACAATCATCGAAATAATAATCGCGTAAACGGGTAATCTGGCCGAACAAGTCGTAAATGGTGTCACTAAGATAGAAATAAGTCGTTCTTTCCAGTTTTCTATATTTCGGGTCGCCATAATTGCTGGAATAGCGCAAGCAGTTCCTGAAATAAGTGGTACGACACTTTTGCCTGACAATCCAAATTTACGCATGGATTTGTCCATTAAAAAAACTACTCGACTCATATAACCACTTTCTTCTAAAATGGAAATAAACAGAAACAAAAAGGCAATTTGTGGGATAAAAATAATGATTCCGCCGAGCCCCGGAATAATTCCTTGGGTAATTAAATCGTTTAAAATCCCTTTGGGTAAGAGATCCGCTGTCCAAGTAGACAGTGAAGCAAAACTACTGTCAATAAATTCCATTGGAATACTAGCCCAATCAAAAATAGATTGAAAAATAATCATTAATATTAATAAGAAAATAACGTAGCCAAAAAACTTGTGCATTAAAATACGGTCAAACTTACTTCTCAAGTCTTTGGCAGAAGCCAAATCAATAGTTTGTCCAACTTTTAATGTATCATTGATAAACTGATACCTTTTTATAGTTTCTTTATGTTGTAATCTTTTGAGTTGATCTTTTGATTTAGTAAACGAAGGATTTGGTAATTCTTTTCTGTCTAAATTGACAAAATTAACATCCTGCGTAATAACCAACCACAATTTGTATAATGATTGATTGGGGAAAGCACGACGCAGATTTCCAAAGTATTCTACATCAATTTCTGAAGCGTTCAAACACGGTTCTGTTGGAATATTTTTATAATTGACAATTAAATTTTTTAACTCTTCAATTCCTTCCCCTTTTCTGGAACTGGTCAATGCAATTTTGGTCTTTAGGACTTTCTCAAGGTATGGAATATCTAGTGAAATGCCTTTATACGACATTCTATCGGCCATGTTTATAACTAAGATGGTAGGTATTTCTAAGTCCTTGATTTGTGTGAAAAGCAGTAAATTACGTTTTAGATTCTCAACTTCAGTAACCACAATGGCAACATCCGGATAATCTTTATCGTTTTTATTTAGCAATAATTCGATAACAACATTTTCATCCAATGAACTAGCATTTAAGCTATACGTTCCTGGTAAATCCAGAATGGTAGCTTTCAAGTTGGATGCCAATTTACAAACGCCCACTTTTTTCTCAACAGTAATTCCAGGATAATTTCCCACCTGTTGATTTAATCCTGTTAATTGATTAAAAACTGATGTTTTGCCTGTATTAGGATTCCCAATAAGCGCAATGTTTATATTCCCAACTTTCATTATTTCTCTGGGTTAGGAATTGTGACGATAATATTACGAGCAGTTTCAACGCGAATAGCCAAATGCGAATCATTTACAATCAAATACAGTGGATCTCCAAAAGGAGCAACTTGCAGCAATTGCACTTCATTTCCTGGCAAACAACCCATTTCGAGCAATTTTAAAGGAACTTTGTCAATATCAAAATCTTCAATGATTCCTTTTTGACCGATTTGCAATTGCGTTACATTGAGTATCACTTGTTTTATTTAGATTGAATTAAGATTACAAAAGTAAGAATTAAAATTCTTCTAAATATGATATTTCAAAGTTTTAGAAATTAAAAAAACCAACCAGCCACAAAAATAGCAGCAATTACACAAACCAAATCAACCAATAACATTGTGCTTAAGGTGTAACGTGTGTTTTTAATGTTTACCGAACCAAAGTATACCGCAATAACATAAAAAGTAGTTTCGGCACTGCATTGGAAAATACATGTTAATCGACCTGTGAAAGAATCCGGACCGAAGTTACGCATGGCGTCAATCATAAAGCCTCGTGATCCTCCTGAACTAAAAGGACGCAGCATCGCTACAGGCAAAGCATCAGTAATTTCTTTAGCTACTCCAATATTTGAAAAGGCGAACGAAATTCCGTTACTAATAATTTCAAACAAACCACTATTCCTAAAAAGGGAAATGGCTACTAACATTCCCATTACGTATGGGAAAATTTTAACTCCTGTATTCAACCCGTTCTTTGCACCGTCAACAAAAGTGTCAAAAATGGTGGTAGCGTGCGCAGTAAATTTTTTCTCGTGAATAAAAGAGAAGATTAACGTAAAAGCAATGATTGCAATCAGCATTAAGCCTGACAAATTTCCTGTAAAATGGTTTTTCCCGATTAAATCTAAACTATTGATATAAAAAAGTAAGCCTACAATTCCACCAATAACTCCCATTAGTGCCGCTAATAATCCAGCACTTTTAAAATTTACTTTTTGACGAATTCCCACAATTAAAAAAGCAGCAATGGTTCCTATAAAAGAAGTAATGACACAAGGAAGCATAACATCGGCTGGATTCGCAGCATTTTCGGCAGCACGATAACCAATTATAGAAGTTGGTATTAAGGTTAAACCTGCGGCGTGTAAACACATAAACATGATTTGCGCATCACTCGCCTTGTCTTTGTCTGGATTGATTTCTTGCAAACTTTGCATGGCTTTAAGTCCAAAAGGGGTTGCAGCCGAGTCTAAACCGAGAAAATTAGCTGCAAAATTTAGCGTCATATATGAAATGGATTCGTGGTTTTTCGGTACTGAAGGAAATACTTTGGCAAACATCGGACTCAATTTTTTTGCTAATTTTTCGGAAGCTCCCGAGATAATAAGCAACTCCATAATTCCACAGAAGAATGCCAAATAAGCTATAAGTGGGATGATTAAATCCAATAAACTATTCTTACAAGTAGGCAATAAACCATCTGATTTTTGAATACCACTGTAAATCTTTACCGTTTTGTTTTTGAAAACGTACGTAGTATCACTGTTTAACGTGTCGCGATTGACAACCATCGTCATTTCGGGTGTTTTTTCGATACTGTCTTTGACAAATTTTGGAAGTTGGCTAAGGTATTTCTCCGAAACCAAAATAGGATCATCTTTCTTTCCATTTAAAACATAATCAATTGCATAATTGTTACCTGAAAACAAGGCAACTACTATAAATAAAATAGATGAAATAAATATTACGAGCCAAAATCTGCTTAAAACCATAAAAATATTTTTTGTAAATGTAAAAGTATTAATGCAATTTTTAAAATATTTAAAAAACATTCAATACTATTTTTATATTTGCCTACAAATTAAAATATTAACCCTAATACCAAATAATTTAACTATATGAAAAGAAAATTATCTTTAAGTATACTTACTTTAATATTCTCAACAGTTATTAATGCACAAACTACCGAAGATGCAGCTAAAATTGTAAAAGAATATGATTTAAATAAAATTAAATCAAAAGAAGTAGAAGCCAAGAAAAAACAGGAAGACCGCAAAAAAAGAGCGGAACAAGTAGCTAAAAACAAAGGTTGGTCGCTAACAAAAATTAGAAAAGATGGCGGTTATGAAGAATTGATGGGGCTTACTCCTGATGGCTTCCCACTTTATTTTTCAACAAATAATGTAGATGCGGCGAAATCAACCCGCGCAAACTATTTGAACACTGGCGGAGGATTAGGACTTACTCTAGACGGCCAAGGTATGATACCGCGTGAATGGGACGGAGGTACCGTAAGAAGAACCCATAGTGGCTTTGGAGGAAGAATAACAACAGTAGATGACCCTTCGGGAACCACTTATGCTTCACATGCAACTCACGTAGCTGGTACAATTATTTCATTACCGTGGAATACCACTGCTACTACTTTAGCAACAAAAGGTATGGCAAGTCAAGCAACTCTTAGGTCTTTTGAATGGACAAATGACGAATCTGAAGCTTTAGCAGAAGCTCAACTAGGAATGTTATTATCAAATCATTCCTATGGAGTACCTGTAACCAATACAACTACTGGAACTACTTTACCCGCATGGTATATTGGTGCTTATGTAGATGATTCTCAAGCTTGGGACGAAATTACCTATTTATCTCCCTATTATTTACCTGTGTTTTCAGCAGGAAATGATGGGACAAATAACAATAACGCAAGCCCAATTGCTACTGGATATGATAAATTAGTGGGAAATAAAGTTGCTAAAAACGTATTAACTATTGCAAATGCCAATGATGCAATAATAAACGCAGATGGGACTTTGAATAGTGTTACAATAAGTTCATCGAGTAGTCAAGGGCCTGCCGATGACAGACGTATTAAACCCGACATTGCAGGAAATGGTGCTTCGTTACTCTCAACTAACAGTACTACTAATACTTCAACCACTACTATGTCCGGCACATCAATGGCAGCCCCAAATGTAACCGGAACCTTAACGCTTTTACAACAACATTACAAGAATATACATGGTCATTTCATGAAAGCATCCATGTTAAAAGGATTGGCTTGTCATACAGCAGATGATGCTGGTGTCGCTGGACCAGATGCAAAATTTGGATGGGGATTATTAAATGCTAAAAAAGCAGCCGAAACAATTACGGGTGATGGATTGTCCTCTTGGATTTCAGAAGTCACTTTGAATCAAGGTGAAACTTTTACAATGACTGTAAAAGCAGTTGGAGGAGCTACTCCTTTAATTGGTTCAGCAACTTGGACAGATGTTCCTGGAACTCCCAATGATGGAACTCATGGAGACAATTATAATGTCCCTGCTTTGGTAAATGATTTAGACATTAGAATAACTAGAGCTGCGACAACTTTCTATCCATGGCGATTAGATTCAAATCCAGCTAATTTAGCAACCAGAACAGCCGATAACAATGTTGATAATGTTGAAGTGATAAAAGTTGACGCACCAGTAGCTTCAGGAGATTACGTAATTACAATCACCCATAAAGGAACATTAGTAGGAGGTAGTCAAAAATTTGCATTAGTAATAACAGGTATTACTTCAACTTTTACAATTGAATCTTCGTCAGATGATTTAACCGTGTGTAATACTCAAAATGCTGCTTACACATTTAATTATAAACAATCAGGTGGAGGTACCACTAATTTTACCGCAACTGGTTTACCATCGGGTGCTACTGCTACTTTTTCACCTACAAGTTTAAGTGCCAATGGAACAGTTACAATGACCGTTTCAAATTTAAATGCAGTACCATATGGCGTTTACAATGTTGGGATTATTGGGAATAACGGCACAGAAACAGAAACAAGAAACAAGTCGCTGAAGGTTTTTTCAAACACTGTAGCTTCAACAGTTCAAAATTCTCCAGTCGATAACTCAACTGCACAACCAACCACTTTGAATTTAAAATGGAACAAAGATTCAAACATTGAAAATTATAATTTACAAATTTCAACTTCAAATACATTTGCCACAACTGTTGTTAATGCAAATACGACTGAAGGCGAATATATGGCAACAGGTCTAGCAGAAGAAACACAATATTACTGGAGAGTAATTCCTTCAAATCGTTGCGCTACAGGTTCAAAAAACGGAAACGAAACTACTGCTGTGACAAGAACTTTTACTACTGGAAAATATACTTGCGGGTCAAATAATTATTCGGCAACTGACTTTACCAATGCACATATTGGAGATACAGTAGATAGTTATGCAAGTGTTCCTGTTGTAGTAGCTGATGATATTAAAATTGGTGATTTAAATGTAGTTTTAGACATTACACATACTTGGATTGGGGATATGATAATCACATTAACAGGTCCAGCTGCCATTGGCAGCCCAGAAATCATTTTATTAAACCAACCATGTGCGGGATCAAATGCAACTTATCCAAATATTCAAGCAACACTTGATGATTCAGGTGTGGTTCATGGTTGCTCAGCAACGGCACCTGTAGTGTCTGGAACTATAAAACCTTATGAAAGTTTAATTAATTTAAATGGATTGAGCGCTCAAGGAACTTGGACTTTAAATATTCATGATGTTGGCCCTGGTGATGCAGGTGATGTAAACGTATTCGCTTTAAACTTCTGTAAAGTTGAACAAGCAATTTTAAGTACAAGCGATAATGCATTTAATAAAATGACTATATATCCAAATCCAACAAAAGGGATATTAAATATCAATTTGAATACTCTATTAGAAGGTGAAACTGTGTATACTATTTATGATATTCAAGGTAGAAAAATCATGAATAAATCATCAAATAATGTGAGTGAAACTTTAAATATCGAAAATTTCACCACAGGAGTTTATATGCTTTCTATAGAAAATGGGAAAAATAGAACCACAAAGAAAATAGTATTGGACAAATAATTTCCATTACTAAATAATTAAAAAAATGTCCCGAAATTCGGGACATTTTTTATTTAAACATGAATAATCTCTTCTTCAATCAATAAATCTTCTCTTCTCAATCGCAATAAGATTTGTGCTACTGCAATAACATCTTTTTCACAATAAGTTATAATGCGGTCAATGTTTTTTTCTTCATAATATACTTTGGCTACTTCGCTACCATCAATATCATCTTTGGGAGAAGGAATACCTAAAACATTAGTCAATAATTTTAAAGACGTATAATGTTTATAGTCTCCAAATTTCCATAATTCTAATGTATCTAAATGAGGTACTTCCCATGGTTTTTTGCCAAATAAATTTAATTTTTGCGGAATTTGAATGCTGTTGATAATCATACGGCGCGCAATAAAAGGAAAGTCAAATTCTTTCGCATTATGCCCACACAAAACATGTTGTGGCTGCCCAAAATGATTGTCTAATAAATTGGAAAAATCTTTCAGAATTTTTGCTTCTTCTCCAAAAAAAGAAGTAGCTCTAAAATGTCTTACATCTCCTTTTAAGGTAAAATACCCTACCGAAATACAAATTATTTTGCCAAATTCGGCCCAAATTCCAGCGCGATCATAAAATTCTTCGGGGGTAAAATCGTCTTTGCGTTGGTATTGTGTTTTAGAACCAAAAAGTTCTTGGGTGGTAGTGTCTAAATCGGAATAACTTTCAAATTCCGGAACTGTTTCTATGTCGAGAAACAGAATGTTGTCAAGTTGAATTTTCTCTAGCATTGTTTAGTTTGTGTTTATACGAAGCTAAACAAAATCTTTGAAATTTTAAAATAGGCTTTGTTGTTTCAACGGATTTTCATGATCCAACAACCATTTTTTACGCCACAATCCACCAGCATATCCAGTTAGCGAACCATCCGAACCAATCACTCAATGACACGGCACTACAATCCAAAGGGGATTTTTTCCATTGGCGGAAGCTACCGCTCGAATCGCTTTTACATCGCCTAATTTCTTAGATAAATCGAGATAAGAAGTCGTTTTTCCGAAAGGAATATTGAGTAATTCTTGCCAGACTTTTTGCTGAAATTCGGTCCCTTTTGGATTGAGTTTGAAAGTGAATTCAGTACGATTTCCTTCAAAATAATCTTGAAGTTGACTAACGGCTTCTTTTAGCACTTTTGGAATTTTTTTAGTCACTTCACCTTCCGATAAAACTGAAATAACTGCAATACCATTCTCGTCACCTTCAATTTTGGTGATACCTAAAGGAGAATTGATAAATGCTGTTTCCATTGGATAAAAGTAAGTATTATAAATAAAAAAAGCCATCCGAAGATGACTTGATTTTTGATTTATTTTGAAAAACTGAGCATGTATGCTTCCAACGCTTTTAACTCGTCTTTGGGAAGATTTTTGGTAATTGCAAAGTTGGTTTTCATCGTAGCGTATTGACTTGGATCGACAATAGGCTCGCTTTTTTCCAATAGGAAATCGGTAATGCTTCCCCCTTTCTCTTTGTATAGTTTGGCGATATCCTTTATTGAAGGACCTACCGTTTTGACTTCAGATTTATGACACGAATAGCAAACCCCTTTGCCTTCAAAAATTTCTTTTCCTAAATTTTCTGGAGTTTGGGCCGCAGTTTCCGATACCTCTATAGGTTTATGATAATTTTCTTCTGAATCATTTTTACAAGAGAATAGTAATCCGATTATTAGTATAAAAAGTGTTTTTTTCATTGATTTTATAAATTTGCCACGAATACACGAATAATTAAAGAATACGTTTATCAAAATACATTCGTGCATTCGTGGCTAATCAAATGTATTTATTATGAATGGCTTCGACAAACTCAGCCTGACAATTAATTTATTTTTTGTTCAATAAAATAGCCGCTTCTTTTGCAAAATACGTCGAAATAAGACTCGCACCGGCACGTTTGATACACATTAATTGTTCCATCATGATTTTGTCGTGATCCAACCAACCTCTTTCAGAAGCCGCTTTAATCATCGCATATTCGCCCGAAACATGAAAAACGGTTACAGGCACATTTACCGCATTTTTTACTTCACGAACAATGTCCAAATAAGCAATTCCGGGTTTGACCATTACCATATCGGCACCTTCTTCTACATCCCATAAAGCTTCTTTAACTGCTTCAATACGGTTGGCATAATCCATTTGGTAGGTTTTTTTGTCTTTTGGTACTTCAACATCCGCTTCTCTAGGTGCACTATCCAATGCATCACGGAACGGACCGTAAAATGCCGAAGCATATTTGGCCGAATAGCTCATGATGCCCACATTATGGAAACCAGCCGCATCCAATCCCTGTCGCAAACGCAAAACACGCCCGTCCATCATATCGCTTGGTGCTACAAAATCGGCTCCCGCTTGCGCATGAGAAACCGCCATTTTAACTAACGCTTCATTCGTGGCATCATTGGCAACATCTCCGTTTTCAATAATTCCGTCGTGACCGTAAATCGAATAAGGATCTAAGGCAACATCTGGCATGACAATCATTTCGGGACAAGCCGCTTTAATGGCTCTAATGGCTTGTTGCATCAACCCGTTGGGATTCCATGCTTCTTTGCCCGTATTGTCTTTTAGGTCTTCGCTTACTTTCACATAAATGTTGACAGCGCGGATTCCTAAATCGTATATTTCTTTGACTTCTTTGACTGTTAAATCGATCGATCGACGGTAAATGCCAACCATAGAAGGAATTTCTACCTGTACATTTTCTCCTTCCGTAATAAACATCGGGAACATAAAATCGGATGGACTTAATGTCGTTTCACGAACCAAACTTCTGATGGATTCGCTTGTTCTTAATCTTCTGCCTCTGTGTAGTGGGAACATAGTTTATAGCTTTTAGCTGACAGCTTTCAGCAATTAGCTGATAGCAGTAAGCGATTAAAATTTATTTATTTAACTTAGTTATCAAACCGTTTAGCAATTTTTTGACTTCTTCAACTTGCGCTAATAATTTTTCACTTACTTCTGATTGGATAAAATTTAAATCAGAACTCAAAATGATTTGATATTCTAATTCATTTGCCGAACCAAAAGCAATTACAAGAAATCTGGCAAAATCTTTATCTGAGTTCCTGCCACAACCTTCAGCGATATTCGTCGGGATTGAACTTGAAGCTCTTTTCATTTGACTCGTTAAACCAAACATTTCTTCTTTTGGAAAACTATGTAAAATTTTATAGACATCAAGAGTTAACTGATGTGATTTTTGCCAAACTAGAAATTTTTTGTAATCTTTCATTGTCACAAATTTAAGCTAATCGCTAAAAGCTGATAGCTAATTGCTTTTAAATCCAGTCAATTGGATTTTCTAATATCTTGATTAATTTTTCTTCTTCGCTTCCAACTTCTGGATGATGGTCGTACACCCATTGTACGTGTGGAGGTAAACTCATCAGAATACTTTCCATTCTTCCGTTGGTTTTTAATCCGAATAAAGTGCCTTTGTCATGCACTAAATTGAATTCTACATAACGACCACGACGAATCTCTTGCCATGTTCTGTTTTCTGGTGTATAAGATAAATCTTTTCTTCTTTCTAAGATAGGAACATAGGCTTCGAGGAAACTATTGCCGACTTCTGAAACAAAATCAAACCAGTTTTCCATCGACATATTTTCTGTGGCTTTGCAATGATCGAAAAACAATCCACCAATACCTCTCGCTTCATCACGATGCGCATTCCAAAAGTATTCATCACATTGTTTTTTGAACTTCGGATAAAACTCCGGATTGTGTTTGTCACAAGCATTTTTACATGTTTGATGAAAATGTTTGGCATCTTCTTCAAACAAATAATACGGCGTTAAATCTTGTCCACCACCAAACCAAGAGTTGATGGTGTTTCCAGCTTTATCATACATTTCAAAATAACGCCAATTGGCATGAACCGTTGGTGCCATTGGGTTTTTAGGATGAATCACTAAACTCAATCCGCAGGCAAAAAAGTCGACATCACCTACATTGAAATAGGTTTGCATCGCTTCAGGTAATTTACCGTGAACTGCCGAAATATTCACACCACCTTTTTCAATCGCTGCGCCATTTTCAATCACACGGGTTCTTCCGCCACCGCCTTCAGGCCTTTTCCAAAGGTCTTCACGGAATTTGGCTTGACCATCGACAGCTTCCAATCCTGTACAGATTTGGTCTTGCAAGTTTTGTATGTAAGCGTAGAATTTATTTTTCATGAGCTAATTCATATAATTCCATATCCAATGGCTTTTCATTGGTTGGTGTAAATTCATTGAGTAATATTCCCTTCCAGATAAAACCGCATTTTTCAGCGACTTTTACACTTCCATGATTTGTTTTGTGAGCAATAATTTGAAGTGTTTTCAAATCCAATTTATCGAATGCGAATTTTGAAAGTTCTTTTACAGCAAAAGTTGTCAATCCTTTTCCTTCAAATTCAGCACCAATACAATACGCAAATTCCCCTTTTTTTGTAGTCCAATCAATTTTTTTAATGATGATTAAACCGGCTATTTTTAGAGTGCTTTTTTCTCGAATAGCAAAGGTGAAATTTGTTTTCTCTTGAATTTCTTCTTCTTTTAAAGCAATGTAGGCTATCGTTTTTTCAATAGTGTCATTGCTGGAAAGCGTCAATGGGAAAAATTTACGTAGCCTTTCATTATTTTCAACCATAAACTGATGCAACTGATGTGCATCGGTTGATATTAATTGGTCGATATTGAAATTCTCTGTAGTCATTATTTTTGATATTCTTTCACCGCTTCAATGAAGGCTTTCGCGTGATCTACCGGAATGTTTGGTAAAATTCCGTGACCTAAATTAACGATGTAATTGTCTTTTCCGAATTCGTCAATCATTTCATGTACCATTTTTTTGATGGTTGGAATTGGAGATAATAATCGTGACGGATCGAAATTTCCTTGTAAGGTTATTTTTCCACCAGTTAAATAACGGGCGTTTCTTGGTGAACACGTCCAATCTACTCCAAGAGCTGATGCTTTTGATTTTGCCATGTCATTCAAAGCAAACCAACAGCCTTTTCCGAAAACAATAACTTTCGTGTCTTCTGCTAAAGCTTCCACAATTTGATTGATGTATTTCCATGAGAATTCTTGATAATCCACTGGAGACAACATACCCCCCCAAGAATCGAAAATCTGAACGGCATTCACTCCAGCTTTTACTTTTTCTTTTAAGTATAAAATAGTCGTATCGGTAATTTTTTGTAATAAAGTATGTGCTGCTACTGGATTTGAAAAACAGAAACCTTTGGCAGTGTCAAAACTTTTGGAACCTTTCCCTTCAACCGCATAACAGAAAATCGTCCATGGTGAGCCGGCGAAACCAATTAATGGCACTTCATCGTTCAACATTTCTTTAGTCAATTTGATAGCATCAAAAACATATCCTAACGTTTCATGTACATCGGGTACAAAAACCTGATTCACTTGTTCCATCGTACGGATAGGATCTGGAATGATTGGTCCTAAATTGTCTTTTAATTCTACGTGAATTCCCATTGCTCTTGGAACAACCAAAATATCCGAAAACAAAATAGCTGCATCTGGTTTTACAATTCGAATTGGTTGTACCGTAATTTCAGCCGCTAATTCGGGTGTTTCACAACGGGTAAAGAAATCGTATTTGTCACGTAAGGCTCTAAATTCAGGTAAATATCGTCCAGCTTGACGCATCATCCAAACGGGTGGACGTTCAACAGTTTCGTTATTTAAGGCACGTAGGAATAAATCGTTTTTAATCATATTTGTTTAGCTTTTAGCTAATAGCTGACAGCTGTTAGCTATTATAATAATTGATGCATTGAATGATTGTATTCTCAATAGTGGGTTGATTGGCAATCACAATGTTTTTAATTTTATGTATTTCCAAAGCTTCTGCCGTTGTAGTGCCAATGCAAATACAGGTTTCGTCTTTGATTTTGTTTTCTTTTAAATAACTTTCTACGGCTGACGGACTGAAAAACAAGATGCCATCAGGTTTTGAATTTATTTTTTGTGGTGTAAGCAACGTTTGGTATACTTCAATTTCATTGAACGTAATTCCGTTTTCGGTTAATAATTCCGGCAACGTATCTCGACGTAAATTGCCGCTAAAAAAGGTATAGGTAGTATCGGAATAGACCAAAGCGATGATTTCGGCTAAATCGGCAGCATAACCTGTGTAGGCTTCCACTTTAAAACCATTTTCTTCCAATAAGGCTTTGGTTTTTAAACCTACACAAAAGACCGATTTACTTTTTAATTTTTCTATACCATCATTTTCCAAAATAGCATGTACGGCATTTTGACTGGTAAAAATTAGGGTTTCATTCGTATTTTTTAATTCGAAGGGCTTGTTTTTGATTTGAATGAAATCGGCTTCAATGACCGAAAAACCAGCATTCAGTAGAAATTGCTTCTGATTGGTAAGCAAAGCTTTGGTAGATAGTATCTGGATATTATTTGCCACGAATTATTTCTTTAATTGCAATTTTATCTCTTTCATCAATTCACTACCGCCATTATCTAAAATTTCTTTAGCAACATTGAACCCTAGTTTTTTCCATTCAGAAATGTCAAAACTTCTATTGATTTCAAATTTTTGCTTTCCATCAAGAGAAAACAAAACACCATGAAAATCGATACTATCATTTTTTTCATTGTAAGTAGCCAAAGCACCTATAGGCGCTGTGCAACCACCTTCCAAAGTTCTTAAAAATTGACGTTCAATATAGGTGCAAATTTCGGTTTCTATATGATTCAATTCAGATAAGGCATCTAAAGAATAGGTATCATCAGCCATCGCCACAACAACCATTGCACCTTGTGCAGGAGCGGGAATCATCCAGTTCAAATCGATAAAAGTATCAGGTTTTAAGTTGATGCGTTCCAAACCAGCAGCAGCAAAAACGGCTCCGTTCCAATCGCTTTCCTTTAATTTTTGCATTCGGGTGTTTACGTTTCCACGTAAATCGACCGTTTTATGTTGTGGGTAATTGTGCAACCATTGAGCCTGACGACGCAAACTGCCTGTGGCAATGGTTCCTTCTGTTTCAAGGAAATCTAAATTCCCTTTATGTACTAAAATATCAAGTGTATTGGCTCTTTCCAAAACAGCAGCCTGAACAATGCCTTGAGGCAAAGCAGTAGGAACATCTTTCATGGAATGTACAGCAATATCAACTTGTCCTGAAATCATTGCCACATCTAACGTTTTGGTAAAAATTCCAGTGATGCCTAATTCATATAAAGGTTTATCTAAAATAATATCGCCTTGTGATTTTACGGCAATAATTTCGGTTTTATGTCCTAAGTCGTTAAGCTGTTTTGCAACGGTATGGGCTTGCCAAAGCGCTAATTCGCTGTCCCGGGTCCCTATTCGGATGATTTTACTCATTATTTAATCGTTTCAATTTGAAAAATACGCTCAATCCAATCGATACTTTCATCGACAATCGTATTTTCGTCTTTCAAATGATTGGCAAAATGATTGGTTATTTTTTGAATAATCTTATTACTGATTAATTCTGCTTGTTCCTCATCAAAATTGGATAGTTTCTTGCGTTGGGTTTGCAATTCTTTTTCTTTGATGGAATGCAATTTGGCTTTTAAAGCATGAATTGTTGGAGCATATTTTCTCCCTTTAGCCCAAGTCATAAACTCCTCTAAAATTTCATCAATGATGGCTTCTGCTGCAGGAATTTGTTTTTTTCTATTTTCTAAAGTCTCATCCGTGATTTGCGACAAATGATCCATATGAACCAAGGTTACTTCTTCCAAATCCTGTACGTTTTCATTCACATTTTTTGGAATGGATAAATCTAAAATCAACAATGGCTTTTTCAAATTTAAAATGGCTTTGTCAACCGTTGGATTTTGTGCTCCTGTAGCCACGACCAAAACATCTGCTTTTTGAATTTCAACTTGTAAATCAGCGTAATCTTTTACGACAACGTCTAGTTTCTTTGCTAATTTTTCTGCTTTATCTTTAGTTCTATTGATTAAGGTAATTTGACTGTGCTTAGTATGCTTTACCAAGTTTTCACAGGTATTTCTTCCTATTTTTCCAGTTCCGAAGAGTAGAATATTTTTCTCTGAAATATCTGGAACGGTTTTAAAAATATATTGAACAGAAGCAAAAGATACTGAAGTGGCTCCAGTAGAAATTTCGGTTTCGTTTTTTACTCGTTTACTTGCTTGAATCACTGCATTGACCAAACGTTCCATATAGGCGTTGACCAAACCGAAAGTTTTCGATCGAACGAAACTGATTTTGATTTGAGATATAATTTCGAAATCCCCTAAAATTTGACTATCAAGTCCTGTCCCTACACGAAACAAATGAGTAATAGCTTCTCTGCCTTTGTATACATAAGCAACTTTTTGAAAATCTTCAACAGTTCCCTGACTATTTTCACAAAGCAATTTGATTAATTGAAATGGATGCTGTGCAAAACCATAAATTTCAGTTCTGTTGCAGGTAGATGTTACAATAAGGCTTTCGACACCTTCTTGTTGTGCTTGTTGTAAAAGCGCTTCTTTGGCATTTTCATCCAAACTAAACTTCCCCCTCATCTCAGCATCAGCTTTTAAGTAGCTGAGCCCGATAGCGTAGAATGAGGTAGATTTTACAGGTGTGTTTTTAGTCATTTAAATCACTCAAGTTATAACACAACAAAATTAGATTCAATATCTTTATAAAAGTAACGCTGGAAGGACAATTTATGTCGCTGAAGGTTATTTACAGTTTAAAGTGGACTTATTGCGATATTTGTTTTATTTTTGTTGTAAAATCAAGTCTTTTCAATTTATTAATATAGAATGATTCTAAATAAAAAGAATGATTTATTCGAAAAGTGTATCAATTTTAAATTAAAAAAGTAACGCTATGAGTGCTGTAGAAGAAATCAAAATTGATGATGAATTTATTTTACTTCGATTTCAAAATGATGAAAATGAGGTTATAAAATATGAGCGTCCGGTTAAAACTGGTCTGATTCAATTTCATTTTGGATTGAAAGGAAATGCCAAATTCATTTTTAATCAAGGCAACTATACACTGGATTTGAACGAAGAAAAATCACTGCTTTTTTACAATCCTGAAAAAGAATTACCTTTGCATTTAGACGTTTCTCCAAAAACTTGGGTAATTTCAATTTTGGTTTCCATTAAAAAATTCCACGGACTGTTTACATCAGAAGCTGATCATATTCCTTTTTTGAGCGAACAAAATAAGGACAAAAAATACTACGGAGAAGAAAATATAACGCCATCCATGGCGATTGTTTTAAATCAAATGTTCCATTATCATTTGAACCCGTCAATAAAAAATCTGTATTATAAAGGAAAAGGCTATGAATTATTGAGTCTGTTTTTTAATAAAAATGAAGATCCGAATGCGGAACAATGTCCATTTTTAATTGATGAAGAAAATGTTCAAAAAATCAAAAAAGCGAAAGAAATTATTATCGCCAATATGGCCGAACCTCCCGGATTACAAGAACTAGCCGATCTGGTTGGGTTAAATCTAAAAAAACTAAAAATGGGGTTCAAGCAAATTTATGGTGATACAGTTTATGGTTTTCTATTTGATTACAAAATGGAACAAGCTAGGAATTTACTAGATTCAGGTTCATACAATGTAAATGAAGCTGGATTAAAAATTGGTTATAGCACAGGCAGTCATTTTATTGCTGCTTTTAAGAAAAAATTTGGTACTACTCCCAAAAAATATTTATTAGAAAAAAGTGTATAAAAAAAGAGAACCAAATGGTTCTCTTTTTTATTGTATGTTGACTCTTTTTAGTTATAATAATGTGCAATCACTTGCATTTCATCTTGGCCTCCGCCACAAGAAAACTGAATTGCACCAGTTCCCATGGTATTACTTACTGCAACTTGTACAAAAAACATAGGTCTGTAAATTCCAGGTCCTAAACTAACATAGTCGGTTCCTGTATTAATAAACATATTTGAAGCTCCATCACTCCCATTATTATTGGTATAAAATTGTCCATTTAGTCCTAGTGCTCCACTTAAAATTATTGGACTTCCTTCTAAATCAGTTGTAACATAACCAACAGCATTTCCTAAAAGATCCCATTTATAAAGTCTAACTAATGACTGAACAATTCTTGCTCCACCATCATCAACAAGCGTTGAATTGTTTTTCTTTAACCTCCAAGTAAGCGCATAATTTATTTCTATAATAGCGTTTTTAGATAGTGTAAATTGTGACAAACCTTCACCAAGAGCATTAGGCTCACCTACTTGCTGATATCCAGACCCTGTACCCGTTTGATTGAATGAACTTGGATTAGCTTCATTGCTTAATAAATAATCATCAGGACTAAATAAAACCGCTACATTATTAGCCATTTGTCCTAGCACAAGATCCCCATTAGCATTTACAAAAACCCTAGAATTTCCATTGTTCCCGATGTTTAAAGAGTTGTTAGGAGAATTTAATCCTTCTACTCTAATTGTAGATGCAGAACCTGCAACATGCAATTGTTCTTGAGGAGAAGTAGTATTAATTCCTACTTGTGCATTCAGATTTAAAAAAAAGAAAACTGTAATTATATAAAATGTCTTTTTCATATCGTCTTAATTAAATAGTCTAATTTTTAAATAATCAATATCGCCACCAAAACCTACGCTGGTAAATTTATTTGTACCATCAATAGTTTCAGCAAAAAACCGTAGCGAATGATTCCCTGCAGGTATATTAGCATATCCATGACTATTCATATATGGATATCCTAAAATTCCTAAGCCACCTGTACCATATGCTTGTCCTTTATAACCATACCTTTTAGACAACTCTGTTGCATCAAGTCCATCGTTATTTAAATCAATACAAAAATAAACATCAAAACTTCTTGCAGATTTGTCGGTAAAGACACTGTAAGTAGGAGTGTTTAAATCCCCTTGTGACATTAATACGGTAACTCCATATTTAACTTCAATTAATGCGCTTTGCGGAGAAGTGAAAGGAACTGCAATTAAAAACGAACCTGCAGTAGTTGAAGTCGTTGGGTTATTTACAACTACCCCTCTTCCAATATTGCTTCCGTCTAAATTGTTAGGAATAAAATCTCCAACATTTATCAAGAAATTTAGCGGAGCAATTGTCCCAGCAGGATTTGAACCACTATGTCCTGGAGGTGATAATGTAAGCTCACCATCTTTGTCAACAAAAACTGGAGTTAGACTGGTTCCTCCCTTATTAAAGTCTGGACTGTTTGTAGCATTTAATTTCTCGATTCTTATCGTTGATGTTGAACCGGCAATGTGCAAATCTTTTTGAGGAATTGAGGTTCCTATTCCAACTTGAGCACTTAAAAAAGAAACATAAAAAAACAGTAATACGAGTAATATTTTCTTCATAATTTTCATAATTAATAGATACGCATAAAAACCGAATCTGTGCCAATAGCAAAATTAACAAGTGTTGGATCGTTACTTGTGCCCGTATTTACTTCTCCTATAAAATTTATAGTATGTGTGCCAGCAGCTAAGTTTATGTAAGTTGTACTACTATTAAATAAAACTCCTTGAGCACAATTTGTAGCTGGATCTCCAACAATTACCGTATTATTGTTAAAATAGCATTTAGACGCTTGACCATATCTTCTAGTCCCACCATTAACAGTATAATAAGTAGATACTCGTCTTGCTCTATCACTTTTAAGTTTTGTTGTAGCGTTCAATAGTATTTCATAACTAAGACTGTATTTAATTTCTAAAACAGCGGGTCTAGTTAATGTTATTGTATAAGGTAAAATTGTCGCTGATCTTACACCATTATTTGGTGCTACAAGAGTAGTTGGAACTGCAATTGAGGTTGAAACAAAAGGGGTTGAAGCCGTAATCGCATCGGAACCATCGCTGTTTTGAAAGGTCGCAATTGCTAAAGTTAAATCACCATTCCCATTAACAAACAGAGGAAATGTTTTATTAACCCCCCCTCCATTAAAATTATTATTAGGTGAGTTCAATCCATCGATACGGATTGTACCTGTAGAACTGGCTAAATGAAGCGCTTGTTGCGGATTATCTGTGTTTATACCTACTCCACTCACTTGAGCAAAAACATTAAGGCATAATAAACACGTAAAAAAAAGGTATTTTTTTACCATGGATTATGTTTTTTGGAAATTAACACTCAATAATAGCAATAATTAAGTACATGATTTCCATAATGTTAAACTAATCGTTAAAAGCATTGAAATCATCGATGAAGTAAGTTTTATACTAACTGTTATTGGTTATATTTTTCTTCATTTTTCAAATTGGATTAATGCAGTGGTTAATCTAATAATTTGTATTTTTATCAAAATTTAAAACCTTTATGAAAGGAGTATTATTAGTTAATTTAGGTTCCCCAGAAAGCCCAACACCCAAAGACGTTAAGCCTTATTTAGATGAATTTTTAATGGACAAATATGTGATAGATGTTCCATATTTGTTAAGAGCTTTTTTAGTTCGTGGGATTATTTTGAGAAAAAGACCCGAAAATGCTGCTGAAGCATATGCCAAAATATGGACAAAAGAAGGGTCGCCTTTGGTTGTGATTTCTAAAAATGTACGTAAAAAAGTGCAAGAAAGAGTTGATATGCCTGTAGCGTTAGCGATGCGCTATGGCACGATGACAATTCAAAAAGGGCTACAAGAGTTAAAAAACAAAGGTGTGACAGAAGTGTTGATTTTACCAATGTACCCTCAGTACGCCATGGCGTCTACCAAAACCATAATTGTATTAGCCGAAGAATTACGCAAAAAACATTTCCCTGAAATGAAATTTACCGTAATCAATTCTTTTTATAACAAAAAAGACTATATCCAAAATTTAGCAGATTCGGTTAAAAACCATTTGGAAGGATTTGACTACGACCATTTGTTATTCTCTTATCACGGCATTCCAGAAAGACATATTCGGAAGACCGATGTTACTAAATCACATTGCAAAATGAACGAAACGTGTTGTGTAACTGCTTCGCCGGCACATGAGTTTTGTTACCGTCATCAATGTCACGAAACAACCCGACAAGTGGTTGAACTACTAGGTATTCCAAAAGAAAAATACAGTCAGACCTATCAATCCCGTTTGGCAGGAGACAAATGGCTTGATCCGTACACCGACGTTGAAATCAACAACATGCCTTCAAAAGGAATTAAGAATTTAGCTGTTGTTACCCCAGCTTTCGTGGCCGATTGTTTAGAAACTTTGGAAGAAATTGGCATGAGAGCGCAGGAGGAATTTGTAGAAAATGGCGGACAAAACTTTAAAGCCATTCCGTGTTTAAATGAAGACGAAGCTTGGATGAATACGATTGCAAATTGGATTAACGATTGGTCAAAAAACAATTAAATGGAAATCTACAATTACCTAAAATCGCTACACCTAATCTTTGTTATCACTTGGTTTGCGGGCTTGTTTTACATAGTGCGACTATTTGTCTATCATGCGGAAGCCAAACAAAAAGCCGAGCCGGAGCAAAGCATTTTAATCAGCCAATATCAAATAATGCAGTACCGTCTTTGGTATATCATTACTTGGCCAAGCGCTATTTTAGCTAGTTTTTTTGCCTATTGGATGTTGTTTTTTACCGAAATTGGTCAAGTATGGTTAACTCAACCTTGGATGCATGTCAAACTAGGGTTTGTGTTTTTGTTGTATTTGTATCATTTGAAATGCCATCAAATCTTTTTGCAATTGCAAAAAAATGAGGTCAAACACACTCCAGGCTTTTTCCGTCTTTGGAATGAAGGAGCAACTATCATTTTATTTGCCGTTGTTTTTTTAGTCATTCTTAAAAATGCGATTAATTGGATTTATGGTGTGATTGGAATTGTTCTTTTTTCTGTACTTTTAATGTTAGGATATAAATTCTACAAACGACTTAGAGAAAGTAAATCATAAATGAATACCCTTTTTACGATTAAAAATTGGTCACTACGAGTAAGAATTTTTCTTGCTATGATTCTTGTTACCATTATTTCGTCGGTATTAATTGCATTGGTTTCCATATTACATTTTCAATTTGAAAGTCAGGAATACCATCAGGAAAGACTTTTAAGAAAAGAACAACAAATAAAACAACACATCGAGTATGTGATGGAGACAACTCCACACCCATTAATCACTGCTAATTTATCTTCCATTTTTGAAGGAAAAATATTTGAAATTGCCGATATTCATAATATAGAAATTGACATCTATGATTTAAACGGTCGATTAATCATAAACTCACGAGCTCCACTAATTAGAGGTCAAATTACCTCTTTAATTTCTGAAAATATTATTCAACACTTAAAAGCTTCAACTGATAGACGGTACGTTAGTCAGGGAGAGGCAAAAGGAGATACTTATCAATTTTCATACAGTTACCTTATAGATCATATCGAGAACAAACCTATTGGAATTATACGATTACCATATAAACAGGACGATAGTTATTACAAAAAAGAAATCGAAAATTTCTTAACCATATTTGGTTTAGTCTATCTCGGAATGATAATTATTTCTGTTTGGATTGCTTTCTATTTGTCTCGCTATATTACCAAATCGTTAGAAACCATTTCTAAAAGGTTAACCGAAACCAGTTTAACCCAAAAGAATGAAAAAATTCATTTAGTAACCAATAGTGGCGAAATTGATCGACTAATTGCTTCATACAATCATATGATTGATGAGCTTGAGGAAAGTGCCAATAAATTAGCACAAGGGGAACGCGAGGGTGCATGGCGTGAAATGGCCAAACAAGTGGCGCACGAAATTAAAAATCCGCTAACACCTATGCGATTAACCGTGCAAAGTTTTGAAATGCGTTTTAATCCTGAAGACCCAAATTCTAAACAAAAATTAAAAGATTTTTCTAAAACGTTGATTCAACAGATAGATACAATGAGTGCAGTAGCATCGGCCTTTTCTAACTTTGCTTCAATGCCTGCACAACAAAACGAAACATTAAATGTTGTTGATGTGGTACACTTGACCTTAGATATTTTTAACGAAGAGTATATCTATTTTGAACCTGAATCGGAAGAAATTATTACCAAAATTGACCGAACGCAATTGATTCGAGTTATCACCAATTTAGTTAAAAATGCCATTCAGGCAATTCCAGATGAGCAAGAAATAAAAAGCATAAAAGTTAAAGTTTCCAAATCAAACAACAATGCTATTATCAAAGTCGTTGATAATGGAAATGGGATTGCCCCAGAAGATTTTGACCGTATTTTTGAACCAAAATTTACGACCAAAAACAGCGGAATGGGACTGGGATTGGCCATTATAAAAAATATCATCGAAAATTATAACGGAAGTATTACTTTTAAATCGGAATTAAAAAAAGGAACAACATTCAAAGTTAAATTACCCATCATAAATCAATAATATGGAATTAAAAAATATTTTAGTCGAACACGAAAAAGGAACTGCAACAGTTACCATCAATCGACCAGACAAGCTAAATGCATTAAACAAAGAAACAATTGAAGAATTGCATTTTTGGTTAAAAAAATTAGACGAAAACGAATATGTAAAAACAGTTATCCTTACCGGAAGCGGTGAAAAAGCATTCGTAGCTGGTGCTGATATTTCTGAATTTTCTCATTTTTCTTCCAAAGAAGGCGCTCAACTGGCTGCCAAAGGACAAGAATTGTTATTCGATTTTGTCGAAAATATGAAAACTCCGGTTATTGCCGCCATTAATGGTTTCGCCTTAGGTGGTGGATTAGAGTTGGCCATGTCATGCCATTTTAGAATTGCATCTGACAATGCCAAAATGGGATTACCAGAAACATCTTTAGGTGTGATTCCTGGTTACGGAGGAACACAGCGTTTGACTCAATTGGTTGGCAAAGGTCGCGCCATGGAAATGATTATGACTGCAGGTATGATTGATGCCGAATCGGCTAAACAATTTGGCTTAGTAAACCATGTGGTTCCTCAAGCTGATTTGTTTGCTACTTATATGTCGATTGCGCATAAAATTCAACGTAACTCTAGTGTTGCTATTTCCAAAGCTATTGAAGCGGTAAATGCCAACTTTCAAAACGGAGTTAATGGATTTGATGTTGAAATCAGAAAATTTGGTGAATGCTTTGCAACCGCTGATTTTAAAGAAGGGACGAGTGCTTTTCTTGAAAAAAGAAAACCTGAATTTCCTGGAAATTAAAACCCTTTACACTATAATCACAGTTTCTAATCACTCCTGAAACTGTGATTTTTTTTCTATGAAATATCTACTCCTTTTATTGTCCATTACATCAGTATCTTTTTCTCAAACCTCATTTGAAAAAATCAACGAGAAAACGAGAAAGCTGATTCTTAATTACAAAGAAAAAGAAGATTTACCTGGTGTGTCGGTTTCTATTTCTTACAATGACACACTTATATTTTCTGAAGGTTTTGGTTACGCCGATTTAGAAAACAAAATTCCTGTAATTCCATCCAAAACTAAGTTTGACATAGGTAGTGTAACTAAAGTAATTACTGTTGCTTCCTTAGCTCGATTGGCTGAAATGGATTCTATTAATTTTGAAGAAAGTGTGTATAAATACCTTCCTGAACTACCACACAAAGGTTATGATTTTACCTTAAGCCAGTTAGGTGGTCACTTGGCAGGATTAAAAAGAGAATCAAATGAAGAATTGTGGGATGAGGAAAGAAAAATTACCAAATCCAATTTCTTTGAAATTTACAAACGAGACGAACAAGTTCTAAAGCCACAAACCAAATACATCTATAGTAATTTAGGCTTTAAAATCTTAGGATTAGTATTAGAAAAGAAATCTGGAAAGGAACTTTCCAAGGCAAACCAATTTTTAGTTTTAGACAAACTTAAAATGTTCAATACCAAAAAAGACTCTTTAGAGTTAGTGGAAAATAATTTGGCTAAATTTTATTCGTTTCAAAGAAAAGATTACAACCCTTTTAAAGGTATAAGTTGCGAATTCACTTATGCAGAAGGCTCTTATTTATCAACAACCGAAGATTTAATCAAATTAGGAAATGCCTTATTGTTTCCAAACAGGTTGTTAAGCAAAGAGAAACTGATCAAACTTATTACTTCCCAAAAAACAACAGATGGTACAAGAACAAATTACGGAATAGGGTTGATATCACAAAAAGACAAGAACGGAAATTATTTTTACGGACATGCTGGTAATTGGGTAGGTTCAAGAACTTACATGTACATTTATCCCAATTCTAAACTGGTAATAACTTTGACTGCTAACCGAATGATGCATTCCAAGTATTATAAACACATCGATATAATTCCAGAAATTGCTGAAAATTATATCACTTCCATTAAATAAAAAAGAGAACCAATTGGTTCTCTTTTTTATTTTTCTCCTTCCCATTCGGCATAAAACTGGGACAAGAAATTTTCCATATAACGATGGCGTTCTTCTGCAATTTTTAAACCTGTAGGCGTATTCATTTTATCTTTTAACAACAATAGTTTTTCGTAAAAATGATTCAGTGTCGGCGAATCGCTTTTCTTATATTCTTCCTTGCTCATGTTAAGATTAGGTTGAATATTTGGATTGTAAAGCGTACGGTTTTTGAATCCGCCATAATTGAAAGTACGAGCAATACCTATAGCACCAAGCGCATCTAAACGATCAGCATCCTGCACGATTTCCAATTCTTTAGAGTTGAATTTCTTTTCGAAATTTCCACCTTTAAACGAAATGTTTTCGATGATATTAATTACGTGTTGGATGATTCTTTCTTCTACGTTTTGACTTTCCAAAAAATCACGAGCTACTTTGGGTCCAACGGTTTCATCACCATTATTAAATTTACTATCGGCAATATCATGTAACAAAGCACCCAATTTGACAACGGTCACATCACAATCTTCCCCTTGAGCAATCAGTAATGCATTTTTATAGACGCGTTCCATATGAAACCAGTCGTGTCCGCCTTCGGCATCCTGCAACTTTTCTTTGACAAAAAGAATGGTAGTGTCAATCAAACTCATCTTATACCACGATTGCCGGTTGTACCCATTTGAATAATTTTTCTTCCGCTGGAACTACTAAACGCTCAGCGATTCTAGTCATTCGAGATGGTAATTTCATTAAGTAATCACGAGCTTTTTCGGCCTCATCAGTCAAATCGGCAATTTTATCAATTTCCCAACGATCAATTAATTTTTGCAAAATTTCCACATAATCTATCGCAGTATACACACCGATTCGTTGTGCTGATTCTGAAAATTTTTCAAAAGCCGTTCCAATAGATTCTCCAGATTCACGAATTAAATGAGCAGGCATAGTGATTTTTTGTTTCATCATGTATTGAAAAGCCAACATCATTTCGCTTGGATCAATTTTGAAAATTCTATCTACAAATTCCGAATAAGCATGATGATGACGCATTTCGTCTCCAGCAATTAATCGACAGATTTTAGACAATTTATGATCTCCGAATTTCTTTGCCAATTGCGCCACACGATTGTGCGAAACATAGGTAGCCAATTCCTGAAAACTGGTAAATACGAAGTTTTTATAAGGATCTCTATCGGTTCCTGGATCGAAACCATCGTTGATTAAATGTTGCGTAGTGATTTCTACTTCGCGCATGTTCACACGCCCTGACAAGTACAAATATTTGTTTAACAAATCACCGTGACGATTCTCTTCACCGGTCCATTGACGCAACCATTTGGCCCAACCATTATCGCCGTTTTCCCCTTTTTGGGTGATTCCATCGATATCCATCAACCACGATTCATAAGTTGGTAAAGCTTCTTCGGTGATCGTATCACCAACTAAAACTACCCAAAAATCATACGGAAGTTCTTTAGCTATCTCACGTAGTTCAGTAACCTCATCTAAAAAAGTAGTTGATTCAGAATTGGGTAATAAATCACTCGGTTGCCAAATTTTTTCAACAGGCATCAAATAGGTATCAACAAAAGAGTCGATATTTTTTTCTAAAAATTGCATCACTTCGCGACGCACATTTTGTATTGACATTTTATTCTAGATTGTAGATGTTAGTTTTTGGGTGACCAAAATCGACATCTGATTATATTTTAATAGACTGCGTTACCGCGTTTTCCGTTTTTGCAAAAATTTCTTCAAACGAATAATCAGAAACTTTTAAAGGCTCGTGAATAATAAATTCTAGTTTATTACCTAATCCCATCGGAAAACTGCCAAATTTAACCATTTTCCATGAATTGTTTATCGTTATCGGCACTACATAAGCTGATGGTGCTTTTCTACACAGCATTTTTAATCCGTTTTCAGAAAACTTCTTTGGAGCTCCCGTTCTACTTCTTGTCCCTTCAGGAAAAATTACTGCCGAACGTTTATACTTTTCAATATAGGCTCCCATACCCATTATTGCAGGTATTGCTTGCTTTGGATCCTTTCTGTCGATTAAAATAGAACCTCCATGTCTTAAATTATAGGACACACTCGGTATGCCTTTCCCTAATTCTTTCTTGCTGACAAACTTAGCATGAAATCGTCTCAAATACCAAATGATTGCCACAATATCATACAAACTCTGGTGATTGGCTACAAATATTATCGGCGCGTTTTCTGGAATTAACTCTTTGTTTTTAAAAACATATCGTGTTCCTAACAAATTTGTGCATCGTGCCAAACAAAAATTCAAATAATCAACACTTTTTTTATGCGCTTGATAGCCAAAAACATTTAAGCAAATCCATTGAATGGGATGAAAAATCAATAAACAGCTTAAAAAAAATAGGTAATAAATTACAGAAATGGGATATGAAATAATTTTTTCCATAAAGTAAAACAAACAGTTAAAAAATAAAAACCACGCCGAAACGTGGTTTACTTAATTGTCTTTCTAATTAGCAAAACTCGTTATAAGCGTCTCTTAAATTTTCTGCTATGATTTCTGCAGGACGTCCTTCAATATGATGACGTTCTAAAACGTGTACCAACTCTCCGTCTTTAAACAGCGCTATACTTGGGGATGATGGAGGAAAAGGAAACATGTGCTGACGTGCAGCATCTACTGCTTCTTTATCAACTCCTGCAAAAACAGTTACTAAATGTTCTGGTTTTTTTGCATTCTCTAAACTCATTTTGGCTCCCGGACGCGCATTTCTTGCAGCACAACCACAAACCGAATTTACCACTACCAAAGTAGTCCCTTTTTGCGCTAAAGCAGCTTCTACCGCTTCTGCATTATATAAATCTTGAAAACCTGCTTCTGATAATTCAGCACGCATTGGTTTTACCATTTCTTCTGGATACATAATTCTTTAAGTTAAAATGTTAACGTGCACAAAGGTACAAAGTTTTTAAACTTTAGTATTTATAATTAATAGGATTTTAACGAATGGAAATTATAAATTCATCTGTTTTTCCAATTCCTCTAAAAATAACCCAATATGATACCCGTCAATCAAACCATGATGCACGTGAATAGACATTGGCATGGATTTTATACCATTGTCTTCCGTTAATTTTCCGAAAGAAATTTTTGGGCAGCTATCAGGATATGAAAATCCACGAGCGTGGGACATAGAAGTAAAATCAACCCAAGGTAGTGCTGAAAAATGAATCAAATTGGTTTCTCTAAATTCTCGGGTTAGCAAACCAGAAGTGTTTTGAATTCTAGCTACTTCTTCCTCCATATTTTGATGGAATTGTTGTAAATCGGGATCAAATTCGATTAAGGAAAAACCAAACGTTTTATCGGCTCTCATGACGGTAGACGACACATCAATACGATCAAACACATAAAGTTCTTTGTCAATAATTCGGTATCTGAAATTTTCGATGGCGTTGACTGCCGCCAATGTTTTGTGCAAATAATAGGTGAAAAATGGAATTTCTAATGCTTTTGCCTTTTCGTAGGCCTTGGTACAATCTATTTTAACGGTTAGTCCGTAAAAAGGTTCTTCCATTTGCGAAAAAAATTCGAAATGCTCTCTTCTGTTCCAAGTGGATATGTCAACTTTTTGCATCATTATACCAAAGATAAAACATCTGTGACATTTTCGATGGCTTTGAAGTTTTTATGTTGGACTTCAAAGTCAATTTTTTCGTATTCCCAAGTGGTGTGATACGGAATGTGAATGCCAAAACCGCCAATATTCAAAACCGGCAATACATCCGATTTTAATGAATTGCCAATCATCATGAAATCTTGTGGTAAAATATCCAAGCGGCCCAACATTTTCTGGTAATCCAAATCGGTTTTGTCGCTCATTACTTCAATATGGTGGAAATATTGCCCTAATCGCGAATCGTGTAATTTTCGATGTTGGTCTTTTAAATCCCCTTTAGTTGCTACAATCAGCTTGTATTTGCCTTTCAAAGCTTCTAACACTTCTTCTACATTGGGTAATAATTCGACAGGCTTTTCTAATAGTTCTTTTCCTATTTGAAGTACTTTTTGAATATCGTTCCCAGAAATTTGGTGATTGGTTAATTCTAAAGCCGACTCAATCATCGATAAGGTAAAAGCCTTGATTCCGAAACCATATAAAGGCAAGTTTCTTACCTGATGCGTTAAAATTAAGCTCAAAATTTCCTGATGCGACGCAAAGTCTTGGAAAAGATCACAAAACTTGGCTTGCGCTTCATCAAAATAAGGTTCGTTGTGCCAAAGGGTGTCATCGGCATCGAAAGCGATTACTTTTGGGTTCATCTACAAAAGATTAGAATTTATAAAAAACCGTTTGCTTTAATTTTTTATCATAGCTTGTTAAATATAATTTATTTTTCAAACTATAAATCAAATTAAAATCTTGATCTTTTTCTGTTTCGATAAAACTCCTCAAGTTTTCTAATTTAGAATTAGGTGCTTTTTCAGCTAGATGATTGAAATCTTTATCTAAAATCAACTTCAAATGCAATACTCTTCTATTTGCGTATGAATTAATGGCCAAATTACTTGGGTTTCCAGCAATTAATGTCCCCACCAATGACCCAGCGAGACCACCAATCATACCTCCAATTAAAGCTCCGTTATTTTGCTGCGGATAAGAAACTCCTCCTAAATCTATTTGATATTTATTATCTTCATAAAAACCATTTATAGCGGGATTTTGTTCAGAAGCTCTTCTTATAAATTGATTGGGTTTTTCTAAAATTGTTTTTTTTGTAAAACTACCCTCTTCTTGAATAAAATCAGAATTAAAAAATTTACCAAAATTATCTATTTGATAAGCTATATTTTTAATTTCATTATTCTCAAAATCCTTTATGGATATATAAATTTTACCATCTGCCTTTTTTATTTGAAAAACATGATTATTAATTATATAAGAATTAGAATCGATAGTAACAAATTGATTATCCCATACTAAATATGGCTTATCAAACACTTTATGAATTGTAGAATAGTCATTTAAATTAATTAATAATACTTGAGTAAAACTAGGGTTTTCATCAAAAGCTAAAATTAACGTATCGTTTTGTATGTAAATCTTCTTTTTTTGTGTGCTTGTTACAAGTGAGGGAAATGAATTATTGGACATAATTCTAAATCCATCCGTAAATACAGTTCCATTATGTTCCCAACACAAATCATGAAAGTTAATTGAACTACCTATAGAATTCATAAATCTAAATGCTTTGAAGTCTATTGCTTTTTTTATAATTGCGTTGTTTTCTAAACAGTAAATGTTTAAAATTTTGGTTTCTTTAGTAGAAGTCAAAATGTAAAATTTACCATTATTGCTAAACTTTGATAGAAATTTTTCTTTCTTTTCTAAAACAAAATTCAGTTGACTTGTTTTTATTGAACTTGTTTCGAAATCCAACTCTTTAACTTCAATTATATTTTCTCTTTCCCAATATATATAGTATTTATTATCACTGACGCTATATCCCAAGTAATCTTTCTTCTCTTTTTCAGTAAATGTTTCCGAAATTTTCCCTTTTGGATTCATGTTCTCATCAAAAAGTAAAAAATCAGTGTTTGTTTTATAATCATATATAAAAATCACTTTTTCATTTAATTCGTCAGATAGTGTAACAACCGATTTGGGTTTGTTTATTTCATAACTGAACGTATTTATTTTCTCTTGTGAAAATAAAATTTGCTGTAAAAGAAGTAAGCAAAAGATGATTTTAGTTTTCATTGTATTTTTTTAATTATTAAGCTATCGTTGAACCATTGGCTACTCCTTCTTTCTCCGGAGACACGAAAACCAATTTCCCTTCCGCATCGTTAGTTAGTAACAACATTCCTTGACTTTCCACACCACGTAAGGCTCTTGGAGCTAAGTTTACCAATACTGTTACTTTTTTTCCAATAACTTCTTCTGGGGTAAAATGTTCAGCAATTCCTGAAACGATGGTTCTCACATCAATTCCAGTATCCACTTTCAGCACTAATAATTTGTCGGCTTTTGGCATTTTTTCCGCTTCGATAATAGTTCCTATACGTAAATCGATTTTAGAAAAATCTTCGAAAGTGGTTGTTTCTTTTTGAGGCATAATCGTATTGTTATTGGCTACTACATTGGCTTTTTTAGTAGCTTCCAGTTTGTCAATTTGTTTTTGTATTTCAGTGTCTTCGATTTGAGCAAATAAAATTTCAGCTTCCCTTATTTGGTGACCAGCAACTAATAAATCAGAAGATTCCGCCACTTTACTCCACGCTAATTCGTCTAATTTTAAAATATTGGCCAATCTATTTGCGGTAAATGGCAAGAACGGTTCTGCTAAGACACGTAAGGCAGCTGCAATTTGCAAGGCCACATACATTTGTGTTTTGACACGTTCCGGATCGGTTTTTACCATTTTCCAAGGCTCTTCATCGGCTAAATATTTGTTACCCAAACGAGCGACATTCATCATTTCACCCAACGCTTCTCTGAATCTGTATCTTTCCACTGAAGAAGCAATGACTGCCGGATACGCTTTCAATTCAGTTAAAGTAGCTACATCCACTTCGTTGAATTCGTTTGGCGCTGGAACCACGCCTTCGTAATATTTATTGGTCAACACCACTACTCGGTTGATAAAGTTTCCGAAAATAGCCGCTAATTCATTATTATTTCTCGCTTGAAAATCTTTCCAAGTAAAGTCGTTGTCTTTGGTTTCCGGTGCGTTAGCGGTTAGTGCATAACGAAGCGAATCTTGCTTTTCCGGGAAATCGATTAAATATTCATGCAACCAAACGGCCCAATTTTTAGAAGTCGATAATTTATTCCCTTCTAAATTCAAGAATTCATTTGCGGGAACGTTATCTGGTAAAATGTAGCTTCCTTCTGCTTTTAACATCGCAGGGAAAATCACACAATGGAATACGATATTGTCTTTTCCGATAAAGTGAACTAATTTGGTGTCCTCCGATTTCCAATACGGCTCCCAGTCTTTTCCTTCACGGGCAGCCCATTCTTTGGTTGATGAAATATAACCGATTGGCGCATCAAACCATACATACAGTTTTTTACCTTCAGCTCCTTCCACAGGAACATCAATTCCCCAATCCAAATCACGTGTTACCGCACGAGGTTCTAATCCACCGTCAATCCAAGATTTTACTTGTCCGTACACGTTAGGTTTCCAATCGCTTTTATGCCCTTCAACAATCCATTTTTGTAAAAAGTCTGAATATTCGTTTAAAGGCAAAAACCAGTGTTTGGTTGATTTTAAAATCGGAGTACTTCCTGTGATGGTTGATTTTGGATTGATTAAATCCGTTGCATTCAATGTCGAACCACATTTTTCACATTGGTCGCCATAAGCTTCCGGGTTGTCGCATTTCGGACAAGTACCGGTTACAAAACGATCGGCCAAAAACTGATCCGCTTTTTCGTCGTATAACTGATCGGTCGTTTCTTCGATGAACTTTCCGTCTTCATATAGTTTTCTGAAAAATTCAGAAGCTGTTTTATGGTGAATTTCCGAAGAAGTTCGCGAATAATTATCAAACGAAATTCCGAAATCAATAAATGATTTTCTGATAATTCCGTCGTATTTATCAATTACTTCTTGTGGTGTAATGCCTTCTTTTTTAGCTTTCATGGAAATCGCAACGCCATGCTCATCGCTTCCGCAGATGTAAGCCACATCTCTTCCTTGTAAACGTAAAAAACGCGCATAAATATCACCAGGCACGTACACACCCGCTAAATGACCAATATGAATTGGACCATTGGTATAAGGCAATGCTGCCGTAATTGTATATCTTTTCGGATTTTGTAACATAATTCAATAAAATTGACTGCAAAAATAGTGGATTAAGCAGTAATTATCGAATATAATTCTTCCTTTTTACTATTTTTGGGAACACAAACTATAAAAATGATTCGTTTTTTATTTTTTATAATTCTCATTTCAAATTTATCTTATTCACAAAAAAAGATGATAACACCACCTTTGTTGCAAAAAGGCGACACGGTAGCGATTGTAGCTACGGCGCGTAAAAATATTGATGATAACTTAAAACCAGCAATTGATTTATTGAAAAGCTGGGGATTGGAAGTCAAAGTGGGAAGTACCATTGGTTTAGATTTGAATCAGTTGGCGGGAACCGATGAACAACGTGCTAAAGACTTTCAAGAACAGTTGGACAATCCTAATATCAAAATGATTTGGTGCGTACGTGGTGGTTACGGAACCGTTCGAATGCTGGATTTGTTAGATTTTACCAAGTTCAAACAACATCCGAAATGGGTTGTTGGGTTTAGTGATGTGACCGTTTTACACAGTCATTTGAATACGATGGGATACAAATCCATTCACGGAATTATGCCCGTAACAGTTGCCAAAGCTTCTAAACCCGCAAAAGAATCGATACATGTAGCCTTGTTTGGAGGAGAACGATTAGAATATGATATTCCGTTTCACGCGATGAATAAATTAGGTAAAGCCAAAGGAGAATTAGTTGGCGGAAACTTATCTATTTTATACAGTTTGTTTGGATCGACCTCAGCAATTGATTGCCATGACAAGATTTTGTTTATTGAAGATTTAGACGAATACTTGTACCATATTGACCGTATGATGATGAACTTAAAACGCAACGGTTGTTTGGAAAGCATCAAAGGAGTTCTAGTGGGTGGCATGACCAAAATGAAAGACAATGACATTCCGTGGGGCAAAGATGCGCTTCAAATTATAGAAGACGTCACCAAAAAATACAACATTCCGATTGTGTACAATTTCCCAGCTGGACATATTCAAGACAATCGTGCCTTGGTTTTCGGATCTCAAATTGAATTGGATGTGAATACAGAATGTACCAAAGTATATTTTGAAAGATAATGGCAGATCATAATGATTTAGGCAAAGTTGGCGAAGAGAAAGCCGTTGCTTATCTTCAGCAAGAAGGCTACGAAATTCTGGAAACCAATTTTACAGCACATAAAGCCGAAATTGATATCATCGCAAGAAAAAACGATTGGCTGATTGTGATCGAAGTGAAAACCAGATCGTCTGTTGATTTTGGTGCTCCAGAGGACTTTGTCAATAAAAAGAAAATCAAACTCTTGGTTGAAGCGATTAATGAATATGTCGAACAAAGCGGTTTGGACTTGGAAATCCGCTTCGATATTATTGCTGTGGTTAAAGAAAAGGACAAATTTAACATAGAACACTTAGAAGACGCCTTTTATCACTTTTAAAAAATATTCTGTTATTTTTATAACAAATTGTTTTATTTTGTATCTTTGCACTGAATTTAAAACAAGTTTGAAATGAAAACTATTTCTTCTGTTGTAGAAAACTACATTAAAACTAAACCTTTCTTACTGAATGCCTTATCGCAAGGTATTATTAATCTGACTTCTTTGGCCAGAAATATTTCTGACGAATTAGAAACAGAATTAGGTAAAGATGTGAAGCAAGGAGCCGTTATTATGGCTTTGAAACGCCTTTCAGAAGATTTGGATTTTCAGGTGAATCACAAAGTAACCAAAGTTTTGAAAGGAATTGGTGAAATCACCGTTCGTTCTTCTTTAACGGATTATACTTTTTTAGTTTCCGATACCATTTATGCAAAACAAGCAGAATTGATTGCTGAAATGAATGACTTACCGGATGTTTTCTTTACTTCTTCCCGTGGCGTTCACGAAACCAATATTGTATTAAGTGATAGTCTGGCACATTTGGTAGACAAATATTTCAAAGGTGAAAAACTAACGCAGAAGTTGGAAAATTTATCTTCGGTAACGGTAAAATTACCAAAAGAGAATACGACGACTTCGGGAATTTATTACTTTATTTTCCAGCGTTTGGCTTGGGAAGGCATTATCATTTACGAAGTAATTTCGACTTCAAACGAATTCACGGTTTTAGTAAGTGAAGATGTGGTGGATAAAGCTTTCAAAGTGATCAAAGATTTGAAATTGACGAAATAATTATTATATCATTTCCATCAATTCCAATCCTTTTTTAATCGATTTCACATTTTCGAATGTCAATAATAAACGGAGACCATTTTTGGTCTCTTTTTCTTTCATTTTACACAGGTTGCTGTTTTGTTGTACAAACTGTAAAACCTTATGAAAACGTGCCGATTGATAATAGGTGCTTTGTTGGTCACCAATAAAATAACAGACCATTTTGCCTTGTTTTAAGATGACTCTTTCAACTCCAATATGAGTCGCTTTCCATTTGATACGCAAACTATCCAATAAAGCCAGAGCCGGTTTAGGTAATTTCCCGAAACGGTCTTCTAACTGTTGTTGGTATTCCTGTAATTTTTCTTCGGTTTTGATGATGGCCAAGTCGTTGTACAAACTCAAACGTTCGGTGACGCTATTGATGTAATCGTCAGGGAAGAGTAGTTCAAAATCAGTGTCAATTTGTAAATCTTTGACATATTCTTTGGTTTCCACATCACTTTCTTCGGGATACAAATCCTTGAACTCGTTTTCTTTCAATTCTTCGATGGCTTCCTGCATGATTTTTTGGTAGGTTTCAAATCCAATTTCATTGATGAATCCACTTTGTTCTCCGCCTAATAAATCACCAGCACCACGAATTTCCAAATCTTTCATAGCAATGTTAAATCCGCTACCCAATTCGCTAAACTGCTCCAAAGCTTGGATACGCTTTCGTGCTTCATCGGTCATTGCCGAATAAGGTGGCGTGATAAAATAACAAAAGGCTTTTTTGTTGCTTCGTCCTACACGACCACGCATTTGATGTAAGTCTGACAACCCAAAATTATTCGCGTTATTGATGAAAATCGTATTTGCATTTGGCACATCCAAACCACTTTCAATAATAGTAGTCGCGACTAAAACATCGAATTCGCCTTCCATAAAGGAAAGCATTACTTCTTCTAGTTTTTTTCCATCCATTTGTCCGTGACCAATGCCAACTTTCGCATTCGGAACCAATCGCTGAATCATACCCGCTATTTCTTTTATATTCTCAATTCGGTTATTGATAAAAAACACCTGTCCGCCACGTTCTATTTCGTAGGAAACTGCATCACGAATGACTTCTTCATTAAAACCCACCACATGCGTTTCAATTGGATATCTATTAGGTGGTGGTGTGGTTATCACAGATAAATCACGGGCCGCCATCAACGAAAATTGAAGTGTTCTTGGTATTGGAGTTGCTGTTAAAGTCAATGTATCCACATTGGTCGCAATGGTTTTCAGTTTGTCTTTTACGTTGACACCAAATTTTTGTTCTTCATCCACAATCAGTAATCCCAAATCTTTGAATTGGACATTTTTACTCACCAATTGATGCGTTCCGATAAGAATATCTAGTTTTCCGGATTCTAAATCTTTTAAAATTTCTGTTTTTTGTTTTGCCGAACGGAAACGATTCAGGTAATTCACATTGACTGGTAAATCTTTCAAACGCTCTTTAAAAGTACGGTAATGTTGGTAAGCCAAAATGGTAGTTGGCACCAGAACCGCAACTTGTTTGCTATTATCGACTGCTTTAAAGGCAGCCCGGATAGCCACTTCGGTTTTTCCGAAACCTACATCACCACAAACCAATCGGTCCATTGGACGTTCGTTTTCCATATCTGCTTTGACATCCTGAGTGGCTTTGACCTGATCTGGTGTGTCCTCATAAATAAAGGAACTTTCCAATTCGTGTTGTAAATAACTATCGGGTGCAAAAGCATATCCTTTGTCCAATCGGCGTTTGGCATACAATTGAATTAAATTGAATGCAATATGTTTAACACGGGCTTTGGTTTTCTGCTTTAAAGCTTTCCACGCACCAGAACCTAATTTGTAAATTTTCGGAGGCGCTCCGTCCTTACCGTTATATTTTGAAATTTTGTGCAAGGAATGAATGCTCACATACACAATGTCATTATCAGCATAAACCAACTTAATGGCTTCTTGCGTTCTGCCTTCCACCTGAATTTTTTGCAATCCTCCAAATTTTCCAATCCCGTGATCGATATGTGTCACATAATCTCCAACAGACAATAAATTCAGTTCTTTTAAAGTGATATTCTGTTTTTTAGAATAGCCGTTTTTGATGGAAAATTTATGATAACGCTCAAAAATTTGATGATCGGTATAGCAGGCAATTTTATTTTCTTCGTCAATAAATCCTTGGTACAAAGGAAGGACGATGGTTTCATAATCTTTGACAAAATGTTCATGATTTTGCTCATCCATAGATTCAAAAATGTCATGGAAACGTTTTGCTTGTTGCTCGTTAGCACAAAACAAATAATTTTTGATGCCGTTTTGACGATTTTCTTTCAAATTATCCATCAACAAATCGAATTGTTTGTTAAATGACGGTTGCGGCTTGGCGTAAAACTCAAAGCTATCCTGAATTTTGAAAGTTGGTTTGTTACTCAACTCCACTATCGAAAAATTCAAAGCTTGTTTGATAAATACCTTCTGATTTAAAAATAATTCTTCGGGAGAAGCGTGTTTGATGTCTTTCGATAATTTTTCGAAGCTTTCTTCTGCTTTGCCAAATAACTTATCCAGATTCGTTAAAAGTAAATCGGTATTCTGAATAAAAATGGTTGTTTTGGGATTGATATAATCTAAGAAACTTTCCCTTTTTTCTTCCAATAATTTGTTCTCGAAATTCGGAATAATGTCAATCTTGTTTTTCTTTTCTACCGAAAGTTGTGACGCTACATCAAAGGTTCTGATACTATCGACTTCGTTGCCAAAAAATTCGATTCGGTACGGATTATCATTGGAAAATGAAAACACATCCAGAATTCCACCACGTACCGAAAATTCACCGGGTTCAGTAATAAAATCGACACGTTTGAAATTGTATTCGAATAAAACTTCGTTGATAAAATCGATGGAGAGATTATCGCCAGCGGCTATTTTTAAGGTGTTTTTTTCGAGTTCTTTTTTAGTAACAACTTTCTCGAATAAGGCTTCGGGGTATGAAACAATTATTGCTGGTTTTTTTCGGGAATTGATTCGATTTAAAACTTCTGAACGCAACAATACATTGGCGTTATCCGTTTCTTCAATCTGATACGGTCTTCGGTACGAACTAGGGTAAAAAAGGACGTCTTCTTCTCCTATCAACTCTTCTAAATCATTAAGTATATAGGCCGCTTCTTCTTTTTCATTACAGATTAAAAGAAACGAATTTTCTTTTTTACGGAACAGACTTTCCACTACAAAGGAAAGGGATGATCCTACTAATCCTTTGACATGAACCTTAGCATCACCAGAGATAGCATTGGCAATGGAAGTGATTTTTGATTGTTCGGCAAATAGCTGTTTAATATAATCGGTATTCAAGAGCTTTATTTTATTTCTTCAAATGATTTAACTTCTCCTTGAGTTGGAGATGGTATTTCAGGTTTTGTTTCCGTTTCTTCTTTTTTACCACCTACTCGCTGAATTAATTCTGCTTCTCCTTCTTCCAACTGAATATGGCTGCGGCGTACAATTTTTTCAATTTGATAATTTACTGCATTTACTTCCAAATTCAAATCGGTAACCATTTCAACAACCCTTTTCTCAGGAATTCTGTCAACATTCAAAAACATGTTCAATGCTTTTAATTTAGTAATCAAAGCGGTTAAACGTGTTTTAACTTGAGGCTTATTCAATTTAGATGGAATAGTACTTTGAAGCACCTCAGCCTTTTGTACTAAATTTTTTGTTTTTATCTTAAATGCACTGATAGTACTTTGAGGTTTCTGATTGAGTTCATTGATAAACAAACGCCATTCGTTCCAGTTTGTAGCAATAATTTGCGCTTCGGGTGTAAGGGTTCGTTCAGGGAAATTCCAGGCTTTATTGATGGCATTGAATACCAATTCTTTTTCTTTTTTTGCCTTTTGGATGTCTACTTCATTTATGGTGACATCCTTTTTACATGCCGAAAACAAAAAAACCACAAGTAAGCTATAGGAGAATATCGATTTCATTACTAAATACTTTGATGGTCACAAAAGTACGGTTTTTGTTTTTAGGTTATCAAAAGTGTTAAATTTCTTAAGAAATTCATGGAGATAATTGGTATATTTGTGTACCAAATTAACTACGATGAACACTAAAATATTAATAATAGGTGCTTGTGGCCAAATAGGCACCGAACTTACGCAAAAACTTCGCACGATTTACGGCAATGAAAATGTAATTGCTTCCGATATTAGAAAATTAAACATAGATATAGTTAATGATGGAATTTTTGAAGTAGTCAATGCTTTAGATTACAACCAAATTGAACATCTTATTGAAAAATATCAGATTACCGATGTGTATTTGATGGCGGCGTTACTTTCGGCAACAGCAGAGAAAAATCCGGCGTTTGCGTGGGATTTGAATATGAATTCGCTTTTCCATGTGTTGAATTTAGCGAAAGCTGGAAAAATAAAAAAAATATATTGGCCGTCGAGTATTGCTGTTTTTGGGCCTACAACACCAAGAAACAACACGCCTCAATACACGATTATGGAGCCTTCAACGGTGTACGGAATTAGTAAACAAACTGGGGAGCGTTGGTGTGAATATTACCACAAACAATATGGTGTAGACGTAAGAAGTTTACGCTATCCAGGTTTAATCAGTTGGAGTTCACCTCCAGGTGGCGGCACGACCGATTATGCTGTAGATATTTACCACAAAGCCATTACCGAAGGAAAATTCACTTCGTTTCTAACAGAAAATTCAGGATTGCCTATGATGTATATGGATGATGCGATTAAAGCAACCATTCAAATTATGCAAGCACCGGCAGAACAGGTAAAAATTCGCTCTTCTTATAATTTATCAGCCATGAGCTTTACTCCGGCTGAAATTGCAGAAGAAATTAAAAAACACTATCCTAATTTTACCATTGACTATATTCCAGATTTTCGTCAGAAAATTGCTGACAGTTGGCCAGCCAGTATCGACGACTCTAGTGCAAGAGAAGATTGGGGTTGGAAAAATGATTTCAACTTAGAAAACATGACGGTTGAAATGTTCAACCAACTCAAAGAAAATATCTATAAATAGTTTCCTATTATTTCAATTTATTCATCAAAGCGTCTTCTATAGGCGCTTTGATTTTTATTACTTCATCTGTGTTATCATTAGGAATGGTCATTGACAACACATAGTGCTTAATTTTCCATTCTTTACCCACTTTAATAAGAACACCACTGCCACGACAAATCTTCATTTGTGTATTTAATAACTCATCAAACCATGCCATTTTTTTGTCTTTAGAAAAATAAATGTGTCTTTCCAAAGCAGTAAAACTCCAAGCTTTCCCTTTGTCGAAAAACGGTTTGGCAAAAGCCATGAATTGTTTTTTATTCCAGTTTTCGGTAGCATCAGTCCCAATAAAAATGGACTCTTCAGCTAAAGCATTAAAGTAAGGTTCAAATTTGGCTTCAGCTGCCGCTTTGTGCCAATCGTCTAACAATGTGTTTATTTGAGTAGTTTCTTTAGACTGTGCTATTAAGAAAGAGCTTATAAGAAACAATGCTACGGAAAGAAAATTTTTCATAAAATTATATTAATAGGTCCAATTTAATCAAAATTCGAATAGTATTTACTCGACATTAAAAGTTAATATAACGCTTAGTTTAATTTTTAATAAAAGGTCGCACAAAATGCGGCCTTTTTGGTTTGAAACCCAATTATGAAGCTGTTAATGAAGCATTTTTAAAACGTCAGATAATAATGGTTTTTCGATATAATCAACAATATCGGGGTGGGTTTTTGCTTTTTGCTTGTCGGTCTGATTAACGGACGAGGACAAGATGTAAATAAAAATATGATTTTTTATTTCGGGGCTAATATTTTGAAATTCTTCCATAAACTCCCAACCCGACATGGAAGGCATGTTGATGTCTAGAAAAAGAATCGTATTGTCAATATCTGTCTCGCTTAAATAAGATTTGATATAATCAAGTCCGTTTTCACCTTCTGTAAAAGTGATGATATCTGCATCTTGAACACTTTTTTTAATGTTCTTCGAGCATAAAAAATTATTTATCGGATCGTCATCAATCACAATAAAACGCTTATAGTCTTGAATCATAACGATTAATTTTAATTAGTGTTCTTTTCGATTTCAAATTTGATTTTAAACTCGGTTCCTTTGTCAATTTTACTTTTTATAGAAATAGTTCCGCCAAGAGTTTCCACTTGTGTCTTTACCATGTACAATCCCATTCCTTTGCCTTCAGCGTGTGTGTGAAACCTTTTGTACATTCCAAATACTTGTTCACCCCTTTTTTTTAAGTCAATTCCTAAGCCATTGTCTTTATAGGTAATTTCAATTTTATCATCTATCAACTTGCTCTTTATTTTGATCACCGGGGCAACATCGGGGCGTCTGTATTTTATACTGTTGGAAATCAGGTTGTAAAATATACTATGAAGATAACTTTTTATTGTCGTTATTTCATCAACAGCACTAAAATTAGAAATAAAAGTTACTTCTTCTTTTTTAATCAAACCCGCAATACTTATCTTTATATTTTCGATCAAATCAGCGAACTTCACTGTTTCTTTCTTCTCACTAATTTCATTCTTGATTTGAAGTATGCTGTTTAAATCTTTGATGACTTCGTCTAGGCGGTGAATTGATTTTCTAAGTCCGTTGTTCATCTCTTCTTTTTCCTCCAAGTCCATTTCTGTATTTTGCATATAATCGCTAATACCTATGATATTCACAACTGGTGCACGGAGATTGTGAGAAACAATATAGGCAAATTGTTCCAAATCTCTGTTTCGTTGCAGTATTTCTTCGGTGATTTTTTGTCTTTCAGATTCCATCACTTTACGATCCGTAATGGTTTCTGTGAGGATCGCTATGCCGATTAATTTTTTCTGAGTATCATAAACGGAATACATTCTTGTTCGTATCCAAAATTGTTTGCCGTGTATATTTGTTTGCATTAATTCTTTTTCAGAATAGTTGTTTGTCAATGCTTCGTTAAACAATGTCATAAATATGTTTTCTGCGCCTGGATAAATAAAGTCTTTAAAATTGTCGCCAAGGTGAATTTCTTTTCCGCCGTTGAGTAGCAGTCGTTCTTTTAAGGTTTTGTTGAATTGTAAAACGGTTAAATCTGGAGACAAAAGCCATATTGCTTCGTTTGCATTTTCAATAATTGCGGTAAAAATATCGGCTTGTTTCTTGATGAGCACTTCCGCATTTTTTCTTTCGGTAATGTCAATATGAGTTCCAACCGTGAGTTGCATAGGATTGTTTTGAGCATCACGTAGTGTTTGGCCACGAGACCAAATCCAGACCCAGCTTCCGTTGGCATGTTGCATGCGGAAATAACTTTCATACATGCCGACAGAACCATTTTTTAAATACTCGGCAAAATGATTTATAGAGCGGTCTCTATCTTCAGGGTGAAGCAGTTCTATCCATGTTTCTTGGAGATTTTTAGCACCTGAAAAGTCGTAATCTGATTGTTTGCGTCCCAGCATTAAAAAATATTCGGGACTGCACCAGAGATAATTTGTATCGTTATGGTATTCCCATGCGCCCGTATTGGAGACGTTTATAATTGATTTATAGCGTTCTTCATTTTCTCGAATTTTGATTTCCGTTTCTTTCCGTTCTGTAATATCACGAATAACAGAAATATATCCCATGCCTTCAACATGTCGAACATTTACTTCTGTATCAACAAAACTACCATCTTTTCTGACAAGTGTTCTTTCATGTAAAGAACCACCATCACGTTGTATTTTTTTTATTTTGGATGTAAATGTTTCTTGGTCATCGGCTGTCATCAATTCGGATATTTTCATGTTTTTAAGCTCTTCTCTTGAATATCTTAAAAGACGGCAGGCACTATGATTTATTTCTGTAATCTGGTACGATTCATTTGTCATGAATATGGCATCCCCAGCATACTTCATCAATTCTCGAAATTTCACTTCGCTTTGAATGGCCTTGTCATGGGTCAATTTCAGTTTATGAATAAGATGCCTAACTTTTTTGATGATATAAACTCCCGACAAAATAAAGAAGCACACAGAAAGAGAAAGAAAGAGATAGGTGTTTCTTTTTGCTTGTTGGTAAATCTCTTCCGATATTCTGAATTGTTCTTCCGAAATTTGGGTATGCTTTGCGTATGTTTTTTCATTGATATGATTTAGTATGTCGAGTTCTCGAATAGCATAAACACCTGTTATTAGTATCAAGGCTAACATGAGTACTAATAAAAAGTACATCTTTAGAGGGATGTCTAATCGAGTCGCCATAAAACCCTGTTTGTGAAAGTGTTGTACACAAATGTAAGGAATATCTGCCCAATAGAAAAGATTTTGAAGCGATAAACGCCTTCTTTTTTTATGCAATTTGGTTGTTTAGTGAAGTAGTGGATTTTTTTTGTAAAAGACCTTCTGAAGAGTGTGAAATAAAAAAGCCCGATACTTTCGTATCAGGCTTTTAAAAGCTCCCCCTCTTGGGCTCGAACCAAGGACCCTCTGATTAACAGTCAGATGCTCTAACCAACTGAGCTAAGGAGGAATCACCTATAAAGGTTTGTATGTTTGCTAAAAAGTTGCTCCCCCTCTTGGGCTCGAACCAAGGACCCTCTGATTAACAGTCAGATGCTCTAACCAACTGAGCTAAGGAGGAAGATTAATGTCTTTTTAGCGAGTGCAAATATAATTCAATTTTTATAATCGCAAACAAAAATCGAGTAAATTTTAGAAAAATTTAGCAGCGACTATTTCATAAATGTCTTTCCCAAAGGTTAAGGCCATTAAACTCAATAAAATAACCATTCCCACGGTTTGCACGATTTCGGCATTTTTATCGCTTAAAGTCTTACCTGTAATCATTTCGGCAATGGTAAAAATAGCGTGACCACCATCAAGACCAGGAATAGGCAATAAGTTCATAAAAGCCAATCCAATAGAGAACATTGCGGTAAAATTCCAAATGAATTCCCAATCCCATTCTGTTGGTAACATTTTGGTAATTCCAATTGGGCTTTTCACTTTTTTATAAGCTCCTGTTGAAGGGCGTAATAAAAGTTTGAATTCTTTTATTTTGTATACAATTTGTGAATATGATTCTTTTATAGCTGCTGGTATCGCCTGAGCAAATGACAATTTATTGTCAATCAAATACGCTTTTTTAAACTCTTCGTCAGATGGCAACTTATTTCTAAAACCAACACTTCCTTTGTCATCTACTTTTACATTAACAAGAATTTCAGCATTATTTCTAATGATGTTTAAAACAACCTCTTTGTTTTTGTTTTTTGAAGCTTCGGCTCTAAATTCATCCAAATACTGGAACTTGACATTGTTTATGGCTGTAATAACATCTCCTTTTTGCAATTTTGCTTCACTTGCTCCTGATTTTGGCGCAACTTCTTCAATGATTACCTTATTGAATCTTGGCGCAATAAAATTTTTCCCTTCTGCACTAATGATTTCATTTCTATGATTATCTGTAATAAGTAGGGTTTTGTTTTCTCCGTTTCTTAAGACTTCCACTTTCTCTGCAAACAAAACATCTATTGACGCTTTCTTAAAATTATTTTGTACTGGTTTATCGTCAATAGCAATGATTTTATCGCCATTCATAAATCCAACTTTTTGCCCTACTTCACCAAAGGCTAACCCATTCTCTTGTATTTTTTCAGTGGCAATATATTTTTGCCCTACTGTAGCATACATGATGGTAAAAATAAACCATGCCAACAAGACATTAACCGTAACACCTCCCAACATAATAATTAAACGTTGCCAAGCTGGCTTAGCACGAAACTCCCAAGATTGCGCTGGTTGTTTCATTTGCTCTTTGTCCATGCTTTCATCCATCATTCCGGATAATTTTACATAACCGCCAATAGGCAACCAACCAATTCCCCATTCAGTATCTCCAATTTTTTTCTTTACTAAAGAAAACCAAGGATCCATGAACAAGTAGAATTTTTCGACTCTTACTTTGAATAATTTGGCTGGTAAATAATGTCCGAATTCGTGTAAAATAACCAGTACCGAAAGGATGAATATAATTTGGGCAATTTGTATAACTGTATCCATTTTAAAATTTTAGTTTTTTCTATAAAAAGCAAAAGTAAGACTTTCGCCTTACTTTCCTAACAATATATATGCCGAGCTTACTTTTTTATGAATTTTTTATGAGCCTGCCCTTCGTTTGTTTCAATTAACAGCTGATAAACACCTGTAGCTAAAGCAGAAACATCTATTTGATTGGTTATTGCTGTCATTACTTTTTGCCCTAATAAATTAACAAAACTAACTTTTTCTAAATTGATTAAACTTGGAAGTTCTAGAGTTATTTTATCCTTACTTGGATTAGGAAATAAGTTAATCGCTGCAGCTAATTCGAAATTATTTGTACCTAATACAGCATTACTGTTTGCGGAAATAATATCACTATTGGGATCGAAAACAATTCCGGTTAGGGTTGTTCCTGCAGGCAAGTCTACATCAAAGCCCTGACCACTAAAAGTATTAGTAAGCTTGACATCTAAATCGGAACCATTACTCAAATTTAACCGAACAGGCACAGGCATTTCAAAATAAGAAACATACCCAATATACCCTGAATCAGTAATCGATTGGGTTTGATTAATTGTAACTCTGGCTTGATTCACTCCTGAATTATAGGCTGTAATGGAGTATGTTGGATATCCTTCATTGTACACCCAATCTTCAAAAAACTCTTGTAAACTTGAACCGTGAACCGCTTCTAAATGTGCTTGAAATTGAGGAGTAACCGCATATTTATAAGCTAACATAGGATCGCTTAAATAATTGCGTAAGGCTTGGAAAAAGTTAACATCTCCCATAATATAGCGCAACATATGAGTGACCATAGAGCCTTTATTATAGGTTATTTGGGAGCTAAAAATTCGATCAACATCGGTTAATTGTGAATCATATAAATACACGTTCCCATCAATTGTCGATGTGATACTATTTATCTTATTGGCTTTCCAATTAATGAATGCTGCTGGATTTGTTGGAACATCGAAATTTTCCACCACAGTTCCAGACATGTATTCGGTAATTCCTTCGTTTAACCAAATATCTTTCCAAGAGCCACATGTAATTTTATCACCAAACCATTGGTGAGCCAATTCGTGTGAAAGCAAACCTCTTCCAAAACTTATCATAAAAGAATTGGTAGAATGCTCCATTCCACCACCCCAACCCCATTGGGTGTGACCATACTTTTCTAAATTAAACGGGTAAGGACCAATTTTGCTTTCAAAAAAATTAATAATTGGTGATGTTCTGGCTAAATTAATGGCATTAGCAGGAGTGTCACTTTCAGGATAAAGATAATCTACGATTGGAAAAGTGGCAATTAAACCTGCTGTTCCGGTATTTTTTTTCACATAATTAGTTACCGCTACAGCCACCAAATATGCTGGAATAGGGTAGTTGTGTTTGAAATGAGTAGTTGCGTTAGCTCCAACAATATTTCTTGACATTTCTAGACCATTTGAAGCACTTAAATATTCTGATGGAGAAGTAATATATACATCTATCGAATCAATTTTGTCATTCAAATCCTGTTTGCACGGCCACCAATCACGCGCACCATAGGGTTCGGATAGGGTGTAAATAACTGATTTTGCAGGTGATCCATGGGATCCTCTTGTGAATGCTTGTTGAGCAGTTGAAGGAGCACCACTATAACTAATTTCAGCAATAGCCGAATTACCGACAGTTAAAGTAGAGGGTAAAGTGATTACTAATTCGTGGGTAGAATTATATACAAAAGCCGCATTGGCACCATCGATTTTAACCGATGAAATTGTAAACGGATTTGAATTTTTTTTGTACAAATCGAACGTTACTGTTGACATATCTGACAATGCCTTGAAAGTTGTGGTTACCTTCCCCACAATATTATACACAGCAGGATCTATGGTAAATTCTAACTTAGAATAGGTAACATCATAATTTTGCGTGTTGGGATTTATTCTAAAATCTTTCATCTTTGAGGCTGATTTCATCTCGGCCTCTGCAATTTTTTCAGTTGAAAAAACCTCTTCTTGTGCGAAACTAAGAAAAGGAATCAATACTAATAAGTAGGTAATTTTTTTCATTGGGTTGTGAAAATTTTCTACCCAAAGTTATAAAAATTACGCTTTGAAATAAAAAATCCGGAAAACTTAACATTTCCCGGATTCTATTTATTGTTTATTATCAAGTTACTTGCCTAAAAGCAATAAATCGCTGGCAACTACTTCTGTATAAAAACGCTTTACTCCATCTTTGTCATCATAACTGCGGTGTGTTAATTTTCCTTCGATGGCAATTTCTTTTCCTTTACTTACAAAGTTTTCGATAATCTCAGCCGTTTTACCCCATGCCGACACATTGTGCCATTGCGTATCGGTTACTTTTTCTTTGTTTTCGTTGTAATACACTTCATTGGTTGCAATGGTAAGTTTGGCTAATTTTTTTCCTCCTTCAAGAATTTTGATTTCTGGTTCTTGCCCTACGTGTCCGATCAATTGTACTTTGTTTCTTAATGCATTCATGGCGTTTAAAATTTAAATGTTATGTTATATGAATTCGTCGTTTCATTTCGACAATGCAAAGATTACACTGCTTTCAAAATATATTCGGTAGTAAATCGTTTAATTTCGGTTGTAATTGTTTGTTGTCGTTTGCAATTGGAATGTTTTAGCTATATTTGAACATTAATACCCTAAAAATGAACCTCGAAACTCTTAAATTTCCCATCGGTCAATTTCATTTTAATCCAGACTGTTCTGAAGATGAAATTAATAATTGGAAAAATACGATTCATTACTTTCCAGAAAAAATAAAACTAGTTGTCTCAAATTTATCAGTTGAACAATTGAACTGGAACTACCGCCCTAACGGCTGGACCATTAAACAAGTTGTACACCATTGTGCCGATAGTCATATGAATAGTTTGATTCGTTTTAAATTGGCATTGACCGAAGATACACCAACTATTCGATCGTATGAAGAGCAACTTTGGGCAGAACTTCCCGATGGAGTTTCCAATGATTTATCAGCTTCTATCAAAATTTTAGAAGGAGTTCATCATCGTTGGTCAATCGTAATTCAATCCTTTAAAGAAATCGATTACGAAAAAAAGTTTTTTCATCCGTCTAGTCAAAGATTAGTTACTTTAAAAGAGGCAATAGGATTATACGCTTGGCATTGTGATCATCATTTGGCACACATTCATCAAGCATTAGAACACAAAGGAGAATTTAACATATGAAAAACTGTTTAGAATGCGGCGAAAAAATCGTCGGGAGAGAAGATAAAAAGTTTTGTAGTGATGGCTGTCGTAATGCCTACAACAACAAAATGAATAAAGACAGCACCAATTTGATGCGAAACATCAATAACAAACTGCGTAAAAATTATCGCATCCTTTCCGATTTGAATCCCGAGGGAAAATCCAAAACCACCCGTTCTAAATTGTTGAGTAAAGGGTTTGATTTTGAATTTTTTACCTCTATTTACACCACAAAAACAGGAAATGTGTATTATTTTTTATACGATCAAGGGTATATGACCATAGAAAATGAGGGTTTTATTTTAGTTAAAAAAGATTCTTAATAATGGAAGAAAAAGAAAAAAAGAGTAGAATTGTTGGCCTAACAATTATAATTATCCTTTTATTAATTCTATTTTTTGCAATAACAATTTCTGATAAAAATTATACTATAAAATTAAAAAACTGTAATGCTACTACTATTGGCTTCACCAATAGGCTTATAAGAGCGGGGAAACATTCAAACGTTAGATATTATTTTTATGTTGATAGTATAAAATATTTTGATGAAATTCAAGCCAGTTGGGAATATGAAAATCTGCACAAATTCTACAAAGTAAAATACAATGTTAGTAAGCCTGATGAGAATATAATTTTTTGTGATGAAGAATTAATACCAGACTCATTATCATTAGTAAAAGCAGGCTTTCAAAAAAAGAAAATACACTACTATGATAATATAACAGCGACATACAAAGAAAAATCAGAATGGAAATAAATAAAATAACAATTTCTATTTTAGGTTGTGGCTGGTTGGGATTTCCGTTAGCAAAACGACATATAGAAAAGGGATTTTCGGTAAAAGGGTCAACTACTTCTATTGAGAAATTACATGTTTTAGAAGTTGATAAAATACAGCCTTTTTTAATTGATTTGACGGAAGAAAAAGTAAAGGGCAATGTCTTTGATTTTTTATCGAATTCCGAAATTTTAATTATTGATATTCCGCCCAAATTAAGAGGAGAACATAAAGAAAACTTTGTACAAAAAATTCAAAATATCATTCCCTTTGTTGAGGAAGCCAAAGTAAAAAAAGTGCTTTTCGTGAGTTCAACCTCTGTGTATGGAGAAGACAATGCCATTGTAACCGAAGAAACAAATCCGAATCCAATTACCGAAAGCGGTAAACAACTTTTAGAAGTTGAAAAAATATTGCAAAATAATTCCAATTTTAAAACCACTGTTTTACGTTTTGGAGGGTTGATTGGTCCAAACAGACAACCGATAAAACATTTGTCCGGAAGGGAAAATATTGAAAATCCAAACGCTCCTATTAATTTAATTCATCAATTAGATTGTATTGAAATTATTGAAAAAATAATACTCCGAAATATCTTCGGAGAGACTTTTAATGCAGTAGCTCCCTTTCATCCCTCTCGAAAAGAATATTATACCCAAAAAGCAATCGAATTAAATCTGGATTTGCCAAAATTTAAAGAAGGTGATGAAAAAGGAAAAATAATTGATTCCAGCAAAATAATTTCTATCTTAAGTCATTCGTTTAAATTAGATTTGTATTAATCAAATAGATCCTATTTGCGTAAATCATAAAAAGTAAACCATTGAAACCAATCCAAAGAATACAATCCATCGGATTACCCATGTTGGCACTAATTTGGATTAGTTTCTTTTGGGGCACAACTTGGATCGCCAGCAAAGAAGGGGTAAAATATATACCTGCCTTGCAATTGGCAGCTATACGTCAGTTCTTGGGAGCCGCCTGTTATTTGTCTTTTTTCCTATTCAAAAAAACACCTTGGCCTAAAGGAAAACAATGGAAAACAATTCTGATTTTAAGTGTCCTAAATTTTGTATTGAGCAATGGCTTAAGTACTTGGGGTGTCAAGTATATTTCCAGTGGATTAGGCGCCATTATTGGAGCCGTATTCCCATTATGGATAGTCATTATTCGTTTCTTTAACGGGGAACGGTTATCGAAATTGGCTTTAATTGGATTATTAACCTGTTTCGGAGGCGTCTGTATCGTTTTCTCTGATTATCTGTCCGATTTTATAAAACCCGATTTCCAGTTTGGAATACTTCTTTCAGTGATAGCAACTATTACTTGGGCTTTTGGCAGTTTATACACAAAGAAAAAAGCGGCAAGTTTTAATCCTTATTTCAGTTTGGGATTACAAATGCTGATTTCGAGTATTTTACTTTTTGCTTATACTGGCGCAACTGGAACTTCGGTAGCCATTACACAAATCCCTTCTCAGGCATGGTGGGCAATTGGTTATCTTGTAGTGTTTGGTTCCATTACCACTTTTATTGCTTTCATTTATGCCTTGCAACATCTCCCTACTGAAATTAGCAGCATTTATGCTTACATCAATCCAATTATCGCAGTTATTTTGGGTGCATTCATTTTCAATGAACCTTTAACCATAACATTAAGTTTAGGAGTTCTTGTAGTGCTCTTGGGGATTTATTTAGTAAATTTAGCAATCAAAAAATAAACTATATAAATCATCAATCTATGAAAACAATCAAAATTAGCTTGTTTGCATTGGCTTTGGGGCTTAGTGTCAATGCTCAGGACAAGAAAAATTTGGTTTTACCAAATGAAAATCTAATTACCGAAAACATTTCACCCATCACTAAAGAATTGGGGCAACAAGTAAAAAAATATGCTGAATCACGAGGTGCCTCACTTTCCAGTATTCATCCAATAAGGGATGAAATTATCATTAGTACGAGATTTGGTTCAACTAATCAACTACACAAAGTAACACAAGCATTAGGTGACAGAAAACAAATTACCTTCTTTGACGAACCTATTTCAGGAGCCTCTTATGAACCTACTAAGGGAGACTATTTAATTTATTCCAGAGATGCAGGAGGAAATGAATTTGGACAATTATATAAATTAGATTTAAAAACGCTACAATCGACTCTATTAACCGATGGCGGACGCTCACAAAATGGTGGGGTTACCTGGAAAAAAGACGGTTCGGGATTCTGTTTTACTTCCACTAAAAGAAATGGTGGTGACCGAGACATTTATTATATGAATCCGAATGATCCTAAATCAGCAAAACTAATTTTAGAAGTCAAAGGTGGTGGCTGGGGGATTGCCGATATTTCGGAAGATGGCCAAAAACTCTTAGTTAACGAATATGTTTCGGCAAATGAATCACACATTTGGATGTTGGATACCCAAACTGGTAAATTATCCGAGGTAACCAACCGAACCGACAAAAGTATTGTACAATCGGATGCTAATTTTTCAAAAAATCCAAATGAAATTTGGTTTACTACTGATAGAGAGAATGAATTTCAGCGTTTAGCCTCTTTCGATTTACAAACCAAAAAAATCACTTACCACACCTCATCCATTCCATGGAATGTCGAAGGCTATGCCTTAACCGAAGACAAAACCAAACTGGGCTTTATGACCAATGAAGGTGGCTTACACAAATTATATATTATGGATACGGCCACTAAAAAATTCAAAGCCATTCCGAATTTACCAATAGGTCTCTTTGGAGGAATGAATTTTACAAAAGATGGCAAATCAGCTTTTTTCACACAATCTACATCCGACTCTTCTTCGGATATTTATAAACTCGATTTAAAAACCAATAAAATTACCCGTTGGACTGAAAGTGAATTGGGCGAAATGCAAAAAGAGAATATGTCGAGACCAAAATTCATCGAATGGAACAGTTTTGACCAAATGAAAATTTCAGGATTTTATTATCCGGCTGCTGCTAAATTTACTGGCAAACGCCCAGTAATGATTAACATTCACGGTGGTCCAGAAGGGCAATCCTTAGCTTCGTTTTTGGGTTCTAGTAATTATTACACCAACGAAATGGGAGTGGCACTTATTTTTCCGAATGTTCGTGGTTCTTCTGGTTTTGGAAAAACCTATATCGCCAAAGACAATGGTTTTTTACGAGAAGATTCTGTAAAAGATATTGGAGCACTTTTAGATTGGATTGCACAACAACCTGAATTGGACCAAGATAGAATTATGATTATTGGAGGAAGTTATGGTGGCTATATGACGTTAGCCACAGCTTTTCATTATGCAGACCGAATTCGTTGCAGTGTAGATATTGTTGGAATTTCCAATTTTAATACGTTCTTAAAAAACACCGAAGAATACCGTCGTGATTTGCGCCGTGTAGAATATGGAGATGAACGCGAACCAAAAATGGCTGAATTTTTAGAAAAAATTTCGCCATTAAATAATACAGACAAAATTAAAAAACCAATGTTTATCATACAAGGAACCAATGATCCTCGTGTCCCTGTAACCGAAGCAACGCAAATGCGAGACAAGTTAAAAGCACAAGGAAATGTCGTTTGGTATTTGGAAGCCAAAGACGAAGGTCATGGTTTCCGCAAGAAAGCCAATGTCGATTTTCAACGTTTGGCAGTCATTCGATATATGGAAGAATATTTATTAAAATAATACAAATAAAAAGCCCCGCAAATGCGGGGCTTTTCTTTATCTTACTTGTGACTACCAAATCTTTACTCTGTTCTCTGGTTTTACGTACAATTTATCACCTTCTTTAATATCAAAAGCTTGGTAAAAAGCATCCACATTAGTTAAAGGTACGTAAGCACGGTACATTCCTGGAGAGTGCGGATCGGTTTTTACTTGATTTTTGATCGCTTCGTCTCTCATTTTAGAACGCCAAATGGTTCCCCATGAAATGTAAAAACGTTGTTCAGGTGTAAATCCGTCAATTAATCCTGGATTTCCATTTTTCTTTAAGAACAATTGTAATCCATCATAAGCAGCATTAACTCCTCCTAAATCACCAATATTTTCTCCTAAAGTAAATTTACCATCTACGTGTGTTCCAGGAAGTGGCTCTAAAGCACTATATTGAGCAGCAAAAGCATCACCCAAACCAGTAAATTCTTTTAAGTCAGCATCTGTCCACCAATTTTTCAAGTTTCCATCGGCATCATAACGTGCTCCAGAATCATCGAAACCATGTGAAATTTCGTGACCAATAACGGCTCCAATTCCGCCATAATTTACTGCTTCGTCGGCTTTATAATCATAGAAAGGCGGTTGTAAAATAGCCGCTGGGAATACAATTTCATTGTACGATGGATTGTAATAAGCATTTACCGTTTGTGGAGACATCCCCCAACGTGTTTTGTCAACTGGTTTCTTTAAATCGGCAAGATTTTCAGAAAATCCCCAACGCGAAACATTTTTCATGTTATCGTAGTAGTTTCCACCTTCTTCTTTTGATTCGATAATCAATTTAGAATAATCCTTCCACTTGTCAGGATAACCAATTTTTACTGTTGATTTTCTTAATTTTTCTATTGCTCCTTTACGAGTTTCTGGAGTCATCCAAGATAGGTTGTTAATACGATTTTCAAAAGCTAAAAATACGTTATCAATCATCACCTTTGCCTTTTCTTTAGCCTCAGCAGGGAATTTCTTTTCTACATATAATTTTCCTAAAGCCTCACCAACAACACTATTTACTACTTGCAAAGCTCTTTCTTCACGTGGTCTTTGTTTTAAAGCACCTGTAAGTGTTTTGCTATAAAAATCCCAATTGGCATTTTCAATATCAGTAGTTAATACTCCTGTTGATTTGTTGATTAATGTCCAACGTAAGTAAGCTTTCCAGTCTTCAACTTTATTGGTTTTAAAAATATCTTCAAGAGCGGTCATGTATTTAGGTTGAGAAACAACAAGTGAATCTATTTTACCCATTCCAATTCCTTGCAAATAACCATCCCAATTTACTGATGGAGTTAATTTTTGCAAATCGGCAACTGTCATTGGATTATACGTTTTTCTTCTATCGCGACGCTCAACTCGGTCTAAACGAGGGCGAGCCATTTCCGTTTCTAGGGCTAATACTTTTTCTGCATTTTTTTTAGCTTCTTCAGGAGTTTCTCCTAAAAATTGAAGCATTCTAGCAACGTGAACAATGTATTTTTCACGTTTTTCTTTAGAGTCTTTATCATCTGAAACGTAATAATCTCTGTCCGGCAACCCTAAGCTTCCTAAACTAACATATACAACATTTCTATTAGAATTTTTGGCATCAGGGCCTACGCCTGCACTGTAAAAACCTGCACCACCTTCGGGAGTCATATCGGTTATTAGTTTGTTTACATCGGCAATAGATTTAATAGCACCAATCTTAGCTAAATAAGGCTTTAAAGGTTTAATCCCTTTTTTGTTTCTAGCCACAGTATCCATAAAAGTACGGTATACATTTACGGCTTTCGCTTGATCAGATTTTGGGTCTAATTTTTTGGCAGCAGCTTCTTTAAGAATTGCCAAAGCATCCTTGTCTGTATTTTGACGAAGCTCATCAAAACTTCCCCAACGCGTTTTATCAGCAGGGATTTCTGTTCGGTCATACCAGATTCCGTTTACAAAACGGAAAAAGTCGTCTCCAGGCTTAACGGATCTATCCATAAACTCAAGATTAATTCCTGGATTAGGTTTAGCCATTTGAGCAAAAGTATTGACCCCGAAAAATGAAAACACGGTAATACTTCCAACGGTTAATAGGTTTTTTTTCATAAATGAATTTGTTTTGGATTTTAGCATTTTATGTTAGTCTCTTTTCATTACAAAAAGTTACAAACTTGCCAAATTTATAGAAATTGGAAATAAAACAAGATTATTTAACATTGCCTTAATAGGAAATAAAAAAGCGATAATACATTTAATTTTTATTCTCAATCTATTTGATTGTTACTACTTTTGCAAAAAAAAGATGTTACAATTCCTTAAAAAAATGAAAACACTTTTGATAGTTCTTGGGATACTGTCTGTGCTTATCATTATTCTTTTTTATGGGGTATTAAAGCCCAAAAAATCACTACCAATCTATACCCCTTCGATGGTAAATCCTGAGTTGGTAGATACTACGGTACAATATGTTGCCAACAATCATTTAATTTCTGATTTTGCTTTTACCAATCAAAACGGAAAGACCATTACCCAAAAAGATTACGAGGGAAAAGTATATGTGGCCGATTTTTTCTTTACTACTTGCCAATCTATTTGTCCGTTAATGACTGATAATATGGTTTGGTTGCAAGAAAAGATAAAAAACAACCCTAAAGTAATGCTGCTTTCACATTCCGTTACACCAGAAATTGACAGTGTGGCTGTGCTAAAAGAATATGCTCAAAGAAAAGGAGTAATAGATACCAAGTGGAATTTGGTTACCGGCAACAAAAAAGATATTTACTACATTGCTAGAAAATCTTATCTTGCTGTAAAAACGGGAAAACCAGAGGAATTATACGATATGGTACATACCGAAAATTTTGTTTTGGTGGATCAAAAGCGTAGAGTTAGAGGATTTTATGATGGAACTAAAAGAGAAGAAGTAGAAAAATTATTAGAAGACATTACTTTTCTTTGTAAAACAGAATAATTTTTTAAGCTAACTGTATAGTTTTCAGATTTATTTCTATTTTTACCACACCCAAATTTGTCTGTTATGAATACAATTACTAAACATTTAGTCGCCTTAGCTTTATTGCTATCTTTTGGATCGTTATCAGCTCAAACCAACCTAGATATCGAAAGTGACATCAATTGTCCAAATCCTGCCGCAGTAAAAATTTTAGACTTATCCAATAAACAACTTAAAAAACTTCCTCCAGAAATAGGGAAGTTTGTAAATGTTGAAAAACTTTATCTGAGAAATAATCAAATAGTTTCGTTACCTATTGAAATCAGTAAATTGACCAAACTAAAAGAACTATACCTTTCTAACAATCAAATTCAACGGTTTCCAATTGAAATTTGCAAACTGATTACCCTTGAAAAATTAGAACTTAGTCGAAACCATATGGAATACATCTCATCTTCTATTGCTAAATTGGTTCGTTTAAAAAAACTAGACTTTAGTGGTAATAAAGTGGATGAACTACCTGTAGAAATGGGTGGAATGGTTAGTTTAGTTGAATTGAATTTTTCAAATAATACTGTGAAAGGGTTTTTTCCAGGTATAGAAAGTTTAAAGAACCTAAAATCATTAAACGCTGAAAAAAATAGAATTGAAATTTTTCCAGTTGAAATAGGAATGTTGACTAATTTGAATACATTAATGGTTAATGAGAATAGAATTTCAGTAATACCAAATGAAATTGGCAACCTAATTAATCTAAAGTATTTGAATGTCGAGAAAAATTTAATTAAAAAAGTCCCTTCTTCTATCGGGAATTTAATCAATCTGGTTTATCTCGATTTAGATAATAATCAATTAAGAACATTGCCGGAAGATCTTATAAAACTAACTCTTCTTAAAGAATTATACCTAGGAGTTAATCCATGGGTATCTATACCAGAGTCGTTAAAGCCTCTCATAGAAAAATTACTTTGGGGTCAGTCAGACGAAGTTAAAAAGTTAATGACTCAAACAAAACAATAAATTTTTAAAGCCGATTTTCATCGGCTTTTTTTATTTGTATCTTTACAATTCAAATTATACTACCAATGGATTTTATATACCAAGACCCGTATCCTATTACAAAAGACGATACAGCATACAAAAAATTAACTTCCGATTACGTTAAGGTTGAACAATTAGGTAATCGAGAAATCTTAACCATAGATCCTAAAGGATTAGAATTATTAGCCGAAGAAGCGATGAAAGACGTTTCGTTTATGTTACGTTCTTCCCATCTGCAAAAATTAAGAAATATTATTGAAGATCCAGAAGCGACGGACAATGATCGATTTGTAGCCTACAATTTATTACAAAATGCGGTAGTGGCAGTTGATGGCGAATTACCTTCTTGCCAAGATACGGGAACGGCAATTGTGATGGGTAAAAAAGGAGAAAGTGTCTATACTGGTGTGGATGATGGCGAATGGTTATCGAAAGGGATTTTTAATACCTACCAAAATAAAAACTTACGTTATTCTCAAATCGTTCCCATTTCGATGTTTGAGGAGAAAAATTCGGGATCGAACCTTCCGGCGCAAATCGATATTTATGCTAAAAAAGGGAATTCGTACGAATTTTTATTTTTGACAAAAGGTGGTGGTTCAGCAAATAAAACCTTCTTATATCAAAAAACAAAATCATTATTGAACGAAAAATCGATGGAAGAATTCGTTCGTGAAAAAATAAAAGATTTAGGCACTTCAGCCTGTCCTCCCTACCATTTGGTTTTGGTTATCGGAGGTACTTCGGCAGAAGCTAATCTAGCAACAGTAAAAAAAGCTTCAGCTGGATATTACGATCATTTACCAACATCAGGAAATATGGCTGGTCAAGCCTTTCGTGATTTGGAATGGGAAGCCAAAGTGCAACAAATTTGCCAAGAAAGCCACATTGGAGCACAATTTGGCGGAAAATATTTAACCCATGACGTTCGTGTGATTCGTTTACCACGTCACGCTGCATCTTGTCCAGTGGGTATGGGCGTTTCGTGTTCGGCCGATAGAAACATTAAAGGAAAAATTACCAAAGATGGAATTTTCTTAGAACAGTTAGAAACCAATCCAGGTCAATTTTTACCAGCAACTGCACCTCATTTAGAGCCAGCTGTTGATGTGGATTTAAACAAACCAATGCCAGAAATTTTAGCAGAATTATCAAAATATCCAATTAAAACTCGATTAAAATTAAACGGAACTCTGATTGTGGCCAGAGACATTGCTCATGCTAAAATCAAAGAATTATTAGACGCTGGCAAGCCAATGCCAGAGTATTTCAAAAATCATCCTGTTTATTATGCGGGTCCTGCCAAAACCCCAGAAGGAATGCCATCTGGAAGTTTTGGACCAACTACTGCGGGTCGTATGGATGTCTATGTGGACGAGTTTCAAGCCGCTGGAGGAAGCATGATTATGTTGGCAAAAGGAAACCGAAGCAAAGAAGTAATGAATGCTTGTCACAAGTATGGCGGATTCTATTTGGGATCTATTGGTGGTCCTGCAGCTATTTTAGCCAAAGAAAACATTCTATCGGTTGAAGTGGTAGATTTTGAGGAATTAGGAATGGAAGCCGTTCGTAAAATTACTGTAAAAGATTTCCCTGCGTTCATCATTACCGATGATAAAGGAAATGATTTCTTTGCGAACTTATAGAAGTAAATAATAAACCCCGAAAAAATTTTCGGGGTTTATTATTATAATTCACTTTGAACTGAAAATTATTTGTTACTCCACAAACAACACCAATCCTTTTAAATAATGGCCTTCCGGATGGTAAATATTCGTTGGGTGATCTGGCCCTTGACCCAGTTTGTGCAATACTCTAATATTTCTTCCTGTTTCAATGGCAGCAGCAGCAACGGTATTGTAAAACAACACATCGTCAATCACTTGTGAACACGAAAAAGTGAATAAAATTCCGTTGGGTGCTAACGCTTTTAAACCTGCTATATTTAAACGCTTATAAGCTTGAGTAGCCGTATGCTTACTTTTAATACTTTTCGCGAAAGCGGGTGGGTCTAACACAATGACATCATATTGCTGGGTGTGTTCTTTCATGAAATTGAACACATCATCAGCAACGGCAGTATGATTCGATTTTGGAAAATTCAACTCCATATTTTTGGCTGCTAAATCGACTGCCTTTTGAGATATATCGACAGAAGTCACTAATTCGGCACCGGCACTCATCGCATAAATAGAGAACCCTCCTGTATAACAAAAAGTATTCAATACTTTCTTGTTTTTTGAGAATTCACCTAATAACTTTCGGTTTTCACGTTGGTCTAAGAAAAAGCCTGTTTTTTGACCTTCCACCCAATTTACCGAAAACAAAATGTTGTTTTCTTTGGCTACTGCTTCCGCTTTGTCTCCGAATAAAAAATAATCGGTTCCTGTATTAGGTAATGTTCCTGAGCTTTTGCAATAAATGGTTTCGCAATACTTCGGAAAAGTAGTTTTTATGGCTTCTGCGATTTTATTCATTTGAAGAAAAATCCCTGTCGAATGCGCCTGAATCACCCAGTTTTTGTCGTAATAATCAATGATTAATCCGGGAATTCCATCGCCTTCGCCGTGAATGACACGAAAAGCATTGGTTACTTTTAGATCTAATAATTTTAAGCGTAGCTCCCACGCAGATTGCAATTTGGCTGCCCAAAAATTTTCAGAAAATTCTTCTTTCTCAAAAGTCAGTAAACGAACAACGATACTTCCTTTATCAGAAAAATAGCCTGTCCCAAGATGCTTGTTATTAGAATCAACTACATCTACCATTTCTCCATCATTGATTTCTTGTGTAACGCCATAAACGGCTCCACTAAATACCCAAGGGTGACGACGTTGAATGGATTTTTCTTTACCTGCTTTTAATATAACTTTTGGATAGGACATCTTATTTCATTTAATTCTGCAAAGCTATTGATTTATTTGTAAAAAAAAGAGGCTACACTTATGTGCAGCCTCTTTTAGTATTATAGTTTGGTTGGGTAATTATTTTTTTACAAACTTTTTAGTGATAGTTTTTTGACCATCATTAATTTCGAAGATATAAAGTCCTCCTTCTAAATTAGAAACATTGATTTCGCTTTGCTCTAATTTTCCAGATTTAACTTCTTGTCCAATCATGTTGAAAATTCTATAAGCAATATTTCTATTGTCGATTACTGAAACATTCAAGATATTTTCAACTGGGTTAGGGAATAAATTGAAAGATAATCCTTCAATTGCATTGTCATCTTCTGTTGGCGCAGTCACTGCAAAAGAAGCTGTAATGCTTACTGAATAATCTTCTACTTGACCGTAACTTAAAGTCTCACAAGATGTTGGAATTCCGTTGTATTTCATAGAAACTCTCATTCGTGTTGTTCCTACTGTAGCTGTCGATGGAATGGTAATACTTCCTGTTGCTGGTGTAGTTGTAGAAGTTGCTTTTGAGAAAACCAATTCTCCAGCATCTGTGAATACCCCGTTTTGATTTAAATCAATCCAAACAGCATATCCTTCCGAATAAACAGTAGAAGTCCAAGATGGAGTGATTGTAATGGTATTAGCAACTCCTCTAACAATATTCGTTGAAATTGCAGTGAAATTTTCATATCCAGCCGTTCCTGTTGAAGCATTATTAATCGTTCCATATGCCACTCTTCCGATTTTTTCATCAGCTGTACTGTTACTTGTAGAAGCACAATATGTAATTGAAGTTGAAGACGTAGTTACATTTACTACATTACTTGAAACTGAAACATTTCCTGCTGCATCTTTCGCTTTCACTGAGAATGTGTAAGCAGTCGCTGCTGTTAAACCTGTTACAGCATAGGTAGTTCCCGTTACAGTTGCTTTTAAAGTAGCTCCTTGATATACATCATAACCTGTTACGCCAATATTATCTGTTGAAGCAGTCCAAGATAGATTTGTTGATGATGATGTAGTTCCTGAAGCAGTTAAACTTGCTGGCGCTGTTGGTGCTGTAGTATCTGCTGTTCCTGCAGTTAGGTTAACTGTGTAATCCTCAACCTGACCGTATTGGAACGCCTCACAAGCGGTTGGAATTCCGTTGTATTTCATAGAAACTCTTAATCTTGTTGCGCCAGTAATAGCCGTTGTAGGTACTGTAAAACTTCCTGAAGCAGGAGTCGTTGTAGCAGCCGCTTTAGACCAAACTAATTCGCCTGCATCGGCAAAATCTTTATCATTGTTATAATCAATAAATACCGCATATCCTTCCGCGTAAGCGCTACCTGTCCAAGTTGGTGTTACTGTAATTGTTGTAGCAGCGCCTTTAGTAAGGTTAGTAGAAATCGAAGTAAAATCGGTATAACCTGTTCCTCCTGTTGAAGCATTGTTGATGGTTCCAATTTGAACTCTTCCAATTAATTCATCAGCAACACTACCACCTTGAGAAGCACAATAAGTTGCTACTACTGCTAATGTTGTCACATTAACTACATTACTCGCTGCTGAAAGATTTCCAGCAGCATCTTTTGCTTTAACCGTGAATGTATATGCAGTTGATGCAGTTAATCCAGTAGCAGTATAAGTTGTTCCTGTTACAGATCCTAATAAAGTAGCTCCATTATAAATATTATATCCTGTAACAGCTACATTATCTGTAGAACCAGTCCAAGATAAGTTTGTAGAAGAAGATGTAGTTCCTGAAGCTGCTAAATTTGTTGGCGTAGATGGCGCCACTGTATCGCCAGATCCTGCATATGCAGCTCCTACTCCTACTGCATAAAACGCATTTGTAGTTGCAATTACTTCCGGAGAACCTGCTCCATATAATTCAACAGCCGATTGAATTCCGTAAGTTCTTGCATTAGCATACGTTGAATTTGCAGATAAATAAACACTTTCCATACGGTATGCAATTTTAGCTGCTTTATCGATAGTGATTCCTGTTACGTTGAAAGCATTTCCGATATCATTCGTACCTGATTTTCCAACAGATAAAATATAGAACCAGTGGTTTAATACTCCTGAATTCGTGTGTACTCCACATTGGTCATTATTATTTGAAGGAGTACAATTTGTATTTATCCAATAAGTTCCCCCGTAGGTATCTGGTTGTCCTTCAGCATTAGGATTACTCATTGAACGTAAAGCTACATGTCCAGATCTTCTTTCTATATCTTCACCAATCAACCATGTTGATTTTGTTGGTGCAGCTCGGTATTCGATACAAGCACCCCATATATCAGAAAAAGCTTCATTCATTGCTCCTGATTCTTTCTGGTATGCTAAGTCAGCTGTATAAGAACAAACCGCGTGACCAATTTCGTGACCAGCCACATCCATCGCTGTTAAAATATCAAAAACAGTTCCGCTTCCATCTCCATAAGTCATCACGCTTCCGTTCCAAAAAGCATTATTGTTATCAGGATATCCATAAGCAATTAAGTTGAAGTGTACATAACTTTTGATTTTTGCACCAGCATTGTCATAGCTATTTCTACCATGAACAGCTGAAAAATAATCATAGGTCATTTCAGCCCCCCAATGTGCATCTAATGCTCCATTGTCTTTGTTCGTATTGTTATACTCGGCAGCTGTCCAATTGTTATCGGCATCTGTAAAGTTTGTCGTTGGATAAGTTGCAGTTCTTGCAGAGTTATACGTCTGAACCCCTAATCCACGAGTGGTATCCGATAAGATATAAGATGAACCGCTTAATGTGGTTTGAATAGACTGGGTTCCGCTATAACGAGTTGCAGCATTGGCAGCCACGACAAGAGCGTTTGTTTTATCTTCTGTTGGAGTAGCAGTCATTCCTTTTCCATGACTGTGCTCATCCAAATGCTTAATTGTTGCATTGTAAAACAACGCTTCTCCGTTAACCGCATCAATATATAAATCACCTCTGCTTATTGGATTAGAAGCATAGATGTCGAACTTATATGCTAATCTAATTCCGTTATCAGTTGGTAATAAAACAAGTTCCCCTTTCGGTTTAGAATAATTCATCGCTGAAGCATCCTCAGTGCTTTCCCATAAATATTTTTTTGCTCCAATATGAGAAATTGCTCTGTTTAATGCTGCTTCCGAAGACAATGACGGGTTAACATTAATCTCTCCAATATTGTAAAACTCACCACTCATGGCATCAAGTTTCCCATTTTTAGAGTGTAGTGTGTAAGTAGCAAATTCAACTTTTACTCCTTGATGGAATAACTGGAATTTTTCGTGATTGAATCCCAATTTATCCGACTCCGTTTTAACTTTAGAAAAATTTTGATTTTGTTTTAATCCAAGTTGTTCTTTAAAGATGGTTTGAAAATCAGAACTTTTGTAACTTGAATTTTCCTTGAAGGAAACGAAACTTGGCGTTCCGTTTGCATTTTTTTCTTTTTTGTCTACATTTTTATCCGTTTCCTGTGCGAATGAGGATAATGTAAACAACGAAAATGCAGTTAGCGTAGCTAAACTGCGTAGTTGTTTTTTCATTTTAATTTGTTTTTGGTTGGTTAATAAAAACTATCGATTGGTCAGATCGATTTTTAAAATTTTGTCGAATTTAGTGATGTTCATTTAACTAATTTGCTTTTTTTTTGTGATTTATTTAAAAAAATCGATAAAAAGCAGAAAAATCTGTCAAAATACATGTTTTTTTAATTCGTTGAAAATAAAGCACTTACTCAACATCTTTTTAATTCATTTTGCAAATGTATTTTCTTTTGAAATAAAAAAATTACGGATTTACCTTACTTTTTGTTAAATAAAGTATGGCATAAAAAAAGCGATACTTGAAGGTATCGCTTAGTGTTTTTTTTAAAGGAAAAATTAAAAAATCATCTCAGGAATATCTCCTTGAATGATTAAATCAGCTTCGGTGGCTTTAATAATATCTTCCACGGAAACACCCGGAGCACGTTCTAGCAATTTAAATCCTTGAGAAGTAATTTCAAGAACAGCTAATTCGGTCACTACTTTTTTAACACAACCTACTCCTGTTAATGGTAGGGTACATTTTTTAAGGATTTTACTTTCACCAGCTTTGTTCACGTGCATCATTGCCACAATAATATTTTCTGCTGAAGCTACTAAATCCATGGCGCCTCCCATTCCTTTTACCATTTTTCCTGGAATTTTCCAGTTAGCTATGTCTCCATTTTCAGAAACTTCCATCGCTCCCAAAATAGTCAAATCGACTTTTTGCGCACGAATCATTCCGAAACTAAAGGCAGAATCAAAGAAACTCGCTCCTGGTAAAGTAGTAATGGTTTGTTTTCCGGCATTAATAACATCAGCGTCCTCTTCACCTTCAAAAGGAAAAGGGCCCATACCTAAAACACCATTCTCAGATTGAAATTCTACAGAAATGTCATTACGAACATAATTAGCAACTAATGTTGGAATTCCAATTCCTAAATTAACATAGTAACCATCTTTAACTTCTTTTGCTATTCTTTTAGCTATATCTTCTTTTGATAACATAACTTATTTTTGTCTAACGGTGCGTTGTTCTATTCTTTTCTCAAATGTTGTCCCCTGAAAAATACGGTTGACCATAATTCCAGGAATATGAATTTCATTTGGATTTAGTGTTCCAGCTGGGACTAATTCTTCAACCTCAGCAATCGTGATATTTGCAGCACCTGCCATACATGCATTGAAGTTACGAGCTGTTCCTTTAAAAATTAAATTTCCAGCTTCATCACCTTTCCATGCTTTAACTATAGAAAAATCAGCTTTATACGCCAATTCCATAACGTGCATTTTTCCGTTGAATTCACGGGTTTCTTTTCCTTCAGCGACTTCTGTACCGAAACCTGCTGGTGTGAAAAATGCAGGAATTCCTGCTTGAGCCGCACGACATTTTTCTGCTAATGTTCCTTGTGGCGTTAATTCTACGTCTAATTCTCCTGAAAGCATTTGACGTTCAAACTCTGCATTTTCTCCCACATAAGAAGAGATCATTTTTTTAATTTGTCGTTTTTGCAGCAACAATCCCAATCCGAAATCGTCTACTCCTGCATTATTAGAGATACAGGTAAGATTAGTAGTGCCTTTTTTAACTAGCTCAGCGATGCTGTTTTCTGGAATTCCGCAAAGACCAAAACCTCCCAACATAATGGTTTGTCCGTTTTGTATTCCTTGCAAAGCTTCTTGTACGTTATTAACTTTTCTTGAAATCATGGTTTTATTTATAATCCAAATTCGTCTGTGTTTTGCTCTTCTGGTTTTACTTTGGTAGAGTCTCCGCTAATCGAATCCTTTTCTGTTACGGAATAAGTAGGTGGAGTATAACAATCCACTTTTATCGTTAAGTCTTTAGGCTTTTCAAAATCTTCTTTAGAAACATTTAACGAACTATCAGCATAGCATTTCTTCATAAATAACCCCCAAATAGGCAATGCCATAGTCGCTCCTTGTCCGGCAGCAAGTGTCTTAAAGTGGGCGGATCTATCTTCATTTCCTACCCAAACACCTGTCGCTAAATTGGGTACCATTCCCACAAACCATCCATCCGATTGATTTTGAGTTGTTCCTGTTTTACCAGCAATAGGATTTTGAAAAACATAAGGATAACCTGTAACTCGGTTGTATTTCCAACCACCACCTTGAGTTCTTAAACGATCTCCTGAACCCGATTCAGTCACTCCTTCAAGTAATTTAATAACCGCATAAGCTACGTCTTTACTTAAAACATCTTTTGATTCTAATTTTGGTTCAAAAATAACGTTCCCGTTCTTATCCTCAATTTTTGTAATTACTTGCGGTTTTAAATAAATTCCTTGATTTGCAAAAGTACTGTAGGCTGCTACCATATCTCTAACAGTAATATCTACAGCTCCTAGGGCAATTGAAGCTTGAGCAGGAATCTCAGAATCTACTCCTAATTTTCTCATTAATGTAATTACGGCATCAGGACCTGTTTTATCTATCAATTTAGCAGAAACTGTATTAATAGAATTGGCCAATGCTTTCTTGAGTGTTACCATTCCGCGGTACTTATGATCGGAGTTTCTTGGTTCCCAATCTTCAGTGGCATTGTGTTTTCCTTTGCGAATCACGAATGGTCCATCTATAATTGTATCACAAGGCGACATTCCTAACTGTTCGATAGCAGTTGCATATACAAACGGTTTGAAGGTTGATCCCACTTGTCTAGCTCCAAGTCCAACGTGATCGTATTGAAAATAACGGTAATCTATTCCTCCAACCCATGCCTTTACATGTCCTGTTTGCGGTTCCATAGACATTAAGCCTGGTTGTAAAAAGTGTTTGTAATAACGAATAGAATCATAAGGAGTCATCGTTGTGTCTTTATCGCCTTTCCAAGTAAAAACAGTCATCTTAGTTTTGATGTAAAAGGATTTTTTAATATCCTCTTCTTCTTTTCCTTGATCGGTCATGATTCGCCAACGCTCTGTGTTTTTCATAGAACGCTCCATTACTTTGTCAATTTCGGTCTGTGTTATATTAACAAATGGAGAGTTTTTGTTTCCTTTGGCTTCGATAAAAAATTCTTCTTGCAGGTTCGCTAAATGTTCTTTTACCGATTCCTCTGCATACAATTGCATTCTGGAATCAATAGTGGTGTAAATTTTTAATCCGTCAGAATAAATATTATAGTCAGAACCATCTTCTTTTTTATTTTCCTCCATCCATTTTTTCATGTATTCACGAAGGTATTCACGGAAATAAGTGGCCGTACCTTCATTATACTTTTCAGGAGTAAAGGTTAATTTAATTGGTTTTGCTTGATAGTTTTCTTTTTGAGTAGTCGTCAAAAAATCGTTTTTTTCCATTTGTTTTAACACTACGTTACGGCGCTCTTTTACTCTTTCTTCACGGCGTAACGGATTAAACAAAGACGGATTTTTCAACATACCGACTAACATTGCCGCCTCATCAACGGTTAAGTTTTTAGGCTCTTTGGCAAAATATACTTTTGCGGCAGAACGAATTCCAACAGCCGTATTAATAAAATCAGCTTTGTTAAGATACATCGCTATAATTTCATTTTTAGTGTATTGACGTTCCAATCGAATGGCAATAATCCATTCTTTTGCTTTTTGAATGATACGAAATGGCAAAAAACGTGAGCCTTCACCGTGGAATAATAATTTCGCTAATTGCTGGGTTAGTGTACTTGCTCCTCCTTTACTTCCAAGACTTAGCATGGCTCTCATTGTCCCCTTACCATCAATTCCGGAATGCTCATAAAAACGCTCGTCTTCGGTAGAAACCAAAGCATTTACCAAATGTTTAGGCAAATCTTCATATTTAACAGGAGTTCTGTTTTCATTAAAAAATTTTCCAATAACTACACCGTCAGAAGAAATGATTTCGGTAGCCAAATTTGATTCTGGATTCTCTAACTCAGAAAAGGACGGCATTGAACCCAAAAGTCCCCAGGAAGCGAAAAGAAAAAACAATAAAGTTCCTCCAAAAGTGTAGAGGAAATATTTCCAGAATTTTTTCACATAACGTGAATAATCCGGTTTTCTGGTATTTAATTTTTGAGACATATTCTTATTTTTCTTCTGGTGATTCTATTCTAAAACCTATCTCTGTAATTCCTTGTAAAACCTCAACTCCTTTAACTTTTCCGTTTTGACGTACGGCTTGTTGAATGGAAACTTTATACTTTCCTTTTTCCGAAAATAAAGCGTTTTGCTTGTACCACAATTTACTTTCTTTAACATCCGAAAAGCCCTCCCCCATTAGTGTTCCGTCAGGATTTGCCATTTGGTATTCTAAGGTGTCAATTTTTATTTTTCCTTTAGGTTGCTCTAATTTAACAATTAAAAACAAATTATTAAACTCATAATCATCATTGTTTCGTATGTTAATAAAAATATTTGATGGTTTTTTGGAAACCTCTTGTTCAAAATCAAACGAAACAATACTGTCTTTATGCCAACCATTGTCAAAAGTTTTATATTGATCAAAAATCTGATTTTTATCGCACGAAACCAATGTGGATGCCACTAAAAAAAGCATGACACTATTTAGGAGAATCTTTTTTTTCATTTCTAAGTTTTGGACGGTTGTTGTTGTTTGGTTTATTCGATTTAATTGCGTTGTTTTCAGGTTTATTTGGCGTAATTATGTTACCCGAAGATGGACGCTTTTTATTGTTATTTCTGTTCTTATTTTTGCTTTTAGGTTGATCAAAACGAGTTAAACTATCTTGACCCATAGCATTTTGGAAGGTTTTTTCTGTTTCTGGTTTTTCTTCTTCAAAAACAAAATCTTCTATGGAAGCCACTTTTTTACCTTGTTTGTTTTGCGCTAAAATTTCTTTAACATCGGCCACTTTCATTACGTGCCATTGCCCCATACTATCGGTATAAGCAAACCACATTAACTCTTTAAAAATATCAATTTTTTGACAAATAGCATCTCCTTTTTCGGTTTTCAAACGCGTTTCCATATCTGGAATTTCCTTCAAGGCATCCATATAGGTATCTAGTTCATAATTCAAACAACATTTTAATTTACCGCATTGTCCTGCTAATTTTTGAGGATTTAGTGACAATTGTTGGTAACGTGCTGCTGAAGTATTTACGCTTCTGAAATCGGTTAACCAAGTTGAACAACACAATTCGCGACCACAAGAACCAATACCTCCTAAACGAGAAGCTTCCTGACGGAAACCTACTTGTTTCATTTCGATACGAATCTTGAATTCGCCGGCATAATCTTTAATTAACTGACGGAAATCGACACGATCATTAGCTGTATAATAAAACGTTGCTTTGGAAGCATCACCTTGAAATTCGATATCGGAAATTTTCATTTCTAATTTTAAAGAAATAGCCAATTCACGAGCGCGAACTTTCATTGGTTCTTCTCTATCACGAGCAGCGCTCCAAATATCAATGTCTTTTTGAGAAGCTTTACGGTAAATCTTTGGGATTTCTCCTTCGTGATTTTCTCCTTTTTTCTTCATTTGTACTTTTACCAGTTCCCCAGTTAAAGTTACAATTCCGATGTCGTGTCCTGGAGAAGCTTCGGTAGCTACAATATCTCCAATAGACAATGTTAATTTTTCGGTATTTCTGAAAAACTCTTTACGTCCGTTTTTAAAACGTACTTCGACTCCGTTAAAAGGCTCTTGTCCTCCTGGAAGTGTCATATTGGAAAGCCAATCGAAAACCGTTAATTTATTGCAGCTATCGGTGCCGCAAGTCCCATTATTTTTACACCCCTTTGGCGCTCCGCCATCAGAAGTTGAACAAGTGTTACATGCCATAATTTCTATATATATTGGTCGTTCCGATAAATCGAAACTACTATTGCCAAATTACTTTTGGAGGTAAAGATACATAATAAAAAATCCAATTACAAAATTGTCACACTGAGCTTGTCGAAGTGATAAATTCCAAAAAAGAAATCCCAAATATCAAAATTGACATTTGGGATTTGAAATTTATAAATATTAAAACTTTATGTTATGATTTTGAATAATTTATCCGATAATCGAACTCTGAAAGGGACTTCAAAAGTGATTTTATCATGAACCGAAGCATGGTCTTTTTCTGTTCCATTAACACGCATTTTTGTGATGATTATTTCCTGATTTCCTGTTGAAGGTCCAGAAATTAAAAGTGTATCACCCAACTGAATTTCGCCGTTAGTCACTTCAAATTGCGCGACACTCGCTTTTACAAAAAAGTGCTCGGCTTTTCCAACCAGCGTTTTCTTTATTTTTAATTTTTGACGAAGTGTTTTTGGTTTTTCATCGGTCGCTTTTGCTAAAGAAACAGCTGACAGTGCTCCTGATTTTTTAAACACTAACGATTCTGATTTTCCTTTTCTGAAAATTTTATTTCCTACCTGTTTTCCTCTACGAAGTTTTACTTGTTCTTCTAATGACATATGTGTCATTTCTAAACACTCGCTCGAACAACAATGTTCCATTTTTTCGGCACATTCATCACATTGAATGAATAATAAATGACAGCCGTCATTCGCACAATTGGTATGGTTATCACACGGTTTTCCGCATTGGTGGCATTGCGAAATAATATCATCGGTTATACGTTCGCCCAAACGGTGATCGAACACGAAGTTTTTTCCAATAAACTTGCTTTCTAAACCTTCTTCTTTCAGCTGTTTGGCATAATTGATAATTCCGCCTTCTAACTGGTATACATTTTTAAAACCTTGGTGCTTGAAATAAGCCGATGCTTTTTCGCAACGAATTCCGCCCGTGCAATACATCACCAAATTTTTATCTTCTTTGAAATCTTTTAATTGCTCGTTGATGATTGGTAACGATTCGCGAAACGTTTCCACATCGGGAGTGATAGCTCCAGCAAAATGTCCGACTTCACTTTCATAGTGATTTCTGAAATCGACCACAATCGTATTCGGATCTTCTAATATCTGATTGAATTCCTTGGCTTTTAAATGTATGCCGATATTGGTCACATCAAACGTTTCATCGTTTAACCCATCAGCCACAATTTTGTGTCGGACTTTTACCGTTAACTTTAAAAATGAGTGATCATCGTGTTCTACGGCTACATTCAAACGAATGTCTTTCATAAAATCATAGGCTTCTAAAGTCTCGCGAAAAGCTTCAAAATTTTCTGCCGGCACACTCATTTGAGCATTGATTCCTTCTTTGGCGACATAAGTACGGCCAAGAGCTTCTAGCTTGTCCCAAGCAAGAAATAAATCGTTTCGAAATTGTTGTGGATCTTGAATGTTGGCATACGCATAGAAAGACAACGTAAGACGTTGTTTACCGGCTTGATCAATCAGCTCTTTTCTTTCTTCTGCGCTTAAGGTGTTATACAGTTGCATGCTATAAACGTTTAAGTGAGAATTATTTACGAACTCTAAATGGAAGAATTCGAGTGCAAAGATATTGCTTTTTAAATAATCTCAAAAAACTTTCCTTGTAAAGGTCGTACTACACCTTTCAACTCCATAGTCAATAGCAAGGAAGAAAGTTTAAAAATAGGCATATTACTTTCTAAAGAAATAATATCCAGATGCTCTTTTCCTTGTTTTTGAAGATAGTCGTAAATCAGTTGTTCGTCCTCTTCAAGCGAAACGAAAAGTTGTTTTTGAATGGCTTTAGAAGTGTCTTTTTTGAGATCCCAATTTAAATGATAAATCAAATCGGTAGCATTGGTTAGTAATTGTGCTTTATTGGTTTTGATGAGCATGTTACATCCTTGACTGTACTTATCGCTTGCGCGACCAGGTACTGCAAAAACATCTCGATTGTAATCATTCGCCATAGTTGCTGTCACGAGTGAGCCTCCTTTTTCGGCACTTTCAATCACAATTGTTGCTTCCGAAATTCCGGCGACAATACGATTTCGCTTGACAAAATTTTCTCGATCCGGATTTGAAGTGCTCCAAAACTCGGTCATAAATCCGCCATTTTGTTCCATTTTTGCCATGTGTTTTTTATGTGTTTTGGGATAAATTTGATTCAATCCATGGGCTAAAATTCCAATGGTTTGCAAATTATACTCCAACGCCGCTTGATGTGCAACAATGTCAACACCATAAGCAAAACCACTTATAATGATTGGATCAAGTGGACTCAAATCGGCAATGAGATTTTTGCAAAAATCCATTCCATAAGAAGTAACTTGGCGTGTACCCACAATGCTAATTATTTTTCTGTTTTCTAAGTGGATGTTCCCAGCGGTAAACAATAAAACAGGTGCGTCAAAACATTGTTTCAACCGTTCGGGATAAAGCGAATCCTGATAAAATAAGGTGTTGAGATTTTGAGCTTGAATGAATTTGAGTTCGGTTTCGGCGGAAGTGAAATTTTCTTTCTTCTTGAGATTTTGAATTAGGGTCGAACCTATTCCGTCAATTTTGGCTAATTGAACTGGTTTGGCTTTGAAGATCTCTTCGGCAGAACCTAAATGAGTAAGGAGTTTTTTAGCGATAACATCTCCAATACCTTCAGTCTTTAGCAGGGCTAAGGTGTGTAGTAATTCTTGTTGTAACATGGCGTATAAAATGATACTGCAAATTAAATAATTTTAAATTGTTAATAACATTTGTTGATAAAATTTTTAATTTATCTTGTATTCTCTATTTTTGTTGCTATGAATATTGAACAGTACATTTCGCAACTATTATATCGTTACCAATGTGTAACCATTCCTGGTTTTGGAGCTTTTTTGACCGAAACCATATCGGCTTCTGTTAACGAGAGTAATCATAATTTTTTTCCGCCAAAAAAAGTAGTTTCTTTTAATTCGCACATTAAAAACAATGACGGATTATTAGCCAATCACATTGCTCAGGCAGAAAAATTATCCTATGACGAGGTTGTTTCTAATATTGAAACGATTGTAACACTTTGGAAAAATAAATTGCAAAATCGTGACTTTTTAATTTTTAAAAATATTGGCCTTTTAAAATTAAATTCAGAAAACAATATTGTTTTTGAAGGATATAATCACACTAATTATTTAACAGAATCGTTCGGTTTGGCTTCTTTTGTTTCGCCAAATGTAAAACGTGAAGTTTTAAAAACATTGGTTACTGAAGAAGTTGAAAAAGTAGCCATAGATAACGAAATCATCACTATTGAAACAAGACAAAGCAATCCATTTGTTTCGTTTGTGAAATATGCTGCTGTTTTAACGGTAACTCTTGGAGCAGGTGCTTTTGGGTATATAGGATATATTAACCAACAAGAACAAGCTGAAACCTTATTGGTTCAGACACAAGTTCAAAAAGAAGTACAAACAAAATTACAGGAAGCAACTTTCTTTATTACAAGTCCAACTAATGATGCCGTTACAAATCCTGCATTGAATTATGATTTTTATATTGTATCAGGATCTTTCAGAAGGATTAAAAACGCCAATAAATCGTTAGCTGAATTAAATAAAAAAGGTTTTAATGCCTCAGTAGTAAACAGAGAAGACGGTTTGTTTTCGGTGGTATACGGCACTTATTCTTCGCAAGCAGAAGCAGATACAGCTCTTTTAAAAATTCAAGAACAAGAAAACAAAGACGCTTGGATTCTTTTAGCAGAAAAAAAATAAACTTTATGCCTTTCAAATTTGAGAGGCATTTTTTTTAAATATCATTTTCAATCCTTATATCTTTGCAAAAATAAAACACACACTATATGCAAGCTAAATTTCCATCAGAATCTTTAACCATTTTAACAGATTTAGTACTACCCAGCGAAACCAATCCACTAAACAACCTTTTTGGAGGTGAACTTTTAGCTCGTATGGATCGCGCCGCAAGTATTGCAGCTCGACGTCACTCAAGAAGAATCACAGTAACAGCTTCGGTAAACCACGTGGCGTTTAACAGAGCAATCCCACTAGGAAGCGTAGTAACTGTAGAAGCAAAAGTATCAAGAGCTTTCTCGAGTTCTATGGAAATATATATTGATGTATGGATTGAAGACCGTGAATCAGGTATCAAAACAAAAGCCAATGAAGCAATTTATACTTTTGTAGCAGTAGACGAAACTGGTCGCCCAGTAGAAGTTCCACAAATAACTCCAGAGACTGAGGAAGAAAAATCACGTTATGATGCCGCACTTCGTCGTAAACAGTTGAGTTTGGTTTTAGCAGGTAAAATGAAACCACAAGACGCAACCGAGTTGAAAGCGTTGTTTATATAAAACACATTCGCTTAATAAATAAAAAAGTCCCTATCGGGACTTTTTTATTACATATTGGTAATCCAAGATTGTGGATTTAATTTTGTTGTATTTTGGAAAATCAAGAATTTTAATATTGCTTTTCCTGTAAAGTTATTGTAGTGTATCGTTCCTAAGGTTTGCTTGGTAGTTACCTTTTGTCCTTTACTAACATTCACGCTTCCTAAATTAGAATAGGTAGTAATGTAATCTCCATGGCGAATTACCACTGTAGCAGTGCCATTGGCGGCTTGTTGCACATCACTTACCTCACCATTAAAAACGGCTCTCGCTCTCGCTCCTTTTTCAGAAGAAACCTCAATACCACTACTTTCTATCATAATGGATGGTTCAAGTGGGTGCGGTTGACGCCCAAATCTTTTAGTCAAGGCTCCTTTTTCTACTGGCCAAGGAAGTCTTCCTCTGTTGGCTTTAAAATCGTTGGCCAATTCTTTCGCTTCAGGTGTCAATACGAACGTAGTTGTATTAGTCGTGTTACCTGCTTTTTTATTAGCTGCAGCAATGGCTTCACGAATTAAACGATCAATTTGTTTTTCGATTGCACGTGTTTCTTTTTGTTTGCTGCGAATTTCAGCGATGATTTTATTTTTATCTTTTTTGATAGATTTCAGTAATCGTTGCTGTTCCTGACGCTCCTTTTCAAGGTCTTGCTTTTCTTTTTCGCTTTCGGCAATAAGTTTCTCCTTTTCTTTTTTCTGAACTGAAAGCTTGTTGTTGAATTGTTCTAATTGCGCTGTCTTCTCTTTAATTTCATCTCCTTGCATCTTACGGAAGCTTGAATATTGCTTCATGTATTGTGCTCTTTTGTAGGCTTGTAAAAAATTATCGGAAGACAACAAAAACATCGCTTTACTTTGCTCGGAACGACTTTTGTATGATTTCTCAATCATTTCAGCATAATCTCCCTTTAAAATAGTTAAATCTTTTTTTAACTGATTTACTTTCACCTGATTGATATACATACTATTTCCTAAAACTTTCTTTTGTTTTTCAGTAGTATTAATCAATCTGACTTGCAACCCAATTTTTTCGTTTTGTTGCGCCACAACTTTAACCACACTTTTTTCTTTCTTCTTTTGTTCACCTAACAAGCGTTCCTTCTGACGGATTTCCTCTTGGATTCTGGCCTTTTGCTCTTCTAGTTTGCGCTGCCTATCTTCTTCTTGTCCCCAAGACAAAGCAGTAGCTAATAAGAATACTATAGAAAAAAAATATTTTAACATCGTTTGTTTTTGTCTTATTTGATGATCATTTGTTCGTAACCACTTGGCACACTATACGGAAATGTTAGATCTTCATTAAACGTAACATTCTTATTTTGTATAGATATTGTTGTGGTATTCTCTCCTTGAATTGCAAAAATAGTAAGTTCTTGCGGGAAAACACATTCCGGATACGAATTATAATGGGTATAATTTACCAAAAGTTTTCTTTCTGGTGAAAATTGTTTGATTTCTTGCTTTTTTAGCAAAAAAGTATTGGCTTCGAAAACAAAAGCTTTGGCAAAATTCCCTTCGGATATTTCTTCTAGTTTTGGGTTCGCTTCTTCACTAACCACTTTGTATTTTCCCTTGCTTAAATTGTCAATAGTTTGACCAATAAGCATGTTTTGCACTTTTTGAAAATCCAAATCGGTACCCAACCAATTGCTCAACATTTTGTAATCACCTTCAAAATATTTGCCGTTGAGTTTCTCATAATATTTTACTTGAGTTGGCGTAATCAATGCTTTGGCCATCGTAATTCCCAACATTTTTACACTAACTAAAATGATTTCATCTTTCTTCATACGAATGTCTGCCGACAATCCTAAAGATTGTTTTCGATCGGAATAATCGATATCCGCTTTTATATAAGCTGTTTTAAAATCGCGTTTTACCGCATAGTGATTGTTAATGATATTTGAAACCGTTTCATCAGAAACAGTGGTAGTAACATCTTTAGGAACTACTACTTTTTTGGCTTTACAAGAAACAAGTAACGTGGTTACTAGTATAATAGACAGTATTCTTCTCATTATTTACTTTTACTTTTTAGATTAGCAGCTTTGGTCAAATACTCGTCCGCTTTTTTAGCATTCCCCAAATCTTTCGAAACTTGACTCAGTAGATTAAGAAAATCAATTTCTAAGGCTACATTCTCTACTACATAATCCAGGCCAATTTCCAGAAATTCATTGGCTTTTTTGATGTTTTTTAATTCATAATTGGCTCGGGCGGCAAAAAAATAATACTCCGGTTGGTTCGGATAGGTATCCACCAAATCGGAAGCTGTTTTTTGCATGGTTTGATAATTTCCCACTTCTTCATAGGAAGCCAATAAAAAAATATTGATTTCTAAATCGTTAGTATTTACTTTAAAAGTCTTCTCTAGATTTTTTACTGCCAAATCCCAATTCTTTTTCTTGTAATAAAATTTTCCAATTTCCTTATGTACATCAAAATCAAGGTCGCCTTCAAAATATTGGGTAGCTTTATTCAATTGAGTTTCAAAACTTGGGCTTTTCAATGTGAAAATCAAAAACTCATTGTACATTTTGAACTTGATTTTTTTATCCACTTTTTGGCTTTGTAAAACCTTTTCTAGTGCTTGAAACGCTTCATTCCCTTTATTTTCGTTAATAGCATATTTGAAACTAAAAACTTGTCCCCAATCGGAAGTTGGAATATTATTTTTCAGTTTTTCAACCACTTGGCGTGCTTTTTCTTCCTGATTATTTTCGGAATATTTAGTGATTAGCGAAAGATAATTTTCTTCATTTAACGGATTTTGCTCGATAGCTTTTTCTAAATCCGATTTGTTGCCTGCACTCATTCCTGATTGGGCATTAACTTCGGCGCGGTATTGATTTCTTCTTTCCGTTTTGCCTTCCAATTCATCCAACTCATTGATTAACAACAACGCTTTATCATACTGGCGCGTGTACATGTACAATGATGTTAAATCCTCTTTGTAGTTTTTGTCTAACGGAATTATTTTTTGAAGCGTGAGTATTCCTTGATTATAATTTTTGGTTTCATAATACACCTCATACAAATCAATCCAATACCATTTATTTTTTGGTTCTACTTGAGTGGCTTTTGTAAACTCCGTTTCGGCATTAACATAATCCTTTTTAAAGAAATAGTTTTTTCCTAACTCATGATGGACAATCGCATTTTCAGGTTGAAGCAGCAAACATTTTTCCAGTTCAACAATCGCACGATCGTAATTTTCAATGCCTTTTTGTTTTAGCGATTCGTAATAAGCTTCCTGAAAATCATCATTTACCAATGCAATATCATCGGGTTCATTTTGAGCCAAAAGAGTTTGCGTGTTGATTACCAACACCAATAGAAAAATTATTTTTAACTCCTTAATTTTCATTTTTTATATTGATCTTTTCTAAACTTAAAACAATTATAAAAATAATTATTCCTGATAATATTGAAGAAAAGGAATAATACCTATTAAGTTGACCTTCATAGTTTGGTTCAAATATTTTTGAAATTATGATTTCCCCATAAAATATAAATGCGCATATTTCATATAATAATGTATAAAAACAAACTGATAATAACTTATTTCTATAGCTTATCAAATACTTTTTAAATATTAAAAACAAAACTGTTCCTGAAACAAATTGTATTAATACCAAAATTGCAACTAAAAACGGAGTCATTCCGGCAACTCCTCCAGGAATACCACTATTTGTCAAGAAAACAACATATAGTACTAGAGTTAATAAGCTTTGAAATAAAAAATATTTTATCATTTTTTTATTCTAATACCGAATAATCTCCAATACTAATGCTTTTAAACTCCCCATCAAATGTAGCGTGATTTCCAATCATGGCGTTGTTTAAATTAGCATTGCGAATATGCGCGTGTGTTTGTACCAAACTGTTTTCAATTTTTACATTGGTCAAATGTGTCGCTTTTCCTAATGATACGTTTGGTCCTACAGTTGAATTAATTAAAATCACATCCTCTCCAATATAACACGGCGGAATAATCGTTGCATTTTCTAATTTCACATTGGCAGCAATTAAATTTTCTCCGTCCTTGTGAAGGAAATTTAACATACGCGAATTGGTATCAACGGTTACATCTTTATTGCCACAATCCATCCACTCATCTACTTTACCCGGCACAAATACCATGCCTTTTGCCATCATTTGTTTGATTCCGTCATTAATTTGATATTCGCCACCATGAATGATGTTGTTATCAAGCACTGCTTGTAACTCATTTTTTAAAACGGCAACATCTTTAAAATAGTATATTCCGATAACTGCCAAATCGGAAACAAACTCCTTAGGTTTTTCGACTAACTCTACGATTTCATTCTTTTCGTTCACATTGATGACCCCAAAAGCTTCTGGCTGATCGACTTGTTTTACCCAAATCACACTATCGGCATTTTGATCCAAATCGAAATCGGCACGAATTAATGTATCGGCATAAGCGATCACCGCAGGTCCCGACAAGGAATCTTTGGCACACATAATAGCGTGGCCAGTACCCAACGCTTCGTTTTGGTAATAAATAGTGCCTTTAGCCCCAATTTTATGAGCAATAGCGATTAGGTCTTTTTCTACCGTTTCGCCAAAACTTTCGTGAATGATAAAGGCAACTTCATCAACGGGTTGATTAAGTACTTTCGCAATATCTTCTACCAAACGGTGTACGATGGGTTTTCCTGCGATTGGAATTAATGGTTTTGGAATGGTTAAGGTATGTGGACGAAGACGCGATCCGCGTCCAGCCATAGGAACTATTATTTTCATGCTTGATTTTATTTGACGGAAAACTTCTCAAAGTTCACCTGTTGATTTATTGTTTTTTGGACTTCGACTGCGATCAGTCTGACTCTGTAAACTACTTCACTCCGGTGCTCCCAAAACCACCTTCGCCTCTATCGGTATCTGAAAGCGCTTCTGTGATTTGCCAGTCGATGCGTTCGTGTTTAGCAATTACTAATTGCGCAATGCGTTCACCGTTTTCGATATCGAAAAAGTCGTTGGATAAATTTACTAAAATTACCCCTATTTCGCCACGATAATCGGCATCAATTGTCCCTGGAGAATTAAGTACTGTAATTCCTTTTTTGAAAGCGAGTCCACTTCTTGGACGTACTTGTGCTTCATAGCCTATTGGAAGTTCTATAAACAAACCCGTTTTTACCAACGTTCTTCCTAGAGGTGGAATTGTAATTGATTCTTCTAAGTTGGCACGCAAATCCATTCCTGCCGAATATATAGTTTCGTAATGTGGTAAGGGATGTTTCGAGGTATTGATGATTTTTACTTGCATAACTTTTTTAACTTGATTTTTCCTTTGTGAAAGGAATGATTTCAAAAATATTAATTTCTCTTCAGTATACGAAGGATTGTTTGTTTTTCGTTTCTAAAAATATAATAGCCAAACGCAACAAGTGCGAATATTCCGAAGATATAGCTTTTTCTGAGTATTGGAATGTAAAATGACAATGCAGAAAATAGGATGGCGATAGCAATATACTTTGCAATTTTATCTATTTCATACGGAATGGGATATTGTTTTTGTCCCATATAATAGGAAATAAACATCATGGTCCCGTAGGCAGCAATAGTGGCAATTGCCGATCCGTAATAACTCATTATGGGCACCAACCAAAAATTGAGCAACAAGGTTAGTAGGGCGCCAATAATTGAAATAATGGCACCAATATGGGTCTTGTTGATGAGTTTGTACCAAACGGAAAGATTGGTGTAAATCCCTAAGAAAAAGTTCGCCAATACAATTAACGGCACCACTTTTATCGCTTCCCAATAACTTGGACTTGGCACTAAGGGACGTTTTAAAACATCGATAAAAACAATCACAAAAAGCATGATGAACGAACCCGATATGACAAAGTATTTGGTAATCGTCGCATAGGTTTGTGTGGCATTTTCTTTATCGGCGTGGCTAAAAAAGAAAGGTTCGATACCTAAGGTGTAGGCGGTGCGGAACAACACCATAAACATACCGAGTTTATAGCAAGCGGAATAGGCTCCGATTTCAGATTTTGGAACGTCTAATTTTTCTAATAAAATTTTATCGAAATGCTCGTTGATGGCAAAACCAATTCCTGCAATTAGGATTGGCAAACCGTAGGAAATCATTTTTTTCCATAATACACGATCGAAATGCCATTTCATTTTGAAATAATCGCCTGATAATATTACGAATGTGAGTAAACTAGCTACTAAGTTGGATACAAAAATATACCCTACTTGGAAGTTTTCGAAATATATGGTTCTGAGTGGATTCTCGGAAGCAAGGTTAGGTAAAACCAATAAAAAGAAAAGATTGAGGACTAAGTTGACGCTCACATTTCCAACTTTTATTATTGCGTATTGCATTGGTTTTTTCTCGGCACGAAGTCTCGAAAACGGAATGATTACCAGTGCATCTAGAATTAAAATCCAGATGGTATAGGTTATATATTCGGTTTTTACATTGATGAATTGCGCTATAGTTTCTCTAAATAATAAGGCTCCCACTAAAAAAACTAATGACGTCCAAAAAATAGATATTGTAGACGTTGAAATGACTTTTTGTTTGTTTTCTTCAAGGTTGTAAAATCGGAAAAAAGCCGTTTCCATTCCGTAGGATAGCACGACGTTAAAAAATACCAACCAGGCAAAAATAATGGATACGTCGGCAAACTCGACTTTGGGTAATGCGTGTACAAATAACGGATTTAGCAAAAAACTAATCATTCGAGGCAATACTGTTGCCAAGCCATAGATTAGTGTTTGTTTGAAAAGACTTTTATATAAGCTCAAAGGAAATCGATTTTACACAAAGGTATTAATTTCGTGGTCTTGCAGAAGGATAGGCCAACATTTCTTTTTCTTTTACGTTGGTAATTTTGAAGTATTTTTTTTCGCCTTTTTGGGTATACTCTAAAACAGCTTCGTTATCCTCAATTTTAAAAGGGGCTTCGATTTCTGTTTCCTTTGGTAGAGCATCATCTGTTATTATCTCATTACCTCGCTCTCGATTAGCTTTCCCTACAAAACTAAACATATATTGTGTTTCGGAAATTTTATTCATTTTGGCTACGCCTTTTCTAAAGTACAACTGATTCAACTGAATATCAGAAGGCAATTCTTTTTCGAAAGTAATATAAAAACCCGTTCCGGAACCGCCGCCACGCACTCCTGCAACCCAATGTTGATGATAAACCTCAGTCATGGCAATAGGAAAACTTTCCTGCATTTTGTTAGCGCAGTTTTGAACTGATAGCAATGTTAAAAAAAACAGATATACTATTTTCATGATCTTTCTTTTTACTAAATATAACAACTTTTATGCCTTTTTAAGAACTCAGCAAGTCTTTATTCAAAATCTTTAAAAAATGATAACCTCTAGGTACATAACCTTGGTTGTAATAAAATTTATGGGCGGTAAAATTTTCGACATAAGCATCGAGCACAATCATTGTAACGCCATACTCTTTCGCTTTCGCGTCAATATAATCGGTCATGAGTCTGCCAATACCTTGCTGGCGGTATTCGGGTGCCACTACAAAATTATCAATTTCCATGTAAGGGCCCGACCATAGTTTGACGCCTTTCCAAAAACCGGTGATTCCAGCTACTTTTTCACCATCCAATACAATGAGTTGTTTGTAATTGTGTGGAATCATTTGAGTTAAATAATTCGAATAGGTTTCGGCACTCATGTTCGGATACAAATAATGAATGGTCTCCAACTGTTGCAGCATCTCTTCTAGGGTGGAAAGTTCTTTAAGTTGCATTAAAATATTTTTGATTCTATAAAATTACGGTACTTTTGTGAAAAATCCAGTATATGAATTTAAAAAGCATTTTAGCCTTTATCCTTTTAAGTGTTTGTTCTTATTCTCAAACCAGTATTCCTACTAAAAAGATTGACAATATTATCTCAAAATTTAATACCAGTTTTAATGACGAATACGCTTGGTTGGAAAAAACGGATTCAGAAGAAGTTAAAAATTGGGTAGCACAACAAAATAAATTAGCAGATGAAAATTATTCGAAAGTAAAAAGTAAAGTATCAACCCTTACTAAATTAAAAATATACAATTCTGCAACAACGGGTCAAACAGCAATTAATACTAAAGGAGTAAAATATTATTATTCCACGATTAATCCGAAAAAATCTCCCCATTTGTTTTTGAAAAGAAATCCAAATTCAAGTTTTGAAGAAGTTCTTAATCCAAACAAAATTTACCCAGATAAAAATGTTACTATAGATGATTTTTCGACTTCTAACAATTTGAAGTTTTTAGCCTGTGCCTTACGTATAAACGGAGGAGACAAACTAGAAGTACGTTTTGTAGACTTAAATAAAAAGAACATGATCAATGATAGTTTGAAAGATATTAAGTTTTCAAATATCACTTGGAATAAAGATGAAGGTGTTTTTTATAAACTGAATGTAAATAAAACTCGTTTTGCCAAAGATTCAACTTTTAATGTTTATTATCACAAACTAAATACCCATCAGAAAGATGATGTCTTAATTTTTAATGGGTCTCAGGAAAATACGGAAGTTAGTTTTTTCAATAACAAATCCATGTTTTTTTTAATCGAAAACAATACAGACGCTAAAATCAAAAAGTATTATTTTTCAGATTTAAATAAAGATAAATTTGAGCTGCAACAATTTTACACCGACTCTTCAAATTCATTTGACTTCATTAATTATTATAAGGGCAGAATATTTTATTCCTCCAAAAAAAACAATTGGGGGGAAGTGCGTTCTTTCGATTTGAATAATAAAGAAGATGACAAGCAAGTTATCTTTCAGCTTTACAATAATCTCCTTGTCAACACTCATTTTACGGACAAATATCTAATTTGTGACTATAGATCCGATACCAAAACCTTTTTGTCTATTTATGATTACGAAGGAAAATTTATTAAAAAAATCGAATCTCCTCTTGGTGCTAATATCAATTACAGGGATTTTGATGAAGAAAATAATGAATTGTATTTTGATATCTATTCGTATACAAATCCTGCTAAAAATTTAAAAATAAAGTTAACCGAAACAAAAGCTACCCTTCTCAACCCAAATGAAGAAGTAGTGTATTCGAATGAAGATTTTGTAGTAAAATGCATGAATTTTAAAAATAGAGATAACATTGATGTACCCATTAAAATCGTTCATAAAAAGAATCTAATTCTTAATGGTACTAATCCTTGTTTACTAGAGGCTTATGGTGGATTCGGAATTATAAGTTCGGCGAAATATGATAATGGATTACTGAATTTTATAGACAAAGGTGGGGTTTATGCCTATGCCGAAATTAGAGGTGGTGGCGAAAAAGGAGAAGATTGGCACAAAAAAGGAAGTGGTATAAATAAAATTAAAGGCTTGAATGATTTTGTTGATGCTTCCGAATTTTTAATCAAAGAGAACTATACTAATCCTGAAAAATTAGCCATTACTGGAGGCTCTCAAGGTGGTTTAGTCGTGGGTTATGCATTAACCGAGCGCCCTGATTTATATAAGTTGGCCTTACCAAAAGTAGGCGTTTTTGATATGGTGAATGCACACAAATATACCGTTGGAAAATACCATTTGGACGAATTTGGTAATCCAGAGATTGAATCTGAATTTAATGCTATTTTAAAATATTCTCCTTTGCATAAAATTAAAAAAGAGGTAAATTACCCGACAACAATTATTTTTACCGCCGACAATGATGACCGTGTTCCTCCGTTTCATTCGTATAAATTTGCCGCCGCTTTACAAAATAGAGAGGCACAAAAAAATGAAATTTATGTCATTACAAAGAAGGATTTAGGTCATTATGGTGGAAATACTTATAATAAATATGTGGAAGAAAAAGCGGCATTTTATGATTATTTAATCCGCTATTTGATGAAATAACATCAATCAATTATAAACAAAAAAGAGTCCCAAAATTGGGACTCTTTTTATATATGAATTTTTCTATTAACCATTCAACGCTTCGCAATTGAGGCATTTGAAAGCTATGCTTTCCAATTACCCATTCAACGCTTCTGCACCACCAACAATTTCTAAGATCTCTCCAGTAATTGCCGCTTGACGTGCTTTGTTATAGGTTAATTTCAATTGATTTCTCAATTCTGTCGCATTATCAGTTGCTTTGTGCATTGCCGTCATACGAGCGCCATGTTCTGAAGCAAAAGAATCACGAATTGCTTTGTACAATTGTGTTTTCAATGATTTTGGAATCAAAGTCATCACAATTTCCTCTTTTGAAGGTTCAAAGATATAATCACCTGCAATAGCGGTTCCTTTTTCGATTGGAGCTAATGGTAAAAATTGTTCAGCTTGTACAATTTGTGTTGCAGCATTTTTGAATTGGTTGTACACCAACTCTACGCGATCATACTCTCCAGAAGTAAATTTTTCTGTAATAAATGACGCTACAGTTGCAACGTTATCAAAAGTTAACGCATCGAAAATAGTACTTTGGTTGTCAATAATGTTGTGAGTCTTCTTAAGAATGTCGTTTCCTTTTTTCCCAATTGCCAACACTTCTACTTGAGCTCCTTTGTATTTTTCAGTAATACTTTTAACTTCTTTAATCACGTTAGTATTAAAAGCGCCACACAAACCTCTGTTTGAAGTAATGGCAACCACTAATACTTTTTTCACTTCTCTTTGAGTTGTGTAGCTTCCGCCCACTTCTCCTTCTAAAGTAGCTGAAAGATTTTGCAATAATTCAGTCAATTTTTCAGCGTATGGACGCATTGCTGTAATCGCATCTTGTGCTTTCTTAAGCTTTGCAGCCGAAACCATTTTCATCGCCGATGTAATTTGCATCGTTGAGGAAACAGAAGTAATTCTATTACGGATTTCTTTTAAATTCGCCATTCAATTTGAAAATTATAAAATTTGAAAATTTGAAAAGGCGTTACACCTCTTCAAATTCTCAAATCTTCAAATTAATATTAATTATATTTTGCAGATACTTCTTTCGCTACTTTTTCGATAACATCAGTAATGTTGTCATCTAATTTACCAGCTTTTAAAGCATCAAGTGTATCTCTGTGCTTGTTGTTTAAGAATTCGATAAAATCTTTTTCAAATTCTTTCACTTTATTTACAGGAACGTTTCTTAATAAGTTTTTAGAACCTGCGTAGATAATAGCTACCTGGTCTTCCACTGTATAAGGAGAGTTTAAACCTTGTTTTAAGATTTCAACGTTTCTTTTTCCTTTTTCAATTACGTTTAAAGTAACCGCATCTAAGTCAGAACCAAATTTCGCGAAAGCTTCTAATTCACGGAATTGTGCTTGGTCTAATTTTAAAGTACCTGCTACTTTTTTCATTGATTTAATTTGCGCATTTCCACCTACACGAGATACCGAAATACCTACGTTAATCGCTGGACGAACTCCTGAGTTAAACAAATCTCCATCAAGGAAAATCTGACCATCAGTAATCGAAATTACGTTTGTTGGAATATACGCAGAAACGTCACCCGCTTGCGTTTCGATAATTGGTAACGCTGTTAACGAACCACCACCTTTAACAATACCTTTTAAAGTATCAGGTAAATCATTCATGTTTTTAGCGATATCATCATCCGCAATTACTTTACAAGCTCTTTCTAATAAACGAGAGTGTAAGTAGAAAACGTCTCCAGGGTAAGCTTCACGTCCCGGTGGTCTTCTTAATAAAAGAGACACCTCACGGTATGCAACTGCTTGTTTTGATAAATCATCATACACGATTAATGCAGGACGACCTGAATCTCTGAAATACTCACCAATTGCAGCACCTGCCATTGGAGCATATACTTGCATTGGAGCTGGGTCAGAAGCGTTAGCAGCAACGATAACTGTATAAGCCATTGCTCCTTTTTCTTCTAATGTTTTTGCGATAGCTGCTACAGTAGACGCTTTTTGTCCGATAGCAACATATATACAGAATACTGGTTTTCCAGCATCATAAAATTCTTTTTGGTTAAGGATAGTATCCAAACAAACAGAAGATTTTCCTGTTTGACGGTCACCAATTACCAACTCACGTTGTCCACGACCTACTGGAATCATTGCATCGATAGCTTTGATACCTGTTTGTAATGGTTCAGTTACTGGTTGACGGAAAATTACTCCTGGTGCTTTACGCTCCAAAGGCATTTCGTATAAGTCTCCACCGATAGGTCCTTTTCCATCAATTGGAAAACCTAAAGTGTTCACTACACGTCCTACCATTTGTTCTCCAACTTTAAGAGATGCAATACGTTGTGTTCTTTTTGCAGTAGATCCTTCTTTAAGACCTGTAGATGGACCTAAAAGTACCACCCCAACGTTGTCTTCTTCAAGATTCAATACGATACCTTCCATACCGTTATCAAATTCTACTAACTCACCGTATTGAACATTTGAAAGCCCGTAAACACGAGCAATACCATCTCCTACTTGAAGTACAGTTCCTACTTCTTCTAGCGTAGCACCAGATTCAAAACCTGATAATTGCTTTTTTAATATTGCTGAAATCTCAGCAGGTTTAATATCCGCCATAATTATATAAATAATTAATTACTTAATTCTCTTTTTAAAACTTGTAAACGATTGGCAACAGAAGCATTGTACTGTTGATCCCCTATTCTTAAAATAAATCCTCCAATAATTGAGGGATCTACTATATTGTTAATTGTAATTTTCTTGTTTGAAAACGTTGCAATTTTTTCCATTACTTTTTTCTCCAATTCAGGAGTAATAGCAACAGCGGTAGTTACTTTAGCAACTTGCACACCGTTAGCTTCGTCAAACAATTTATTGTATTCAACCGCAATAGCATTTAATAATTCAAATCTTTTGTTTTCGAATAACAACTGAAATAAACTTTTAGTTACATTATTGGTTGAAGCAAAAACTTCTAATAACGCACTATTCTTTACTTCATTTTTAAGGGTTGGATTGGCTATAAAAGCTTCCAACTCTTTGTTTTCTTTAATTGTGTTGGCAATTAAAGTCATGTCTTGACTAACCTCATTCGCTGCGCTTTTTGAGTTAGCCATGTCTAAAATTGCTTTCGCATAGCGAATTGCTGCTCTTGTACTTGACATGTTTTATTAGTTTAATTTTACGTCACCTAACATTTTCTCAACTAATTTCATTTGAGCGTCTTTGTTAGATAATTCGTCTTTTAATAATTTTTCTGCAATTTCTAATGAAAGTGAAGATACTTGTGATTTCAATTCAGCCATAGCTGCATTTTTTTCACTTTCGATAGCAGCTTTTGCTTGCTCAATCATTCTTGAACCTTGTGCAGTCGCTTCTTCTTTAGCATCAGCAATCATTTTTTCTTTGATTTCACGAGCATCTTTTAATAAAGAATCGCGCTCTAAACGTGCTTCCTGTAAGATACGCTCATTACTAGCTTGCAAATTTTGCATTTCTTTTTTTGCATTTTCTGCAGAAAGTAACGCATTTTTGATTCCTTCTTCTCTATCGTTTACCGCAGTAAGAATAGGTTTCCAAGCGAATTTTTTCAATAAGAAAATTAATGCTACAAAAATAACTACTTGCCAAATGAACAAACCAAACGAAAAATCATTGATTAACTTTTCCATAGTATATAAATTCTGTTTTTTTAATAATTTGATAAAACGACAGTTGCAACCAACCGTTACAACTATCGTTCTGTTTTTTTAATTAAGCTGCGAATAACGCTGCGAAACCAATACCTTCAATAAGTGCTGCTGCAATAAGCATAGCTGTTTGAATTTTTCCTGAAGCTTCTGGTTGACGAGCAATAGCGTCCATTGCTGAACCACCAATTCTACCAATACCTAAACCAGCACCAATAACGATCAAACCTGCTCCTACGAAATTTAAACCTGTCATAATATATATATTAAAAATTAAACATTCTTTTTATTAATGATGCCCCTCCTCATGGTGGTGCTCTTCGTTTGCTGCTCCAAAATAAAGCGCAGATAACATTGTGAAAATATACGCTTGTAAAAAAGCTACTAATATTTCTAATAATGATAAAGCAAAAGCCAATCCGAAAGATAATGAACTTCCTATCCAACTCTTGAAAGCAAACATTAAAGCAATGATACTCATTAATACTACGTGTCCAGCTAAAATATTAGCATAGAGACGAATCATTAACGAAAACGGCTTGATGATTGTTCCTAATAATTCGATTGGAGCTAATATAATTTTCATTGGAGTTGGTACACCTGGCATCCAGAAAATGTGTCCCCAATAATTTTTATTAGCCGTGAAAGTTGTAATCAAATATGTCAATAAAGCTAATGATGCTGTAATGGCAATATTTCCTGTAACGTTAAATCCTAGTGGTGTTAACCCTAATAAGTTTAAGAATAAAACAAAGAAGAAAATAGTCAATAAATAACTCATGTATTTCTTATAGTTTTTCTCTCCAATATTTGGAATCGCGATTTCATCACGAACAAACAACACTAGTGGTTCAAAAAATCTTCCTACACCCGTTGAAATTCCACCGTTTTTAGCAAAAGATTTTGCCAAACGTGAAAAGATGAAAAACATTAAAAGCGCTACGCCTAAAATCCCTAAAACACTTTTAGTAATTGATAAGTCAAGTGGTTTAGCATTTGTAGGGTGACCGTGCTCTTCATTCAGTTTTCCAGTAGCGTCAGTTTTGTAAATTTTTTCGTGATGTAACACGTAAAAATTACCATTGTGTTCTGCTACTTTTTCACCGTAATGAAATTTTTCAGAAGAGAAAATTTGCAATCCATTATCCCATAAGATAACTGGTAAGTGAAAACCATAGTGTTCTCCTGTTTCTTTGTTCGCACTGAAAACAAAGTCGTGAGAATCTAATAAGTGGTGATTGATAAAATCTTTTCTTTCTTGTTTTGCTTTTTCTTCTGGAGTCAAATTAGCTTCTGCCTCATGTCCAGCTTCTGCGTGAGTAGCTTCTGCAGCATGCTCTGTTCTTTTTAAAGAATCCGAAACAGCATGCGTAGCTTCTGCGTGCACTTTTGTAGAGTCCACAACAGGGTTTGCAAAACTAATGAAAGGAAAACAAGCAATTAATGCTACAAATATAAATCTAAGTGGTGTTCTTGAAATTACCATATATAAAAACTATATTCTACGTTTGTAAATTTGGTGCAAAGGTACATTTTTTATTAATATTCAAAACGAATAAAATATTTTTTTTAATCGGCTCTTTTTTAATACTTAGTATCAGCTATTTATACAGCTTCATTTTCCTCTTTTTTAGGCTCTTGGAATCTTAAAATTTGGTACTGTTTAATCTTCTTGCGGTTAAATAGGTTTCGAAGAAAAGAAATAGAGCAAACAATCCGAAGAAATTCCATTTTTCAACCTGATTTCCTCCTGTTAAAATATAAGTTTTGCCTATTATGGTTATTATAACCACTTTGATAGAGGTAATTAGTAAAAATGTCATCCCAACCACATCTTTATTTTTTTGGAAAACCAAATTTAAAATCGTCATGATAATTGCCGAAAAAAGCACCATCATAGCATAGGTGTTTTCCAATGAAAGTTGAAATCCAGATGTGTCAATCTTTAGAATAAAGAATAGGGCTTTTTGAATGAGATAGGCAACAAACCCCACAAAAATAATTTGAAATGTAGATTTATATTTTTCTGAAACCATTTATGAGTTTTTACCGATTTCGTTTACTTGTCGGTATACATTATACAATGCAATAAAAACACCCACAATGGTTAATAATTTATAGTAGTAAATTCTAGGACTAGGGTGATTGGTGTCTAACCATTCGCCCAATTTAAAAAACAAGAAAATAATAAATCCCATTTGGATGGGAATATTGATAAGTGACAACCACTTATTGTATTTCCCTTTTTCTGTCGAATTATTTTTCTGCATGTGCGGGTAAGGCTTGTGTTGGTGTTGTCTTCATAGTACATGAAGCTGTAAACTTTGCTCCCGGTTCTACGGAAAGCTTTCCACAAGTAACACTACCAACAATGGTTGCTGATGATTTTACATTTAAAACATCATCAACTAGTATTTTCCCTTCTGTTTTGCCTTCTACATCAACATTTTTAGCATCTATATCACCTGTTACGCTTCCTGCAGGACCAATAACTAATTTTCCTCTTGAGGTGAAGTTTCCCACAAGATGTCCATCTAATCTGAAATCGGCAACAGATTCAATGTCTCCTTTTATCTTCGTGCCTTCCACGATACGATTTGTTTTTCCTAGCAAGTCGGTATATGATTTTGAGCTTTTTTCAAACATAATTTATATTTTAAGTGCTATAAATTGATCGTAATTTTTCTTGACTTGTATCACCGAATAATTCTCACTTGAAATTACCGTCGCTGGCGTTTTGATTTTATATCCTTTCGTGTCGCGCAATAATTCAATTAAATACCTTGAAAATTCTTTAGAAGAAATTCCGTGTATTACTACAAAATTTTCGTTTTCGTTATATACATCGTAAGATACAAAAAATTTATCATACTGCTTTTCTAGAATGTATTTTTGAATCTTATCCATTAAATCCTTAGTCGCTACATCTTCTTTTTTACCTACTTTATAAAGGACTTTCCATTTGGTAGAAAGAGTGTCCAACGAAATCGTCATTTGGTCTAATCGCGGAATACTAACTTTAAGAATATCGTCAGCTTGTTTAGCTTCAGGCGTATCTGGATAGGTTAGTGCAACATAGTTTATCGCTTTTCTGTATTCCTCCAACCCTTTCAGTTTCCCAATCGCGGAGGCTTTTAACAATTCGAATTTAGGAATCAATTCATCACCAGAAAATTGAGTTAGCGATTTATCAATAGTTTCTAATACGGCTACATATTCTTGGTTTTCAAACTGTTTATAGGTTGCCTTATAAACTTCGGATGGGGATTGAACTAATTCAGTTCCTTCGGAAATAACTCCACTAAGAATTTGTGCGTATCTCGTATTTGGATAATTAGAAATGATATCAGCTTTAAACGTTTCCGCCTTTGTTGGATTTATGGTTTCATAAATTTTATACAAGTTGTATTTTGCTGGCAATATCAATCGCTCTTCCGGTCGGTTCATCAACAGGGTTTCTAATCTGTCAGCTGCCAACTGGTTTTCAAAAAATTTCTCTTTATAAATTATACCTAATTGATAGTAGGCCAAATTTCTTTCTTTTGCCATACTGTCTAAAACTACTTTTGATGTTGGCAATTGCTTGATATAGTAGTCTACCACATATTTTTCTGATACTATTTTGTTTTCATCGGTTGCATTTTTATCGACACCCGTTTCAACTTTTTTAATTTCATCCGTTTGTGAAGACCAACGCCAGTTGTCTTGAAGTGCTCTCTTTCCCCATTTTTTAACAAACGACACTTTTCCATAAGCCACTGTGGTTGGGGTGTAAAAATAAAACGAATTGTCATCAGTAGCTATTGGTGGCGCTATACCTCCGCCTTTGTTACCTGGAGTTGGGTTGTTTCTAGGGTCAAAAACAATATCTTGAATCTCCTTTTTGTTTTCCTCAGCTTCTTTTTTCTTTTTTTCTAAAACCGCCTGAACCGAATCTTTTGCTTTTAGTTTTTTAATATGCTCTTCGAAGAAACTTTTCCTGTCGTTGCTTGATAAGGCCACAATATTTAAAACACTATCGTTTTCTCGAGCAATGCCTTCATATTTAATAACTTCATTCAGATTCTTACGCTTCTTTTCTATGATAAAATATTCGCGATTCTTTTTTTGGAACTTGGTTAATGTACTGTCATAATATTTTCCAGCCTCAACATATTTTGCTTTATCAAAATGAATAGCTGCCAAATTTCTATAATTGGAAGCCATTAAATACGAATCACCACCACCTGATTTCAATGATTTATTGTAGTATTTAACTGCTTTATCTTTTTGCTTTAACTTATCATAGAACAATGCTACTTGATGGTTTAATGCATCTAGATATGGACGGTTTTCTCTATCTTCAAGTAGCTTGGTGTACTTTTCTGTAAAGGCCAAAGTATCTTTGGTTACATCTATCAATCCCGCTTGTTTAGCATGCGCTTGAATCACGTACATTCTAGGCGATTTTCGTTTCATATCGATAACCTCCTGAAACGAATTGTAAGCACTGTCTGTGTGTTTAAGCGATTGGTATAATTGCCCTAAAACAAAATGATATCTAGCTTTCTCTTCGTTTAGTTTTGTGGATTCAATAGCTCTTTTTAACGGTTTTATTGCACTATCTTTTTCTTCTAAATTAATCAATGCTTGGGCTAAAATAGCATTGGCATCCGCTTCTACTTGTGGCTTAAGTTCATTCTTTTTAAGCAAAAGTTGTAAATTTTTTACCGCCAATGCATCGTTTTCGAGACGGACATTTGTTTTTTCACGCCATACTTTTGCTTCATAAATTTTATCAGAATTGGAATATTTATAAAGAATGTAGTTAAATGCTTCTAATGCTGGAAGGTAACGTTTATCATAATAACGAGCTTTTCCCAATAACAAATGGGCCTCATCCATTTGCATATTTTTTTCTTTGCCTCCAATATTCATGGAATGCTTTTGAATAGCTTTGGTAGCTTTGGTTTCGGCTCTTTCAAAATTTTGATTCTTCCCTTTTTGTCCTGGTAAAGTAGCATCGTCTTCAATTTGCATTCGTTCAACAGGAAGCAGTTCCCAAAAATCATCACTATAACCACTTTTTACTTCTGTAATTCCTTTGTCAAGAGCCACATCTCCGTTATAAAGTGTGTTATATTGTGAATTTAAAGCGTGCCAATTCCGGCCAACAAGCGAGTTCTTTTTAGTAGAACAAGCAACAATTAGCAATAATGAGGTTATAAGGGGAATGTATTTTAACTTGTTAATTTTCAGCATAAAAAAGTTTTAAACTATAACTTTGAAAAGTACTTTTTAGTATTAAGCATTGTAAAAGTACGTTTCTTTTTGAAATTCTTACAAATTAAGTCTTTTTTTAATTCATCAAAACGGAAAAATAAGTCAATTTAGTTTGTTAATTTTGCTGAAAATATATCATATATGTCTACATTTTATAAACTCACCATAAAAGAGATAAAAAGAGAAACTCCTCAAACTATTTCAGTAGTATTTAACGTCCCACTTGAATTTAAAGATTTTTACAAATTCACGGCTGGACAATATGTAAATTTAAAATTAACACTTGACGGAAAAGAGCTTCGACGCGCCTATTCTATTTGTGCTTCACCTACCAATGGTGAATTGCGAATTGCAATTAAAGCGATTAAAAACGGAACCTTTTCTAAATTTGCTAACGAACAATTGAAAGAAGGTAGTGTGATTGAAGTAGGAACTCCTGAAGGGCGTTTCACCTTCGAGCCACAACCAGAAAGACAACGCAATTATATGGCTTTTGTAGCTGGAAGTGGTATCACGCCAGTTATGTCCATTTTACAAAACGTCTTACAACAAGAACCTAAAAGTTCATTTGTATTGGTTTATGGTAATAAATCTCCTGAAGAAACTATTTTCCACAATCAACTAAATGATTTACAAAAACATTATTTAGGCAGGCTTTCGGTACATTATGTTTTTAGTCAAAAAAATGTGGATGGACAATTGTTTGGCAGAATAGATAAATCAGTAGTTAATTTTATACACAACAAACATGTGGGCCAAGAATTTTCGAAATATTATTTATGCGGTCCGGAGGAAATGATTAATCTGGTGAATGCTACTTTGAAAGAAAAAAATGTAGCGGAAAAAGATGTTAAATTCGAATTGTTTTCAGCTTCTCCTACTATAGAAAAAACCTCTGATTCATCTGGCGTAGAACACACTAAAATTACTGTTCTTGTAGATGGTGATGAAGAAACTTTTGAAATGTCTAACAAACAAACGTTGTTGGAAGCTGCTTTAAAACAAGGTTTAGATGCACCTTATTCTTGTCAAGGTGGTGTTTGTAGTAGCTGTATTGCCAGAGTTACCTCTGGAAGTGCCGTAATGAAGAAAAATACTATTTTGACTGATAAAGAAATTGCAGACGGTTTGATTTTAACCTGTCAGGCACATCCTACTTCAGCGACTATTACTGTCGATTATGACGATGTATAAATGATGAAATTTCTGTTAAAAATGTAATAATATTTCATTTCGTCGATTAATTTTATCCTTTTATCGATTAATCTCCTTGTTTTTAATTAAATTATTGGTTTTTAGTTAGTTTCGGCTAAATTTTCAAAAAACTAACTAAAAAACCAAAAATGAAGAATTTCTTAAGAAATTCCATTTGCTCAATATTGGTATTCATTACCACTGCCAGTATTGCACAAGTCGGAATTGGAACAACGACCCCTAAAGCAGCTTTAGATGTTGAAGGAGGTGCAAATAATTATGGCTTTCTAATGCCGCGTATTGCTTTAACTGCTTCAAATGTAGCAGCTCCTGTAAAAAATCCGGTAACAGGAACTTCTGTTTTAGAAGTTGGAACAATGGTGTTTAACACTGCGACAACCGCTGGAACCTACGGTGTAATTCCTGGTATCTATTTTTGGGATGGCACCAATTGGGTATCGCAAGTACATCGTTATTTTGATAAAAAATTTACGCAAAATGCAAATTTTTCGGTTGCAACGACTGCCTCTACTTATAGTAATATTCCAGGCTTAAATTCTAAAACATTTATAGCTCCATATACAGGTAAATACAGTGTCACTTTTACAGGTTATTTGGGTGCTGGAAAAATAGATGATAGGGATAGTAAAATGGGATTTGTTGAAGGTATTTTCAAATTTACTGTAAATGGAACCGATTATAAAAAGTACTCACATTCAACTAGTTTTTGGAACAGCGATACTAGTTTTAATTATTGGGAATTGTTTAACGAAACAAATATAATGGTTACAATTAGTCTAAATGCTGGTGATACTTGTTCTTTGAATGCATCTTATAATGGCGCTAACGAAAATAATATGCTTGACACAAATGCACATGTTGTTGGAACTCTAGATGCACTTGGAAATCAATCCGAAATAAATGTTTTTTATATTGGTAGATAAAAAATAAATCTCAAAAACCAATACGTACTTAAAAACGAGCCTTACAGCTCGTTTTTTATTTTATTGAATATTGTAATTGGTATTATAGTCCGCATCACTTCCTCATATCCCACTACTTTTTTATTACCATAAATAGACGTTGGTAATAATGGATACTGGTCTCTATCTGCAGTAATACAATAGTCTAATGGTTGATTAAAAGGTTTAAATCCGGCATACGGATGTGTCGCGCCCCAAAGTGTGACCACTTTTATTCCCAACATGGCCGCAATGTGTGCATTCCCAGAATCCATGCTCAACATTAGATCCAAATTAGAAATCAAATCCAATTCCTGTTGGAGTTTTAGTTGACCGGCCACTACAATTACAGTATCAAGATTCCCTTTAAGATGATTGAGTTTTTCAATTTCTTTTGCACCACCACCAAATAAAAATAGTTTCTGATTTTCTTTGGCCAATCCGTTTATAACTTCCTGCAGTAAATCTAATGGATATACTTTCGAATCGTATTGTGCAAAAGGCGCTATTCCGATCCATTTTTCATTTTTAACTCCCGTTATTTCCAAAATTTCATCAGACAATATAGCTTTTGATGGAAAAGAAGGATTGGATAAATCAATCGTAAAACCTAATTTTTGAAACGTATCACTATGTCTTTCGAACATCGATTTTACAGGCGCGAATATTTTATTTTCCGCACGGGTTAAGGCTTTTTTATCGGCACGACCTTTGTCTGTAGCCGCGACTTTTTTTCCACTCAAAGTGAAAAGTGTCCGCACCACTTTGGAACGCAATACATTATGCAAATCGGCCACTGCGTTGATATTCAACTTTTTTAAATCGGAATACAATCGAAGTAATCCTAAAAACCCTTTGTGTCTTTTATTCAAATCAATTGGGAAAAAATCCACATTCGAAATTCCATCAAAAAAAGGTTTGAAAAAAGGGCGGGAAACGACGGTAATCTTGACTTCGGGATAGTGCAAAGAAAAAGCTCTAAGCACAGGAACCGTCATTGCAACGTCACCCATAGCCGAGAGCCTTATTACTAAAATATGTTTGATGTTTGCCATCGAAACAGATTCTTATTTTTTATTTTGATACAACACTGGATTCAATTCCTCGTCGTTGTACATTTTCATTTGTTTGTACACTTTCATGTATTTGTCGCCATTTTCAATGTCTTCTACCAATTGACTAATAGAAACAAACATGTCGCTTTTTTGATCCAACAACACATTCAATTTTTCTTGACATTTTGCTCGGTGTTCAGGAGTCGCTTCGGCGCGATTAGCCTCTTCACTCATGTGGTAAATTTTTAAAGCCAAAATAGACAAACGGTCGATAGCCCATGCTGGACTTTCGGTGTTAATCTTCGCATTTGCTTTAACCACAACATTCGAATATTTCTGTAAAAAATAACCATCAATATATTCGACCATATCGGTACGAACCTGATTAGAAGCATCAATTTTACGTTTTAAAACCAATGCCGCTACCGGATCAATTTGCGGGTCACGAATAATATCCTCATAATGCCATTGCACGGTATCTACCCAGTTTTTAGCATATAATAAATGCTCTATAGATCCTTTTTCAAATGGATTTAATGTTGGTTGATACACGTCATCAATCACGTGATACTCATTGATACTTCTTTCAAAAATGGGAAATGCAAATTCAGCGAACATAGTTTTGATTCTTTATTTGATACAAAAGTAGCGTTTTTTTGTACTTTTATCGGGAATTTGTAAAATTTATCAAAATGCACATCCATTATATCTCAGAGCAAAACAGTATCCTAAATCATTTTTTAACGCAAATCCGCGACGTGACTATTCAAAAAGACAGCATGCGTTTTCGTAAAAATATTGAGCGTATTGGTGAAATTATGGCGTATGAATTGAGCAAAACACTCGATTATAAAGCTATTGATGTGCAGACGCCATTAGGTATAAAACACACCACTACCATTGCTGAACCGGTAGTTTTGTGTTCTATTTTAAGAGCAGGATTGGCTTTACACACTGGTTTTATGAACTTTTTTGATGATGCTGAAAATGGATTCGTATCGGCGTATCGCCATCATTATGACAACGATGATAAATTTGAAATTTTAGTAGAATACCAAGCCGCTCCCTCTTTTGAAGGAAAAAATTTAATTTTAATCGACCCGATGTTGGCGACCGGACAATCGTTAGTGGCAGTATTAAACAAATTGCATTTGGAGCAAAAACCAAAAGAAATCCATATTGCGGTAGTAATTGCCGCTCCAGAAGGAATTGCTTTCTTAGAACAAAACTTACCTGAAAATTGCCATTTGTGGGTAGCCGCTTTGGACGAAAAACTGAACGAGAAAAATTACATTATTCCTGGTTTGGGTGATGCGGGTGATTTGGCTTATGGGAGTAAGTTGTAATTAATACATTACTTCTTTCACTACCTAAAACTAATTACACTATCTGCAAAATATAGGTAACAAAACTAGCGGTAGCTATAATCCCAACTATTACTTCTTTAATCCAATATTTTTGGATGGTTTCTAAATAATTGGTCAACATAATGGCAGTAGGTACAAACGTATAAATCAAATAACTGTTGTCTTTGTTAGGTGAAATAAAATAAATGGCCAATCCTATTACGAATGAAAACATCACTTTTCTGTACGCCGAATGTAAGTTTGACAATTTTTGAGGCAGGATAAAAAGCATCGAGAAAAAAGCAACAATGGCAGTAAGGATGTAGATAGCAATCGCTACATTTTGAAATACATTTTCAAAATACTTAAAGTCGAAATCAATCACAATTTGCTTTGAATATTCCTGAATAAAACTAGGATAAAAGGCCAGCGAGAACATCGCTGTAATTATTATTACAGTAAAAAGAGCAATAAACGGAATAATCCAGTTTCTATAATCTCTTGAAACGTGAAAAATAATAGACACGAAAACTAAAATAATAAATAAGATACACCAGAAATTAAACAGACTAGCTACAAAAATCCAAATGGATGCATCAAATATTTTTTCCTTTGGTGTAATCAATGACTGCATTGAAATAAGCCTTCTGATAGCTAATAAAATTAGTCCGTTGGAAATTATCAAACTTCCGTTGGCCAACGTTTTGGGAAACAAAATTAGGAAAATGAAAAACAGAAAGAAGGTGTAACTATTGTCTTTACTCAATCCGTTCTTTTTGGTAATAAAATTGGTAACGAATAAAGACCCTATTAAAAGCACTAATAAAAAGCCAATTTTACCAATTTCAATAGCAGAAATGGTGTTAAAATTTGTTCTAAACTGGAACAATAAGAAGCATATAATCAACAAAGTTGTGATTAAAATGTAATTTATTGGACGAGATTTACTAAAAACGCTTGTAATCATGAGTATATTTTATATTTTTGCTGTGTAAATATAATACAATCAATTATGATGAAATCATTTTTTGAAGCAATTCAATGGATATTTGACGAAATAATTTTCTTTTTTCATGACATTTTTCGTTTTACTGAAATCGAACCAACTTGGGGTTGGTGGGTTGCCAACATTGTAAATTGGGCTCTTTGGGGAGTTATTTGTTACTATATCTGGTATTGGATTAAACAATTACAATTACACAAAGACAACAACGAAGAAGATCAGGATACCACTGCTCACTCTTTCTTGAAATAATAAAAAATGCCGCTGATAGCGGCATTTTTTATATAAAGTTACAATTGATTTAATTCTTTATTATCTTTTTAGTCCCCATTTTTCCCTCAATCGTTTTTACAATCATTACATACATTCCGTTTGAAAGTTCTGTAATATCAATTGATGAGCCTGAAACCGATTTTATTTTTCTTCCTTCTAATGAAAGAATTTCTATCGATTCGATATTTTCCGCACTGTTAACCATTACTATACTATTACTAGGATTTGGATAGATGGAAAAATCGGAAAAGTCATTGAAATCGCTTGTACCCAAAGTAAGCGATTCGTTATATAAACTCGCTACGCCTGATGCGGCTAACGCTGCTTTATAGAAACGGATATCATCTAGTTCTTGTGTATAGCGATTAGCTGTTACTAAATTAGCATAGCTATTGGTTCCAACACCAACGTTATTATTGGGTAAAAAATCAGGCAAACTCGTAGAGTTTCCTCCCGTTGCTGTTGTTGCATTGTACACATGCAGATATGTGTTTTTCAATACATTATCAATGTAAATATCATATTTGTTTTCAAAAGCCTTGTGACTTGTTGTTGGCGTATAATTATTATAGGTTCTACCAGCAATTGTAATGACTACATGATGCCAATTGTTATCGGCTATATTGGTATTTGATGATGTATTCCTCCAATTCGAATGTCCTGTATACACGTTGGTACCACCATTAGCCGTCCATCTCCATAAATAATTACAAGAAAAACTAACAATCCCATTACTTAAAGAAACATACCATCCTCGTGAAGAATTATCATTTACGGTATTAACTCTTTGAGATTGTTCTAAAATAGTTCTGACATTAGTATCATTGGTAGATGTTTTGATCCAAAAGCTAATGCTCATACTGGTGGCATTTTGCAATGGAACGCGTCGAAAAGTATCCCCAGTTAAATTAATCGCACTTGTTGTATTTCCAATTCTATCCGAAGTAAATGTAGCAGCCGTACCCGTTTGCGTTAAATTTTCGGCAGTGCCAAAAGTGTCCAAAATATTGTTCGTAAATTGATACTCACTATCCAAATTTGATGTAGGAACTTGAGCCAATAATTTTACAGAGAATAAAATGACTAAAAAAGATAATTTTGTTTTCATACGTTTTCAGTTTTTGTTTATGGTACAAATTTGAACGATTTGAACAGTTCTCCAGATTCAAAATCGAATCATTTGCGTCATTTATCGACGATTTGATTCATATAACTTCCTTTTGATTCAAATGCGTCTTTTTCCGAAGAAATAGTATATTTTTGGACTTACGATACATCTATAAAAATTGTATTTTGTAACAAATAAAAGTGCAATGAAAAATTGGTATGATTTGTTAGTTTCCTTAGGAATTCGAAACACAACACAATCAAATTCAGAAATTAAACGAATCAAACTGTTCAATACCTTTTGTTATTGTTGGTATGCTACGGCTATTATTTTATTGCTCAATTATTTGACAAAATCTCCCATTCTTTATTTGAATGTTTTAGTACATTTTTTGCAATTGATTGTTATTATTCTGTCACAGTACATTCACACCAAAGGACAATATGAAATCGGTCGATTTATGTTTGCCTTGATGCTAATCTTAAATAGTTTTCTCTTTGGGAATTTTTTAAAAAAGGGACAATTACTAGAGTTTTATTTGATATTAGCGCCCGCCGTAAGTTTGGTACTTACTGATAATAAAAAAATCAACTACAGTATTTTTACTGTTGCACTTTTGTGCTTCACGATTCCAAATCACTTTTTTCAACATTATCCTACGATCAATTTTTATAGTCCTGCTTTGGTTTGCCTATTCTTTTTGTTTTACATTTTGACTAATTATTTCAAAAAACAAAACAATCAAATTGAAAAACTCTTAGAATTAGAACGAGATAAAGTCATTGCTGATAAGGTTATTTTAGAAGAGCAACGAAACAAACTCGATCAATTGAACGAATTCAAATCGCATTTTTTTGTCAATTTTTCACACGAAATAAGAACCCCTTTGACCTTAATTCAAGGCAATGCCTCGAGAATTAATTTAAAAGGTTCTATAGAGGAAAATGAAGGAAAAATTCAGAACATTAACAATCAAATTGCACAAATTCAGAATATCATAAACAACATTATTGATTTGAGTAAAATCGATTCCAATGAATTTACGATTACCTGTTCTAAGGTGGCGTTACAACCCTTTTTAGAAAAACATTATTCGGAGTTTGCAACGCTATTTCAGAAAAAGGAAATTCAGTTTAATTTAATTATGGATCTTCCTGAAGTTGTTGTTTTAATGGATGAAGACTTGATGTCGAAATCAATTAATAATTTGTTGTCGAATGCTTTAAAGTTTACGCCGAAAAAAGGAAGAGTAGCCATCGAAGTTTCTTTGGAAAAAGATTTAATCATCAAAATTAAAGATACCGGAATTGGAATTCCAGCATACGATTTAGACAAAGTATTTGAACGCTTCTTTCAATCTAAAAATGATATTACAAAAAGTCAAGGTAGCGGAATAGGCTTGTCCTTTACGCAAAGTATTTTAGAAGCGCACCAATTCGATATTTCCTTGTCAAGTATTCCGAATGAAGAAACGATATTCACTATTACGATTCCTAAAAAAGCAATAGAGCGTAGTGTTGTTACTACAAAAACAAGCAATACTGTTGTTAGAAATAGTACCCTAAATAAAATTCATACGCAGCCATCGAAAGCTACCAAAAGATCTATTTTGATCGTGGAAGACAACGAACAAATGCGACAGTATTTGAAAGAAGTTTTAGAAGACTACCAAATTACCGAAGCCGAAAACGGACAAGAAGCCATCGAAATCTTGCAACACCAATCGTTTGATATTATTATTACCGATTATATGATGCCTGTTTTGGATGGAGAAGGATTGGTTTTGAAAATCAAAGAACAAGAACTAAAAACGCCTATCATTGTATTAACCGCCAGAAGCGATCAAGAGGGAAAACTCAACATGCTTCGCTTGGGGATTGATGGCTATTTGAACAAACCCTTTGTAGAAGAAGAACTGCACTTAATGATTAAAAAATCGCTACAATCACTAGATACGTTACAGAATTTTGAAACTACTTTAGAGGATGAAGAAAGAGAAAGTTTGACTGTTTTTGCCAGCAAATTTAATGTAGAATTGAACGAAATTATTTATACCAATTTACATTCCCCAACTTTTGGTGTGGAAGATATTTCGCTTCATTTGAATATTTCCAAAAGTACTTTAAATAGAAAAACCAAAGCGATTTTAGGGCAAACCACACAAGAACTCATCATGGAGGCTCGTTTTCAAAAAGCGAGAACACTACTCTTGGAAAATCCCCATGCCTCTAAAAAAGAAATTGCAGAAAATGTGGGTATTACAAATGCGACCTATTTTTTCACCAAATTAAAAGAACGTTTTTACATTTAGTCTAAAAATAAAAGGCCATACTTTTAGAGTATGGCCTTTTGAATATATCGTAACACTAATTTTAGTGCTTCATTACTTCAGAAAGCTTTAACGTTTTTCCGCACATCTCTGCAGTAATAACAAAAATCACATCGCCTTTTTTGCCACTATCAGCCCATCTTACTTCTTTTCCTTCATTACAACCAATACTAGTTTTAGAACCTTTATTTAATGATACAAAACCAGTTCCTGTATGAATTGACACTTTGTTTTTTGTATCATTTATTAATGAAAAACTACTACTAGCCACTATTTCTGTTGTAACAACATTTTCTAATGGATTCTCTTTAATACTTCCAAAAGAAGAAAATACGACTATACTAAAAACCAAAACAATTTTTCTCATATCTATTTTTTAAAGATTAAATATACTAATTTTTAATAATTTTTTTGGTTCCCTTTTTTCCGTCTACCGTTTTTACTTGCATCAGATAAATTCCGTTAGAAAGTGTTGAAATATCAAGTGACGATGCCATTTCCGATTTTAGGATTCTTCCTTCTAATGAAATAATTTCTATCGATTCAATAGTTTCGACACTTCTAACAGTCACAAGACTATTACTTGGATTTGGATAGATAGTAAAGTCAGAAAAAGTAGTAAAATCGTTTGTTGCTAACGCCACATCATATTCGTAGGCACCTAAATCAACTGTACTGTTATGTATTCTGGTATTTCCGGCCAAATCAGTTGTGATTCCTGCAGATATGTATGAATTATTTCCTGCATCAATTGCTGGCGAACCTGCTTGAAGCGTGAAGTTTGCATCTAAAAGTGGATTAGAATTAATTCCGCTTATTTGACCTCCTTCAGAAATAGTATTGGTTAAAAGAGAACCTCCGGTTCCAGTATAGTTTATTGGAGTTGTTGAGCCATTTCCATAAATTATAGAATTTCTAAAATAGGTATTTCCTCCATTATCTGTTCTAACAACATTTCCATTTAAACCAGTATTGTTAGCAAATGTTGAATTAATAACACTTGCATTAATTCCTAAAGCAGTACCGCCGTTTGAAAAACTTGCGCTAAAATACAAACAAGAAGGACCAGAAGTACTAACATTGTTATGAAATAATGAATTCGTAATAGTAGCATTCCCAACCAAGCCAAATCCTGAAGCGCCGCCAATTAAAATTTGAGCATTTGTCGCCGAAAAATTATTTCTAATAATACACGATTCAAAATCGGTTCTATAACTTTGGCCAGACACACCGCTAGCAAAATAACCCGAAGAAACGGCTGTATCCGATCCTGAATTTTTTTCTAAAATACAGTTTTTCAAAGTGATAGAACCTAAATCAGAAGCGGCATAGGTATTTACATAAATGGCACCACCTCTTGTATGGTAAAACTGTCCTGACGGTGTTCCTGTTGTTAATGTTCCCCCATTAGCATTCCCTCCAGAAATTGTAAATCCGTCGATTATGACATCTCTAATATTACCTTTTAGAGTAATAACATGATAGGTGTTGTCTTGTCTAGTTGGTTCTGTATTCGTTATGGTAGCAGTATCGTTTCCATTAATATCACCACTCAATGTGGTAAGATTCAATTTCGGGTTTCTTTGAGAAAGAAGTGTTTCTGTTCCATTAAATCCGCCATACATTCGTAACGCATTTTTCATCAAAAAGGTTGAAGTTCTTGCAGAACCTGTTGGCTTGTAAGTTCCTGCGGCTACCCATATTTCATTTACTGTAGTAAAAGCGGCAATTGCAGGATCAATGCTTGTATAGGCATCGGCCCAAGTGGTTCCGTTATTGGCACCCGTTGCTGCAGCATTTACATACAGTTTGATTTTTGGTTTGTCTTCATTAAATAAAATATCAACTTCTGATGCGTTTAATGCTCTTTCGTAATAACGAATTTGGTCAATACTATCTTGATAATCTAAAAAAGATATATCTGGTGCTTTTCCAATAACCAATTGTTTGGTTGGGGTAATTGATCTAATAGTGTGCGGCGATTCGCTAGTTAGCAATACAAAATTATCAGTCTCTGAATCTCCAGGAATAGATACGTTATCAACATACATCGTATACGTAAATGTAGCATTGTAATTTGTAAATGAACCTACATACGAAAAAGAACTTGTGGTACTTAATGAGCACACAATATGATGCCATTGTCCATCATTAATTACAGGGCTTATGACTTGGCGCACACCACTGTTGCCAGAAATGGATGTAGAACTCCAACTACTTTGTCCGTTGAAATAAATTTTTCCATCTTTTAAGGCTATACTAAAACCCGCGGGATTCGCTGCCGTATTGTGTTGGTCGAAAATGTAGCGTTTCGGACTTTCATTAACAGTAGTCTTTACCCAAAAACTTATAGAATAATTATTAACCGATGCTGCATTGGTGCCTCCCGCTAGGAAAGAATCTCCGTTAAGTGAAATGGCTTTGTCGGCTTCTGAATTTCTATCCGAAATAATAGTTCTTGCGTTTCCTGTAGGAACTAAAGTCGTGGTTCCGGCTTGTAACGCTGGTGTTACATCGCTGGTTAAAGCACCATTGGTGAATTTGTAATCTTTAATTAATCCTGAAGTTGGAATTTGTGCTTGTAATTCAAGACGCGGAGCAATCAAAATGATAAAAAGTAATAGTTTTTTCATAAGACAAGGATGTTTGTTTGGGTCAAATCTCCTACTTATATAAAACAGACAACTGTACTTTTTTCTGAAATACTTATATTTTTTTCTAAACCGCTAAAACATAGACTGAATTAGCCCTAAAAACTCATCCTTTTTTTCTTTGGCAACTGGAATTGTTTTGTTGTTTTCCATGATAATATGAAAACCATCTTTTTTAGAAAGCTCCTTCATGAATTTTAAATTAATCAAATAGGAACGGTGTGGTTTGTAGAAAATAGGCTTGTTTTCAAGCTGTTCTACGAAATGTTTTAAAGGTTTGCAGATTAATTGCGTCGAATTGTCTTGCATGAAAACTTTGGTGTACATGCCATCGGCTTCAAAAGCAATTATGTCATCGTGCGATACGAACAAAACACCTTTAGGTACTTCCAAAACCATTTTATTTAAAGACAATTGATTGAACACTTTTTTAAGGTCATCCAACTTATTGCTAATGTTTCCTTTTTGAATATTCTGTTTGGCTTTTTCAACTGCATTTTTGAATTCTGAAATATCAATCGGTTTTAACAAGTAATCGACTGCAGAAAGTTTGAACGCTTGTACCGCATATTCATTATACGCCGTGATAAAAATCAATTGGAAATTCAATTCATTAGGCTCTAAAAATTCCGCAATTTGAAGACCAGAATGATTGGGCATTTCAATATCTAGAAAAACAATATCGGGTTGGATTTCTTTTATGAGTTGGCAGCCCGAAACTAAATCTTCGGCTTCATAAATTGTAAATGAATCATTGTATTCGTCATTTAGTAATGCCGCTATTAGTTTTCTAGCTTTGTTCTCGTCATCTATGATTACAACTTTCATCTTAAAATGGAATGTTTATGGTTATTTTAGTCCCTAGTGCAACATTATTTTCGTCTACTAAATCTTGGGTACTAACACTTATTTTTTTGGTTCTTGTTTTGTTGATTAACTCCACTCTTTTTTGATTGGCAGAAGTGGCGAATGATTTATGGTATTCTCTTCGGTTTTTATTAATCTCTGTCGATGCTGCTCTACCCACACCATTGTCTTCCACTACGCAAATAAGTTCATTTTTAGCTGTATTCTGAGTAAAAGAAATGCTCACCTTTCGATTCGCTTTTTTGTGTAACAATCCGTGTTTTATGGCATTTTCGACATACGGCTGGATAAATAATGAAGGTACTTTTGTGGTTTTGGCATTGATGTTATCCTCCTTATAAATAGTGAAATTTAAAGTGTCTTCAAAGCGATCTTTTTCCAATTCAAGATAAAATTGAAGCGCTTTTATTTCTTCTTCCAAAGGGACTTCACTTTCTCGACTATGCTCTAAATACAACCGAATGAGTTTCGAAAACTTCACCAAATACACACTTGCGTTTGCTTTTTCATTCGTAACAATATATTCCTGAATAGAATTTAAAGCGTTAAAAATAAAATGTGGATTCATTTGGGATCGTAAATTTTCCAACTGATAAAAAATGAGTTCATTATCGACTTGTGCTTTTTCTAAAAGAATCGTTTTTTCATTTTCAAGTCGTGTGAATCTTCTTTTAAAATACATCCAAAAAATCGCTAAAACAATGACTGAAAACAAAACATAAAACCACCAAGTTTGCCAAAACGGTTTTTGAATGGTAAACGTCAATTGAATGGGTTTTGAAGAGATCCCGTTTAGGTAGTTTGCCTTTACTTCAAACACGTAATTTCCTGGTGGCAGACTTGAAAATCGCACAAAATCAATTCCGTTTTCAAGGACTGTCCATTTATCATCAAAACCCTGTAATCGATATACGTAGTTACTATTTTCTGACGATTTTAATCCGTTTACATTAAAGGCGATTTTAATAGCATTTTTATCATAGGCTAAAGTATAATTTGAACGAAGCGCTACCGATTTGTCTTGTACCGTAAAATCGGTAAAATAGATGGTAGGTTTCACCCATTTTTTAAAGCAAGCCTTAGTATCAATGATAAAAAGTCCTTTATTAGACGACAGATAGAGTTTGTCCTTTACACTATCGATATCCGTAATATCATAATTATCAAAACCATCTATAGTACTGATATTTTGGAATGTTTTGGTAATGGTGTTGTATTTCTGAATGCCTTTATCGGAACTAATCCATAAGTCATTTTCATTACTTTTTAACTTCCCTGTTTGATTCGACAACAACCCATTTGATGTATTTAAATTTATAAAGGCCTTGTTGTTTCTAATGCCGATTATTCCATTTTCAAATGTCGAAACCCATACGGTTTGGTCTGTTGTTTGGACCATATCAATGGCAAAAATAGATTGGCCATTAAACGTAATTACCGATTCTTTATCCTTTGTATCAAAACAAATTAAATCATCTACAAATCCAACATATTTGTTTTTGGTGTTGGCATCTATAAAACACGTATAAGCGCGTTTCAATCGTAGATTCTTGGTTTCAAAATTTATCGTTTCAGACTTAAAAACGGGTGGTTTTATAATAATTGTATTGCTTTCTTGATAGTTTTTGAATGGGTTTGAAGCGCTGTTCGCCCTGTCGAAACTTGCATTTAATAAAATTCCTGATTCATCATAAAACGATCCTTTTAAGGCGTTAAGGGAAGTGCATTTTTGTATTGTGGCATTCGATAAATTCCAGATATAGGAATCGTTTTTTTGGCTGATAAATAGTAATTTCTTTTTAGGCTCATACACCAATTCGGAAATTTCATCATTTTTTGGAAGTTGAAATGTTTTCACCGAATTATCTTCTGTATTTAAAATTCCAATGACACCCTTGATGGTGGAAAAGAAAACATAATTATTTACGGTTTTTAAGTTCTTGATTAAACCCAGGTTTTTATCGATTTCCAGTTTCTGAATAGCAATGTTAGGCAGTACAAATATGCCGTTGTTAGTTGTAGTAATCCAATAATTATTATTGCTGTCTTTAATGACTTTACTACATGTTTCCCCTTTTAAATAATGGTGTTGAATGGTAAAAACAGTATCGTTTAACGTCGCAACTAACAACCCTTCATTCGTGCAAAACCAAAAGTGATTGTCGATAAAAAGTGTTCTAATAATTGGTTTATTTACCAGTTCTGAAGGCACTTTAATTTCTTGAAATGTGTCCTTCTTTTTCAAGTAAAAATGTTGGGTATCCTCAAACAAAGAACTGTAAAAAAGGCAATCATTATAGGCTAGGAACGTATTGTTTTTAGGTAAACTCCTATCTTTTTTAAACGTGAATTCATTTACGATGGTATTGTTTTCAATTTTTTTAATCGAATTTAATAACGCAAAAAATAGAGTTCCTCTTTGTTGTACTGGAGAACCGTAATAAAAACTAGCATTGGAAGTGTCTTTTAGTAATGTTTTTTGTTTGGTTTGGAGGTTGATTTTGTACACTCCTTTTTCAAAAAACACAAAAAGAAAATTATTATGAACCAAGAACTCAGGAAGTTGTCCTTTTAAATCGTCTTTTAAATCGATAAATAATTCCAGTTTGTTCTTCGAAACATAAAAAAACTGACCTGAAATATTATTACACCAAATCTTATTACTAGCGTCTTGAAAAAGCCCAAATACCGAAAGTCCTCTTTTTTTAGGATGGGAATAGTTTGTGAAATTTTTTCCATTGTAATGAAACAATCCTTTATCGGCTGCCAGCCAGATTATTCCATCTTTGGCTTCTAGAATATCGTAAAACTCATTATCAGGAAGTTTGTCTTTCTCTGTTAATTGTATAGCAATTGGTTGCTGAGAATAGGAGACTTCAGCAAACAAAAAAAGAAACAGTAAAATAAATTTTCTCTTCATTTAAAGGTAAAATTAAGAGAAACCCACTTACTATTTCTTTAATATTGTTGAAATGCTTGATTTTTTTTCTAAAACCTACTTTTAAGAATTTAATAACGAGGCTAAATCGGCACCAATATCTTTTCTGAAATACATTTTATCAAACTGAATTTTAGCAATACTGTCGTATGATTTTTGTATGGCTTCTTGGAAATCATTCCCGTAAGAAGTTATCGCTAACACACGACCTCCATTAGAAACAATAGCTCCGTTTTCTTCTTTAGTACCGGCATGAAAAACAATCGAATCGGTAACATTTTCAATACCTGAAATCACTTTTCCTTTTTCATACTCTTCAGGATATCCACCCGAAGCAATGATAATAGTTGTCGCGCTTCTTTCATCAATTTCCAACGTAACTTCGTCTAATTTTTGTTGACCAACCGCTGTAAAAAGCTCTACTAAATCCGATTTCACTCTTGGCATCACCACTTCTGTTTCTGGATCTCCCATACGGACATTGTATTCAATGACCATAGGTTCACCTTTAACGTTGATCAATCCAATGAAGACAAATCCTTTGTATTCGATTCCATCCTTCTGTAAACCTTCGACTGTTGGTTTTACAATTCGGGTTTCGATTTTTTCCATCAGCACAGCATCGGCAAATGGCACTGGAGAAACTGCTCCCATTCCACCGGTATTCAATCCTGTATCGCCATCGCCAATTCTTTTGTAATCTTTGGCGGTTGGTAAAATTTTATATGATTTTCCATCAGTTAAAACAAAACAACTCAATTCAATCCCATCCAAAAATTCTTCAATAACAACCTTCGAAGATGCTTCACCGAACTTTGCATCCACCAACATATTTCTAAGTTCTTGTTGTGCTTCGGCCAAATCATTTATAATTAAAACCCCTTTTCCAGCTGCCAAACCATCTGCTTTCAAAACGTAAGGTGGTTGCAATGTGGTTAAAAATTCACAGCCTTTTTCAACTGTTTCTTTCGTAAAACTATCGTAAGCTGCGGTTGGAATATTATGTTTTACCAAAAATTCTTTGGCAAACTCTTTACTTCCTTCCAATTGTGCTCCTACTTTTGAGGGTCCAATTACAGGAATTGTATTTATATCTGCATCGCTTTTAAAGTAATCATAGATACCGTGTACCAAAGGGTCTTCCGGTCCTACAACTACCATAGAAACTTTATTTTCCAACACAAACGATTTGATCGATGGAAAGTCAAGAATATTAAGATTAACATTGGTTGCGATGGTTGAAGTCCCTGCGTTTCCAGGTGCCACAAAAAGTTGTTGGCATTTATCACTTTGTAGCATTTTCCATGCTAAAGCGTGTTCTCTTCCTCCTGAACCTAAAAGTAAAATTGTCATGTTGTGTTGAGTTGTTGTTTTGTGGTGCAAAAATAGCGTGTTTTGAACAGAAAAAAAACAATTCGCAATGGCTTTGTGTATCATATTTGCTATTTTTGAGCAAATCTTACACTATGATTCGGTTTTTTGATTGGTCGTTACGAATGAATGGTTTTCCGATGAAGGAAGCTACCGCCGAATTTACTACCATAATTTCCTTATCTGAAAGCGAGCATCAGCAATTTATCGAAAACAGAAAAAAAGAAATTGTTGCCTATCATTTACAAAACAATTCCTATTACAGAAATTTTGTTGGTAAAGCGGCTATCGATAACTGGAACGATATTCCGGTGATGACCAAAAAAGATTTTCAAAAACCTTTAGCAGAAAGACTTTCCAAAGCCTATAACGAGAAAACCGTATTTAAAAACAAGACTTCAGGGTCGAGCGGAGATCCCTTCATTTTTGCCAAAGACAAGTATGCGCACGCGATCACTTGGGCTTCCATTATTTACCGTTTTGGTTGGTATGGTGTCGATTTTAATCAATCCTATCAGGCAAGATTTTACGGAATTCCATTAGATTTTTTAGGTTATACCAAAGAACGGATCAAGGACTTTTTAGGAAAACGTTATCGTTTTACCATTTTTGATTTATCCGATAAAGTACTGGAAAATGTCTTGAAAAAATTTGAGCAAAAAAAATTCGATTACATCAACGGATATACGAGTTCCATTGTCTTATTTGCTAAATTTCTACAACAAAAAAACATCGTTTTAACGGAGGTTTGTCCTACGCTGAAAGTATGCATGGTCACTTCGGAAATGCTTTTTGAAGAAGATAAAATGCTGATGGAAAAACAATTTGGAGTCCCAGTTGTAAACGAATATGGCGCTTCCGAACTGGATTTGATTGCCTTCCAAAATAGCAACGATGAGTGGCAAGTCAATGCTGAAACGCTGTTTGTAGAAATCGTAGACGAAAACCATCAACCTTTACCAAACGGACAAGAAGGCAAAGTGGTGATTACATCCTTATTCAACAAAGCACATCCTTTTATTCGGTATGACATTGGCGACATCGGAATTTTAGATGAAAAAAGTACCTTACAAAAACCAATTCTGAAACAATTAATTGGCCGAACCAATGATATTGCAATACTTCCAAGTGGAAAGAAATCACCGGGACTAACTTTCTATTATGTGACCAAAAGCATTATTGAAGACGATGGAAATGTGAAAGAATTCATCATCAAACAATTACAAAAAGATACTTTCGAAATCGAGTATGTAAGCGAAATCGAATTAAGTGCTGCCCAAATCAAAAAAATTGAAGAGGCTATCGCTTTGTATTTAGAATCGGGTTTGCATTTTACTTTCAACCGTAAAGAATCGTTACAACGAACTGCCCGCGGAAAACTGAAACAATTTCAGTCGATGGTTTAATTTCTATATTTCAAAAACCCTCTTACCATCCACTGAAGCATGTAATAAATGCTTTGAACAATCGAAAGTTTTTCGACCTCTCTATAAAATTGCCACTGGTATTTTAGCAAGTTTTTTTTGTTTCGGGAAAGTGAATTTTCGCGAATGCGGTAAATGGCTTTAGGTTCTTTAACCCCATAAGCATAAGGGATTTCTTTTAGATATTTTAACCAAAGTCCCATGTCTTGTCTTTTCAGAATATCCGGCATTAGTTTCACACCTAGTTCTTTCACATTAATAAAAGCGGTCAGACAACTGATGGAATTGGTTTTTAGAATATCAGTATAGGTTACTTTTTCAGGAACTATAAAATCGGAATAGACAAACTCTAAATTCTCATTAGATCGTTTGTAGGAAGAAAAAACAAAATTGATTCCGCTGCTTTTTATTGCTGCAATACTATTTTCAATAAAATCCGGAAACCAAATGTCATCGGCATCTAAAAATGTCATAAAATCGCCGGAAACCAACTTTATGGCTTCGTTTCTGGCTTTGGATGCCCCCGAATTTTTATTTAGTTTCACCAAATGAATGCGATGGTCGTCTTCCATAAACTGTTCTACGATAGATACGGTTGTGTCGGAAGAACAATCGTCAACGATAAGCATTTCCCAATGACGGTACGTTTGTTTTTGTACCGATTGAATGGTTTCGGCAATATATTTTGCGGAATTGTAAGTAGGGGTAATTATGGAAACTAATTCGTTCATTTAGTACGCTTTTTCTTGGCCTTTAAAAATATTAATCACCGTTAATGCGATGATTTTGACATCGAGAAAAAAGGACCAGTTTTCAATGTAAAAAACATCAAATTTTATGCGGTTGATCATTTCTTCATCGGTTTCAATTTCGCCACGATATCCTTTTACCTGCGCAAGACCTGTGATTCCGGGTCTCACATGAAGACGTACATTGTACTTTTTAATCTTCTTTTGGTATTCGTTGTTGTGACTCCACAAGTGCGGTCTTGGCCCTACAATTGACATGTCTCCGAACAAGACATTAAAAAATTGTGGCATTTCGTCTAAACTTGTACGGCGTAAAAAGCTCCCTATTTTGGTTACTCGTGGGTCATTTTTAGTCGTCATTTCTTCTGTTTTGCTATTCATTCGCATGGAACGAAATTTATAACAAAAGAATTCGTCTTGGTTTAATCCTGGTCGACCTTGTTTAAAAAATACGGGACCTCTTGATTCCAATTTGATTAAAATTGCAATTAGAGGAATCAACCAAGAAAGCACTAAAACAATCATTAAAAGCGAAAAAACAATGTCAAATAATCGCTTTACAGCTTTGTTTAATAATTCATTTAGTGGGGATCTTTTTAAGGATAATACAGGAAAAAATTCGTAATAATCTACCACCAGTGTTTTGGAATAAATCTCATCCGATTCGGGTATGAATTTTATGGTTTTCTGATGAAAATCGGCGAATTCTACAATTTGTTTGGTCTGCTCGTCGGAAAGCTCTTTTAAAGCACAATAAATGTCATCAATCTTGTTGTTTAAAACAAATGTTTCTATTTCGGAAATTGTTCCTGCAATTTCTTGATTTTGGACTTTATCTGAAAAGAAACCTTTGAATTTATATCCGTAATCAGGTCTTGTTACAAATAAGTTTTGAAGGTTTTTAGCACTTTCCGAATAACCTATAATAATGGCGTTACGGTAATTTCCTCCTAAAATTATTCGGTATTTTTTGAGGTAATAAAACAATAACCCTTTAAATAAAGTGATATATAAAAAAGCAAACCCAATAAACAATAATAATACTCTAAAACTAGGCACAATTTCACGAACAACGGAGAAATAAGCTACTATTGTTAAAGTAAAAATAGCAAATTGTTTAACTAATTTGGCTAGAATTTCGGCTGGTTTTGTAAAGCGATACACATCATAAAAGGCCGTGAAATAAGCTATTACCGTCCAAGAAACTAATTGATAAACAATAAAAAGATTGGTTTTTTGAGCAAAATCTTTCAAAAATATTTTCACCAAAACAGTCAGGACTAAAAAATCCAAAGCAATACTTATGGGACGAATATATTTGGAATACCTGCCTTTAGACATCTATTATTTAATAAAGTCTTTAAAATCTTTGTGTTCTTCTTTTAATAACTCTTCCGAAGAAAGGGATTTGAAATATTCATACGTCAATTTCATTCCTTCACTACGGTTTACTTTAGCTTCCCAGCCAAGTATTTCTTTGGCTACTGTGGTATCAGGTTGACGTTGCATCGGGTCATTTTCCGGTAACGGATGGTATACAATTTTTTGATTGGTACCTGTTAACTTGATAATTTCTTCGGCGAAATCTTTAATAGTGATTTCATCTGGATTTCCAATATTGACTGGATAAACATAATCCGAAAGTAATAAACGATAAATTCCTTCTACCTGATCGTCTACATAACAAAAAGAACGGGTTTGCATTCCGTCTCCAAAAATGGTTAAATCTTCACCACGCAACGCTTGTCCAATAAAAGCTGGAATTACACGACCGTCATTCAGACGCATTCTTGGTCCATAGGTGTTGAAAATACGCACAATACGTGTTTCTAATCCGTGGAAACGGTGATACGCCATGGTTATTGATTCTTGAAAACGTTTCGCTTCATCGTAAACCCCACGAGGACCTATTGTATTTACATTTCCAAAATAATCTTCAGTTTGTGGATGTATTAAAGGATCTCCATAAACTTCAGAAGTAGAGGCAATTAAAATACGTGCTTTTTTAACCCTTGCTAAACCTAATAAATTATGGGTTCCTAGTGATCCCACTTTTAAAGTTTGAATCGGAATTTTTAAATAATCTATAGGACTTGCTGGCGAAGCAAAATGTAAGATATAATCTAATTCACCTGGAACGTGTACAAATTTTGATACATCGTGATGGTAAAATTCAAAATTTTCTAGTTTAAACAAGTGCTCAATGTTTTTTAAATCACCCGTTATTAAATTGTCCATCCCTATTACATAGTACCCTTCTTTGATGAAACGATCACACAAATGCGACCCTAAAAAACCAGCTGCTCCTGTTATTAAAATTCTCTTCATTTTATATGGTTTGTAGCAAAGATTCTTGCCAACTTTTTATTTCTATGTTAAAGGTCGATTTAATTTTTGACTTATCCAAAACACTATATGTAGGTCTTTTTGCTGGTGTTGGATACATTTCTGTCGGAATTGGATTTACTGTAATTGCGGTACCGTTTATTCTGAAGATTTCTTTTGCGAAATCATACCAAGAACAAATGCCTTCGTTACTGAAATTGTATACCCCGTAATGAGATGCTTCGACAAGCTCAGCATGACATTTTTGAATAATTTTTATTAATGCTTCCGCTAAATCAACTGCGTTGGTGGGTGTGCCAATTTGATCCGCCACTACATTTAATTCTTTTCTATCTTGAGCCAATCGTAACATCGTTTTCATGAAATTGTTGGCAAACTGGGAATACACCCAAGAAGTTCTGATGATGAAATGCTTTTCGCAATTTTGAATCACTTCTTTTTCGCCATCTAATTTAGTCTGACCATAAACCCCTATAGGATTGGTCGCATCAAATTCTAAATATGGCTTTTCGTTAGTTCCATCAAAAACAAAATCGGTAGAAATATGAATTAAAGTCGTCTCTGATTTTTGACAAGCTTGCGCTAAATATCTTGAACCCAAAACATTAATAGCTTTAGCTTTTTCGATTTCGGTTTCAGCTTTATCGACAGCGGTATAAGCAGCAGTATTGATACAAAAATCAATAGTATTACTTTCAAAAAATGAATTTACACGTTCCTGATTTGTAATATCTAAATCGGTGGAAGATGCAAATATAAATTGAATATCAGCATATTTTGGTGCTATAAATTGCAACGATTGCCCTAATTGTCCCGATGCACCCGTCACTAAAACTACCATACTTTTTTGGCGTTTTTAAGTGTAGGTAACACTTGATCTTTTTCAGAAATGATTAAATCTGACGCTGAAAAATTCCAATCGATAGCCAACGAAGCGTCGTTGTAAATAATTCCTCCTTCACTTTCCTTGTTGTAAAAATTATCACATTTATAGAAAAAAGTGGCCGTTTCACTGGTCACTAAAAATCCGTGTGCAAAACCTCTAGGAACAAAAAATTGCTTTTGGTTTTCAGCCGAAAGCAATATGGAAAAAGACTGACCGTAGGTTTCTGACTCTGGTCGTAAATCTACTGCCACGTCTAAGACTTCTCCTTGTAAAACACGCACCAATTTAGCTTGAGCGTGCTCGCCTGTTTGGTAATGCAATCCGCGCAGTACACCTTTAGAAGAAAAAGACTGATTGTCCTGAACAAAAGTTACTTCTTGTCCGATTCCTTTATTAAATGTGTTTTGATTAAAGCTTTCCATGAAATAACCTCGGTCATCATGGAAAACTTTGGGTTCTATAATAAAACAACCTTTTAAGTTTGTCTCTATAAAATTCATTAGACGTTAAAAATTTGTTCTAAAATTTTGATGGTAATCAAATATGTTGGTTTTACACCTGTAGTTCCTAAACCTCCAGAAGCTAATGTACTTCCAGTTTCTAATGGGTTATCAGAAGCATAATACGCATAACGTACTTTTACATCTGGGTTGATACTTTTACGAATTCTAGATGCTGATTGAATCGCTTTTTGATAATAAGCGCCTTCCATTTCTAGTCCGATTGCTTCCCAAGTTGATTCGTGGAAAAATTTCAACAAATCTCTATTTTGAAGCGATGTTCCTAATACGGTAATCATTGGTCCTTCATACACCGGAATATCATTCCCTGCGAACATAGCCGCCGTTAATTGGTTTTCAAACGGATAATTATCCGCTGTCCCTTCATTGACGTGGGCAGTCGCAATCATGATATCTCCTTTGCCTCCTTCTAAAATTCCGGCTTTCCCCATAATAGAAACCGATTCCACATTCAAAAATGTTTTCTTCTTCTCTACTTTATAAGGTTTTAGTAATTCATCAATTGTTTCAAACGCTTGCTCTCCAAAAGCATAATCCATTACGATTAAAACGGGAGCTTGTTTTCCTATTTTAGCCGTTGGAAAAGCTGTTTTCTTCCAATCAAACTTAGCGGTATCAAATATTTGCACATCAATATTAGTTCCCGATTGGTCAGGTAACGAAATCATTCCGTGTTGCAGAGCAAAATCCTCTACTTTTTTACGCAATTCTTTACTTCCTGAAGCCGATAAGTCTTCATAAATTTGGTATTCGCCTTTTCCTTTGTATTTAGTTGCCAACACTGCTGGTGCAAAAACAGAGTTCATTACACTGTGCATGTTCGCACTAATAATATGAATAGGTCGTTCTAATAAATCGTTGTTTGCCAATACTTCTTTGATACTGGTTGCCCAAATATCTCCGTAAATATGGTGCCCTAGACGCTCTCTTAAAATTGGACTGAACGTAATGGTTCTTTTGTTGTTATCGACTACTTCTTCAATAGCAATTTTACCTAACCAATACACAATATGTAAAAAACGATCTGGTGATGATGCATTTCCAAAATCGTCATAAATATCTCGTACCTCAGCAAACGTTCTACCTAAAACATTGGCCATATGAGAAATCGCTTTCTCTTTTTCGATCAAGGTTAATTTTTTGGTTTGAAGGGCTGCTTGTGCTAATTTTTCCCAATCGCGTGATACTTTTCCTTCTTCATCCACCAACACTCTATCTTTAATTTTGTGTGATTCGATAAAAATAAAGGTCAAGTGCGTTAAAATATCATAGATATCCGAACGTCCGCGAGTGATTTCCACATTCATTTGTTCGTCATCAATACGGTAGCAATTTCTACGACGTTTTGGTGGTACGATAGGTTGAAAATGTGAATTAGAATAGCCTTCATCGGAAGTTAAATTGATGTAACGACACTCTTCAATCCCTACGGGAAGACGTTCGATTACATATAATAATCCGTTTAATTCTACTTTTTCTTCGGCAATAGAACCGTAAATTTCTGGTCGAAGCGCTAATAACGCTTCTCTCAACGTTTCTCCCGAAACACCCATTGGTTTGTAAAAACCTCTGTTAAATAAATGTCTCATGGTAATGTACAGTCGTTCGATAGCTGCCGACGACTCTTGCGCTCTTGAGCGCGAAATGTTTTTGATTTCTTTCATCATTTTATATTTTCTAACCTGCAAAGGTACGATTTTATTTTTAGTTTGTAAGAATTAGATGGATGGCGGGTTCAAAAATTCTTGTTTTTACCACATTGCCATTGCTATCTCTCTTCGCTTCTTTTGTCCATTTTCCGCCCAAGAAAGTGTAGGTATAGGATCCTTCAACAAAGCTGTAAAAAGGCAATGGATAATAAGTACGTTGTATTTTTGTTTTATTGGGTTCGGTAGTTGTAACCGTTTTTTCAAACTTATTTTTATCAATAAACAATCTTTCAATCGCAACAAAAAGGCCTTCTTTTGGAAACGATAAATTCAAATTGGAAACATCAAACCAAGTTCTTCTGGATCCTTTTTTTACTGTAACAATAAAATCTTTTTTTAATAATTCTTCTCCTGGTAAACCTTCACTATTGATAGCATAGAAATGGATTTTAACAGAGGCTTCTTCTAAAGCATTTTCGGTAAAAATGGACACTTTTTTTAAATACCTTGTTTTCTTATAGGCAATCTTGTAGGGGTAATATTTGGCATCAAACTTCGGTCCGTTTTCAAAAGCCTGATGAATAGAATTTTCGGATTGTCCGATTTCAATTTTTTTGGTCTCTTTCTTGTTTAATACTACTACTTCACCAAGCTCATATGTGGTAGGAAGTAATTGAACTATACTAACTTCAGTCGATTTAAGTTTCTTCTTTTCAAAACCTAAAGACGAAAAAAGCAACGTTTTTTCTTCCTTGATGTTTAACGTAAAATGACCGTCTATATCGGAAGTGGTACTTACATTTTCATTTTCTACCCAAATATTCACATACGGTATCGGTTGATTGTTTTCGTCAACAACTTTCCCTTTTACTTGAGCGAAAAAAGAAGTTACACACAACAGAAACAATCCTAAAAGTCTATTTTTTTTCATCGTTTTATTATTTTGAAAAATAATCAGCAATCTTCCTATCGTTTGAAAGTCGTGGTAATTTATTTTGTCCTCCTAATTTCCCTATCGATTTCATATAATCCTGAAATCCGTTTTTACTCACTTTTGTAATCACTAATGTACGCAACACATTTCCAACAATCAAATCGTCATAATATACATTCTGTTTGCGCATAGCTTCGTCAATTTTTAAGGCAAATTCTTCAGCGTTTTCGGGTTCGTTTTCAAACTCGATAAACCACTCATGGTAAGGTAATCCAGTCGAAGGATTGATTTGTGGCGCTACTGTAAATTCATTTACTCTAACATGGGTATTTTCCATCGCTTCTTGCAAAGCACTTTCAACTTCCTTTCCAATCACATGTTCGCCAAAAGCCGAAATGTAATGCTTAATACGACCCGAAACGATAACTCGATAGGGTTTTAAAGAAGTAAACTGCACCGTATCGCCAATATTATATGCCCAAAGTCCAGCGTTTGTTGAGATGATTAACACATAATTTACACCTAATTCGACTTCACCAATAGTATAGCGACGTGGATTTGAAGTGAAAAACTCATCTGTTTTAATAAATTCGTAGAAAATTCCGGAATTCAACAACAACAACATTCCTTTTTCTTTTTGCGAATCTTGGTAGGCAAAAAAACCTTCCGAAGCGGGAAATAATTCGATGGAATCGACTTTTCGTCCTATTAAATTTTCAAATTTGGCACGATAGGGTTCATAATTAACACCTCCGTAAATAAACAAATTGAAATTTTTGAACAATTCGCCTACTGGTTTATTGGCTTTGGCTTGGAGTTTTTCGAAATACATTTGCACCCATGATGGAATTCCTGAAATGACCGACATGTCTTCGTTGAATGTCTCTTCAACTATGGCGTTCACTTTAGTTTCCCAATCTTCTATGCAATTGGTTTCCCAACTGGGCAAACGGTTTTTTTGCAAATATTTCGGAACAAAATGTGCTACAATACCAGACAATCTTCCTAGTTTGACTCCGTTTTTTTCTTCCAAAATTGGGCTTCCCTGTAAAAAAATCATTTTTCCATTTACAAAATCCGCCTTGCCAGTTTCGTGTACATAACTCAAAATGGCATTTCGTGCGGCTTGAATATGAAATGGCATCGATTCCTTGGTCAGCGGAATGTATTTGGCACCCGAAGTAGTTCCAGATGTTTTGGCAAAATATAGCGGTTTACCTTTCCAAAGAATGTCAGATTCACCAACAACTACTTTATCTACATAGGGTTTAAGCTCTTCATAATCGCGAACAGGAACTTGTTTGGTAAAATCTTCAAAAGAATTAATTTGACCAAAATCATGGTCTTTTCCAAACTGAGTGTGCTTCGCTTCAGCAATTAAGTTTTTAAATACTTTTTGCTGGGTTTCAATGGGATTATTAACCCATTTTTGGGTTTTATCATGAATGATCGAAGCGAAAATTTTAGCTCCAAAAGACTTAATTGACATTATTTATTGTTCTTTTTTGCGGCTTGTTGCACTTGTTTGCGGAGTTCTAATTCCTTATCACTGGCTTGCATTTCATATTCGGATGGGTCAACATAATCGGAAGCCAAGATGGAATCTTTGTTGACTTTAGCATATTCTAAATCACCCGTCATTACTTTTTTTATCGACTCGATATAAGCTTCATTCTTTTTTAATTCGAAAGCGAGGGAGTCCGATTTCAAACTCAGCATAAGTGCATTTTCCTTTAATTCAGTAGATGAATAACCTGGAATGTACTCGCGAAGTGGCGTAAATGCAATAATATAAGTGGTTACCGAAACAAGAAATATTGCCCCAATGGATCCTAAAAGAAAAACATTCAGAATACTTAATTTTAGAGAAAACTGTTCTTCAAAAGTGTCTTCGTTTAAAATAATTAATCGTCGTGCTGTTTTAATTTTGTCAAAAAATTCTTTTCTTCTAAGTCTTTTCAAGGTCATAAATAAGATTCTTTTCCACAAATATAACAAATTGAAAAGTTGTAAGTCGCAATGCAATAATAATTCGTTAAAATTTGAGCAGATGCTTATTTGTTTAGTATATTTGCTCTATAATTTTGATGCGAAAGCAATATTTTAATCATTATGGGAAGATTTGGTACAACTGAAATAATTGTAATTCTAGTCGTTGTTTTATTACTTTTTGGTGGTAAAAAAATACCGGAATTAATGAAAGGTCTTGGAAGCGGTTTGAATGAATTCAAAAAAGCATCTAAAGGCGAAGACACTACTAAAAAAGATGAGACTAAAGAGTAATTTTCTTTAGATACGGTTACAGAAAACCCCAAACTCCATTATTGGATTTTGGGGTTTCTTTTTTGTTGGAATTTGTGGTTTCGAGAAACTCAACCACGAGTCGAGAGCCTCAGTGCCTAATTATTTGGGATTTTTTTATTTTGCTACATGGTGGTTGAGGCTCTCGAAACACCATTGAGAATTTTACAATACCATCGTCAACTGAATTCGCTTTCTAGCTTCATCTACGGCAACGACTTTTGGTTTACGTGTTGGTGGAGTTTTATTACTTCTAACTTTTTTACATTAAACAAATAGTAAAAAATATACCTTTCTGTAAATCATATTTTGCACATTAATAAATTATTTTAGATTCGTAAAAAGTCTTAAACAAAAGATCTTCAATAATATATATATCTTTGCTATATCATAAAAAAATTTAATATGAGAAAAATTTTCTTTTTCTTTTTTATAGCGCTTTCCTATTTGTCAAAAGCGCAAAATTCTGGTGATGTTGCACAAAGTTTTGGTTCTTATCCAGGTTTAGATCGATACCCTTCTGCTGTTGCAATCCAAAACGATGGAAAAGTGATACTATCTGGCGGTTTTACTTCCTATAAGGGAGTAACTACAAATAGTACTATCCGTTTAAATACAGATGGTACCATAGACCCTACTTTTAACACTGCTTTTGAATCTGCTTTTGGCTCTGCTCCAAGCGTTATAGCTATACAAACTGATGGGAAAATACTTATGGGAGGAGGCTATATGTATTATAATGGAGTAGCTGTTGGCCATATTATTCGTTTAAATACAGATGGTACTTTAGACACTACTTTTAATATTGGATTAGGGTTTTATTATTATGATAGTATTTATCAAATTAAGGTACAAAACGATGGAAAAATAGTAATAGGAGGAAATTTTACGAGATATAATGGATCCACAGAACATAACATCATGCGTTTGAATCCGGATGGAACAAAAGACACAACTTTTAATACTGGTACTGGTACAACAGTTAGTAGTTCTGTATATGTTATCATGGTGCAAAACGACGGAAAAATATTAATTAGTGGCAATTTTAGCTCCTTCAATGGAGTTACAGCAAATAAGATTATACGTTTAAATAATAATGGCTCTATAGACACTACTTTTCTTTTTAATTCTGGAACCGGATTTAATAATGTTCAAGGCGCCAAATCTTTCGCAGAGCAAACCGATGGAAAAATAATTATAGCCGCTGGAGCTTTTGAAACATATAATCAAGTCGGAATAAAAGGTGTTATGCGTTTAAATCCGGATGGTACAAAAGACACCTCTTTTAACATTACAACAGGGTTAAGTAATAATGTTTCTGCTGCTGCTATACAAACCGATGGAAAAATAGTAATAGGAGGAAGTTTTACTGATAATTACGGAGTAACCGCAAATTGTGTCCTTCGTTTAAATCCGGATGGGACAAAAGACACCTCTTTTAGTTCTGATGCAAAGTTTTCAAACGGTGCAACTGTTTGGGATATTATACTACAAACAGATGGGAAAATAGTAATGAGTGGTCCTTTCACTTCTTATGATGGAATATCCAAAAACTATATTACGCGTTTAAATCCTGATAGTACTATAGACACTACTTTTAACACAGGTACAGGTTTAGCCAAACCTGTTACTGCTATTACAGTACAAAACGATGGGAAAATGATAGTAGGAGGTAATTTCATTTCTTGTAATGGAACTGTTGTAAATAGAATAATGCGTTTAAATCCGGATGGAACAAATGACACTACTTTTAATACCGGTACTGGGTTTAGTACTGTTCAAGAAACAACTGCTGCTATTACGGTACAAAATGATGGAAAAATATTACTAGGAGGAGGATTCGCTAGGTTTAATGAGGTACCAAAAAAAATGATTCTCCGTCTAAATCCAGATGGTACATTAGACACTACCTTTAACACTGCAAATGGATTTAGTACAGGAGATAATTATTATGTTTCTGCAATAGCCCTACAAAACGATGGAAAAATACTAGTAGGAGGACGTTTTACTTCCTATATGAATACAACTACCAACTATATTATCCGTCTAAATCAAGATGGTACCAAAGATGCTTCTTTTAATACTGGAACTGGTTTTAATGGAACTGTTCATAAGATTGAGATACAAATCGATGGAAAAATAGTAATAGCAGGAAGTTTTATGAGCTATAATGGATTAAACGGAAATAGAATTATACGTTTAAATAACGATGGTACAAAAGACACCTCTTTTAACAGTGGAACAGGATTTAATAATACTGTTTATGCTATGACAACTCAGAGTGATGGGAAAATAGTAATAGGAGGAGATTTTACGAGCTATAATGGATTAATCGAAAATAGAATTATACGTTTAAATACCGATGGTACAAAAGATACTTCTTTTAACATTGGAACAGGATTTAATAATATTGTTTATGCTATTACAACTCAGAGTGATGGGGAAATAGTAGTTGGGGGGAAATTTACTTCCTATAATGGATTAACAGAAAATAGAATTATTCGTTTAAATACCGATGGTTCAAAAGACGCTACTTTTATCAGTGGAACTGGATTCGAAAAAATTACTGTGGACGATAGTATTCTTGCAATTGCAATGAAAACCGATGGAAAAATATTGATAGGAGGAGATTTTCTTACCTACAATGGAAGTAACCAATCCGCTATGTTAATTGGATTGCATTCTGAAACTAGTTTGTCAACAAATGATTATACGTTAACAAATGATTTTTCAATTTACCCTAATCCGGTAAAAGATATTTTACACATTCAATCGAACGATTTTACAGCTGTTACTGCGGTAAAAATATATGATATTCTAGGTAAACTAATACAAGAAACAACAGCAACAACTATTCCTGTAAGTAGTCTTGCAAAAGGTTTATATATCGTAAAAGTTAATACTGAAAAAGGCGAAATGACTAAGAAGTTTATAAAAGAATAATTTCTTCATAATACTAATTTAAAATCCCAAATTCCAATGTCATACTGAGCTTGTCGAAGTATATTGGGGTTTGGGATTTATTTTTACACTTCGACAAGCTCAGTGTGACAATATTATAATATCATCGTCAACTGAATGCGCTTTCTCGCTTCATCAACCTCAACGACTTTTACCTGTACGTGTTGGTGTAATTTGACTACTTCGTTCACATCGCTGACATACCCTTCTTTGAGTTGGGAAATGTGTACTAAACCACTTTCTTTGACTCCAATATCGACGAAGCAACCAAAAGCAGTAATGTTATTGACAATACCCGGAAGGATCATCCCGCTTCGTACATCGGCAATGGTTTTTACATTTGGGTCAAATTCGAAAATTTTGGCTGCTTTTCGTGGGTCTAATCCTGGTTTTTCTAGTTCTTTTAAAATGTCTTTAATCCCCAAAACACCCACCGTTTCGTTGATATAACTTTCGGGTTTAATTTGAGTGATTTTGTCTTTGTTCCCAATCAGTTCGGAAACTTTTACACCCAAATCCTTGGCCATTTTTTCGACCATTTTATACGATTCGGGGTGTACCGCCGAATTGTCTAACGGGTTTTTCCCATCTTTAATTCGGATAAAAGCTGCGGCTTGTTGGAAAGCTTTATCGCCCAAACGCGGTACTTTTTTTAATTGGTTTCGGTCTTCAAACGCACCGTTTTCGGAACGGTAAGCGACAATGTTTTCGGCCATTTTTTCACCAATACCCGACACATAACTCAACAACGATTTACTGGCCGTATTGATATTAATTCCCACTGAGTTTACACAGCGAACGACCGTGTTGTCTAATTCTTCTTTCAATTTGGTTTGATCCACATCGTGTTGGTATTGCCCAACTCCGATTGATTTGGCATCAATTTTTACCAATTCGGCCAAGGGGTCTGAAAGTCTTCTTCCGATAGAAACCGAACCACGCACCGTTACATCATAATTAGGAAATTCGTCCCTAGCAATTTTACTCGCCGAATACACCGAAGCGCCCGCTTCGGATACTACAAACACTTGTACGGGTTTGTCAAACCCAATTTTTTTGATGAAAAATTCGGTTTCGCGACTTGCGGTTCCGTTACCAATAGAAATGGCTTCAATATTATAGGCATTCACCATCGATTTTACCTTTTTCATCGCCATCGCACTTTCGTTTTGGGGCTGATGCGGGTAAATGGTTTCGTTGTATAACAAATCGCCTTTTTCATCCAAACACACTATTTTACAACCGCTTCGATACCCTGGATCAATCGCTAAAATTCGCTTTTCTCCTAAAGGCGGTGCCAACAACAACTGACTTAAATTACTAGCAAAAACATCAATGGCTTTGATATCGGCTTTGTCTTTGGCTTCCTGTAGCGTTTCATTTGAAATAGCGGGTTCCAATAGCCTTTTATAGCTGTCTTTTATTGCCAATTCCAAATGTGCAGTGGTGTCGTTATTTTGTTTGATGATATTGTCTTCAATAAAAGTAATGGCTTCTTCTTTATCAACGTCCACATTCAATTTTACAAACCCTTCGGCTTCCGCACGAAGCATGGCTAATAATCGGTGTGAAGGAGCTTTGCTTATTGGTTCTGCCCAATCAAAATATTGCGAAAATTTTTGTGCGGCTTCGTCGTCATTCTTCGTTTTTACTACTTTGGTGCTAATTTCTCCTTTGCGTTGAAACAAACGTCGCAGGTTTTTACGAATAAAGATGTTCTCGTTTATCCATTCGGCAATGATATCGCGTGCGCCTTGTAAGGCTTCGTCTTCATTCGCTACTTTATCATTTAAATACTTGGAAGCGGTAAATTCGATGTCATCATTACGTTGCGACATGATGATTTTTGCCAACGGTTCTAATCCGTTTTCACGAGCTGTATCAGCCTTGGTTTTCTTTTTCTTTTTATAGGGAAGGTATAAATCTTCAATTTCCTGTAAATCGAAACTGTTTTCAATTTTCGATTTTAATTCCGGAGAAAGTGCATTTTGCTCTTCGATCGATTTTAATACCGATTCCTTACGTTTTACAATTTCATCAAACTGCTTGTTCAATTTTGCAATTTGTTCAATAACTACCTCATCCAAATTTCCAGTTTGGTCTTTTCTGTAGCGAGAAATAAACGGAATGGTACAGTCTTGCGAAAGTAAATCGATTGTGCTTTGTATGTTTTTTGATGCCGTTTGTACCGACTTTAGTATGAATTCTATGTTTGTCATTTGGTAAAAATAAGAGTGCTAAAATACTATCTTTACGCAAAATTTTTGCAATGATTTTATATTTCTTACTGATAATTAACGCAATTACTTTTGGTGTTTTTGGTTATGATAAATATTTAGCGAAAACCAACAAATGGCGCATTTCCGAAAGAACACTTTTGTTACTGACATTTGTGGGTGGAAGTATTGGTGCGGTTCTAGGAATGTTGCTTTTTAGCCATAAAATTTCGAAACCTTCTTTTAATATTCCGATTATTATAATCGTCATATTACAAGCTGCTGGTATTTATTATTTGGGGTTGGAAGGCTTTATTTCTGTTTTGCGATAAAATTCAAATTGTTTACTGATTCTTTCTTCTAAAAAAAACGCGAAGTATTAGTGATTTTCGCTTTTGTAATTTCGTTTCATAAAGTTTAAGGCAGCCTCCATTATTTCACCCATTGATTTGGCATTTTTGAAGTTTTTATCTTTCGTGAATTCGTACGTTTCTTTTTTTAATTGTTCCAAATGAAAGGTTGGCGATAGCATCATCGATTTCATTACCGATAATAAATCGGTCAAACGCTCTTCAGAATCGGCTAAACGTTTCACTAATAAGGAGCGCTCTTCGTTTTGGTATTGATCTATAGAATCGGGTTCCAATTTATTTTTTACTAATTCGGCAAACTGAAAATTTTCTTTAAACAAGTGGGGTTTGTATAGTTTGAAATTTCCCTCATAACATTGTTGGTCAAAATCGATCGCGCGTATTTTATATACAATGTGATCATAATCATAAGTAGGAATGACCACAAAATTATAGGAGCGCATATCGCCCAATAATCCAATCATACAACGTTCGTTAAACTTCACAAACTCTTTGGCAATTTGTGCTTTTTCTGCTTCGGTACATTTGTTTACATGTTGTTTTAAAAAAACATCTCCCGGAATCCCAACAATATGCTCTTCAATTAAAGTGCTTTCATAGACCAAGAAATTAATACGATTGGGGGATAAAATATGTTCCAATTCTAAACCAAAAATTCGGGAGGCATCCGCTTTTTTAATGTAAAAATGGGTGTAATTGTCGTTAAGTATGTTTCGGACTTTTACTCGGAAAGGCTTTGAATTTCCGAATCCACAATAATCGATATAATCAACAGTAAGGTGTTTCAAGACTCTTTCATCTCCATCTGAATGGAGTAATGTATAAATCTTTTTAAGGCTTAAATCGATTTCATTTCTTTCAAATTCATTATAAAAAACCCGTAACCACAGGGTATCTTCTCCTTTTTGATCATATACAACAATCGATCCTTGAAAACGAAGTAAGTCATCATAAAATACATTGGTTTTAGTTACCCTTTTGTATTTTTCAAGGTATTGAAACAAATTTTCGGTTATGTGATAATATTGCTTTTTAAACAATGGTGCTTGTTCGCTCATAAATAAATGACAGTTTCAACTAAATTTGTGAAAAGTAAAGTTACTTTAATTATTTTACGTTCCTCAAAAGAATTACGCATTACTTTTGTACTGATTATACAATTTTATGGACGCTTTACAAATCATATCGTATACTGGGGTTTTTGTGTTTGCCGTAACTGGTGTTTTAAAAGCAAGAACCAAACGTTTTGACATTTTTGGTGCAGCTGTTTTGGCATTTGTAACGGCCTATGGTGGCGGAACTATTAGAGATCTGCTTATCGGTGTTAGACCTGTAAATTGGGTAAATGATAATTTGGCTATTGTTATTGTACTCTTATCTACCATTATCACTTTCTTTTTTAAACTGAATACAACTATTATCAAAAAACTGATTTTTTGGGTAGATGCTTTCGGTATTGGATTGTTTACCATTGTTGGAATTCAGGTGGCTTTAAGTGCCGGAATTTCTAATGGATATGCCCTGGTTATGGGAATTATTACGGCTACATTTGGAGGATTGTTAGCCGATGTTTTATGCAATAAGGTGCCTAGTATTTTGAAGCCTGGCGAGCTATATGCCACAGCCTGCTTAATTGGCGGAATTTTGTATTTAGTAATGCTGAACTATCATCTCCAGTCCGAAACCAGTATGATTATAAGTATTTTAGTAATTGCTGCCATTCGCATTTCTGCCATCCGTAAAAAACTACAATTACCGATAATATAGTAAGGGCCAGAGCGTCTCTAACCCTTACTTCTTTTTAAACTAAGCTAATTGTAAAATACAGTCGTCCTGCTCTACCATTGATTTTTCTTTGAGTAATATCTTGGAAACTACTCCTTTTTTAGTGGCGCACATGGTGGTTTCCATTTTCATGGCTTCTATGACAAATAAAGGTGTGTCTTTTTCAATTTCTTCTCCTTCATTCACCAATATTTTAAGTAAACTTCCTTGTAATGGGGAACCAATATCATTCGGTCCTGAAATTTTTACACGCGCTACTTTTGTCGATTTTACCGATAGGTCTTTCACCACAATATTTCTGGTTTGACCATTAATTTGAAAGAATACTTCTCTGAAACCTTCTTCATTAGGTTCCCCCATATATCGAAACTTTACGATAATATTTTTCCCCGAATCTAGATTGACAATAATCTCTTCATTAGCTTTCATTGGATAGTAAAAGCTTGGCGTAGGAAGTTTTTCGACTCGGCCGAAATATTTACGAAACGTGTAGAAATCTTCAAAAACCTTTGGAAACATAATATACGACAGCAAATCTTCGGTGGTCAATTTGTCGTCGAATTTTTCGTGTAGTTTTTTTAATTCCGCATCAAAATCTACGGGTTGTAAATGCGCATTTGGTTTCTCTGTATAGGGTTTTTCGTTCTTCAGAATTGCTTTTTGAAGTTCCTTTGGAAAACCACCAAACGGCTGACCTAAATCACCTCTGAACAATTGTTTTACCGATTCTGGGAAGGCCAACGTATCGCCTTTGTCCATCACATCTTGCGCTGTTAAATTGTTAGAAGTCATAAACAACGCCATATCGCCTACCACTTTGGAAGAAGGGGTAACTTTAACAATATCGCCGAACAATTCATTGACCACTACATAATTTTGCTTGATGGTTTCGAATTTATCTTCCAGACCTAAACCTCTTGCTTGTGGCAGTAAATTGGAATATTGTCCACCCGGAATTTCGTGATCATAAACTTCGGCGGTTCCGGCTTTTAATTCGCTTTCAAAAGGATAATAGTACTCCCGTACCGCTTCAAAATAATTAGAGTATTCGTTTAATTTTTTCAGATTGATCGGATTTTCTCTCTCTGTTCCTTGAAGGGCAGCGACTAATGAGTTAAAATTAGGCTGAGAAGTTAATCCACTCATCGAAGCTAAGGCAACATCAACGACATCAACTCCGGCTTCAATCGCTTTGACATACGTGGTTGATTGAATTGATGACGTATCGTGCGTGTGTAAATGAATTGGAATGGAAATGTTTTTCTTCAACTCTTTGATTAAAATTTCGGCAGCGTATGGTTTTAATAAGCCCGCCATATCTTTAATCGCAATCATATGGGCGCCTGCGGCTTCCAATTGTTTTGCTAAATCAATGTAATACTGTAGGTTGAATTTTTGTCGGTTTGGATTTAAAATATCACCTGTATAACAAATACACGCTTCTGCAATGGCATTGGTTTTTTCACGAACTACTTTAATACTGTGCGTCATGCCTTCAATCCAGTTTAAAGAATCAAATATTCTAAAAACATCGATACCGTTTTCGGCACTTTTAATGATAAACTGTTCTAAAACATTGTCTGGATAAGCCGCATATCCCACGGCATTACTTCCTCTGAAAAGCATTTGAAGCAATACATTTGGCGCCGCTTTTCGTATCAAGCGCAAACGCTCCCAAGGATCTTCATGAAGAAAACGCATGGTCACGTCGAAAGTGGCACCACCCCAAACTTCCAATGAAAATAATTCAGGGAAATTTTTAGCCATTCCTTCGGCTACTTTTAAAATATCGTGATTACGCAAACGGGTCGCAAAAAGCGACTGGTGAGCGTCACGAAGTGTGGTATCGGTATAGAATATTTTCTTTTCGTTTTTGATGTATTCGATAAACTTATCTCGACCCAATTCGTTCAGCAAATCTTTCGTTCCTTTTGGATATTCTGAAGCTACTTCAGTGGGAACTACTGCTTTTCTAAATACTTTTTCCGCATCATAAGCTTTCACATCTGGATGACCGTTGACTTTTAATTCGGCTAAATATTTTAAGAGTTTGGTACCTCTGTCTTTGGAATACTCGTACTTCGGCACTAACAAATGCGGGTTATTCGGAATAAAATTTACCGTGGTTTCACCGCTTCTAAAAGTGTCATTTTCCATTACATTGATTAGAAATGGAATATTGGTTTTTACGCCACGTATTCTGAATTCTTCTAATGTTCTTCGTAATCGGTCGGAAGCCCCTTTCAACGTTCTTCCGCTAGAAGACACTTTTACCAACATGGAATCAAAAAACGGCGAAATTTTAACCCCCGAATAACAACTTCCTTCGTCCAAACGAATACCATACCCACCGGCATTTCGGTACGCAATTATGGTTCCGTAGTCGGGTTTAAAATCATTTTCTGGATCTTCAGTTGTGATGCGGCATTGAATTGCCCATCCGCTACATTTAATATCGTCTTGAGAATGAATAAAGATTTGATTGTGGGTTAATGGATGTCCGGCGGCAATAATAATTTGAGAACGCACAATGTCTATTCCGGTGATTTCTTCGGTAATCGTATGTTCTACTTGAATTCTAGGGTTGACTTCAATAAAGTAAATATTCTCCTCTTTGTCGACTAAAAATTCTACCGTTCCGGCGTTACTATACTTCACATGTTGGGCGATTTTTATCGCATATTCAAATAGTTTCGCTTTGGTTTCTGGTCGTAATATGGAAGGCGCTACTTCAATCACTTTTTGGAAACGACGTTGTACCGAACAATCTCTTTCATACAAATGAACGATGTTTCCGTAATTGTCGCCTAAAATTTGAACTTCTATATGTTTGGGATTTTCGACAAATTTTTCGATGAACATCGTGTCGTCTCCAAATGCTTTTTCGGCTTCACTTTTAGCATTGATAAATGCCATTTTCATTTTATCTTCATCATGCACCACTCGCATGCCTCTTCCGCCACCACCTGCTGCTGCTTTAAGCATTACTGGATACCCAATTTCTTTGGCTTCAGATAGTGCGTCTTCAAGGGATAATAGGTCTTTTTTAGAATCTTGAATTAAGGGAACTCCAACTGCTTTGGCTACTTTTTTGGCTGCCACTTTATCCCCTAATTGAAGCATGGCTTCCACTCTAGGGCCGACAAAAATGATTCCTTCTTCTTCACAACGTCTCGCAAAATCAACATTTTCAGAAAGAAAACCATATCCGGGATGAATGGCATCTACTTGATTTTCTTTGGCAATTTTAATAATTGCCTCAATATCTAAATAAGGTTTTAAGGGCTCCGATTCTTCCCCAATTTGAAAACTTTGATCCGCTTTATAGCGGTGTAAGGAATATCGGTCTTCAAAAGTGTAGATGGCTACGGTAGAAATGCGTAACTCTGTTGCGGCTCGAAAAACGCGAATGGCAATTTCACCACGATTCGCTACTAAGAGCTTCGTGATTGTAGTAATTTTCATGATGTTGTGTTGTTGTTGTTAAAAGAGTAAAAGTATTAAAAAATATTATGCGCGCATAATATTTTTTAATACTTTTAAAATCAATCTTGTACGATAAATTCTTTTGGGTCTTCTTTTTTAAATTCGGGCTGAATATTAATGTGGTTAATTCCGAATTTATCAAACAACATGACTTCTAAATTATGGAGTAAATCGTTGAATTCGCTCATTTTAATGTCTTCCGAACAATCCAAATGCGCTTCAAGATGTAGTTCTTCTTCGTTTAAATGCCAGACATGGATATGATGTAGTTTTCCGATACCTGGAATTTTGTGTACTTCACGAACAATTTCTTTGATGTCAATGTGTTCTGGTGTGAAAAGCATTAGCATTCTAGTAGAACGTATCAGTAAATCATATCCCACATAAATCAGATAAATCGAAATTAACAAAGTCATCACGCCGTCTACCCAAAACCATCCGAAATATTTCATTAGTAAACCACCTATCAAAACGGCTACAGAAGCCATCATATCGGTTAATAAATGCAGGTATGCCGATTTCATATTCAGATTATGATCGGCATCCTTTTTGAGTAATAATACCGAAATTCCATTGGCTATAATTCCTAATAATGCCAACCAAATAACCAATTCTGATTTAATTTCGTGCGGATTAAAAAAACGATTTATTGCTTCGTACCCTAAATATAAGGCTACTAAAATCAAGGTAAAGGCATTGACAAAAGCGGCAATTAATTCGGCTCTTTTATAACCAAAAGTATTGTTGATTGAGGCTTTTCTTCGGGATAATTTATGTGCCACTAAGCTGAATACCAAAGAAATCACATCTGAAAAATTATGCAAGGCATCCGATATCAATGCCAAACTTCCGGAAACCAATCCGCCCACAACTTGAGCCGCAGTGATTACCATATTCAGAATAATCGAAAAAAACAGATTTTTCCCTTTTACTTCATGTTTGTGAATATGGACATGGTTGTGGTTGTGAGACATTTTAGACTTCTTAGAATATTAGACGTTTTAGACTGCTTCTCTTTTTAGACTACATTAAACTTCTTAATCTAAAATGTCTAAGAAGTCTAAGAAGTCTAACAATCTCATTATTTACAGGCAATTTTATTCACGCGGTTGGCGTGTCTTCCGCCTTCAAAATCAGTCATTAAAAAAACTTCAACCATCTCAATCGCTTGTTGAATGGAAGTGTATCGTGCCGGAATACTGATAATATTTGCATTATTGTGTTGACGCGATAATTCGGCGATTTCAACTGTCCAACACAAAGCACAACGAATGTCCTGATGTTTGTTGGCGGTCATGGCGATACCGTTTCCGCTGCCGCAAATCACAATTCCGAAATCGGCTTTTTTAGTTTCCACATCATACGCTACGGGATGTCCAAAATCGGGATAATCGACGCTGTCAAAAGAATCCGTTCCGTGGTTGATAACGGTATGTCCGTTTTTTTCTAAATAATTAAGTATTGCTTTTTTGTAGTCGGGTCCAGCGTGATCGTTTCCAATTGAGATTGTCATAATATGTAGTGTTGTGTTTTTTAATGTTACAAATTTAGGCAAAGAAATTTTGATTTGACACTTTCGTAAAATGAAAAATAGCATTTATATAAATGCTATTTTTGCAAAAAAAATTAACTCATGTTTAAAAAAGTATTTTTCCTAACATTCTTAATTGTAATTAATAATAAAGCTTTAGCTCAAACACAAATAGGTACAAACATTAATGGTGAAGCTGCTGGTGATAATAGTGGTGGTGGCGTCGCTTTATCAAGTACTGGAAATATAGTTGCTATAGGTGCTCGTTTTAATGATGGAAATGGAGTTGACTCTGGTCATGTACGGTTATTTCAAAATATATCTAATGTTTGGACTCAAATTGGTAATGATATCAATGGTGAAACTGCAGGTAATACTTTTGGATGGTCAGTTGCTTTATCTAGTGATGGAAGTATTGTAGCTGTAGGTGCTGCTAATGTTTCAGGATATGTAAGAATTTATCAAAATATTTCTGGTACATGGACTCAGATAGGTAATGAAATTAATAATGAAATGCCGAATGATGGAAATGGATGGAGTATTTCTCTTTCAAACGATGGAACTATAATTGCAATCGGAGCAATCTATAATGATGGAAATGGTACTAATTCTGGTCATGTGAGAATATATCAAAATGTATCAAATGTGTGGACTCAAATCGGAAATGATATTGATGGAGAAGTTACAGGTGACTATAGCGGAATTAATGTTTCTTTATCTAATGATGGAAGCATAGTTGCAATTGGCGCTCAAAATAATGATGAAAATGGGCAAGATTCTGGGCATGTAAGAGTATTTCAAAATACATTAGGAACATGGGTTCAGATTGGTAATGACATTAACGGAGAAGCTGCTGGTGATAATAGTGGTTCAAGCGTTGCAATATCTGGTGATGGAAATATCGTTGCTGTTGGAGCTAGATATAATGACGGAAATGCACCAGATGCTGGGCATGTAAGAATATTTCAAAATATTTCAAATGTGTGGACACAAGTTGGAAACGATATTAATGGTCAAATAGCTAATGATTATTTTGGGACTAGTATTTCTTTATCAAATGATGGAAATACTATTGCGATTGGTTCACCTGGAAATATTGGAAAAGTTCTGCTCTATAAAAATACAGCTAACAATTGGACTCAAATGGGTAATACTATAAATGATGATACTGATATTTCATTTGGAGGTAGAAATATTGCACTTTCATCCAATGGAACTACATTAGCCAATGGGATGCTGTTTGCAGAAGGGAATGGAATCGTTTCTGGTTATGTAAAAGTGTATGACCTCACCACTATTTTAGCGACAGATTCTTTTATACTTGAAAACAGTAAAGTTTATCCAAATCCCGTAAAAAACGAATTACATATTGATTTAGAACAAGGATTAACTTTACAAGAAGTAAATATCTATTCTACATTAGGACAATTTATTAAAAAAGAAAAAACAAATATTATAAACGTAAGTTCATTGAGTAAAGGTTTTTATTTCATACAAATCGTAACCGAAAAAGGAAAAGCAACACATAAAATACTAATTGAATAGTACTAAAAAACAAATGCATTATTACTAAAAGAGTTGTGCACTGCATGACTCTTTTTTTGGTTTAAAATCAAATGGTTAACTTTTAAAATTACTTAGTATCAATCATAAATATCTGTAAATCAGTTTGTTTTATATTTGAATTATTGCTTTGTTAACAACAAAACGTAAAGTGCTGTAAATGAAGTAACGTTAACCTAACAACTTCTGTTAATAACTTCGGAAAGAAAATAAGAACTATTTTTTGGATATCTGAATTAAAATTGTAATCCAAAACTGATATTAGAAAACCTAGAAAAGTTTGAGGAATTTTTGGTAAAATTATCAGACCAAAAAAGTGAGTTGTCAACAAAAAAGTGGGTTGTGACTTATTAATAATTCTTCCAAAAAATTACAAATTAACAATTGTTAATAACGAAATCAAAAGTGTTTGTTTTCAATTCAATAGCAAAAATTAACACTGTTAATAACCGTGTATAACTATCCATAACTTCTATAACCCTATAAAAAATTGAAACTTTTCAGCCTTATTAACACCCTATCATAACCATCATAAATTTAAATTTTAAAAAATATTTTTTTGTTGTTTTTAGTTATTGTTGAAAACTCTAATTTTTTGAAAAAGAAAATTTATTTTTTAGAATGAAGTTATTTAATATTTAAATCTGTAAACAGAATACTGTAAACTGTAAACTATTTTGTAATTTTCAGCAATTAATAGAAATGATATAATGAAGAAACCAAAAAAATTTGGAACAAAAGAAAAAGATTTCTCCGGAAAAATTTTAAAAGTACTATCCCAAAACGCCAATAGAGCGTTTAACTATAAACAAGTTGCCGCTATTTTAGATCTTAACGACACTAAAAGTAGAAACGAAATTATAAAAGATTTAAAAATTCTTGCTTCCAAAAAGCAAATTATAGAAACCGAACCCGGTAAATACTTAGTAAAAGCGAAAAGTCAAGATTATTACGAAGGAACTATCGATATGACTTCTCGTAAAACTGGTTATTTTATTTGCGAAGATTTTGAAGAAGATATTTTTATTCCGACTAACAATTTAAACCATGCTTTAGATAAAGACAAAGTGAAGGTGTATGTCTATAACAAAAGAAGTGGTAAACGACCAGAAGCTGAAGTTATTGAAGTATTAGAACGAGCGAAATCGGAATTTGTTGGCGTTATCGATATTCAAAAAAACTTTGCGTTTGTCACCACTGCTAATGCTAAAATGTATACTGATATTTTTATTCCAAAGGATAAAATTGGTGAAGCCCAACAAGGTGATGTCGTAATTGCTAAAATTGAAGATTGGCCTAAAAAAGCCGATTCTCCTTTTGGAACGATTTTAAAAGTATTAGGAAAACCAGGTGAACACGATACTGAAATTCATGCGATTTTAGCCGAATATGGTTTACCATATGATTTCCCTGTTGAAGTAGAAGTCTATGCTCAAAAATTAGATACGACTATTCATCCGGAAGAAATTGCCAAGCGTCGTGATATGCGTGATACGCTTACATTTACGATTGATCCAAAAGATGCAAAAGATTTTGATGATGCTTTATCGTTTAAAAAATTAGACAATGGTCATTATGAAATCGGAATTCACATTGCCGATGTTTCCTATTATCTACAAGAAGGAACCATCTTAGATGATGAAGCTTATAATCGTGGAACTTCTGTGTATTTAGTAGACAGAGTAGTTCCGATGTTACCAGAAGTTTTATCAAATTTTGCTTGTTCGCTTCGACCAAATGAAGAAAAATATACGTTTTCGGCTGTATTTGAAATCAATGAAAAAGCGCAAGTGACAAGTCAATGGTTTGGAAGAACAGTCATTTATTCGGATCAGCGTTTTGCTTACGAAGAAGCACAACAAATAATAGAAACAAAATCGAATGTCATTCCAGCTGAAATTTCTATAACTGGACAAGAATACATCGTTAAAGATGAAATTGTTCAAGCAACTTTAAAGTTAGACGAATTGGCTAAAATCTTCAGAAGAAATCGTATGAATAACGGTGCTATTTCTTTTGATAAAGTGGAAGTAAAATTCAACTTAAATGAAGAAGCAGAACCAGTGGGTGTGTATTTCAAAATAGCGAAAGATGCCAATCATTTGATTGAAGAATTCATGCTATTAGCGAATAGAAAAGTAGCAGAATACATAGGAAAACAAAAGAAAACGTTTGTCTATAGAATTCACGACGAACCGAATGAAGACAAGTTGTTTGCCATGCAAGGCGTGATTTCAAAATTTGGTTATAAAATCGATTTAAGAGATATTAAAAATATTTCAAAATCATTGAACCAATTAATGGAAGATGTGAATGGTAAAAAAGAGCAAAATCTGATTGATACCTTAGCAATTCGAACCATGAGTAAGGCTAAATATTCAACCGATAATATTGGTCATTACGGATTAGCATTCGATTATTATTCTCATTTTACCTCTCCAATTCGTCGTTATCCTGATGTAATGGTACACCGATTGTTGCAGTATTATTTGGATGGTGGAAAAAGTGTCAGTGAAGAATTGTACGAAGAAAAATGTGTTCATTCCTCTAATATGGAAGGTTTAGCGACTAATGCCGAACGTGACTCGATTAAATACATGCAAGTTAAATACATGCAAGATCACAAAGATCAGGAATTTGTGGGTGTTATTTCTGGTGTAACCGAGTGGGGTATTTATGTCGAAATTATTGAAAACAAATGCGAAGGAATGGTGCGCATCCGTGAAATAAAAGACGACTATTATACGTTTGATGAAAAGCAATACGCTTTAGTCGGTGAAATTTCCAAAAGTATTTTGCAATTAGGAGACGAAGTTGTCGTTAAAGTAAAAAATGCTGATTTAGTAAAAAAACAATTGGATTTTCATTTTTTAAGAAGAAATTAATTTTATGAAAAAATTATTAATCATTTCATTTTTAGCTGTAACCATTTTTGGTTCTGCACAAGTAACCAAAGATGTTGTAAATTTTACCAAAATAACATCTTTTGATAAAATAAATGTTACTTTAGTTAGTACTACTGGCGAGCCTAAAGTTGTTTTAACCGGTGCTGGATCTGAAGATGTGGAAATCATTCAAAAAGATTCTGAATTAAAAATACGAATGCCTTTAGGTAAATTATTGAAAGGCGATAACATTACAGCTACAGTATATTATCGTAAAGATGTTTATGAATTTGAAGCGAATGAAGGTTCAAGAATTTCATCAAACGATGAGTTTCATGGAATGAATTTGAATTTTATTGCAAAAGAAGGTTCAAGTATAAAATTGAATGTAAGTGCTCAAAAAATCAACGTTAAATCATTCAATGGTTCGGTAATAAATTTATCTGGAAAAGCACAAAATATAGATGTTGTGATTAATTCTGGTGGAATTGTGGAAGCAAGAGATTGTATGACTTCGCAAGCAGTCGTTTCTGTAAATGCAGGAGGATCTGCTGATGTTACCGCTTCAGATTTAGTAGATGCAAAAACCAGAGCTGGTGGAAACATCACGATTTATGGTAATCCAAAACTAGTCAATCAGAAAACTGTTTTAGGTGGAAATATCACTATAAACAAAAGGTAATTTACCATTTTAGATTATAAATTTTAACTTGAAGGTTTTCAAGAAAACTTATTTATAATAGAATACAAGATAAACAACGGAATCTCTTATGAATATTTAAGTTTCATAATAGGTTCCGTTTTTTGTATTACTTGAAACCTAGAAGAAGAAATTACTAATTATTAAAACTTAGAATTCAGTTTTTATGCAGAATAACGAGCATAATGGATAGTTAAAAGATTATTTTTCGTATTTCTTTTTTTTAAAAGTAACTTTAGTAAGGTTTTGTATTTCAAATATTTAAAACGTTACATCATGCGAAAAATAATCTTTTTATTATTGGTTTTCCCTCTGTTTGTAAATGCTCAAATTTCAAAGTCTTTGGGTGATTTTACAAAAGTGACCTCTTTTGATCAAATTTCGGTTTTCTTAATTGCTTCTACTGAAAATAAAATAGAAATTTCAGGAAGCAACGCTGAATCTGTCGAGTTAATTTATGTCGATAATGAGTTAAAAATCAGAATGCCTTTAGATAAATTATTGCGAGGAAATGATATTTTAGCCAAAGTATATTACACCAAATTAGAAGCAGTTGAAGCTAATGAAGGAAGTAATATTGGTTGCGACTCTCCTATTTCTAGTATTAATTTTGATATTATAGTAAAAGAAGCTTCCAATATTAAATTAAAAATAGATTCCAAACGAGTTACAGCAAGAGTTACGCAAGGAGGAAAATTAGACATTATTGGTAAAGCTGATAATTTGGATGTTGTAGTCAATGCGGGTTCGCTTTTAAATGCCGAAAAATGCCAAGCTGATCAAGCTATAGTAGCTGTAAATGCTGGTGGACAAGCTAATGTAAACGCCTCTAAGTTAGTCGATGCAAAAGTAAGAGCTGGTGGAATCATCAATATTTTTGGCAAACCAAAACAAGTGAATCAAAAAACAATTTTAGGAGGCGACATCGTTTTTAAAAACTGATAAAAAATATCATTCTAACTAAAATATTCTTAAAATTCTATTTAGATTTATAATTTGTAAGAATATAGAATTATCTTGCCCTTTCTAAATAAAACCTATGATACAATACATTTTAAGCAACGGAATACCTTTAGGAATTTTTTTAAGTTTTATGATAGGTCCGGTGTTTTTTGTATTGCTTGAAACTAGTATTACCAAAGGATTTCGCGCAGCATTGTTCTTCGACTTTGGAGTAGTGCTAGGTGATATCGTTTTTATCGGAATTGCTTACTTAGGCAGTTACCGATTGATTCAAAGTTTAAAAGACGATCCTGCCCTTTTTATTTTTGGAGGGATAGTCATGCTCGCTTATGGTCTTATTTCGTTTTTTAAGCTTCATAAAGCCAGTAAAAACATTGAAGAAGACGAAGAGGTAGTTGAACTGATTAAGAAGAATTATTTCAGCTTATTTATCAAAGGCTTTCTATTGAATTTTATCAATATTGGTGTACTTGGATTTTGGTTGATCATTATTATTTCTTTCGGTCCAAGATTACATATGGATACCTCAAACATTGTTTGGTTCTTTACCACGGTGATTCTTTCTTATTTAGCTACCGATGTAGGTAAAATACTTTTAGCCAAGCAATTACGTTCTAAGCTAACACCAGCTAACATTATTAAAATCAAAAAAGTAAGTAGTGTTTTATTAATTGTTTTCGGAACTATTTTGTTATCACAAGGCTGGTTCCCATCTGATAAACAATTTGTAAAAGACACGATTGAAAAGATTGAAAATAAATAATTCCAAAAGTTGTCATTCCGAGCGCAGTCTAAGAATCTTACTATGTTATTTCTCTTCGTTTTACTCATCGAAATGACAACGCAATTATAATCTTTAAAATTACCTCATAAAAAAAGAGCTACTATTTCTAGTAACTCTTTTGAGGCATCGTCCGGATTCGAACCGGAGTAGACGGTTTTGCAGACCGGTGCCTAGCCGCTCGGCCACGACGCCCTTGTGGACTGCAAATATAATAAAAAGTTTAAAGTTAAAAAGTCAAAAGCTAAAAGTTTCGTTATTTTATACAGTCTTTTATCTATTTCCTTTCATTACAATGGTAACTTCTTGAACATCACCACCAATTGGGGGATTCAATTTCGAAACTTCTACAGTAACATTGGTCACCATTTCCAGCTCTTCAAGAGTTCTGTTAATAATTCGCTGTGCAACATGTTCTAATAATTCCGAACGAATCGCCATTTCTTCCACAACAATGGCATTCAAATGGACATAATCTACCGTATCTGCTAGTTTATCACTTTCGGCGGAATGCTTTAAATTGGCTTCAATTTCTAAATCCACGCGGTAGTTACTGCCTATTTTACTCTCTTCTACCAAGCATCCGTGATACGAAAAGGTACGGATATTTTTCAGTTTTATAATTCCCATATTTTGGTTTATTCGTGAATCTATTGAATAGATTATCTGATAAAAGTACAAAATGTTTTCTCTTTTTGATATTTCTACTCAAATAAACAAATCAACGAATTAACGAATCCCCAACTTTTTTGGTAACTTTGCTTTCTCAATTACAAAAGAATGTCTACAAAAGAAAAATCATTGAATTTTATAGAGCAAATCATTGAAGAAGATTTAAAAAATGGTTTGTCTCCCGCTAAATTACGTTTCCGTTTTCCACCTGAACCTAATGGGTATTTGCACGTGGGTCATGCCAGTGCCATTTGCTTAAATTTTGGTTTAGGAATTGATTACAAATCGCCTGTAAACCTTCGTTTTGACGATACCAATCCGTCTAAAGAAGAACAAGAATTTGTGGATGCGATTAAAAAAGACGTAGAATGGTTAGGTTATTCTTGGGATAAAGAATGTTATGCGTCCGATTATTTTCAACAATTATACGATTGGGCTGTTGAATTAATTAAGAAAGACAAAGCCTATGTAGACAGTCAGTCGTCGGAAGATATGGCGATTCAAAAAGGAACGCCAACCACTCCAGGTACCGATTCTCCGTTTAGAACTCGTTCTATTGAAGAAAATTTAGATTTATTTACCCGCATGAAAAATGGGGAGTTCGAAAAAGGAACTCACGTTTTACGTGCTAAAATAAGTATGGGTGCTAACAACATGTTGATGCGTGATCCTATTATTTATCGTATTATGCACGCGCATCATCACCGTACCGGTAACGATTGGTGCATTTACCCAATGTACGACTGGGCACACGGAGAAAGTGATTATTTAGAGCAAATTTCACATTCGTTCTGTACCTTAGAATTCTTACCACACCGTGAATTATACGATTGGTTTTTAAATCAAATCTATGACGATACTAAAGTACGTCCGAAGCAACGAGAATTTGCGCGCCGTAACTTATCACATACAGTGGTTTCGAAACGTAAATTATTACAATTGGTCGAAGAAAAACACGTGACTAGTTGGGATGATCCTCGTATGAGTACCATTTCTGGTATGCGTCGAAGAGGCTATACACCTATGGCGATTCGTAATTTTGCCGATACTATTGGAATTGCCAAACGTACCAATTTGATTGATGTGTCGCTTTTAGAATTCTGTGTTCGTGAAGATTTGAATAAAACAGCCCCACGTGTGATGGCGGTTTTAGATCCTATAAAATTAGTCATTACCAATTATCCTGACGGACAAGAAGAATGGTTAGAAGCCGAAAACAATCCTGAAGAAGAAGTATTAACGTTTAGAAAAGTGCCTTTTTCAAAAGAAATTTACATCGAAAGAGAAGATTTTAAAGAAGAAGCCGATAAGAAATTCTTCCGTTTAACACTTGGAACAGAGGTTCGTTTGAAGAATGCCTATATCATCAAAGGCGAAAGCGTAGTGAAAGATGCTGATGGAAACATCACCGAAATCCATGCTACATATGATGCAGATACCCGTTCTGGAAGCGGTTCGGAAGCGAGTAAACGCAAAGTGAAAGGAACTATTCACTGGGTTTCTGTACCACATGCGGTGGAAGCTGAAGTACGTATTTACGACCGATTGTTTACCCACGAAAACCCGGATGGAAACAAAGAGGTAGACTTCAAAGAATATATTAATCCAGAGTCCTTAAAAGTGATTACAGGATATGTAGAGCCAAGTTTACTATCCACAAAAGAACTGGATCATTTCCAATTTCAACGTTTGGGGTATTTCTGTACCGATAAAGAGTCTAGTGCTCAAAAATTAGTGTTCAATAAGACCGTAGGTTTGAGAGATACTTGGGCTAAAGTAGAAAGCAAAGAATAACATCATAATCATATCAAAAACGCGCTAATTAGCGCGTTTTTATTTACTTTTAAGTTTAATTCAGCAATTGTTACACATGTTTAAAAAATCACTCTATTGTTTCTTTTTGGTATTCATTTTTTCAGCTGTAACTGCTCAAGAAAGCAGGCTGGAAAAAGTTTTACAATCAGCCAAAGAAAATAAAGTGGATTCCAAAACCATTTTGGAAATAGAAAATTTAGTTGAGAAGTCCAACAACGATACACTAAATATCGATGCCTATAAACTTTTAGGTGATAGCTATGCAAATCTTGAAGTATATGATAAATCCAATCAATTTTATCAGAAAGCACTTCATTTAGCAAAAACAAACAAACTTAATAAAGAAATAGGTATTCTTATTGGGAGCTTAGGAAGTCTTCAACGTCACATTGGTAACTATAAAAAAAGCCTAGAATTATTAACGGAGTCTAAAAAACATTTCCAAAAAACCAATAATTTAAGTGAATTAGCAAATGCTAATGCAAAAATAGCTTCTCTTTTAATTGTTACTGGGCATGAGCAAGACGCAGTTAAAATACTTATTCCTATTATAAAAGATAAAGGAACAAAGCAAAAAAAGAAAGCAATATTACTAATAAATGTTGGTGCTATTTATTCACAATTGAAGCAATATGACATTGCTGTAAACTACTATCTTGAAGCGCTTTCTATTCTTAAACATGAAAAGAATATGGAAAAGATGGAAATGTTAACCTATCAAAATTTAGCCGAAAGTTTTATCAAAATGAAGCAATACGATAAAGCATTTTTTTACAATCAAAAAAGTGAAAAAATGCTTCTAAATAGTGATAGTAATGTATTAAAAGCAAATTTATATTTGCTTTATTCAGAAATTTACGAAGGAAAATTAGAGTTTAATAAAGCGTATAAAAATCTTCAATCACATCTTGAATATAAAGAATTATCAGACAATGCCATAGCCACTTTAAAGTTTGAAAACATTGAAACACTCAATAAATTAGCAAATCAAAAGCTGGATTTGCAAATTAAAGAGCAAAAAATTCAGTTGCTTGAAAACGAAAAGTTCGCAACCCGAATACGAATCTTTTTTCTGATTGTACTTTTAATAGGGATTTTGTTTTTATCCTATTTCCTTATCAAAAAACAAAGAAGCAAGGTAAAAACTCTAAGTCACGCGATTCATCAAACGGAAGACAAACTGGAATTTACGCAAAGCAAAACGGAAAAAATGGTAATGAATTTTGTTAAAAACAATGATTTCATTGAGCGTTTTAAAGAAAATTTAAAGCAGGTTCAAAACCAAACAAAAGATTCAGAAAGTAAAACAGAACTTGGAAAACTGCTTTTAGAATTTCAAAATTTCAAATTAATTAATGATAATAAAGACGAATTATTCAACCAGGTCGATGCTCAATTTTCGTACAAACTAGAGAAAGCTTATCCATTCTTAACCGAAGAAGAAAGAAAAATTTGCGTTCTGATTTATCTTAATTTAAAGAATAAAGACATGGCAATTATCCTGAATTTGTCCATTAGAAGTATTGAAAATTCCAGATACCGTATCAGAAAAAAGATGGATTTAGACTCAAACGATAACCTTTCAGCTGTTTTATATAATCTATAAAGTGCTGATTTATAAGGTTTGAGTAGTTTTTGAGTAGTGTTTTTTTATGTTTTATGTTTCGTTACCAATATATTTGGAGCATTAAACCATAAAACACAAAAAGAATGAAAACAAAAATTACTTTATTATTATTGTTTATTACTTTTCAAATCAATGCCCAATGTTGGCAAAGTATTTCTTCTGGAATTCAACATACTTTAGGAATCAAAACGGATGGTACTTTGTGGGCTTGGGGAAAGAATGATACAGGACAATTAGGAATGGGTGATATAACCATTAGAACTGTCCCAACACAAGTAGGAACAGCAAGCGATTGGAAATTTATTAACTCGGGATATGGTTCTTCTTTCGCTATAAAAACGGATGGGACACTGTGGGCCTGGGGTAACAATGAATTTGGAAAAATTGGTGACGGAACCCAAACGAACAAGCTTTCTCCTATTCAAATTGGTACCGACACCAACTGGGTTTCTGTAGATTCAAAAAATCATACTGTAGCTATAAAAACGGATGGGACACTGTGGACTTGGGGAGTAAACTCAAGTGGAGAAATGGGTGATGGAACTCAATCTGGTTCTGTTTATAGATTGGTACCGGGTCAAGTTGGTACTGAAACCGACTGGAAAGATGCTAATGCTGGAGCTAATTATACAATTGCATTAAAGGCTAATGGGACCATATGGGCTTGGGGACATGGTAGTGCTGGATCATTAGGTAACGGTGGTTATGGTAATAGTTATGTACCTGTTCTATCAGGATTCGACGAAGATTGGGAAAAAATCTCGACAGGAAACGGACATACACTTGCTATAAAAACTGATGGTACCTTATGGGCTTGGGGACAAAGAAATTATGGACAAGTTGGGAATGGGACTTATTCAGCAACCACTGGTATTAACGCTCCTGTTCAAATTGGAATTGCGAAAGGTTGGGCGAATGTATCTGCTGGTACTTCACACAGTTTAGCTGTTAAAGAAAATGGTACTTTATGGGCTTGGGGTAATAACTCTAGCCGTCAGCTTGGTGATGGCACAACCGTTTCTTATAGATCAGCACCTGTACAAATTGGTACCGATACCAATTGGGCGCAAGGTTTTTCAAGAGGACAAACATCTGTCGTTTTAAAAACGGATGGCAGTTTGTCGGCTTGGGGTTTTAATGGTTCTGGTCAATTGGGTGACGGTAGTATGACTAATAGAAATGCACCAGTAGCCATTGCTTGCCCTGTGACTTTATCAACAGAAGAATTTTCAGCAGCAACTTTTTCGGTACATCCAAATCCAACGACAGGATTACTAAATATTAACAATAAAATGAATTTGTCCATTGATACAGTTTCAATTATCGATTTAACTAGAAAAAAAGTGTTAGAACAAAAAGGAGGCAACACTCAAATTGATGTGCAACAATTAGAAAATGGAATTTACATCATGAAAATAACTTCGGAAGAAAAAAGTTATTTGGGTAAATTTATAAAAATGTAAAAAACAATAATTACTCAACCAACCACAACTATAAGTAGATTTTTTTTAAAATTGGTTAAAAGCTCACTTTTTAAGTGGGCTTTTTTAATTATAGATTTTTTATATAGATTATTAAAAACGATTGAAAATATTTATTAAAAGCGACCTTCATAAATTAATTGTAAGACATTTTTAAAAAACAGTTAGTAAAATTACTGTCTTTTAAATTTTAGTTCCTGAAAAGTCTTTAAAATAAATATTTGCTTCAAATTTCCATTTTTTAGATTTTAAACCAAAATTTATGACGTTTACTCAGATGATCATCGGTTGAAGCACCATTTTTGTATGATAACACAGGTTTCATAAGCAGTTTTTCTCCTAATTTGCCTCCATTTTAATTTTAATAATCGTAACTATCTTATTAACAAGAAGTTAACACTAAATTCTCTTTATAATTCGTAAATTCATAATGCGGATTATAAAATTCGCGTTTTTTATAAATATTAATTTAAAAATTTGAAATCATGACAAACAACACAGGAAACATATTATTGGGGATTTTGGCAGGAGCTGCTGTTGGAGCAGGATTGGGAATTTTGTTTGCACCCGATAAAGGAGCGAACACCCGTAAAAAAATAAAAGACGGTTTTGATGATGTTACTGAAAATCTTAAAAACAGATTTAAAAAAGGTAACATTGACTTAGAATCTAAATTTGAATATTTCCTTTCGCACACCGATTCTAAAAGAGAAGAAGTGATTGACGCGATGGAAAGAAAACTAGGCGAGTTAAAAAAAGAGGCTGCAACTGCTAAAAACTAATTATGCCTTTTGATAACATCAAAGAAAGTGCAGAGGAAGTTCAGGAAAAAGTAAAGGATGTAATTGACAGTAATATTGCCTATTATAAACTTTGGTTGTTCAAGGTTGTTACAAAATCAGCAACGGTATTGCTGAAAATGCTTTTGTTGGCTTTTTTTTTAGTGATGTTTCTCTTTTTTTCTTCCATTGCTTTAGCCTTGTTTTTAGGGAAAGTGTTTGAAAATAACCTAGTTGGATTCTTGGTTGTGGGAGGAATATATCTTGTACTGATGTTAGTTGTTTATTTTGTAAAAGATAAGATTGTTGAAAGTACCATTCTGGAAAAATTCTCAAAAATATTTTTTAACGATTAATCGTCGCATATGAAAAGTAGGGTGTATACTTCTTATGAAGAAATTGACAGAGATTTGGAAATACTAAAACTCCAAAAAGAAATTCACAACCAGAAATTATCGCTTTCCGTTGAAAAAACCATAGAAGGATTATCGCCACACAGTATGATACAGAATGTTTTAGACGGTTTTAGTGGTGCGATTACTAAATATGGTTTACTTCAAAAAGTAGTAATTCCGTTTCTTATTAATAAGTTCGTAAAATAAAAAGAGCTCCATTTTGGAGCTCTTTCTTTTGAAAAAAATATTGTTTATGAAGGTACTTCTTCGCCTGGATTTGATGTATCCGATGGATTATAATCCGTTGACGTTTGATTTTTTGTACTCTTAACTCGTTTTGGCTGGTTTTTCATGGTTTCACCAATTTGATTACTAGCCGTAAAACTCGCCACCATATTATTTAACATATCACTTCCTGCTTGTGGCGAATTCGGTAATAAAATTAAATTACTATTGGTATCAGCACCAATCGCTTGTAATGTATCATAATGTTGTGTTACCACAATTAAAGCAGATGCTTCTTGTGAATTGATTCCTACATTATTTAATACTTCCACACTTTCTACCAATCCACGAGCAATTTCGCGTCTTTGATCAGCAATACCTTGACCTTGTAGTTTTTTACTTTCTGCTTCTGCTTTGGCTTTGGCTACAATTCTAATACGCTGTGCTTCTGATTCAAATTCTGCAGCAGTTTTTTCACGATCGGCAGCATTAATACGGTTCATGGCATTTTTTACTTGAATATCTGGATCGATATCGGTTACCAAAGTATTGATGATATCATAACCATAAGTAGTCATAGATTCATTCAATTCACGTTTCACCGCAATGGCAATATCGTCTTTTCTTAAAAACACATCGTCTAAAATTAATTTTGGCACTTCAGCACGAACCACGTCAAATACATAAGCTGTAATTTGATCATGTGGATATTCTAATTTGTAAAATGCTTCGTACACTTTGGTTTGGATAACATTAAATTGAACCGAAACTTTCATTTTGATAAAAACGTTGTCTTTTGTTTTGGTTTCAATGATAACATCCAATTGTTGAATACGTAAATTTACACGACCCGCAATTCGGTCAATAATAGGAATTTTAAGCTGTAAACCGGAGTTTCTGATGCTCAAAAATCTTCCGAAACGCTCAATAACAACCGCAGTTTGTTGTTTAACAGTAAAGAAAGATGACATTAAAAGAATAAAGCCAAAAAATAGAATGGCAATAAAAAAAGGTCCCATAGTTTTAGAGATTAGTTTGTTATAGTTATTATACGTGGGTTTATTTTAAAAGTTACAAAGGCCATCTCAATTATTATTTTTACTTTCGCAACAAAATTTATAGGAATGAAACGTATTTTACTGATTATATTGATTTTAACTTCCACCTTTTCATTTTCGCAATACCGAAAAAATGATGGGAACCACATTGGTATTTCAGGTGGGGTAACCAACTTGTCTTTGTTTACGTCAAACTTTAACACCAAAGCAGAAATGGGTTGGATTGGTGGTTTCTCAGTACGTGGAAATTACTACAACGATTGGAGTATGATTTTTGGAATGCAGTTTACCGAAAGTAATTTCTCGGTAGAAACCACCAATGTGTTGTTACAACAAGAACAAGTAAAGTACACTCTTTCAGGTGCTCAAATCCGTTTATTATTAAGTGCTAATTTTGCCAACAGACATGTATCGATTGACTTTGGACCTGTTTTACAAGTCAATGGGAAATTGAAAATTGCTGATGGGAATGAAAATAATATCATTAAAGGAACGACTCTTTCAGCCAATGACATTTTGGATATTACCAAAATCAACGGTAATTTTTATATCGGTGCATCAGCAGGAGGAAAAAATATAAGAGCAATTGTTTTTTACCAATACGGGTTAAACAACATCATGAACAATTTGAATAAATTTGACGATTTGCGATTAAAAAACAATAACCGTGATTTTAAAGGACATGTTGGGATGATATCCGGGCAGTTACTTCTTAACTTATAATAAATAACCCCAGCATTTGCTGGGGTTTATTTTTTATATCGTATCGATTGCTTTTTGAATGCGTTGGATGGATTCTTGTTTTCCAATCATCTCTACGATGTCAAACAAATGCGGTCCCATCATTTTCCCGACTAAACTCAAACGGAACGGCTGCATTACTTTCCCCATTCCTATTTCATTTGCTGTTAACCATTCTTTTACTATGGTTTCGATATTGGCGCTAGTAAAGTCGGAAATACCTTCTAAAACCCCAATTAATTGCGTCATTAAACCAGGCGTTTCTTCTTTCCAGTTTTTAACTGCTTTTTCATCATAGCTTGTTGGTGCTACAAAGAAATAATCCGTCAACTCCCATAAATCATTCACAAAATTGGCTCTTTCTTTGTTTAAAGAAACAATTCGTGTTACATCAAGATTTGTAGTTATGCCTTTTTCTGCTAAGACTTTGTGAAACATTTCTGCTAACACTTTATCCTCTTGCTTTTGCAAATATTGATGGTTGAACCATTTGTTTTTCTCTGGATCAAATTTCGCTCCCGATTTGTTCACACGTGCCAAATCGAATTTTTGTACTAATTCTTCCAACGAAAAGATTTCTTGTTCCGTTCCATCATTCCAACCTAATAAAGCTAAGAAATTTACAACCGCTTCTGGGAAGAAACCGTTTTCACGGTAACCCATAGACGTGCTTTCTTCGGTTTTCCATTCTAATGGAAATACTGGGAATCCCATTTTATCACCATCACGTTTCGATAATTTTCCGTTTCCGATAGGTTTTAAAATCAATGGTAAATGCGCAAATTCTGGTGCATCCCAGCCAAATGCTTTGTATAATAAAACGTGTAATGGCATGGATGGCAACCACTCTTCTCCACGAATAACATGAGAAGTTTCCATTAAATGATCATCAACAATATTCGCCAAATGGTAAGTTGGCATTCCGTCACCTTTAAACAATACTTTATCGTCTAATAAATTGGTGTCAAATTTTATATCGCCACGAATAATGTCTTGCAAATGCAATGTTTCATTCACCGGTGTTTTAAAACGTACTACATAGGCTTCGCCGTTTGCAATTCGCTGTTCTGCCACTTCACGTGAAACAGTCAACGAGTTATTTAAAGTGTCACGAACCGAATGGTTGTAAATAAAGGTCTGACCAGAAGCTTCCGTGGTTTTACGTAACTCGTCTAGTTTCTCTGCCGAATCAAACGCATAATACGCCCAACCTGAATTGATTAATTGATCAGCATATTGTTTGTATATTTCTTTTCGATCACTTTGACGATATGGACCAAATTTTTCATTCTTCCCTACTGTTTCATCAGGAGCAATTCCTAACCATTCTAAAGCTTCCATAATATACGCTTCTGCTCCAGGAACAAAACGTGTTTGGTCGGTATCTTCTACTCTCAAATAGAAAACGCCATTATGTTTTTTAGCAAACAAATAGTTGAATAAAGCGGTGCGAACACCACCAATATGTAAAGGTCCTGTTGGACTGGGTGCAAATCGCACTCTTACTGGCTTAGACATAATTAAAAATTTGTGCAAAGATAAAATTTAATTAGCCACAAATCCACGAATATTTTTAAAACAACTCAATATTATATTCGTGTATTCGTGGCAAAAAACAATGTTATTTAGTTATCTAAATTTTCATAACTTTAGAGGTTATTAACAACTGAGTGTAATTGTGAGTGCAAAAGAGATCATATTTAACAAATTAGAAGAATTTATCAAAAAGTTCTATACTAACGAACTCCTACGTGGAACATTGTTTTTCGTAGGATTGGGTTTGATATACCTTCTTTTGACCAGTTTTGTAGAATATTTTCTTTGGTTAAAACCTACCGGCAGAACTATTCTGTTTTGGTTGTTTGTGGTTGTTGAATTGTTTTTACTCGGGCGTTATATTCTATTTCCAGTTTTCAAATTGTTTAAATTACAAAAGGGAATTGATTATAATGAGGCTTCCAAAATTATTGGAAATCATTTTTCTTCCGTTAACGATAAGCTGATTAATTTTCTGCAATTGGTCAATGACAAAAACCAATCGGAATTATTATTGGCATCAATTGATCAAAAAGCAAATGCTTTACAACCAATTCCGTTTGCGAATGCAGTCGATTTCAATCAGAATAAAAAATACATTCCCATTGCCATCATTCCACTTTTGATTTTACTTTTCTTTATGCTTTCTGGTAAAGAAAAGTATATCACAGAAAGTATGCACCGTGTGGTGAACTATAAAGAGCAATTCTTACCTCCTGCTCCATTTGAATTTTTGGTTGCCAATGCATTACAAACCGAACAAAACAAAGATTTTACTTTGCTTGTTACAACCCACGGAACTATTGTTCCTGAAAAAGCAATGATTGTCATCAATGACGAAAGTTACTTTATGGAAAACGTTTCGGCGGGTGAGTTCAAATATACTTTCGAGAAACCAGTAAGTGATATTGATTTTCATATCGAAGCAAACGAAGTAGCTTCTGAAGACTTTATTTTAAAAGTGGCAACCGTCCCAGCCATAGAAAACTTTGAAATGGTTTTAAATTATCCAAACTACTTGGGTAAGAAATCTGAAATTATTAAAGGAACCGGAAACGCTATTGTTCCGGAAGGCACACAAATTACTTGGAAGATTAATGCTATCGCAACCAATTCGGTTCAAATGCAACAAGATAAAACGCTTTTGAACTTTCAAAATGTTGGAAATGAGTTCAAATTGTCTAAATCTTTGTTTCAAAATTCAGAATATCAAATACTTACGTCTAACAAATTGGTTAAAAACTACGAAAAACTGAGTTATGCCATCAATATTGTCAAAGATCAAGACCCAACCATTAAAGTGGAAGAAGCTCCAGATAGTTTAAAAACCGAAACTCCTTTTCTTTTGGGTCAAATCTCCGACGATTATGGTTTCAGTAGATTGAGTATCGTATATTTTCCTAAAGACAATCCGAAGCTAGCCAAGCGTGGAACAATATCTTTCAAACAAGGAGTGTATGATAAGTTTGTGTTTGCTTTTCCTAGTAATCTTACTATTACTCCTGGCATTGCATATGACTATTATTTTGAGGTTTTCGATAACGATGCGGTACACGGTTTCAAATCGGCTAAATCATCCGTTTTTTCTCACAGAGAATCTACAGAAGCGGAAAAGCAAGAAGAGTTTTTAGAACAACAAAACGACAATATTAATAGTCTGTCGAAATCTTTAAAAGCTCAAGAGAAGCAACAATCGGAATTGGAAAAATTGCAAAATGCCAATAAAGAGAAAAAGGATTTGGATTATAAAGAGCAGCAAAAAATGAATGACTTCATCAAACGTCAAAAACAACAAGAAGAGATGATGAAGAATTTCACCGAAAAGATTAAGGAGAATTTAGACAAATTCAATCCAAAGGAAAATGATCCGAAGAAAGAAGAATTAGAAAAGCGTCTTGAAAATGTCGATAAAGATTTAGAGAAAAACAAAAAGCTTTTGGACGAATTGAAAGAGCTGAATGAAAAATTGCAACAAGAAGATTTGTTTGAGAAAATAGAAAAATTCCAACAAAAATCTAAAAATCAAACTAAGAGTTTGGAACAATTAGTGGAGTTGACCAAGCGTTATTATGTGGAGAAGAAAGCGCAACAAGTTGCCGATAAATTAGAAAAATTAGCTGAAAAGCAAGAGGCACTTTCCGACAGTAAAGAAAATAACGAGGAGAAACAAAATGAAATCAACAAGGAGTTTGATAAACTTCAAAAGGAATTAGAGGAATTGCAAAAGGAAAACAAAGAATTAAAATCACCTTTAGACATTCCGAACGATAAAGAGAAAGAGCAAAGCATTGAGAAAGATATACAAAATGCAGCTCAGGAGCTGAAAAATAATGATCAGAAAAAGGCATCTCCTAAACAAAAAAGTGCGGCAAAAAAAATGCAACAAATGGCACAGTCTATGCAAAGCGATATGCAAGGTGGCGAGCAAGAACAAATGGATGAAGACATTAAAATGTTGCGTCAAATTGTCGATAATCTTTTAGAGTTTTCTTTTTCTCAGGAAAAATTGATGGGGAATTTTAAAGCAATTAAAGGTGTGTCTTCTTCTTTTCCGAAGTATATAAAAATGCAACAAGATTTAAAATACCAGTTCAAACATGTTGATGATAGTTTGTTTGCGATGTCATTACGTAACCCTAAAATTGGAGAAAAAGTAACTCAGGAAATCGGTAACATCTATTATCAAATTGATAAAGGAATCGATTATTTTACCGAAAATCAAGTGAGTCGTGGTACGGCAAGTCAGCAGTATACATTTACTAGTGCTAATAATTTAGCCAACATGTTGGCAGATATTCTTAACGGTATGCAAATGCAAATGTCGGGTATGGGAAAAGGGAAACCAAAACCAGGTCAAGGTAGCGGCATGCAATTACCGGATATCATCAAGAAGCAAGAACAACTGGGTAAAAAAATGGGTGAAGGGAAATCTGGAAAAGAAGGTGAGAAACCTCAAAATGGCGAATCGGGCTCGAAACCGGGTGACAAGCCAGGAGATAAACCTGGATCAAAACCAGGGCAAGGCCAAGGGCAAGGATCGAATGGACAAAACGGCAAGGAAGGTACTGACGGAGAAGGCGATGCTCAAAATGTATTGGATATTTTAAAGCAACAACAGCAATTACGTGATGCATTAGAAAAGGAATTACAGCGTAATGGTTTGGGTGGTCAAGGTAGAGAAGTGTTGGAACAGATGAAACAAATTGAAAAGCAATTAATCAATAAAGGGTTCTCACAACAGTTAGTGCAAAAGGCGTTAAACCTTAAATACGAATTATTAAAATTAGAGAAAGCAGCACAAGAGCAAAACCAAGATAGCAAACGCCAATCCAATACCAACACAAAAGAGTTCAATAATACCGCCCCTGCCCTTCCGCAAAAGCTACAAGAATATTTAAATAGTATTGAAATTTTAAACAGACAAACACTACCTTTGCGCTCGCAATTTAATAAACGAGTACAAGAGTATTTTAAAGAGAATGATAAATTATAATTACGAAACAGAATTTACCTTATCGAATGAAGATGTTTATTCTGATTGGATTGAAAACGTTATATTTTCTGAAGGAAAATCACTAGGAGAATTGTCTTATATTTTCTGCGATGATGAATACCTGTTGGAAATCAATCAGCAGTATTTGGACCACGATACATTAACCGATATCATTAGCTTCGATTATACTGAAGGAGATATTATTTCTGGAGATATTTTTATTTCTGTGGAACGTGTACAAGACAATGCCAATGATTTAAATATTCCTTTTGAAGAAGAATTGAAACGTGTTCTTATTCACGGCGTACTCCACTATTGTGGTTATAAAGACAAATCAGAATCTGATGAAGCTTTAATGCGCTCTAAAGAAGATGAAAAAATCCAAATGTTTCACGTGAAACAATAGTGCTATATTTTCTTTCTGAATGTTTCACGTGAAACATTTGGACTTTGCTTTTTAAAATTTGTTTCACGTGAAACAAATTTTAAATTTTTCAATTCATTTGTTCAACACAACTCAAGATGATTTTTTTTGGTTGTGATAAACAAATTATAGTTTTTAAATTTATAATAAATAATATTGTTTCACGTGAAACAATAAATAGGAATCAAGATGTTTTTAGATAAATACGATGTTATTGTTGTTGGTGCAGGTCACGCAGGTTGTGAAGCTGCCGCGGCTGCTGCCAATTTAGGAAGTAAAACTTTATTGGTGACAATGAGTTTGCAAAACATTGCACAGATGTCATGCAACCCGGCTATGGGCGGAATTGCAAAAGGGCAAATTGTTCGTGAAATTGATGCATTAGGTGGGTATTCTGGAATTGTTTCCGATAAAACGGCGATTCAGTTTAAGATGTTGAATAAATCGAAAGGGCCTGCCATGTGGTCGCCTCGTGTGCAAAGTGATCGTATGCGTTTTGCAGAAGAATGGCGTTTAATGCTGGAGCAAACTCCAAATCTTGATTTTTATCAAGAAATGGCGGCTGGTATTATTGCCGAAGGTGGAAAAGTAGTCGGAATTAAAACGGCGCTTGGATTGTCGATTTATGCCAAAACAATAGTGTTGACCAATGGAACTTTCTTAAATGGTTTGATTCATATTGGCGACAAACAATTTGGCGGAGGTCGTGCAGGTGAAAGTGCTTCTTACGGCATCACAGAAGATTTAGTAAAACTTGGTTTTCAATCCGGCAGGATGAAAACTGGAACTCCCCCACGTGTGGATGGACGTTCGTTAGACTATTCTAAAATGCGCGTTGAACCAGGAGATGAAAATCCTTCCAAATTTTCGTATTCTAATATTACAAAACCATTGGCGATTCAAAGAGATTGCCATATGACCTATACCTCTCCTTTGGTGCACGATTTGTTGCGCGAAGGATTTGAACGTTCTCCTATGTTTAACGGAAGAATTAAATCACTTGGACCAAGATATTGTCCATCTATCGAAGATAAAATTAATCGTTTTGCCGATAAAGACCGTCACCAGCTTTTTGTAGAGCCTGAAGGATGGAATACATGCGAAGTGTATGTGAACGGATTTTCTACGTCACTTCCAGAAGATGTTCAGTTTAAGGCTTTGCGTTCGGTGGAAGGATTTGAAAATGTAAAATTCTTTAGAGCCGGTTATGCTATCGAGTACGATTACTTCCCCCCTACACAATTGAAACATACTTTGGAAACGAAATTGATTTCTGGATTGTATTTCGCCGGACAAATTAACGGAACGACAGGATATGAAGAAGCGGCTTCTCAAGGATTGATAGCAGGAATTAATGCAGCCTTGAAATCACAAGACCGTGATGAATTTACATTGAAAAGAGACGAAGCCTATATCGGAGTCTTGATTGACGATTTAATTACCAAAGGAACAGAAGAGCCGTATCGTATGTTTACCTCTCGTGCCGAATACAGAACGTTATTGCGTCAAGATAATGCCGATTACCGTTTAACACCAATGTCGAATAAAATCGGCTTAGCGTCTGATGACCGTATGCGTCGTATGGAGCAGAAATTTAATGAAGCCGATAAAATGGTTGCTTTCTTTAAAGAAACTTCGGTTTCGATTGCGGAAGCCAATCCGGTTTTAGAAGCCAAAGAAAGTTCTACCATAACACAAGGTGATAAAATGTTTAAAATATTTTCCCGTCCACAGATTGAAATGGAAGATATGATGCGATTTGAAAAAGTGGTGGAGTATACCAAAGAACACAATCTAGATACAGAAATGTTAGAGCAAGCCGAAATCCAAGTCAAATATTCGGGTTATATCGAAAAGGAACGCACTAATGCCGAAAAATTACACCGACTAGAAAACATCAAAATCCCTGATAATTTCGATTATGATGCGTTAAAGTCGCTGTCGTATGAAGCGCGTGAAAAATTAAAAAAGATTCGTCCAGTGACCATTTCACAAGCGTCGCGTATTAGTGGTGTTTCACCAAGTGATATTTCGGTCATGTTGGTTTTTATGGGAAGATAGTTAAAAGAAGAAGTTAAAAGTAAAATGTTTCACGTGGAACGTAATTAAAAAAATTCCGTGGAAGCGATATATTTATAAGAAATAAAAAATGAATTTTTCAGATCAAAACGTTTATATAAAAGTCAAAGACCATTCAATTTCCAAAGAAAATTTCGAATTGTTAGTAGACGAAGAATTGCAATTATTAAAAACCCATCCACAGCCCGAATTGTCGGTTTTGGGTAAATACTACGAAAGCGACGATTATATTTCGCATACCGATGCCAAACGTTCTTTGTTCGAAAAAATTTACCACTTAGTAAAATCCTACTCCTTGAAAAAGAAAGTAGGCATTATTAATTCGTACCATTTTGAAAAAGGAAGCTTGTTGGATATCGGAGCAGGAACGGGAGACTTCTTAGTCACTGCAAAAGCGCAAGGATGGCAAACAACAGGTATTGAACCGAATGAAAATGCTAAAAAATTAGCCATTTCTAAAGGAATTTCGTTTCAAAATACTATTGAAAGTATTGGAAATCAGCAATTTGATGTAATTACCATGTGGCATGTGATGGAACATGTACCGGATGTAACGCATCAAATCAAAGAATTAAAGCGTTTGTTAAAGCCAAACGGTACGATTATTATTGCAGTTCCTAATTACAAATCGTACGACGCACAACATTACGGAATATTTTGGGCTGCTTATGATGTGCCAAGACACTTGTGGCATTTTTCTAAAACAAGTATTGAAAAATTGGTTTCACGTGAAAATATGAAGTTGGTAAAAATCCTTCCAATGATTTTTGATAGTTTTTATGTTTCCCTCCTATCGGAAAAATATAAAACCGGGAAAATGAATTTTTTTAAAGCCTTTTGGGTCGGTTTAAATTCTAATATAAAGGCAAGCACTTCGAAAGAATACTCCTCGCACATTTACGTGATAAAAAACCACTAAAACTTATTTTAAAGCGCTTTTTAGCGCTTTTTTCATTCAAAACAACAAAACACCTTATCGCTTTTTGATTTAAGCTAAGATTAAAACTATTTAATTCGTTTTTAATCGATAAATATTATCAAAACAGAATAACGATAAGATTTAATGATACTTTATTTTGCCACGAATTCACAAATATTATTTACGAATCGCGTTAAAAACTATTATAAAAAAATTCGTGAATTTGTGGCTTACAAAATAAAAGTTCTATTTTTACCAAAATTTAAAAAATTAAACTAAAAAATAACAATGGAAAAAATTGTAGTATTAGCTGCTGTCGTTATTTCAGCAATCGCTTGTAACAAAACAACTGAAGTTAAAGAATTCAAGACTGCTTATATCGACACCGTTAAAATGATGGAGGAATATAACGAAGCTAAAGATTTGAATGAAAAATTCAAAACCAAAGGTGAAGTTAAAGGAAGAGAACTTGAAGTAGAAGCTAAAAAATTAGATGCTGAGAAAAAAAGCTTTCAACAAAATGCTATGGCTAAAGGTCAAGCATGGGCACAACAAAAATATGCCGAATTGCAACAAAGAGATCAGCAATTAGGCTATGCTCAACAAGCTATAATGCAAGAATTGCAAGCTGAAGGTGGTAAGGAACGTGATTCTATCGTGAAACAAGTACGTGAATTCATCAAGGGTTACGGAAAAGATAAGGGCTACGACTATGTGTACGGAACTGGAGATGCAGCTACCGTTTTATATGCAAAAGATTCATACGATATCACAAAAGATGTTATCAAGGCATTAAATGATAAATATGCTGCTAAAGCAAAACCAGCTGAAGCTAAAAAAGAAGAAAAGAAGTAATTCTTTCAAATTAACTGATGTTAAAAGCCTTCATTCTCAACGATTGAAGGCTTTTTTTTTATCTGACAGGATTAAGAAACCTGTCAGATATAGTGCAATCATTTTAAAAAAAATGAATATTTTAGCCAAATATTTATACGCCAAATGGAAAACTTATCACAAGACGCCAAATACACCTTACAGTTCATCAATCAAACCCAGCGTAATATTTTCCTTACTGGAAAAGCGGGCACCGGAAAGACAACGCTTCTTCGCGAAATCATCAAAACTACCCACAAAAATGTCGTGGTGGTCGCTCCCACAGGTATTGCAGCGTTAAATGCTGGTGGCGTGACCATTCACTCCATGTTTCAGTTGCCTTTCGCCGGTTTTATTCCCGACAATTCAGCACCTCAATTTTCCGATTTTGTCAAGTTTGAAACCAAGCAAACGTTAGCCAGACACTTTAAAATGAGTGGTTTAAAAAAATCAGTCATCCGAAATATGGAATTGCTAATCATAGACGAAGTCAGTATGCTTCGCGCCGATGTTTTAGACGCCATCGATTTTATGATGCAATCGGTTCGAAAAAAGAAAACGGCTTTTGGTGGCGTTCAAGTGCTATTTATTGGAGATTTGATGCAATTACCACCCGTGATTCGAGACGAGGAATGGAAAATATTGCGCAATTATTACAATGGAAAATTCTTTTTCCATTCGCATGTCATTCAGCTGAATCCGCCTTTATATATTGAGCTTTCCAAGATTTTTCGTCAAACGGATGACCTTTTTATTTCGGTTTTGAACAATTTGAGAAACAATCAGATTTCAACCAACGATGTTCAAATTCTGAATCAATATGTCAAGCCTAATTTCGATTTAAAAGAAAACAAAGGATACATCACTTTAACGACTCATAATGCCAAAGCAGACGGAATGAATGCCAAAGCATTGGCGGAATTAGAAGGAAAATTAGTCCAATACCAACCCGAAATCATTGGCGATTTTCCTGAAAAAATTTTCCCGGTCGATGAAAGCCTACAATTAAAAATCGGCGCACAAGTCATGTTTCTCAAAAACGATTTATCTCCGGAAAAGCGCTTTTTTAATGGAAAAATGGGTATTATCAAATCCCTTTCACAAGAAGAAATCCTGGTTCACTTCCCCGATGAAAATATAACGATTACGGTTGATAAATACGAATGGGAAAACATTCGATACACTGTAAATCACGATACCAAAGAAATTGAAGAGGAAATTTTAGGAACGTTTGTCCACTACCCTATCAAACTGGCTTGGGCCATAACGGTGCATAAAAGTCAAGGATTAACATTCGACAAAGCTGCGCTCGATGTGTCGCAAGTTTTTTTACCCGGACAAGCATATGTGGCTTTGTCGCGTTTACGCTCTTTAGAAGGCTTAGTTTTGCTTTCCCCATTGCAAATGAATGGTATTTCGAGTGACATCGATGTGATGGATTATGCAGAGAACAAAGCCGATGATGAAATTTTAGCCAATTCTTTGGAACAAGAGACTAAAAAATTCTTGCTGCAGTGTTTGAAATCGGCTTTCGATTGGAATGATTTGGCTCAGGAATGGCGCAATCACCAGTTTAGTTATAACGAGAAAGGTGAAAATTCAGAAAAATCGAAGCATTTTATTTGGGCTCAAAAACAGACTGAAGTGATTTGGGGAATTTTGGAACCTGCTAGAAAATTTAGTCTTCAATTGGACAAGCTTTTTTCGGAAGAGAATATTGATTACCAATTTATTGAAGAAAGAATCCATGCTGCCTACGGTTATTTTTTTGAGAAAATGGACAACCTGGTTTATGAAATTTTATGGAAGCTGGAAGAAGTCAAACGCATTAAGAAAGTTAAAGCTTTTTTTGACGAATTATTGGTTTTGGAAGAGCTGCAAATCAAAGCCGTGTTGCGATTGATGAAAGCCAAATTGCTGGTAAAAACCATTGCGTCACGTGAAACGATTTCGAAAGAAAATCTGACTTCAGAGGAAATCAAAACCTATAAAATTAAAAAATCTGAGGCGATTCAGCAACAATTTAAAGCCTTGAACATCACGCTAATTGATGACGATGCCGATATCGAACGCTATACTAAGAAAACCAAAGTTAAGAAAGTGGCTAAAAAATCGACGGTTCAGGAAACCTACGAATTGTGGCTAGAGCAAAACACAATTAAAGAAATTGCTGCGATGCGAAAGCTTTCGGCACAAACAATTGGCGGCCATATGGCAAAACTCATATCCAGCGGAGCAATTCCGATTACGGCAGTATTACCCGAAGACAAAATCGAAGAATTAGCTCAAGCATTTAAAGGCTACAAAGAAGAATCTTTAACCCCGTTGAAAGAAAAAGTAGGTACTAAATTTACTTGGGATGAATTGAAATGGTTTAAAGCAAGTTTGGAAATAGATTAACGACATACAATGTCAAAAGCAAGTTTATTGTAATAAATACACGCCAAGGACAGCTGTAATAAAATAAATAGCAATGGTTCTGGCGCCATCATAATCTTTTGCAAGACGTTGTCCAAAAAGCAGCATCAATAAGGTTACACAGGAAACAACTGTTCCGTATTTACCAAAAGTTGTTCCGCCGCTTATCGACATTTCAATCATACCCACAATACAAAGTAAGCCTGCGATTAATTCGAAAACCATAACTGTTTTTAGTGCTAAGTCTACTTTTCCATCAAAAAAAGTACCCGCAAAATGTTCTTTCAACCATCCCACATTGCCCTGAAAATCAGTAAATTTATCATATCCTGATTGTAAAAAAGTAATTGCTAAAAAAAGCAATATCATTAATCCTGCTAAATTGTCCATAGGTTTAGTTTTTATGTATTAAACGCGTTAATTTTATTGATAAATCGGTTAAAATAATCTTGGCATTTCCGTTGCGTTCTATATGGTAAATCGCATCCGACAATTCTTTGTAAATTTCCGAAATGTTATTTCCGGTAATAAACGGAGCAAACTTATCAAAATTAAAGCCTCCAATTGACGGTTCAAAATACACCATTTTTTCCGCTTGATAATTCTGCAATAACGCTTGACGAAACATTTCAATACAAAAATGCAGAAATTTCTTTTGAGTTTCACGACCTAAACCAGCAATTTGCTCACTCCACCCAATCAAATCTTGAATGGCTGCTGCGTTTCCTTTGGCTCTAAAAGCGGCACGAACCCAAGTCACAAACCATTCTTCAAACGGAGCATCTTCATTGATCTCATTACAAAGCTGTACGGCTTTATTGTAATTCCCTTGGGCTTTGTGTGCTATTTTATGTGCTTTTTTCTCTTCAACATCTTCATATTCAACTAAGTGAGAAGCAATCGCACCTTCGCTTAATCCGGCAAAATGAATTACTTGACAACGCGAACGAATGGTTTGAATGATATCTTCTTCGTTTTCGGTGATTAAAATAAAAACGGTTTTATCGGTAGGTTCTTCTAAAAGCTTTAGTAATTTATTGGAAGCGGCGATATTCATTTTATCGGCCATCCAGACGATCATGATTTTATAACCGCCTTCGTAGGATTTTAGCGCCAGCGATTTTAAAATTTCGGAAGCATCCTCCACTCTAATTTCCCCCTGTTTGTTTCCAACGCCTAATTTTTCATACCAATCAAAAAGACTTCCATACGGTTTTTGTTGTAAAAATTCACGCCAAATAGCTAAGAAATCTAGGCTTTTCGGTTTCGATTTTACATCTTCGGTTGTCACTGTTGGATAGACAAAATGCAAATCCGGATGCGAAAAACTTCCAAATTTTAAATTACAAGATTCATTTCTGCCTTGATTTTCAGAGCCTGTATTTGCACATAAAATATATTGTGCATAAGCAATAGCGGTGAGTAGCACCCCCGTTCCTTCTCCACCAACAAATAACTGCGCATGGGGAATTCTCCCGTGAGCAGCACTTGTAATTAAGTGATTTTTGATATGTTCTTGACCTACAATTTCTTTAAAAAGCATAAAACAAATGTAGTTTAGTTGTGTTTTAAATCAAAAAAAATGAATTTTAAATATAAAAAAACTTTAATAAACCTCCTTAAAGTTTAATATAGACTTTAAAAAAAGATGTTTTTATGATTATTTTATTATTTTTGCGGTTTGAAGATGTTAAAATAAACTAAAATAAAGGCTTTGTTTTCAGGCTTTTTCACATTTTTTTAGCAAGCTTATGTTTTTTGGCACGCTTTTGGCATTGTTGTTAAAAAATGAAATGCATTTATTTTTACAACTTTAAAATTGATTTAACAAGAAATATTAAAAAAAGTTTTCAAAAACTTGTTAATTCGTTTTAAAAGTATATTTTTGAACAATTAGAACTTTAATAACTAAAATTTAGATTAACCATGAAAAAAATTATCTTTTTAAGCCTATTCATGCTTTTTGCAGTAGGAAATATAAATGCTCAAGCAAAAAAACCTATAAGTATAATAAATGTAGGAGCTTCTGTTAAGAAATTTCATGAAAAAAGTGAATTAGACGGAATGCAAAAAGGAGCATTATTAGAACTATATATAGAACGTATTAAAGTTTTGGTAAATACTTTGCCTTATATTGCTTTAACTAACAAGCCAGGGGTAACTATGGCAGATGTTGGAGTTCCTGATAACGCTGAAAACCAGAAAGCATTAATTTCTCAGCAAAGCAATACCCAACAATTTTTATTAGCAACAGTTGATTTTCAAAGACTAATGACACCCTATGCAGACAAAGGAAATTTGATTTCTTCTATCTTATATTATGAGTCAATGTTGAGAGAATTACAGCAACTTAATGAATAATTAAAATATTTTTATTATTTTAGTTCTAAATTTCTAAAACCAAATCCCCATGAAGAAATTACTTAACTTAAAATGGATGGCATTATTAGCTGTAACAGTTACGGCTAATGCCCAACAAGAAAAGGGTATAATGGGTTCAGCCAACTGGTTGAACAACTGGACAGAATTTAAACCTGCAAAGGTGGAATACAATGAAACGAATCAAATTTTGTACGGGAAGATTACTACAAATACTACCCTTTACAAGAAGAATACGTATCTTTTACAAGGACCTGTTTATGTAACCAATAATGCCGTTTTAACTATCGAAGCTGGAACAGTTATTAAAGGAGATTCGGAAACTAATGGTGCTTTAATTATTGCCAAAGGAGCTAAAATTGAGGCAAACGGAACTGAAACAGATCCTATTATATTCACATCAAGTAAGCCTGTAAAAAAGGCAGGTGACTGGGGTGGATTAGTAATACTAGGAGATGCTCCAATCAATAAGTTTGGTGGTATATCTTCAGTAAACTACGATCTTGATCCATCACAAACAATTTACGGTGGTTCAAATGCCACTGCAAATTCTGGAGTTTTACGTTTTTTAAGAGTAGAGTTTGCAGGTAAAAAAATTAAAGGATTTAAAGATTATAGCGCTTTAACTTTTGCAGGAGTAGGTAACAAAACTGTTATTGAAAATGTAATGAGTAGCTTTTCTGCTGGAAATTCTTTTGAAATGTTAGGTGGAGATATTGCAATGAAAAACTTGGTTACATTACGTTCTGCGGGTGATGATTATAGATTCAGTCAAGGTGTACAATGTAAAATGGACAATTCACTTGCTGTTAGACATTCATTATATTCTGGAGCAAATCGTGCTAGATGTATGAATGTGAACTCTTATGATAAAAAAGAGGAAGCTGATTTTTCTAAAGCTTTAACAAAAGTTACAGCTACAAATTGCACCCTAGTAAATAACACTGAAAGCCTAGCTGCTGATTTAGCTAGTGGTTTAGTGAAAGAAGCATTATTTATTGGTGAAAATACAGGATTCACTTTAAAAAGAAGTGTAGTGTCTGGATTTAGCCCAGCAGTGATTCTTGATGATGAAATCAAACCAGAAGCAGGTGGTCTAAAACAGATTAAATTAGAAGAAATTTTCTTCAATAACTGTAATGGAAATATATTTGTTGAGAATACATCAAATAATGAAGATTTAGAAGATTATTACGGAAATGTTGCTTTTTTCAACTTGTATGAAAAAACCCCAAATCCTGAATTGTTTATCTCTTCATCTGAGGCAAAATCACCTGATTTTAGAGTTAAAGTTGGTAAATTTACTGCAGGTAAATAGTAGCACAACTTTTTTAAAATATTAAATCCATTAAGAGATTCTCTTTTAATGGATTTATTATCTTTTAATCGAAGAGGGACAATTTGTTTAATTACTGCAAAAAAATCTAGTATGATGCAAAGGATATTAAATAGAGCAAAGATCGTTTTCTTTTTTATGGTTTTAATTTTACTTCAAAGTAAAGCCATAGGGCAATCATTAAATCCACCTACATTTGGATTTTCGTTTGTTTGTACAAAATCTGATACAAATTTTTTCGACGCGTCTGTTACATTTGATCCAACATCATTTACAGCGGGGAATAAATTCATACTTGAGTTATCGGATAAGGATGGATTTTTTACGACCCCAGTTCAATTGCAACAAATAACCGCTACAACTTCACCTGGAAATTTTGTAAATTTTGCATTTCCAACCAACACCAATGGGCTTAGCTACAGATTTAGAGTTCGAAGCACATCTCCGGCTTTAACTAGTGGTAGTTCAGTACCCTTTGAAGCCCATTATAAGATATATCCTTTTAATTTTTGGCTGAATAATCATGCAGATAACTTATCCATTTGCGGTACTAGTACTGTGAGATTAAGTATAGATGATGCTACCGCCCAAGACCCTTCGCCTAAGGCTATTGCAGGTCTAATCTACAAATGGTTTAGAAACGGAGCAGTTATTCCAGGGGAAACAGGAACTTTTATTGATGTGAGTACTTCAGGTGCTTATCAGGCTTTTATTGATTATGGGGTATGTTCTTCATTTGATAATGGGCAAGATGAAAAATCACAAATTGTGAATGTCAGTATTGTAACGTCAGGATCTGTTTTTACTATAAGCTCTAGTCAAGGAACTAATATTTGCCCGTCTAACCCAACAACTTTAAGTACAACTTCTGGGTACACCTACAAATGGTTTAGAGATGGAAATGAAATTGCAGGAGCAACTTCAAATACTTATGTAACCGCTGTACCAGGTAAATACAAAGTACAAGTAGGGACAGGAGCTTGTGCTTCTACTTCTTCAGAAATTGTATTAACCGCAGAAGATTTTAATTTAAGTATTGATGCCTTAGTAGCTCCGCAAACTAATGTCATTCCAGCAGGAGACACAATAACAATTACAGCCACTACAGATGCTGCTAATCCAACATATCAATGGTTTGATCCAAATAATACTAGTGTGAGTACCACAAATACATTCAGTACCTCTACTCCTATTGCAGGAGAATATAAAGTAATAGTTACTCAAACTACAGGATGTCAATTTCCAAAAGAAATTAAATTTAAAATTAGGAATGGTGTACTTTCCACAAAAATACCTAATACGATTAGTCCTAATGGAGATGAGTTCAATAATACATGGATAATTCCTCAAGAATATTCACTACCAGATACCGAAATTTTAATTGTGGACTCTTACGGAAAAGAGGTTCTTAAAACAACAAATTATCAAAACAATTGGCCTGAAAGTGCCATTGAATTTAAAAGTGTCAATCCGGTTTTTTATTATATAATATCTAAAAATGGTAGTCCAGTAAAAAAAGGATCCATTACAGTAATCAAATAGCATGAAAAGAAAAATATTAAGTTTTTTATTGGTTTTTGGTATGTTTGAATGCGTAATTGCACAAACAAAGGACGGTGTAGTTTCCTTCGACGTACCCGTTAAAAACTCTTTAAAATTTAATAGATTCTTGATTAATCCTGCTTTTAGTTATATTAGGGAAGATGAATCTTTTGTAAGCTTCCTAAATAAAAGACAATGGATGGGTTTTGAAGACGCACCAACTTCTTATTTCTTTAGTTATTCAGGAAAATTTAGAGATCAAAACGGAATTGGTTTTGGTATTTTTCAAAGAAATGTGGGCGTAATGACTTCATTTGGTGCCGTTGCAAATTTTGCTCGAAATGTAGAGCTTAATAACGATTCTAATTTCACTTTTGGATTAAATCTAGCCTATGTCAATAGCGGATTAAATACAAGTAAAGCCTTTACAAATGAGCCGGACGCTTCATTAGATAATGTTCCAAAAAATTCATTGATTTCTGTTAATCCAGGGATTAACTATAGTACTGGTTTTATCGATTTTGGTGTAACCGCCAATAATGTTTTTTATTACAACTTTACGAATTCCGAGTCTGTTCAGGACGATCCAGCCAAAAGCATTGCAGCACACGCTATGTATACCGGCTATTTTGATGGCTATGGATTTTTAGAAAAAGCCAGATTTTCAGCTTTAATTAGAGGTGATGTAGCAAAGGAGAAAACAATATTTTCAGGGTCGTTTTTATTTAATGCCCCTAAAGCGGGTTGGGCGCAAGCTGGATACAATTCTGTTTATGGTGCTTCAGCAGGAATAGGGATTATTCTGGCCAAAAAGATTTCAATTGGATATACTGTTGAAAAAGGATTTGGCAATTTTTCTGATTTTGGACTTACTCACGAGGTAACTCTTGCTTATAAAATAAGAGGTTATGGCGAATATGAAGATGACAAACCAATTGTTAGAGCCACTAAGAAAACCAATCCAGGACAAACAACTAAAGCGGTAGCAGTAAAAAAGAAAACATCTGCTGAATTATATAAAGAAAGACAAGAGGCTTTAGCTTTAAAACAACAACAAGAAAAAGAACGTTTGGAAGCGGAACGTTTACGTAGGGAAGCAGCATTGGCTGAAGCTAAAGCCAAAGCAGAAGAAGCTGCCAGATTGAAAGCAGAAAGAGAAAAAGAATTAGCGCTACAAGGACAACAAAATGCCGAAGCAAGAGCGAAAGCATTAGCGGAAGCAAAACTTAAAGCGGAACAAGATAAAGCTAAAGCATTAGCCGATGCTGAAAGATTAAGAAACGAAAAATTAGCAGCAGATGCCAAGGCAAAATCCGATACAGCTGCCCGATTAAAAGCAGAACAAGAGAGATTGGCTAGAGAGAAAGCGGAAGCTGATCGTATTGCTAGAGAACAAGCATTAGCGGATGCAAAAGCGAAAGCAGACGAAGCAGCT
>JAZKHA010000008.1:290563-290729 GCA_040385625.1 Bacteroidota bacterium
CGATTAAAAGCAGACCAAGATAGAATTGCCAAAGAAAGAGCAGATGCAGCTAAAGCAGAAGCGGATCGTTTAGCTAGAGAGAAAGCGGAAGCTGATCGTATTGCTAGAGAGCAAGCATTAGCGGATGCAAAAGCGAAAGCAGACGAAGCAGCTCGATTAAAAGCAG
>JAZKHA010000009.1:0-4778 GCA_040385625.1 Bacteroidota bacterium
AAAAAATTATTGTATATTCCTCCCTTAAACGGGAGGTTTTTTATATTATGAAAATGATGAAAATATTGGTGATTCAACAAAAGATGATTGGTGATGTATTGGCTAGCAGTATTATTTGCAACAATTTAAAGTTGATTTATCCCAATTCTCAAGTAGATTATCTAGTTAATCCTTTTACTGTTCCAGTTTTAGAAAACAATCCAAATATTGATAACCTTATATTATTTGAAGATAGGTACCGCAAAAGTAAACTAGCATTGTTTAAATTTTTAATTGCCATCAGGAAACGAAAATACGACCTGGTTATAGATGCATACGGAAAACTGGAAAGTAATTTGGTAGTTGCTTTTTCTGGTGCTAAAACAAGAATCGGGTTCTACAAACCCTATACAAATTATCTCTATTCTATAACAGTAAAAGAAATCATAAATCCAATTACTGAAGCAGGAACGGCTTTAGAAAACAGATTGAATTTGTTAATGCCATTAGCGCCAAATGCAAAATTAAAAAACAAGCCAAGTATCTTTTTAACCGAAAAAGAAATTGAGAATGGTAAAGCTATTTTAGTGAAAAACAAAATTGATTTTTCTAAAAAGTTATACATGATCAGTGTTCTTGGAAGCGGTAAAAACAAGACCTATCCTTTTCTGTATATGGCAAAAATACTTGATCGAATAGTTGAAAAAAATCAAGCAGTTTTACTTTTCAATTATATGCCATCGCAGGAGAAAGAAGCCAAAGCAATTTTTGATTTATGTCAGCCTAAAACTCAAGAAAACATAAAAATTAATGTTGTCTCTGGAAGTATTCGAGAGTTTTTATCCATAACCTACCATTGTGATGCTTTAATTGGTAATGAAGGGGGCGCAGTAAATATGGCCAAAGCGATAAACAAACCTACATTTACTATATTTTCTACATGGATAATCAAAGAAGCTTGGAATTCTTTTGAAAATGAAAAATCAAATGTATCGGTGCATTTAAAAGATTTCAGACCGGAATTATATGGTACGAAATCTGCAAAAGAAATGAAGAATGAAGCTTTAAATTTATATGAATCTTTTGCCCCTGAACTTCTTTTTCCAAAATTAGAAAGTTTTTTAGAAAATAATTAAAAGCGCTTATAAATTAGAGTCTATACCATTGGAAGTTCTTACTATCTTATTCAGATTAGTAAATTTTCTAATGGCTTTGTTTTTTTTTAATGCTGCTTCATTTACATAGCCGCGACTATGATCCAAGTGAATACATATTGCGCTATATCTAATTTGTTTAGATTTCAATCCCATATTGAATAATCGCTCTCCTAATTCTCTGTCTTCGCCTCCGTATTGCATTTCTTGATTAAAACCATTCACGGCTATTAAATCATTTTTCCAACCAGAAGCATTATGCCCATTCCAACTTGCATTAGTAGGCGTTATGGCATTTAAAATTTTAGATTTAAATTTAGACGAACTAATTTTAATGTTTTTGTAGGATTTTTTTAAACCATGCTGTAATAACCACTTTATATCAAAACATCTTTGAGAAACTATATCTTCCTCTGATATCGCTTTAGAAATAGACATGGGTAATTTAAAATATCCTCCCGAAAGAAAATATCCTTTCTCTCTATTATCAAGATGAACAGCAACAAAATCATTTCTTGGAATACAATCGCCATCCGTAAAAATTAAATAATCCGAATTAGTACTAACAATCGCTTTATTTAAAACTTGAGTTTTTTGAAAACCATTATCCTCATGCCAAACATGAATAATAGGATTTGAAATCTTATTCCTCATTTGATCAATTAATTCTTTTGTTTTTGGACCAGAACCATCGTCTGCGATAATAATTTCAAAATCCTTTTCAGTTTGAACATTAAATCCAAAAAGAACTTTCTCTAACCATGCCTCTGCATTGTATGTACTTATTATTACAGATGCTTTCATAAATATTTTTGAAGTTAAGTAGTGCAAAAGTAGTTAATAAATTATATTTGTGAAATACTACCAATTCATGAATCTAAATTTAGCGCCAAAAATAACTGTCTTAGTAATTACTCTAAACGAAGAAGCAAATATGCAAGCGCTTTTGGTTGATTTGGGTTTTGCAGACGAAATTATTATTGTAGATTCTTATAGTACCGACAAAACAAAGTCAATTGCCCAATCATTTTCTAACGTAAGATTTATTGAAAATAGATTCGAAAATTATTCTTCTCAAAGAAATTTTGCGATTTCACAAGCAAAAAATGATTGGATTTTATTTCTGGATGCTGACGAAAGAGTTACTCCAGCACTAAAAGAAGAAATTATAGAAACCTTACGAACAAACAAAACTTGTTCTGCTTTTTTATTTTACAGAAAATTTATGTTTGAAAATACTGTTTTACATTTTAGCGGATTGCAAACCGATAAAATTCTCCGACTATTTGATAAAAACTTTGCAAAATACAGTAGCGATCGATTAGTACATGAAAAATTAACAGTGAATGGGAAAATAGGTGTTTTTAAAAATAAGCTTCTTCATTATTCCTATTCAGATTATGAATGCTACAAATCTAAAGCTACTCGGTACGGAAAGCTAAAAGCTCAAGAACAGTTTATCAAGAAACAAAAACCTTCCTTTTCACTTCACATTCTTCATCCTACTTATAATTTTTTATACAATTATTTTATTCGCTTGGGTTTTCTTGATGGCAAAAAAGGAATTACTATATGCTATTTAAATGCCTATAGTGTGTTTGTAAGATATCAGGAATTAAAGCTTCTTTGGAATAAAAAAGACCTTATTTCCAGAAAAAATATTTAGCTTTCAATCTGCGTTTTCTATGATATTTTTCTTGAAATTCACAAGTATAGTACCACATTGTATCAAAAACCTCCTTGAATGATTTATTGTATAATTTTGCATATTCATCGCTCATTATTTCAATCATTTCTTTTTTTGGAGTTAATCTCGAAAGGTTTTTCATTCGCATTTTGACATCCATTTGAGCATGAAAATTCATTCTGTTTAAATCAACTAAGAAAAATTCATATTGTTTTTCAGAAACTTTTTTTATCAAAGTATTACCCGGAGAATGATCTAAAAACTCGATACCTTTTTCATGCAAATTGAAAGAAAAACGGGTAAACTGACGCAAAATAGTTGAGTGATCGGGATAATCTGGAATTTCTACGAGTTCTCTAAAAGTCAGTTCTGTCTGAAGATGTTCGCTAGCATAATAGCTTTCTTTCAATCCCAACCAACTGTAATTTTCAAAAAAAGCGATAGGTTGCGGTGTTCCAATTCCTTTTTCTAACAAATTTGTTGCATATTCAAAAGAACGTCTAGCTTTAGATTTTCTAAAATATTTATAGGCAATTTTATTAATTAGATTTGGAATTTTAAACGATTTTATATTAATCACCGCACCATCCACTGTAAATAATTTGATGATATTGCGTTGACCGTCACCAAAAACAGTTCCAGTGGTTTTAAAATTTTGTATGCAATCGGCTATAGATTGAGGGACCATCATTTTTCCGAATTATTTTTTATATTGTAGTAAAAATGGGTTCCAAAAATGGGTTACCTTATTTTTATTGATACCATGACAACCAAACGGCATTTGGTTGTTATTAAGTTTTAAGGCCAATTCAGGCTTTCGATCCATAGCAAAACCAAGCGCTTCTTGATACAGAGGGATTTTAAAATTAGGATATAATTCTGGTGCGCGAATTGACCAAAACACATCTTCAATAGCGCATAAATCTCGTTCTTTATCGGCTAACAATTTTTGAATAACGTCTTTTTGCTCGGTCGCTATTTTCAAATGAGTAGCTGTTTTACGAAGAGAAAAACCACCGTTGCCTACTTTATAAAAAATCACATCTCTTCTTTTGGTACGATGTGATTTAAATGGTTTTAGCAAAGCATTAATTTGTTTTAATGGGAATTTTTCTTGAGTTGCAATCCAAGGTGCTCCAACATAATCATAGTCTTTGGCACACCACTGAGCCAATTGATCAGAAAAAACAAAGGCATCCAACTGGTAAATTAAAATAAACTCCGATTGGATAAAACGTTCATAAAAAATAGACGAGAGCAACAGCTCATTGTATCCATCAATACTTTGAAAAAAAGGTTTTGGAAAATACTCAACCTGTACTTTTGGATACTTACTAGTGATAAAACTTGTATCTAAACCTTCTGGTTGCACTAATACGATGTCGTAATTAGATAATACAGCGTAACATTGCAAAAAGGATTCTTCCTCCAATTCCCCAAAAAAACTTCTATATATAGGAACAACTACTTTTACTTTTTGACTCATTCGATCTTGAATTGATACTAACATACAAATACTTAAAAACTACTTTAAAGGCTGTACAAGTTATGAATTGACAAAAATAATCTAATAATTAAGAAAAACATATTTATTGAAAATTAAATTTATAGCAATCCTCTAGGATATTGCTTAATTTTGCGACGAATTTATCATCGAAAAATGGATATTAACAACGAAATACACAAAGCTTACGAAGTAATCAAGGAAGGCGGAATTATCCTGTACCCTACCGATACCGTTTGGGGAATTGGATGTGACGCAACAAATCCTGAGGCTGTAGCCAAAATATACAAACTCAAGCAAAGAGCCGAAACCCAAAGTATGATTGTTTTGATGAATGGTGAAAAAATGATGTACAATGTATTCAAAGACATTCCTGAAGTTGCCTGGCAAATCATTGACTTATCCGAAAAACCAACTACTTTAATACTGGACAAACCCAGAAATGTAGCTCCCA
>JAZKHA010000010.1:0-122027 GCA_040385625.1 Bacteroidota bacterium
ACTCGCGACAACCAGCTTGGAAGGCTGGAGCTCTACCAACTGAGCTACTTCCGCAGGTGTAATTTTTAAAACTTTTCTTGTTTTGGAGCGGAAGACGAGGCTCGAACTCGCGACAACCAGCTTGGAAGGCTGGAGCTCTACCAACTGAGCTACTTCCGCAGGTGTAATTTTTAAAACTTTTCTTGTTTTGGAGCGGAAGACGAGGCTCGAACTCGCGACAACCAGCTTGGAAGGCTGGAGCTCTACCAACTGAGCTACTTCCGCATTTGAGGTTGCAAATATAAAGAATAACTTTCCTTTTATGCAAACTTTTTTTAAAAAAATATTTCCGATAAAAACACACAAAAACCCGACCTATAGTAACCCGTTTATACTTAATAATTTAGATTAAATTATAAATTTGTAAGCCATGACTAAAATTAAAGATATACCACCCGAATTGACTTATGCTATTCGTCAAGCAGTCTTAAGAAAAGGCAGACCAATAGAAGATTGTTATTTTGAAGGTGATTATTTAGACACAACAAAACATTTTGGCTTGTTTATTGATAATAGCTTAGCAGGAGTTGCTTCCGTTTTTGAAAACAAGAACGATAATTTTTCAGAAAAATCGCAATTTCAGTTACGTGGCATGGCTGTCCTTGATTCTTTTCAAAAAATGGGCTTAGGAAAATTGCTACTAACTGAAATTGAAAATCTAATCTTTCAAAAAAAGGAGAATTTGATTTGGTTTAATGCAAGGGAAAAGGCCGTTGATTTTTATAAAAAATGCAACTATCAAATTATTGACAAACCTTTTGAGATTAATGAAATTGGAACACACTATATTATGTATAAAAAACTACTTTAATCATATGCGTTATTTCTTAACCATACTAGTCGGTATACTTATATATATAGGTTGTGCAAATAATACACCCAATGTTATTTCAACTGAAGCATCTATTGAAATCGCTTTAGAAAATGAAGAATTACTTGAAAATTGGGACATTAAAGAAAACAGACTCGCTCTTATAGAAGCCATTAGAAATGCAAGCGCAGAAGGCTTAGATCCGGAAGATTATCATTATTCCGATTTGGTTAAATACGAAGACGCCATTGTTTTTACCGCCAATCAAAACGAAGAGTACCACAAACTACTTACAGAAGCAGTAATCAAATATTCTTCTCATTTGAGAAATGGAAAAATAAATCCTTTAGAAATTTATGACGACTGGGAAGTTACTCCAAAACCAATCATTAATGATTCCTTGCTTACAAAAGTCTTAGCTCACAAAAAAATAGACAGCTTAATAGAGGCCAGCAAACCAAAACATTTTATATATAAAAATTTAAAAAAAGCGTTATTCCTTTTAAACACAATGGCAGAAGAGCATTTTGACACCATCAAACCAAAGGACAAAATACTTTTCGGTGTTAAAAACAAATCGATTGAAGAAATAAAAGAAAGACTTCGTTACTGGGGGGATTTGAAAGCGTCAGACACCTTAGCAAACAATCACTACAATGAATCGCTTAAAAAAGCGGTGATGAACTTTCAAACCCGACATGGTTTAGTTGCTGATGGAAAAATTGGACCAGGTACACTAAAAACATTAAACATTAGTAAAGAAACTAGAAAACATCAAATCATAGTTAATTTAGAACGATGGAGATGGTTTCCGGAAGAATTGGGGCAAAATTTTTTAGGAGTAAACCTACCCGACTATCATTTGCAAGTGGTAGAAAATAACGACACAATTACTAATTATCGAGTGGTAATTGGACAAACAAAAAGGAAGACGCCTATACTTTCTTCAAAAGTTGATAATATTGTCTTTAACCCCACTTGGACCGTACCTCCTACAATCATTAAAGAAGATTTAATTCCTGACGCTACAAAAAGCAAAAGTTATTTTTATAAAACTCGAGTTAAAATTTTCAATTATAAGAATGAAGAGATTTCAGTAAACGACTGGAAACCGGAAAATGCTTTAAATTACAAATACGTGCAAGACCCAGGCTACAACAACTCACTTGGAGTTGTCAAAATTAATTTCAAAAACAGTCATTTGGTCTACATGCACGACACCAATCATCGCGATTTATTCACTAATAATTATCGGGCCTTGAGCTCGGGCTGTGTTCGTATACAAGGACCTTTACCTCTTGCCGAATATTTACTAAAAGACAAAACAAAAAAGATAAGACAAAAAGACAAAACGCTCAAGCAAGTACCTATCTATACTCTAAGTGAAATAGACACTATCATAAAGACTAAAAAAACGAAAGCTGTAAAGGTAAGTCAGAATTTTAACATTCATTTCTTATACTTTACAGCTTGGTATGATAAAGGTCAACTCAATTTCAGACAAGATGTCTATCAATATGACCCTGAATTGTATCTTAGATTAACTAACCAATTTACTGGCGATCTCATAACTTCTACTCGGATGAAAAATAAATAAACAAGATTTTCCTTTTACAGTATTGATTATTTTCTCTTTCAATGCTTCTGGTATAGCAGGACAGCCTTGGCTTCTTCCTAGAAAATTTTGAGATCTCAATACTGATGGGTTTGAGTAATTAGCCCCGTGCATTACAACAGCTCTGGTTCTTGCATTATCATTGATTCCTTTTTCTTGCCCATCAAGTTTTAATGAAATTCCATGTTTCCCGAAATAAGTTTCTCCAGTTACATAAAACCCTAAGCTACTTTTATTTGAGTTAAGTGAATTAGAAAAACTATTAGCAAATTCTCCACCTGACTTCATTCCATGTGAAACCACTGTATTGAATAAAATAGTATTAGAAGCCAAATCAATAACCCATAATCTTTTTTTGGTTGACGACATACTGAAATCAATAACTGTCAAAATATCTTTTTCAACAATTCCTTTTTGTTTTAAAGCATAAAAACCTTCCATTGCTTTTTGAAAACAATCCATTTGAGGTAACGCAAAATTATTTGTGTTTAATGAATTATAAACCATTTCAATTTTAGCAGCCATCGTTACGGCTACATTATTAGACACTAAAACAGGATCTGTTTTGATGTTTTTTACGTTATTAGTAGCTTTTGGGGCAAAAGACATTAAAAATAACAATACTAAAGGTAGAAATCTGTAAACCATTGACAATCTTTTATTTGTGTTGTTGTTTGTGTTGAGCAAATATTAATAAAAAAATAATACCATCCAAATTTTTTTTGCATTTTGTCGATTATTTTATGCATTTCGTCGATTATTTGATTTTTAACAAATAGTTAAACAATTCATAAAAGTGTTGAAAATAAAGGGCTTTTCCATATTTTTGAAGCGTCTTCAATTGAGCCATTTATGCACAAAAAAAAATTAATAATAGTAGCGCTTTTTCTTACAATTAAAACCTTATCACAAACAAGTGTCTCAAAATCAGATATTTCGTTAAGAAAAACTTTAAACACCAGAAGAATAGCAAATCCTATTTCTATTGATGGCATACTAGATGAGGGAGAATGGAAAGATGCTCAGGTTGCTAAGGATTTCATAATGTTTGAACCTGACAATGGAAAATCAGAAACAAATGAGTTAAAAACAGAAGTGAAAGTTATTTATGACGATCAATCCATTTACATAGGAGCACTTTTGTATGATAGCGAACCTACCAAAATACTTAGAGAAATTACAGAAAGAGATAATTTTGGCGCTTCCGATTTTTTTGGCGTTTTCATCAATGGCTTCAACGACGGACAACAGGAATACAGTTTTTTTGTTAATGCTGCAAATGGACAAGCAGATTGTGTAAGAACTAGCCAAGATGGTGAAGATTATTCTTGGGATGCCATTTGGCTCAGCAACATGAAAATAACGGATCAAGGCTGGGTAGTCGAAATGAAAATCCCCTATGCTGCATTACGTTTTTCAAAGGAAGAAAAACAAACTTGGGGCATTCAATTTTTTAGAGAAGTGAAACGCCTACGCCAAAAATACACATGGAATTTAGTTGACAATCAAAAAGGCTCCTTTACACAGCAGTCAGGTCTCTTAGAAGGCATCGAAAAAATCAATACTCCTACTCGATTGTTTTTTATGCCTTATTCGTCATTTTACTTAAATAGTCCTGCAAGCGAAAAAACCAAAGGAACATTCAAAGTTGGAATGGATATAAAATATGGGATAACCGACGCTTTTACTCTAGATGCCGTTTTAATTCCAGATTTTGGCCAAGCCAAATATGACAATCAAATCTTAAATTTAGGTCCTTTCGAACAACAATTTAACGAAAATAGATCCTTTTTTACTGAAGGCACTGATTTGTTCAATAAAGGAAATTTATTCTATTCACGCCGAATTGGAGGTCGCCCTTCAGTTAGTTACAGCGAACTGCAATCTGCATTACCTTCAAACTTTGAAATTGTTGAATTTCCAGAAAAAACAAGCCTACTAAATGCCGTTAAAATATCAGGAAGAACAAAAGATGGATTAGGAATTGGATTCTTAAATGCAGTAACCGAAAAAGCAACCGCCACCATTCGTGATAATGATACCGGAGTCAAATATGTTGGCAAAGTTGATCCATTGACCAACTACAATGTCCTTGTGTTTGACCAAAGATTTAATCAAAACTCATCAATCTCTTTTGTCAATACCAATGTTATGCGAGAAGGTATCTTTCAAGATGCTAATGTATCGGCAATGGTATTCGATTTAAATAAAAAAGACAATACCTGGAATCTGGGCGGAGACTTAAAATACAGTTATGTTAATCCTTTTGGCGACACAAAAAACAGAGAAGGCCTCAACTCTTCTTTATACTTAGGAGAAACATCCGGCAAAATTCGATTTAGTGCCAATGCCAATATCATTACTAAAGATTTTGACAATAATGACCTCGGCATCAATTTTCAAACAAATTACTACAGCTTTGGTGGAAACATCAATTACAGACTTTTAAAATCAACAGAAAAATTAAACGCCTTCAGGTTTAACTTTAATACTTATCAGCAGTATAATCTTGATAACAATTATCTTCAAGATCAAAATTTAAATATCAACGCACATTTTACAAATAAAAAAAATCATTCAGCTGGAATTGGATTTAACGCAAACGCTTTTAAAAAATACAATTACTATGATTCTAGAGTAGAAGGAAGACCAGTAATTTACCCTAAAAATTACAATACTTGGTTTTACATCTCAACCAATTACAATAATAAATTTGCCATAGATACCAATCCTTATATTGGTTTTGCAGAAGCAAAAGGATGGTGGTATTATTATGTAGACCTAGCTCCCCGTTATAGATTCAGCAATAAATTTTTGGTTGTTTTAAGGAATAGCTACAACAAAGAGTATAACGATTTAGGCTGGGTAGCTCAAGAAGGCAGCGAGATTGTTTTTGCCAAAAGAGATCGAGTAACGTATGAAACCAGTCTGGAAAGCAAATACTCTATCAACTCGAAAATGAATTTTGGATTAAATGCACGTTATTATTGGTCTTATGCTGATAATAAATCATTTTATAACCTACAAAATGATGGTTATGTAAAACCTTATATTTTTACCGAAAATGTAAATTCCGATTTCAAATCTTGGAATTTAGATTTGAGTTATTCTTGGTGGTTTGCCCCAGGAAGCCAAGTAAGTGTGTTATATAGAAACAATGCAGGCAACTTTTCGAATGAAATTAATAAAAAATTTATTCAAAATTTCAACTCTGTATTAAACCAAAACAGCTTAAATCATATTTTTTCTGTAAGTGTAAAATACTTTATTGATTACAATCAGACTAAAAATTGGCTTTAATTTTTTACTTTTGATGTTCTTCTTTTGAAGATTAAAAATCTGGTAAAATGAATAAAAAAGTAATACTAATGATTCTTGATGGTTGGGGGAAATCTCCAGACCCAAAAGTATCAGCCATCGACAATGCCAACACTCCTTTTATAGACAGTTTATACTCCAAATATCCTAATGCACAACTTCGAACCGACGGATTAAACGTTGGCTTACCTGAAGGACAAATGGGAAACAGCGAAGTAGGTCACATGAACCTTGGCGCTGGACGTATTGTATATCAAGATCTGGCAAAAATTAATTTGGCCGTTCAAAACAACACCTTAAGTGAAGAAAAAGTATTAAACGATGCTTTTGCTTATGCCAAAGAAAATGATAAACCGATCCATTTTTTAGGATTATTATCCGATGGTGGAGTTCACTCTCATACTTCTCACCTAAGAGGTTTACTAGATGCTGCAACAAAATTCGGGCTTTCTAAACTTTTTGTGCATGCTTTTACCGATGGTCGAGATGTTGATCCAAAATCAGGAGCGGCTTCGGTTGAAGATTTAACCAATTATATTTATAACACCCCAGTAAAATTAGCTTCCATTGTGGGTCGTTATTTTGCGATGGACAGAGACAAACGCTGGGAGCGTGTAAAAAAAGCCTATGATCTTTTAGTAAACGGAACTGGAACTTCTTCAAAAGATGCTGCTTTAAGCGTTTTAGAAAGTTACAAAAAAAATGTTACCGACGAATTTATAGAACCCATCATTATGGTGGATGACAACAACCAACCTGTAGCTACAATAAAAGATGGAGATGTCGTTTTGTTCTTTAATTTCCGTACAGACAGAGGCCGCGAACTCACAGAAGTTCTATCTCAAATAGACATGCATGAACAAAACATGCACAAACTTGATTTGTATTACGTCACGATGACCAATTATGACGATACCTATCAAAATGTACATGTTATTTATGACAAAGACAACATCACCGAAACACTGGGTGAAATTTTAGAAAAACACCATAAAAAACAAATTCGTATTGCCGAAACAGAAAAATATCCCCACGTGACGTTTTTCTTTTCAGGAGGCCGTGAAGAAGCATTTATTGGCGAGGGACGAATCCTTTGTCCTTCTCCAAAAGTAGCTACTTACGATTTACAACCTGAAATGAGTGCTTTTGAATTGAAAGATGCCCTAATCCCTGAACTCAAAAAAGAGGAGGTAGATTTTGTATGTTTAAATTTTGCAAATGGTGATATGGTGGGACATACTGGCGTAATGGAAGCCGCTATCAAAGCATGCGAAGCGGTTGATATTTGTGTAAAAGAAGTGATTGAAACCGCTTTAGAAAACAATTACACCACTATCGTTATCGCAGATCATGGAAATTGCGAAACCATGATAAACCCTGACGGCTCCCCTAATACAGCTCATACCACCAATCCGGTGCCAATTATTTTAGTGGATAAAGAAATCAAACAAATCAAAAATGGAGTTTTGGGGGATATTGCCCCGACAATCCTAGATTTAATGGGGATTGAAAAACCTGCAGTAATGACCCAACATTCATTGTTATAAAATTATTACATTTGCACACCAATTTTTAGGTCATGATAATAATAAAAACTCGTGAAGAAATAGAATTAATGCGCGAAAGCGCTTTAGTTGTTTCCAAAACTTTAGGAATGATTGCTAGTGAAATTAAACCTGGTGTTAGTACTTTGTATCTGGATAAATTAGCCGAAACATTCATTCGTGATCATGGGGCTACCCCTGCTTTTTTAGGAATGTATGGTTTCCCTAATTCATTATGCATGAGTCCAAACTCACAAGTAGTTCACGGGATTCCGACTGACAAACCTTTGGAAGAAGGCGATATTATCTCGGTAGATTGTGGCGCACTTAAAAATGGTTTTTATGGCGACCATGCTTATACTTTTGAAATAGGCGAGGTAAACGAAGCTACCAAAAAACTTTTAAAAGTTACTAAAGAATCTCTTTATGTTGGTATTCGTGAGTTAAAAGCTGGCAACCGTACTGAAGATGTAGGTTATGCTATTCAAAAATACTGTGAAAATAATGGCTATGGTGTGGTACGCGAATTAGTGGGTCACGGTTTAGGCCGCACGATGCACGAAGCACCTGAAATGCCTAATTACGGCAAAAAAGGTCGTGGAAAATTGCTACAAGAAGGAATGGTAGTCGCTATTGAGCCTATGATTAATCAAGGGACAAAAAACATCAAACAACATAAAGATGGCTGGACAATTACCACCGCCGACGGAAAACCTTCTGCGCATTTTGAACATGATGTAGCTATTATTGACGGCAGACCTGAGTTGCTTTCTACATTCGCTTACATATATGAAGCTTTAGGTATTACTTCCACTGAAGAAAATGAATTTAGAAAAATGCCCCTTGTAATCTAATGAAGAAAATTTTTAAATTCATCTTAAATACAATTCCGAGACCAATCCTTATTCGTTTAAGTATCGTAATTCGCCCCATATTAGCTTTTTTATTAAAGGGAAATCGCTTTACAGATCCAATCGACGGAAAAAGTTTTCGTATGTTTTTGCCTTATGGTTACGGAAAGCAAAGAAATAATGTCTTGTCGCCAAGCACACTTTCACTGGAAAGACATCGTTTACTTTGGTTATACTTACAAAATGAAACTGATTTTTTTACTTCACAAGAGAAAAAGAAAATCTTACACTTTGCTCCTGAACAAGAATTTTACAAGCGGTTTAAAAAACAATCAAATATTGATTACACCACAACCGATTTGTTTTCACCTTTGGCTGATGTAAAAGCGGACATTTGCAATTTACCTTTTGAAGACAACTCGTATGATATCATTTTTTGCAATCACGTTTTAGAACACATTCCAGATGACACCAAAGCGATGCAGGAATTGTATCGTGTTTTAAAACCTGGTGGTATGGGAATATTCCAAATTCCACAAGATTTGTCTCGTGGTACGACTTTTTCAGACGATTCGATAACCGATGAGAAGGAACGAGCAAAAATATTTGGCCAATACGATCACGTTCGTGTGTATGGCTTAGACTATTTTGACAAATTAAGAAGCATTGGATTTAAAGTAACCGAAGAAGATTATACCACAAAACTTACTCCAGCGTTGGTTGAAAAATATTGTCTAGCAAAAGGCGAAATTATTCCTGTTTGTTTTAAATAATATCTTGGCACAATATTCGTTGTAAAATGATATCTTTACTTCGATACCTTTTTAAGAATGATTAAACGGATTTGCTTTTTTCTATTGATTTTACTTTTCGGAGTTGGCTTTCAAGCCCAAACAATTTCCGAAACGGCTGCTCCTTTCAACATAAAAACAATAACTTTTACTCAAGGCGGAACTAATGTTTTTCCTTTTTTTCGTTTAGGCGATTCTTTTCAATTCAGTTTTGACGATTTGTTTGGCAATGAAGAAGATTACTACTTTACACTAAGTCATTGCAATTACAATTGGACCCCTTCCGATTTATCCCGAAACGAATTTCTAGACGGAACTGACAATCAACGCATTCAGGATTATGAAAATTCTTTCAATACCCTTCAAATGTATTCGCACTATAGGTTAAATTTTCCGAATAATTTTTGCCGAATCATGAAAAGTGGTAATTACTTACTTTCTATTTCCAACAGAAACAGAGAGTTGGTTTTTTCTAAAAAATTTGTGATTTATGAAGACTTAGCAGAAGTTCCAATGCAAATAAAACGTTCCCGAAACGTTTCGGACATTCGCTATAAACACAATATTGAATTTGCTGTAAAATCTCAAAATATTTTATTTCAAAATGCTTCTCAAAATGTAAAAGTAGTTTTATTCCAAAACGGAAAATGGAACAACACCATTGTCAATATAAAACCACAATATACCATTGGAAATGATTTAATTTTTAAATACAATCAAGAAACACAGTTTTGGGCAGGTAATGAATATTTGAATTTTGACAATAAAGAAATTCGTGTAGCCACCAATACAATAGCACGAGTAGATTCTAAATCCGGTTTATATAACACCTATCTCTATACCGATTCGGCTAGAAAAAATAAAGGTTATACTTTCTTCCCTGATGTCAATGGGAATTTTAAAACCAGAAGTATTCTTTCTCAAAACAACAACGAGGTAGAAGCTGATTATTCTTGGATTTATTTTAGTTTATTTTCGCCAGAAACTCCTGCATTAACCCCAGTTTATGTTACCGGAATGTTCAATAACAACATTTTAAGTCCTGAAAATAAAATGGACTACAATGCCGAAAAGGGAATATTCGAAAAGGCGATTTTAATCAAACAAGGTTTTAATAATTACAATTACACGCTTTTAGATTCTAATGGAAAATTAGATGAAAACAACGCTGTTGACGGCAATTATTATGAAACCGAAAATACTTACAACGTATTAATTTACTATCGTGCCAACGGAGAGCGCTACGACAGAGTTATAGGAAAAGGAGAGGCAAATTCTTCAAATATTACCAATTAAATTTAACAAGAATATAAAACTTTTGTATTCCACTTTTTTTTAACTTTGTTAAAAGCTTTAGTATAGCATATGGTTACTCAAATCACAAGAGGTATAAAAATTTCGGTGCAAACCACATTTGAAGGGACTTATTTTAAGAACTATCAGATGCACTTCGCCTTTGGTTACCATATCACTATAGAAAATCACAGCAAAGATTCTGTACAACTTATGTCACGTCATTGGGAAATTTATGATGCCCTTCATCCTAAAGAAATGGTGGATGGCGAAGGAGTTGTAGGAAAAAAACCCGTACTAAAACCAGGAGAAACTTACACATACAGTTCAGGCTGTTTACTATGCTCTCCTCATGGAAGCATGAATGGTCATTTTAATATGGTTAATTTCACTTCTACAAAATCATTTAAAGTCATGGTTCCCTCTTTTAATTTAAGCGCTCCATTCGCTTTGAATTAATTTCCAAGAATTTACTTTTTATTTTAATTACATAATCTGCATTTAGTTTGTATTTTTGCTAGCGATTTAAATTCAAGGATTAGTCTAACATATAACAACTAACAAAATGCTTAAAGGATTTTTTAACATACCCAAAGCGGTTAATGAACCTGTAAAATCTTACGCTCCAAATTCTCCCGAAAAAGCAGCAGTACAAGCTGCTTATTCTGCGATGTGGAATTCAAAAATTGATGTTCCATTATATATTGGTAGTGAGGAAATCCGCACCGGAAACACTAAAAACATGTCGGCGCCACATGATCACCAACACATTGTTGGAACCTATCATTTAGCTGAAAAATCTCACGTTGAAAAAGCCATTGCTAATGCTTTAGAAAGCAGAACAAAATGGGCTTCAATGGCTTGGGAACAACGTGCAGCTATCTTTTTAAAAGCAGCTGAATTGATCGCTGGACCTTACCGTGCCAAAATTAATGCAGCCACAATGATTGCGCAATCTAAAACAATTCACCAAGCAGAAATTGATGCATCTTGTGAATTAATTGACTTCTTACGTTTCAACGTAGAATTCATGACACAAATTTACGCGGATCAACCGGCTTCAAACTCAGATATGTGGAACAGAGTGGAATATAGACCTTTAGAAGGTTTTGTTTACGCTGTAACTCCATTTAACTTTACAGCAATTGCAGCAAATTTACCTGCAAGTGCGGCATTAATGGGTAATGTTGTGGTTTGGAAACCAAGTGATAGCCAAGTATTTTCTGCAAAAATTATTATTGATGTTTTCAAAGAAGCTGGAGTTCCAGATGGTGTAATTAATGTTGTTTTTGGAGATCCAGTTATGATTACTGATACGGTTTTAGCTTCTCCAGATTTTGCTGGAATTCACTATACTGGTTCGACATTTATCTTCAAAGAAATTTGGAAAAAAATCGGAGAAAACATTCACAATTACAAAACTTACCCAAGAATTGTAGGTGAAACTGGTGGAAAAGATTTTATTATCGCTCACCCATCAGCAAACGTAAAACAAGTTACAACGGCTATTACTCGTGGTGCTTTTGAATTCCAAGGGCAGAAATGTTCTGCAGCTTCAAGAGCTTATATTCCACAAAGTACATGGCCAGCTGTTAAAGAACAATTGATTGCAGATGTTGCATCAATGAAAATGGGTTCGCCAGAAGATTTCTCAAACTTCATTACTGCAGTAATTCACGAAGGTTCATTTAATAAATTAGCTGGTTTTATTGATCAAGCTAAAAAAGATGCTGACGCAGAAGTTATTATCGGTGGAAACTATGATAAATCTAAAGGTTACTTTATTGAGCCAACAGTTATCGTAACAACGAATCCGAAATATGCAACCATGGAAACGGAACTTTTCGGACCAGTTATTACAATTTATGTATATGAAGATGCCAAATGGGCTGAAACATTAACTTTAGTAGATCAAACTTCTGAATATGCATTAACTGGAGCTGTTTTAAGTACAGATCGTTATGCGATTGAAGAAGCAACTGTAGCATTACAAAACGCTGCTGGAAACTTCTACATTAACGACAAACCAACTGGTGCTGTTGTAGGAATGCAACCATTTGGTGGAGCAAGAGCTTCAGGAACAAATGACAAAGCAGGTTCTGCACAAAACTTATTACGTTGGGTTTCTCCAAGAACAATTAAAGAAACTTTCGTTACACCAGAACATTATAGCTATCCGTTTTTAGGATAATTCTCAAAAAATAAATACAACACTAAACCACGCAATCGCGTGGTTTTTTTATTTCTAATAATTCAAAATTATACTTAAAAATTTGCACATAATTAAAAAATAACTAAATTGTTAAAAGAAATTATTATGCACGCATATAATTTCTTACAAAAACAAACCAACCAAAAACTAAAATTATGACCAAAAATTACTATTGGCTGTTCTTTTTGTTCGTTGCATTTGGGGTGCAATCACAAAACAAAAAGAAAGTCGATTTTTCAAAATTTGACCGAACGGGAATGAAAACTTCCATATTAGTCACCGATGTAAAACCTTTTACTGTTCTGGGTCAAAAAAAAGAAATGTACAACATGTACAATCTTCATGAATCGTTTGAAGAACTTTCAAAAGCTGATTCAAAAAAAAGATTTCTTAATGCTGATTTGATAAGATCAGAAATGAAAATCGAAAATTCGAGCAACACACTCAAAATAGGATTAATTCACACCGAATTTGAAGTCCCAAGCAAAGAAGCTTACCAAAAAGGGCTTTTCAGCATCCTTTCCAACAAAGCCGTCCGAAATTCCAACGAATACATTTTCGACAAATATTCAAATACTATTGTTGCTCCTTTAGCAATCAGAAAAAAAGGACTTAGCACCAATTTTATTTTTGACCGTAAAATGTTTGTAAATACCACAACAAACAAAATTACTTCTATAAAAACCAATTTTGATGATGGCAAAGGATTTGTTACTACAGCTGTAGATAAAGAAATAACTGTTACTTATTCATCAGAAGGCAAAAAAGAAATCCAATTTGAGATTAATTTTGAAAATGGTGATAAAATAAACCGAAATTCAGTTTTAACCGTTTCTTATTCTAATGCAGATCTTGCGAGGTTATTCCAAAGAGCACCTTCGCTAATTACAGCAACAAGAACTCCAGATTTAGCCATTTATGGAGAAACAGATTTATCAGCAGGAAAATGCGAATACGAAATATTCACCAGTCCTGATGGTATTTTCGACAAACCTATTTACGTGATTGATGGTTTCGATCCTACCGACTCAAGAAACACAACTGCTGTTTATAATTTATTAACCTATGTTGATGCAGGCGGTGTAACTAGAAATCTTGGAGATCGTATTCGAAATGAAGAAGGATTTGACATTGTTGTTGTCAATTTTCCAACATATACCAATGCGGCTGGAAGAATTATTGATGGCGGTGCCGATTATATCGAAAGAAACGCACTATCAGTAGTTACCGTAATGGAAACATTAAACGCTCAAAAAATAGGCACTGAACAAAATGTTGTGATAGGACCAAGTATGGGCGGTTTAATATCAAGATATGCCCTTCGCTATATGGAGCAAAACGCTTTAAACCATCAAACCAGACTTTGGGTTTCTTTTGATTCACCTCACTATGGCGCCAATGTCCCTATTGGATTACAACACTTATTCAATTATTTCGCTTATGGCTATGGCGATTCCGATGGTGTTAAACCTTTAATTAATAGTATGCTTCGTTCACCAGCAGCAAAACAAATGCTTGTAGATCATTTTCAAGCTCATATTGCTGCAGGTCCAGAAACTCCTTTAGGAGACGACCCTATTGTTCCCTCAACAGGTTTACCACTAACTCCGACGGGTTATCCTGGTTTTAGAGATAATTTTCAAAACAGAATGAACACTATGGGCTTTCCTCAAGCCACTCGAAATGTTTCTATGATAAACGGAAGTGGTTCTTTAGGCAAGTTTAAAGACAAAACCAACAACGATATCAATACAGGATTTGATTTCATTGGAACTGCAAGCAGTCAAGCTAATATTGACACTGGTGATGTTTTTGCTTTTATAAATACTAGAGCACTCACATTTTGTGAATTTATGCCAAATGCTAATATTCAAGAAACCATTGTAGATGTTGATATTCAAGCAAAAATCTTTTTTTGGATAACACAAGATTCATTTTTAGCAACAGCTAAACAAAGTGCAGGAAGTAATGGTGTTGATTCTTCACCAGGTGGATTGTTTGACATGGGAGGTTTAGCTGATTCTTTACCTCCTGGTGATCCAGTACTAACAAATTTCTTAGGCGCTATGAAAGCCGACAAATTTAGTTTTATACCAGCAGTCAGCGGAATGGCTTTGAATGTTGGAGGAAACATCAATAATAATCAACCTAATTATTACTTCAATATTAATTTAGGCACAAAGGACTACCCTTGGGATGGCACAACGACTGCAACTAGCAACACAACTCCTTTTAAAAACTGGTACATGCCGCCAACCAATGAAAATCACGTAACAATCACTCAAGGAAATGTAGATTTTGCTTGGTGCGAAATTGTTAAACCAGACGTTGATTTTGCTAACACTGGAACCGATACTTTCGCTACCTGTCAAGGGACAAGTGTTTCGTTTACATTTTCAAACAATGTTCACGGATGCAACGCTATTACCTATACAGCATTAGGACAACCTGCTGGTTCTTCGGTTAGCTTTTCTCCTGCAACAATTACTGCCGACGGAAATGTAACCGCAACAATTAATAATCTACCAGTAGGAACTCATACAATAACTATAACTCCAACTGGATACCCAACAAAAGCAAAAACTGTTACAGTAACTATTAATCCAGCAAATCCAAATTTAACAGGAGCAACACAATATAAAATCAATAGCGGATCATTTACCACAGGATCAAGTGTTACCGTAAGCCAAGGTGAGAATTTAGAATTACAAATACCATCAAACTTATATACTGGAACTATTGAGTGGTTTAACCCAACGGGAGCTTCTAAAGGAAGTACTAATCCTGTAATTACAAACATTCAGGATGGGAGTACGAATGAAGGAACATGGAATGCTAAGGTTACCTTCGTAAACGACTGTACTAAAATGGCTGCATCAAACATTCCGTTTACCGTAAATGTAGATACATCATTAAGTGCTGACACAAATGAATTTTTAGACTTAATTATTTATCCGAATCCGTCAAACGATAGAATAGCAATTACTTCAAGTATTGATCTTTCCGATGTCAAAATGCAAATTATAGATTTAAGAGGCCGAATTATTTCAAATGCAAAAGCAATTATTTTAAATTCTAATACAATTCAAGTAGATATTTCTGAATTGGCACAAGGTCCTTATTTACTTCGAATTGAAAATCAAAAATTCAAATCGATAAAAACCATTATTAAACAATAACAATTAAATAAACCAACAAAACAAAAAAGCTCTCCAAATTAGAGAGCTTTTTTTATGCTTTAAATTTTAATGGAAGATGTACCACTTTTTTAGTTTCGAAAAATTCCGGCTCAAAGAAATCAGAAATATTATATTCTGTGGCTTTTGGAAAGGCCGCTAATTCTTCTGTTAAATCACCACCTTTTAAGTAAAGAATTCCATTAGGAAGTTGGTGTTTGTTTTGTTTTTTGATTTTGTCTTTTATCCAAGACACAAAATCAGGCATATTCGTAACTGCTCGACTCACAATAAAATCAAAATCTCCTTTTACCAAATTTGCACGAAGTTGTTCTGCTTTTACGTTTTTCAAACCCAATCCTTCTGCAACCGCTTGCACAACTTTAATTTTTTTGGCAATTACATCTATCAAATAAAATCGCGTTTCAGGAAATAATATGGCTAACGGAATCCCAGGAAAACCACCACCAGTCCCCACATCAAGCACATAGGTTCCCGGCTCAAAAGACTGTACTTTTGCAATGGCCAACGAATGTAAAACGTGTTTGGTGTATAGCTCATCAATATCTTTTCGCGAAATGACATTAATTTTAGCATTCCAATCTTGGTATAACGCTTCTAATTTTTGAAATTGATTGATCTGTTCTTCAGATAAATTAGGAAAATACTTTAGTATTTCTTCCATAGTTGAAATTTTTGACAAAATTACGCAAATTCAATTTGAAAAATTACGTTAATCTTTCTCAAATACATTTTTTAATAATTACCTTTGGCGCTTATTGTTAAAATTATGGAAACAAATATCCCTACTTTCTCTAGAACTGACTCAATGAAGTTCTTTAGAACTTTAAATAGCAGAGTAAACAACTACTTTAAAGAGAACAACTTACAAAAAACTGGAAACTGGAAACTGCATTTAAAAACAGTTGTCATGTTTGCTCTATTTTTAACTCCATATTTTCTAATTCTGACATTAGATTTGCCTTTTTGGGCTCATATTTTGCTTTCAATAGTTATTGGAATTGGAATGGCTGGAGTAGGTATGAATGTAATGCATGACGGAAATCACGGCTCGTATTCTTCTAAACAATGGTTAAACAAAATCATGGGTGGAAGTATTTATATTTTAGCTGGAAACGTTTACAACTGGCAAGTACAGCACAATGTATTGCACCACACGTATACAAATATTCCTGGTCATGATGAAGACTTAGAAGCGGGTAGAATTATGCGTTTTAGTCAAACAGCCGATTGGAAGTATTTTCATAAATTTCAACATTATTATTCTGTTTTTCTTTACGGATTACTAACTTTCAACTGGGCGATTACGACTGATTTCATGCAAATGAAACGTTATTTAAAACGCAAATTATCATACGGCGAATTCAAAAGTCCCGCTATTCAATGGACAACATTAGTAATCACAAAAGTGATTTATTTTTCTATTTGGCTAGTCATTCCAATGGTTTTAGGCATTGTATGGTGGCAAGTTTTAATTGGTTTTGTGATAATGCATTATACCGCAGGATTAATTTTAAGTATTATTTTCCAATTGGCACATATTATTGAAGACACAGTAACTCCTGAACCAAACCCTGAAGGAGAATTAGAAAACACTTGGGCGATTCACCAATTGTTCACTACCGTAAACTTTGCTCCTAAAAACTGGTTGGTGAACTGGTATACTGGAGGATTAAACCACCAAATTGAGCACCATATTTTTCCTAATATTAGCCATGTTCACTATGGCAAAATCTCTGAAATTGTGAAACAGACGGCTAAAGAATGTAACTTACCATATCATGAGTACAAAACCATGACCGGAGCTGTTATTTCACACTTTAAACATTTAAAAGAGTTAGGACAAAAACCACAATTTGCATAATCAACAACACAATAACAACTTACAACATCATGAATTTTCTTTCAGACAGAATTAACAATCTATCTACCTCTCAAACTTTGGCAATGGCCGCTAAAGCAAGAGAATTAAAAGCCCAAGGAATCGACATCATCAGCTTAAGCTTAGGAGAACCAGACTTTAACACTCCTGATTTCATCAAAGAAGCTGCAAAAAAAGCGATTGACGAAAACTATAGTACCTATACACCGGTTGACGGTTATTTAGACTTGAAAGAAGCGATTTGTAAAAAATTCAAACGCGATAATAATTTAACGTATGCTCCGGGAAACATTGTGGTTTCTACCGGCGCAAAACAATCCTTATACAACATTGCACAGGTAATGTTAAATGAAGGTGACGAAGTAATTCTTCCGGCACCTTACTGGGTTAGTTATTTCGAAATTATTAAATTATCAGGAGGAGTTCCCATAGAAGTACCTACTTCTGTAGAAAGTGATTTCAAAATTACACCAGAACAACTGGAAGCTGCCATCACACCAAAAACAAAAATGATGTGGTTCAGTTCGCCTTGTAATCCTTCTGGATCCGTTTACAATCGCGAAGAATTAACGGCTTTAGCCAAGGTATTAGAAAAATACCCAAATATATTCATCGTTTCTGATGAAATCTACGAACACATCAACTTCTCTGGAACCTTTTGCAGTATCGCAACCATTCCAGGAATGTTTGACAGAACCATCACGGTAAACGGAGTAGCGAAAGCTTTCGCCATGACCGGATGGAGAATTGGGTACATTGGAGCGCCGGAAGCTATTGCCAAAGCGTGTACCAAAATCCAAGGACAGGTAACTAGCGGCGCCAACTCTATTGCACAACGCGCTACTATCGCTGCTGTAGAAGCTGATCCAAGCGTATTAAACAACATGGTTTCAGCTTTCAAAAATAGAAGAGATTTAGTAGTAAGCTTGATGAAAGAAATTCCAGGTATCAAATTAAACGTACCGGAAGGTGCGTTCTATGTGTTCCCAGACATTTCTTCGTTCTTCGGTAAAACCTTAAGAGGCACTACCATCAATAATGCAGAAGACTTCTCTATGTATTTATTGGCAGAAGCAAACGTAGCCACAGTAACCGGAGACGCTTTTGGAAACCCTGACTGTCTTCGTTTGTCTTACGCGGCCAGCGAAGAACAACTGACCGAAGCTATCAGAAGAATTAAAGAAGCAGTAACCACTGTCGAAGTTCTAGCATAAAACATAACGCCTCAAGATTTCTTGGGGCTTTTTTTATTCATATTTTTCAAAAGAAAAAACAACCAACAATATAGAATGCAAAAGAAGATACTACTTTTAGGTTCAGGTGAATTAGGAAAGGAATTTGCAATTGCCGCACAACGTATTGGGCAAAAAGTAATCGCTGTAGACAGTTACGAAAATGCACCAGCCATGCAAGTCGCTCACGACTTTGAAGTCATCAACATGCTTGACGGAACTGAATTAGATCGTATTGTCGCAAAACACCAACCCGATTTCATCGTTCCGGAAATTGAAGCAATACGTACCGAACGATTTTACGATTATGAAAAACAGGGCATTACAATAGTGCCTTCGGCAAAAGCCGCCAACTTCACTATGAACCGAAAAGCTATTCGTGACTTGGCCGCAAAAGAATTAGGTTTGCGTACTGCCAATTATCGTTATGCAACCTCAGCAGCAGAATTACAAAAAGCAGTTGAAGAAGTAGGAATGCCTTGCGTGGTAAAACCTTTAATGTCCTCGTCAGGAAAAGGACAATCAACCATCAAAGCGGAAACTGATATTGAAAAAGCTTGGAGTTATGCCGTAGAAGGATCTCGTGGTGATGTAGTCGAAGTCATTGTCGAAGCTTTCGTAAATTTCCATTCAGAGATTACCTTATTAACCGTTACACAAAATAATCATCCTACCCTATTCTGCTCTCCTATAGGTCACAGACAAGAAAGAGGCGATTATCAGGAAAGTTGGCAGCCAGCTCAGGTTTCGCAAAAGGATATTCAGGAAGCACAGGATATGGCCAAAAAAGTGACCGAGGCTTTGGGCGGAGCCGGGCTATTTGGTGTTGAATTTTTCTTAACCGATGAAGGAGTTTATTTTTCGGAATTATCTCCAAGACCACACGACACTGGGATGGTGACTTTAGCCAAAACGCAAAATTTTAATGAGTTCGAATTGCATTTACGTGCCATTTTGAGTATTCCAATTCCCGAAATCATTCAGGAAAAAATTGGTGCAAGTGCCGTAATTCTAGCCACTGAGCATTCTGAAAACCCAACCTTTGAAGGTATCGAAAAAGTGGCAAGCTTGTCAAAAACCGATTTTAGAATTTTTGGCAAACCCACGTCAAGACCTTACAGAAGAATGGGCGTGGTATTGGTCAATGATTCTCTGGAAACACCTATCGAAGAAATTATTGAAAAAGCAAAAAAAACAGCTATCTTAGTCAAGGTAAATCCGTAACATGAAAAAAGAAATTCTTATTCTATTTACTATATTTACATTTATTTCTTGTGGCCCTCACCGATTGAAATGTGGTCCTCGAAGATGTGATACACAACCATTAAAATTTAATAACTATGAAAAAAATAATTCCAATCCTGTTATTAGCATTTGGTCTTAATGCAACAGCTCAAGAGACCCGAAGCGGAGCCGAACTGAGCGGAGCTAAAAAAACAGAAATAAAAGACCAAATGGTTGAAGCTTCTTGCGGTCAGTGCAATTTTGGTATGACCTCCAAAAAAGGCTGTGATTTAGCGGTAAAGATTGATGGTCATTCGTATTTTGTAGAAGGAACAAGCATTGACAAACACGGAGATGCACACGCTAAAGACGGTTTTTGTAATGTCGTTAAAAAAGCTAAAGTTACTGGAGAAATCAAAGAAGATAAATTTGTAGCAACTAATTTTGTATTGGTTGACGAAAAATAAAATACTAATTTTTGAATCTATTACTAGAAAACATAGCAAAACACGTTTCACTCACTCCAGAAGAGCAGCAACGTGTTTTGTCTTTTACAGAACCTTTGCAGTTCAAAGCCAAAACGCTACTTCTCAAATCAGGTCATGTTTGCACCCATTCCTATTTTGTAACCAAAGGTATACTTCGCAGTTATAACATGGATGAAAATGGCGTTGAACATGTAGTTAGTTTTGCCTGTCCTGGCTGGTGGATTGCCGATATGTACAGTTTTCTTTCACAACGCCCCGGCCAATTGTATGTAGAAGTAAACGAAGAAGCGGAAGTCTTAGCCATTTCTAAAGAAAATCAAGAAAAAATGTATCTAGAAGTTCCTAAATTGGAACGCTTTTTCCGTATTATTATCGAAAATTCTTTAGTTGCCAGTCAACAGCGGCTTATCGACAATATGAGTTTTACTGCCGAAGCCCGTTACGATAAATTCCTTAAAAAATTTAAGGATTTATCACATAACATTCCTCAAAAGCAAATTGCATCTTATATAGGAGTTACCCCTGAGTTTTTCAGCAAAATGAAAGCTAGGATGCTTAAAAAATAGCCTCTTTTATTCAAAAATCATTTCTTAATCTAGATTAAGTGCTTGACTATAGGCATCAAGTAACTTTGTCTTATCAAATTAAAAGAAATAAAAATTTTAAAAATAAAATTATGGCAACAACAAAATGGGCAATTGATCCGACACATTCAACAGTAGGTTTTAAAGTAAAACACATGATGTTTACTAATGTATCCGGGAAATTTGAAAATTACGAAGCAAACATTACCACCGAAGGTGATGATTTTACTAAATCAAATATCGAATTTTATGCCGATATCAATTCAATAGATACTAGAAATACTGATCGCGACAATCATCTCAAAAGTGCTGACTTTTTTGATGCAGAAAACCATCCAAAAATGACCTTCAAAGCTTCATCTTTGACTAAAATTGATAATGACAATTATGAAATTGCAGGAGATTTATCAATGAGAGGAGTGACTAAGTTTGTAAAACTTCCAGCGGAATTTAGCGGATTAATGACCGATCCTTGGGGAAACACCAAAGCAGGCTTAAATATTTCGGGTAAAGTAAACCGTAAAGACTGGGGACTAAACTGGAATTCGGCTCTGGAAACTGGTGGTGTTTTAGTGAGTGAAGATGTAAAACTAGATATCGAACTACAATTAATAAAACAATAATTACTAAATTTATAAACCATGAAAAATACCGTTTTACACAAAGCAAACACGAGAGGTCATGCAGATCATGGCTGGCTAAACGCTTATCATAGTTTTAGTTTCGCCAGTTGGCACAACCCAGATCGAGTTCAATTCGGGATGTTGCGAGTATTAAATGACGATACTGTTGCTGCTGGAATGGGGTTTGGCACACATCCGCATGACAATATGGAAATCATTACCATCCCGCTTGAAGGCGATTTAGCACACAAAGACAGTATGGGAAATGCGGCTACTATTAAAACTGGAGATGTTCAAGTTATGAGTGCTGGAACCGGAATTCAACATAGTGAATTCAATCCCAATCATGACCAACACACAAAATTGTTTCAAATTTGGCTATTTCCAAAATATCGAAATGTAGAACCGCGATACCAACAAATTACATTGGACGCCACCAAACAAAAAAATGATTTCGCTCAAATTCTTTCACCAAATGCAGAAGATGAAGGTGTATGGATTCATCAAGATGCTTGGTTTCATTTGGCTGATTTTGATGCCGGTTTTTCTAAAACCTATACTATAAAAAAAGAAGGAAACGGAATGTACATCTTTGTCATTTCAGGAAACATCACAATTAATGAACAAGCATTAGAAACTCGTGACGGATTAGGAATTACTGATTTTGACACCTTAGAGATTACCGCTACAACGGATGCGAAATTTCTATTAATGGAAATTCCAATGGAGCAATAATAAAAATCCTGATCAAACAAATATTTAAAAAAAACAAAAGACTCCAGAATAGGAGTCTTTTGTTTTTAATCATACATCTACTTAATCTTTAATAAACTTGTACAAAATCCATTGGGATATTGACATAAGAATACTAAACAGAATAGTTGTGCCAAACGATGCAATATCGAAACCATCAACCAATTTATCGCATAACATCACCATTCCAGCATTAATTATCAGTAAAAAAAGTCCTAAAGTTAATACTGTAATAGGCAAAGTAAAAAACACCAAAATGGGTTTAAGAAAAGTGTTTAACAATCCTAAAACAATCGCTACAATAAAGGCAGTAGAAATTTTATCTACTTGCACTCCTGTTAAGAAGTAAGACAATGCTAATACAATAACAGTCGAAATTAAAAGTCTTTTTAATAAGTTCATTTTATAATTTGTTTTTGGTTAGTTCTTCAAAAAGCGTACCGTTTTATCAAAAAATTCTTTCGGATTTTCAGCATGAAGCCAATGCCCTGAATTCGAAACTGTCTCTATTAATGCTTCAGAAAAATGATGGTAAATTGTTTCAAAATCGGCATCTAAAATATAATCCGATTTGTCGCCTCGTAAAAATAATGTTTTTTTGTCAAAATGATTTTCAAATGGCAAAGCATCACCAATTGCCGAAGTATTATCACCAAACACTTTTAAATTGAACCGAAAACCCAGTTGTCCTGGCTCTACCCAATATAGGTTTTTTAACAAAAATTGTCTTGTTCCAAAGTCATGAATATATTCCGAAACTATTGCTTCGGCTTCTGCTCGGGAAGGCTTTTTAGAAAAATCAACCGCATTCAAAGCCACAAGAATTGTTTGATGGTGTGGCGCATAAAATTTTGGACCAATATCGGCCACAATTAATTTTTCAACCAAATCAGGATAAGTCGTAGCCAACAACATCGCCACTTTCCCTCCCATAGAATGACCTATAACTGAAATGTTTTTTAACTGATAATGATTACAATACTCCACCACATCTTGCATCATAAAATCATAACTCCAATCTTCCGAATGGAAACTTTTTCCGTGATTACGCATATCTAATGCATGTACTTCGAAACCTTGTTCGACATATTGTGTCGCCAAAGTTTTCCAATTGTCGGACATTCCGAGAAAACCGTGAATAATTACAAGCGGCACTCCTTGACCTATTATATTTGAATGAATTAACATACTATTTTAACTTTTGCAAATACATTTGAACCACATTTTCCAATCCTAAATACAACGATTCCGAAATTAAAGCGTGTCCAATAGAAACCTCAAGTAATCCCGGAATATTTTGATTAAAAAATTGAATGTTATCTAAACTCAAATCATGACCGGCATTGATTCCTAGTCCTAATTCGTTAGCTAATTTGGCCGAAGCAACATAAGGCAATATTCCGTCTTTGTTACCCAACCCATATTGGTGCGCAAACTCTTCAGTATACAACTCAATTCGTTCTGTCCCTGTTGCCGCCGCCCCTTCAATCATCTCCAGAACAGGATCAACAAAAATAGATGTACGAATACCATTGCGCTGAAATTCAGCAATTATTTCTTTTAAATACGATTGATTTTTTATAGTATCCCAACCCGCATTGGAAGTCAGCGCTCCAATAGCATCTGGAACCAAAGTCACTTGAGTGGGTTTACATTCCAATACTAAATCGATGAAATTATGTTGCGGATTACCTTCAATATTATATTCCGTATAAACCACCGACTTCAAATCGCGAGCATCTTGATAACGAATGTGGCGTTCGTCTGGTCGCGGATGAATCGTAATTCCTTGCGCCCCGAAGCTTTGAATTCGCTGGGCTGCTTCTACTACACTGGGAGTATTTCCGCCACGTGAATTACGCAACGTCGCAATTTTATTTATGTTTACACTTAATTTACATTGGTTTTGTGTCATTTTTGACGTAATTTTAGGTATTGAATCACAAAAATACAAAGTTAAATACGCTCATTCTCTTATTTTTTAATTATTTTGCAGAAGATTATTCTCTATCGCTTATGACAATTTTATCCGATTATATTAACCAAGATTTAAAGCCTCTTGAAATTCAAGAAACGGTAGCCAATGCGCAAGATTTTTTTCTTGACGTTCCCTTTTCTCATTTCCCAGTGATTGAAGAAGGCGTTTTTATAGGTAATGTTTCGGCAGAAGACATTGATACCTTTGACTTCAGTAAAAAATTAAGCGATTACAAATATACTTTTGAAGGTTTTTTTACCCGAAAAGATTCTGTTTTATTAGATGTCTTAGATGATTTTGCTAAAAACGAAACCAATGTAATTCCAGTTCTTGACGAACACAATAATTATATTGGCTATTATGAGTTAGAAGACTTGATAAAAGTATTTAATGAAACACCATTTTTAAAAGAATTAGGAGGAATCATAATCATAGAAAAACCAATCAACGGGTATTCTTTTAGTCAGATTTCTCAGATTGTAGAAGGCAATAATGGTAAAATTTTAGGAGCTTATATTTCTAGTTCTGATACTGAAAAAGTACAAATTACACTTAAAATTGCCGAAGGAAGCCTGAATGAAATCATTCAAACATTTCGTCGTTACCAATACGATATTATTTCAGAACATCCAGAAGATGACTATTTAAAAACATTAAAAGAACGTTCCGATTATTTGGACAAATATCTTAATATTTAACCTATGAAAGTTGCCATTTTCGGTCAGTATTATCAAAACACTACTTCGCCTATCATTGAGCGACTTTTACAATTTTTAGAAGCTAACAAAGTTACTTTCACTATTGAAGAAAACTTTTTAAAAATGCTTCAGGAAAACAAAGCAATTAGCAAAGCCCATTCAACCTATTCTTCATATAAAGATCTAGATAAAAGTTACGACATGCTCCTAAGTGTAGGTGGTGATGGAACTTTTTTACGAGCAGTCACTTATGTCCGAAATTCAGGCATTCCTATCCTAGGAATTAATGCTGGTCGATTGGGTTTCTTGGCTAATGTGCAGCAAGAAAACATTGAAACTTTTTTACAATTGGTTCTTGAAAAAAAATACAAAATCTCCAAGCGAACCCTATTAAGTCTAAATTGTTCTCCAAAAGTAGATTCAATAAAGGAAATCAACTTTGCGATGAACGAAGTAACTGTGAGCCGAAAAGACACCACTTCGATGATTACCATCGAAACGTACTTGAATGACGAATATTTAACTTCCTATTGGGCAGACGGCTTAATCATTTCTACTCCAACAGGATCAACCGGTTATTCTTTAAGTTGCGGCGGACCAATTTTGACTCCCGATGCGAATAGTCTAGTCATAACACCTATTGCTCCTCACAATTTGAACGCACGTCCTATTGTCATTCCTGACAGCACTACTTTAAAATTAAAAATTACGGGGCGTGAAGAAAATTATTTAGTTTCTTTAGATTCACGAATAGCAGCTGTAAAAAACGAAAGTATTTTAACTATAAAAAAGACCTCTTTTAAAATCAATATGGTTGAAATTTCGGAAGAAACTTTCTTGAAAACATTACGTAAAAAACTGCTTTTTGGCGAGGATAAACGCAATTAAACCTCCTACAAATACTACATCTTCAACTTTTTCGTTTTTAGTTAATAAAAAATCGAAAACATTTCGACAGAATATCACATTTCACTTTGTTTAGTGGTCATAATTAGTATATTTGCAACCTATTATAAAAATGAAGAAAGCATTTAACGTCATACTATTGTTATTATTAGTTAATTCTGCGCAAGCTCAAATTCACGAAATAGGAATTTTTGCCGGCGGGAGTAACTTTGTAGGAGATGTAGGAAGAACGAATTACATTCAACCTAATCAACCCGCAATTGGTATTTTATACAAATGGAACAAAAGCCCAAGATTTTCTTGGCGTTTTTCGATAATGCGTTCTAAGCTATTGGCTAAAGACAGTTTATCTGAAGTTCCTGGAAGAAAGCAAAGAGGACTTGAATTTAAAAATCCAGTAACTGAATTTTCAGCTGGTTTTGAATTCAATTTTTTTGATTTTGATTTACATCAATCTAATTTTGCATTGACACCATATGTTTCAACAGGTGTAAATTATTTTTTACATGACAATTTATATGTGATAGGCAAACAATATTATGTAGATGATAATTCGGGCGATTTTGCCATTCCGATGATAGTAGGAGTGAAAATGAAAATCACTCCTAATTTGATTTTAGGAATTGAAAGTGGTGCGAGATACACTTTTACCGATGATATTGACGGAAGTCTTCCTAAAAACGAAGATTTAACAAGCTATAAGTTTGGAAACACAAACAGTAAAGACTGGTATGTTTTTACTGGAGCAACATTAACTTATACCTTTGGCCAAAAGCCATGTTATTGCAGAGAATAAGAGAATAAATGAGTTTAGCAAACAACATAAATACGGATAATTTACCTAAACATCTAGCTATCATCATGGATGGCAATGGTCGTTGGGCAAAGAAAAAAGGACTGTTACGTGCCATTGGGCATGAGAACGGAACAAAATCTGTGCGAACTACTGTTGAATCTTGTGCTAAATTAGGGATTGAAAACCTAACACTTTATGCATTTTCTACCGAAAACTGGAACAGACCAAAATTAGAAGTAGATACTTTAATGAAATTATTAATCAATTCATTAAAGAAAGAATTAGATACTTTAATTAAAAATAACATAAAGTTAAACAGTATTGGCAATCTGGAAAATCTTCCTAAATCAGTTCAAAAAGAACTATTGGAAGTCATCGAAAAAACCAAAGACAACAAACGAATGACTCTTACCCTAGCCCTAAGCTATGGCTCTAGAGAGGAAATCTTAAATGCTGTTAAAAAAATAGCAGATAAAGTTAAAAATAACATAATTTCAACAGACAGTATTGACGAATCAATATTTAATAATCATCTTTACACACACGATTTACCTGATGTTGATTTAGTAATACGAACCAGTGGTGAACACCGAATTAGTAATTTCTTGCTTTGGCAGATAGCCTATGCTGAATTTTATTTTACCGATGTGTTGTGGCCCGATTTTAGTGAAGAAAATTTATATGAAGCCATTATTAGCTATCAAAAACGAGAACGCAGATTTGGAAAAACAAGTGAACAAATTAAATAATATTTTTAATTTCAAAAACAGCTTAAAATTAACGCTGTTCTTTTTATTTTTAAGTACATCAACTCAAGTAATTGCCCAAGACAGACTTACACTTGACCAAGGCAAAAACTACATTCTTAAAAAAGTCACCGTTACAGGAAAAGTTTCCTATAACGAGCAAACCGTAGTTACTTTTGCCGGATTAGAAAAAGGCCAATCTATTACCGTACCAGGGGAAGAAATCAGTAATTCAATCAAAAAACTTTGGAGATTAGGTTTATATGATAACGTAAATTATTATGTAGACAAAATCGAAGGGGATAGTATTTCTTTAGAATTAAACCTAAATGAACTTCCTAAATTAAAAGAGGTCAAATTTGTCGGCGTCAAAAAAGGAGCTGTAGAAACCCTTATAAAAGACAATGGTTTAACCGGAGAGAAAATTGTAACCGAAAACCTTATTACAACCACCAAATACTATATTGAAAGTAAATATAAAAAAGAAGGTTATTATAATACTAAGGTAAATATTGTTACCGAAGAAGACAAAGAGACCATCAATCATGTCAATATGATTGTTAATATTGACAAGGGTAGAAAAGTTAAAGTTAAAGAAATAATTGTTGACGGAAACACGCAGCTTACAGACTCAAAAGTTCGTAATGCAATGAAAAACACCAAACAGAAGTCAATGTTAAATATTTTGAAATTCAAATCTTCAAAATATATAAAAGACAAATACAAGGAAGATTTAACTTCTATTGTTAACAAATACAAAGAAAAAGGATATAGAGATGCTCGTGTGATCTCTGATACCATTACATACAATGATGATGAAAACACAGTTTCTATCAAACTAAATATCGAAGAAGGTAACAAATATTACTTTGGAGATATTAATTTTCTTGGAAATACCGTTTACAGCGATCAAGTGCTTTCAAGATATCTAGGCATTAAAAAAGGAGATGTTTACAACGGTGTATTATTAGACAAAAGAATTGCCGACAGTTCAAAACCAGACGGAGAAGATATCACCAACTTATACCAAAATAACGGATATTTATTTTCTAACATCAATCCAGTTGAAACAAAAACTGAAAACGATTCAATCGATTTAGACATTAGAATTGTAGAAGGACCATTAGCTTACTTTAATAAAATATCAGTTGTTGGAAACGACAAAACCAACGATAAAGTAATTTATCGTGAACTAAGAACCAAGCCAGGAGAAGTATACAGTAAAGAAAACTTGGTAAGAACCATTCGTGAAATTGGTCAATTAGGATTTTTTGATGCAGAAGCGATTAAACCTGATTTCGAAAATGTTGATGCTGCAGCCGGAACAGTTGATATAAAGTATAATGTTGTAGAAAAAGGAGCCAGCCAAATAGAATTACAAGGTGGTTATGGCGGTGGTGGTTTCATCGGAACCTTAGGATTATCGTTCAACAACTTCTCTATTGCTAATATTTTCAAAAAAAATGCATATAGACCTCTTCCAATGGGAGATGGACAAAAATTATCTTTACGTTTACAAGGAAGTACTTATTTTCAAACCTATAGTTTTTCATTCTCGGAACCATGGTTCGGAGGAAAAAAACCGGTACAATTTTCAAGTTCAATCTCTTATAGTAAGCAGTTTTCAAACAACTTTGCTACCAATGATGTTGACAAATCGAAAAGTTTTAACATCTTCTCTATTTCTGTTGGTTTAGCCAAACGTTTACAAAAACCGGATGATTTCTTCGTCTTGTCGAATTCATTAAGCTACCAGCATTATGACATGAACAATTACAACGTAGGGCTTTTCACCTTTGGAAATGGAATCTCTCGTAACATCTCATACACAGTTGGATTAACCCGAAACAATAAGGGAGTAAATCCTATCTTTCCTACTTACGGCTCAGAATTTAGTGTTACTGCTAAATTTACACCTCCATACTCATTAGTCAACGGAGTTGATTATGCGAATTTAGGCAATGAAAAAGAATACAAAATGAGATATAAAGCGGATTCAAATATTCTAATTTCTGATGATGGAATCCATGAATTACAAGAAGGTGATTATCTCGTAGAAACTGAAAAAAATTCTGGAGTATATAAGTTTGCTGCAGTAAAAGATGGCGATTATACGCTAGCTTCTGCAGATCCAGCCAAAGTAGATCAGAAAAAATTTAATTGGTTAGAATACTACAAAGTAAAATTCAAAGCAGAATGGTTCACTAAAATATATGAAAAATTAACTTTAAGAACCTTGGGCGAATTTGGATTCATGGGCGCTTACAATCAAGATAGAGGATTAGTGCCTTTTGAGCGTTTTTATTTAGGAGGAGACGGAATGGCGAATTATTCTATGGATGGTAGAGAAACTATTCAATTAAGAGGCTACCCAAACAACTCACTAACACCAAGCGTGGAATCAGGCATAAGAAAAGGGCAACAAACAGGAGCGACTATTTACAATAAATTTTCATTAGAACTACGATACCCTATTACACTTAAACAAGCCGCTTCTATTTACGCTTTGACATTTGTGGAAGGTGGAGCAGCATTCAATGAATTTAAAGCGTATAATCCGTTTGCTTTGAAACGTTCAGCCGGAGTTGGCTTACGTGTATTCATGCCTGCTTTTGGTTTGTTAGGGATCGATTTCGCACATGGATTTGATTCTATTGCTCCTGGTTTACCTAAAAACGGTTGGGAAACCCATTTTATTATAGGTCAACAATTTTAATTATATTTGACGTTATATATACTTATAACCAAATTTAAGATTATGAAAAAAGTTTTTTTATTAGTACTGTTAGCAGCATTTAGTTCATCAAATGCACAAACAAAATCAGGAATAAAAATAGGATATATCGATATGGAATATATTTTAGAAAACACTCCTGACTATAAAGAAGCTTCAACCCAGCTTGAGCAAAAAGCTCAAAAATGGAAGCAAGATATTGAAACCAAAAAAAATGAAATCTCTAAACTAAGAGATATTCTTAAAAATGAAAGAGCTTTATTAACAAAAGAGCTCATTGAAGAAAGAGACGAAGAAATTAAGTTTTTGGAAGCCGATTTGATTGACTACCAGCAAAAACGATTCGGTCCAAGAGGCGATTTAGCCATTCAAAAGGAAGCTATTGTAAAACCAGTTCAAGATCAGGTTTTCACAGCAGTACAAGATATTGCCGAAGGAAAAGGATATGATTTTATTTTTGATAAATCTTCCGATATGACAATGCTTTTTTCTGCCAAAAAGTTTGACATCAGCGACCAAGTAGTACGTGTGATTACCAGAGCTGAAAAAAGAGAAGAGCTTACCAAAAAGCAGCAAAAAGCACTAGAAGAAAAGCAACAAAAACAAGATGAAGTTTCAGAAAATCCTGCTTTGGCAGAAAGAAAAAGAATCTTAGACGAGAAAAAAGCAGCTGCAAAAAAAGCACAAGAAGAAAGAGCACAAGCTGCTGATCAAAAAAGAAAAGACAACGAAGAGAAAAGAAAAAAACTATTGGAAGATCAAAAGGCTAAGAAAAATGGCACGACAATTGATTCTACTCCAACAGAAACAAAAGAAACAGGAAAACAAACTGACGGCCCTATTGTTGATAACAAAAAAGCAGTTCAGGATTCAATAAGATCCGCGAGAGAATTAGAAAGATTGCAATATATTGAAAAAAACAAAAAAGCTTTAGAAGATAGAAAAAAGGCTTTAGAAGAAAAAAAGAAAAAAGTACTAGCTGAAAAAGAAGCCGCTAGAAAAGCAAAGGAAGAAAAATTAAAAGAGAAAAATTAAAATTAATTACACTAATAAATACTAAAAATGATGAAACAGGTTAAAACTTTACTTATTGCAGTAGTGATGATGTTAGGAACAAGTGCAATGAATGCTCAAGCTAAAACAGCTCATATCGACGTACAAGAATTGTTATCTAAAATGCCAGAAATGACTACAGCAAAGGCTCAATTAGAAACTCTAAGTAAAACTTTTGATGGTGAATATTCTAAAATGGTTACCGAATATCAAACAAAAATGAAAAAGTACGAAGGAGAAGCTGCAACTGCTGGTGATGCTGAAAACGAAAAACGTGCTAAAGAAATGCAAGAAATGGGTCAACGTATTCAACAATACAGAGACAATGCTCAAAAGCAAATCCAAGATAAAGAAACTGAAATTGTTAAACCAATTATGGACAAAGCGAAAGCTGCTGTCGTTAAGGTTGCTAAAGCTAAAGGTTTCCAATATGTACTAGATGCTTCTACTTTAATCGTAGCTGATGGTCCTAATTTACTTGAAGATGTAAAAAAAGAATTAGCAAGTATGATTAGTGCTCCAGCTTCAAAGAAATAATTTTCACAATAAAAAATTAAAAAACTGTACTAACATTTAGTGCAGTTTTTTTTTACATTTGTTTTATGAGCAACAACAATCCTATAGGTTTATTTGATTCGGGTGTGGGAGGAACTTCCATCTGGAAAGAGATTCATCATCTACTCCCAAATGAAAATACTGTTTATCTAGCAGACAGTAAAAACGCTCCTTACGGAAAAAAAACAAAAGATGAAATTGTACAACTTTGTTTTAAAAATGTTGATTTTCTTTTGGCTCAAAATTGTAAGATGATTGTAGTGGCTTGCAATACAGCAACCACCAATGCCATAAAGGAAATGCGAGCCAAATACGACGTCCCTTTTATTGGAATTGAACCAGCAATTAAACCAGCAGCCAATCAATCGGAAACGCAAACTATTGGAATTTTAGCCACTAAAGGCACCCTAAATAGCGAATTATTCAATCGTCAAGTAGAAAACTTTTCTAACGTAAAAATACTAGAACAAGTAGGCTATGGATTAGTCGAGCTAATTGAAGACGGGAAAATAGATTCAGATGACATGCGTAATCTACTCAAACTCTATCTTCGCCCTATGGTTAGTGCCAATATGGATTATCTTGTCTTGGGATGCAGCCATTATCCTTATCTGATTCCTGAAATTAAAAAAATAATCCCTTCACACGTAAAAATAATCGATTCCGGACAAGCAGTTGCTAAACAAACAAAAGCTGTTTTAGAAAAATTTGATCTTTTAAATGACTCTAAAGTAAAAGCGGAAAATATTTTTTACACCAACAGTGATGGTGAAGTTTTAAAAAATATTTTGGGTTTTTCAGATAACGTTTCGGAAAGAGATTTTTAATTATTTAAACCAACTCGAATACATCACGTAGTTATTCGAAATACGCTCAATTTCGCCAGCGAAATTACTCTGATCTATATCTTTCACTTTCTTAGCTGGAATACCCGCATAAATAGTCCCTGATTCAACAACAGTGCCTTGTGTTACCACACTACCTGCCCCAATAATAGAATTGCTTTCTATAACACAACCATCCATTACGATGGCTCCCATACCAATTAACACATTGTCCTTAACGGTACAACCATGTACAATAGCATTATGACCAATAGAAACATTGTTTCCTATTATAGTTGCGTGCTTTTGGTAAGTACAATGAATAATCGCTCCATCTTGTATATTTACTTTATTTCCAATTTTGATAAAATGAACATCCCCTCGAATTACAGCGTTAAACCAAACACTGCAATTTTCTCCTAAAGAAACATCACCAACAATCGTAGCATTTTCTGCCACATAACAATCACTTGGAATTTGAGGACTTTTTCCGTTAACTTCTTTTATAACCATATTATCTCATAAAAAAATCCCGAATACTTCGGGATATATAATTAATTAACTGACGGGCAGTTACATTCGTATTTTTCGCGTTTGCAATCAAAATTAATTCCTAACGTAATTTGATGAAAACCACCAGTATCGAATTTCACATCTCCCATTACATTCGAATAAGTATAAGCAAACATGTATTGTTTGTAATTAACGCCTAACAAAGGTGTGATGTATTGTAATTTTTGTGTTCCAACCTCATCTCCATCTGAATATTTTGCACCGTCAAAACTTCTTCTGTATGATAATCCCGCCCAAACCTTACCAAAATCCATAGATTTATAGGCTTTCAAATTCAAATCAATATTTTTTTCCTTTGTTAAGTCTACTAATTGAAACAAAACGGAAGGCTCCCACGTCAAGCGTTTTAAATCTCCAAAGACATAACCAGCACTCAACAAATACTTTCTTAAATTATCTGACTCATACTCGGTATAAATACCTCTACTTCTGAAAACAGCATTTTTAACGGTTGCATGAGCATAAAAATCAAGGAAATTATATGAAGCTCCAAAATCAATATTAAAATAACTTGATTTCTGAATCACTCCAGCAATGATTGGATCAAATTCTCCTAAAAACTCTGATTCATCCAATTGATTTTGTGTTAGACCTACATTCATACCAAATGAAAGACGATTCAAATCGATATCATTTCTAGAAAAACGAATATGATGCGCATAGGTCGCTTTTATACCTCTTTGTGAATGATAACCATTCCTGTCATTAAACAAAATCAAACCAACACCAGAACTACCGCTTTCACCAACAGAGCCATTGATACTCAAGGTTTGCAAAGCTGGAGCCTTATCATTTCCGAACCATTGCTGACGTGCCGTCATTCTCACTTTAGCACAATTGGCTGCTCCTGCCATAGAAGGGTGTAACAAATAATAATTATCTGTCAAATAATCTGAATATACCGGTATATCAACCTGAGCATAAGACATTTGTGTAATTATAAACGATAATAATAAAAATATTTTTTTGAAATCCATATCTAAATTGATTAACCAAAAACTATTCGATAGTTTTTTTGTAAAGAGCCAAAGGTAAAATAAATATTAATCAAAAAATAAAAATAAATGTGATATTAAACGTTAATAAATAGATAAAAATCAAACTTATTCTATCAAAACTAATATGTTTCTTAACTTTGCTCAAAATTAAAAAGCCATGAAGTTAATCACTATAAAAGAAACAAATAATCCGAGCATTTTAAAATTTGAATTTTCTTATTTTATATGTCCGAATCAAAGTTACGAATACAAAAATATTGACGAATGTGCCGATTCACCCTTGGCGCAACAATTATTTTATTTACCCTTTGTGAAAACAGTATACATCTCAGGAAATTTTATTGCCATAGAAAAATTCAGCATCGTAGAATGGGATGACGTAAAATTTGAAGTAGCCGAACAAATGGAAGCTTATGTGAATGCGGGTGGTGAAGTAGTAAAAGCGAAAGAAAGCCCTAAAAAAGCACCAATTACTATTTATGCAGAAAGCACACCTAACCCATCAGTAATGAAATTTGTTGCCAACAAAGCGCTTACAAAATCAATTATTGAATGTAAAAATATTGACGAAACTGAAGCCTCTCCTTTGGCAAAAGCACTTTTTAATTTTCCTTTTGTAAAAGAAATTTTCATCGATGAAAATTATGTTTCAGTAACCAAATATGCGGTGAGTGAGTGGCAAGAAATCACCAATGAAATACGTACATTCATCAAAGAATTTTTAGAAAATGGTAACATTGCCGTTGACGAAACGAAAGTAGCTGCTTCTACTTCTGTTGAAAAACAGCAAATTGCTAATTTTGATAATTTAGACGTTACTTCACAAAAAATAATCAATATCATTGAAGAATACATCAAACCGGCTGTAGCGGCAGATGGTGGTAACATCCTTTTTGATTCTTTTGATGAAGAAGAGAAAAAAGTAAAGGTAATTTTACAAGGCGCTTGTAGTGGTTGCCCATCTTCTACCTTTACATTGAAAAACGGAATTGAAAACATGTTAAAGGAAATGCTTCATGATCAAGACATTAAGGTCGAAGCACTCAATGGATAATATTGCATTTATAGTTTATAATCGTTAACTTTAGTAGCTAATAATCAATAAACTAGAAAACTATGTCAGTATTAAAAGTAATCGAAGTGCTTTCAAGCTCCGACACCAGCTGGGAAGATGCCACAAGAAAAGCAGTGGACAAAGCTTCAAAATCATTAAAAAACATTCGTTCTGTGTATGTTCAAGATCAAAGTGCGCAAGTAAAAGATGGCAAGGTCACCGAATTTCGAGTAAATTTGAAATTGACTTTTGAATTGGAATAACAGAATCAATTTTTATCAAAAATGTGGTGTCCTCGGTACCACATTTTTTGGCTTATAGGCAAATATTTTGTAATATTACGTTTATTAATAAATCAAAAAAACAAATAAAATGGGAATTGGAAGTTTTATAAAGAACATCTTTGGTTCTAAGAAAGTAGATGAGTTGGTTGATCAAGCAGAAAATTTTGCTGATGATGCTATTGCAAAAGCAAAAGAAAGTGCTGCACCACTTGTTGATAAGGTGGAAGATTTTGCAGAACAAGCAGGTGAAAAAGTAAAAGAATATGTTCCACAAGCGGCCAGTGCTATTGACAGTGTGGTTGAAACTGTAAAAGAAAAAGCGGAAGTAGCTATTGATAAAGTAGAAGAAATAGCAAACAATGTTGTTGACAGCGCAAAAGAAAAAGCAGCTGAATTCACTGATTCTGCAGAAGAAACTACAGAAGAAGCGAAATAAACTCAAATTATTTTATACTACAGGTTGGGGATTTTCCCTGACCTTTTTTATACATTAAAAATGGAAAATAAAGAATATTACATAAACACCTTCAAAAAATTCATCTTCGATTATTCGGCAAATATTATTACAGCCCTTATTATTCTTGTTGTTGGACTTTGGCTATCCAAATTTGTAGCCAGAAGCTTCAGAAAAATACTAATTAGTCGCAATGTTGAAATAACATTAGTTGAGTTTTTGGAAGACCTAGTGTTTTGGGGAATTCGTGTATTAGTTTTTATTGCGGTTATTTCTAAATTGGGAGTAGAAACCTCTTCTTTTGTAGCAATTCTAGGAGCAGCCGGATTAGCATTAGGTTTGTCTCTTCAAGGTTCGCTAGCCAACTTTGCTGGAGGAATTCTTATTATTCTATTCAAACCTTTTAAAGTAGGTGATAAGATTGAAGTACAAGGAGAAACCGGAAAAGTAGAAGACATTCAAATTTTTTCAACCAAGATTCTTACCGCAAACAATCATATGGTTTACATCCCTAATGGCTTGTTGTCTAATGGGAAAATTAAAAACCATTCGCAAAAAGACACCACTAGAAACGATTTTGAAATTGCGTTAACTCACGAACAAAATTCAGCTGAAATCAAATCTAAAATTGAAGAAAGCATAGCTTCAAATGCTTTAATTTTAAAAGACCCTGCACCAAAAGTTTACATCTCCAATCATTCGGAAACTGGAGTAATTTATTTGGTTCGAGTTTGGACACATTCTGGCGATTTTACCGAAGCTAAATCGGAAATTTTAGAAGCAATACAATAGTTATTTCGCCGATGGCAACATAAAGTCTTTTAAATAAAAAGGCTCAAAGTAAGCGACATCTACGGTGTCGTTTTTTTTGTATTTATCATAAGCTATGGCGCTCATTTCGTTTGCTGAAGGAAATTCAATTTGGTCGTGATACACAAATTTATCAGTACTTAATACCGTTTTACATTTAGCTGCTCCATCACCAATAAAATGAATAATTCCTTCTACTTCAGTAAAAGAATTTTCGTCGATAATTTCCGATTGAATGGTTCTTGTTTTTTGAAAATTTTGATCAAAAATAGCGGTATAACATTCCATTCTTCTCGCGTCGATCATCGGAATGATAATACCCTTTTCAATCGTTAGTTTTCTGGCCAATGTTTCCAATGTATCTATAGCCAATAATGGAATATTTAACGAATAACAAAGTCCTTTTGCCGCTGAAACTCCTATTCGCAATCCGGTATAGGAACCAGGCCCTTGACTCACAGCAATTGCCGACAAATCTTTAAACTGAAGTTGGGCTTCTTGCAAGATTTCTTCAATAAAAACGTGCAATTTTTCAGCATGAGAATACCCGCTTTCGGCAATTTCCTTACAAACCAACGTTTGACCGTCTTTTGCCAAGGCAACCGAGCAATTTCTTGTTGCTGTTTCTATTTGAAGTATATAAGTCATCGTTTTATTTTCTGCTTTGCAAAGGTGAGAAGAAAATCTAAAAAAGAAAAGCTCCTAATGGAGCTTTCTACTAACTAACTTTTGCTTTTCCTGATTCTTTTTTTGAAGCTTCTATTTTCTTTTTCTTTTCCGCTTCAACTTCTTCTTTCGATTTTATGTAAACTTCATCTCCAGGATTTAGTTCTTTGGTCACCACTGTGTAAGGTCCAGTTACTATTTCATCACCTTTATTCAATCCTGAAAGCACTTCAATATAAGTATCATCTTGAATTCCTGTAGTGATTATTTTAATCTTTACTTTATTCCCAACTTTGACAAACACACATTCAAATCGCTTTTCGTTTTTAACTTCAGTCGTAGCATTTTCGTCATCTTCCGCAACCTCAGCATAAGCATTCCTTGTGGAAGTAGTGTCGGTACGCATAACCACGGCACTAATTGGCACAGCAATTACATTTTCCTTTCTGGTCGTAAAAATATCAACTGTAGCAGTCATTCCCGGACGGAAAGGTGAAAAATTAGCAGGCTTGCCTTTCATTATATCAGCATAGGATTCCTTTAGGATTCTAACTTTCACTTTAAAATTCGTCACTTGATCAGCAGACAAAGCCGTACTGGCCGAATTGGAAATACTAGTCACGATTCCTTTAAATTCTTTTCGCAAATAAGCATCCACTTCTACTTTAGCTTCATCGCCAATTTCAATTTTTACAATATCGTTTTCATTAACATCAACTTCAACCTCCATATTGTTCAAATCGGCTACACGCATCAACTCTGTTCCTGCCATCTGTTGGGTTCCTAAAACACGTTCCCCTAATTCGACATCTAATTTAGAAATCGTTCCACCTACTGGTGCATAAATAGCTGTTTTACCTAAGTTCTCTTTCGACTCATTTACTGTTGCCGAAGCACTTTGTACACTGTAATATGCTGCCTGTTTCGCAGCCTGAGCCCCTTCATAAGCTGCAATAGACTTATCCCATTCTGCGCGAGAAATTATTCCTTTATCAAATAGTTTTTTACTTCTGTCGTAACTTGCTTTTGCTTCTTTAAATTGTGCATCAGCCTGAGACAATCCTGCTTTTGTATTAGATAATCCCGCTTGTGAACGATTTAATCCCGAAGTATATAATTCCGGATTTACACGCACCAACAAATCCCCTTTTTTTACATTTTGACCTTCTTTAACAGGAAGTGCAATAATCTCACCTGAAACTTCCGAAGAAATTTTCACTTCAATCTCTGGTTGTATTTTCCCAGTTGCCGAAACGGTTTCTACCACAGTACGTTGTTCTACTTTTGCAATTTCAACTTCTGTCCCTTTCTTTTTTTCGCCAAAGACTCCTGACTTACTTAACCCGATTAGAGCAAAAATAGCCAGTACACTCCCTCCTATTATGTAATATTTTTTCTTACTTGACATAACTTACTTATTATTTATAATTGGAATTCCGAAATAGAATTCTAAAATTTTAGTTCTAAAAATATAATCGTATTTGGTTCGCAACACTTCCGACTGCGCATTAACAAACAAAGTTTGTGTTTGATTGTAATCAAAAACATTCATCAAACCCACCTCATATCGCTCTTTGGCATAATTCATGGCGTTTTGACGCGCTTCTAGCGTGGTGTTTGCCGCTTCAAAAGATTTTTGGGCTCCTTTTGTATCTGTAAAAGCCGTATAAACGGTACGTTCTAACTCAGTTTCCTGTTGTTCTAATACTAGTTTTGATTTTTCTAACGCTATCTTAGAACGAAACACATTGTTTCTTGTTGCAAATCCGTTAAAGATTGGAATACTCAATTGAAATCCAAAATTTTGCCCTTTATTATCTCCAACCTGATCCGAAAAAGAAGGTATCAAAGAAGATGGAATTAAGGTGTTTTTATGCAAAACACTCGTTCCAAAATTATAAAACCCTGACAAACTTGGCTGATAAGCTCCTTTGGCAATTTGTATGTCCTTTTGGGCAATTTGTAAATTGGTTTCTGCCAATTTTAATTCGGTTCTTGTTTCTTTCGCTTTATTGAAAATGGTTTTAGGATTTTCTTGTAAAACCGCACTAAGTTTAGGCTCAATTTCTGAGTCTGCAATATCAAATTCCTCGTATTCTTTTAACTGTAATAATTGCGCTAAACTTAATTTGGAAATCAACAACGCATTTTCAGCCGAAACAATTCGTTGACTATCTGTAGCCAATGTAGCTTTAACATCCAGCAAATCCCCTTTGGGAATCGTTCCCGCATCAACCAATTCGGTTGTTCTTTGCATTTGTTTGGAATCAAAAGCGAATTGCTCATTTTGCACTTTCAAATTTTCTTTATTAAACAAAATTTGCAAATAAGCATTAACCACATTCAAAGACACATCTTCTTGCATTTTTGTTAGTTGATACTGTGATGCAATTTTAGATAAATTTGATCTTCGCAACTGATTTACATTTTGCAATCCTTTAAAAAGATCTATTCCTGCACTGATGGAACCATTAGACGATTCTGTGGTCTGATCTTTTTTAACTCCTGTTAAAGGGTCATTACTCAAACCTGTACTCCAAGAATGAGTAGCATTTGCGTTTACCGAAGGTAAAAATCTACCGATTGCTTCTTTTTTGGTAATTTCGGCTAATTCTTTATCAAGTAAAGATTGTTTGATAGAAATATTGTTTTGTAGCGCGTAATTCACACATTCTTCCAACGTCCATTTTTTGGCCTGACCAAAACTAAGTGTCGAAATTAAAGACAGAATTACTAAAAGAGTTATTTTGTTTTTCTTCATTATAAAAAAATGAAAGTTTTTACTTACTTACAAATCTAATTGTTTCCATTAGACAATCGCTATTGCTTTTTGTTACAAAAATTTGAGGTTAATTTTTAGAAATTAATTTTACATTTGTCCAAAAGCCATTTCAAAATGAAGCATATTTACAAAATCTTCGGATTTTTAGTTTTTGTCAATATTATCAGTAGTTGTTCCTCAACTCAAAAAATAGAATTAATGAAACCCGAACCAGACGAAGCTGCTCCAATTGTTTATCCTATTACTTCTTCTTATATCAGTTTCCCAATAAACCTAGCCTTAAAGGATATTGAAACTCAAACCAACAAGGCTTTAAACGGTTTGATCTATGAAGACAACAATCTGGAAGACGATAAAACCGAGATGAAAATTTGGAAAAATGCACCGATTCAAATTACAGAAGCCGATGGAAAATTAAAAACTATTGTACCTCTTAAAATTTGGGCCAAAATAAAATATGGCACTTCAGCTTTAGGATTAAACCTGTATGATATTCGAGAATTTAATTTGAATGGAAACGTCACTTTATTAAGCGATGTAAAAATGAGCAATTGGAAGGTTACTACTACCACTAAGCTGGAAAACATCGATTGGAACGAAAGTCCAACCGTAGTTATCGCTGGGAAAGAAATCAAAATCACCTATTTGATAAATCCAACCATTCGATTATTTCAATCTAAAATTGAAAGAATGATTGATAATTCGATGAGTAAAACTTTAGATTTCAAGTCGAATATTCTGGAAATGATGCAGAAAGCTAGTGAGCCAGTAGAGATGAGCCCAACTTATCAAACCTGGTTAAAGGTTACCCCACAAGAACTACATGCCACGGAAGCCAAATTGGAAAAAAATTCTATTAGCATGACCGTTGGATTGAAATGTTTGATGGAATCTTATATAGGTCAAAAACCAAAACCAGCTTTTAATAAAGATAAAATTGTTTTAAAACCTATCGCCAGTCTACCGGATAGAGTTGTAGCTAATATTGCAGCCGTTTCTACTTATGAAGATGCTTCCCGAGTGATGAACGGAAATTTCAAAGGGCAAGTCTTTGGTTCTGGAAAACGAAAAGTAACAGTACAAAATGTGGCTATTTGGCAAAAAAAAGGCAAAATGGTCATTGCATTGGATATGATTGGAAGTCTAAACGGTCGAATTTATTTATCCGGTTTCCCACAATACAATCCAGAAAGCAAAGAATTATTTTTTGATGATTTGGATTATGTTTTAGAAACCAAAAATAGACTCATGAAATCAGCCAATTGGTTGTTTCAGGGTATTATTTTGAATAAAATCAGAAACAGTTGTCGCTATTCTATTCAGCCAAATTTAGACGAAGGAAAAAAGAATATTTTGCATTATTTGAACAATTACTCACCCATGACTGGTGTTTTTGTCAATGGCAAACTAAACGAAATTACTTTTGACAAGGTACAACTCACCAACAAATCGATTGTGGCTTTCTTGAATATTACGGGGAATGTGAGAGTAAATGTAAATGGAATGTAATAAAGTTATTCTAGCCTTTCTTTTTCTTACTAAACATTCTATAAATATAAATTCCTATTAACCCCACTAGAATATAGGGGATGATCATTAGGTAAACAATTCCATCATTTACGGCTTCTGCTTGCGTGGTATTCCCCGAACTTTCTAACGACGCGCGACACATGGCACATTGCGCATTTGATGCAAAAGGGAAAAGGAAAAAGGCAATAGCTAAAACTAAAACCTTATAAAAACTTTTCTCTTTTCCCTTTTCCCTTTTAACTTTACTGAACATAATACGGTGAAATCATTAAATACACAATAACTCCTGTTACGGCTACATACAACCAAAGTGGAAATGTAATTTTGGCAATTTTCTTATGACGGTCAAAACGTTGAGCCAAAGCACGTACGTAAGTAATTAAAACCAATGGAATAATTGTGATAGACAAGACAATATGCGAAATCAGAATGAAAAAATAAATCCCTTTCATGATGCCTTCTCCTCCATACTTTGTCGATTCTGAGGTCATGTGATACGCCACATACATTCCTAAAAATGCTACCGAACATGCAATAGCCGTTTTCATTAATCGCTCGTGTAAGGCACGATTCCCTTTTTTTATTGCCGTTACCGCCCAAACCAATAATACGGCTGTAATTCCGTTGATTGTAGCGTAAATTGGAGGCAAGAAAGACAATGGCTTAACGTCGAACCCAAAATCTTTAAGTTTTACTTTAAACAATATCGCCACCACTAATGGAATAGCAATAGATAAAATGATAATCCAAACGTTGTATTTTTTTTCGATGTTATTCTGTTCCATTATTCTGCTAGTAATTTAGAGATGTCTTGTTTGATTTGTTTGATTCCTTCTTCTTTTAGTCCGTCGTAATAAATAATTGGGTTACCAAATTCATCTTTACGACATCTAATATTTCCTTCTTTATCGATTAAAGCAAAAAGTCCCGAATGTTCGAAACCGCCATTTGCTTTTTTGTTTTCGCCGACATACAAGTTGTATCCTTTATTGGCAATTTCAAAAATTGTAGTTTTATCTCCTGTTAAAAAATGCCAATTCATCCCTTTTGCATCAATCGTTTCTGCATGTTTTTTTAAAGCTTCCGGTGTGTCGTTTTCAGGATTAATGGTAATAGATGCGATTCCGAAATTAGTATTAGAAGCAAAACTGGCTTGTACTTTTTTCATATTTTGATTCATAATTGGGCAAATCGTAGGACAGGTAGAAAAGAAAAACTCGACCACGTATACTTTCCCTTTGTAATCAGCATTGGAAATTGTTTTCCCATTTTGATTGGTCAATGAAAAACTTGGTGCTTTACCTATAGTCCCTAAATCACTTTTACCAGTTCCTTCTTCAGAAACTTTATTCAAGCGATCGCTTTTAACCACTTCTCCGTTTTTAATTCTACTCACAATTTTCGGAATAAAAATAATTCCGAAAATTAGAATTATTAAACTGGTTCCTATGTATGATTTGTTTTTCATCTATTATTTCTTTTCGTGCAGACGGAAGTTTTCCTTGTTTTTATTACGCTTTAATGCCAAACGGTATTCACGAAGTAATATCTTAACATCATCAGTCATTTCGTTGTGTAAATCGGCTGCAGAAGTAGTATTATAACTTTCACGATATTCCACTTTACCTGCTTTGTTTTTTCCTTTTCTACCGCGATGATTAATATCTTTATCTAAAATAATCACTTCTGATGTACTCAAATCATTATTCAACTTTCCTTTCAAATGGAAACTATCATAATAGGTTTGAATTTCTTTTGGCGAAGCAAATACGATTTTATAACCCGACATGTTTTCTGTAAATCCAGCCAATTTTTCCATCAGCTCATTAACTTGTTTTTGGCTTCCTTCTTGCGCTACCAAAACGACTTGAAAATCTTTGAAGCCAACATATTTATCGTAAATCTTCTGATTTAAATTAAAAACATTTCCTTGATTTGCTTTCATATCACTACCGATAAAACCAAGCACTGTGATTTTATTTTTTAACGACACTTTTTCTTCCTTTAACGATTTCCATGAAGGCAGCTCGGCATTATTTTTAGAAATGGTAGGCAAAAAAAGTTGATTATGCGTTGCCGAAGCAAATATCATATAGATTACAATCGGTAATGCTAAAAGCAAAATAAGAACCAGTTTATTCTTCATTATATAGAAGTTGTTTTAGAAAGTACAAAAATAAAAAAATCCCGACATAATCGGGATTCTTATTGAATTAATATGTTGTTAAAAATTCCACTTAATGGTAGAGTTTTTGAACACTTCAAATATATAATCAGCTTCAACTAGCAAGATAAATACTAAATATAAAATTAAGAATACAAGTGGCGCAACGATAGCCCATCTTAAAGAAGATGTTTCACCTTCAAGGTGCATGAATGCCCACATAATTCCATAAGCTTTAACAACCGTAAGAATAATGAAAATCCAGTTCAGCAAATTCATTCCTAAGAAATTAGTAAAGTGTAAACCATGAGGCTTAACAATACCTAAAGCTACTTCGACAATTGTTATAAGAGAAAGAAATCCGAATACTTTCCAGATTCTACCTACGTTTGATTCGTGTGAATGTCCCATAAGAATATTTTTATTATTAAACTAAGTAGAAGAATGTGAATACGAATACCCAAACTAAATCTACAAAGTGCCAGTATAATCCAACTTTTTCAACCATTTCATAACTACCTCTTCTTTCGTAAGTTCCTAAAATAACATTAAAGAAAATAATGATATTAAAAATAACTCCTGAAAATACGTGGAATCCGTGGAAACCAGTAATAAAGAAGAAGAAATCAGCAAATAATTTACTTCCGTATTCGTTTTGTTTTAAGTTAGCTCCTTCTACAACAGAAGTTGCAGTCTCTAATCTTTTCAACGATTCTTCATGCGTCAACACAACTTTTTGTTTTGTGTCTTGATTAATTACTTCTGTACGAACTAATAAATCAGGGTGCGCTTTGAAACCCTCCACTACTTCAGCTACAGATACCGATGGTAAAGAACCTTCGTCTGTAAACCAAACACCGTTACTACGTGTGTGTTGAACTCTTTCTTGAGGAATATCAGCAGCAAACTCATGAAGCGCTACTCTTTTATACACAATTTGATCCCCTTTTGAATGCTCTTTATCAATTTTTGTAAATTGTAGTATTGAACCTCCTTTAGACTCGATTGCACCATACTCTCCTTTGATAAAGTTTTTCCATTCCCAAGCTTGTGAGCCAACGAATATCAAACCTCCAACTATGGTTAACAACATGTAAACCGCTACCGTCTTTTGTTTCATTTGATGACCTGCATCAACCGCCAACACCATCGTTACCGATGAAAAGATAAGTATAAATGTCATTAATGCCACATAATACATCGGAGCAGAAACCCCATGCATAAACGGGAAGTGGGTAAAAACCTCATCAGCCAAAGGCCAAGTTTCGATAAATTTAAATCTTGAAAAACCGTAAGCAGCCAAAAACCCTGAGAATGTCAACGCATCGGAAACGATGAAAAACCACATCATCAGTTTACCATAACTTGCATTCATTGGCTCGTTTCCGCCGCCCCATGTTTTCCCTTCAGTACTTGTAGTAACTGTAGTTGCCATAGAAATATATTTAAAAAGTTGTCAAATGTACGTTTTTTTCTTTTTATACGAAATACAAAAATAAAAACAAAAATATCCAAAGCAAATCTAAAAAGTGCCAAAACATTGCACCTAGCTCAATTCCAATAGTTTGAGACGCATTGTATTTTTGTTTAAAATGATTATAAATTATGATTAAAAGCGAAATTAATCCCGCAAATAGATGCACCATGTGTAAAACCACCAACATATACAAGAAAGTAGTGGTAATAGTACTTTCACTTCCAGTAAAAAAATACCCCATTTCAACTATTTGTCCAAACCCTTGAAACTGGAAGAAAACAAAAGCAATCCCTAGTACCAAAGTTCCCAACAGGAATAATGTCGTGTTTTTTCTATCGTCTCTTTTCATAGCCAATTTTGCAAAATGAAAAGTAACACTACTCATAATAATCACAATCGTACTAAATGTAAATGCTGAAGGCAGAATCATTTCATGTATCCAATCTTTACGTGATGCACTCACAATATAAGCACTTGTTAATCCTGCAAACATCATAAACATGCTCAACATCCCGAAAAGCAATAACAGCTTCTTCGATCTATCGTCTCTTTCTTTCTCCTCTTGGATTGTCATTGTCGTCATTATCTTAAAAATTTATCTAAAATATATACCAATTGTAACAATGATATATACGAAACACTCACTAACATTAATGTTTTTGCTGCTTTGTCGGTTTTGTTTTGGTATAATTTTACCCCGTAAAACAACATCCAAAAACCTAACAATAAAACAACTACTGCAGCAATTGGCGTTAAAAACAATTGCCCTGTATACCCAAAACTCGGCAACACTGAAGCTACCATTAGCCAAAGTGTGTACAAAATGATTTGCATCGCTGTTGATTTGTCTTTATTTCCCGAAGGAAGCATATAGAATCCTCCCTTTTTGTAATCGTCATATAAAAACCAACCAATGGACCAAAAATGCGGGAATTGCCAGAAAAACTGAATTAAGAACAAGGTTCCTGCTTCGATACCGAATTCTCCGGTAGCCGCAACCCATCCTAACATAAATGGAATGGCACCAGGGAATGCCCCAACAAAAACTGCCAATGGCGTTTTTGTTTTAAGCGGAGTATAAATACTGGTGTATAAAAATATAGAAATCGCACCAAACATAGCCGATTTCTCATTGATATTGTAGAGAATTACAATCCCAATAACAGTTAAAATTGATGCAATGATAAAAGCTGCAGTCACCGACATTCTTCCGGAAGGAATTGGTCGATTTTTGGTTCTATCCATTAACGCATCAAGGTCTTTCTCAATGATTTGATTGTAAGCATTTGACGCACCTACCATACAATACCCTCCTACAGCCAATAGAATTAGCGTGTAAATACTTTGCTGGTTGATTTCGTCTACTCCCAACAAATATCCTGCGATAGAAGAAAAAACCACACTAATAGCCAAACCTGCTTTGGTAATTTCTTTGAAATCAACAAATACAGACTTTAATGAAAATGTAGTAGCGGTAGTGCTCAAGGCAATTGTTTTAAAAATCGGTGCAAAGATAGGAATAAGGGAAATGAAAAATCAAATTTATAGAATGTTAATTTTAATAATCAAAATACCAATTAAACACATCCGAACGTAATCCTACAGAAAACCAAGTTGTATTTTCTTTAAAAACAGTTGCTGTGTCTACTTTTGGTGATAGGCTACGGTACATGAAATTGGCAAATAATTTCAAATTCGCATTTGGATTAACCAAATATCCAACATTCATATCGGCAATAAAAATATTTGTTTTATTTCCATTTCCGACCGCAACTCCTTTTTCGGCAACTCTATCTTCATCATAGTCTTTGTAAATATTAGAGCCATAGTTTTTTGCATCGGTCGCAGTATCAAAATCAAACCCACGAACACCAAAATTTACTTTTGCGTCAGCAAATAATCTACCTTTATTATACCTAGCAATTGCTACTAATTCATTAAAATTAGACCCCCAATTGTGCCCCATGCTTTGGTTATTGTGACCATAATTGGTAATGACTTCACTATGCGAATACACATACGGACGAACCATATTATACTCCCCTTGCAGACATAAATTAGGCACCCCGAAAGCATTGTAATATTTAGCTCCCAATTGGTATCCAATTTTATTTCGCCAGCTTTTTTCACCACCAAACATATCGCCCACTGCAAATTCATCAATAAAAAATTGACTGTAAAAGTTAATACTATCACTCCATTTGTATTTCGCAGTTAGTCCTAAAGCAGCATTTCCACTTTTGGAAGAAGAAGAAAACTCTACCGAACGATAAAAGATAATTGGATTCACAAAATTCACATCAAACCCACGATTATTGGTGTTGGTCCAGATTACAGATTCGAAAAATCCAATATTTAGTCGTTTGGAAGCATTCCAGCTCAAATAATGATTGGCCATATACTTTGTAGCATATGTTTTTTCGGCAGTCGCTTCGGGTCTTACATCCTTTAACCACATGTAAGTATTCGTGTATTTAATTTTCCAAAAAGTTGTGTTGATTTTAAAATACGGGTACGGACTCGCACCGTCTCCTTCAAAAATAGAACGATATCCGTCACCAATAAAATTACGACTATAGCCCAACTGAAAATTCATCAATTTTCCAGGAGTAAAGGTAATATTGGCATCGGCCGAAGGAAAATCAAACTGATTCCCTTTAAATTCTTTTGCAATACCAATTCCTGGAATTATTGCTGGATTTCCACCAGAAGGCTTTAAAGAACTCGACAATCTATTATAATATCCCGCAAAAAAACCTTGGCTTTCGTAAATAGAAGTAGTGAAATTGATTTGCTTCCCTAAGCCACCTTGAATTTGAATTGCCCTAGTGTTGTTGTAAGTAAATTTTCCTACATCCGGTGATGTTTTACCCAAACGTAAGTCTAATATCGGATTCATGGTAAACCAATAATCTTTCCCTTGAATGGCTACCAAATTTTCATTGAATAATTTTCTACCCCACCATCCAGTTTTATTCAATTGAAGTTTGGCGTTGGCTTCATTAAAATTATAATAATTAGCCACATCCGAATAAGTAAGCGGTTTTGAAGCCGTGTGACTGTTTGTGCCAACTTGATTAACATTAGCATCAAATTGCGCGTAATAACTATGTGAAAAAGGAATATTCAGTTGACTTGAAAACTGCGGATTGTCAAATTTTTGATACTCTTTTTCTACATTATCAAACTCTGCACTTTCAGCAATAGCATGTGCAGCTGTTTCCTTGGCTCTAGCTTTACCTTGTTCTTCTTTGATTTTATCATTTTGATAATCCAACGGATTGACCAAAGGAACACTGATATTCATCCCGTATTTAACATACGTTGGTTTTCCATTATAAGTCCCTGGAGTAATTTTCGGAAACAACAAAAACACTCTTTCCGTTTCCTTGATTAACTCGTCATATTTAGAGGCTATATATATTTTTTTAAAAGTCCCCGCAGTATCAACCTCAAAAAGAACATTAATAGTCCCTTGGTAATTATCATTTTTAACTACTTCCGGAAGAATAAAGTTTTTGTAGAAAAAATCATAGACTTGATTTTCAAAACACATTTTTTGGTTTTCATCTGAAACAGTTTTACAAGCTTCAAATACGGGCATTTTTTCTTGATTGGTAACTTGAGAAAACAAATTTTGGAAAGAAAAAATAAACAAACAAATAGAAAGAAGTTTTTTCATATAATTAATATCCTTCGGTTGAAGTTTTACCATTTGCAATCGTTTTGGCGGCCGATGTTCCAATGCGCTTCACACCCAAACGGATCATCTCTAAAGCTTCTTCTAAAGTGCGGACACCTCCAGCTGCTTTTACCGGCAATGGGTTCGAATTTTCGAGCATTAGTGTTATAGTAGGAATTGTGGCACCGTTTGGCAATCCATCTCTGGTTTTATAAAAACCCGTTGAGGATTTCACAAAGACATTATGATAGTCTTTTTCATTAAAATTATTTACAACGGTATTTTTAATCAAAGATGAAATTTGAATGATTTGATCATCGGACAAAGCAGCAACTTCAATGATAAATTTTACGACTTTATGATTTAACAATCCGAGGCGGGTACAAGATAACACCTCATCTTTAATCAAACTAACATCTCCTTTTTTGAAAGCGTTATAATTAATTACGTAATCCAATTCATCAGCACCATCTTTTATGGCATACTCAGCTTCATTGATTTTATTCTCGATGGTCGAGGTTCCTTCTGGAAAATCGACAACTGTTCCTACAACTAGTTTTGAATTGGCATCATCAATCATTTTTCGAGCCATTTTCACGTGCTCTGGTCGAATCATGATCAATTTAAAACTTTGATCAATAGCTTCTTGGATCGCATTTTTAACTACCAAAGAATTCTCTTCTTCAGTAAGATTAGCCTGATCAGCCGTTTTTAGATAAGTAGAATCCAGATATTGCTTAATATCCATAACTATAAATTTAGTAAGGGTAAAAATAGAAAAATCCCACCGAAGTGAGATTGTTTTTAGGTATTTTCTTTTTTTAAAATTGAGTTAGCCAAAATAAATCCAAATAGACTTCCAATGGTATTGGCTAAGGCATCAAAAAAATCAGGCTGTCGCGTGATTGTAAAATAACCTTGAGCAAATTCTACTAAAATCCCTAAGCTTATCGCGATTAAAACCAATACGATTAAATGCTTCTTCTGTGTTAACTTCTTAAAAAAAAGAAAACGATACCATAAAAAAACAAAGACAAAATAGAACATAAAATGCACTACTTTGTCAATGTTTGAAATATTTATTTGTGGAACACCTGCGGGACTTTTAAAACTTAAAAAAAGAATTAATCCTGTCCAAATAACAGCTGTCCAAAGCGATTTTTTATTAGGCTCCGATAAGGTTTTTATAATCATCACTTGATAATAAACTATCTACTTCAGATGCGTCAGAAATTTTTACTTTAACCATCCAAGCTGCACCATAAGGATCAGAATTAACCAATTCAGGATTAGATTCTAATTCGTCATTAAACTCAATGATTTCGCCAGAAAGAGGTAAGAATAAATCAGAAACTGTTTTAACTGCTTCTACTGTTCCAAAAACTTCGTCTTTAGCTAACGTTTGATCAAGAGTATCAACTTCAACATATACGATATCTCCAAGTTCTTTTTGAGCAAAATCAGTGATTCCTACTGTTGCAATATCGCCATCAATGCTAATCCACTCATGGTCTTTTGTGTACTTTAAATTAGTTGGTATGTTCATTTTATTTATATTTCAATTGATGGCAAAAGTATAATTATTACAAGAATATTTATAGCTTTTCACAAGATAATTTTTATTGTTATTCTTTTAACTTCCGAAATTATATCGCAACGTAAATCCAGCTCTAATATTTGTCATTGGGAATGAAGTAGAAATTACCGCTTTTGAAAACGAATAATCAAAATAGAACAACGTGGTTAAATTACTACTAAACTTATAATCTCCCGTTAATTTAGCTGATACTAAATTCTGACCGCCTCCCAATTGATTGTTGTCATAATCTAAATTACGAACAATCGTTTTATTATTTCTGTATGATAAATCGGCACGAAGGTTTATATCACTTTTTACCATTCCTGAAGCGTTGTCAGCTAATCGTGATTTGATTCGAACATCTTTAATTCTATATCCTAACCCCACAACATATTCCAAACCTTTAACTTCAGTAAGTAAGTTATTATCAAAACTAAAAGACAAGGTTCTGTCCTTTTTCATTTCGGCTAAGATTTTAATTGAATTTTTCATTACAAAATCCAAACGCACTAAAGGACTGAATTGTTCTGTTAAGTTTACATTTCCAATAAGTGTTTTGTTATAGAAATTACCAAAACCACCATTATCTTTTCCATCCGGATTATTATCATATTCAAAATTAGATCGGAAAGAATTTAAAGTATAAGCAGCTTTATAAGTATGTTGAATAGAGAAACTCTTGAATTTATCTTTAAAGAATTTATAACGCATTAAACCTGTATACTTTATATTCCAGTTTGGAATTGGGAAGTTTCTAAAAGTCTTCAAAGACACATCAGAACCAGCTACTCCAGTATAAGCTCCTATAAACGAAGGTAATAAAACTGCCTGACTGTTTTTTCCATACCCAATAGGATAACCTAAGTTAGCTGTATAAAAATCTCTGTATGGATAATTAGTGTCAGACGGATTAGTTGGTACTGGGTTATCAGCATCTCCATATCTTGGAATTGGTTGGTTACCGTAATGTTGCTCTGCCAATCTATTGGCTACTTCAATTCGATTGTCTCTAAAATCCTGAAAAGCTTGTGAAAAAACCTCATCACTTTGCATGAAAGAAGTCGCAATCATATTGGTAGAGATCGAAAAGTTACCTGTATTATATGGCGAACGCGAAGTATACTCTCCACCTACAGCATCAAACTGCTCTGTATAATTGTCGGACAACGTCCTATCGGCAGTTAAATCTATTATAAAACCAGAAAAAGGTTCTAAATTGGCCATTCCTTGTATTTGTTTGGTATTGACCTTAGAAAAATTCTGATTAAATTCAGGATAATTGGTCAACCATCCTCTTTTGGCAGATTCGAAACGAACATCATCCTGCAATCCAAAAACGAACCCTAAAGAAGGCTTAGAAGTTCCTAAAAATCCAATAGAAGGTAAATATCCAGGAAGCATTGTTCCGTTTGTCTCGCTATAGTTAATCTGTACATTTTTAACCATTGTAGCTACGCCAATTAATCCATCCATCCAAATATTTGCCTTGACTACTTTCTCTTTTGGTTTGGCTACTACTTTTTCACCCGGCTTAGGCGCTGATGGAGGAGTAATAGGTTGTGGTTTTACCTTACTTCTTTCGGAAAATTTCACAAGACCAATATATTTATACAAAGTATTCATATTAAAAGTCGTATTCAATTTATGTGTATTGGCATTTTGAATCGTGTTCCCTAAATTATATGTCCCAGTATCAGTAATGAATTCTTGCATTGCCACAGAAGCTCTCGTCCAAGAATAATCACCTGTATAAGTATAATCGGATTTAATAAACGACAAGAATGGAATTTTATTTATTGGCAATTCATAATTAACCGTTAATTGTTGCGCGTGTTGATTAGGTGTTCCAATATTCCAAAAATCATCCCAAACCGTCAACTCATTATTTGGGTTATTACCTTCATCTAAATAGTTACGAACAAGATTTCCTGATGAAGCCGTGTAGTTAAGACGCAATGCTTTGGTCAAATTATAATTGAAACCATAATTATAATTAAACATATAATTTCTTCTGAACAGTGGCTCAATACCAATACCCGCCACTTCAACTTGACGGAATTGTTGTTTGTTAAATTGACGTAATATTGTTGAACTAAAATTAATACTACTTGGTAAAAAGTTGAAATTGAAATCACTTAGTAATTTCCAATAACTACTTTTTTTCATTAATTTATTATTTTTAAATGGCTCAATGTTTTTTGGTTTAAAAGTAAAAGCATAATCAGCAGAAGTTCTTACTTGCTGATCTAATACATTTTCAACTTCAAAATCACGGTGCTGCATTTCGTTGTACGAATAAGACAAAGTCAAATTTTCTGGATCGTAAAAATGTTGCTTTTGATTGGCAGATCTTTCTTTTTTGACACCTATAAAATTAATACTGGTACGTTTAGTGAAATCTTCCGCTCTTTTTTTAATCGCATTCTTTTGAGCTTCAGTTGGCGCCTCATTTAATACATCTTCTAATTTTAAATCCTGATAAAAAGGGTCATACTCAGGCGTAATGATTTGTTCGCCTACTGCATAATTAAAAGGCAGGTTGATTCCCCATTTTTTAGGCAACAACATTCCTAAGTTTACATTGGTTACAATATCATATTGCTTAGAATCTTCTCTGCTGCGTTCGTTCGGGCTTTGCTCAATACCTCCAAAACCTATTGTCCCCATTCTACCTGTTGCAGAAAGCGTCATGAAATCGGCCAAATTGGTATCTAAACTAGCAATGGCCGCCATACCTCCTTTGCTATCCATATCAGCCATGCGTAGTTCGTTAAACCAAACTTCACCTCTAATTCTATTTGTTTCAATAGTACTTGGATTTTTCAGACCTACCATTAATGTTCTAACGTAACCAAAATTAGGATTTCCTTTTATCCCTATTTTCATTCCATCTTTAATACCACTAATATCATTCTGATCAATATAAGCAATACCATTTACACCTGGAATAGCCGTACCGTTTATCAATCTACTTTTAAGTTTGGCTAACCAATCCATATTAATTTCCAACTCATTTTCTTCAGGCCACACTCCAGTTGGTGATGAATCCCCTCGTGTTGTAACCTTCAATGGCATTTCTATTTGATAGAAATTACTGGTAAAATCGTTTCCAAATCGAATGAAGGCAATCATGTCATTGTCCTCCAAATCATTTGCAGGAATAGGATCAGGTAAAGCCTCAGCATGTATGAACATTTTAAGTTTATTATACTGACGCATATCTACACTTACATTCTTAAAGGCAGCTCTTGAATCTCCGGCTTGAAGCCCTTCACTACTTGGATTATCACCATTACCGTACACCCTCAATGATAGCGATTGTTCATTTTGATTAATAACCGTATTGTTATTGTTGTATTGTTCTCTTTGTACTCCCGGAGGCATTACATATCGTATTGGACTTCTGTCTGAATTCTCTTCTAAATTAACAGCCTGCACATCAAATCCTGTCTCATCATCTAAAGGATCATCATTAGCAACAATAGTACCCACAGCTTCTTGTAGAGAAGAAGTGTATCTTCTCCATTCTCCTCGCACCAAATCTAAAGCGCCAAAACGCAAGGTCATTTTATCGTTAAAACCATGCATTAACATACGCATAAAACGAATAGAACGTAAATCGGAAATACCGCCTTCTTTTGGACCATTAGCATCAATAGGAATTTTAAACTGAAGCCATCTCGTTGCAACTGTATTTCCATTGGCTAATTTTTCTTGTCCTGGTCTTACATCCACTAAATAATTAGCCCCAGGCTGCATATTAGGCTCAATATTTATCGTAAACTTATAATACGCCTCAATCGTATTCATCGTATTGTCACGATTAATATCTTCTACATCTGGAATAGTACTTGATCCTCTGTCAGTATCATTAACATCTACAGGTGAGTTTCCTTGTGTTCCATTGTATTTTTTATAACGATCCGTAATTCCTCCTGAAGCACTTAAAAAATATTGATAATTATCTTGAGCGGGGTCATTTCCTGCAAAACTTGGAAATTTAGCACTTTCTTCTGTATCATCCAGTCCATTTAATCCGACATCTTGTACTTTTCTATTCGCCGTATCGGCATCAAAAGCATATATTAAAGATTGTGACGCAGGCGCCTTACCCCAAGGCGTAGTGTAAACTGCTTGGTTGGAACCTGCATTTGGTAATCCGTTTTCGTATAGTTTTTTACCATCTTTTAAAACGTCTTCTGAAATCTCTCCCAAATGAATACTTAATCTACCTGTATTAGCAGGATCAGCCTTACTTCCGTCTTCCACATAAGGATCTTGTACCCAAAACTGAATGTATTCAACATTCGCCTGTTCAAAATTGGTTGAATTAATAGATCGCATTATTCCTCCAAAACTAGTTAGAGGATTGGGCAATTGATCATTTGTCGCAGAAGGATTAAAATTATAAGGCCCTCTTTCCGTAGGATAATAAGTCATGTCTAAAGTAGAAATAACCGTGGTTTCTCCTGCTGCTATATCTGTGTTAGGGTATAATTCTCTACTATAAATTCTTCGGGTATCATACCTTGACAAATCATTATCATCAATCCCTGTAGGTCGTTGTGCGGTATAAAAAATTGGATCAATTGTATACCATGACAATTTCCCTCTGTTGTACCCATAAGACAAATCATCATTGGCTATATTTCCTTGAAACTCACTTGGCACACTAGCCAAAGTCCAAGCCAAAGGCGAACGCATATCTATGGTAGATTGTGAACCTTCGAAATCATCAACATATACCGTAGACTCTCCTTGAAATTTATCATTTTTAGAAGTTCCGGGTTTTAAAAAAGCAACTTCCCCTCTAAAGGACAAATTAGAAGGAACATCCGTATCAATATTTGGTAATTTATTAACCAATCTAGTAAAGAAAGGCACTTCGGTAGAATAGTTCCCATTAAATCCAAAAATAGTATTGTTTACTGATTCTTGTCCATAATTTGTTTTTTGGGTGAAAGGTCTCTCTGACATATTCAATAAGGTTGCCCCTATTTGAAATTTGTCTGAAAATTTATGCTCAACATTTACCCCAATAAAACGTCTGGTTTGTTGCCCAAAAACGGCATTATTTTCCACCGAAACCTGAATAGGAACTCCAGAAGCTTGTAAGGCTGGGTCTAAAATTTGCACTTTCCCAGCTTGGTAATTTACGCTATAATCAATTCCTTCTTGCAATACACGTCCACCAGCTGTAACAACTACCGAACCACGAGGTACATTGGCCGCTCCTAAAGAAATTCCATCGCCTCCTGTTGATTTGAATTTTCCTTTTAATTGAAATTTATTCTTATCACTATCCTGTAATGCCAAAGACTGAGTCTTTTCATACAAACTTCTATAAACGTATTTTTTTTGATTGTCGTTATAAGTGGAGGTATTGCTGTAATCTTGAGATACTTGATCTTTTAATTTATTAAATATTAACTCTCCAAAAGGCTCTTTAGTTGTAAATATAATACGCCCATTTTGTGTATCAACCGTTAAACCTGGAATGAAATCAAAAAAACCATCACCTCTTGTTTGAGGGTCGTTGTTATAATTCAAACGATCTAAATTAAATACTCTTAACAAAGGTGTTTTATCCACTTCGTTTTCAGGCAGTGGATTTATAGGAAATGGATTCCCAGCCACCGGGCTAATATAATTTAATGGAGAAGGATCTGTATATAAAATATTAAACTTAAAATCCGCAGGATCTAATTGATAAGCTCCTGGTACTTGATAAATATTTTTCATCATCAAATTCCAAACTGGCTTATCCACATTGGTTAAATTTCCTTTCAGCATTTTCAATACCAACGCCTTTGTTGTAGGGATATTAGAAGCGTCCACATTAGTAGATTCTACTCCATCATTTCCAAATTCTCCTACCTGATACACTTCACCACCAATTGTATATTGATAAGCGACTGCTAACACTTCGTCATTTGACAATCGCTGGTTCAAGGAAATATATCCTAATTGTGGATGAAAAGTATACTCGTTTGAAGTAAGCTTTCTGGCATTTTCTAATTTAGAATAATCTACCCCTTCAACCGGAGTAGTAGGCAACCCTGTAAAAGCATCAATTGCAGAAGAAGATACTTCTCTAATTTGAGCTGTTAAGTTACCCCCATTTCCAATTTTACCAGGGTCAAAATTATTATTCTCATTATCAGAAGGTGAATCAGGAGGGTTTATAAAAAATCCTGCTGGTGTTGGATCAGTCCCAACAATTTCGTTATCTGCAAATCCATTTAATTGAGATTCTCCCAAATCCTGAAGTGCGACAATATTTCTTAAATTATTTCCATCTTGAGTGGTGGTAATTCTATTTTGTCTATTAGTTATCCAAACTTCCATTCGTGTTATTTGAACTCTGGAATCTATAATAGGATAGCTTTTAAGTGCTTTATCGTATTGATTTCTGAAATATTGCGATAAAAAATAATGGCGATCGTTATCATAATCTAAAGCAAAAATATCGAACTCTTGCAAGAGCCCGCCACCTTGAGAAGTAACTGTTTTAGTTTGTGATTTTTGTTCAGAAAAAACTCCGGTCACAGTTGTTTTTCCAAATTGAAGTTGGGTTTTTACACCAAACAAACTTTGTGCGCCTCTAATTAGCGAACTATTCAGTGGCATACTTACATTTCCTACTTCAATTTTTTGAAGAATATCATCTTCGGTAGGTGTGTATTCTAATTTAATTAAATTTTGAAAAGCAAAAGTAGATTCTGTATCATAATTGGCCATAACTTTTAGCCTTGTTCCTACTTGACCCAATAAACTCAAACTAATCCTTTGATCAAAATCAAATGTAAACGTTCTTCTGTTTTGTGGTGAAAATGAAGGATTGTCTTGCTTTGAAAATCGTCCTCCAAGATCAATTTCTACAGTTCCTGTTGGCTTTACATCAATGGTATTTCCACCGAATATTGATTCAAATAAACCCGATTTTATATAATATCTTGGCAATAAATCTTTTTTCTTTTCTTCAGCGTTTTTCTTTTGTCCAGCAACCGCATCCGATTTTTCTTTGAAATATTTTTTCATTGACTCCTTTTGAATCAATTTCTGGTATTCTTCGGGAGTTAAAACAATAGGATAATCTATATTAAATCCTTCAAACGTTTTGGTATAAATATATTTATCAGTAACAGGATCATATGTATAAGCCTCCAGTATACTCGTTGGGTTTGGAAGATTCAGACTGCCTTGATTGTAGCCTTTTACAGTATCATTAACCTCTTGAGCCTGAGTTGTAGTAAAAACAAAGAAAAACAGTATAAATAAACTGTTTTTTAAAAATGATTTTGGTGAGTATATGCTAAATTCCTTCAACGCTTATAAATTTTTTAAGGCTTGTTTTATGATAGTTTCCACAGAAGCATCTGGCATTGCAGTTACAATTTTATCTACGACTTTTTCGGAGGTTTTTCTAACAAACCCTAAAACCTCTAAAGCAGATAACGCTTCATCTCTATTTGTATTGCTTTGAGACAAGGAAACTTCTTCAATACTGTATAATTTTAACACTTTGTCTTTCAGGTCAAGTATCGCTCTTTGAGCGGTTTTTGCTCCTATCCCTTTTATCGATTGAATCGTAGCAACATCACCAGATGCAATGGCATTAATAACTTGCTTAGGCTCTAAAGAAGAAAGCATAGTTCTCGCCGTATTAGCACCTATTCCGGATACAGAAAGTAATAATTTGAATATTTCACGTTCCGATTTTTCTACAAAACCAAAAAGCGAATGACTATCTTCTTTGACAAGAAGATAAGTGAAAAGTTTTACAAAATCAGTTGAAGGCAATAACCCGAAGGTATGCAAGGAAATATTAACCTGATAACCAACACCATTACAGTCAATTACAACTTCTGTAGGGTTTTTCTCTACTAATTTTCCTTGAATATGTGCAATCATAATACTTTGGTTACCCTTCAAATATAGTAATTTTCTTTAATTTGAATTACAATTGTAGACTAACTGCTTCTATTTTCGATTAAATGATTATTTTCCTTGTTGTGTTTTATGTCGTTTCTCTTTTTCTTGCGCATCGACTACAGCAACTGCTGCCATATTGACCATTTCCTCCACACTAGCTCCTAATTGAAAAATATGCACCGGTTTATCTAAACCAAGCATAATTGGCCCAATAGAATCAACTTTGTACAATTCCTTGAGCATTTTATAGGTAATATTTGCCGATTCAAGATTAGGAAATATTAGCGTATTGACTTTATGTCCAGCTAATTTAGAAAAAGGGAATTTACTTTTCAACATCTCTGGATTCAAAGCAAAATCAGTTTGAATTTCTCCGTCAACAATTAAATCTGGGTAATATTCATGCAAGTAAGAAACTGCTTGACGGACTTTTTCGGCACTCTGATTACTTGAAGAGCCAAAATTTGAAAAAGAAACCATAGCAATAACTGGCTCAATACCAAACAAGCGAACAGTTTTAGCCGTCATTAAAGCAATTTTTGCTAAATCATCTGCGCTAGGATTAGGATTGATTGCCGTATCTGACAAAAACATAGGCCCACGAGTGGTCATCATCATGTTGGTAGTTGCAATTCGGCTTGCTCCTGGTGCTTTCCCAATCAATTCCATAATTGGTTTTACTACCGTTGGATAGCTTCGTGAATAGCCCGTTACCAATGCATCAGCCTCTCCTTCATTAACCATCATAGCTGCAAAATAGTTACGCTCACGCATCCATTTTTGAGCATCTAAAAGTGTAATTCCTCTACGACGACGTGCTTTCCAATAGATTTCAGCAAAGCGCAAACGACGCTCGTCTTCTTCACTTGTTTTTGGGTCTAAAATAGCCACTTCAGCATCAAAACCAAGTTCTTCTTTCAACTCCAATATAATTTCTCTATTTCCAAGTAAAATAGGAATTCCTATTCCTTCTTCATGTACAATTTGGGCTGCTTTTAACACATCAAAATGATCTGCTTCAGCAAACACAATTCGTTTTGGATTTGTTTTAGCTCTGTTAGCCAACAAACGCACCATTTTATTGTCAGAACCCAATCGCTCTAATAGTTCGTCTTTGTATTTTTCCCAATCGGTAATCGGATTTAAAGCTACTCCGCTTTCCATCGCTGCTTTAGCAACTGCCGGAGCAACTTCCGAAATTAACCTTGGATCAAAAGGCTTCGGAATAATATAATCTTTACCAAAATTTAATTTGGTTTCACCATAAGCCACGTTTACTTGTTCAGGAACTGGTTGTTTGGCCAAAGAAGCCAATGCTTTTACCGCAGCCATTTTCATAGCTTCGTTTATTTTGGTCGCACGAACATCCAGCGCTCCACGGAAAATATATGGAAATCCTAAAACGTTATTCACCTGATTAGGATAATCGGAACGTCCAGTCGCCATAATGATATCTTCACGGGTAGCAATCGCTAAATTATAATCAATTTCAGGAACCGGATTAGCCATAGCAAAGACAATAGGATTGTTAGCCATAGTTAACAACATTTCCGGCTTCAAAATATTTCCAGCCGAAAGACCTAAAAACATATCGGCTCCAACCAATGCTTCTGCCAATGTTTTAGCATCTCCGTCTTTAGCATATCTTTTCTGCAAATCAGACAAATCACTTCTGTTAGTAGTCAACATTCCATCAACATCAAACATCGAAACATTTTCAGGTTTAACACCTAATAACACGTATAAATTAGCACAAGCCAAAGCCGCAGATCCTGCTCCTGAAACCACCAATTTAACTTTTTCTATATCTTTTTCAGCAAGTTCTAATGCATTCAATAAGGCTGCAGAAGAAATAATAGCTGTACCGTGCTGATCGTCATGCATTACCGGAATATCAAGTTCTTCTACCAAACGTCTTTCGATTTCGAATGATTCTGGCGCTTTGATATCCTCTAAGTTAATTCCACCAAAAGTTGGCGCAATCGCCTTTACGGTCTGTACAAATAAATCGATATCCGTAGCATCCACTTCAATGTCAAACACGTCAATATCAGAAAATATTTTGAACAGCAAGGCTTTTCCTTCCATTACCGGTTTTGATGCTTCTGGCCCGATATTTCCTAGACCTAATACTGCAGTTCCGTTAGAAATAACGGCCACCAAATTTCCTTTGGCAGTATATTTATAAACTTTATTTACATCTTTGGCAATCTCAATACATGGTTCAGCCACACCTGGTGAATAGGCTAATGACAAATCCCGTTGAGTTGCATATTTTTTAGTCGGAACAACTTTGATTTTACCTGGAGTTGGTTTAGCATGATAAAGTAATGCTTCTCTTCTTTTTTTATCGTCTGACATAAGTATTCTAAATAATTGAACTTACAAAGGTAAAATATGTAGCGTAAGAATGAAATTTTTAAGACTATTCTTTTAGAAAGTTTATATTTCGTTGTAATCCTTCTAATTTGGTTCTTTTAACTGCCGAATTTTTGAATACTTTTCTAAACGTTTCTTCAGTGATTTCCTGCCAGTCTTTTTTAGAAAAAGATAAAATTTCTGGATTTGGATTAAAGAGTGGTTCATCGTGCGATTTTGAAAATTTATTCCATGGACAAACATCTTGACACACATCACAACCAAACATCCAATCGTCGAATTTCCCTTTCATCTCTGATGGAATGTTTTCTTTGAGTTCTATGGTAAAGTAGGAAATACATTTACTTCCGTCAACGACATACGGCGTAACAATTGCTTGTGTGGGACAAGCATCTAGGCAAGCAGTACACGAACCACAATGATCCGTGGTAGCGTGATCATATTCCAACTCCAAATCGATAATCAATTCGGCTATGAAATAAAACGAACCGGTTTGCTTCGTCAATAAATTACTGTTTTTGCCAATCCAACCCAAACCCGATTTGGCGGCCCATGCCTTGTCTAAAACCGGTGCAGAATCCACAAAAACTCGACCACTCACTTCCCCAATTTCAGTTTGAATGAATCGCAATAAATCTTTGAGTTTATCTTTGATGACAAAGTGATAATCCTCTCCGTAAGCGTATTTTGATATTTTATAAGAATCTTGATTTTGAACTTCAGAAGGATAGTAATTGAGCAATAAAGAAATGACACTTTTAGCATCATCAACCAGCAACGTAGGATTTAATCGTTTGTCAAAATGATTTTCCATGTAAGTCATTTGACCGTGCATTCCTTTTTGCAGCCAATTTTCTAATCGAGGAGCTTCCTCTTCCAAAAAGCCAGCTTTGGAAATACCGCAAGAAAGAAAGCCGAGTCTTTTGGATTCGGCTTTTATCATTTGCGTGTATTTTTCCTTATTCGATGTCATTTTAAAACAATCCTCCTTGAATATTGTTTTGAACTCTTCCTAAATGCTTATAGGCTTTTTCGGTCACTTCACGACCACGAGGCGTTCGCATAATAAACCCTTCCTGAATTAGAAATGGCTCATATACTTCCTCAATCGTTTCGCCGCTTTCGGAAACTGCGGTTGCCAAAGTAGTCAAACCTACAGGCCCTCCTTTAAATTTATCTATAATGGTTGTTAGAATTTTATTATCCATTTCGTCGAGACCATGCGCATCTACATGCAGAGCTTTTAAAGCGAATCTGGCAATTTCAATGTCAATTTTACCATTCCCTTTGATTTGAGCAAAATCACGAACGCGTCGCAACAAAGCATTGGCAATACGTGGTGTTCCTCTACTTCGTCCCGCAATTTCTATTGCTGCTTCCATCGTAATTGGCATTTTTAAAATGGCTGAACTTCGTTGTACAATGGTCGTTAAAAGTTCCGTATTGTAGTATTGCAAACGACTTTGAATTCCGAAACGAGCACGCATTGGCGCCGTTAGAAGTCCAGATCTAGTAGTCGCTCCAACAAGTGTAAATGGATTTAAGTTAATTTGAACCGTTCTAGCATTCGGGCCTGATTCAATCATGATGTCAATCTTGAAATCTTCCATAGCCGAATACAAGTATTCTTCTACTATTGGACTCAATCGATGAATTTCATCAATAAACAAGACATCTCGTTCTTCCAAATTAGTCAATAAACCAGCCAAATCACCAGGCTTATCTAAAACCGGTCCTGAAGTAATTTTAATTCCTACTCCTAATTCATTGGCTAAAATATTAGCCAAAGTTGTTTTTCCCAAACCTGGAGGCCCGTGAAACAAGGTATGGTCTAAGGCCTCGTCACGAAGATTAGCCGCTTGCACAAATATTTTTAAATTTTCCAAAACCTGCTCCTGCCCCGTAAAGTCATCGAACGAAAGTGGGCGCAATGCCTTTTCGATATCGATTTCTTCAGAAGAAAAACGGTCTTTATTCGGATTTAAATTTTCATTCATGGGGCAAAGATAGAAAACTTTATAAGGGAATAGCGCATTTGAAAATTAAACGTTATAGCCTTTAGCTAGAATTTCTTTCCATTCGGAATGACGCTTTACATAAGCCCCAACAAATGGACAAAGCGGTGCCAACGTATATTTTTTTTCTTTTATAAACTCAAGCGTTTTACTTACAATAGTAGAGCCAACACCTTTTCCTTCTAATCCAACTGGAACTTCAGTATGGGTTAAAAATATAATGTTTTCGGTACTGAGAATGTATTCAATAAAAGCAATTTTCCCTTCAACTTCGAGTTCAAATCGTTTTTTTTCTTCGTTTAAAACCAATAATGCTTCCGAGGTGTTACTCATCTTTTTTCTCTTTATTATAATATGTTGTTAAAGCTCCTGACGGACATTTTGCGACTTGCGCAATTACTTCTTCAGAAGTTGCTCCGTGTGGATGAATCCATGGTTTTTCTTTGGGTTTAAACACAGATGCTAAACCTCGAGCGCAATTTCCAGAATGCGTACACAATGCTTCTTTCCAAACGATAGTAACTTCTCCGTTGGTATATTCTTTTATATTTTCCATGATTAAAGTGATTTAATTCTAAAATTACAAAAAAACTACTTGTAAAAATTGTTTTTATATCTTTATCGAAACTAACTAAAAAATTATGCAAGAAGAAAAACAACATTTTAAACGCGAACTAGGTTTATTGGACGCTACCATGCTGGTAGTAGGTTCGATGATAGGTTCGGGTATTTTTATAGTGAGTGCCGACATTACTCGAAATGTAGGAAGTGCAGGTTGGCTGGTCTTAATATGGATTGTATCGGCATTGATAACCATGACCGCCGCGGTAAGTTATGGAGAATTGAGTTCAATGTTTCCGCAAGCCGGCGGACAATACGTGTATCTAAAAGAATCTTACAATAAATTGATCGCTTTTTTATATGGCTGGAGTTTCTTTGCGGTAATTCAAACCGGAACCATTGCTGCAGTAGGTGTGGCTTTTTCAAAATTTGCAGCGTATTTGATTCCTGCCTTTAGCGAAAACAATTTCCTTTTTGAAGCTGGTTCTTTCAAACTGAGTGCCGCACAATTGGTTTCGATTGTGACGATTGTTTTGCTGACTTATATTAATAGTCGCGGTGTGAAAAATGGAAAAATCATTCAAAAGATATTCACCATTACTAAAATTGCTTCGCTTTTCGGACTAATTGCTTTCGGGTTAATTTTAGCTGCAAAAAGTGATGTTTGGGATGCTAATTGGACAAACGCTTGGGCAGCACAATCCTTCAACAAAGACACTAATACTTGGAGTGAAATTGGAGGCTTTGCTTTATTGTCAGCTATAGCAGCTTCGATGGTGGGCTCTTTATTTTCAAGTGATGCTTGGAATGGTGTGACATTTATTTCCGCAGAAATTAAAAATCCAGAACGTAATGTTGGATTGAGTTTGTTTCTAGGAACTTTAATTGTAAGTATTATTTACGTATTGGCTAATATTATGTACTTGGCTGTAATGCCTTTGCAAGAAATTGCTTTTGCTCCTTCGGATCGTGTGGCCGTTGTTGCTTCTGAACATATTTTTGGACCAACAGGAACAATTATCATTGCGGTGATGATTATGATTTCAACTTTTGGTTGTAACAATGGTTTGATTATGGCTGGTTCTCGCGTGTATTACACCATGGCCAAAGACGGTTTGTTTTTTAAAAAAGCGGCTAATTTAAACAAAGCTAGTGTTCCAGGTTGGGGATTATGGATACAATGTGTTTGGGCTTCCGCTTTATGTTTGACAGGAAAGTATGGCGATTTATTGGATTTTGTAATGATTATTGTGATCATTTTTTACATTTTGACCATTTACGGAATCTTTATTTTACGCAAAAAAATGCCAGATGCCGAAAGACCATATAAAGCTTTTGCTTATCCTTTTTTACCTGCTTTGTATATCCTTGTAGCAACCGCTATTTGTGCCATGTTATTAATAGACAGGACTAGCACATGTGGTTGGGGTGTTTTAATTATGCTCGCAGGAATTCCAGTGTATTATTTGACTAAAGGAAAAGAAGTGTAAATTAAAAAAAGAGGTTGATAAATTATCAACCTCTTTTTTTATCCTTAACATTTAAAAGCTAATTCTGAGATGGAAAAATTCCTTCTAAAGCTATTATAAATGAAACCGCAAGACACGGCTGAATATTATTAATAGGTTGATTATTACCCGATGGGCTTAACATACCTGCTCTAAATGTTGTATTAGCTGATCCGTTAGAATATTCCTTATCTAAAACTGTGGTTCCAGCAGGAAAATTGCCTGTAGGCAGATTTTGATTCCCGTTGGCCGTTACAGTATTTACAAAGTGATTATGGGTTGGCATTTGATTGATGGTCATTGTATTTGTCTCACTACCTCCTGTTTCTCCAAGTATTCTTGATGACAAACCAGCTCCTTGGCCAGTCCCTACAACCACTCTACCTCTTAAATCTGGAACAGCAAATGTGGTTTGTCCATCACCGCCATAGGTTGTTCCTATTAAAGTGAATAAAACTTCATTTTCAGAAATGGAAAGCAATTGTCCATCACAAAATGCCCATCCTCGTGGAGGAAAGTTTCCTGCAAACATTTTAACTTGTCCTACATAAGGGGTTTGTGCATGAATAGCATTTGCAAAAAGCACTATTAGTAATACATATATATGTTTTTTCATGATTTTTTATTTAAAAAATATTAATTACGAGATGGAAATATTCCTTGCAAGGCTATTATATAGTTTATCACTAAAAAAGGTTGCACATTATTGATTGGTTGATTTCCTCCAGAATTGTTTACCATAGCAGGATTCATCAATGCATTAGGTGTTGCATTAGAATATTCTGGATCTAAAACTAATGTATCTGATGGTAAGTTACCAGTTGGCAAATTTTGATTACCACTTGTATTAACCGCATTAACTACATGAGAATGCGCAGGTAAATTACTAGTTGTAAGCGTTACATATTCCGCCCCTCCTGTTTGTCCTTGAACAATTCCACTACCAACATGAAGCGGCACACGACTTCTTAAATCTGGTAATGCAAAAGTAGTGGTTCCATTTCCTCCATACATTGTTCCTAATAATGAGAAAAGCGCTTGATTTTGGCTAATAGACAACAACTGCCCATTACAAAACGCCCAATATTTAGGTGCATAAGTACCGGAAAACATTTGTATTTCACCTAAAAATTGATTTCCATCTTGGGAAAACGACTTGCTACTATTTATAAAAAGAGTAACAAATAAAAATATTTTAACTGTATTTTTCATTTTAATTTTTGATTATGTTAGCTATTTTTATTCCTTTATCCGTAACAAATTTGGCAATATAAACTCCCGATTGAAGATGAGATAAATCTATTTTTAAATTTTCTTTTGTGACAAGAATACTTTGCCCTTGTAAATTCCAAATAGAAATTTCATTAATAGCAATTGATGTTTTGATATTCAAAATAGCGTTAATAGGATTAGGATAAAAAATAATGGCTTGATCCAGTAAAAAATCATCTTTTGAAAGTACATTTTGAACCGCTCCCGTTAAAGTAGAATTAGACTCTGTCAAATTCCCACCACATTCGTCAGAAGTCACCGCTGAATTTTCAACCCAAGTCCCTAGACTTAAACTAGGAGGATTAGGAGTTGCTGCAGCTGTATTCGAATAAATCAAATACGGATTAACAAAATCTCCATTCCCTGAATCGGAAATAAACTCCCAACGTAAATTCGTTTGATTCCACATTATTTTGAACTCACAAGCCCCTGAAGGACAAGGTTGATCTCCATTGATGGGTGCCGTTTCATAAACATTTCTTCCAGTTCCATCAACTCCTACATTAGTAAACGTAAAAGTATTACTTGCAGAAAACAAGCTTGGGCAACCGGTAAAATCTATTGTTTGTGCATTAATATACGATGCTAGAAACAATAAAAATATAGTAATTATTTTTTTCATGATTTAGATAATTAAAGAATTAATTTCTTGGAGGAAAAATTCCATACAAACAAATAACATAATTTACTGTATTGTATGGCTGCATATTATTAAAAGGCTGATTACCTCCGGCAGGCTGAATCATTTGAGCATTCATTGTAGTATTGGGGCTAGCATTTGAATATTCTTTATCCAAAGCTTTTGTATTTGCGTATAAATTACCTGACGGAGTACTTTGATTTCCTTCATCAGTAACCGCATTTACATTGTGAGTGTGCGATGGCATTTGACTTACGTCTAAAGTTACCGTTGATTGACCATTCATTTCACCCAGATAAACAGTAGACAACCCTGGTCCTTGGCCATGATGCATTGGTGCCCTACCTCTTAAATCAGGTAAAGCAAAAGTAGTCCTTCCATCACCACCATAGGTAGTTCCCAATATGGAAAATAAAGCTGTATTGGAAGCAATTGATAATAATTGACCATTACACAGTGCCCAATTTTTAGGCTCAAAATTAAAGCCTACCATCCTAATCTCTCCGATATAAGCATCTTGAGAAAACGATTTAAGGCTTCCAAACAATGCAAAAAGAAGCATTGCTAAAAAAGTAATTTTTTTCATGTCTTGATAGTTTGTTTATACTATCAAATTTAACACTATTGAATACTCAAATAAAATTATTTCACAAAAACTCTATAAAAAACAAAAAACCTCGACGAATCGAGGTTTTGTATCATTAAATCTAATTACTATTTCAATTTTTTCTTTACAGCTACTTCGGTAAATCCTTCAATAACGTCATTGATTTCAATATCGTTATATCCTTTAATTTGCATACCGCAATCGTAACCTTTAGATACTTCTTTGACATCGTCTTTGAAACGTTTTAAAGCGATTAAGTCTCCAGTATAAATTACGACACCTTCACGAATTAAACGAATTTTGTTTGCTCTAAATAATTTTCCATCAGTAACCATACATCCTGCAATAGTTCCCACTTTAGAAATTTTGAATAATTCTCTAATTTCTGCAGTACCGGTAATCTCTTCTTTCATTTCCGGAGATAACATTCCTTCCATTGCATCACGTAAATCGTCAATCGCAGCGTAGATGATAGAATAATGACGGATATCAATTTCTTCTTTATCAGCTAATTGTTTCGCATTTCCAGCTGGACGTACGTTAAATCCGATAATAATTGCATCCGATGCAGAAGCTAACATAACGTCAGACTCAGTAATCGCCCCCACTCCTTTGTGAATAATATTCACTTGAATTTCTGGTGTCGATAATTTAGAGAATGAATCAGATAAGGCTTCTACCGAACCATCCACATCACCTTTAAGGATAATGTTTAATTCTTTAAATTGACCTAATGCAATACGACGTCCAATTTCGTCTAATGTAATGTGACGTTGAACACGTACCGATTGCTCACGCATTAATTGTGTACGTTTCGCTGCAATTTGTTTCGCTTCTCTTTCATCTTCATAAATGGTGAATTTATCACCAGCTGTTGGTGCACCATCTAATCCTAAGATTGAAATTGGCGTTGAAGGTCCTGCTTCTTTCACGTTTTTACCACGTTCATCTTGCATTGCTTTAATCTTACCGTGGTTTTTACCCGCTAAGATATAATCTCCAACTTTCACTGTACCAGCTTGAACTAATACTGTAGAAATGTATCCACGTCCTTTATCTAAGAATGCTTCCACTACAGTACCAATACCTGGCTTATTTGGATTTGCTTTCAGTTCAAGAACTTCAGCTTCCAATAATACTTTTTCTAATAATTCTTTAATTCCTAATCCCGTTTTTGCAGAAATATCATGCGATTGGTATTTTCCACCCCAATCTTCCACCAAGAAATTCATGGCAGCTAATTTTTCTTTAATTTTTTCAGGATTTGCCGTTGGCTTATCCACTTTATTGATAGCAAAAATGATAGGAACTCCAGCTGCTTGTGCGTGACTGATTGCTTCTTTAGTTTGCGGCATGATATCATCATCAGCAGCTACTACAATAATAGCAATATCGGTAACTTGAGCTCCACGGGCACGCATCGCGGTAAACGCCTCGTGACCTGGTGTATCTAAGAACGCAATCTCTTGACCGTTATCTAATTCTACTCCGTATGCACCAATATGCTGTGTAATACCTCCAGACTCACCTGCAATTACATTCGTTTTACGGATATAATCCAATAACGATGTTTTACCGTGGTCAACGTGTCCCATAACCGTTACGATTGGTGCACGAGGTTTTAAATCTTCTGGTTTGTCTTCAACTACTTCAATATTTTCTTCAATATCGGTAGTAATGAATTCCATTTCATAACCAAATTCATCTGCAACAATTGTTAATGTTTCTGCATCTAAACGTTGGTTCATGGTTACCATGATTCCAAGTGACATACAGGTTCCAATAACTTTAGTAATAGGCACATCCATCATGGTAGCAATTTCACCTACAGTAACGAATTCCGTTACTTTTAATGTTTTACTTCCTTCTTCTAATAATCTTTGTTCGTCATCAGATTTTTGACGGTGCGTATCACGCTTGTCACGACGGTATTTAGCAGCTTTAGATTTGTTTCCTTTTCCTTGTAAACGCTCTAAAGTTTCTTTAATTTGATTTTTTACTTCTTCCTCAGTAGGTTCTACCTTTACGATAGCCGGACGAGCACTATTGTTCCCTTTTGTAAAAGGTCGGCTTCCTCCAGGTTTATTAAATCCACCTTGGCCTTGAGGTCTATTTTGACCACCTTGTCCTGGTTGACCACCACCTTGTCCTGGTTGACCTGGCTTAGTTGGTATTCTATTACGTTTCTTTTTATCAGCAGCATTAGCTCCACCAGCAGCATTTTGGTTGTTGGTGATTTTAGGCTCGATTTTCTTTTTCGGTTTGTTGAATTGCGTTAAATCAATCGTTTGACCTGAAAAAGTAGGACCTGACAGTTTTGTGTATTGCGTTTCATGAGTTTCATCAACAGGAGCAGCTTCTTCTGAAGGATTCGAAGCGGGTTGTTCTGTTTTTTTAACTACTACTGGCTTTTCAATTGCTTTTTCAGTCTTAACTGGTTTTTCGCTTACTACTTCTGGCTTTACTTCTACTGCAGGAGCTTCTACAACAGGTTTAGCTTCAATAGTTTTTTTCTCTGTCGGTTTTTCAACTGGTTTCTCAACCGGTTTTACAGGATTCAAGTCAATTTTACCAACTTGTTTAGGCGCAGTAACACTAGCTTTCGCTTTGATTACTTCTTGACGGGCACGTTCTTCTTCTAGCTTGCGCTTTTCTTCAAGTTCGTGTTCACGTTCGCGCTCAACACGAAGGGCTTCCTTTTCTTTTCTTTTCTCCTCACTTACTTCTTTTGAAGCATCTTTATTCCCTTTGTCTCCAGCAAATTGGTTTGACAGGACATTGTATATTTCGTCGTTGATTTTTGTATTTGGATTAGATTCAATAGTGAATCCCTTGTCCTTTAAAAAATCGACAGCTCTTTCTAACGAAATATTAAATTCCCTTAAAACTTTGTTTATTCTAATTGTTCCTTCAGACATAAATTTTATTTATGATATTTTATTTTTGTGGATTAAAAAGGTGATTAATCTTCAAATTCTTCTTTCAAAATCTTGATTACTTCAAGAATAGTTTCTTCTTCTAAATCGGTACGACGAACCAAGTCATCTACATTTTGAGTTAAAATACTTTTTGCAGTATCTAAACCAATTTTTGCAAATTCATCGATAATCCATCCATCAATTTCGTCTGAGAACTCAGTTAATTCAACATCATCATCTTCTGCTGCACTTCCTTCTCTAATTACATCCAATTCATATCCTGTAAGTTGTCCCGCCAATTTAATATTGTGACCTCCACGACCAATAGCCTTAGACACTTCTTCTAATTTCAAATACACCTCAGCAGTTTTTTTCTCTTCGTCAATTTTGATTGAAGATACTTTTGCTGGACTTAATGCTCTTGTGATGTACAATTGCGTATTTGTTGTATAATTGATTACGTCAATATTTTCGTTTCCTAATTCACGAACGATTCCATGAATACGAGATCCTTTCATACCCACACAAGCTCCTACTGGGTCAATACGATCATCGTAAGAATCAACAGCAACTTTTGCTTTTTCACCAGGAATACGAACCACTTTTTTGATGGTAATCAATCCGTCGAAAACTTCTGGAATTTCTTGTTCGAATAATTTCTCTAAAAATTTTTCCGATGTTCTAGACATTATAATTTGAGGCTTATTTCCTTTAAGCTCAACATTTTCAATAATTCCACGAACGTTATCTCCTTTACGGAAGAAATCAGAAGGGATTTGTTTTTCTTTTGGCAAAACGATTTCGTTTCCTTCATCATCAACCAAAATTACCGCTCTTGGACGCACGTGGTGCACCTCTGCAGTATAGATATCGCCAATTAAATCTTTAAATTGCTTGTAAAGATTTGTATTATCATGCTCATGGATTTTAGAAATCAAGTTTTGACGTAGTGCCAAAATAGCTCTTCTTCCTAAATCAATTAATTTTACTTCTTCAGAAACTTCTTCCCCAATTTCGAAATCAGGTTCAATTTTTCTAGCTTCAGAAAGCGTTATTTCTTCGTTTTCGAAATCCAAATCTTCGTCTGCAACAATAACTCTACGTCTCCAAATTTCCATATCTCCTTTATCAGGATTGATAATGATATCGAAATTATCATCAGAACCGTATTTTTTCTTCAATGCATTTCTAAACACATCTTCCAAAATCGCCATAAGCGTTACACGATCTATTAATTTATCGTCTTTAAATTCTGAAAATGAATCAATTAATGCTAAATTCTCCATACCAACTCTTTAATTTAAAATGTTATTGTAACAACTGCTTCTTTTATGTCGCTATAAGCGATTTTTTCGTTATGAAGCACCGTTTCTTTTCCTTTTCCTATTTTTTTGGGTTCTCTCGAACTCCACTCAACTGTAATATTTTCATCAGATGCATCAACTAATAATGCTTCAATAGTTGCCGCTTCTGTTTTTATCTTTAACGTTCTTCCAATGTTTTTCTTGTATTGACGAACCATTTTTAAGGGAGAAGAAACTCCAGCCGAAGCGACTTCAAGAGCAAAATCTTGTTCCTCTCTGTCTAAATTATTTTCAACAATTCTGCTTATGCCAATGCAATCTTGCAACTGCACCCCATTATCGCCATCTAAAGTTACGATAATTTTATTGGAATCATCAATCTTTAAGTCAATCAGAAACAAGCTTGGATATTGCTCCAAACCATCCTCTAATAATTGCTTTACTTTTTCTTTAAATCCCATATCCTATAAAAAGAGGCACGCTGTGCGTGCCTCATTATTTAAATGAACTACTAAATAATGGCGCAAATATACTACTTTTTTTATAATAATAAAATTATTGTATTATGTTAATATTTTTCTTACCTTTATGTAACAAACAAAAAAGCAAAACGGAATATTAATCATAAACATCACAAATTATGAAACGAATTTTGGTTCCTACTGATTTTTCTACTCATGCAGAATATGCACTTAAAGTTGCCGCTAAAATAGCCAAGGAAAACGACGGAGAAATTTTCATTGTACACATGCTTGAACTTCCTTCTCAAATGGCAGACGCAGTAAGTTCGGGGGCAGCAATTCCTGAAATCATGTTATTTTTAAACAAAGCTCATGAAAGATTAGAAGAGCTTTTGGGGAAGGATTATCTAGACGGAGTCAAAGTTACCGAAGCCATAAAATACGAAAGAGCATTTGAAGGAATCATAAAACACAGCGAAGATTATGATATAGATATGGTCATCATGGGTTCTCATGGCGCCTCTGGTTTTCAAGAAATGCTAGTAGGATCTACCACAGAAAAAATCGTTAGAAGTTCTGATGCTCCAGTTCTTATAATCAAAACTGAAAATCAAAATTTTAACGCCAATCGTTTTGTTTTTGCTTCAGATTTTTCTGAAGAAACTAGAAGTACCTTCGAAAGAGTACTAAAAATAGCTAAAATGTTTAATTCTCATTTAGATTTAGTTATGATCAACACCCCGAATAGTTTTAAGACCTCAAGTCAAGCACAAAAAATTATGAAGGATTTTATTTCCGCATACTCTTTAGACAATTACTCATTACACATTTATAATGACTCTAATATTGAAACTGGAATTATTAATTTCTCAAATAGCGTGAATGCCGATTTAATAGGAATGTGCACTCACGGACGAACTAGCTTGTATCACTTTTTTAACGGAAGTATTAGTGAAGGATTAGTAAATCACGCTTCAAAACCAGTAATCACTTTCAAAATATAATTAATACAATCAAAATAAAAAAGGCTCCAAATGGAGCCTTTTTTATTTATTCATATGTTGCATTTCAAACACAAAAGTATCTAGATCAACTTCAAGTAGCAAAAGCGACAAAGCTTTATCCACAATGTAGCTCACATTTCCTGGGGTAAAACCTAAAGCTAAAGCAAACTTGGTTAAAATTTCTTTTTGCTTCGGTCCAAGTATATGGTCAGCATACACCATTCGAGACAAATCGTACAAACGTTCAATTCGTTGCACGTGAAGAGAAGGTGGGTTGATCGGGTATTTTAATGGGTTTTCAAGAATTTCCTCATATTCAGCATCTGAAATCTCTAAACGGTTTTTAAGTTTGTCTAAAAACTGCTTTTCTTCTGTACTCAAATCACCATCAGCAATGGCAACACGTACAATGGCCGAAAAATGACCTTTGTTTCTTGCTTTAAATTCACTATCAAATAAATCAGAGAATGACATAGTTTGTTTGTTTATAATTTCACACAAAGATACTCAAACAAAAAATGTTTTCAAAAAAATGTCGACATCAATAAAATCAAGAAATGAAATAAATTTGTAAGTTTGAATTTCCTAAATCTAACCTTATGCAAGACTTTTGGCTTTACTTCGAAATTGGTTTACGACATGTTCTAAACATTCACGCTTATGATCATGTACTTTTTTTAATCGGATTAAGTATCCCATTTTCCTTCAGCGATTGGAGAAGACTGCTTTTATTGGTAAGTTTATTCACCCTTGGACACACTATTTCATTAGTTCTTTCAGTATTTGGCGTAGTATATATCAAAGAGAACTTGGTGGAATTCCTAATTCCAATTACCATTCTAATTGTTGCACTCTTCCATTTATTTACTGCAGGAAAAAATAGTAAAAAAGAAAGCATTACACTTATTGCTATTGTAACTTTGCTTTTTGGAATTATTCACGGATTAGGATTTTCAGCTTATTTCAAAACCATTTTACCAGGTGAAGCTAGTGATAAACTACTACCCCTTGGAGAATTTGCCTTAGGCATTGAAACTTCTCAAATAATTGTTATACTAATAGCATTGATTCTTTCCTATATCGTTCAAACGGTTTTCCGTTTTTCAAAGAGAGATTGGACATTAGTCATGTCGGCATTTATTATAGGAGTAGTAATCCCACTAATTATACAAAGTCCAATTTGGAACAGATAATGATAGAAAAAAAATTAAACAAATACGACAGAGCTTATTTACGTTTAGCAAAAGAATGGAGTAAATTATCCTACTGTCAAAGAAAACAAGTTGGCGCGATTATTGTACGTGACAGAATGATTATCTCCGACGGTTACAACGGAACCCCGTCTGGTTTTGAAAATTGTTGTGAAGATGAAAACAATTTGACCCATTGGTACGTTTTACATGCAGAAGCTAATGCAATTTTAAAAGTAGCTAACTCAACACAATCATGTAAAGATGCTACTTTATATATTACGCTTTCGCCATGTAAAGAATGTAGTAAATTGATTCACCAATCGGGTATAAAAAGAGTCGTTTATCAAGAAGGATACAAAGACGATTCCGGGTTACAATTTCTTATAAAAGCAGGAGTTGAAGTACAACACATTGAAGATTTAGAATAACCATTACAAATGAAAGTAGATAAAGTATATTTCCCCTTACTTCTCTTTTCAGCCTTAGCTGTAGGATTTTTATTGGGAGGTTTATTTATCAAAACACCTCCATCTTCTGCAATCACTTCCAAAAATGAAACCAAGCAAAAATTAAGTCGGTTAATTGATTTTATAGATAGTGAATATGTAGACAACATCAATACCGATTCTATTGTAGATCAAACTGTAACCGGAATTCTAGAAAAGCTTGACCCACATTCGGTTTATATTGCAAAAAATGATGCGGAACAAGTAGAACAAGACATGCGTGGTGATTTTGTAGGCATTGGTGTTAATTTTTTTATCGAAAAAGACTCTGTAATAGTGATTAATCCAATAAAAGGAGGACCATCGGATCAAGCAGGTGTTAAAGCTGGCGACCGAATATTGTACGCCAACAATCAACAACTTTTTGGCAAAAAAATAAATACTGAAAAACTATTTAAAACTCTAAAAGGAGAACCTCAAACCAATGTATCGCTAACAGTTTACAGAAAATCAGAAAATAAAAAGTACAACTTAAATGTTGTTCGCAACACCATTCCTGTTAAAAGTATTGACATTGCGCTAATGTTAAACAAAACAGATGGTTACATTAAAATAAATCGCTTTGCCGAAACCACTTATCACGAATTCCAAACAGGATTGACGCAACTTATTAAAAAAGGTGCAAAAAAAATAATTCTGGATTTAAGAGACAATAGTGGTGGCTACATGGAAGAAGCCGTTAAAATTGCTGATGATTTTTTGAAGGATAAAAAATTAATTGTTTTTACTAAAAACAAAAAAGGAGAAATAGACAAAACATTTGCTAGTGATAATGGTCTTTTCGAAAATGGACGAATCAATGTTTTAATTAATGAAAATTCAGCTTCAGCCAGCGAAATTGTTGCAGGAGCCATTCAAGATAACGATCGCGGATTGATTATTGGTCGCCGCTCATTCGGAAAAGGATTAGTACAACGCGACATGCCTTTTAGAGACGGTTCAAGTGTGCGACTTACAGTTGCTCGCTACTACACTCCTACTGGACGTTCCATTCAAAAACCATACAATCACGGCACCGAAGAATATGTAAACGAATTTATTGAACGCTATCATAGTGGAGAATTATATGCCAAAGACAGTATAAAAATTGCCGATACTTTAAAATTTAAAACCCCAAAAGGAAGAATTGTTTTTGGCGGGGGTGGTATTGTACCAGATGTTTTTGTCCCAATGGAATCAACAAAAGGTAACGAAATGATTCCGATGCTTATGCAATCAGGTGTTGTAACAAATTTTGTTTTCAAAACCATTGACAATAAAAGAAAAACATTTGGAAAATTAAACTTCAAACAAATCTTTGAAAAGGTATACAAAGAAGACACTCTGTATGCTTTATTTAAAAAACACGTATCTGAAACTGATGCATTTATCGATTTGGATGCCAATAAAAAATTTGTAAAAAGATACCTAACCGCAGAATTTTGTCGTCAGTTATTAGGCGAAAATTATTATTACCACGTAATTTTAAGAGAAGATTTAATGGTAAAGGAAGCTTTAAAAAAATAATCTATTCTTTTACCCTCACACTGTCATGACTGTGAGTTTCAATGCCATTATTCCACAATACCAAAATATCAGTTGCCACTGCTGCTCCACTACCGGAAGCAATAGCAAGTTGACTTCTGTGTCCAGCTAAAGTTCCACAAACATAAATACCATCAACTACTTTATGGTCATTATTTTTAAGCTGAATGCGTTGTTTTTCGGCCAATGATTTTTGATGTGGCATTACATATTGCAGTAATCCATCAATCGCAAACAAATTAGAAGAGCCAATACCGACCACAACTATTTTACTTTGAAAGGTGTGCTTAGTGGTTACAATTTCAAAATTCCCTTCCGTAGCAGTAACTTTTAAAACTTTTTCCTCTTCGATTTGAAGAATGTGAGGGTAATTTTCCTGAAGTTGCTGGGTAGTTTCGACCAATAAATCGGCTCCTAATTTCCCTGAGGAAATTCCGTAAGCATTATAAAAAATAGCATCTTGAAGTGAAGACGATTTTTGATGAGTAATAATGGCAATTTTTTTATCTTGAACGAAAGCTTTCTTGTGTGCCGATCCTAAAACCATAGCACACGAAACTCCTGAAACACCTCCGCCAATAATAAGAACATCAAACATTTAGGAATGTTTTTTTAGTTTATTGTCAATAGTTTTAGAAATATTGAAAATCAACAAAATAACAACAGCACACATAGTAGCTAAAATACCAATAATAGCAATTAAACTTTTCCCTTCAAAAAGGTTATTAAAATCGAGCATACTCGCATTAACAGCTATCAGTACAACTGCCAAGGCAAATATGATATAAGTAAAGGTTTTCATTTCAATCTAAGTTTAGAGGACAAATTTAAAACTTTTAATGCTAAACAAACAAGCCTTTAACATTAGCCGCAAATAATTTAACAGCAATAGCCAATAAAATTACTCCAAATACTTTCCTAATGACTGCCAATCCCGTTTCACCAAGCATTTTTTCGATTTTGCCTGATAATTTCAATACCGCATATACAATTACTATATTCAGTAAAATCGCAATTACTATGTTGACAGATTCATACTGCGAACGTAGAGACAGCAAGGTTGTCATTGTTCCTGCCCCTGCAATTAACGGAAAAGCAAGCGGCACAATACTCGCAGTTTTAGGTTCTTCATCCCTATAAATTTTGATTCCTAAAATCATTTCGAGCGCCAAGAAAAAAAGCACAATCGATCCAGCTACAGCAAAAGACTTCACATCAACACCTATAAAATGTAGTATCCCTTCTCCAACAAAAAGAAAGGTAATCATGATTAGTCCCGAAACCAAACTGGCACGTTCTGCATGAATATGCCCAACCTTATTACGCAAATCAACTATAATAGGAATCGTTCCTACAATATCAATCACGGCAAACAAAACCATCCCTACCGTAAAAATTTCTTTCCAATCAAAACTCATAAGACATATTTTCAAACAAATATATTCGAAATTTTCTTAATAAATTAATGTACAGTTATCTGATTTATGCTTAACTTTCGTCATCACTTTTAATTTTAATCATTGGTTATGAAAGCAAAAATGCATTGTATTTATTTCGGATTAGTATTGTTTTTCACAGGAATTGTTTCCGCACAAACTCCTACAAAATCACCAAAAATGAACATGCAAGACATGATGAATTTTGGTAAAAACAAAGTGGATGCTTCAAAAATTCCTGACAAATATTCTTTTAGTTGGAAGTACACCATGCAAATCACTTCCGATAAAGGAAAAGAAATTGTTTTCGATTATTTCCTTGAACCCAATACCTCTTATTATGGTGCTAACATGAATAAAACAGGAGCTTCATCAATGTTCATGATCACAGACACTAAAAACAACATAAGTATTACCACCTTTGGCAAAGACGGCAAAAAAATGGCTATGGCTAGCAAAACTCCAGACTTTACAGCAATGGCAAATGATAAAGCCAATAAAATGAAATACAAAGCAATTCCTGGAAAAAAGATTTTAGGCTTTAACTGCAAAGGAATGCAAGCTACTAACGGCGAAATGGAAATGATTTTTTATTACACTACCGAATCTAAAGTAAGCTTTGCTAATATATTCAAAACAAAACAAAACGGAGGATTCCCTGATATTTTTAAGGACATATTAAAACCCAACGAAAAACCATTATTAATGGAAATGAATTACAAAGATTTGAAAAACAAAAGCAAAACCACTACAATGAAATGTATTAGCCTAAACAAAGAGTCTTATACATTTAACAAATCGGACTACAAGTTTATGTAATTAATCTTCGTACTTTTGCAAAATTAAACAAAACCTCAATAATGTTTCAATTAGGCAAAACCATCGTCTCTGAAGATATTCTAGAAAAAGAATTTGTATGCAACTTAACCGCTTGTCACGGAGCATGTTGTGTAGATGGCGATGCAGGAGCTCCACTATTGGAAGAAGAAACCGCTATTTTAGAAAAAATTTATCCTAAAGTAAAACCTTTTCTTCGCCCTGAAGGCATTGCTGCTATCGAAAGCCAAGGAACCTGGGTTAAAGGAACCGACGGCGATTTAGAAACACCATTAATTGACAACAAAGATTGTGCTTATGTTATGTTTGATGGTAAAACCGCACTTTGTGGTATCGAACAAGCCTATAACCAAGGATTAATCGACTGGAAAAAACCTGTTTCTTGTCATTTATACCCTATTCGCGTAAAAGATTTCACCAGTTTTCAAGCGGTAAACTATGACCGTTGGGATATTTGTTCCCCAGCTTGTGCTTTAGGAAAAGAATTAGAAGTTCCGGTCTATAAATTTGTTAAAGAAGCATTAGTTCGACGTTTCGGAATCGAATGGTACGAAGAACTTGAAAAAGTCGCAGAAGATCTAAAAAAATAATTCTTCTTTTTTGATTTTAAAATCAAAATTCAAACCCCTTATTTCACAATACTTCACAAAAAATTACGTTTTTAATACATTGATTATCAATGTATTGAAAAATCAATTTGAATTTACCAAAATCACATGCTTTGTTAAAAACTCAAGGCAATTGTGAATAACTATGTCTTTCATTTTCGGTTTCAAATTTGAATCTTTGTAAACCCCAAATGAAGCAAAAACAAACTAATTTTAAACTATAATTTCACATATAGCTATGGCTACTATTGAACCCATTTTACAAGAAAACAAAGACCGATTTGTTATTTTCCCTATCAAGCACCACGACATCTGGGAGTGGTACAAAAAAATGGAGGCCAGCTTTTGGACTGCTGAAGAAATCGACTTGCACCAAGATTTATCCGACTGGAATAACAAATTGAGTGAAGATGAAAAATACTTCATCAAACATATACTAGCTTTTTTCGCCGCTTCTGACGGAATTGTAAACGAAAATTTAGCAGAAAACTTCGTAAATGAAGTACAATATGCCGAAGCTAAATTCTTTTACGGTTTTCAAATCATGATGGAAAACATCCACAGTGAAACTTATTCGCTATTGATTGATACGTATGTAAAAGACGAAGCTGAAAAAGCAGAATTATTTAATGCTTTGGAAATTTTCCCAGCTATTAAGAAAAAAGGAGACTGGGCTTTAAAATGGATCGAATCCGATTCATTTGCTGAAAGACTAATTGCCTTTGCTGCTGTAGAAGGAATTTTCTTCTCTGGAGCGTTTTGTTCTATCTACTGGTTGAAAAAACGTGGCTTAATGCCAGGATTGACTTTCTCAAACGAGTTAATTTCTCGTGACGAAGGGGTACACTGTGATTTTGCAGTGCACTTACACAACCACCACTTGATCAACAAAGTACCAAAAGCAAGAATTAGAGAAATCATTATGGATGCTTTAACTATTGAGCGTGAATTCATTACCGAATCGCTTCCAGTAAGTTTGATTGGTATGAATGCTGTATTAATGACACAATATTTAGAATTTGTTGCCGATAGATTATTAGTAGAATTAGGTTGCGATAGAGAATACAACTCTTCTAACCCATTCGATTTTATGGATATGATTTCGTTACAGGGGAAAACGAATTTCTTTGAAAAACGTGTAGCTGAATACCAAAAAGCCGGCGTAATGAATACCGATTCTGAATCTGGGAAAATCAGTTTCGACGCTGATTTCTAATATAAATATCCGATAGGTTTCAGAAACCTTTCAGACATAAAAAATAAAACGCATCAAAAAGTCGGGAGACTTGCGTTTTTGGAGTTAAAAACAAATAAATAATCAGATAGCAGAGAAGGGATTGTCTGTTATCAAAAACTAAAACTTATGTACGTAGTTAAAAGAGATGGCCACAAAGAGCCAGTAATGTTCGACAAAATCACAGATAGAATTAAAAAACTATGCTATGGTTTAAATGATATGGTGGATGCAGTAAAAGTAGCCATGCGTGTTATTGAAGGATTGTATGACGGGGTAACCACTTCCGAATTAGACAATCTTGCCGCAGAAACCGCTGCTTCAATGACGGTATCACACCCAGATTATGCCCAGTTAGCCGCTCGTATTGCTATTTCTAACTTACACAAAAACACCAACAAATCATTCTCTGAAACGATGAATGAAATGTTTTACTATGTAAATCCAAGAACCAATCAAGAAGCGCCTCTTTTATCAGAAGAAGTACACAAAGTAATTATGGACAATGCCGAGTTCTTAAACTCGCACATTATCTACAATCGTGATTTTAATTACGATTATTTCGGATTCAAAACTTTAGAGCGCTCATACCTATTAAAAATTAATGGTAAAATTGTAGAACGCCCTCAACATATGTTAATGCGTGTTTCCGTGGGAATTCACTTAAACGACTTAGAATCGGTGATTGAAACGTACGATTTAATGTCGAAGAAATTCTTCACACACGCGACACCAACTTTATTCAACGCAGGTACTCCAAAACCTCAAATGTCGTCTTGTTTCTTACTTTCAATGCAAGATGATAGTATTGATGGAATTTATGACACGTTAAAATCGACAGCAAAAATTTCACAATCAGCTGGTGGAATTGGTTTATCTATCCACAATGTACGTGCTACTGGTTCTTACATTCGTGGCACAAACGGAACATCTAACGGAATTGTTCCAATGCTACGTGTTTTTAACGACACCGCTCGTTATGTAGACCAAGGTGGCGGAAAACGTAAAGGTAGTTTCGCTATTTATTTAGAAACTTGGCATGCTGATATTTTCGATTTCTTAGACTTGAAAAAGAATACAGGTAAAGAAGAAATGCGTGCTAGAGATTTATTCTTTGCAATGTGGACTTCCGATTTGTTTATGAAGCGTGTTCAGGAAGATACTACTTGGACATTAATGTGTCCAAACGAATGTCCAGGACTATATGATGTTTATGGTGATGAGTTTGAAGCATTATATACTTCTTACGAAGCGCTAGGAAAAGGCCGCAAAACCATCAAAGCGCGTGAATTATGGGAAAAAATCCTAGAATCACAAATTGAGACTGGAACGCCTTATATGTTGTACAAAGATGCAGCGAACCGTAAATCGAATCAAAAGAATTTGGGAACCATTCGTTCGTCAAACTTATGTACCGAAATTATGGAGTACACTTCTGCTGATGAAATTGCAGTATGTAACTTGGCTTCAATTTCGTTACCAATGTTTGTTGACAACGGAAAATTCAACCACGAATTGTTATACAATGTTACCAAACGTGTGACTCGTAACTTGAATAAAGTAATCGACCGTAACTATTACCCAGTAAAAGAAGCGGAAAACTCAAACATGCGTCACCGTCCAGTTGGATTAGGCGTGCAAGGTTTAGCCGATGCTTTCATTTTATTACGTTTGCCATTTACTTCTGATGAAGCTAAAAAATTAAACCAAGAAATCTTCGAAACGATGTATTTCGCAGCCGTAACCGCTTCTATGGAAATGGCAAAAGAAGAAGGACCATATTCCTCTTTCAAAGGATCTCCTATTTCTAATGGAGAATTCCAATACAACCTTTGGGGAATGCAAGATTCTGATTTATCAGGTCGTTGGGATTGGGCTTCATTAAGAAAAGAAGTAATGGAAAATGGGGTACGTAACTCGTTGTTAATGGCTCCAATGCCAACAGCTTCTACGTCTCAAATTTTAGGAAACAACGAAGCATTCGAACCGTATACGTCAAACATTTACACGCGTCGTGTATTATCAGGAGAATTCATTGTAGTAAACAAACACTTACTAGAAGATTTAGTAAACCGTGGATTGTGGAACGAAGATTTGAAACAACAAATCATGCGTCACAATGGTTCGGTTCAAAATATTGATGCAGTTCCGTCTGATTTAAAAGAATTGTACAAAACGGTTTGGGAAATGTCGATGAAAGATATTATAGATATGTCTCGTCAACGTGGTTATTTTATTGACCAATCACAATCGTTGAACTTGTTTATGGAAGGTGCAACTTATGCAAAATTAACATCGATGCATTTCTACGCTTGGCAATCAGGATTAAAAACAGGAATGTACTATTTAAGAACCAAATCGGCAGTAGATGCGATTAAGTTCACCCTAAATAATGATAAAAAAGAAGAACCAATAGCGGTTATAGAAGAAGCACAAGCAGTAGCGATGGAGGTAGTAGCCGAACCAGCTCCACTGAGTGCCGAAGAATACCGCGCCATGATTGAACTAGCTAAAAACGCTGGCCCAGAGGATTGTGAAATGTGCGGATCGTAATCCAAATATTAACAATCATTTATTTTCAAATACCACAAAAAAACAGCCGTCATTCGATGGCTGTTTTTTATTTCACAAATTCGTACCTTTGGAAAAATAATTAGAATACAATGTCAAAAGATAAAAAAGGGGTTTACACCGGTAAAATAGAAAAAGATGCAGACGGAAATTATTTCTGCGGGGAATATTTATTGGATTACCAATACACCGAAAAGAATTTCAAAATTGGCGATGAAGTCAATCTTAAAACCGTAATTGAAAATCCAAGCGATAAAAGCTACGATAAATACCCAAAAAAATCACGTAATTTCTTTTTGGCCAACGATAAAAAATAATGAAACTGGTTCGCACTACTTCGGATAATCCTGATTTTCAAAAGCTCATTGCGCTTTTTGACGAATACCTTGTGGACATCGATGGGGAAGAAAAAGATTTCTTTGCCTTTCACAACAACAAGTATTTAGAACACGCTTTGGTTTGTTATGAAGGAGATACAGCTGTAGGTTGTGGTGGTTTTAAAGAATTCGACCCTAATACCGCCGAAATCAAGCGTATGTTTGTACATCCTGATCAAAGAGGCAAAGGAATTGCAAGTATTATATTAAATGAACTAGAATCCTGGGCAAAAGAGTTCGGTTTTACTTCCTATATTTTGGAAACTTCTCCAAAACTAACCAGCGCAATTGCATTATACAAAAAAACAGGCTATCAGCTTATCCCAAACTACGGGCAATATATTGGTGTGGAAAATAGCATCTGTATGAAGAAAGAAAACTAAAATTTGTACATTCGTACTTCAATCTTCAAATTTCACACTTCCAATGATGCAATGGGAACAACTATTATCGCTTAAACGCCAAGGCGACACCAGCAAACGATTACGAAAAGAACAAGACGACACCCGTTTGGGCTTTGAAGTCGATTACGATCGCATCATCTTTTCGGCGGCTTTCAGAAGTTTGCAAGATAAAACTCAAGTCATTCCATTATCAAAAACCGATTTCGTACACACCCGATTGACACACAGTCTAGAAGTTTCAGTGGTTGGTCGCTCTTTAGGAAGATTAGCTGGAAAAAAGATTTTGGAAAAATATCCCCATCTGCAGGAAATTCACGGATACCACATGAATGATTTTGGCGCCATTGTTGCAGCTGCAGCATTAGCCCATGATATTGGGAATCCTCCTTTTGGACATTCAGGTGAAAAAGCGATTGGCGAATATTTCTCGATTGGAAAAGGACAACAATTTAAAAGTCAATTATCCGACAAAGAATGGCAGGACTTGATTGATTTTGAAGGCAATGCCAATGGGTTTTCGGTAGTCACCGGTTCGCGTCCAGGTGTAGAAGGCGGATTACGATTAACGTATGCAACATTAGGCGCTTTTACCAAATATCCGAAAGAAAGTTTGCCCAAAAAGCCAACAAAAAATATTTCCGACAAAAAGTACGGTTTCTTCCAACAAGACAAAGAGTTCTTTAAAGAAGTAGCCTCCGATTTAGGATTGATTCCAAACAAAACAGGAAACGACATCGGTTACGAAAGACATCCGTTGGCGTATTTAGTAGAAGCGGCCGATGATATCTGCTATACTATTATTGATTTTGAAGATGGAATTAACTTAGGTTTGGTTTCAGAAGATTATGCTTTGGAATATTTAATCAAATTGGTAAAAGATTCAATTGATGCTACAAAGTACAATGCTTTAACCACCAAGGAAGACCGCATTAGTTATTTACGTGCTTTGGCGATTGGAAGCTTAATCAACGATGCTGTGAAGGTTTTTGTTGAAAATGAAGAATTAATCCTGCAAGGAAAATTTCCCTACGCTTTGACCGATAAAAGCAAGTACGAAGCTCAGATGAATGACATCATCAAATTGAGTGTTAAAAATATTTATCAAAGTAGAGAAGTCATCGAAAAAGAGATTAATGGATATCAAATCATCAATAATCTTTTAGACAAATTTATCACGGCTTACAACAACAAACACGAAGGCAAAGAATCTAATTTTGATAAATTGCTTTTAAAAGTACTTCCCGAAAAACACCATGTCGAAAAAGAACGTCTTTATGAACGTCTTCTACATATTTGTCATTTTGTTTCCATGTTAACCGATGGTAATGCTTTGTTATTTAATAAGATGATTTCAACAAATTAACATTTATTTAAAACAAAAATGTTTGATTTTTTTAAAATATTATTATATTAGCCGCTAAATCCAAAGTTAAAAAATTAATCAAGTTAAAAAACATTAAATTATGAAAAGAAGTTTACTTTCTATCATTTGTACTTTACTTGTTTTTGTTACCGGTTTCTCTCAAGAAAAACCAGTACAAAGTGTTAAAAAATCGAGCGACAAAGTTGATTCGAATACTCCTTTAACACAAAAACAAGTCGAAGAATTACGCAAAAAACACGCTTATCATTTAGCGAACAACAAAGTTAACGCAAAGTTTAACCTACCTAAAGCTCAAAGAAAAGCAGAAGGGTTACCGCCCAACAAAGCGAATGAGCAAGAATGGTTATTATCTATGAATCCTACTATAGGAAGACCTACACCTGAAAACTTAGATGTAATCAGACAAGACTTAGAAAAACTTAGAAAAGAAGCACTTGAAGGCAGAATCCCTGGAGATGCAGTTGGAAACGAATGGGTAGAAAGAGGCCCTAACAATGTGGGTGGTCGTACTCGTGCAATCATTTACAATACAGTAGCTGGAGCAAATGCTGTTGTTGCTGGTGGTGTAAGTGGTGGTTTATGGAAAAACGCAGACATTACTACAACTGGAGCTTGGACAAGAGTAACTACATTCCCTGAACATATTAATGTACAAAACATTACCGTTGATCCTAACGATGCAAGCACTTGGTACGTTGGTACTGGAGAATCATATGTAGCAGGAGACGTGAATGGGAATGGTATTTGGAAAACAACTGACGCAGGGACAACTTGGTCAAGAGTCTTTGGAGGTGGAACTGTTTCTACTTCACAAAGTGCTGTTTATAATTTACAAATCGTATCTCCTTCTAACGCTGGTGTAGTTAGAGGTTATATTTCTGTACAAGCGGCTTTTGGCCCAGGTATTACTGATCCTTTAGAAAATTACCCAATTGTTTGGATGAATGACGGAAGTACCGCAATAGTAACGGGTCCATCTGGAACAAATGATGATGGTTGTCAAAGTACACCCCAAGATTTAACAGGTAAAATTGCTTTGATAAGAAGAGGTAACTGTAATTTTACAGCAAAAGTACAAGCGGCTGAGTTAAGAGGAGCTGTGGGAGTAATCGTGATGAACAACGGACCTGCCGGAGCTGCTGACCCAATTATTATGGGTGGAACTGACCCTGGTATCACAATTCCTTCATTAATGATTTCTGGTGCGGATGGAAATTTATTGTTAGCAAATTTAACAGGCCTAACAGGTAGCTTCATCCCAACAAATGTTGGGGAGTTTACAGGAGATTCTGTTGCTAATGTACATTTCATCAATGATATCGCTATCAAAGACATGGGTACAACATCAGAAATTTATGCCGCAATAGGCGATGGTTATTACGGAGACGCAAGTACTTCAACTTACTTTAGTGCCACAACTTATGGTTTATACAAATCAACCAATGGAGGTTCTACTTGGACAAAATTAACAACATTACCTGTTGCGCCAAGTGGCAATGTAACTTGCCCTAACGATATTGAAATTAGCGCCAATGGCGATATTTGGGTATCTTCTACAGACAGCTGGACCTTTGGAGATGGAGGAGGAAAGGTATATAGATCTCAAAATAACGGAACCTCTTTTGCTCAAATGCACAGTGTGAACGCTACCGCTACTACTGGTGCTGGAGCTCGTGTTGAAATTGAAGCTGCACCTAGCGATCAAAATACTATGTATATTTTATCAGAGTTAAGCCAAATAGACACAAATGCGCCAAAGACTGAAGTACAGCTATTAAGATCGGTTAATGCTACTGCTGCCACGCCAACTTTTACTGCCATGGCATTACCAACTGGTAACGAAACACGTGAAACCACTTATGGTTTTACAGGAGCACAAGCTTTTTATGATATGATGATTGAGTGTGACCCAACTAATCCTGAAATTTTATATGTAGGAGGTATTGATTTATACAGAACTGCCAATGCAAAAACTGGTGCAACTGTTACTTGGACAGCAATATCTGACTGGACTCTTAACGTACACTCAGATCAACATGCGTTAACATTTAAACCAGGCTCGCCAAACGTAGGTCTTTTTGGTAATGATGGAGGAGTTTATTATGGATCAAGTTTATCTACTGCAGGAAATGCAGTAGCAAGAAATAACGGATTCAATGTAACGCAATTTGTAGGATTGGCGGTAAAACCTCTTGGAGGTGGTACAACCGGCGATTTCTTTCTTGCGGGTGCACAAGATAACGGATCTAATTATTTTCCTTCAAATCTAAACACAACAACTGGTTCTGCAGCTGGAATTAATGGAAGTAATGAGATACAAGGTGGTGATGGTGGTAAGCCATTATTCAAGCAAAACGCAACAACTGTAAATACATCATACTATGTAGCTAATTATGTTTATAATGACGACATCAATACTTATAGTTTAAATGGCAGTTTAATTAAAAGCTTAAGAGGTACAAATCCCGCTACTCAAGGCGCCTCTGATTTAGGATTATTTTATCCTGCAATGGCTTTAGATTCAACCAATGATATTGTATATTCAGATGCGGTAAATTCTGATACTCCAACTTATCAAATTTGTAGATATACAAGCATTATTGGCGGTGGTAATGCCACTAGAACCTATTTAACAAATGCAACTAATTTAAATACTTACCCAACAGTTTTATCTGTAGGAAAAGCAACTCCTACTACTTTATATGCTGGATTAATGAATGGGAAAGTATTAAAAATAACAAGTGCAAGTTCAGTAGCTGCTACAGTTCCTGATGCAAATGTTACTAACATTGCTGGTTCTGGATTTGTAGGTTCTGTTTCAGATATAGAATTCGGAGCGAATGACAGCGAAATTTTCGTAACCATGCATAACTATGGTGTAAATAACATTTGGTATACTCGTAATGGAGGTACAAACTGGTACCGTTTAGATGGCAACTTGCCAGATATGCCTGTAAAAGCATTTTTACAAAACCCATTAAACACAGCTCAAATTATGATTGGTACTGAACTTGGTGTTTGGTATGCGGATACATTCAACCCAGCAACTAATGCTGATCAAGCATTAGTTTGGAAACAAGCTTTCAACGGAATGAGCAATGTAAAAGTTACGGATTTAGACATACAACCAAACTCTCCAACTGCTCCAACTGCATACAATGTATTTGCCGCAACTTATGGTAGAGGAGTATTCTCAGGTGCTTTGACAAATACTTTGGCTAACAACCAAAATGAAATTGCTAATAATTCTATCAAAGTTTACCCAACAGTAAGTAAAGGAAATGTAACTATCGCTTCTGAAAAAGTTTACGGAAAAACCAATGTTGAATTATTTGACATCACTGGTAAAAAAGTTTACGCTAATACAATTAGTATTAACAGCGATGCACAACAAGTTAACTTTGGTACTTTAAGTGCTGGTAACTACGTTTTAAAATTAAAAGGTGAAGGTTTTGAGGGAACTCAAAAATTAATCATCAACTAATTAAAATTAGTTTTTAAACATAAAAAAACTCCCCGAAATTTCGGGGAGTTTTTATTTTATAAGCTTTCGAAAAAAGCCTTTAAGCTTTCAACATCCAATCCGCAGATTTGGTGCAGTTGATTAACTGTACCTTGTTCTATAAAAATATCAGGAACCCCAATTCTTTTTATAGAGATCGTATAATTATTCGCAAAAAAGAAGTTTGCAATCAAGCTGCCAAAACCTCCATTAAGACAACCTTCTTCAATAGTGATTATTTGATTGTATTTTTGACCAATATGATGCAATATCTTTTCATCTAAAGGCTTAATGAATGGAAAATGATAATGTGAAAACTTATTATTCTCCTTTTTCAATTGGTTCATTGCTTTCGTTACATTATTACCTATAGTTCCAGTAGAAATCAGAGCTATTGAATTTCCTTCACGCAATTGAAGAGCTTTCCCTAATTCAATCTTTTCAAAAGATTGCTGCAAATTTTGTATAAAACCTCTTCCACGAGGATAACGAATAGCAATTGGAGATGTTAAACCAATTTGAGCAGTATACATCATATTGCGCAATTCAACCTCATTGAGAGGAGCATAAACAATCATATTGGGCACACAACTCAAATAAGCAATATCATACAAACCATGATGTGTTGCTCCGTCTTCACCCACAAAACCAGCACGATCTAAACAAAAAATAACAGGTAGGTTTTGTAAAGCAACGTCATGTATCACTTGATCATAAGCCCGTTGTAAGAAAGTAGAATACACATTACAAAAAACTACCATTCCTTGAGTAGCCATTCCAGCCGAAAATGTTACAGCATGCTGTTCAGCTATACCCACATCAAAAGCACGTTCTGGAAAAGCTTCCATCATAAACTTCAAAGAAGATCCCGAAGGCATTGCAGGGGTTACCCCAATAATTTTATCATTATTTTTAGCCAATTCAACTAAAGTATGTCCAAAAACATCTTGAAATTTAGGTGGTAAATCGCCCTCTTCCTTTGGATATATTTTACCCGTTTCTGGATCAAATTTACCTGGCGCATGATACTTTACCTGATTCTCCTCGGCCAATTGCAATCCTTTTCCTTTCGTAGTAATAACATGAAGAAACTTGGGCCCTTTTACTGATTTAAGTCGATTAAGTTCTGAAAGTAATTTTTCAAAATCATGCCCATCGATAGGGCCTGAATAATCAAAATTTAAAGCTTTGAAAATATTATTCTCCTCATGTAATTCCCCTTCTTTAAAAGAAGTCAAATATGCTTTTAAAGCTCCAACACTAGGATCAATCCCAATAGCATTATCATTTAAAATAACAAGTAAATTAGCTTCTGATGCTCCTGCATGATTCAATGCTTCAAATGCCATTCCAGAAGCAATAGAAGCATCACCGATGACTGCTATGTGCTGTTTTTCAGTTTCACCCTTTAAATTGGATGCAAATGCCATTCCGAGTGCTGCTGAAATAGAAGTCGAAGAATGTCCGACACCGAAAGTATCATATTCACTTTCTTCCCGCTTTGGGAAACCCGAAATACCCTTAAAATCTCTATTGGTATGAAAAATATCTCTCCTACCCGTTAAAATTTTATGCCCATACGCTTGATGTCCAACATCCCAAACCAGTAAATCATCGGGCGTATTAAAAACATAATGTAACGCAATTGTTAACTCAATAACACCAAGACTCGCACCAAGATGCCCTTCTTTTTGTGATATTATATCGATAATAAAATCACGGAGTTCTTGAGCCAATAAAGGCAATTCAGATTCTTGTAATTTCTTTAAATCCGAAGGAGAATTGATATTTTGTAAGAGTTTACCTGACATATTACAAATGTACAATATGAAATTGTATTTTTGTTTCTATGGAAAATATTTTCACTGACGACTATTTTATGAAGAAAGCCTTACAAGAAGCGGAAACCGCTTTTGAACAAGGTGAAATTCCTGTAGGTGCTGTCATTGTAGTAGACAATAGGGTAATTGCCAAAAGCCACAATCTAACAGAAATGCTCAACGATGTGACTGCCCATGCAGAAATGCAAGCTATAACAGCTTCAGCTAATTTTTTAGGCGGGAAATATTTGAAAGGCTGTACACTATACGTCACCTTAGAACCTTGTCAAATGTGTGCAGGAGCCTTGTATTGGAGTCAGATCACAAAAATAGTTTGCGGGGCTTCCGATGAAAACAGAGGTTATCGCGCTATGGGTGGAAAATTACATCCCAAAACAGAGGTCGTATTTGGAATTATGGAAAAGGAATGCGTTAGTTTAATGAAGACTTTTTTTAAAAACAAAAGATAAAAATTACTCTATACAATACATTTTGTATGCTATAAATAAAAAACCACGCCTAAGCGTGGTTGTACCTTCATTCGGTAATCAAAAAATATTTTATATTAATCGATAACTACTACATTAGTAGCAACTTTACCTTTACGACCATCTTCTTCTTCGAAAGAAACTTTGTCACCTTCTTTTAACTCTTTACCGTTAGTTCCAGTAACGTGAACGAAAATATCCACACCTGTTTCATCATCAGTGATGAATCCAAAACCTTTAGACTCAACGAAAAATTTTACTTTACCTGTTTGCATTCTTTTAATAAAAATAAATTAATAAGTTTCAAAGATAAAATTTTTATCGAGACAAAAAAGTTTTATTGAAACTTTTTCAAAATCAGCGCATTAATTAAAACAAAAAAGAGAACCAAAGTTCTCTTTAAGTTATTGTATATTAAGCTTTATAGACAGCTCATCCAGCTGTTTGCTATCAATTATCGATGGCGCATCAATCATTACATCTCGGCCTGAATTATTTTTTGGAAAGGCAATAAAATCACGAATAGTTTCTTGTCCTCCTAAAATAGCCACTAATCGATCCAATCCAAAAGCTAAACCTCCGTGTGGTGGCGCACCAAATTGGAAAGCATCCATTAAGAATCCAAATTGGTTTTTGGCTTCTTCTTCCGTAAATCCTAAATATTTGAACATCAATTGCTGTGTTTCTTTATCGTGAATACGAATAGAACCTCCCCCAATTTCGTTTCCGTTCAACACCATATCATAAGCATTGGCACGAACTTTTCCTGGATCGGTTGCCAATAAATACATGTCTTCCGGTTTTGGTGAAGTAAACGGGTGGTGCATCGCATGATAACGACCACTTTCTTCATCAAATTCCAATAATGGAAAATCAACCACCCAAAGTGGCGCAAATTCCTCAGGCTTTCTTAGTCCCAATCTTGTAGCGACTTCCATACGAAGTGCACTTAATTGTGTACGTGTTTTATCGGCTGGACCAGAAAGCACAAAAATCATGTCTCCCGCTTTTGCTCCAGTGGTTTTAGCCCAATTGGACAAATCGTCTTGATCGTAGAATTTATCGACTGATGATTTATACGTTCCGTCTTCGTTGCATTTTACATACACCATACCTGACGCACCTACTTGAGGACGCTTTACCCAGTCAATTAATCCATCGATTTCTTTACGAGTGTATTCTCCAGCTCCTGGAACCGCAATACCCGCTACCAATTCGGCAGCATTGAAAACCGGGAACTCTTTATGTTTTGAAAATTGGTTTAACTCCCCAAACTCCATTCCGAAACGGATGTCTGGCTTGTCATTACCATATGTTTTCATGGCATGATCATAGGTCATTCTTGGGAATTTCTCTACTTCTATACCTTTTAATTCTTTTAGTAAATGGCGCGTTAGTCCTTCGAAAATATTCAAAATATCTTCTTGTTCCACAAAAGCCATTTCGCAATCGATTTGTGTAAACTCAGGTTGACGGTCTGCACGCAAATCCTCATCACGGAAACATTTCACGATTTGGAAATATTTATCCATTCCACCTACCATCAACAATTGTTTGAAGGTTTGGGGCGATTGCGGAAGGGCATAAAATTGTCCTGGATTCATTCGGCTTGGCACAACGAAATCACGAGCTCCTTCTGGTGTAGACTTGATTAAATAAGGCGTTTCCACTTCACAGAAATCTAAATCAGAAAGGTATTTTCTAACCTCCATGGCTACTTTATGACGGAATAACAAACTGTTTTTTACAGGATTTCTTCTAATATCAAGATAGCGATACTTCATACGAATATCTTCACCACCGTCAGTTTCATCTTCGATAGTAAATGGAGGAGTAATCGCTGCATTTAATACCGTTAATTCCGAAACTAAAATTTCGATATCCCCAGTCGACATGTTCGGGTTTTTAGACTCACGTTCGATAACAGTTCCTTTCACCTGAACAACAAATTCACGACCTAACGTTTTAGCCAATTCGAAAACGGCTTTATCCGTACGATTTTCATCAAAAATCAATTGAGTGACTCCGTAACGGTCACGTAAATCAACCCAAATCATGAATCCTTTGTCGCGTGATTTTTGTACCCAACCAGCTAGGGTAACTTCTGTATTGATATGTGAAGCGTTTAATTCTCCACAACTATGACTTCTGTACATTTTGTAAAAATTTGAATGCAAAAATACTATTTTTAAATATTATTTCCTTGTTTATATGCCTTAGTAATTTAACATATTTTTAAATTCTTTTTCAACGATAAAATATATTTTTACATTCTAACTTTAAAGCAAACACATCAATATGAAAAAAGTAATCATTGCTATTTGTTCATTAGCAAGTTTAACCATAAGTGCTCAAGTCGATTTTTCGATGAAAGCAACCAACAAACCGAGTGACTCTTTATTAATTAGAAGTCGAACCTTTACAAAATGGATTGTAGCAGATAAATCAGGCGAATTCAAAGCAACACTAGAAGCTCCTAATGGAATATATCAACTAAAACTTGCTGATCAATACACGAATTTATATTTAAAAAAAGGAAAAGACTTACATGCTACAATAGATTACAACAAGTTTGACGAATCATTAGTCTATACAGGGAAAGGAGCCAAAGAAAATAATTTTATAGCCAAACGCTTATTATCACAAGGCGATAAAGATTATGACGGGGCAATGAAAGCAAGTGATGCTACTCAACTAAAAGCAGAAATAGAAAAAATCAAAACCAAGATATTTGCTTCCATTCCTAAAGGACTTGATGAAGATTTTGTAACTGAATTTAAAAAGAGCAACGAATTGGAATTGGCTGGTCTTGAAAAATATGTTAGCAAATCCTTTGGCTTAAAAAAACTAAACGGTACCGATTCACCAACCTTCAATTATGAAAACCACAAAGGTGGCACGACTAAATTGGAAGATTTTAAAGGAAAATATGTTTATATCGATGTTTGGGCAACATGGTGTGGCCCTTGTAGAGCCGAAATTCCTCATTTAAAGAAAACGGAAGAAGCCTATCATGGTAAAAACATTGAATTTATAAGTTTATCAATAGACGCACAAAAAGACCATGACAAATGGAAAAAATTCGTAGACGAAAAACAATTAGGCGGCGTACAAATCATGGCGGACAAAGATTGGAATTCTGATTTTGTAAAATCGTATGACATTCAAGGAATTCCAAGATTTATACTAGTAGGCCCTGATGGAAAAATCGTAAATGCCGATGCCCCAAGACCTTCCTCTCCTGAATTAGCGCAACTCTTAGATTCATTAGTTAAATAATAATCTTAATATAAAATCAAAAGGCTCAAAATATATTTTGAGCCTTTTTTTTATGTTTTCTAAAATTAAATAAAGTCATACAATAAAAAAAGCCCAAACTTTCGTTTGAGCTTTTGTGCGGGTGATAGGACTCGAACCTACACGCCTTGCGGCACCAGATCCTAAGTCTGGCACGTCTACCAATTTCGCCACACCCGCAGAAATTGTGAGTGCAAATATAGACATTATTTTTAAATTCCAAAAAGCAAACCAAAAATTACAGAAAAAATTTCAAAATTGCCATTTACATGAATATTTGTACATTTGGCTTTTTACTATTCAAACTAAAAATGGAAAATATAAAACAATACGTTCAAGCTAATAAAGAACGTTTTCTTAACGAATTAATAGACTTACTAAAAATTCCTTCTGTAAGCGCTGACAGTGCTTACGCACAAGATGTAATTGACACTGCAAATGCCGTAAAAGCAAGTTTAGAAAAAGCCGGATGTGATTTTGTAGAATTATGCGAAACACCTGGTTACCCAATTGTGTATGGTGAAAAAATAATAGACAAAACGCTTCCAACAGTTTTGGTTTATGGTCATTATGATGTACAACCGGCTGATCCAATGGAATTGTGGACATCTCCTCCTTTTGAACCTGTAATCAAAACTACCGAATTACACCCTGAAGGCGCTATTTTTGCACGTGGTGCTTGTGACGATAAAGGTCAAATGTATATGCACGTAAAAGCGTTTGAATACATGATTCAAAACAACTGCTTGCCATGTAACGTAAAGTTCATGATTGAAGGCGAAGAAGAAGTGGGTTCTAAAAGTTTAGGTTGGTTCGTAGAAAGAAATCAGTCTAAATTGGCTAACGATGTAATCTTAATTTCTGATACCGGAATGATTTCCAACCAACAACCTTCTATTACAACAGGATTAAGAGGTTTGAGTTATGTAGAAGTAGAAGTTACAGGACCTAACCGTGATTTGCACTCTGGATTATATGGAGGCGCGGTAGCCAATCCAATTAATATATTGACTAAAATGATTGCTTCGTTACACGACGAAAACAATCACATTACTATACCTGGTTTCTACGATAAAGTAGAAGAACTTTCTACCGAAGAAAGAGCTCAAATGGCAAAACGACCATTCAGTCAAGAGGATTACAACAAAGCTTTAGACATAGCTGATATTTACGGTGAAACAGGATACACAACCAACGAAAGAAATTCAATTCGCCCAACACTGGATGTGAATGGAATTTGGGGTGGTTATACTGGAGAAGGTGCCAAAACCGTAATTGCAAGTAAAGCTTTTGCAAAAATCTCAATGCGATTAGTCCCTAATCAAGATTGGGAAGAAATCACCGAATTATTTAAGAAACACTTTGAAAGTATTGCGCCAAGCGCAGTAAAAGTAAAAGTGACACCTCATCATGGTGGTCAAGGATATGTAACTCCTATTGACAGTATTGGATACCAAGCGGCTAATAAAGCGTATACCGAAACTTTTGGCGTACCTGCCATTCCAGTACGTTCGGGAGGAAGTATCCCAATTGTTGCTTTGTTTGAAAAAGAATTAAAATCGAAAACTATTTTAATGGGATTTGGCCTAGACAGCGATGCTATCCACTCCCCTAACGAACATTTTGGTGTATTCAATTACTTGAAAGGAATCGAAACTATCCCTTTATTTTACAAATACTTCACCGAAATGAACAAACAATAAGGTGAGTAAGAAAAAATTTATCTCAGAAGTTTTAAAATCTACAGGAACTATAGGCGCTTTGTCGCCTAGTTCCTCTTTTTTGGCAAAAAAAATGTTGGAACCTATTGATTTCAATCAGGCGAAATGCCTTGTTGAATTTGGACCAGGAACTGGTGTTTTTACCAAGAAAATTTTAAAAAAAATGAATTCGAATGCAATTCTTTTGACATTTGAAATCAACCCTACTTTTATAAAAGAACTCCAAAACATAAAAGACGACCGCCTTGTAATCATAAACGATAGTGCTGAAAAAATAGAAGAGTACTTGCAGAAACACAATCGTAGTTCTGCTGACTATATCATCTCTTCTCTGCCCTTTGCAATGATTCCTGATGAAGTAGTACATACTATTTTGACCAATTCAGACAATGCACTATCAGAAACCGGAAAATATATTCAATTTCAGTATTCTTTAAACGCTAAAAAGAAGTTAGAATCTTATTTTTCGGAAGTAGAAATCAATTTTACTGTTTTAAATCTTCCTCCAGCCTTTATTTATGTCTGCAAGAAATAGATTAAATACATAATCCTTTATTTTTTCAATATTACAAACTAAGAAGTACTTCTTAAAAAACACTTCTTAGTTTGTTTACCTTTTATTTTTGAAACCCAATTTCGTTTCGATAAATATAATCTCCGTGACTTCTTATAAAATAGCCCCCTAATTTTTCATCAAACTCTTTTAGTTTTACTTCATTAGGCCAATGTTGTTTGATTAAATCCTCATCCCTGTCGCCTGCTTTTTCTAAATCGGACAAATTATCATAAACACTAACTTCAACGAATTCAGCCCCTCTAGAACCCCAAGCATGTTGATAGGAATAATAGGCTTTTATTAATTCATTTTTATGAAAAACATTCTCAACAAATTCTTTATTCATTGCATCAAACTCTTTGGCACTTCCATTCTTATTATTGGCAAATTCAGTTTTGCGTACGTAATAAATCATTTGTTTGTCTGGAATTTTGACCAAGGATTTACTATTGGGTAAAACAACATAAATTTCATCCGAATGACTGTTTTCGTAAAAGGAACTTCTTTTTTCAAAAAAATCTTTTCTAGCTTTTTCATCCGGCCAAGCTTGTTTAATCAATTCTTGACTTTTGTCCCATGATTTATCAATAGCTTCCCAACTACCATAATGATTGACAATTATAACCTCAGAACTATTTGCCGTATAAAAATGGGTTAATAGATTATACCCTAAAATAAGTGGATTTTTCATTACCACCTTATCAAAGTATTCTTTTTCGATTTTCAACCAATCCTCACGTTTTAAATCGGGATTTGAGGTGTTGCGATGAAGTGTTGTTACAGTAACATACTCCGTTTTTTGTTCTTGTGACTGAAGTGGAAGGTAAAGAAAAAAACCTACAAATAGTAGCCACCATTTTTTGTTTAGAATAATCATAATTTACATAGTTTTATTAACAATCAGTGAAAAATTTCAACTTTGTTACTATCGTAACTATGTGGTATTTTGAAGAGCGTGGCATTTATAATTTCAACAAATTTACAACATTACACAATGTAACTACTAGAAAATCAAATAATTAATTCAACACTATTGAAAGTAACAAAAAAGACGCAAACCTTAGCTTGCGTCTTTTTTTAAATTATTTATTCCTATTAAACTTTCTGTAAAACAAGCACCAATTTATTAAAATCGGCAGCAGCATTTAATACTTTAATATAACTCTCATAAGAATCTATAGGCAACTCAACATCCTTATAGAATTCAACGTTTTCAATAATTAGTTCTTGTCCGACAATTTTATAACTCGTCGAAAACTTACATGATTCATTATTTTTCAAATTGGTAGTATAACTTGATGTTATTTTTTCCGGATTAACTAAAGTATATCCTTTTGGCAAAATCACTTTAACCGTACGAACGTATCCGTGAGGGTATTGGATTTCTATAGGCATTTGTCTTTTATCTTCCTGATACAACTCAGCTTGACTACCAATTACTAGTCCTACTTTAAACAGGATTTTATCCCCTACTTTTTCGATTAAATTCTCTCCAGAATAATTGGCTTTAAATATAAAAGGCTTTATCCCTAAGAATTGTGTCCCTTTATTTTCAGCAGTCACTGTTACTCCTTCTTTTTTACTAGCGTAATTTTCAGCTAAATTCTTTTCAAATTCACCTTGTTTATCCACTGGAATAAAATCATAGTACGGTTGTATATTAAAGGCTGAATAGCCGTTAAATTGTATTTCTGAATTCACCATTGGCTTTGTGTTACTTTCTGTAAAATCTACAGTGATATTCATTTCATCGTGTGTAAAATCAATTCCTGGAGTTGCAATTTTTTTTATTTCATAATCTGGAATTTTTGCCCCACCAAACTCTGTATATTTTGTAAACACTGCATAAGAGTTTGTCCATTTAAAAGGAATGTGTGGAAATCTATATTCAATTTCTGAAGGACACAAATACCCCTTTAATTCAGGAAAATAAAGTACAAATTCATCTAAATTAGAATAGGTTTCTAATTTTGGGTCAATTGGGTTTTTGAATCGATCAGAAGTAATCACAACTTCTGATTCAATTTTGTATAAATCGAAAATACTTTTGTAAAGTTTTAATAAGCCATAAGAATTTGCAAACTTATTATTCAAGGTGGTTAACACTCCAGCCGGTTCATTACTTTTATCATAGTACCCAATATTTTTCTTAACATATTCCTCAATTTTTAAAATTTTGTCGGAATTTGTATTCCCAACAGGAATTTGCTTCACAAACTTGTTTAAAGCGCTTTTTTCTTTTGAATCTAATTCACTCGAAATAAATGCAAGTAGGTCTGATGTATAGTCTTTATAATTGTATAAATCGTATTTTTGAGTATATAAATTCCCTGAGAGTTTGTATGTAAATTTCTTAGCATTTACCGCATAGTTACTATACTTTTCATCTTTTAAAAAGGGCATCGATTCTATCTCAATTTTTTTACTGATTTTATCCGTGTACAACTTGTCATTTTCTACAAATTCTGGTAATCCATTATACGATTTCGTCTCAAAAATTAAATGACTAGGATAGATTAATTCGTAACTAATGTTTTTGTTCAAATATTCATCTTGTAAGATGATGTTTTTTCCATTTAATTTAGGAATGTACTTCCCTATAATTAATTGCTCGACAACACACTTCTTTTCTAATCCTGTTAGCGCAAAATATTTGTATTTAACTTTAGTTTCTTGATCTTCACTTTCTTTTATATCGGAAGAATTTAATTCTATAACTTTTCCGTCAGGTTTTATAACTCTTACTTTTTGAGCTACGATTTCTTCTCCTTCACTCTTAAAATGTATATAAACCTTGTTATTTCTTTCTATAGCTTCATCAGAGTTCACATATGTTTTCGTATGTGTTATTGTAAAGTCATAACTCTCCTTTTTGTCAACCACAAACTCTTTAATACTTTTGTTTAAAATATTTATTTCACCCAAATCCTTTTCCGACTCTAAAGGAGTATAAGATTCGGCCTTACCCCAATCATATTTCTTATACTCTTGGGCAGTTAAAAAATTACAGAAAACGATGGTAATAAATAATACTATTTTTTTCATAAATCGGTTATTAATGATTTTTAATAAGGGCAATTGTTTCGGTTGTATTTTCTTTTAATCGATTGATAAAATTATTCCACACTTCGGCCTTCTCTTTTTTAAGGGCCAAGAATTTAATTTTGATATCTATCTTTAATTCTACAACATCTATCTTTTTATCGTAGGCAATTGAAAATTCAAAATTTTCATCTTCAAACTTGTCATTTTTAGGCAAATAACTAACACTATATCCTTTTGGAATTGAAAGCTTGATGGTTTGATTATAATTTGACTTGTTCTCTATATGATAATCTACTTCTCTTTTAGCATTTAATGTTTTCAATTCATCAAATTTGTTTAGAAACAGATTTACATAAATTTCATCCCCTGCAGAAACAATATAATTTTCAATGTTAAATTCATAATCAATAGCCAGTTCTTTATCTCTGTTTTCTTGATTTCTAATGTCGTATTTTCCCAGAAAGAATTTATTGTTGCCAAGTTGCAATTGACTTTTCATGAAATTTGTTTTATCAAACCCTGACAAATCTCTTAAATAAGCCAAGAAATTTTCCCTCATAAATCCCGAGAATGTTGCTGTTGATTTTCCTACTAATTTATCACCTGCAATTTGAATATTTATATCTCCTGTAATTCTATTTTTCTCTGGCGCTACAATTGGAACCATAACCAATTCATAATCTTCCTTTGATTTATGAAGCAAAGATTGTTTCCCTTGTATAAAACTCGTTGGATAACCAAAAGGTGTTTCTTTACTAGTACCATCAAGAAAGTAGCTAACTCCATTATTTTGATAAGTTGCAATCATATGATCGTCTACCATTTGTGTTGGCATATCGTTATAGGTAAATGGCTTTTGTCTTGAACCTATCCAAGTAAGATAAGTAGCATTTATACCAACAGATCTAAGCATGGTGTAAATGATTACAGCCATGTCCTTACAATCTCCATATCGCTTAACAAAGACATCATTTGGTTTCCTTGGAACAAAACCACCATAACCGTCTTCAAAGGCTATGTATTTGATGTTATCCTTCACCCAGTAGTAAATTTCTTTTACTTGGTCTAATTCGTTATTGTGCAATGCTTTTAATTCCTGTGCTTTTTTCACTAACTCTTCACTTGGAGTTTCGTACACATCTTTAGTATAGTCTTGGTATAATTTATGCAAATCATCCAGTGAATTCAAAAGCATCACTTTTTCACCTTTACTGTCTTTATAACTTTTGATATACACTTCTACAATTGGAACAAAATATAACACACTTGGCATACCTTCTTCGTATTTGTATTGCGGAATGTTTTTGGCCGACCATTTATAGATGATCTTACTGCCTTTTTCTTCTTTACTGAAAAGTATGGATTGATTTGGGTCATTAAAAACCTTATACCCTAAATCGATATCTTTATCTACTATTAACTTATATTCTTTGTATTCAATTGGGTAGTTTTCAATAAAGATTTCACCCGACAATAATTTAGGTTCTAAATATTGAGTAGTATATTTTAAACTCTTTTTGGCTCCTAACGTTAACTGAGAATAATCAAACTCTTTAATTTTTACATCATCGTGAAAACTTCTGGAATTTTTATCTGGAACTATTCTGAAATTCTTGACATCATATCGCTTATTATTGAATTCCGTTGAGGCCTCTAAATCTTTAATTTGTGAAAAAGTAGAAAAAGAAACACTTCCTTTGGAATCAATTTTATTGACATCTTCAGTAATTATAATCGACTCATCCAATCGTTCGGAAGTAATATTTATTTTATTTTTATCCAAACGAAGTTCCATTAGGTTCATTTGTTTAATTATTACCTCGTTCGAATTAGGATACTTTTGCTTGTAGTAATTCAAATCGTTTTGAGCCCACCCAAAACCACTTGTCATTAAAACAAAAAGAAATAATATTGTAAACCTCATTTGTATAACTATTTTATCAATAATAAGAAACTTACTTGTTTTCAACAAGTATATCCTCTTCATATTTCTTTTCGATGATTAATTTTCCTGTTTGATCGTACTCTTTATACATTCCGTGTAGGTCATCATTAGAATATTCTGCTTCAATTTTCACCTTCCCATTAGGATGGTAATAAGTAGTAACACCCTCATAATCGTTGTCTTTTAAATTCTCAATTAAATACGTTTTACCAGTAGAGTAATTGACTTGTCTCTTGATAAGTTCTCCTTGGCTGTATTCTGAACTTATAAGCGTATTCCCGTTTTCGGCATAAAACTTATAAGCTCCGTCCAACTCTCCATTTTTATAATTTATTTCAAGAGCTGGTTTTCCGTTTTTATAATTGACTTTAATTTGCGCATTCCCTTTATCAGCTATAACCTCAGCTTCAGCTGATTTTTGATAAGAAATTAGCATATCGTTTTCGAAATTAGAAACCATTAATTCTTCCCCATTGCTACCATAGTAAATCTCTTTACCATTTTTTTGGTCATTATAATTTTCTATAGTAAGGTACTTGAATCCTTCATGGAAATACTTTTCTGTTAAACCATAGTCAGAATCATTAAAATACTTCGATTTCCAATATAATTTACCATCAAGATTATTCTTTGTGTATTCTCCAAACAATTGATTGTTTAAGTAATTTGCTTTTACTAAAACCGTAGCATTAGGATTGTAAGAAAATGAAGTGCCAAATTTCTCTCCATTTTGAAGATTTGCTTCAAATATTTTTTGATTTTTATTATCTTTAAAAGCATAATTCCCTTCAAACTCTCCGTTTTTTAGAATCCCTTCTGATGTTTCAATGTTGTTTTTACGTCCAAATTTTATTGGCCCACTCTTATTGTAATCCACTGTACTTATCAAAGTTCCTTTGTTGTAGAAAGATGACTTAGTCAATTCATCTTTAACATAGATTGATCTTTCATACATATCGCCAGAGTAATTAAATCTTTCTAACACACCATCAATAATATCATTGCTTACAAAATAAATATTTTTCAGCTTCCCGTTTTTGTGGTATCTTTTTGATTCCCCGTTTTGGGCATCTTTAATGTAGTAGTTTTCGGTTTCTTTAACTCCGTTTAAATAATATGTTATATAAGTTCCATTTTTCTTCCCTTCTTTTAATTCATAAAAAGTCTTTACTTTTCCATTAGCATAAAAGTCTTCGTACTTATTTGTTTGAATATTTTTATCATAATACGTATGAGAATCTAGTAATCCTGTAACAGCATTATAATATTTCCACTCTCCATGTTTTTGTCCTTTTGCATTGTAAATACCCTCTAGATAAGTATTATTATTAGCTAATTTAATTACAAATGGGGTGTTCAGTTTTAGTTTTACTTCTTTCAAAGGATTACCACTAGTATCAAAAGATTTATAAGATGCTAAACGCTCATATCCATCTTTACCCTCAAACACATACTCCACAATTGGTTTACCATTAAGGTATAGTTTCTGTCTAATCAATCTATCTCCACTATAAAAACGCTCTTCCGAAATCTTATTAGCTAACATTTCTTTATAGTAAACTACTTTTCCATTTTCCAATTTAAAAGATGTATACAAATCTCCATTTGGATAATTTTTAATATACTCTCCAACTAAATTTCCGTTTGAATAACTTTCCTTACTTAATATGACAGAATTAGGATAGTACTCAATTTTATCACCTGTTATTTTTCCATTTTCGTATTTAGTGATTTCCTTTAAAGTTCCGTCAACAAAGTATTCTTTATACTCTCCTTTTATTACACCATTTACAAATTCAGACGAACTTTTTAATTTCCCATTTTTATAGAAAAACTCTTCTTTTCCTTCAGCCTTTGCATTCTTGATAGAATAATAAGATTTCATACCTCCAAATCGGTGGTAAAAAGTTTGTTTGTTAACCTCATTGTCATTAAGATACTCTCTATTGCTAAGTAAATTTCCATTTAAATAATAAAACTCTGCTTTACCGTTAGCAATACTGTTTGAGTAATTGGTTGTTTTGTTTTTGGTCCCGTCTTGAAAATAAGTACTTACAGGTCCATCAAACTCATTCCCTTTCATTTTCCCTTCTAGAAATTTACTCCCATCAGAATAATTAAATCTCCAAGACCCATCTTTTTTATCATTAATCATATTTCCGTAACCAATATAACCGTCTTCATCAATTACAGAGACAACTTCTTCTTTCCCGAAAAAGTTAACTTTTCTAGTACAGGTCGTCTTTGTAATATTCGTAAACATCCAATTATTGAATTTGGTAATATCATTTGCTTTCTTGGCAACTAGCTTTTGAACAGCTTCCGAATCGAAGTTTTGAAACAATCGATAAGTCAACAACTCAAACTGTTTGTCTTCCCACACCTTTGTGTAAAAATTAAGATAACGTTCAGCAAAAAATCCATTTTTGCTTTTTATTTTAGGCAATTCTGACAACAAAGCTTGAAGTTGACGTGTATAAGTAATATCAAAATCACTTTTAAGCTTATATGATGTACTTAATGCAAATTGTTTTTTAATAATATTATCAGTAGACTCAAACAATTCGTGTCCTGGAAGTTGAAAAGGTTGTTTCGGTTCTTCGAACTTTTTGGACAATTCATAGTTTAGTGTTTTTACTGCACTTTCCGTTATTTTTCCTCCAAAATCAAGTAAAATACTAGTAGTCATCGCTAAAATCCCTTCAGACTGATTTCCATTTTTAAAAGCTAATATTCCTAATAAATAATGTGATCTATAAAAATTAGGGTAAATAGTAACAGAATTAATTAAATCCTGAAAAGCTTCTTCATTATGTTCCATTCTAGAGTTTGTAACTCCCTTATTATAATGCAAAAGATAAGATTCTGGGTATTTTTGTAGCGCTTCTTTATACAATTCAAGTGCTTTTTCCTCTTTTTCAGCATCATCATATACATTTCCCAAAATCAAATAATAACTATGTAAATCCTCTGTATCAAAAGATGACTTATCCAATTTAGTTAGAAATTCTATCGCCTGATCGTATTTTTTATCATAGTATAAAACTCTTGACTTTTCCAATGCAGCTTTATTTTTCTCTGGGCTATAGTTGCTTATTTTATCTAGTATTTCAATACTTTCTTGGTATTTACCTTGACCACTTAATGTTGTTGCAACATTAATAAGTGAATCGTTAACAGATGTATTTGTTTGTGAATAACCAAAAGCAAAAACCAAACAAAAAGAGGCCTTAAAGAAAAATTTCATACTAATTTTTATTTTTAATGAATTGGCGTCAAAGATATAAATATTATAGCCCCTGACAAACCAACTGAGTCAAAACAAAAAAGAATAATTAGTCGTTTGAAAATTAATGCCTTAAAAATTTATTTTGTTCGTTTTTTGGTCTTAAATTTGATGTATCAATCATCAAATCGAAATCAATCATGTTAAAACATTTTTTCATTCTGTGCTCTGGCGCAGATAGAGAGCTACTCTCTTCGTGTAGTGAAGGTGAACAAACCAAGTATGTAGGAATTGGCGCTACCGTTTTTTTTACTGCTGTTATGGCTTTTTTAGCAAGTGCCTATGCCTTGTTTACAGTTTTTGACAATCCCTATTATGCGATAGCATTCGGAATTGTTTGGGCTCTTTTAATTTTCAATTTAGACCGATTTATTGTTTCGACTATTCGAAAAAGAGACAACCTTTGGGCGGAATTCTTACAGGCCTCTCCTCGAATCATTTTGGCAATGATTATAGCCATAGTGATTTCAAAACCATTAGAAATCAAAATCTTTGAAAAAGAAATCAATACTGTTTTATTGAAGGAGAAAAATGCCATGGCAATCGCCAATAAAAATCAAGTGACTAATTATTTCAAAGGTGATGTGACCAAAAATCAATCGGAAATAGACAGTATCAAATCTTCCATTTCTAAAAAAGAAAAAGAAGTAGCGGCTTTATACCAATCCTATATTACCGAAGCAGAAGGCTCAGCGGGCACCAAAAAAATGGGGAAAGGCCCAATTTACAAAGAAAAAAGAGATGCTCATGACTTGGCTTTACGTCAATTGGATTCCTTGAAATCTTCATCCTCAAAAATCGTCGCCGACAAGGAGACGAGAGCAAAAACCTTGCAAGCTGATTTAGACAAAAAAGTAGCCGATAGTAAACCTATTATTGACAGTTTCGACGGATTAATGGCGCGAATTAACGCTTTAGGAAAACTCCCTTTATTACCGTCTTTATTCATAATGCTGTTATTTTTAGCCATAGAAACTTCGCCTATTATTGCTAAAATGCTATCTCCAAAAGGAGAATATGATTTTAAATTGGAAGATAATGAGACGGCTTTAAAAGTACATATTGAACAAAACAATTTCCAAAGAAGTTTGCAAAAACAAACCGATGCTGACATTTACAATCGAGTATATGCTGATATTCGAGATGAAAAAGAGTTATTTGACTACAAACGCAAACGCGCCAAGGAATTATTGGAACTTCAAGCCGATGCTTTTGTTGAGAAACAGAAAGGAGTGATGTAATTTTCTAACAATTAAGAGATAATAAAAAAGGGATAAGCATTTAACATTACTTATCCCTTTTACTCTTATACATCTTGCCAGTACTATAAATACTGCAACACTTCTGCTTTTAATCGGTCGTATTCACCTTGTAGAATTAAACCATTATCTAATAATTTCTTGTAATTCTGTAGCTTTTCAAATAACTCATCTTTTGTCAAATCCCCTAATGCTTTTCCACTTTGCGAGTATTCTACTTCAACTTCCGTATCCGGAACAAGTTGTGTCGAAGGCATAATTTCAGCAAAAGATGTTACAATTTCTGTTTCTACTTCTTCTACTTCAACAGCTTCTTCTACATAAACCGGTGCCGTTTCAACAGGAGTTGCTACAATAGGATTTTTTAAAGCATCCAATTGTTCCTTAGCATACGTATACAATTTACGCGCTTGGTTTTTGGGTAAATAATCAACAGCATGGGTTAATTCTGTTTTGGTCGAAAAAGTAAAATCAGAGCCTAATAATCCTTCCTTTACAAAAGTTCCTGATATTTCATCCCAGTTAAAATCTATAAACTCCATCGACAAGCCTAAATTTTTAGGTTTGCACAAAATAATACGCTTGTTGGTTACCACAATACTATCTGGAAAAATGTTAACTGCCGGTTTCTTTTGTACCGCAATATAACCTACTTCCTCGTTGCTCATTAGCAAATTTTCCAACTTAGCAGTTATCTTTTCAATCGCCTTCGGGTCTTGATCTTCGTTTAATATTTTCTTTAAATTATCAATCATTGTATGAATTTATATATTTAACATATTGCATCAAAAGTAATGCCTAAATTAAGAATTTAATACTTCCGTTTGAATCTTTTTAGTCAAACTTTTAAACACTAAATCATAGGAGTCATTTATCAATTTACACATCATTTTATCCGAAACATCTTTATTGAAATCAACCGTATTCCAATGCACTTTGCTCATATGGTATCCTGGATTAATGGCTTCAAACTCGGCACGGAATTCGAGTGCTTTTTCAGGATCACATTTTAGATTAAGTGATGGCGCTCCGTTTTCCCATTCGCGTAAAGAAGTCAAACAAAACATTTTTCCACCCACTTTAAACACCAAAGTATCTTCGTCGAACGGAAAATGTTCGGTTACTCCTTTTTTAGTTTGACAAAATTCGTATAATTGTTGGATGTTCATGATACTATTATAAACTTTGACCAAAAGTCAATAAGATTCCGTTGGGGTCTAGAATTGAAAACTCTATTTGGCCCCAAGGTTTTTTTTCTAAATTTCCATTGGGATGTATTTCGACTTTTGCTTCTTGCAGTTTTTTGTAAAAAATTTCAATATTATTTTCAATTCGGATGTAAATCATGAAATCTGATTTGGATGGTTCTAAACCTGGATACGAAAAAAGATGCAATTCGAAAGTGTCTTTAGAAACGATAAAATAATCCCCAAAATCGGAATTCAAGGTAAATCCTAATTTATTGACATAGAAATCTACCGTATCATTCTTGCCTATAAAAGGTAGCTTGGGAATTATAGCAGTTATCATCAGATAATTATTTTTTCCATTAACTTCTCAGGATTATCAACAGAGGTAAACCCAAATTTTTTATAAAAAGAATGTGCATCCAATGTCGCTAATCCCCATATTTTAATTTGTTGCAATTGTGGTTCGCTCATCACGGCATTTAAAAGAATAGTTGCATATCCTTTTCCTTGGTGCTCCTCTATGACAAAAACATCCATAGGATAAGCAATCGAAACCAAATCGGTAATTACTCTTGCAAATCCTATTTGTTCATTATTTAGGTAAATTCCAAAACACAATGAATTATCAATAGAAGTTTGAAGCGTTTCAATAGTTCTGTTTTTTGCCCAATACGTATCTTTCAGAAAATTCTGAATGAATGGTAAATTTAATTTGTCTTTATCGGTAGATACTGTTATCATATTTTGTACAAAATAGGTTTACTCGGACTTGCATCATTCTCAAACGAAGCGATTTGCAAGTTTAGTATGTAACTACCGTCCGAAATTTCATCATTCACATAAATCATTTCGGTAATGGTGCAATTCATTCTTGCGTCATTATCTAAAACATTGACATCTTTTACATTCCAAAAGGCTTTGTGTGCTAATAATTTTCCTTCATCATGTTCTCGGTCCACACTTGGTAAGTCAATCAGTAAATGTTGAATACCGCTTTCGCAAATAAAAATTGCTGCATCTTCGGCTAAATAAGGCGGATTGGTATTCGAATATTTTCTGGACAATTTCGCTTTTTCATTTGGCAATGTTCGAATCACAATCGCTTCTGGAGATTTTCCATTCAAAGCAACTTCAATTTGATTTTTGGTAATTACCAAATCTTCTCCTTGCATTTCCGGTTGAACCGAAATTAACTCAGCCGTAAAAAAGAATTGCTTCAAACACTTATTGATACTATAAAATTCTCTCGTAATATGACCTAAACACTCGGTATGTGTGCCGTGCCCGTGCGGATTGAAAAAAATATTATTGAAATTCGTAGATGAACTTCCTTCCGAAACTTTTCCAATCCAATCGCCAAAAACGACAGGCTCAATCACGGGTTTTTCAATATACCAAGCAATTGGATTTTTGTCTGTGTTGGATAATGGAATGGAAATATCAAGAGGTTTTGATAAGTCAATTTGAATTTCTTTATCGTTAAGTTGTATGGATGCAATCACAATTTTGGAATTAATTACTCCAAATTTAACCAAAAAAGGTCTGATGCAATTCCATCACAAAAGAATTTTCCTTTTTTTGTAGTTCGCAAAACGTTATTCTCAACTATGAGTTTTTCATCGTTTAAATGGCGTTGTGCATTTTGCATCAGGTAATCGAGGTGTTTTTTACCAAAATCATTCTCGATCTTGCCTAAAGAAACACCCCAAATGGTACGCAAACCCGTCATGATGTATTCATTATAACGGTCAGTTTCGGTTAATGCTTCCGTTTCATTAGGTAACTTATTTTCATCTAAGGATTTGATGTAAAGTGAATTGTTTGCCACATTCCAACTTCTGTTTTTTCCATCATAACTGTGTGCGGATGGACCAATTCCAAGGTATTTTTTACCCAACCAATAGGCCGAATTGTTCCGGGAAAAATAATTTTCTTTTCCAAAATTCGACAATTCGTAATGCACAAACTGATTCGATTCTAACGTATCAACCAAGAGTAAAAACTGTTCGTGTGCTACCGAATCGTCTGGTGGTGGAATAATTCCCTGATTGATGAATTTCTGTAAAGCGGTTTTCGGCTCAACCGTCAACGCATAACTTGAAATGTGTGGAATATTCAAATCCAAAACAGTTTGAATGTTTTGCAGCCAATGTTCGTTACTCAAACCTGGAATTCCATAAATCAAATCGACTGAAATATTATCGAAATATTGTGTAGCCACTTCCAGAGATCTTTTGGCTTCCTCCGAATTATGAGCGCGATTCATCAATTTTAAATCGTCTTCAAAAAACGATTGGACGCCTATGCTTAATCGGTTTATTTTGTTTTGTGACAATTCGATGATTCGTTCTTCCGATAAATCATCAGGATTGGCTTCAACGGTAATTTCTGGGTTTTCGGAAACGGAGTAGTTTTCATACACTTTGTCAATTAGCATTCGCAAATCGGATATTTCCAAGATACTGGGTGTGCCTCCTCCAAAATAAATGGTTTCCACTACCTCATCCTTAAATTCGCTTTTACGCAATTCTATTTCTTTGGCTAACGCCAAAACCATCTCGTCTTTCTTCTTCAATGAAGTAGAAAAATGGAAATCGCAGTAGTAACAAGCCTGCTTGCAAAAAGGGATATGTATGTAAATTCCAGCCAAATTATTTTTTTACTCGCTCTTCATTTTGTTTTACAAAAGCATCCCAACCCGAATAACTTTTGGTTCCCACAACCTTTCCGGTATTGAAAAAGTGACAAACCGCTGCTGCCAATCCATCGGTGGAATCCAGATTTTTAGGTAATTCTTTCAGTCCTAACAATTGTTGCAGCATTTTGGCCACTTGCTCCTTGCTTGCATTCCCGTTTCCGGTGATGGCCATTTTTATTTTCTTGGGTTCGTATTCGGTAATCGGAATTTGACGAGACAAACCTGCTGCCATAGCTACACCTTGTGCCCTACCCAACTTTAGCATCGATTGAACGTTTTTCCCAAAGAAAGGCGCTTCAATAGCAATTTCATCGGGATGATGCGTTTCGATGAGTTCTATGGTACGCTCAAAAATGACTCTTAACTTTGTATAATGGTCGTCGTATTTGGATAAAACCAATTCATTCAACTGAAGAAATTCCATCTTTTTGTTGATGACTTTTATCAAACCAAAACCCATAATGGTGGTCCCTGGGTCAATTCCTAATATGATACGCTCGTTTGCCAATTTTAGTTTAAAGTTTTGTTTCTTTGTCTTATGATTGCAATGTCCAACAAAGCTAAACAATTCCTGGTACTTCTACTCAAACTTTTAATTGTGGGCGGGGCATTTTATTTTATTTACCAGCGATTGGCTACCGACAAACAATTTGATTGGACAAAATTCAAAACCATTATTTTAGAAAAAGCTTCTTTTGGCAGCCTCTTACTAGTGCTCTTTTTGTCTTTTCTAAATCGTTTTTTAGAAATCCTGAAATGGCAAAACTTGGTTAAAGTAATCAGAAATATTTCGCTTTCCGAAGCCACCAAACAAGTATTAGGATCGCTCACTTTGGCTTTATTCACTCCTAATGGAATTGGTGAATATGCCGGAAAAGCTTTATTTTTTGAAAAAGAAAAATCAAAAAAAGTAGTTTTCTTAAATCTGATTTGCAACGGAATTCAACTCATATTAACCACAATTTTCGGCATTTTTGGTTTGGTTTATTTTAATGCAAAATTCCCAATTATCACTCCAAAAACAGTTGCTCTATTATTTGGTATTTTCATTTTAATCGTTGTCCTTCTATTCTTTTCAAAAAAAATAAGCATCAGAGGCTACTCTATTGAAAAATTAATCCACAAAATCAACGTCATTCCAAAATCAATTCATCAAAAAAACATTGCTTTAGGAATACTGCGCTATTTGACCTTTTCTCACCAATACTACTTTTTGTTTTTGTTGTCTGGTGTTGAAGTGCCTTACGGATTGTTAATGGCCACGATTGTGAGCGTTTATTTTTTAGCTTCGGCCTTACCTACTTTTCAATTTTTGGATTTTGCGGTCAAAGGTGGAATCGCTGTTTATTTCTTGCATCTATTAGGTGTCAGTGATTGGGTTGCTGTGTTTGTAAGCACACTGATGTGGTTTTTAAATACCGTAATTCCGGTAGTTATAGGAAGTTATTATGTCCTAAATTTTAAATCGCAATGGAAGTCTTAATATTACTTTGCTATCTCATATTAGTTTGGTATTTGCTCAATATTTTTTGGCTAGTAATTGGTTTTACAAAGGTAAAAACGTTTCATTCGGCGAACCACAACCCAAAAGCAACATTTTCTATTGTTGTTCCCTTCCGAAATGAGGCAGAAAACTTACCAAAACTGTTAGCATCTATTGAAAAATTGAATTACCCGACTGAGTTATTCGAAGTCATTTTAGTGGATGACAGTTCTGACGAACCATTCCAGGTTTCAAGTTTTAAGTTTCAAGTTTCTTTGTTTGACAGTACAAGGAAAACAAAATCTCCAAAAAAAGATGCTATCAACACCGCCATTAGTCAAGCTAAAAACGAATGGATCATTACTACCGACGCCGATTGTATTGTCCCTGAAAATTGGCTTACTACTTTTGATGCATTTATCCAGAAAAACAATCCAAAAATGATTGCTTCCGGAGTCATATACCGCAACCCAACTACTTTTTTAAGTGTCTTCCAACAAATGGATCTATTGAGTTTACAAGGAACAACTATAGGAAGCTTCGGAAACAGACAAGCATTTATGTGCAATGGTGCCAATTTTTGCTATCGGAAAGATTTTTTTGAGACTTTAAACGGATTTGAAGGAAATGAAACGATTGCCAGTGGAGACGATGTGTTTTTACTTCAAAAAGCCATAGAAAAAGAGCAGGTAGCAGTTAACTTTTTAAAATCCAATCAAACTATTGTCTATACAAGAGCAGAAACCAATTGGTCATCACTCTTCAATCAACGCATAAGATGGGCCAGTAAAACAGCAAATTACAAAACACTTTACAGCAAACAGTTGGCATTGAGTGTATTTACACTGAATCTTATGTTATTACTCAACTTAGCAAGTGGACAATGGAAACTCTTTTTGGTTTTGTTTTCCATTAAATTTTGGATTGATTTTGCACTGCTTTCCCTAACGAGTTCGTTTTTTAAAACCAAATCAAAATATCTTTTGTTTTCTAGCTTAGTTTATCCTTTTTTCAGTGTTATCGTAGTCTTTTATACTTTTTTCGGAAAGTATACTTGGAAAGGAAGAGTCTTTAAAAAATAGTATCTATTTCTTATTTTCTTTGATAAAAACAGGAATAACAAACTCCGATTTTACTTTCATCCCACGTTTTATAGCTGGCTCTACCGATGGAAAATCAAGTAATTTCATTTGAAGCACACTGTCCGCTTTATTTTGATCAAAAGGCAAACTATCTATTTCGAAATGGGATTGAAAAGAAATTTGGGCATTTGGCAACACTATAACTTTAACTTTTAGCGTGTCCTGACCTTTATAAAAAGTACGAATGGTATCGTTGGATAATTTCATTTGCAATTGTGCCGACATAAAATCGAAAAAACATTGTTTGCGTTGCACTTTATCTGTAATCGAATCACAATTTAGGGCAGAAGGAAATTCATCTACTTCCTCCCAATTGATTTTTTTTAATTCTTTTTGAAGAAGTTCATCTTTATTGGGAACATTTTTTTCAAAATATTGACAGCTATGAAACAATGCGATAAGTGCGAATAAAAAGCTTACTTTTTTCATTAGAATTATAATGCCTTAAGATTTAGATAAATGATTATATTTAATGTCAAAAGTAATAAAAAATTAATGCATGGATTCAATATTGTTACTCGTTGGTTTTATTTGTGTAATTGCTGGAATATTTGGCAGCTTTTTACCGGCTTTACCAGGCCCAGGTTTGAGTTGGATAGGCATACTCCTACTCTATTTAACAAACGCAGTACCCAATAACTATTGGGTATTAGGCATTACTTTATTAATTACTGTTCTCATTTCGATTTTAGATTACATTATTCCTGCTAAAGGCACTCAACGGTTCGGAGGAAGTAAATATGGCATTTGGGGAACCAATATCGGATTATTAGTGGGATTCTTTTTTATCCCCATTCCTTTCGGATTTGTCATCGGTGCTTTTGCTGGCGCTTTACTTGGAGAATTGTATTTTGACAAACAAGATCACAAACGTGCTTTAAAAGCAGCAACTGGTTCTTTTTTTGGTTTTCTAGCGTCTACTTTTATGAAATTTGTGGTATGTATGATTTTCTTGGGAACCTTTTTGTACGTCGCTTGGGATTATAGAAGTATTTTATTGAAATAGCCCTAAAAATAAAAAAAGCCCCTTTTTATATGGAGCCCCTTTTTCTAGTGGTCTGGACGGGACTCGAACCCGCTAAACTCAAACCTTATTCATCAATACTTTACAAACATTTCAAATTTATGCATGCCTAAAAGTGTGCCTTTTTATTGAAATTTTACCTAAAAACCTTATCGTTAAAACCTCTCACTTAATTCATCAGGATTTAACTTTGAATGATATGTTACAAACACAAACCAAGCCCCGCAATGTCATAAAACTGCTGTTGTATGCTGTTTATTTTTTATAATCTTACCTCTGTATTTTTGACGTAGATTGTTAAGTTTTTATTGTCATCAAAAATCTTTAATTCTTTTAGACAATCATTTTTGTCTCTCTCTTCGATGCGCTTTCCGCCATCGACATTTGTAATTTTTAACCCATAATTGTAACCAACACTGTTTTCATAAAAATATGTAGTTATAGTGTTACCGCTTTTGATTTCTTTTTGTTTTTTCACAAAACCCTTACCATTTGCATATGAAAATTTGGTTGATATTACTTCATTTTTTTTATAGACATTTTCATACTTATTATAACCCACTAATTTTCCAAATTCATTATATGTTTTTTGCTCAATTTCATTTCCTTGTGAGTCATAATCCCATTCCATACTCAGAAAATATTTATGGCTATCTTTATGTTTATTAAAAAGTTTAGTGTACTTCCCTGATTCATTATATACACGCTTTTGTCCATTTATAGTATCACCGTTTCTTATTTGATAATTTTCAGTTCTATTTTTTTTATCATCATACACGTAAATCAATTTCCCTATAGTATCTCCTTTTTCATTGATGTCTGTAGAAATATATAGCCTGTCAGTATCGACTTCAATAATTGAACGAGTTTTATTAATATTAGGTTTAGCTCCAGATATCGCATTTGAAATATTATTTTCTGTAGAAATAATTTTTCTTAAACTGTCAAGATAAGTAACAAGAACTTTTTTGTTAATTGTATCTTTCTTATTTATTTCATAAGCGGTAATAGTCTGCTTGTAAAAAGGTTTACTTTGGCTTATTACAAAAAAAGGGGATAAAAATAGTATTAATAAAAAATTTGTTTTCATTGAGTTTTGTTTTAAATAGCATACAACGTCCCGCCGGCTTTAAGAAGTTAGGGAAATTTGTACCCGAACCATTCCATCAGGACTGAAGCCAAATATATAAAATTACCTTTAAAATAAGCCTTAAAACCCTAATTTCATGAAACCGCTGTTGTGCGATCGCTTTTTATTTTTTTACTATTTCGTAAACGATTGTTATTGTTTCTTCTAATTCTTTTTCTTCAACCTCAAATTTGTCAAATGAAGTTTTTGGAATTGGAGCCATTGCAATCATAGGTTTTTTAAATTTAACTTCGTCCATTTTTGTTGCGGATACAGCTACATCACGTAAATTGTATTTTGAAACTTGTTTGACATTATTAATTTTAACATCTAATGCTTTTGCAATGTTTTCTGCATTATTTTTTGCATCTGCAACAGCAATTTGTACTAATTTTTGTCTAGTTGCTTTCTCTAATTCCTCGGAGATTTGAGTTTCAAATTCGATATCTAAATCCTTAAGATTATCATTTTGAATTTCTTGATAAAATGCTTCAATAAGTTTGTTGTCTAAAGCAAAATCAATTAACAAAATATTTGTTGCAAAATATTCTTTTTTGTTACCATCATTTTCGTTGCTGGATACTTTATAATCAGAAATTTTTATGTTTTTTTCAGTAAAACCTATTTTGAAAAGTACTTTTTGCAACTTCCCAATTTCTTCATTTAATTCTCTAATAGCATTTTTTTCAACTAGATTTTGTTTCCCAATTGTTATTCTTAACTTCGCTAAATCAGGTTTTACTTTCGTCCTTGAGTTTCCCTCTGCAGTTATTTCATTTCCGTTATTTGTTTGTGAAAATATTGGAATTGTAAAAATTGAAAAGATGAATATTATAATTATTTTTTCATTGCTATTTGTGTTTAATATTTCTGTTCTTTCGTGTAAAGTGTCGCACAACGTTCCGGCGCTTGGCGAGGTTGCGAACTTCGGAACCGATTATTTTCTATCAAAGATAAAATTTCTTGCGAGAAATAAACGTGTATTTACTACAAAATTCGCAATCTTGCCAAACGCCTGTTGTGCGTTCGTTTTTTAATTTTTCTTAACATATTCAAAAACAGGGTCTATTCCATTTTTGTAATCATTGTAACTATTTTCTATCTTAACATCTGGAACAATTGAAACATCATTATCCTCTGTAAGTTTCCAAAATTCAGAAGAATATCTTACCTTAATTTCTGAATAAGGTAATGTAAATGATTTAACATATCCATAATGATTAGGTTTTCCACTTGTTTCTTCTCCAATAATTATTGCATTTGTTTTATCTTTAAAATAAATGGTGTTAAAAATAGCTGATGAAAAAGTATCGTTACCAACAACTACAAATAATTTTCCTTTTTTATTTAGTTTATTGTTAGCTGCAATTTTATCTATTAAGTTTTCTGCTAAATACGAACTTCCACCACCATTAAATCTCATGTCAAAAATCAATTTGTCAATTTCAGAAGTTTCAAGTGTTTTTAATACTTTTTCTTCAAATTCATTAAAAGAAGGATATTTATATGCAGTTTCTTTATCGCCATATTTTTCTATAGTTTCTCTGCTTACACATTTATTATACTGAATAAAGTAAATTTTTTCATTAGGAAAATATTCTTCTTTAAAGTTTTTACCACTTCCGTTTCTATAAAATGGTTTTTCTGCGTTAATTTTTAAAAAAGTTTTATTTTTTTTAAAATTTATATCATTTTCAACTTCCATAAGTTTGTAATGAGAAATATTCCCTTTAATATCAGAAAGCTCTAAATTGTAAATACTATCATTTTGTTTAGAAAAGCCAAAATATTTTAATATGACATTACTTTCTAATAAACGAGATGAATTTGTCTTTATCAAAGCAGTGTTTTCAGCTACGTTGAGAGTTTTTAAACTATCTAATATTGTGTTGATTTTGTTTCCATTAATTGAAAGTATTTTTTTGTCTAAAATTTCATAGTTGTCTTTTGTAGTTCCTGAAATGAATAATCCTTCTTTAAACCACATGAAATCTACAGGAAATACTTTCCTTTTTTGTGTAATATGTGAAGTGCTTAGACTTGTATGAGAATCACCAATTTTAGCAATTAATTGATGAAGTTTCATAGAAGTTTCAATGTCGGTATCTTTATCAAGTTGCTTAATGATTTTCTCAATACCATTTTCAAATTCATTTTTAGTTATTTTGAAAAATAAATTTTTGTGTTTCTTCGGCAACTCTGTTTTTAGAAAATTTAAATCAGTTATCCAGTTTTCTGTTTCTATTTCTTGCGAGTAGATATTAATTGAAAAAACTGTTAAAATTAAAATTGTTATTTTTTTCATTCTTTATGTTAATTTGTTGATTTCGTTTTCGTTCCGCTAAAATGACGCACAACGTCCCGTCGGCTTGGCGAACGTTGCGGCAATTTACGAAAATTTTTCTGCGTAGGGAAGGGTTTGAGGAAACCGTAAGGTTTCCGACGAACGAGTCACAAGCAATGTCGCCAAACCGCTGTTATAGCGCGTTTATTATTATCTTTTTGCAAATTGATGAATACTTTCCAATAAAACTGGGATTTCTTTTTTAAAAAATTTACTGTGACATTCTAAGTATTTTCTTTTGTCATACGAACCTTTTTCACAATAACAATTACTTCTCTCTTTTTTGCCAAGTTTAATTAAACCCATAACCAGATTTCGCCATTCTTCAAGTTGTTTAATGACTTTTAAAACAGGTGTTTCTATATTAACCTGTTCGTTATCGATTCTATCAGTATATTTATAAAACAAATGTCCAACCATATTGGCTAAATAAATCCAATCTTCAACCAATGGATTATTAGTTATGTTCATTCTGATATTGTCTATTTGTAGTTTTGGATCAACTGCTGTATTGTCAGACAAGAATATTACTTCTTTGTAATCGCTTGGGTGTGGGGTTATACAAATTAAATCTTCATCATCATTTTCCCAAACAGCGTGTCGTTCAGCCTCTACAATAATACCTTCATTGAAATGTACTGACCATCCATAATGTATTTTTCCGCCATCTTGTTTTACTTTTTTTTCTACATTAGAATAGCATTGTTTCGGTGTTGAAAATGTTTCTATCTGAACTGGTACAATTTCAAAATCATATTCAAGTTCCATTTTTTTTTGTAATCTATCAATTTGAATTTCTTGTAATGGTGTCATAATTAAAATAGATGGTTGTATTATTCGGCGGTTGTTTAAATGCGTTATAACGTCCCGCCGGCTTTAAGAAGTTGGGGATTTTTGTTCCCAAACCATTCCGCTAGGACTGAAGTCAAATATATAAAATTACCTTTAAATTTAGCCTTAAAGCCCCAATTTCTTAAAACCGCTGTTATCTGCTGTTATAACTTATCTCTGTTTGTTTCTTCATTTCGATAATGAATCTTTTATCGTTATCCAGAACCTTTGGTTTAAATATTGAATCAATTAATTCATTATTAACATATGTAAGTGTTTTCCTTTTATCAACTTGAATCACATATAATGTGTCACTAAAGTTCCTAGTTCGCTCGTTCCTTTCGTCATCCCAGTCGTAATAAATTATTCTGCGAACAATTTTTTTAAGAGAATCTGTCTTCATGTCGAAAAATACCATTGATTCAACAGAACCATTTTCTGGGCCATGTTTGTACTGCAAGAACTTAAGTTTGGAATCAATGAAATATGATTTTTGGGGCACAAGGCCATCATATTGATATGCAAAGAATTTTGCGTTGTGTTTTGTTATTGAATCACTGAATTCATTTTCAAATTCACGAACTAGTATTTTGTTGTCACGGCTACATGCGAAGACAACAAAAAAAATAAGATTTATTATCGCGAGTTTTTTAGCGTTCATGTTTTTCAATAATAGCAGATAACGTCCCGCCGGCTTTGCGAAGTTTGGGTTTATATTGCCCCAAACCATTCCATTCGGACTTATGCCAAATATACAAAAAGATCCTTCCATTAAGCCCTCAAGCCCAAATTTCGCAAAACCGCTGTTAGGTGCAGTTTTTTTATCCTTTATAGATGTGGTTTCTATGAAAATTTAAAAATTCCTCACGTCCATTAGTTGGTAATAATGGATATAAAGTGTCGTTAACTATATTGAGTTTATGTTTGTTCTCATCTGAAAGAATATTAGAAACTAATAGCCTTTTGTCGTCAGTAAACGAGATATAACCTTTGTCAAATAATTTATCATAAGTAGGGGTTAGCAAAATGCCATTTTTAGGATTTATTCTTTCTATGTTGTCAGAAACTTTCCAAGGTTTTATATGACTAGCAATTAAGAGTGTTGTTTCATCTACTTGTGTAATTGGGCAAAATCCGCATTCCAATATTAAAGTTCGTCTGAAGTATCCCTGACCAATCCTTGCTGCTACTATTTGATTTTTCTCTGTTTGCGTAAGATTTGGGAGATTTTGTACTTGATTGATTAAGTCGATTTCTTGCTGATTAATATCTTGAATCAATTCTTGATTTTGTTGAATATGTACATTGTTTTCTAATCTATTTGGAATAGAGAATAAATCAAAAAAATATTCTTTATTAGTTCTGTTTGCACTAATATCAACGTTTATATAATTTGCTAATTCTTCGTAAGTTTTATTTTCTTTTAATTGTACAATTCCTGCTCGTATAGTTAAAATTGGAGAATATGAGTTAATTGAATTAACAAGTATGTCATTATTTCCAATTTCATTTCCAAAGATCGCTTCCCTAACAACTTCCCAGTTTGTTGGTGTACCATTTTGTTGTAAAATTCTACATATTTCAGCGTGAATTGAAAACGGTGCTAAATTGTCAAAACCTCTTGTATATGGATTTGGTACGCAATAATGAATTATCCAATTTTGTAAATATAAATTAACTTCTTCTTCTGTAGGAACAAATGTAAACTTTGGGAAGTATCTTCCGTTAGTTTCGTGATAAAGCCCTAATTGACAAGCTAATTGATAAGGTGTTTTAAAAAACTCCGCATTAAATGGATTATTTTGATTTATAATTTCCCTAGCTCTTGTTTTAGACAATTCTTGTTTTGGTAATAAGTTTACTAATTCAAGAACTGTTTCTAATGTTGGATTTCTCCATCTACAAATTGGATCTGCCATAATTATTTTGCGTATTTAGTGATGTCCATTTGTTTAAGTAATGCTATAAGAACATCGACAACGATGCTATTACCAGCTTGTCTGTACATTTGAGTATCACTTACAACTTGTGTAAAATCATCTCGAAATCCCATTAAACGTAAACATTCTTTTGGTGTTAATTTTCTAATTTTTCCTGTATGTGTAACATAGTTATCAACTCCCGCTCTATGCATTTTGTGCATGCTCTGCAAAAGAGGTCTTGCTACTTCAAGGTCTGTTTTTGTTGAAGTTTTAAAGGTCTTTGTTCCGCTACTCAAGACATAATCACGAACTTTGTCAGATAAATAATATTTTTCTTCAACGTCATTCACATCAAAAATAAATTCGTCAAATTCGCTTTCTCCATGCTCAAATACAAAATCTCCGTGCCAATTAAATTGTTGGTTTGCTTTTTGACAAAGTGCAATTTCGCCATTTATTTGAGTATAGCGTTTATTTCGATTTTTGGAGCTAGTTACAAATTTTACTCCTTTTTCTTTTAGATAATATTTACTGTCTGTGTAATCTTCTAAAAAGTCTTGCATTTTGTATTCCAAGTCAATTGGTTCAGGAAAAGTAAATTTTGCTTTTTTATCTTTGAAGCCGACAACAAAAATTCGTTCTCTGTGTTGTGGCATTCCGTAATTTTTTGCGTTCAAAACTTGATAAAAATATTTATAACCAAGTTCATCAAAGGTTGCTTTTATCGTTTCAAAAGTATTACCGCTATCGTGATTTATTAATCCCTTAACATTTTCAAAAATGAAAACATTTGGTTGACTTTCCTTTACAACTCTTGCAAATTCATAAAATAATGTACCTCTTGTGTCGTCAAAACCTCTGCGTTTTCCTACCATTGAAAAAGATTGACAAGGACTACCACCAACTAATAAATCTAATTTTCCTTTGTATTTTTTGCCATCAATATCGTGTACATCGTTGTACCAATTACTTTCTGCAATTTCATAATTTGCAAAATAACTTTGCTTTGCAAAGTTATCAATGTCACTTGCAAATTGAATTTCAGATTTTAAATTCAAACGTTTCAGAGCATATTCAATTGCCCCAATTCCAGAGAACATAGTGCCAATTTTGATAGTTGCGTTAGGATTTGATAATTCTTTTTCTCTCCAGTCTTTGTCAAATTTAAGTTTATGCTGTGCTATTTGTTCTTGAACAATATTTAAAACATCATTAAGTTCAGGATATTCCTTTAATTCTGAAATTATAGTATTTTGATAATGGATTTTAGAAAGATTATCTTTTTCTAATAGTAAGCATTCAGCAAGTTTATCAATTAAATCAGGATTTAGCTTTCTTTCGTTTTTTTCAATTTTTGAAAGTGTTGAAGTATCAATATTGATATGTGTTGCAACTTTTCTTAACGGTAATCCTAATTCGTTTCTTCTTTCTCTTAGATATGTCCCTATTAGTTGTTCCATGTTTTTAGAATATTTTGTCCAAAAATATGGAATTATATTTTTTTTAGCAAGAATTAATTTTCAACGTTGTGTTTTTTTTTTAAAATTGCACCTAACGTCCCGCCAGCTTTATGCAGTGGCGGTTTTTTATTACTGACGTTTACAAATATACCGAAAAGTTTGAAAGGAAAAAGCTTCTTTAAAGAAGAACTGCACTCACTAACCATTCCAAATAAATCCCTAAACCCGCCATTGCATAAAACTGCCTGTTAGCAGCTGCCAATAGACATGCAGTCTTTCAAAATATGCGGTTAGTATTTCCTTTTTTAGGCTCTAATTTGTTAATATAGACACAGTTGAGTTTTGGTTGCTGCTAACGTCCCGCCGGCTTTATGAAGTTGGGGATTTTTGTTCCCAAACCTTTCCAT
>JAZKHA010000011.1:0-173290 GCA_040385625.1 Bacteroidota bacterium
TGGTCTATGGTGTAATGGTAACACAACTGTTTTTGGTGCAGTCTTTCTAGGTTCGAGTCCTAGTAGACCAACAAAAAAGCTCTCAGAAATGAGAGCTTTTTTTGTTTTATGAATTCTGTTTTTATAACAAACTGTCAGTTGGATTCTAAATTATCCCATTCGTATTCTATTTTATTCAATTTAATAAAGTAAAATATCAAGAAAATAATTTCAATTCTAAACATAAAATTAGGTGAATCATCAAAGAATTGTAATACTGTTGTGATGATACAAATAAGTATGCCAATTAAAGCATCTATTTTGCCTAGCCCAATTGCTCCGTCCTTTTTAAAGAAAAGCATATAGGCGACAATTGCTTTGAAAACCATTATCGTAATAATGGCAAAGCCTAAAAGAGAAATTGAGTTTGTAGTGCTAAGTCCGTAAATTGACAAATCAGTTGGTAATCCAAATAAACCAAAAGGAATGGTAGCGATAGCAATTACACCTAGTATCATAAATGCCCAACAAAAAAAACGAATCCACCAGGGTAGTAGTTTTCTGCGATTTATTGCTGTTTCCAGTTTTTCGAATTCTTCAAAAACGCTGTTATTCTCGTTGCTATCCATATGCTTACTTACTTTTTTCCATAAACTCTTCAGCTTTTTCTACCATGTTTTGGCTTCCACAAAAGAAAGGCACGCGTTCGTGTAATTCGGTGGGTTGAATTTCCATAATACGATTGTATCCGTCAGAAGCTTTTCCTCCTGCTTGTTCCGCAATAAATGCCATTGGGTTGCATTCGTATAACAAACGTAGTTTTCCTTTAGGTGCTTTAGAGCTGGTTGGGTATAAGTAAATACCACCTTTAATCATGTTTCTATGAAAATCGGAAACCAAACTTCCTATATAACGAGAAGTATAAGGGCGATCACCTTCTTCCAACTGACAATATTTTAAGTAGTCTTTTACTCCTTGAGGAAAGTGAACATAATTTCCTTCGTTTATAGAATAAATGTTTCCATCTTTTGAATATTGCATGTTTGGGTGCGATAAATAGAACGTTCCAATCGCTGGATTCAATGTAAATCCGTTTACCCCATGTCCTGTAGTGTAGACCAGCATGGTTGAAGTGCCATAAATGACATAACCCGCAGCTACTTGATTTACTCCTGGTTGTAAGAAATCTTCTAAAGTTACTGGAGTCCCTACTGGAGTTATTCGTCTAAAAACAGAGAAAATAGTTCCTACGGAAACATTTACGTCAATATTTGAAGAACCATCCAAAGGATCCATTAAAACCACATATTTGTTGTTATGGCTATTGTCAGAACCAGCAACGGTAATAAAATCGTCGTTTTCTTCAGAACCAATTCCGCAGACAATTTCACGATTTATAAGCGTTTGAATGAAGACTTCATTAGCATAAACATCTAATTTTTGTTGGTCTTCTCCTTGAATATTTTGGTCGCCAGCAGCGCCAACAATATCTACAAGTCCAGCTTTGTTTACTTTATAGTTTACGACTTTTGCGGCCAGTCGAATAGAGTTGATAATTCTTGATAATTCCCCTGACGAATATTGAAAATCACTTTGTTTTTCAATGATAAATTCCCCTAAGGTTTTGTTGCGTTCTTCCATTGTCGAAATCGATGTAGTTATGTGGTACAAAGATTGTCATTTTATTTTAAAAAATGAATAGTTAAAACGAACTGTTTTGACACCCATATGAAGTTATTTTGATAAAGATTTAACAAAAGAGACAAATTTGTTTATTTTTAAAAATCGAAGAAAAATCATTCAAACTTATTTTATCTTTGTTTGTAATAAAACACATATCATGAAAAAATCATTAATTATTGTTGCTGTGGTCGCTTTTGGTGGGCTTTCCAATTTGAATGCTCAAATTAATTTGGGAGATAAAGCGTTAGGTGCTTTGCAAAAAGGAGTAACGGGTTTTACATTTAGTGATGAAGATGCGGCTGCTTTATCTAAAGAAGCTGTGGCCAAAATGGACAAAGAAAATCCGGTTGCAGGACCAAAAGATGCATATACTATTAGGCTAAATAAATTGTTTAGTAAACATAAAACCGAAGGTGGGTTGGCTTTAAATTATAAGGTATATAAAGTAAAAGAAGTGAATGCTTTTGCTACTGCTGATGGGAGTGTGCGTGTTTTTTCAGGGCTGATGGATATTATGGATGACAATGAATTATTAGCCGTAATAGGTCACGAAATAGGACACGTTATCAATCACGATTCAAGAGATGCCGTTAAAGCAGCATATAAAAAAGAAGCGTTATTAGATGCCGTTGGTTCACAATCCGGTAAAATAGCGTCAATTACTGATGGTCAAATAGGAAACATTGCTAAAGCTTTAATGAATAATAGTCATAGTAGACAACAAGAATCGGAAGCCGATATGTATTCGTATGAGTTCATGAAGCGTAATAAATACAATGTCAACGCAGTAGAGTCGGCTTTTAATATTTTGGCGAAACAAAGCGAAGGAACACAATCGAATTTTATTACAAAAATGATGAGTTCGCATCCTGATCCAAAAGAAAGAGCACAAATGGCAAAAGATAGAGCCATAGCTGACGGATTGTACAAACCTTATGTAAAAAAAGTAGTTAAAAAAACTGCTGTAAAAAAGAAAAAGTAATCAGATATGATTATTAGAAAAGGAACGGCAAACGACATGAAATCGGTTCTTGTCTTAATAAAAGAATTGGCAGTTTATGAAAAGGAACCTCATGCCGTTGTAGTTACGGAAGCCGATTTGATTCGGGACGGTTTTGGTGAAAATCCACTGTTTCACACTTTTGTGGCAGAAATTTCAGGAAAGATTATAGGAATGGCCTTGTATTATTATCGCTATTCAACCTGGAAAGGGAAAACCATTCATTTGGAAGATTTAATTGTTAATGAAAGCATTCGTGGTACTGGTGCTGGTTTTGCCTTATACAAGGAAATAATTAAACAAGGAAAATTAGATAAGGTTCGTCGAATTGAATGGAATGTCCTCGATTGGAATACTCCTGCGATTGATTTTTATACTAAATCGGGAGCTAATGTATTAAATGATTGGCGCGTGGTACATATGGACGAACAAGGAATAAATGACTTTTTAAATAAATTATAATAAACACAACTTGTCACTCCGAGCAGAGTCGAGGAGTCTCATAAAGGGAGATTTCTCTTCCGATAAATCGGAATCGAAATGACAATTTCAAAAGTAAAAAAATGAGAATTTTTAAATTTGGTGGGGCATCGGTAAAAGATGCCGACGGTGTAAAAAACGTATTTGATGTTTTACAAAAAGTAGGCTATGAGGAAGTTTTACTAATAGTTTCGGCTATGGGGAAAACGACCAATGCGTTGGAAGTTGTTATAAAGAACTATTTTGATAAATCGCCTAGTTTGAATGCGTCCATTCAGGAAGTAAAAAAATATCACAATCAAATTTTAATGGATTTGTTTGCCGATGAAAATCACGACGTGTTTTTTGATGTAAATTCACATTTTGCCGATTTCGAATACTTCATCAGAAGCAATAAATCTCCCAATTATAACTTTGTTTACGATCAAATTGTGAGCTATGGTGAAATTATTTCCACCACTATTGTAAGCCATTACATGAGTTATCGCGGTATTCAATCGCAATGGATTGATGTTCGCAATTATATAAAAACGGACAATAATTACCGAGATGCCAATGTAGATTGGGAAAAAACCCAACGCAATATTTCAAAAATCGCCAAAAAGAAACAACTTTTTGTCACACAAGGTTTCGTAGGTTCCGATGAAAATGGATTTACCACTACATTAGGTCGTGAAGGTTCCGATTATACAGCAGCTATTTTTGCCTATTGTTTAAATGCTGAAAGTGTTACCATTTGGAAAGATGTGCCGGGAGTAATGAATGCCGATCCACGTTATTTTGAAAATGCGACTCTGTTAAATCAAATTTCGTATCGTGAAGCTATTGAATTGGCCTTTTATGGAGCGAGTGTAATTCACCCAAAAACACTACAACCGTTACAAAAAAAGGAAATTCCATTGTATGTAAAATCTTTTATCAATCCTCTTTTAGCTGGGACAAGTGTTTCAAAAGGAGAAGATTTAGAACCCAAATTACCTTGTTTTATTGTAAAGAAAAACCAATTGTTGTTGTCGTTATCTTCCATCGATTTTTCTTTCATTATGGAAGAAAACATCAGCGAAATCTTTGCTTTACTACATCAGTTTAAAATCAAAGCGAGTTTGATTCAAAATTCAGCTATTAGTTTTTCAGTTTGTGTAGAAGATAAGTTTGGCAACTTTCAAGAATTGGTAAAAATATTATCTAAAAAATTCAAAGTGACTTTTAACGAAAATGTGTCGCTTTACACTATTCGTCATTTTGATGAAAAAGCCATGAAAACGGTTGAAAAAAACAAAACTGTTTTGTTGCGTCAAATGAGTAGAGAAACGCTGCAAGTGGTAACAAAGGAATAAGGTCTTTTCTTAGTAAAAAATACGAATTTTATTAAACCAAATTAATTTCATATATTTACGAGTTAACTAGTTTGTTTTCATCGAATTATGGAATTTTGTAAAATAATAAAATTCGTATTTTTTTTGCATTTAATAATGTGCTGTAATTTATATTCACAAGGGCAAAGAATTCGTATTTTTGAAAAAAAATCCAACTCGAATTTAGTTTCTAAAAAAGAAAATTACCAACATTTGATTGTTTTGTATGATACTAAAAAAACAGTATACATTCAGGTCAATCAAAATAAATCCTGGCAAAGTGATGAGGTTAACTTAAACGAATGGAATGAACTTCCTCAAAACGTATTGGTTATTGCACAACCTCTGGAAGACGACATCACTTCTAAAATTTACAAGAAAAAAGCCGAACCGTTACTGTTAGGGAGTCTTACCTTGCAGGACTTAAAAACGACTAATAAAGAAGTTGTTAATTTCTCTATTTCTTGGTCAATGAACACGGTTTATGCAGCGCAAACAAGTGTGCAAACTTCCAAAAAAATAGAAATGAACAATTGTTGCGAAAATGGAACTTGCTCTATTCTTATTTCAGTAGATAAAAAAAATAACAGTATCAATCTGTTGGCTTATGGCCCGCAATAAGTTTTCGCTTTTTTAAAAGTACTTCAAGAGTTATCAATTATTCGTTTGAATTGCAATATCTTTGGGATTTTGGAGTTTTTTCTATATGTCTAAAAAGCATACCTTATTTGTAATCTTCTTTTCCATTTTATGCTCGCTAAATTCTTTAGCACAAGACACCCCATATCAATTAAAAAAAATAGTAGTCGACCGTGATTCCATTAAAATAGACAGTGTTAGTATCAATTCCAGTTTTTTTAAAGTTTTAGACATTCATCAGGAACCAATTGATACTAGTTTCTATAAAGTGGATTATTCTAAAGGATTATTGGTTTTTAAAAATGGATTTGCTACCAAAGATACACTAACGGTTCGTTATCTTAAATTTCCCGATTTCTTAACCAAAGAATATACGATTTATGATAAAAGTAGGGTAGTTGCAAATAGCGCTTCGGGAAGTTTGTATAAAACCTCACAGGAAACACTTACCAAATTTAAACCTTTCGATGGATTAAACACTTCAGGAAGTATAACCAGAGGAATTACCATTGGGAACAACCAAAATGCGTCGGTAAACTCGAATCTTGACTTGCAAATCACAGGAAAATTATCCGATAAAATAAGTTTGAGAGCATCGCTACAAGACAGCAATATTCCCTTGCAGGAGGGCGGATATTCACAAAAATTAGATGAATTTGATCAAATTTTTATTGAATTGTTTTCTGATAAATGGAATGTTCGGGCTGGGGATTTATTTTTGGAAAATAGGAGATCGAGATTTTTAAATTTTAATAAAAAAGTACAAGGGTTAGCCACGCATTTTACTTTTGGCACTCCCGAAAAAAAGACAGACGTTTATGCTTCAGGTGCTTTGGTTCGCGGACAGTATGCTAAAAGTACTTTTATAGGCCAGGAAGGGAATCAAGGACCTTATAAATTAAAAGGACCTAATGGAGAATTGTATATTTTGGTTATTTCAGGTTCCGAAAAAGTATACGTCAATGGGATTTTATTGACTCGTGGCGAAAACAATCAGTATGTAATTGATTACAATGCGGGCGAGGTGACTTTTACTTCATTGTATCCGATTACTTCCGAAATGAGAATTTCTATTGAATATCAATACTCCGATCGAAATTATACGCGTTTTGTGACTTATGTTGGAGTAAGTCAAGAGAATGAAAAGTGGAGCCTAAGTGGTTATGTTTATTCAGAAAATGATGTGAAAAACCAACCTGTGCAACAAAATTTATCACCAGAACAGGCTCAAATTTTAGGCAACGCTGGGGATGATCCTAATTTAATGAATGCGCAATCAGCTATTGAAGAACCGTATTCCGAAAATAAAATTTTATACAAAAAAACATTGATTGGTCCTGATGAAGTTTTTGAATATTCAACAAACGAAACTGATGTTTTGTATAATGTGAAGTTTAGTTTGGTGGGAAACAACCAAGGCAATTACAAACTAAAAAACTCCATTGCTAACGGTAGAGTTTTTGAATATGTCGCGCCAATTGCCGGAATTCCTCAAGGAAATTATGAGCCTATAATTAAACTAGTGGCACCTACAAAGATTCAAGTTGCTACGGTGATGGGGAAATATAATCCGAGTGAAAAGACTTCGGTTGATTTTGAATTAGGAGTAAGTAATAATGATAAAAATCTATTTTCAGGAATCAATGATAATGACAATAAAGGATTAGCTGGGAAATTGAATTTTAGCCAACGATTGTTTTCTAAAAAATGGCAAGTCAATGTGTTTGGGAACCTTCAGTTAATCCAGAAAAATTTCAAAACTATTGAACGATTATTTAATATTGAATTTGACAGGGATTGGAATTTAATTAATCCATTAGGTAATCAAAGTATTGTTGCTACTGGATTCCAGTTTGAGTTGCCTACTAAATCGAATTGGAAATACCAATTCGAGAACTTGAATTTTTCAGAAAATTTTTCAGGAAATAGACATCTAATTTCCGGATTTTATAAACAGAATAATTGGTTGTTTACCAACGAAGGAAGTTACTTAGCAAGCAACAGTAATGAGGCTACCTCACGTTTTTTACGAAACACTGCACAAACCAAATACCATTTTAAGAAGAACTGGATAGGGGGGAGTTTTCGATTGGAAGACAATCAGGAAGAAAGCAAAATAGATCATCAATTTTCCTTGAGAAGCCAAAAATTCAGTGAATATGGCGCTTTTGTTGGAAGAGGTGATTCGACCAAGGTTTTCATTGAATTAGGGTATTTGCACCGTGTAAACGATAGTTTGCAATTGGGTAAATTAGCCCGAGTAAACACTTCGCAATCGTATTACTTGAAATCGAAAGTATTTCAAACTCAAACAAGCGATTTGTCAGTATTTGTGAATTATAGAAATTTAAAATTTGAAGACAGTAGAGGTAGCGAACCTTCTTTAAATTCGAGAGTGTTGTATAATGATAATTTTTTTAGTCAGAAGATACAACTGTCCTCCGTTTATGAAACTAGTTCAGGAATGATTCCGCAACAAGAATACAGTTTTCTTGAAGTAGAACCCGGAAAAGGAATTTATGCCTGGAACGATTACAACAATAACGGAATTCAGGAATTGCAGGAGTTTGAAGTTACGCCATTCCCTGACCAAGCCAAATACGTAAAGATTTTTTTACCTAATCAGATTTTTGTAAAAACACATCAAAATAAATTCTCGCAATCGCTAACGTTAAATCCTTCAGTTTGGATGAATAGCAAAGGTTTTAAAAAGGTTTTATCGCATTTTTACAATCAGAGTTCTTACTTAATTGAAAGGAAAATTAGGCGAGATGGCGATAATTTTGATTTAAATCCGTTTGCTTCCAACGATGAAAATTTATTGGGATTGTCGTCGAGCTTCAGAAACAGTTTGTTTTTTAATCGGGGGAAACAAGACCATTCGGTAACGTATACTTTTTTGTCTAATAATTTGAAAAACTTTCAGGTTTCAGATGAAATAGAGAGTGAAAATGAATCGCATCAATTACAGTATGTTCATTTGTTGAAAAAAAGTTGGTTGTTTACCTTAGCAGGAAACAGTTTTGTTTCTAAAACGAGTTCGTTAAATTATGTGGCTCGAAATTTTAACATTAAAGGAAACCAGTTAGAACCTAAAATTGGCTATTTATTTTCTAAAAATGCCAGCTGGGATATTTTTTATGCGTTTGAAACCAAAGAAAATAAATCTGGATTTTTAGAATCGTTAAAACACAATAAGTTCGGGACTTCTTTTATGCTAGCTTCCGAAAAACAATTGACTTTAAATGGGGAATTTTCGGTTATTAATAATCAATTTGAAGGAAATCCATTTTCTCCGGTTGGTTTTCAAATGTTAGAGGGGTTACAAGCGGGTAAAAACACTACTTGGAGATTGTTAGTACAAAAAAGCTTAACGAAATATTTAGATATCAATGTTAATTACCAAGGTAGAAAAAGCGAAACAACAGATACAGTTCATACTGGAAACATACAATTGAGAGCCTATTTTTAATTTTGGTACATTTTTTGTAAAAAAATTACTAATTTTAATGTAAACTTAAATAAACTAAAAGATGAAAAAGGTATTATTATTGTGTTTGATGTTCGTTTTCTCAAATACATTCTTTGCTCAGGAAACGGCTACTGAAAAAAAAGTAAAGACAGAAACTGCAGCTGAGAAAAAAGCTAAAGCTAAACTGGCTAAAGAAAAGGCAGATGCTAAAAAAGAAAAGGAGAAATTAGCTAAAGAAAAAGCCAAGACCAAAGACATTAAAGCTAACAAAGAGAAAGAAGTGAAGGCGAAAGCAAATAGTGCTTCTGAAACAGGAAAAGCAAAATCTACTGCTGGTAAAACGAAAGCAGCTGTTAATAAAGTTGATGCAAAAGTTAAAGATGAATCGGATAAAACGAAATCTAAAGCAAAAAAAGCGAAAGTTGTTGCTGAAGACAAAGTAGTAAAAGGCAAAACAGAAACTAAAGAAAAAGCGACTAAAATTGTAGCTAAAAAAGAAAGAGTTTCTAATGAAAAAGCCAATCCAAATTCAAAAGATAAAATTACAGGAGATTACAAAGGAAGAAAAGTATATGAAGGGCCAAGAGGTGGAAAATACTACATCAACAAAAATGGTAACAAAACCTATATTGATGACAATCAAGTAGAGTAATTTTAATATGTGAATAAAAGAAAACCCTGCCTAAGCAGGGTTTTCTTTTTATAAAAAAAACAAAATTATTCTTTGATGAACTTGACCGTTCCCTGATGGTTCGCATTATCGGTTAATTTGATAAAATAAAGACCATCATTCAAATCGCCAATCGAGAATGAATAATCAGCAGCAAAGCCACCTTTGAACGCCTTTACCAACTGTCCTGTGATGTTGAAAATTTCTATTTTTTCAATTGCTTCTGATAATTTGAAGAAATCATGAGATGGATTAGGATACAATGTAATAGCCGACGCCAAATCAAATTGCTCATTCGCTAAACTAGGAGCCGGTTGGTTACCGTAAACTCTAAAACCTCCAGATGGTACAGCAATTACAGCTTGTGTATCTGTTACATTTATTGATGTTCCATCCATTAGATTATACCAAGTTCCGGTATAAGGGAAACTAGGGTTAATAGTTAGATTGGCTACTGAAAAATTTGCCAAAATCACTACATTTTTCAATGATGTAGGTGGTAATGAATTGTCAAAAACATAGACACGTTGTTTTACAGTGCTCCCAGCATCATTGCTAATGGCATAATCTCCTTCAAAAACAGGTTCTTGCGTTTTTAAGGTGATAAATTTTGCCCAGTTGTTATAAATGGTATTTCGGTTAGTTATACCTAACCAGTTCTCTGTCCATTGTGGCTGTGGTTTAGTATCTAATTTGCAATTTCCAGCCGTTGGATCACTTTCCGTGTTAACGGTTCCGTTATTACAAGTATAAATCGAATCATCCATACCCAAATCAGCAAAATGCCAGATCATTTTCGGTCCAGGAACTAAAATTGAAACTGCGCCAATGGCAGACATTCTGTTCAAAGTATTATTAAGATTATTGAATACAGGGAATGTTCCACCGGCATTTCCAGTAGTCATAGCAGTATAAATCAATCTTTCTTTGTCGTGACTTTCAGGATATCCTAATAAACGTTTTCCTATAAATGATGGTCTGCTTTTGTGACCAACTCCACTGATGTCACCTCCTGCAACACCTTTTATCAATGTTTCGTATTGTGATGTCATTTCTCCCCACATCATCACCCCTTTACTTGGTGTTTCGCTGATACGGTAATTTGCCCATTCTTTTTCTTCGTTTTCGGATCCTAAATGCTCAAATATGGCATAGTGAGTAGGGTCTATATTCCAACAATAATCTACATAAGATTTCAAGATATCTACACGGTCCTGTTGGTAGCTGTTGGTACAAGTTTGATCTGCATCAGAACAGTTTTGGGTAAAACCTTTGGTTAAATCCCAACGGAAACCATCAATTTTATATTCTTCAATCCAGTGTTTTACTACTCTTTTTGTATAATTTTGAGTGTATGTAGAAGAATGATTAAAATCGGAGCCCACACTATAACTGTGTCTTGCTACGGTATTGAAATAAGGGTTTTCTGTACTTGGATCTCCCCATCCGTCACCATCAGGATCATTCATCCACATTCTATTCATCGGATTTCTGCCAAAAGCATGGTTCAAAGCGATATCCAGAATTACGGCTATTCCGTTAGTGTGACACAAATCAACTAATTCTTTCAGTTTCGTAGAAGGACCATAATGTTTGTCCAAAGCCATATGGAAAGCAGTATTGTAACCCCAACTTTCATTACCTTCAAATTCCATTACAGGCATCAATTCGATAGCATTGACTTTTAGGTTTTTAAAGTAATCCATTTTATCAATCAAGTCCTGATAATTTCTGTCGGCATCAAAATCTCTTACCAATGCCTCATATACAATCAAGTCTTCTTTTTTAGGTTTGGTAAACGAAGTGTTAACCCAAGGATACTGAGTTTGTCCAGTTTGCAAAACTGTTACTTCTCTTTCTTGACCTGAAGGATAAACCGGCATGTTCGGATAAGTTGATGCTGGTGTCCAAGGATCATCAAAAGGGGATAGTACTAGTGTTGAAAACGGATCTGCTGTTTTTACCAAAGAAGGAGAATTAGCAATAGGAGTTTGGTCTACTACCCAGTATTGATAATGTTCCGCCTGTCCGGATGTTAATCCGGTTAATTCCAACCAAAATTTCCCTGTAACAGGATCTTTTTTCATGGCATAAGAAGTGGAAGGAAGATAGTTGTTGAAACTACCGGCTACATATACAAAATCTTTTCCCGGTGCGGTCAAAACCAAAGTTGCTCTGGTTGCATCTCCAGAATTGTAATTGATTCCGTCAACTAATCCTACAGGAATGGCTTGAGAAATTGTTCCCGGATTTACAATAACATTGAATTTTTTAGACTTTGTAAAACCAGCTTGCGTTACTTCAAGAACATAAGAAGTGTTTGCGGTTATATTGGTATGTGTATAAGCATACGTCGAAACCCCATTCAGGGTATGAATGCTTGTGCCATTAGCTTTCAGGTTGTAATCGGCATTACCATTTGTATTGCTTGCCGAAACAGACAAATTACTTCCTGAATTGATAATTGTTGCCGAGTTTTCTGTAGGAGAAGATAGAGTTATGTTGAATAATCCAACCTCCACTAGCATATCCTGACTTTTTTTGTCTCCTGTACCATCTTTTGCTTTAACCAGAAATCCAATACGTCCCAGATTTGATCTTCCGTAAAAAGTATTGGGTGTAAAAGTAATGGTATACGTGTCGTTTCCTGAATTATAAGTCAATCGGTTCGTTTCGCTGGAACTTGTCCAGGCACCGTTTGTTGGACAATCCACAATATTGGCGTCATTGATATCGTACGACCATGCCCAAAGATATAATGCATTACCTACAATTCCCCAAGTTGATTCGTTGATTGAATTTCCCTGAAAAGTTACCGTGATGGATTGATTTTCTTCAAAAGCTGTTGGAGCAACACTATAACTTATAGTTTGTTGTTGTGACCACCCAACGAATGTTAGGAGTAAAAAGATTATTTGTGTAATTTTTTTCATGAGAAAGATATTTAAAAAGGCTGGATAAACCAGCCTTTTATAAAAATTTACTGAACGTTGTAAGTATAGGCACGAGGGTTACTCAAATCTAAAGTTACAGTATAAGTTCCGGCAGTAGCAATGACTAGGTTTGGTCCTCCGTAATCCATTGAGCCATCTCCGTCATTATCTGCTCCTAAGTTTAATGTCCATGCGTTGTTCGCTCTGAATTTAAATTCACCTGCTGATAAAGCAATGGTAATTTCCCATTTCTTTGTTGTAGGATTATAGGTCATATCATGATCTAGAGCTGGGTCAGGCCATCCATTTGGTGTTGCTCCTCCTGTAATTGCCCATGCTGTTGGTTCTGCAGAGTACGTCAATGCTGTTGTATTTGCTTTTACCAAATAATAGCCAGCTGGATTATTACAGTTAGATTCACCTGTTTCTAATAAAACGTTAGAAAAAGTTCCATCATCACCATAATCAGTATTACCCCATTCAAATGCGCCTGTAGCATTAGCGGCTACAAATTTGTATTCTCCATCTAACCAAACATAACCTTCAAAATCTGTTTCGCCAAATGCTGAAGCAGCAAGCCTTGGTGCTGTTGAAGGGGTCCATCCCTGATGATTTCCAGCCACAGCCAGTTTAGGTAATTCAGTTGTGAATGGCGTTACGTTGATTGTAATTTCATTTGAGATTACTTCCATAACATTATCAGTTCCTAAAGCTCCTTTCACTCTGATGTCTACTTCACCAGCGGTAAACGGAGTCAATCCTGCATCCAATACTTTTTGATTGAATTGCTCCATTGTTAATGAAATCTGTCTCGCTGTGGTTTCCTGTAAAACGATTGGATTAGCAAAGTCGGTTCCTTTTTGTGCTATCTCTACAGTGTAGTTTACTTCTGTTCCAACAGAATACTTCGCATGATTCCAAACCACGGTGATTGCCGGATTTGTTGGATTCATAGGGTCTAGTACATAGTTAGTTCCTTCTTCAGGTGATACCAGTTCCGGGCTGTCCCCTGGCTTAACAATGATATTGTTGTCATCTATTTCACATGCCGTGAATCCAAGCATTAAAGTGAAAAGTGATATTATTTTTACGATCTTTTTCATTTGTATCAATTTAATAAGATTAGTAACCTGGGTTTTGTGTTAGATTTGGGTTTGCCTGTAAAGCTGAAGTCGGAATAGGGAAAAGATTATAATTAGCTGAGATTGATTGTCCAGCAGCAACTCCGCCTTTCCATGGCCAGATGTATGTATTGCCTGCAAATTTCCCAAAACGGATTAAATCAGTTCTTCGGTGTCCTTCAAAGTTTAACTCTCTACCTCTTTCGTCAAGGATGAAATCCAAAGTTAGTTCCGATAAAAGAATCGGATTAGCATTAGCTCTGTCTCTTATTTCATTAACGTAAAGCAAAGATTGTGATGTTGTTGCTCCGGTTGCTCCTCTTAAAGCACATTCGGCATACATTAAATATACATCCGCTAATCTGTATAATGGGAAGTCAGTTCCTGAGAAATCAGTTGCGGATGAACCTCCTGCTAAATTAGAATTTCTGAATTTAATTGAAGGATAACCATTGGTCCATACTTTGTAGTCATTCATCTCAAAACTATGACCATCTGTCCAGAACAGATGTGCTCTCTCGTCTGGGGATGCGGCTAATGCCGCTGCAGAATTACCAAATAATCCGTACCAAGCTTTGGTTGATCTGTGTCCACCCCACCCTTGTAAAGCACCGTAGGTACTCAAAGTCATCGTATCAGTACTTAAGCTTCCATTGACGATGTAAGTGGTGTTGCCAAAACTTTGACTTGTTGTCGGGTCCGCTAATAAAGGAAATATAATTTCAGGAGATGTATTGTTGTCTCCAGAGAAATTAGCTAAGAAATTAGGTGCTAATGTATAGCCACCTTCGGTAATAATTTTATTGATATAGATTATAGCATCATTATATCTTTCGGTTCCGGTGTATACTTTTGCATTCATGTATAATTTAGCTAAAAGCATTCTTACTACTTGTTTATTTGCTCTTCCGTAAGTGTTTGTTGCTGAAATTCTACCTTCAATATCGATTAATTCACTTTCAATATAGTTGAAAATCTGAGTTCTGTTGGATTCTTGTACAGGAGTGGTACTGCCTAAGTCATTTTCGGTTACAATAACCCCTTTTCCAAAACAGTCGATCATATAGAAATAAGCCAATGAGCGCAGAAAACGTAATTCACTTACATATTGTTCTTCGTTTGCTACGTCAACACCTTCTTTTAAAACCTTAATAATGTTGTTGCTTTGAGGAACGGTGTAATATACTCTGTCGTATAAATATCTGAAGAATTTATTATTGGCAGTCCATCCTTTTGTGGTGGTTAATTGATCCAAACCATCATCTCCCCAACGATTTTTCATAGCATCGGCTGTAAAATCCTGTAAATTGATGATTCCGCGTAAAAAAGCAGTTTCCCCAGGATCAGGACCGGTAATATCAGAACTACCTGGGCCCTTTGGGCCGGAAAGAGCAAAGGTTCCATACATTTTCGATAAGAGTCCTTCTATAGCTTGAGGATCTTGCGCTAGCAATTGTTCTAATGAAAGTTCAATCTTAGGTTGAGTTTCCAATTCATCCAAACATGAGGTGAATAGTAGTCCAATTAAGCTAAATCCTACGAGTTTTAATTTTAAATTTTTCATCGTAATTTATTAAAAATTAACATTTACACCAAAGCTGTACACTTGTGGTCTTGGATAAAAATTGTTGTCAATTGCGTTGAAGTTTTCAGGATCCTGACCTGAATACTTTGTAACAATAAATAAATTGTTAGCAGCAGCATACAATCGTAAAGTACCTTTCTTGATAGCGTTTTTTACGGTATATCCTAATGTGATGTTTTCACAGCGTAAGAAACTAGCATCTTCTAAGAAATAATCAGAAAAATATCTTGGATCATTATTGTCTTGAAATAAAATAGGTTGGCTTAAAATGTTAGTTAAAGCAGTACTGTTTACAGGTACTACCTGATTTGCATTACCGCTTTGCATTTCACGAGCATTGTATACCAATCCGCCCACTTGCCCTCTAAAGCTTGCTGTTAAATCCAAATTTTTGTAATTTACAGATGTCCCAAAACCAAAAGTCCAGTTTGGAAGCATTGCTTTGTATATCCTGTCATCATCGTTAATCTGATTGTCTCCGTTTCTGTCGTGGAAAGCACCTTCTATCGGTTGGCCATTAGTATCGTATAATTGTTCAAATACCCAAGCAGAGTAGGGTTGGAATCCAACCGCATGCGATGCTAATCTAACTCCAGTTCCAATTGGTAATCCTGAATCTGATGCAGATACAGAGCTTCTTCCTTCTAAGTCGGTTACTTCAGTGTAATTGAAAGCTAAGTTTCCATTGACTTCCCATGTGAAGTTTTCATTTTTGAGAGGTGTGATTGTTAGGCTGGTTTCTGCACCATGACCTTCACTTGTCCCTACATTGGTTACAAATTCATTACTTAAAGCCTGCCCTGGAGAAGTTTGCACACGCGCCAATAAATCATTAGTTTCACGTTTGTATACATCAAAACTTCCTGATATGATGTTTTTAAACAATTCAAAATCAACACCAGCATTGTATGTTGTGGTTTTTTCCCAAGTTAAATTTGGATCAAAAGGTAATGCGGAATAAGAATTGAAGCCTGGTAGGTATTGACTACTGCCTTGCGCTGCCTCAAATAGAGGGTCAGATGGATAGTAACCAACAGCTCCTGTGATATCCTGTTGACCTGTTTTACCCCAGCCTAATCTTAATTTTACATTAGAAAAGACTTTTGATTCTTTAGCAAATTTTTCTTCAGAGATTTTCCAGGCAAATGCTGCTGCGGGGAAATGACCCCATTGTTTGTCTTTTAAGAATAAAGAGGATGCATCAGTTCTGTAAGAAAAAGTAAAAAGATATTTATTGACTAAATCGATATTGGTTCTACCAAAGAAAGATTGTAAGTTTAATAGATTATAATATCTTCGGTTTGGATTAGCAGGATTAGGATTTATTTCTCGGAGCCCTGTGTCGGCATTGTATCGGTATTCAACTTTGTTACCATCGTTTTTAAAATTCTGATAAGAATAACCCCCTTGTATGTCAAATTTACTTAAGAAACCTTTAAACTCTTTTGTATAAACTAAATAAGAATCTAAAGTTTTGTTAGTTATGTGTTGGTTTTCCTGATAATTTACTCCTGGATTATAAACTAAAGTCCCGTCGCCAAGGATTCTTAAAGTTTGGATAGCATTTTCGCTGAATACTTCTCTTATTTTTGATCTTGATGCTTCTAAACCTAAATTAACTACTGCTCTAAGTTCTGGTAAAAAATGCATTTTATAATCAAATTCTATATTTCCTAATAGTTTATTTATCTTCTCCGGTCTTCTTCTTTGGCTTAAAATGGAAAGAGCATTGTCTGAACCCGTTTTTATCACGGTATTATTATCGTCTTCACCAACATTGATATAGTCTATTGGTTTTGTTGGGTCAAGGTTAATTGCTGAACCAAAAGCACCTCCTTCGTCAATAGCATTTTTTTCAGACATCTGACCTTTGGCATTGATGTCAATTTTTAAATGATTGTCTAAAAAGGTAGGTGTTAGTTTAAGAGAAGTGGTTACTCTCTCAAAGTCATTGGTTTTTACCAATCCTTCATTGCTAGTATATCCCACAGAAGCTCTTAAAGGTATTTTTCCAAATAGATTAGCTCTTGCGCTAAAACTATTGTCGGCTAAGATTGAATTTCTGTAAATAGCATCTTGCCAGTCGGTGTTGTATAAAATACGGCCTTCAATTTCAGGTGTTGAAGGATTGTCTTCTGCTGTTGTATTTGGATCGTCAACACCTAAGTTATTAGTTAAATCTGGGAAGTTAGTTCTTACAAATTCTGTAAATTCCGGTCCGCTCATCATGTTGACTCTGTCTCGAGCATTTCCGATAGAGATACTGCTTGAAAAATTGAACTCAGGCTTGCCTGAAGTTCCTTTTTTGGTAGTAATGATAATAACTCCATTTGACGCTCTTGAACCATAGATAGCTGTGGCTGAAGCGTCTTTTAAGATACTGAAAGATTCGATGTCATTCGGGTTTATTAAGGAAAGTGGATTGCTATTTCCAGCCGCATTTACTAAATCGATAGGCACGCCATCAATTACAATTAATGGATTGTTTTGAGCGCTTAAGGAGCTTCCTCCTCTAATTCTAATATTTGGTGCTGCGTCAGGAGCCCCTCCAGAAGTAGTTATTCTTACTCCGGGTGATTTACCAATTAATAATTGATCTACAGAAACAACCGGACCTTTATTAAATTCTTTTGAAGTAATTAAATCAACGGAACCGGTAGCATCTTTTTTCTTAACACTACCATACCCAACTACGACTACTTCGTCTAATTTGCTTGGGGTTTCTTGAAGTGTTATAGTTACATTAGATTGTCCTGTGAAGGTGATATTCTGTCCTTCAAATCCAATAAATGAGAAATTTATAATGTCTCCATTTTTTAGATTTGTAAGTAGAAAGCTTCCGTCAAAATTGGTGGAAACTCCGTTAGTTGTTCCTTTTACAGTTACATTAACTCCAGGCAAAGGTTCGTTTAAGACATTGTCTTTTACTACCCCTTGTAATTTGCTTTGTGCGAGCAAGTTAAGTGGAATTAATAGTAACAAAAGTAGAAACTTTTTATACGATTTTTTCATACAGCTTGTTTAGGTTAAAAATTTAGTTTTATAGCATAAACTTTTACTTCGATAAGTTAAATTTAGGTAAATATTTCCACTGATTTTATTGAGCGCATGTTAAAACAGCTCCGAAAACGTTTTCGTGTTGATAACTTTCAATAAAAGTTATATTTTTAAGACTAAAATTGTCAATACAAAAAATATAATCTACCTTTATTTTCAAATTATCATTTTACAATTCATAAATGAAGAAAAAAGTTACGTTAAAGCAAATTGCAAAAGAGTTGGATGTGTCCATTTCAACGGTGTCAAAATCGTTGCGAAACAGCCCCGAAATAGGAGAAGACACTCGCGAAAAGGTAAAGGCTTTTGCTAAATTGTATAACTATAAACCTAACAATATAGCCTTGAGTTTAAAAAACAGAAAAACAAAAACAATAGGGGTCATTATTCCAGAAATTGTACATCATTTTTTTGCTACCGTAATTAGCGGAATTGAGCATTATGCCAATGATTTTGGATATAATGTGATTGTTTGTTTGTCTGATGAGTCTTTTGATAAGGAAGTCATTAATATGGAAATGTTAGCGGGAGGAAGTATTGATGGTTTTATCATGTCGCTATCTAAAGAAACACAAAGCAAATCCGATTTCCATCATATTTCAGAGGCTATTAATCAAGGAATGCCTGTCGTTATGTTTGACAGAATCACTAACGATATTTTTTGTGACAAAGTGATTATTGATGATAAAACAGCAGCTCAAGATGCGGTAAACTATCTCGTGTTTAAAGGCATGAAGAAAATTGGTTTAATTACAACGGTTGATTATGTAAGTGTTGGGAAATTGCGTACCGACGGTTATGTACAAGCCTTAAAACAAAACAATCTAATAGTAAAAGAGGACAATATTCTTAAAATTGAAGACATTGAGAATTGTGCAATTGCAATCGAAAAGTATATCGAAGATAAAGATATTGATGGGGTTTTTGCGGTAAATGAATTATTTGCTGTTTCGGCAATTAAGGCCGCAAATAAATTAGGAAAAAAAGTGCCCGAAGATTTATCTGTTATCGGATTTACCGATGGAATCATTTCAAAATTTTCTACACCTTCTATCACAACAGTGAGTCAAGACGGAGTAGAAATGGGAAGAAGAGCTGCTAAATTACTAATTGATCGATTAGAAAATGACGAGGAGGATGAGTTCTATACAGTAGAAATTGTAGAAACCTATTTAGTAGAAAGAGAGTCTACTCGATAAAAAGTTATTAAGACTCTAACGTTGTAGTAGAGAATTTCGATTTCAACCAAGAATAAGATTGGAATCAATTGTTATATTTACCTTAATTATCACGCATTTACTTTTACTTCGAAATGGAATAAATGTTTGATAAGCAAAGCGCTTATCGTATTATAAATTTTAAATTACGATAATGGAAAAGCGTAAATTAGGTTTCTGGGAAATTTGGAACATGAGTTTCGGTTTCTTAGGAATACAGTTCGGTTTTGCCCTACAAGGAGGATTCATGTCAAGGATATTTCAAACCCTTGGTGCTGATACCGATTCAATCCCATTACTTTGGATTGCTGCTCCTTTGACCGGTTTAATCGTTCAACCTATTATTGGTTATTTTTCCGATAATACTTGGCATCCTAAATTAGGGAGAAGAAAACCCTTCTTTTTATTAGGTGCAATTCTTAGTTCCCTTGCTTTATTTTTTGTGCCCAATTCGCCAGCTCTATGGGTTGCAGCAGGACTACTTTGGGTATTAGATGCTTCTATCAATATTAGCATGGAGCCTTTTAGAGCTTTAGTAGCCGATTTATTGCCTAACAACCAACGTTCGTATGGATTTGTCATGCAAACTTTGATTATTGGAATTGGTACTTGGATTGCTAGTAATTTACCTTGGATGGTCAATAAACTAGGAGTAAGCAACGAAGCTTCAGCAGGAGAAGTACCAATGTCGGTTAAAGTAGCTTTTGCTATTGGCGCTCTGGTTTTTTTAGTAAGCATTCTGTATACTATTTTTACCACTAAAGAATATCCTCCTGAGGATTTAGAAAAATTTCACAAGGAAAAGAAAGAGACAAATTTTTTTAGCGATACTTTCACAAGTCTTAAAGAAATGCCTTCAACTATGAAAAAATTAGGATTAATCCAGTTTTTTAGTTGGTTTGCTTTTTTTACGATGTGGAGCATGGCTACTCCAGCACTTACAGAACATGTCTTTAAAGCACCAGCACCGCTTGAAAAAGCATTTAATTTAGCAGATGCTACACAAAAAGCAATATTTGATGCTGCTAATTTAAAATACCAAGACGCTTCCAATCTTGTTGGATCTGCGATGGGAATTTATGGTTTGTCTTCCATGTTTTTTGCACTACTACTTACGTTTTACACTGCAAAAAATAAAATTAATAGAAAATACATTCATTTGGGATCATTAATTCTAGGAGGATTAGGTTTTTTATGGATGTATTATGCCGCTCCTGATACCCTTAAGTTTTCTTTTATATTGATTGGAATTTCTTGGGGAAGTATACTTTCTATGCCGTATGCTATGCTGTCTAGTTCAGTTAATCCTAAAAAAATGGGGATGATGATGGGGTTGTTCAATATGTTTATTGTGATTCCACAAATTGTTGCCGCATTAGGAGGGATTAACATCCTTTATAAACTAATTGGTAACGAAACCATTCATGCAATGACGCTGGCTGGAATATCGCTTATTTTAGGAGGATTGTGTAATTTATTGATTACCGACAAAAATGCAATTTCAGACTAAAATGAGTAAAAAAGCTTTCATATTTGATTTAGATGGTGTTATTGTCGATACGGCAAAATACCACTTTAGAGCTTGGCAAAAATTAGCCGATGAAATTGGGGTTGATTTTACTCCAGAGCACAATGAAGAACTCAAAGGTGTGAGTAGAGTTCGATCTCTCGAAATCATATTAGGATTGGGAGATATCAAAGCTTCCCCAGAAGATATACAACATTGGCTGATTCAAAAAAATGAAGACTATTTGTCTTACATCGAAAAAATGAACGAATCAGAAATTCTACCTGATGTAAGAGAAACACTAGAGTTTATTAAAGAAAAAGGACAACTGATTGCTTTGGGCTCTGCCAGTAAAAACGCCCGTCCTATTCTCGAGAAAGTAGGTTTATTGCACTATTTTGATGCAATTGTAGATGGAAATGATGTTTCTAACGCAAAACCAGATCCAGAAGTATTTATACGTGCTGCAAAACAGCTGAAAGTTGTCAATGAGGATGCCATTGTTTTTGAAGATTCTGTAGCAGGAATTCAGGCAGCCAATGTGGCCAATATGTTAAGTATTGGAATTGGTGATCCAAAAGTTTTGAAAGAAGCGAAATACTGCTTTCCAAACTTTTTGCACATGGATGACAGTTTTATAGAAACATTGATAAAAAAATAAAGAGTAAAGATAATGTCACCCTGAGCATTCCGAAGTTTCTGGAGAAGGGTTAAAAAGATAAAGATGAACCAGGATTATATAAAACCAGACAATTGGTCTATCATAGAAGAAGGATTTGATGCTGACAGCGTCAAATCATCCGAAAGTTTGTTCAGTATTGGTAACGGCGCCATGGGGCAACGTGCTAATTTTGAAGAAACTTATTCCGGTAAAACATTTCAAGGAAGTTATATCGCAGGAATTTATTACCCAGACAAAACCAAAGTGGGTTGGTGGAAAAACGGTTATCCAGAATATTTCGCCAAAGTATTAAATGCACCCAATTGGATTGGAATTAATATTGAGATTAATGGCGAAAGTCTAGATTTAGCTAAATGTAAATCGATTACCAATTTCCGTCGTGAACTTAATATGCAAGAAGGTATTTATTACCGCTCATTTGAAGCAATTTTGCAAAACGGAACTGAAATCAAAGTGAATGTTACTCGCTTTTTGTCTTTAGATATAGACGAATTGGGCGCCATTAAATATGAAGTGACTTCGGTCAACAATGATGCTAAAATTGTTTTTAAACCTTATGTAGATGCTGGAGTTCACAACGAAGATGCCAATTGGGAAGAAAAATTTTGGGAACCAAAAGGAGTAAAGCATGGCGATAATACAGCATTTTTGACGGCTCGTACTTTCAAAACTCATTTTACAGCAACAACATTCATGCAAAATAGCATTTATATTAATGGTAGTTTGCAAGAAGGTATTCATGATGAGGTAGAAGAAAGTATTGATAAAGTAGCCTTTTCTTATGAGGTTTCTGTTGAAAAAGGACAAACTGCAACCATTCAAAAATTAGGAGGTTACACGGTTTCTACGAATCATTCTTTAGATGATTTAATTCATGGAGCACAGGAAGTTTTAGCCAAAGCAAATAAACTTGGTTTTGATGCTTTATTAGAAAAACAAAAAGAATCTTGGGCCAAAATTTGGGAAATGAGCGACATTACCATCGATGGCGATGTCAAAGCCCAACAAGGTATCCGTTTTAATATTTTCCAATTAAACCAAACCTATTTAGGAAAAGATTCTCGTTTAAATATTGGGCCGAAAGGATTTACAGGTGAAAAATATGGAGGTTCAACCTATTGGGATACCGAAGCCTATTGCATTCCGTTTTACATGGCGACTAAAGATCAACAAGTAGCTCGTAATTTACTAGCGTATCGTTACAATCAATTGGACAGAGCGATTGAAAATGCAGGTAAATTAGGTTTCAAAAACGGAGCAGCTTTGTATCCAATGGTAACCATGAATGGAGAAGAGTGTCATAACGAATGGGAAATTACCTTCGAAGAAATTCATCGTAACGGAGCAATTGCTTTTGCTATTTATAATTATTACCGTTTCACAGGCGATTATAGTTACATTCCTGAAAAAGGACTGGAAGTGTTAATTGGAATTGCCCGTTTCTGGCACCAGAGAGCCAATTTCTCCACCAAACGCGGTCAATACGTGATTTTGGGGGTTACTGGTCCTAACGAATACGAAAACAACGTAAACAACAACTGGTACACCAATTATATAGCGAAGTGGTGTATTCAATATGCTGTGGAGCAAATTCACCGTGTTGAAAAAGAATATCCATCAGATTATACTCGAATTCTGAATAAAGTCCAGTTGTCTTCTGCAGAAATTCAAAAGATGTCGGAAGTAGCAAATAATATGTATTTCCCTTATTCAAAAGAGCACAATGTCTATTTACAACAAGACGGATTTTTAGATAAAGAATTGGTTAAAGTTTCCGATTTGGATAAAGCCGAAAGACCCATCAATCAAAAATGGTCGTGGGATCGAATTCTGCGTTCGCCATATATTAAACAAGCCGATACACTACAAGGGTTTTATTTCTTCGAAGATCATTTCTCAAGAGAAGAGTTAGAACGACATTTTGATTTCTACGAGCCATTTACCGTTCATGAAAGTTCGTTATCACCTTGTGTGCATTCGATTCAAGCAGCTGTTTTAGGCAGAATGGAACAAGCCTATACTTTCTATTTGAGAACGTCTCGTTTGGATTTAGACGATTACAACAAAGAAGTCCACGAAGGGTTACATATTACTTCAATGGCAGGAACTTGGATGAGTATTGTAGAAGGTTTCGGAGGAATGCGTGTTAAAAACGACACCTTAACTTTCGAACCTCGTATTCCAGCTCAATGGAAGGGTTATTCGTTTAAAGTAAATTTCAGAAATTCAATCGTGAAAGTAGAAGTAAATCATCAGGGAACTACGGTTACGGTTGAAGGCGATAAATCACTGGAAGTAATTGTAAATGGTGAATCACAATTAGTAAAAAACTAAAAATATGTTTAGAAATTTTGTTTCAATAGTTATTGCATTTTTATCCGTTTTAGGAGTTTCGGCACAAGAACTGAAATCACCTAATGGGAATTTTAAAATGAAATTTGCATTAGAAAATAATGGAACGCCAACGTACCAACTTTTTCTAAAAGACAAAGAAGTAATTAAGAAAAGTAAGTTAGGTTTAGAACTTCAAAAGGACAAGAAATCACTTTTAGACGATTTCACAATTGTTCAGTCTAAAGAAAGTTCATTCAGCGAAACTTGGAAGCCGGTTTGGGGTGAAGAAACTTCCATAAAAAACCATTACAATGAATTGGCGGTAACATTGAAACAAAATGAGACTGAAAGACAAATTATTATTCGTTTCCGTTTGTTTGATGAAGGATTGGGTTTCCGCTATGAATTTCCGGAGCAGAAAAACTTAACCTATTTCATTCTTAAAGAAGAAAGAACCGAATTCGCCATGACGGGAAATCATACTGCTTTTTGGATTCCGGGCGATTACGATACTCAAGAATACGATTATACAGAAAGTAAATTGTCTGAAATTAGAAGTTTGTTTAAAAAAGCAGTAACCGAAAATGCTTCTCAAAAACAGTTTTCAGATACTGGTGTGCAAACGTCATTAATGATGAAAACTGCCGAAGGACTGTACATCAACATTCACGAAGCCGCTTTGATTAATTATTCATGCATGCATTTGAATTTAGACGATAAAAGCTTCGTTTTTCAATCGCATTTAACACCTGATGCGAAAGGAAATAAAGGGCATTTACAAGCACCATGCGTTTCGCCTTGGCGTACTATCATTGTTAGTTCAGATGCGCGAGAAGTATTGGCTTCTCGTATGACTTTGAATTTAAATGAACCTTCCAAGATTGAAGATACTTCGTGGATAAAACCAGTGAAATATGTTGGTGTTTGGTGGGAAATGATTACCGGAAAAAGCTCTTGGGCCTATACTGATGAGGTGCCTTCGGTGCAATTAGGAATTACAGATTATTCTAAAGTAAAACAGAGTCCAAAACATGCTGCAAATACAAAACACGTAAAAGAATACATCGATTTTGCGGCTTTGCATGGTTTTGATGCCGTTTTAGTGGAAGGCTGGAACGAAGGTTGGGAAGATTGGTTTGGTCATGAAAAAGATTATGTATTCGACTTTTTAACGCCTTATCCTGATTTTGATGTAAAAGGGATTCATGAATATGCCAAATCCAAAGGAATAAAGATGATTATGCATCACGAATCTTCTGGTTCCACAAGAAATTATGAACGCCATTTAGATAAAGCATTTCAGTTTATGAATGATAATGGTTATGAGGCAGCAAAAACAGGTTATGTGGGTAATATTTTACCATTAGGTGAACATCATTACAGTCAATCCATATTAAACCATTATCAATATGTAGTTGAAAAAGCAGCCGATTATAAAATCATGATCAATGCGCATGAAGCAGTACGTCCAACCGGAATTTGCAGAACCTATCCGAATATGATTGGGAATGAATCGGCAAGAGGTACAGAATTCCAAGCGTTTGGAGGATCCAAAGCAAATCACACGACAATACTTCCATTCACACGATTAATGGGTGGTCCAATGGATTATACTCCAGGAATCTTCGAAATGGACATTGCTAAATTGAATCCGAACAATAATTCTCACGTCAATACGACATTAGCCAATCAATTAGGTTTGTATGTGGTGATGTACAGTCCGCTTCAAATGGCTGCCGACTTACCTGAAAATTATAACCGGTTTTTAGACGCATTCCAATTCATTAAAGATGTCCCAGTAGAATGGACAACTTCAAAATATTTGGAAGCTGAACCAGGTTACTACATTACGATTGCCAGAAAAGATAAAAATTCAAACAATTGGTTTGTAGGGAATTCAAACGGTTACAATGCAAGAACAGCAACAGTGAACTTAGATTTCTTAGAAAAAGGGAAAAAATACGAAGCGATTATTTATGCTGACGCTGATAATGCCGATTATAAAACCAATCCGCAAGCGTATAAAATAACCAAACAAAAAGTAACAAATAAAACCAAACTGCAATTAAAAACTGCTTCTGGTGGAGGATTCGGTATTAGTATTAAAGAAATAAAATAACCATTCCATTTGTCATTCCGACGTAAGGAGGAATCTCATATAGTTCATGAGTTTTACGAAATTATAATTATGAAAAAAATAGTTTTTTTATTAGTCACATTTTTCACTGTATCACTTTCAGCTCAAATCGATAGAGTAGAACCTCCTTTTTGGTATGAAGGCATGAATAAAAGCGAAGTACAAGTGTTATTCTACGGAAAAAATATTGCTCAAAATTCAGTTTCCGTTTCTAACAAGGTGATAATTACAAACATTCAAAAGACGGAAAATCCAAATTATTTGTTTGTTACCATCGATACCAAAAATATCGCTGCCCAAAAACTGACTTTTACGTTCAAAAATGGTAAAAAAACCTTTGCAAAAGATTTTGAAATCAAATCAAGAAGATCTAATTCAGCCTTACGCAAAAGTTTTGATGCTTCAGATGTTATGTATTTATTAATGCCCGATCGTTTTGCCAACGGAAATCCAAACAATGATTCTTCAGCCGAATTACAAGAAAAAGGCAACAGGAGTTTACCGGGAGGAAGACACGGAGGTGACATTCAAGGAATGATCGATCATTTGGATTACATCAAAGAATTAGGCGCAACTACTATTTGGAGCACGCCGCTTTGTGAAGATAATGACAAAGGCTATTCGTATCATACCTACGGGCAATCTGATGTGTATAAAATAGATTCACGTTACGGTACCAATGAAGATTACAAACGTTTGGCTTCGGAAATGCACAAGCGCGACATGAAACTGGTTAAAGATTATGTAACGAATCACTGGGGTGCAGAACACTGGATGTTTAAAGATATGCCAACCTACGATTGGTTTCATCAGTTTCCGGGTTACCAACAAAGCAATTACCGCATGACTACCCAATACGATACAAACGGATCGAAACGCGACGCGAAATATTGTATGGACGGTTGGTTCGTGCCTTCTATGCCCGATTTGAATCAATCCAATCCTTTGGTGTTGAATTATTTAATTCAAAATGCTATTTGGTGGATAGAATATGCCGATTTAGACGGTTTCCGTGTCGACACCTACTCTTATAATGAAAAAGAAGGTATTGCCAAATGGACAAAGGCAGTTACAGATGAATACCCGTATTTTAATATCGTAGGTGAAGTCTGGATGCACGATCAAGCACAAATTTCCTATTGGCAAAAAGACAGTCCGATATCAAGAATTCAGAGCTACAATTCGAATTTACCAAGTGTAATGGATTTTACGTTACACGATGTTTTTGGAAATGTTTTCAACGAAGACAACGCGAATTGGAGCGACGGAATGATTAAATTTTATGAAAATTTCGTCAACGATTTCTTGTATGCCAATCCGAATAATCTTTTAATTTTTGCCGAAAACCACGATACCGGTCGTTTTAATCAGATTTATAAAAATGATTTGAATAAATTCAAAATGGCAACAACAGTATTGGCAACAATGCGAGGTATTCCACAATTGTATTACGGTTCAGAGATTGGTATGGCGGGAGACAAAGGCAAAGGAGACGCAGATATTCGTCAGGATTTTCCTGGAGGATGGAATGGCGATGTTAATAATGCTTTTACAAGTTCTGGGAGAACAGAGATGCAAAACCAGTATTTTAATTTTTCAAAGAAATTGTTCAATTGGAGAAAAGTAAAATCGGTTATTCATTCCGGAAAACTAACGCATTATATTCCGGAAAACAATGTGTATATTTATTTCCGTCATAACGATAACGAATCGGTTATGGTCGTGATTAATAACGCTGTCGGAAACCAAAAAATCAATTTGTCCCGATTTACTGAAAATTTGAAAGGATATTCTTCGGGAGTTGATATTATTTCGGATAAAAATATCGAGCTGAAAACCGAATTAAATATCGATGGTAAATCATCAATGATAATTGAATTAAAAAAATAAAAATGAAAAAAATAATAGTAAGTACGCTTGTAATCGCTTCGTTAGTAAGTTGTAAAAAAGATATGCAATCTAATGAAGAAGCTTCTGTAAAAGGAGGTGTTGAAGTTGTGTTACCAACAATGGCCGACAATGCTATTATTTATGAAGCAAATATTCGTCAGTATTCTCCTGAAGGAACCTTCAATGCTTTTATTCACGATATTCCAAAATTGAAAAAATTAGGCGTAAAAGTGCTTTGGCTTATGCCTATTCATGAAATTGGAATTAAAAATAGAAAAGCTAAAGGAGATCTTTCGGTTGATGATATTGAAGACGTAATTGAAAAGAAAATCTATTTAGGAAGTCCATATTCTATCAGAGATTATAGAAGTATTAACCATAAGTATGGGACTAAAGAAGACTTTCAATATCTTGTAGATACCGCCCATAAAAATGGAATGTATGTTATTTTAGACTGGGTGGCTAATCATACCGCTTGGGACCATCCTTGGGTTACCCAACATCCGGAATATTATACCCGGGATAAAGAAGGGAAAATGATTGCACCGTTTGATTGGACGGATGTTGCTGAATTGGATTACAACAATAAGAATCTTCGTAAAGTAATGATTGAAGACATGAAGTATTGGATAAATGAGTTTAATATTGATGGGTTTCGTTGCGATGTAGCTGCTGAAGTTCCGACTGATTTTTGGGAGAAAGCAAGAGTTGAATTAAATAAAATCAAACCGGTTTTTATGTTGGCCGAAGCTGAAAAACCAGAGCTAATGAAAAAAGCTTTCGATATGCAATACGGTTGGGAAGCACATCATATTTTAAACGACATTGCTAAAGGCAAAAAAACAGTTACAGCCTTTGATGAATACATGCAAAAAGTGAAGGACTCGTTACAGCCTGATGATATTCATATGAATTTTACCTCAAACCATGACGAGAATTCTTGGAATGGGACAGAATATGAGCGAATGGGTGATGCCGTTGAAACAATGGCGGCATTGACTTATACAATACCAGGAATCCCTTTGATATATAACGGACAGGAATACGATTTAAATAAAAGATTAAAGTTTTTTGAAAAAGATACCATTCCACATACTGTTGGAAAAATGATGTCAGTTTACGAAAAGTTGGGTAAATTAAAGGTTGAAAATTCAGCGTTAAACGGAGGAAAAACTCCTGCGTCTTATCAGCGTTTAGTTACTTCTGCAGATACTAGAATTTTGGCTTTCCAAAGAGAAAACAAAGGAAAGAAAGTAATTTATATAGGAAACTTAAGTAGAAGAACGCAAGAATTTTCTTTAGAACTGGAAGGAAAATACATTGATTATATGTCAGGGAAAGAAATGATTTTTGAAAAAGATCAAAAAATAAAACTTAATCCTTGGCAATATTTCATATTAATTAAATTGTAAAACAATTAAAATAAATGTGTTATGAAAAAGATGATGCTTTTTTTGTTATTTCCTGTTGGGATGTTTGCCCAACTTGTTGTTACGCCTAATCCGTTCAACATTAATTCAGGAACAGTGACCATTACTTACGGCCCTGATTATTCTTTATTTGACCCTTTCAGTGATCCTAATTTGTTTTTATATACAGGTTTAGAAACAACTGGAGATTCCAGTTGGGATCATACTGATACTTGGACTAACACATCAACTTTAGTGCCTTTGACTTACGATTCTGGACAAGGCAAGTACGTAGCCACTGTAAATATCGGAACAAGAACCTATACTAATAATGGAGCAGGAGACACTACGTTGCTTGACAATACAGTAGTAAATCAATGGTTTTTTATTATTAGAAATGGAGCTGGCGATAGACAATCGCCGGATTTGCAAGGAACCAATTATGGCTTTCAACCAAGTACTTTTTTATCAGTAAAAGAAAATGCTTTTTCGAAAAATGAATTTAAGGTTGTGAATGGAGCATTTTACAGCAATATAAAAGGAAATTCTGAGGTAACAATCTATAATTTGTTAGGAAAAAAAATATCAAATTTTAGAATTAATCAAGGGGAAACAAAAGAAATTTCGCTTGCTAAAAATAACCTTTACATTGCTGTGATTAATAACGGAGATCGCAAAGGTTCGGTGAAATTTATAAACTAACATTATTGGCGAAAATAATTTCTGCCTTTTTTAATGAATTATGCTTAAAATTGGTCATCGCGGAGCAAAAGGGCATGTGCCTGAAAATACCATCGAATCATTTTTGAAAGCTTTTGAATTAGGAGCTGACGGAATTGAACTCGACGTGCATTTGTCTGTCGATGATGAAGCAATAGTGATTCATGACGAAACAGTCGATAGAACCATAAAAAATGCAGCTGGATTTGTAAAAGATTTTACCGTTGCCGAATTTCAAAAATTAGGCATCCCTACTTTGGTAGAAGTCTTTCATATACTTCCGGAAGGGGCATTTTTAAATATTGAAATCAAAGAGCCAAATGCAGCAAAAATTGTGGTAGAGGAAATTGAAAAATTTGTTCGTTTGAAAGAAATTAGTTACAAAAATGTTGCGGTTTCTTCCTTTGATTGGGAAGTATTGAAAGATATAAAAACACTGAATCCTAAAATTCGATTAGGGGTTTTAACCGAAGAAAATCTCGCTGCTGCTTTTGAATTGGCCAAAGAAATTGAAGCCTATTCCATTAATCCCTGGTTTGAACTACTAACAACTGAATTTATAGAATTGGCACATGAGCAAAAATTCAAAATTCACACTTTTACAGTAAATTCCCCTGAAGATATTACCTTTGTCCGGAAATTAGGCGTGGATGCCATTATTTCTGATTTCCCGGATAGATTATGATTGCAAATTACGACGTAGTGATTGTTGGAGGTGGAGCCGCTGGTTTTTTCACGGCTATTAATGTGGTGGAGAATAACCCAAAACTAAAAGTGGCCGTTTTGGAACGAGGTAAAGAAGTACTTTCTAAAGTCCGTGTTTCCGGTGGAGGTCGTTGTAACGTTACCCATGCTTGTTTTATACCGAATGATTTGGTGAAGTTTTATCCAAGAGGCGAAAAAGAACTCAAAGGTCCTTTCCATCAGTTTTGTTCCGGAGATACTATTGAATGGTTTGAAAAACACGGCGTCGAACTCAAAATTGAAGAAGACGGACGAATGTTTCCCGTAACCGATTCTTCTCAAACCATTATTGATTGTTTTTTAAATACCAGCAAAAAATTAGGAATAGATGTTCTCACTGGGCAAAGTGTGCAGTCTATTTTTAAAGGTGAAGATTATTGGAAAATTGACACCAATCAGCAATCTTTCAAATGTGATAAATTGGTGATGACCACCGGAAGCAATCCAAAAATTTGGGAGATGATACAGGCATTTGGCCATGCCGTCGTTGAACCTGTTCCTTCTTTATTTACCTTCAATATCAAAGACAGCCGAATCAAAGATTTGATGGGAGTTTCGGCAATTGCTTCGGTAAAAGTGAAGGACAGTAAATTAAAAGCTTCGGGACCTTTATTGATTACCCATTGGGGAATGAGCGGACCTGGGATTTTGCGTTTATCTGCTTGGGGAGCCAGAGAATTGGCGGCTAAAAATTATCAGTTTACATTACAGGTGAATTGGTTGAATGATTTGGATTTTGACGAGGTCTTGGAAAATTTAAAAAAAATAAAGGAAGAAAATTCCAAGAAGTTAGTTTCTAAATTCTGTCCGTTTGAATTCCCGAAACGATTGTGGGAAAGTCTATTAAATGCTTCGGATATTACTACAGATACTAAATGGGCGGATGTCTCTAAAAAACAACTTACTGATTTGGGAAACCAACTTATTAATGGGCAATTTCAAGTGAATGGGAAAAGCACATTCAAGGAAGAATTTGTTACCGCTGGAGGAATCGATTTAAAAGAAGTCAACTTCAAAACAATGGAAAGCAAATTGCAGTCCAATTTATTTTTCGCTGGCGAAATCTTAAATATTGACGCCATTACCGGAGGGTTTAACTTTCAAAATGCATGGACTGGAGGATTTATTATTGCACAACAATTTAGAGATTAATCCTAAACACTATTGGTTTAAATACCAAATACTGCCATTTAAAATCGTTGCAAAACTTACCCAAATCAAATAAGGGTATAATAACTTTCCTGTCCTTGTGTCTATTTTAGTAAAAGATTTGATGGTTTCGTATATTACTAGCCAGAGCAGAATAATTTCGATAAAAGCCAATAAAGGATTTTTTAATCCGAAGAATAGTAAGGACCAGAGAGCATTGAGGATTAATTGAAACACAAAAGTCATAAGCGCATTCTTTGTGTCAGCATTTTTTTTCTGATGATTTGTCCAAATTATCCCGCAAGCAATACCCATCATGATGTATAAAATGGTCCATACAGGAGCAAATACCCAGTCAGGCGGATTAAAAAATGGCTTTTGAATAGTTGGATACCAATTTTCGATACTTTCCCGTGTAGGAATACTTGATAGGTATCCCACTGCAAGACATACAACAACGGCAATTCCGATCTTTGCCCAATTAATTTTTTTCAAGATTTAAATTTGAATTGTTTGAACGTAAATTTAGAACATTCCTAAACAAAAAAAGTATCTTTGCGCAAATTTCACAATCAATGATTTCGGAAAACGATTTTATAGCTTCAAATTATACATTACAGATTGAAAAAGGGGAATTCCAATGGAGCGCGCCTAGTAATATTGCCTTGGTGAAATACTGGGGTAAAAAAGACAAGCAGATTCCTGCGAATCCATCTATTAGTTTTACACTGAATAATTGTAAAACCATTACCAAAATGGCTTTTGTCAAAAAAATAAATGATGGTAATTTTTCTTTCGATTTGTTATTTGAAGGAAAACCAAAAGAAGATTTCAAACCAAAAATCCAAAAATTTTTCGAGCGTATTTTTGAATATTGCCCGTATTTGAAGGATTTTTATTTTACGATTGATACTGAAAATACTTTTCCACACAGTTCGGGAATCGCCTCTTCGGCTTCCGGAATGGCCGCCTTGGCAATGAATGTGATGAGTTTGGAAAAAGCGTTGAATCCAACAATTTCCGAAGACCATTTCTTCCAAAAAGCATCGTTATTGGCACGTTTAGGATCGGGAAGCGCTTGCAGAAGTATAAAAGGTGAAGTTGTAGTTTGGGGAAATCATACTGAAATTTCAGGAAGTTCTGATTTATTCGGCGTCGAATTTCCATCAATAATCCATTCTAATTTTAAAAACTACCAAGACACTATTTTACTAGTTGATAAAGGCGAAAAACAGGTTTCTAGTACCGTAGGACATGATTTGATGCACAATCATCCGTTTGCCGAAAGACGTTTTGAACAGGCCCATGAAAATCTGTCTGAAATTAAAACAGTTCTGGGGAATGGCGATGTAGAGAATTTTATCAAAATTGTAGAAAGCGAAGCCTTGACCTTGCATGCGATGATGATGACGTCCATGCCGTATTTTATTTTGATGAAACCAAAGACGTTAGAGATTATCAATGCCATTTGGAAGTTCAGAAATGAAACTCAAATCCCAGTTTGTTTTACGCTTGATGCCGGAGCTAACGTGCATGTTTTGTATCCATACAATACGCAAGAAAAAGTTTTAGAATTTATTAAGAACGAATTAGTTGGCTATTGTCAAAATGGTCAATATATTTGTGACGAAATTGGTAATGGCGCTATGTCATTTTAATTATAGTATGAGATATTTTTCCCTTTTTGTTTTAGTAATAACTTTGTTCTCCTGTTCTAAGGATTCAAATTCTGATGATAGTTTTCAAATTAGTTTAGATGTTGAAAAGACTGATGTTATGTTGAATGAAGGCATATCCTTAAAAGTTCTATCAAGTCATCCGATCGAAACAATCTATGTAGAAGATTATCTATTAGAATATCAAATGGGTAGAATGTTTTTAAACCCTCCATTAACTACTAATTTGCATTTGGCTTTCGGAAGAATTGGAGAAAAAACAATTACAGTTGTGGTAACTGATAAAAATGAGGAAGTTACAAGAAAGGCGATAACATTTAATGTTAAAAAGCCTCAAAATGTTGTTAAGATAACATCAATTAAAGTAAATTCGTTTAAAGATTTTGGAGGAATTTATGATTCGGAATATCCAGATAATGATCCTAATAGACTTGCTGATGTTAAGTTTAAATTATTAAATTTCTCCCATGATTTGTATAATGATCTAAGACTAACAACATTTTATGAATCGTCAATCAGATACAACCAAGAAAATTTATTTTGGGACTTGACCGATGAAGAGCTTTATGTTGATTTAAATCAATTTAGTTTTGGATTGTATGATGATGATGATGGTTTTAACGAAGCATCATTTCCTTTGTATCATGGAGAATTTGGAGAACACATGCCCGTATATATGAGTATGTATCAGACGGATAAACCTGCTAAAGTTGTATTAAGCAGTTATGATAATTTTGAAATTGAGTTAGGCTTAGAATGGCCTAATTAAAAAAGAAATAGTATATTTATTCAATATAAATTATATAAACATGAAAGGACCTCTATTCTACTCTAAAATCCTACTTTTCGGAGAGTATGGAATCATCAAAGATTCTAAAGGGTTAGCTATTCCTTATAATTTTTACAACGGCGCTTTGAAAATTGAAGAAAATCCTTCAGTGGAAGCAGTGAAATCCAATGAAAGTTTGAAACGTTTTGCTTCTTATTTAGAAGAATTACAGGTGGAACAACCAGAATTGGTAACTTTCAATATGACTGCTTTAAAAGCAGATGTGATTAACGGAATGTATTTTGATTCGAGTATTCCGCAAGGATATGGAGTAGGAAGCAGCGGTGCTTTGGTGGCAGCGATTTACGATAAATATGCTAATGCTAAAATCACGGTGTTGGAAAATTTAACCCGTGAAAAATTATTACAATTAAAAGTGATTTTTTCTCAAATGGAATCGTTTTTCCACGGAAAAAGCTCAGGCTTAGATCCGTTGAACAGTTATTTGAGTATCCCCATTTTAATCAATTCGAAAGACAATATTGAAGCGACTGGAATTCCGACACAAAGTACTAGTGGTAAAGGCGCTGTATTCTTGTTAGATTCGGGAATTGTGGGTGAAACCGCTCCAATGGTGAGTATTTTCATGGAAAACCTAAAAGAAGCTGGCTTCCGTAAAATGTTGAAATCACAATTCATCAAACATACCGATGCTTGTGTGGAAAACTTCTTGCATGGCGATATAAAATCTTTATTTTCCAATACCAAAAAGCTTTCAAAAGTGGTTTTGAACAATTTCAAACCAATGATTCCTGAGCAATTTCACCAAGTGTGGCAAAACGGAATCGACACCAACGATTATTACCTTAAATTATGTGGTTCTGGTGGTGGAGGCTATATTTTAGGCTTTACACAAGACCTAGCAAAAGCTAAAGAATCGTTAAAAAACTATAAATTGGAAGTAGTATATCAGTTTTAAAAAATAACTTTAAACTTTTATAACCTTAAACTTTCAACTAGAACATGCTCACAAGAAAAACGAAATTTTTACTGATGAAAGTTCTCAGTTTGTTTTCTGTGGTACGCGGTTATAACATTCCCATCATTGTTTTAGCGCAATACTTGTCCTCAATTTTCATCTTAGCACCAGAAAGAAGAGCCTTAGATGTAATTCTGGATTGGAGACTCTTTATATTGGTATTTGTGTCGACTTTGACTATCGCATCAGGATATATTATTAATAATTTTTACGATTCCGAAAAAGATTTAATCAACCGTCCCAACAAATCCATGTTGGATCGATTGGTAAGCCAAAAAACGAAATTGCAAGTGTATTTTACACTGAATTTTCTAGCTACTGCTTTGGCTTTTATTATTTCTTTTAGAGCTGCTTTGTTTTTTGCCGTTTATATTTTCCTGATTTGGTTCTATTCTCACAAACTAAAAAAATATCCTATCATAGGAAATCTTACGGCATCTTTATTGGCTGTTTTGCCTTTCTTCGGGATTTTGCTGTATTTCAAGAATTTCTATTATGTGATTTTTGCTCATGCTACTTTTTTACTTTTACTAATCCTAATTCGAGAAATGATTAAAGATTTAGAAAATATAAAAGGGGATGTAGCTAATGATTACCAGACTATTCCAGTGCGTTTTGGTGAAAAAATTTCCAAACAAATTATTACACTACTTACCATCGGAACCATCATTCCGGTGTATGTTTTAGTGGAAAAATTTAATGTGGGTTACATGGATATTTATTTTTACATGAGTTTGATTGTCCTAATTTTCTTTTTGTTGAAATTATGGAAATCTCAAACACACCAAGAATACCTGCAACTGCATAATGTGTTGAAATTAGTCATTATTATGGGGGTTTTTTCTATTATTCTTATTGAACCTTCGGTTTTAATTCACGGTAGAAATTTGCTGAAGATTTAATCAAGTAATCTTAAATTACAATTCCCAAATCCTAATTCCTTATCTTTGCATCAAATTAAAGATTTATGAATAATTCAGGAGGCAATAAACGTGGTGGTTCAAGACCAAATAGCTCAAGACCAAGTTCTAATAAGCCAAAACCTGCTATGGATAAGCGCGCACAAGGGCCTAAAAAAGCAAAACCAACTGCAAAACCGGAGGTAGCTCCAGAAAAAGTGGCTAAAAAGCCCAATCCTACAGCAAAAAGACCTAAAAATGCAGACGAAATTCGTCTAAATAAATACATTTCAAATTCAGGAGCTTGTTCACGTCGTGATGCAGATATTTACATTCAATCAGGAAATGTAAAAGTAAATGGTATTCCCGTAATCGAGATGGGGTATATGGTAAAACCGGGTGATGTAGTCAATTTTGACGGAATGACACTAACGCCAGGACGTAAAGAATACGTGTTGTTGAATAAGCCTAAAAACTTTACGACTTCGGTTGATGAAAACGAATTGCATAGAAATGTTTTCGAATTGGTACGTACCGCTACCAATGCACCAATTCAACCCGTAGGGCGTATGGACAAAAACACGACAGGTTTGTTGTTGTTTACCAACGATACAGATATGATTAGAAAATTCAGTTTACCGAATCAAAAATCATCTAAAATATACCAAGTTTCATTAGATAAAAACTTAAAGTTTGAAGATTTAGAAAAAATTTCAAATGGTGTAACACTTGACGGACACAGACTTTTTGTAGAAGAGATTAGTTATGTAGATGGGGAACCAAAAACTGAAATTGGTTTAAAACTACGAACTTCCAATGTAAAAGTGGTTCGCGCTATTTTTGAAAGTTTTAAATACGATGTGTTGAAAATTGATCGTGTAGCGTTTGCGGGGTTGACCAAGAAGAATCTTCCAAGAGGAAATTGGCGTTTTTTAACGGAGCAAGAAATAATCAATTTGAAGAATGTATAAAACGAATTCCTGTTAAAATTTTAACAGGAATTTTTTATTTACAGTCAAATCTAATAGTTTTACTTACAATCAAACAAACCAATAATCATGAAAAAAATAATGCTGGCTTCGGCAAGTCTGTTAACTCTTTTTTTTACGAATTGTAAAAAAGAAAGTACAGTTGATTTTAAAACCATAACCGAAAATTATTTTAAAGATAAGAATGCACTGAATCCTTTAGATGCGACACTAAATGGTCAAAAAGAGTACAACGATCAATTTGTATTTGAAATGACGGATTCGTATAGAAAGCAGCAACAAGAATTCTTTGATAAATACCAAAAGCAATTAGAAGAAGTAAATCTGGATAACTTAACGGACGAAGAGAAAATAAGTTATGAAATCATTAAATGGGAAACTTCTGTAGGTGAGGATTTATTAAAAACAGAAAACAATCTAATGCCTATTCATCAGTTTTGGGGGACACATTTAACGATGACGCAGTTTGCCAGCGGTACTGCAGCACAACCTTTCAAAACGGAAAAGGATTATCGCAATTTCTTAAAACGAATGGACGGGTATAGTGTTTGGATAGATTCGGCAATGGTGTATATGAAAAAGGGAATAGACAAAAAACTGGTATTACCTAAAGCATTAACTGAAAAATTGATTCCGCAGTTTGCTGACCAAATCACTCCGAAAGTTGAGGATAATTTGTTTTATTCAACGATAAAAGAAATGCCGAAAGATTTTTCGGAAGCCACTAAAACGGCGTTGACATCGGAGTATAAAAAAATGATTTCAGAAAAGCTGATGCCGCAATACCAAAAAATGGCTAATTTCTTGAAGAACGAATATTTACCTGCTTCTAGGACTACAAGCGGTATTGGAAGTCTGTCTGGCGGAGATAAATTATATGCAGTTTATGCAAAACAGTGGACAACTACTACAATGTCTCCTGTTGAAATCCATGATTTGGGATTAAAAGAAGTAGCGCGATTAAAATCGGAAATGGAAAAAGTAAAAAACCAAGTTGGTTTCAAAGGAACTATTGTGGAGTTTTTCGATTATGTGCGAAACAAAAAAGAATTGATGCCGTTTAAAAAACCGGAAGAAGTCATTGCTAATTTTGAAGCGATTCATGAAAAAATTAAGCCTAATGTAGATAAGTTGTTCTCATTGCAACCTAAAACAGCTTTTGAGGTGCGTAGGGTAGAAGCTTTTAGAGAAAAGACCGCTAGTGCCGAATATGTACAAGGAGCTGCAGACGGTTCACGTCCAGGTGTTTTTTATGTGCCTATTCCGGACGTAGCAAAATACAACTACTATGGTGACGAAGATTTGTTTTTACACGAAGCGATTCCAGGTCATCATTTTCAAATTTCGTTACAACAAGAGAATCAGCAATTGCCTGATTTCAGACGTTTTAATTGGTTTGGAGCGTATGGAGAAGGTTGGGCGTTGTACACGGAAAGTTTAGGAAAAGAATTAGGGTTGTATCAAGATCCATATCAGTATTTCGGGATGTTAGGTAACGAAATGCACAGAGCGATTCGTTTGGTGGTAGATACTGGTTTGCATAGCAAAGGTTGGACACGTGAACAAGCGATCAAATATTCATTAGAAAACGAAGCTGAAAGCGAAGCGAGTATTATTTCTGAAATTGAACGTTATATGGCGATTCCAGGCCAAGCCTTGTCGTATAAAATCGGTCAGATGAAGATTATGGAACTGCGTCAAAAAGCACAAACAGAAATGAAAGATAAATTTGACATCAAAGTATTTCATCAAAAAGTGTTAGAATCTGGAGTAATGCCTTTAGCACTACTTGAGAAAAAAATCAACAATTGGATTACAACGGGAAATTAATTTCCCGTTTTTTTATGATCAAAAACAATTATTTGAAAAATAAAGTAAGTAAATTCATGATAAAATAAAAAGGCGTCATATTTTTGTAGTATGAAATTGGATATCAAAAAAATACTGTTTAAAGGTTTAAAAGTTAGCGGAATAGCAATTGGTTCTATTCTGCTTTTAATGTTTCTTTTGCCAATACTTTTCCCAGGTAAAATTGCCGAAGAAGTAAAGTCATTCGCGAACAAAAAATTGAAAGGTGAACTTGATTTTAAGGAAGCAAATTTGTCTTTCTTTAATCATTTTCCATCACTGACGCTTACATTGACTGATTTTTCTCTAAAAGGTTCTGCACCTTACCAAAATGAAAATTTAGTGAAAGCACAAGATGTTTCTTTTGGAGTGAATTTAAAAAGTTTACTGTTTGATAGTGCTATAAAAATTGATGAGATTTATGTTTCCGATGCAGAAATGAATGTTCTTATCAGTGAAAAAGGACAAGCAAACTACAATGTGTATGTTTCTGAACCATCATCTAAAGAAGAAAAATCAAGCGAAACAGAATTGCGATTGGATCGCATTCAAATTGAAAACACACATTTAATTTACAATGATAAATCAGCTAAGATTCTTATTAATGCTGTCGGATTTAATTATTTAGGAAAAGGGGATTTGGATAAAGCCATTTTTGACCTAGAAACCGAAGCAGAAATCGATTCTTTTGATTTTACCTTTGGAGGAGAAGAATATTTAAAAAATAAAAAAGTAAATGCTGATTTAATTACTCAAATCAATACCAGCTCCCTAGCATTTGTTTTTCAACAGAACAACTTAGTGATTAATCAACTACCAATAGATTTTATTGGGAAGTTAAACTTCTTGAAAAGCGGTTACCAACTAGATTTTAAGATAAACTCAGAGGATAGTAATCTGCACGACTTCTTTACAGCATTGCCACCACAGTATGTGAAATGGTTAGAAAAGACAGAAATCGGTGGAAAAACAGATTTACTGTTGACTTTGAAAGGAATTTACAATGTAGAAGAAAACAAAAAACCAGATTTGGCTTTCGCAATGAATATCAGAGATGGTTTGGTGAATTATAATAACTCGCAAAATCCTGCGTCGAACTTGACGTTGAAACTAGATACTAAATTGCCTTCTCTTGATGTTAATCAGCTGCTAATTAAAATTACACCGCTTTCATTTAGCATGGGAAAAGATTATTTCAACGGAGTAATTGAAACGGTGGGATTAACAGCGCCCAATATTAAAGCGAAAATTAAATCCGACTTGGATTTGAAAAAACTTCACGAAGCATTGGGAATCCAAAATATGGATTTTTCAGGTAAATTAATTGCAGACATCACAGCTAACGGAGTTTATGACAAAGAAAAAAGATTGTTTCCGGTAACGAAAGGAAATGTGGTCTTGCAAAATGCCAGTTTAAAAACACAATGGTATCCCAATCCAATTTCAGCTATCAACCTTACAGCGAATGTGATCAACACATCTGGAAAATATAGTGATTTGAATGTAAAAATTACACCGGCTTCCTTTGATTTCGAAGGCAAGAAAATGTACGTGAATGCGTCTTTAGAAAATTTTGATGACATTTTGTATGATATAAAAGCCAAAGGAGAAATTGATTTGGGAAGAGTGTATAAAGTATTCTCGCAAAAAGATTTAGATATTGAAGGTTTTGTAAAAGCAGATTTATCATTGAAAGGCAGGCAAAGTGATGCTACTAATGGAAATTATAACAGATTAAGTAATAGTGGCACCTTGTTTTTACAGAATATCAGCACAACGTCAAATCACCTTCCTAAGCCTTTTGTGATTAAAGAAGGATTGTTTTCTTTCAATCAGAATACGATGTCTTTTAAAAACTTTTTGGCTTCCTATGGTCAATCTGATTTTAAAATGAATGGTCAAATGCAGAATGTGATTAATTTTATCATGTCCGATAAAGCTATTCTGAAAGGAGAATTCAAAGTAGAATCCAATTATATTAATGTAGATGAATTTATGTCGGTTACTTCAGTAAAATCTGAATCGGAGACTTCGCAAAACACTTCGGTTTCAGTAACTTCAGGAGTAGTAGTGATACCGCCTAATTTTAATTTAAGTTTGCTGACAAACTTTCGAAAAGTCAATTTTGAAGGTTTGGACATCACAAATCTCACTAGTTATCTTAAGATGGATAAAGGAGAGATTCAATTAAAAAATATGGGATTCAATTTGATTGGTTGTTCGACTAAAATGAATGCTTCTTATAAAAATATCGGTACACAAAAAGCGTTTTTTGATTACAAAGTGGTAGCGAAGGAGTTTGATGTCAAAAAAGCATATAATGAAGTAAAAATGTTCCGGGATATGGCTCCTGCAGCCAAAACAGCTGAAGGGATTGTATCGCTGAATTACAATGTTGGGGGTTATCTGGATAAAAATATGAAGCCAATATATCCTTCTCTCAAAGGAAGTGGAGTTCTGTCTGTTAAAAAAGTAAAAATGAAAGGGTTTAAATTGTTTAATGCAGTGAGTAAAACTACCGAGCATGATGGACTTAAAAATCCAGATCTATCAGAAATTGATATTAAGACTGTTGTGAAAAACAATATCATGACTGTAGAGCAATTTAAATTTAAAGTAGCTGGTTTCCGACCTAAAATTGCTGGTCAGGCATCTTTAGATGGTAAGTTGAATCTAAAAATGCGACTAGGGTTGCCTCCTCTAGGAATTATAGGAGTTCCACTAAAAATAACTGGAACACAAGATAATCCGATTGTTAAAATTGGAAAAAAATCGGATGAGTTGGAAGAAACAGAGTATAATGAAGTAACAGGTGATACTATAAAAAAAGCCAATCCTTAAGGATTGGCTTTTTTTATAGATAACAAAAAACCCACTCATTGAGTGGGTTTTTTAAGGTGGTGCCTCCAGGAATCGAACCAGGGACACACGGATTTTCAGTCCGTTGCTCTACCAACTGAGCTAAGGCACCTTTGGCTTTCTTTAAGCAGTACTGCTTGTTGATTGCGGGTGCAAATATAGAACCATTTTTCATTTATCCAAAACAATTTTTTAAAAAAATCTATTCGTAGCTTTGCGCTACCAATGCAATCATTATGATTTTAACTATAGATGTAGGTAATACAAGAATTAAAAGTGCTGTTTTTGAGAACAATACAATAATTAATAGCACAAGTTTTGAGTATGAAAATATTTTCAAAGAGATTAAAAATATTTTAAATCAATTTGAAAAAATCAAGGTTTTGGTAGTAGCTTCAGTTGGAAAACTTGATAAATCGGCTTTCGAGACGTTCTCAAATCGAGTAAAAATTCATTTTGTAGTTAGAGATCAGAAGTTCCCTTTTCAAAATAATTATAGTTCGCCAGAAACATTGGGTATAGATAGAATGGTGCTTTCTGCAGGTGCAGTTCTTCAATTTTCCAAAAAAAATCGTTTGGTAATTGATGCTGGGACTTGTGTGACTTATGATTTTATTGATGAAAAGGATGTGTATCACGGAGGGGCTATTTCGCCAGGAATACGTCTTCGTTATGAGGCAATGCATAATTATACGGCTAAATTACCTTTGCTAACCAAAGAAGAACCAGAAAAAACAATTGGAAACTCGACTGCTGAGTCAATGCATTCAGGAGTTGTAAATGGTTTGTCTTTTGAAATAGATGGATATATCAATGAGTTAACCTCTCAAAAAGAAAACTTTATCATAATTTTAACGGGTGGGGACGCTAATTTTTTGGCTAAACGATTAAAAAATACCATATTTGCCAATTCAAATTTTCTGCTGGAAAGTTTGAAACATTTATATCAATATCAAATCAACAATGATTAAGAAAATAATTTTAGGAAGTTTATTCCTTTTCTCATTACACACAATTGCACAAGAAGGTACAGCATCACCCTATTCATTTCACGGAATAGGTGAGGTTAAATTTAAAGGAACCATTGAGAATCGCTCGATGGGAGGTTTAGGAATTCTGAACGATAGTATTCATATCAATTTACAAAATCCGGCTGCATTGTCTTCTTTGAAGTTGACTACTTTTGCCGTTGCTGGGACTTTTTCTCCTACAAAACTTAAAAATGATACTGAAACACAAAAAGCACAACGTACCACTTTAGATTATTTGTCAATGGCTTTCCCTGCAGGTAAGTTAGTTGTAAATTTAGGACTAATGCCTTATTCTGCAGTTGGGTATAAGATTGTAAGTAATACAGGTACGGAAAGTTATAAATATGATGGAACCGGAGGTGTTAATAAAGCATTTGTTGGAGCGGGATACCAACTTAATAAAAAGATAAGTTTTGGTGCTGAAATTGCTTATAATTTTGGTAAAATAGAAAGAAATGTAGCTTTTTTTGGTAATGATTTACAAAATGGGATTAATGAGCTTAATAAATCTGAAATTGGAGGGTTAAGTCTTAATTCTGGGTTGATTTATAAAACAAAAATTAAAAACTATAATTTCGTATCTAGTTTAAGTTTTGCGCCAAGTGCGGTATTAAATTCTAATAATTTGAGACAAACAGGGACTTTGTCTGTTCAAGGTAGCACTATTGTTTTGTCTAATGTTACGGAAGATGATGTGCCAAATACTAAACTTAGATTGCCTTCAAAATTATCAATCGGTACAGGAATAGGTGATGAGAAAAAGTGGTTTGTTGGAACTGAAATTTCTTTGTTAAGTAAAGGAGATCTAGATGTAGACTTAAACGATGAAGCAGTATATGAAAAAGGATCTAAATTTTCATTAGGGGGTTATTTTACTCCAAAATACAACTCGTTTTCTAATTATTTTGACAGAATAACATATAGAGCTGGTTTGCGTTACGAAAAAACTGGATTAGTGGTTAGAAATGAATCAATAAAGGATCAAGCTCTTACATTGGGATTAGGCTTTCCTTTAGGCGGAACTTTTTCTAATATTAATTTAGGATTTGAGCTTGGAAAAAAAGGTACTACGAATGCTGGTTTAGTTCAAGAAAATTATATGAATTTCTCGGTAGGATTATCATTTAATGACAGATGGTTTGTAAAACGTAAATTCGACTAATGATTAGTTTAGAATCTCAAATAATTATAAAAAAAGTGATGTTGTTTATTTCGACAGCACTTTTTTTTATTTCATGTGAAAGTAATATTAAAGAGGTTCAAAAAATTAACATTACCGAAATTAATCCAGTAGGGGAAGCGCAGGATTTTAATTTAAAATATACCGATTCAGGTAAAATTAAAGCGGTTTTGGTTTCGCCACAAATGTTGGATTATTCACAAACAGAATTTCCGTTTAATGAGTTTCCAAAAGGAATTCATTTAACGATTTATGATGATCAAGCCAATACAAGCTTTGTAACTTCCAATTATGCAATTTCATACGGAAGTACAAGTATTATCGAACTTACAGGAAGTGTTGTTATCACTACTCATGACGGTAAAAAACTGGAAACAGAACAGTTGTATTACGATCAAAAAAATGAATGGTTTTTTACGCAAAAACCGTATCGATTTACAGATAAAGGAAGTGTTATAAATGGAATTGGAATTGACTTTAGTAAGGATTTCAAACATTTAGATACCCAACAAATTAATGGAACTTATAACTTATAATCATGAACTTATTAAAATACACACAATACGCTTATTTGGTAGCAGGAATTTTATTTTTAATTGACGGGTCAATAAAATTAAATTCTGGAGATGGTAATGCTTATGTCATTTTAGGATTAGGAGTTGTTGCAATTGGAATGTTTTTCTTTCGTAGAAAGTTTGCTAAGAAATTCGACAATAGAAGTAACAATCAATAAAAAATTAAAGTTTCTATTAAAATAAAAGCGAACATCTTTTATTATTTCATAGATAATTGTATTTTCGCCCACTGAATAAAAAATTAAATAAAATATAATGGCAGTTTTATCAAAAATTAGACAACGTTCATTACTAGTTGCTGTAGTAGTAGGATTAGCGCTTTTAGCATTTATAGTTGGTGCTTTGATTGAAAATGGAGGTTTTAAATCGATGTCTAAAAATGCAGGAACCATTAATGGTCAAGACATTTCTTTCGAGGATTTTAGAACTAAAGTTGATGCAATGCAAAAAAGTCAACAAGGGATTTCTATGATGCAAGCTACAAACGGTGTTTGGGAGCAAGAAGTGAAAAGAGTTTTATTGGAAGAGCAATTAGAGAAAGTTGGTTTACGCTTAGGTGATGATCAATTGATCAATGTGATTAAAGAAGATCCGCAATTTGCTCAAAACCCACAATTCTTAAATGCTGCGGGTCAATTTGACAAAGGAAAATTCAATGAGTTTTTAGCTTCTATGAAAAAACAGCCAGAAAGCTGGAATCAATGGTTGAATTACGAAAAGCAAGTTGCACAATACGCTAAAGAGCAAATGTATAATTCAATGGTTAAATCTGGATTTTATACTACTCAGGCAGAAGGTAAATTCAATTACGAATTAGAAAACAATAAAGTTACTTTTGATGTAGTTGCTGTTCCTTACACAACTATCGATGATAAAAAAGTAGAATTATCTGATGATGAAATCATTGCTTACATGAAAAAGAACGAGAAAAAATACAAAGCAGAAGCTTCTCGTGAAATTGAATATGTACTAATTGAGGACAAACCATCGGTTACTGATCAAAAAGCAGTAGAAGATAAAGTAAATGGATTAATGAATGCTTCTGTAGTATACAATGCTACAACAGCTAAAAATGATACGGTTGCTGGTTTCAAAAATACAGCAAGTCCAATCGAGTTTGTAAATGCTAATTCAGATATCAAATACGATTCTACTTACATTGCTAAAAAAGATTTACCAATTGATCATGCTGAAGCCTTGTTTAATACACCTCAAGGCGGTATTTATGGACCTTACATGTTTGGAGATTACTACTGTATTTCTAAATCTTTAGGTAAAAAAGCTGGCTTTAATGTTAAGTCTAGCCATGTCTTATTGTCTTATAAAGGTTCTGCAGGACCACAATCTAACAGAACTAAAGAAGAGGCTCAAGCTAAAGCAAACGAAATATTAGCGCAAGCTCAAGCCAATCCAGGGTCTTTTGCTATGTTAGCATTAACAAACTCTGATGATAATTCAAAACAACAAGGTGGTGATGTAGGATATATTACAAAGCAAACTGGTTTTACTCAAAAATATAAAGATTTTGTTTTCGCTAATCCAGTTGGTAAAATTGGTTTAGTAGAAACGGAATTCGGTTTCCACATTATCCAAGTAACCGATAAACAAGATGGAATTCGTTTGGCAACGATTGCTCAAAAAATCATTCCTTCTGAAGCTACAAGTGATGCAGCTTTTACACAAGCTTCTAAATTTGAAATTTTAGCAAAAGAAAAAGGTATTGAAGTAGCTGCTAAAGCTGAAAAATTAACAGTTGCTCCGGTATCAAAAGTATTGGCACTTGATGAAAACATTCAAGGTGTTGGACCACAAAGAGAAATTGTACGTTGGGCATTTACAGCTGATAAAGGAGATGTGAAACGTTTTCAAACTCCAAACGGACATGTAATTGCGAGTGTAAAAGCAGTAAACGAAGCAGGATTAATGCCAATCGAAGAAGCTAAAAATGCTTTTGGATTCAAATTAAGAAACGAGAAAAAAGCAAAATTAATCGAGGCGAAAATGAGTGGAGCTACTTTAGAAGCAGTTGCAAAAGCTACCGGTTCTCCAGTAAAAGAAGCAAAAGACGTGGCTGCTGCTGGTTCATTCATTGAATCAATTGGTCCAGAACCGAAAGTAGTAGGTGCAGCTTTCTCATTAAAACCTGGGGTTGTTTCTCAAACTATTGCGGGTAATTCAGGAGTTTTCAAAATAAAAGTGAAATCAACGGTAAAAGCTCCAGCAGCTACTGATTTCAAAGAGATTGTTTCTAGAATTGGAAGTCAAACTAAAAATTCAGCGACGGGTAGATTATTCTACATCTTAAAACGTGATGCTGATATTGAAGATAACAGAGCTAGTTTTAACTAATTAGATTCAAATTATAAAAAAAAGTCCCCACATTGTGGGGACTTTTTTGGTTTTATACTTTTCGGTTTTTATAAAATCATTTCTTTATAAGGAATGACTATTTCGTAACCTTTATCTTTGAAATACTGAGTTGGATTTTCTTTTGAAATGGCTAATATAAAATCACCACCCCAAGCGCCTAAACTTTTTAAGGTTCCTTTAAAATCAGAAAACAATGCTTCTTTAACTGTCTCCATTTCAAGAATGGTGCTCATTTCAATTTCGTGTTCTTGAAGTGCTTGAGCAAATGCTTTTGGTTCCTCAGCTTCAATTACATTTTGAGTAAGCAAGTTGATTGCAGGAATGATTTCCTGAATATCCCCCTGCTTGTTGTAATAATTGGCAATTGCAATTTTACTGCTTTGCTTTTTATTAAGATAAACAAAGTGAATGTTGTGTGTAAAACTAGGATTAAATTCAATGATAGATATGACAGGTTTTCCATTTTGTAAATGGTAAACTATAGGCGAGTTGTATTGCGCACAAGCAACATCATAACCACTGCCTCCAAAACTGTTTTTAAGCAGCGTGAAAGCATCAATTTGCAGCCATTGAGCAATGTTGTTAAGTAGAGTAGAAGAAGTGCCTAAGCCCCAAAATTTAGGAAAAGTCAATTCGGTCTTTATAATGTAGCCTTTTGATTGATTTAAAAAACCAGGATTTAGTAAATAAGCATGATGTAAAATTTCAATAAGTGTTGTTTTTATTTTATCTTCTTCAAATACTTTTTTTTCTGCAATCGAATCAAAAGAAATTAAACTTTCAAACCAAATACTTCCATCACTGTCATAAGAAGTCCAGTGTATTAATTTGTCGTTACTTTTTTCAATAATTAAATTTTGTCCAAATTTAGTAGGCAAAGCAAAAGCTTTCGCACCATCTAATACGACATATTCGCCAGTAATAAGTAGTTTCCCGTTGCTGTAGAAGGTTTCTTTCAAAATTATTTTCGTATTTCAGCTAAATAATCCACCACCGCACTGTGTGTAACGGTATTTTTTTCAAAATATTTTGCTACTTGTTTGCGTTCATCATCATTCGCTTTAAATTGGTTCAAGATATTCATTAAGTGCATTTTCATGTGTCCTTGTTGAATTCCTGTAGTGGTTAAACTACGCAAGGCTGCAAAGTTTTGCGCTAAACCAGCCACTGCTACAATTTGCATTAATTCTTGCGCCGATGGTTTTCCTAACATTTCCAAAGCAATTTTCACCATAGGATGCAAACTGGTTAATCCGCCGACAGTTCCCAATGCTAATGGAATTTCCATCCAAAATGTAAAAATTCCATTTTCAATTTTGGCATGTGATAAACTAGAATACTGTCCGTTGCGAGAAGCATACGCATGAATTCCTGCTTCAACCGCTCTAAAATCGTTTCCTGTAGCTAAAACTACAGCATCGATTCCGTTCATGATTCCTTTATTGTGGGTGACCGCTCTATACGGTTCAATTTCGGCGATGCGAACGGCTTGGACAAATTTTTCGGCAAATTCTTGTGGATTTTCGATATGTTTTTCGGTCAATGCTGCAACTTCACATGAAACTTCAGCCCGAACCACACAATTGGGAACATAATTCGACAAGATGCTCATGACAACCGTAATGTTTTTTTCTTCAGAAGTAAAACCATCAAAATTTTGCGCTTCGTCTTTAAGTGTTTTAGCAAATTGTTCCAAACACGAATTGATGAAATTGGCTCCCATCGAATCTTTGGTGTTAAAAGTCGCATGCAGCTGATAGTAATTGTCTAATACAGCCGTTTTGTCTTTCAAAACAATGTCTAGAATTCCACCCCCTCTTTTTTGCATGTTTTTAGTAATGCTTTCTGTTTCGGTGAAAAATTTCGATTTTATATGATTGAAAAACGATAGTAGTTTCTGTTGATCTCCTTTATAGATAAAATGAACTTGACCTATTTTTTCGGTATTGATTACGGTAGTTTTAAATCCGCCACGAGAACCCCAAAATTTAGCCGATTTGCTGGCTGCTGCCACAACCGAACTTTCTTCAACTGCGAAGGGAATCGTGTAATTTTTACCATTAATGTCAAAATTAGGTGCCACACCAAGCGGTAAATAAAAATTGGTTATCGTGTTTTCAATAAATTCATCGTGTAATTTTTGCAATTCAGCGTCCGAATTCCAATATTTTTTGATGATTTGAATGGCTTCTGTTGCATTTGAAAAATGGTTAGAAGCAATCCAATTTATTTTTTCTTCTTTCGATAATTTTGAAAATCCAGAAACAGCTTTGGTCATTTTGCATAAAATTTTGATTTGCAAAGATAAAATTAGTGATTGAATTGAAGTCAATAATCCTTTTGAAAATGCTTTTAACATATATTTTAGGTTTCATTTGGAATTTTTTCACTAAAATTGGGCACTTTTATATTTTGCAATAATGAAAAATAGATTTTTAGCAGTCGCTTGTCTTTTAGTAGTTTCGTTTTCGGCACTAGGACAACAACAATTAACTTTAGAAGAAATTTGGAGTGGTGCTTTTAGAGCCAAAGGAATGGACGAACTAAACGCCATGAAAAACACCAACCAGTACACGGTCTTAAATTTTGATAGAAAAAGCAATTCGGCACAAATTGATTTGTATGATTTTGCTACTTTGAATAAAGTGTCTACAATTGTAGACTCTAAAGATTCTAAGTTATTAGAAGGTATTGATAGCTACACGTTTAGCAAAGACGAAAAGAAAATTTTAATTGCGAATAATAGTGATCAAATTTTCAGACATTCATTTGTAGCTCATTATTTTATTTATGATATCGCTTCACAAACATTAACCAAGTTGGCTGATTACAAAGTACAAGAGCCAAGTTTTTCGCCGGATGGAACTAAAATTAGTTATGCTTTCGAAAATGATTTGTACATGTATGATATTGCTGCCAAAAAGCACATTCGAATTACAAAAGATGGTAAAAAGAATTCAATTATAAACGGAATTACGGATTGGGTGTATGAAGAAGAATTCGCTTTTGTAAAAGCTTTCGATTGGAATGCAGGTTCCGATAAAATTGCATTTATTCGTTTTGACGAAACGAATGTGCCGGAATTTTCAATGGATATGTACAACCAAGGATTATACCCAACTCAAAGTGTATTCAAATACCCAAAAGCAGGGGAAAAAAATGCAGCGGTTTCGTTACACATTTATGATGTAAAAACTGGAAAAACTCAAAAGATAAATTTGGACAACTACAGCGATTTTTATATTGCTCGTATGAAATGGACGAATGATGCCAATACTCTTTCAGCTCAAGTTTTAAACAGACACCAAGATAATTTAGATTTGTTGTTTATTGACGGAAATACAGGTGCTACAAAAGTAGTTTTGAATGAAAAAGACAAAGCCTATGTAGATGTTACAGATAACCTAACATTCTTAAAAGACAATAGTTTTATTTGGACTTCTGAAAAAGATGGATATAATCACATTTACCATTACAGTAAAGATGGGAAACTGAAAAGTCAAATTACAAAAGGACCTTGGGAAGTAACTTCTTATTATGGTTTTGATGAAAAAAACGGAATGATTTATTACCAATCGGTAGAAAACGGTTCAATAAATCGTGATGTGTATACTGTTAAACTAAACGGAAGTGGTAAAAAACGTTTAACAGCCCAAACAGGAACGAATAACGCGACATTTAGTCCGAATTTCCAATATTTTATCAATTCGTTCTCAAGTGCTAAAAACGCAACAAAATACACCTTAAACGATTCTAAATCAGGAAATGCAATTAAAACAATTGTATCGAACGAGGATTTAGAAACGAAATTGACAGCATATAACTTGCCTTCAAAAGAATTTTCTGAGCTAACTACAGAAAAAGGACATAAATTAAACATCTGGATGATTAAACCGAAAGATTTTGATGCTACCAAAAAATATCCAGTATTTATGTATCAATATTCAGGGCCAGGTTCTCAACAAGTAAATAACGAATGGAATGCTACTGATGATTATTGGTTTATGATGTTAGCACAACAAGGTTATATTGTTGCTTGTGTTGACGGAAGAGGAACAGGTTTTAAAGGAGCAGAATTTAAAAAATGCACTCAAAAAGAATTGGGGAAATACGAAGTAATCGATCAAATTGATGCTGCTAAAGTAATTGGAAACTATTCTTATGTAGATAAATCTAGAATTGGTATATTTGGCTGGTCGTACGGAGGATTTATGGCGTCAAACTGTATTTTCCAAGGAGCGGATGTGTTTAAAACGGCTATTGCTGTAGCGCCTGTAACCTCTTGGAGAAATTATGATAGTGTTTATACTGAACGTTACATGCAAACGCCTCAAGAAAATGCAGGAGGTTACGATAATAATTCGCCAATCACACACGTGGGCAAGCTAAAAGGAAACTTTTTGTTAATTCACGGTACAGCAGATGATAACGTTCATGTACAAAACACCATGAAAATGATTGAGGCCTTAGTTCAGGCTAACAAGCAATTTGATTGGGCTATTTATCCGGATAAAAACCACGGTATTTATGGCGGTAAAACAAGATTACAATTGTACACGAAAATGACGAATTTCATCAAAGAGAAATTATAATTAACCAACAATAGAAACCAAAACAAATAAAAATGAGTGAAACAGTAAAAACTGGACATCCAAAGGGACTTTGGGTATTATTCGGAACTGAAATGTGGGAACGTTTCAATTTCTACGGAATGCGAGCGTTATTAACGCTTTTCATGGTAAATTCTCTTTTAATAAAAGAAGCAGATGCCGCAATTATTTATGGTGGATTTTTAGCTTTATGCTATTTAACACCACTTTTAGGAGGGTTTATTGCTGATAAATATTTAGGGAACAGAAACTGTATTCTAGTAGGAGGTACCTTAATGGCTATCGGGCAGTTTTTATTATTCTTAAGTGCTTCAACGTTTTCTTCTAATTTAGGAGGAGCTAAAACAATAATGTGGATCGCATTATTTATTATCATTTTTGGAAATGGTTTCTTCAAACCAAACATTTCTTCAATGGTAGGTAGCTTGTATCCAAAGCAAGAAAAATCGAAATTAGACTCGGCTTTTACCATTTTTTATATGGGAATTAATATGGGTGCCTTTTTAGGTCAGTTCATTTGTCCTTATTTAGGAGATGTTAAAGATGATGCAGGAGTAAGAGATATTTTTGCTTTCAAATGGGGATTCTTAGCGGCTTCTATTGCAATGATCATTGGAACAATAACTTTCTTTGTTCTTAAAAATAAATATGTAGTGACTCCAGAAGGTAGACCAATTGGTGGTTTACCAAAACACAATTCAAGTGATGATTTTGAAGAAGGAGAAACACAAACTGCAAAATTCACAGGAAAATCAATCGGAATTGCAATCGGATTATTCGTTGCTTTATTCTTTGTATTCAGATATGTATTGGTTGGAGAGTTCGGATTCACTGCTGTGGAAATGGGACAATTAATCAAAGGAATTATTTATCCATTCATCTATTCTGCTGGTATTGCTTTAGCGTTCTTAATTATGAGTTCTGCTGAAAATAAAGTAGAAAGACAAAGAATTTGGGTTATTTATATCGTTTCGTTCTTTATTATTTTCTTCTGGGCTGCTTTTGAACAAGCGGGTTCTTCATTAACGTTTATTGCCGATAACCAAACGGATAGACATATTTTCGGATGGGATATGCCGCCTTCAATGGTGCAAATTTTTAACGGATTATTCGTAGTTGCCTTAGCATTACCATTCAGTTTGCTTTGGGATAAATTAAGAGCCAAAGGGCAAGAACCAGTTTCTCCATTGAAACAAGCTATCGGTTTAGCCTTAATTGCTTTGAGTTATTTCATCATTGCACATAACGTAAAAGATTTAGGAAATAGCGGTTTGTTAGCTATTAAATGGTTAATGTTATTGTACTTAATCCAAACAATGGGAGAACTTTGTTTGTCTCCAATCGGATTGTCTTTAGTTGGTAAATTAGCGCCAAAACGTTTTGCTTCATTGTTATATGGTGTATTCTTTATTTCAAATGCTGCAGGGTATGCTTTAGCAGGTTCATTAGGAGCTATTATTCCTGCAACAGGAGATAAGTTTCAAAAAGCGGAAAAATTAGGAGTTAACCTTCAAGAAGTATTGGATAAAAAAGTAACGCTAACTGCAGAGCAAGTAGCTTTATTCGAAAAAGAGCAATTGCCAATGGCAAATACTACTTTTGCTGGATTTGAAATTCACAATTTATATGAGTTCTTTATGGTGTTCGTTATCCTTTGTGGTGTAGCAGCAATTATCCTTGCTTTATTGTCTCCACGTTTAAAGAAAATGATGAACGGAGTTCAATAAATCTATTAAAAAATATTTTTATATCTTTCAAGCCTGTAACCTAGTTACAGGCTTTTTTATTTAAACACCAAAAAATTATGTGGAAATCTCATCCTAAGGCATTGCCTTATTTGTTTTTATCTGAAATGTGGGAACGTTTCGGTTATTATTTAATGATCGGAATTTTTACCCTTTACTTAAAAGATGTCGAAGCAGGTTTTGCCATGACCGAAAAAGAAGCTTCTGATTTATACGGAACTTTTATTGCTTTAGTTTTCTTAACGCCATTCGTTGGAGGTTTAGTAGCCGACAGGTATTTTGGATACAAAAAATCAATCGTAATTGGTGGTTTGATGATGGGAGCGGGTTATTTTATGATGGGTATTCATAATTTGACCATGTTATATGTCGCTATGACGTTAGTGATTGTTGGGAATGGTTTCTTTAAACCGAATATTTCTACTTTACTTGGTAATTTTTATAACGACGAACAATACAAAGACAAGAAAGACGAAGGCTACAATATTTTCTACATGGGTATTAATGTTGGAGCATTTATTTGTAACTTTTTTGGTGCAGCATTGCAAATTTTATTAGGATGGCAATATGCGTTCATGGCGGCCGGAGTTGGAATGTTTGTGGGTGTAATTGTCTTTTTATTAGGGACTAAACACTACGGAGATAAAACCGCTAAAAAAGGATTTCAGGAAGGCGATATGCCGTTTTATAAAATCGTATTATTTATTTTATTACCATCGGTTGTATTTGGTGTGATTGGATGGTTGTTGAAAGGAGTGACTTCAGATGCAAATCCAAACAGTTATATTTTTGGTTCTGATAGTACCGATGCATTTATTTTCGCTTGTATTCCGGTAATTTTCTTTTATGGAAGTCTTTACTTTAAGGCTAAACCAGATGATAAGCGACCAATTGGGGCTTTATTGGCAATTTTTGCAGTTGTGATTTTGTTCTGGGCTGTTTTCAAATTGAATGGATCGGCATTAACCACTTGGGCCGACAGATACACCGATCGTGAAATGACTGGAACTTCTCAATCTTTGTTCAGTAATTTAAAACTGGCGAAAGAAGTCGAATTCAAAAAAGATTCGGTAGAATTATATGATGATAATTTCCGTTTGCAAAAGGAAAATGGAGTAGTAAAAAAGGAAGTAAACTATCCGTTGTATTTCCGAAATGTAAAAGAAGAATTAAAACCGGCCGAAGGTTCGAAAGTATCTCTTTGGGCAACTAATTTGAGTCAGTCGATCAATCCAGGTTGGGTAATTATATTAACGCCATTGGTGGTGGCTTTCTTCACTTTCTTACGAAGTAGAAAAAAAGAACCATCTACACCTACAAAAATTGCCTTCGGATTACTAATTTCAGCCTTATCTGTATTGGTGATGGTAGCTGCTGTAAATATGGGCGGTAACGGAACCGAAAAAGTTTCAGTTTGGTGGTTGGTTGCTAATTATGGAGTAATCACAATTGGGGAGCTATTCCTGAGTCCGATGGGATTGTCTGTGGTGTCTAAGTTAAGTCCAACCAATATCACTTCTTTAATGATGGGAGGTTGGTTTTTAGCGACTTCAATTGGAAATAAATTAAGTGGTGTCTTAGCCAGTATGTGGGATACCTATGAAGATAAAACCAATTTCTTTTGGCTTAACTTCGGATTATTAATGTTTGCCACTTTATTGATGTTTGCATTGCTGAAATCACTAAATAAAGTAATGAAAGAAAAAGGAATTAATTAATATGGGAACAACAGTACAAGAAATTCAAGATTTTAAAGGAAAGTATCCAAAACAACTGTGGTATTTGTTTTTTAGCGAAATGTGGGAACGTTTTAGTTTCTACGGAATGCGCGGAATGTTGGTGGTTTTTATGGTAAGTCAATTAACCATGGACGAAAAAACAGCCAATCTTCAATATGGTGCGACTCAAGCTTGGGTATATGCGTTTACATTTATTGGAGGTTTGTTCGCAGATAAGATTTTAGGACTTAGAAAATCTCTTTTTTGGGGAGGTTTGTTAATGATTGTCGGAAGTGTAATCTTAGCTATCGATCCTAAAAATTTCTTTTTCATCGGAATTGGTTTTACGATTGTAGGAACAGGTTTCTTTAAACCGAACATTTCTTCAATGGTAGGGCAGTTGTATAAAGATGGAGATGCGCGTCGTGATGCTGGTTTTTCTTTGTTTTATGCAGGGGTTAATCTTGGAGCTTTAATTGGAGGTTATATTTGTATTGCAGTGGCTAACGGGAATTTATGGGCTTCATTTGTGCCTGAAAACTTGCGTTGGAACTATGCCTTTGGTTTTGCAGCCATCGTAATGATTATAAGTTTGCTAACTTTTACGCAAACACAAAAAAGTTTAGGTGAAATCGGATTGTCTCCTTTAGCACATTTAGCAGATTCGAAACGAAAAGCATTAGAAATAATCACTTTTATTGGATCATTGGCAATTGTTCCAGTGATTATTTTAATGGTGGCTAATACGGTGTACACCGATTATTTTATGATGATTATTGGTCCGGCTTCTATTCTGTATTTGTTTTACGAAATGCGTAACTTTTCTAGTGCGGAAAATAAAAAATTGTTAGCGGCTTTGGTGTTTATCATTTTCTCTATTTTCTTTTGGGCTTTTTTCGAACAAAGTGGAGGTTCATTGAGTTTGTTTGCAGCAAATAATTTAGAAAATACAGTTGCTGGTGTAGAATTAGATCCAAATGGAGTGAATAATTCGGCTAATTCATTGTTCGTAATTGTGTTCGCAGCGCTTGTTGGAATGGCTTGGTTGTGGATGAATAAAAGAAAAATAGAACCTAATACAGTGGTGAAATTCGGATTAGCATTCATATTTTTAGCCGGAGGTTTTTGGATATTTTATTATACTAAATTCTTTGCAGATGCTTCGGGTAAAACATCTTTAGATTTATTTACTTTTGGATGGTTTATCATTACGTTTGGAGAATTGTGTTTATCACCTATCGGAATGAGTGCGATGACAAAATTATCGCCTCAAAAAACGCAAGCGGTAATCATGGGAATGTGGTTTTTAGCAAGTGCTTACGGTCAGTATTTTGCTGGTTTATTAGGCGCTAATATTGCTGAAGCTTCCGAAAATGCTAGTAATTTAGATAAATTAATGGTGTATGCCGATGGATATAAACAATTGGCCATTTATGCACTTGTGGCTGGAGTGGTTTTAATTGTAATCTCACCTTTGGTGAAAAAACTAATGCAGGAAGTTAAATAAATCAGTAACTTCGGCATTGTTTTTGATTAATCAAAAGTAAAATTTGTGACATGAAAAAAATACTACTTATACTATTTGTTTTTATAGGAACCTTTGCAGTTCAAGCTCAGGATATCAATTGGATGTCACTGGAAGAAGCTTTAGCCAAGCAAAAGCGTAACCCTAAACCTATTTTTATGGATGTGTATACCGATTGGTGTGCGCCTTGTAAAATAATGGATAAAGGAACGTATCAAGATTCTGCTGTAGTAGATTTTATTTCAAAAAATTATTATGCGGTTAAGTTTAACGCCGAAGGAAACGAAAAAGTAAATGTTTTGGGAAGTTCTTTCTCCAATCCTGGATTTGATCCGGATCGTAAAGGGAGAAATAGCGCACATCAATTGACAAAATTTCTTAAAGTTCCGGGTTATCCAACAATGTATGTTATAGATGCCAAAGGAAATGTTAAAGAGATGATTGAGGGGCCGAAAGAACCAGATGCATTAATAAGAGCACTTAAAAATTAAAAGGATGAAAGTTGTTAAATATCTTTCGCTTGTAATTGTAGCGATTTTAGTTTGGAGTTTTGCAGTAAAAACTTCAAATAATAAAAGGGAATTGGTATGGCATACCGATATGAAAAAAGCAGTGGAAATTGCTCAAAAAGAAGACAAACCCATTTTTATGTTTTTCACAGGGAGTGATTGGTGTGGCTGGTGTATTCGTTTGCAAAAAGAAGTCTTTAAAACAGGTGAATTTGAAACTTGGGCCAAAGATAAAGTAGTGTTGGTTGAATTAGATTTTCCTCGTAAATCCGCTCAAGACGAAACTATTAAAGCTCAAAATGCCCAATTACAGCAAATGTTTGTAGTACAAGGTTATCCAACAGTTTGGTTAGTTAAAGCAGCTAAAAAGGACGGAAAAATAAATTTCGAGCAATTAGGAAGCACGGGTTATGTGGCTGGTGGACCTAAAGTTTGGTTAGATGGTGCAAATCAAATAGTAGCAAAATATACATCCAACAAGAAAACTAATAAAATAAGAAAAGTAAAAAGTTAAAATTATTTTTTCAAAATGTAGAATCCCTTTTCGTACGTGCTATGAAAAGGGATTTTTCTTTTAGCGCAAGTTCGTTTCCAGGCTTCGACATAACTTTTATAATTTGAGGCATCTGCAATAATGATTTTTGGATTTTGCGATCCTAAAAGACGGTCTAGATTTACTTTTGGAGAATGACTCAAAATTATGACATCGGGATTAATAGATGTTTTATAAACTGCACAACTATCAATAATCAGCACTTTTTTATGATTAAACAAAAGGGTGTTTGCTAGTGGTTTTATTTGTTTAATTGCCGAAAAATTAGCAGTTGCATATGTATGAAACATTTGTTCTTCAAATGAGTTTTTGCCAATTTCTTCTGATGCGAATACAGTGATCGAATTTCCTTTTCTATCGCCAATAATTGATTTTTTCATGACGTTAAAAACAATAAACTCTTGTTTGTTCTCTGAATTCCATTTAATAGAAAACAGTATTAGTTGAAATAGTAATAAACTGGCTAAAGCAATAATAAGCTTGTTGAATTTTGGTTTTTGAAACCAAAGTATCCAACTGATGATAATCAAATATGCTACCATCATTAATGAGAAAGAAAGTGGAATCTCTTTCAAGACAAAGCTTTCAATTGAAGCGATTTTACTAATTATGTAATTTATTATTGTGATTAAGACTTCAGCCGTTTTCCACAAATAGAAAGGGATTATATCAAAATACGCGATAACCATTAGTAAAGTTCCTAATGCCATTATGATTGACAAAAATGGGATGAGTACTAAATTGGTCACAAAGAATAATCCTGGGAATTGATGAAAATAATAGAGGCTTAACGGTAAAGTGCCGATTTGTGCAGCAAAGGATACTGTCAATATATCCCAAAAATAGCCGATGATTTTGTTTTTAGGGTGCCATATTTGGCTAAGTAAAGGTTGTAGCCAAAGGATAAAGAATACGGCGAGATAACTCAATTGAAAACCTATATCAAATAGAAATAAAGGTTCGAAAAGCAAAACAAGAAACATCGAAACGATTGTGGTGTGAAATTGGTTGGTTTGCCTGTTTAAATGCATTCCAATTGCTAAAAAACTAAACATAACTGTAGAGCGAAGTACCGATGGCGCTAATCCGGCTACAAAAGCAAATAGCCATAGCGATGCAATCGTAATGATTAATCGTGTGAAACTCCCTAAGGTTGTGTTAGGAATAGGTTTTAATAAGAAAGTAATGAAAAGCAAAATGAAACCGACGTGTAGCCCAGAAACTGATAAAATATGAACTGCGCCAGCATATTGATAATCACGAAGTACTTCGGAAGAGATGTCTTGCTGCTGACCTAAAATTAAAGCGATTACTACCGCTAATTCTTCTTTTTTGAAACCCGATTTCGACAAATTTTCAATAATGGTATTGCGGAAATTAGCAGTGTAGTGCCAAATATTTTTGTCGATTTCAGTGTTTATTTTAACGGAAGAAGTTTCAGTAAAAACCTGACCGTAAACATTCTTTATTTCTAAATATTTACCATAATCAAACTGATCGGGATTATTGGGTTTGAAGTTGTGAAGCAGTTGATCGTGAACCAGTAGGTGATTTCCGATTTTTATGGAATTCCCAGTAGTGTCTTTTTTAATATTTAGAAGAATTTTTCCGCAAGTTGGGTTGTTGTCAATTGAAATAACTTCAGCAAAAAAACGATTGTATTTTGCTGAGTTTTTTAGTTTTTCACGAATTGTTAAATGAAGGTTCTTGGGGTTTTCAAAATTGGTTTCCTTTTGGATGTAATGATTCTTTTTGTGAACATCCTGATGAATTACAGTTGTGGTGATTCCGATTGAAAAAAAAGACAAATAAAGAGCAATAGCAAAACTCGAATGGGGAGTAAAGCTTTTGTTTGATTTGTGGAATGTAATTCCCAATAGGAAAAGCATTACTGCTAAAACAACTAATGAAAAAATTAAATTTGGCTTGCAGTAAAAAGCTGTGACTATTCCTGTAATAAGCCAAATGGTAATTCTTGCAATAGGGAACTGAACCAATTTCATCGCATCTATTTTCTTAGACTTGAAACAATTAATTTTGCTGTTTTTTCACTGGCTCCAACACCTCCTAATGTAGTCTCCAGCACTTCATAATCGGCTAATAATTTTTCTCGGTGTTGCGAATTTAAAATTTTAGACAATTCTTTTTTAATGTTTTTAGTATTGCATTCACCTTGAATTAATTCGGTTACAATGGGAGCATCCATAATTAAATTCACCAAGGAAATATACTTCAGAGTTATAATACGTTTGGCAATTTGGTAGGAAATAGCACTTCCTTTATACAAAACCACTTCGGGAACTTTAAATAAAGCGGTTTCTAATGTTGCAGTTCCGGAGGTTACCAAAGCTGCATGAGAAATGCTTAGTAAATCGTAGGTTTTATTTGAAATAAATTTGATGTTTTGATTGGATAAAAATTGCTGATAAAAACTGAATTCTTGACTCGGTGCGCCAGCAATTACAAATTGATAGTCAGGGAAATATTTAACTACTGACAACATTTCTGAAAGCATTTTTGAAATCTCTTGCTTTCTGCTTCCTGGGAGCAAAGCAATAATAGGCTTTTCAGAAAGGTTGTTTTCTTTTTTAAATTGTGATACATCAGTTATTGGTCTATTTTGGATCGCATCAATTAGCGGATGACCTACAAATTCTACAGGATAATGATGTTTTTTCTCGTAAAAATCTTTCTCAAACGGAAGAATCACATACATTTTGTCAAAATCCCGCTTAATGTCCTTGATGCGGTTTTCTTTCCATGCCCAAATTTGAGGGGAAATGTAATAATGTGTCGGAATTTGTAATGTTTTTGCCCATTTGGCAATGCGCATATTAAAGCCAGGATAATCGATAAAGATGATGGCGTCAGGTTTGAATTGAAGGATGTCGGCTTTGCAAAATTTAAGGTTTTGCATGATGGTTTTTAAATTTAAGACCACTTCTACAAATCCCATAAAAGCCAATTCACGGTAATGTTTAACCAATGTCCCTCCAACGGATTTCATCAAATCACCTCCCCAAAATCGAATTTCGGCAGCAGCATCTTCCTTAAGAATACTTTTCATTAGATTGGATCCATGCAAATCGCCCGAAGCTTCACCAGCAATAATATAATATTTCATTAAACCAAAAGTGTTATTGCAGTTAAAATTATGGTTGCTAATACAACTCCTCTAGCCATAAGTTCTTTGTTTATTTTTAACAGTATAAAAAAAGCAACCAGATTAGCAATGGCTCCTAGTGTTATCACTTTGCCAAGATAACCTTGTGATCGCATTCCTTTAACTCCTTCTAAAAAATGATAATCAGTAAAATACTCAAAAAAAATGTAGGTGCCTATAAAGGTGGAAATAAATCCAATTAAAACTCCAATCAATAAATCTGTTTTTCTCATAAATTCCAATTGTTAAGTTGTTGTATGGCATGATGTGCGGTTAAGTCAAATTGTACGGGAACAATCGAAATATAACCATTTTTTAACGCCCATTCATCAGTGTCTTCGCCTTTGTCAAGACATACGAATTCTCCAGCTAACCAATAGTATTCTTTGCCAAAAGGAGATTGACGTTTGTCAAATTTTTCAGCATATTTGGCATTGGCTTGTCGGCATATTTTGATTCCTTTAATCTCTTCTTTTTTTAATTTAGGAAAATTTACATTCAATACCACGCCTTCGGGTAATCCGTTTTGCAACACTTCTTCGATTATTTTTTTTGCAAAAGGTTTTATTTGTTCAAAGTCGGCTTTCCAAGAAAAGTCAGCTAAAGAAAAACCTATGGCAGGTATGCCTTCAATTCCGGCCTCTATAGCTGCACTCATAGTTCCAGAATACAAAACATTAATAGATGAATTGCCACCGTGATTGATGCCGGATACACACAAATCTATTTTTTCTTTGATGATTTCGTTTTTTGCAATTTTGACACAATCAGCAGGTGTTCCCGAAGTATTGTATTCCATTACTTCAGCATTTTCTTCCGAAACTTTGTTTATTTGCAAAGTATTGTTTACTGTGATGGCGTGTCCCATGCCACTTTGAGGGCTATCAGGAGCGACTACAACAACATCTCCTATTTCTTTAACAATGTCTATGAGTATGCGAATGCCTGGGGCAGTTATGCCGTCGTCATTTGTAACTAAAATTAATGGTTTTTTCATTAAACAAGGAGATAATTTGATAGAGCTAAAATAGGAAAATTTATCATTAAATGTTAAATTTACATCTTTAACAAAAAATTATAGCAAGGACATTTTGTTGGCATGGTTTTTTATGTACTTTAGTAATTAATATGAACGCAATTTGGATGTTTATGAGAAAGAATTATAAAGTGGTATTATTATTAGTAATAATATCAGCTACATTGTGGAGTTTTAGACCAAAGACGCAAGGCGGTGGGGATCCTGAAAGGGATAAGGTTTTATTGGATCTGATTTCCTATGTAATAGAGAAAGGTCACTATGACCCTGTGGCTATGGATGATACTTTTTCAAAAGTTGTTTATGATGAGTTTATAGGTGCCTTAGATCCTTCTAAACGATTTTTTATTGAATCGGATATTAGGGAGTTCAAAACGTATGAGTTTCAAGTAGATGATATGATTAAAGAAAGAGATTTAACTTTTTTTAATTTAGTTTATGAGAGAATTCAAAAACGTATGAGCGAGGCTAAAGTGATTTATAGAGCATTAAATAGCAAGGCTTTTGAATTTAATTCTAACGAAACTATCAATTTGGATTCCGATAAATTGGCTTTTGCTAAAAATTATTCGGAATTAAAAAACAGATGGCGTTCGCAAATTAAATTGTCGACATTGGCTTCTATAGTTGATAAACAAAAAGTAGAAGAAGAGAAAAAAATCAAAGAACCAGATTATAAAGTTAAAACATTTGCCCAATTAGAAAAAGAATCGCGTGAATCAGCGATTAAAAATTTAGATGAATATTTTGATTTTGTTAGTGATTTAGATAAAGAAGATTGGTTTGAAGTTTTTGTCAACTCAATTGTTACTCAATTTGATCCACATACTTTTTATTTTGCCCCTGAGGAAAAAGAAAAATTTGATATCAGTATGAGCGGTAAGCTGGAAGGTATTGGAGCTAGATTACAAAAGAAAAATGATAATACCGAAATTTCTGAATTAATTTCTGGTGGTCCAGCATGGAGAAACAAAGAACTTGAGCCGGGTGATGTTGTCTTAAAAGTAGCACAAGGAGGAAACGAACCAGTTGATGTTGGTGGGATGCGTCTTGATGATGTAGTTAAGAAAATTAAAGGACCTAAAGGAACTGAAGTACGTTTAACTGTTAGAAAAGTAGACGGGTCAATCAAGGTTATTAAAATAATTCGTGATATTGTAGAAATTGAAGAAACATATGCAAAATCAAGTGTTATAGAAAAAGATGGGAAGAAATACGGCGTAATTTATTTGCCTAAGTTTTATATTGATTTCGAGAATGATGATAATCGTGATGCTGCCAAGGATGTAGCTGCGGAAGTTGTGAAACTTAAAAAAGCAGGAGTACAAGGTATTGTAATGGATTTAAGAGATAACGGAGGAGGCTCATTAAAAACAGTAGTAGATATTACAGGTTTGTTTATTGATGAAGGTCCAGTGGTACAAATTAAATCATTTAATGGTAAAAAAGAAGTGCTGTCAGATCACAATCCTAAAGTACAATGGGATGGTCCATTAGTAGTGCTTCAAAATAATTTTTCGGCTTCGGCATCAGAAATTTTTGCTGCAGCGATTCAAGATTACAAACGAGGAATAGTAATAGGAAGTAAACAATCTTATGGTAAGGGAACGGTTCAAAATGTAATTGACTTAAACCAATTTCAATTTAAAGGAGGCGTTAGTTATGGAGATTTAGGAGCTTTAAAAACGACTACTCAAAAATTCTACAGAATAAATGGCGGATCAACACAATTAGATGGAGTAACAAGTGATATTCCAATTCCAGATCGTTATTCTTATATTAAAATTGGAGAAAGAGATGAGAAAAGAGCCATGCAATGGGATAAAATTGATGCAGCACCTTTTAGAACGTCAAAATCAATTTTAAACTTTGATGTAGTTGTGGCAAATAGTCAAAAGCGCTTATCGCAAAATCAGCAGTTTAAATTAATTGACGAAAATGCAAAATGGATTAATGATAGAAAAGAAGAGAGCGTTGTTAGCCTTAATATGGAGAAATTCTTAGCCGAACAAAAAGCAATAGAAGAAGCAACAAAAAAATTCAAAGAAATAACTAAGTATAAAAATAATTTAGTTATTACTAATGTACCTGACGATGCTGACTTGATGAAAAAAGATGCTATTTTTGCTCAAAAGAGACATGATTGGTTCGAATCACTTTCAAAAGATGCTTATATAAGTGAAGCGGTAAACGTTTTAGCAGATATTAAAACGTCAAATGTTGCGCCAAAACCTATTCCAGCGAAGAAGTCAAAATTGTTAGTTAAGTCATAGTTAAATAACTATTTACATTTAAAAAACAAACTCCAGAAATACATATTTCTGGAGTTTGTTTTTTATGTTAAAGTATAGCTAATATTAATTTTGATGGTTTATATCACTAATTTTAGTTAGATGATAGAGTTGTTTGTCGGTTTTAGCGCGTTGTTTATCGATTTTTTGTTAAAAAATTATTAACAAAATTTCATATCCCTACTTTTATCCAAAATTTAACAATAATATATGGATAGAATTGTACTCTTTTCTAGAAAAACCTATTTATTCAGCCTATTCCTTTTAATCACATCATTCTTTTTTTCTAACTCTACACAGGCTCAATGCGCAGGCGATGATGGTGGTAAGGTTATTTGTGATATAACAGTTGTGGCTGATCAAACTGTTAACTTATTTAGTTTGTTAGGAGGTACCCCTAGCCCTGGAGGGTTTTGGGTAGATGATTTAGGTTCAGGAGGTTTAGATCCTGTTACCGGAATGCTTAATGTTTTGGCAATCAGTCAAAGCGGAGTATTTACTTATACGTATACAGTACCTCCTGTTTCAGGTTGTACTGATAATATAGCAACAGTAACTTTAGTTTTGGGCGGATATACAGGAATTCCTGGTAAAGGTTCAGAGTGTGGAGATGCGTCTAGTTATAATTTATTTAAACTTATCGACACTGAGGGTTCTTCTGTATTTCCTCATACTAATGGGAATTGGGTTGATATTACCAATGGTATTCCTATTACAGGATACGATTTGAATCCGAGTAGTTATAATGTAACGGTTAAAACAGATATTAAATTCACTTATAGTTTTGGTCCGGTAAGCGATCCAGTTGTTGGAGGATGTCCGGCGACACCACCAATTACAATGACTTTAACGTTGTATCCGCCATTAGAACCTGGGACTGCATTACCGATAAACAGATGTAGTTCAGATGGTTTTGCGGATTTAACGGCTGTAAACTTATTTAGCCGACTTATTGGAGAAGATCCTGGGGGTTCATGGAAAGACACTAGCGTTCCGGTTACAGGGGAATTGTCTAATCCATCGGACACAACTATTAATGTTCAAAATATTTATAATAATTTTGGAGCAGGGACTTATACTTTTGAATATAAACTAATTCCTGTACCTCCTATTTGTGAAGAAAAGACCTCGGTTGTTACTGTAACTATTGAAGATCCGGTAGATTATACAGGTATTACATTGGTTGTAAACTCAGACATTTGTGAAAATGATATTGCTACAGCAACCTATACAGCACAAATAACACAAACACCAGTTTTAATTCCTGATGGTTCCTATACAGTTACTTATAATGTAAATGGTGGAGGTTCTGTTACTGTCCCAGGAGTAAATTTTAGTGGAGGAGTTGCTACTTTCACAATTTCTAATACAAGTTTCCAGTCAGTTAATACATTTACTGTTTTTGTAACAAATATTGTTGCCGCAAACGCTCTGGGCATTTGTCCAAATCCGGTGCCACTTATTCAGGATGATATTGTAATCTCTCCATCACCAAGTTTAACGGGTGCGCAAATAAACGTATTGCCTGTTTGTCAAAATAATGATGCCATTGTAGATTTAACATCCCTTTCTTTAACAGCTGGTAATTATGCAATTACTTATGATTTAACAGGTGTAAATACTACAGTAACACCTCAAAATGCAACGATGATTGTGTCAGGTGGGGTTTCTAATTTTGTGATTCCTGGGGTGCTATTAGCTAATTCAGGTGTTACAACGGTAACCATTGCTACTATTACTAATTTAACGACAGGATGTTCTAGAGTTGTAAATAATTCAACTTCTTTTACAGTTTTACCACTCCCAGTTGCAAATAACATCAACATTGTTATTAATGATGTTTGTGAAGGAAAACCAGTAAGTGCAACAATATCTGGTTTAGGTACGATAACAAGCGCACAAATTACGTATACCTTAACGGGAACTAATACTTTTGCCAATACAGTTACGTTGCCAGTTGTTTCTGGAAGTACTACTTATGTTATTCCTTCAGGTGAAATTCCAAATATAGGGTTAACTACTTTTACGATTACTAATTTAGTCAACGCCACCAATACTTGTGGAGTTTCAGTGGTTGGAAAATGGGATAATTTTACAATCAATCCATTGCCAAATGCTCCAACAGCATCCGCTCAGCCTTTCTGTGAAACAGATAATGCTACGGTAGCTAGTTTGGTTCCAAGTGGAGCACAGTACAATTGGTATAATTCAACTACCAGTACAACACCTTTAGCTTCATCAGTTGCTTTGGTGAACGGAACAACGTATTATGTTTCTCAAGTTAATACTACAACAGGTTGTGAATCATCAAGAACAGCTGTTATGGTTACTATTGATGTAATTCCAGCTCCAATTTTAAATACTGACGGACAGAATTTTTGTGGAACGGATAATCCTACCATTCAGGATTTATCAAACAATACTGATTCAGGAAGTTCTATAGTGTGGTATGATGCTCAAACAGGAGGGAATTTATTAGCTTCAAGTACTTTACTAACTGATGGAGCAACCTATTATGGTTATGATAGTAACACGGCAACAGGATGTCAATCTAAAGATGTTTTAGTAGTTACAGTTTCGTTAACAGATTGTGATGTAACAGGTGATTTCTTTATTCCTGATGGATTCTCACCAAATGGTGATGGAAAAAATGATTCATTCCATATCCCGAATATTGAATTTATCTATCCTAATTATACAATAGAAATCTATAATAGATACGGAAACCTTTTGTTTACAGGGAATAAAACAAAAGACTGGGATGGTAAAAACTCTACTTCAAGTAATGTTTTAGATGGAGTAGCCGCTAACGGAGTTTATTTTTATGTAATTAATTTTAATAAAAATAACACAGCTCCTAAACAAGGACGTTTGTACTTGAATCGTTAAACTTAGCCTATCTTAAATAAAATTTAGATGAAAAGAATAATAGCATTATTAGGTTTATTCCTAATCACACATACAGCCTTTGCGCAGCAAGATCCACAATACACTCATTATATGTACAATATGAATGTGGTCAATCCTGCTTATGCCACGGCAAAAGAATCAGTACTTGATTTAGGGATACTGTATAGAACTCAATGGGTTGGCGCAGTTGGTGCTCCTAAAACGATGACAGCTTTTGCTCATATGCCAATAAGTAAAAAAATTGAAATGGGAGTATCTATTATCTCAGATGATATTGGAGATGGAGCAAAAAAAGAAAATAATTTTTATGCTGATTTTGCTTATGTCCTTCAATTTGAAAGAAGTCACCGACTGTCATTTGGTATGAAAGCTGGGTTTACCAATTTGACAACCAATTTTAATGGATTTCAATTAGAAAGTGGTGATGCTTCAACAGATGAAGCGTTCAATAAGAATGTCAACGCTTTTAAGCCAAGTGTTGGAGCAGGAGTATACTACTTTACAGATAAGTATTACGTAGGATTATCAGCACCCAACTTATTGCCAACCAAACATATTGAAGAAACCTCAGGGATTAATGCTTTAGGTTCTGAGGAAATTCACTTATTCGCAACTGCTGGATACGTGTTCCAAGTAAGCGATATGTTTAAAGTGAAACCTGCTGCCATGGCTAAGTTTATAAAGGGAGCTCCATTAACACTTGATGTGTCTGCTAATGTTTTATATAATAATAGATTTGAATTAGGCGCATCCTATAGATTAGACGATTCAGTAAGTGGATTAATGGCAATCAATGCAACAAAGAATCTTAAAATTGGTTATGCATACGATTATACTTTGTCCAATTTAGGTCAGTTTAATTCAGGAACTCACGAAGTGTTCTTATTATTCAATTTGGATTTATTAGGTAAAGGCTATGACAAATCGCCAAGATTCTTCTAAAAATTACATTATGAAAAAAATATTACTATCTATATTATTAGTATTTGCATTTCAAATTACTAATGCACAAGACACCGATTTAGAAAGGGCTAAAAAATACTTTGAAAGAACGTATTATAGCGAAGCTTTACCTTTATACGAAAACGCGATTGAAAATACGCGTTCGCAAGAGGTAGTTCAAAATCTAGCTGATTGTTATTATTTTACAAATGATTTAAAAAGCGCTCAAAAATATTATCGTTTTTTGATCAAGAATTTTAGTAAAGATTTGCCGGCAGAATATTATTTCCGTTTTGCTCAATCTTTGAAAGCAACTGCTAATTATGCAGAAGCCAATCAAATGACAAAAGATTACTTAGCAAAATCAGGGAATACACAAGCATTGAATAGTTTCGAAAGTGATTTGAAAACATTAGAAAATGTTACGGCTATTGGAGAACGTTTCAAAATCAAAAATTTAGCGGTTAATACTGAGAATTCTGAGTTTGGTGGTGTTGTTTATACCGATAAGTTTGTTTATGCTGGAGCCAAAAAGGAGCCTAGCATGATGGATAAAGTATACAAATGGAATAATGAAGGCTATTTGAATATTTTGTCGATTCCAATGAAAAATATCAATGCAAAAGATTCTATTGTTAGTTATTTTTCTGCGGATGTAAATACTAAAATGCACGACGCCACTCCGGTTTTTACAGCCGATGGAAAGACCATGTATTTTACTAGAAATTTTACCAAAAAGAGTGGAAAAAGAGCCAAAAACAAAGAAAAGGTTTCGGTTCTTCAGATTTATAAAGCCGAATTCGTTAATGGAAAATGGGCAAACATAGTTTCATTGCCAGTTAATAGTCCTAATTATTCTGTGGCTCATCCAGCATTAAGCTCGGATGAAAAAACATTATATTTCACTTCAGATATGCCTGGAAGTTTAGGGTCTTATGATATTTATTCAGTAGATGTAAACGGAGGTAGTTTTGGAACGCCTAAAAATCTAGGAGATAAAATCAATACCAATCGCAGAGAGCAGTTTCCATTCGCATCTAAAGATGGAAAGTTGTACTTCTCATCTAATGGCCATGAAGGTTTTGGTTCGTTAGACGTTTTCGTTTCCGATATAAACGGAGGTAATTTTGCCAAACCAATTAATGTAGGGCTTCCAATTAATACAGGAGTTGATGATTTTGCCTTCAGTATTGATTCAGATACTAAAGAAGGTTATTTTTCTTCTAATAGAAAAGGAGGTAAAGGGAATGATGATATTTATTCAATTCTGGAAATTAAGCCTTTAATTGTTGAAGATTGTATGCAATATATTGCGGGTGTAATTACTGATGCAACAACTAAATTGCCATTGGAAGGTGCTGAAGTAGCTTTGTATGATTTTATTAATAAAAAAGATCTTCAAAAAGTAGCTGTTGGTGCTGACGGTAAATTCAACTTTACAGTAGATTGTGAAAAAGGATACGTAGTTAAGGCTTCAAAAGAGGCGTATACAGAAGACGAAAGAACATTGAATCTGCAAAAAGATAGAAAGAAAATCAACGATGCTTCGATGGAATTGAAATCTTTGGATAAAATTCAAGAAGAACAAACTATTGCTGAACAAGAAAAACAAAAGGCTGTTGCTGAGCAGGTAGCTAAAGAAAAAGCTGTTGCTGAAGAAAAGCAAAAGGAAAAGAAAAAAGAAAAAGTAAAAGAGATTTTGGCTAATGAAAAAGATGTAGTTGAAGAAAAAGATAAGTTGGTTATCAAAACGGAACCTATTTATTTCGATTACGATTTATGGTACATCAGAAGAGATTCTAAGCCTATTTTAGACAAAGTAATTGGTTTAATGAATAAATATCCGGACATGATTGTTGAAATTGGCTCTCATACTGATATTCGTGGTGGGAAAACTTACAACAGTATTTTGTCTGAGAACAGAGCGCAAGCCACTCGCGACTATTTTATTGACAAAGGAATTGATCCTAAGAGAATTAAAGCAAAAGGATATGGTGAAAGCCAACCGGTTGTAAAATGTGCTAATGAAGAGTCTTGTACAGAAGAGCAGCACGAATTAAATCGTAGAAGTGAGTTTGTAATCAAAGATTTGTAATAAAATAAATAAACAATAAAAAAAGAGGTCTAAATTTAGACCTCTTTTTTTATTAATACTGACTAGCTTCTTTTTCTGCTTTTTTAATTTTCTTACGTTGTTCGTCAGCTTTTTCTTTTTTCTTTGCTATTTTCTCATTCCATTTTTCAATATCTTGAGGAGAGAGTTTTCCTTTTTTGTTTAGCTTGTCAAGCTTTTTTTGCTCCTTTTCAATATCTTCATTCAAATCATCTTCTTTTTCTTTGGCATCCGCTACTTTTTCTTTTGCTTTAGCAGCCTTTTCTCGTTCTTTTTCGGCTTTTTTGCGTTCTTTTTCAGCTTTTTCACGCTCTTTCTCCATTCGTTTTCTTTCTTTCTCCATCTCTTTCAGCTTTTTCTCTTCCGCTTCTGCTCTTTTTTCCTCAGCTTTAGCTCTCTTTTCTTCTGCTTTCACTTTGCTTTCTTCCAGTTTAGTAGCACGTTTCTTTTCTTTTTCAGCCAATTCTTTTTCTTTCTCCGCTTTTTTAGCAGCATTTTTTGCTTCTACTTCAGCCAAATGAGCTTGTCTTTCGGCTTCTTTTTTAGCATGTAATTCAGTTGCATTTATTTTAGCAATAGAATCTTGTCTTTTCAACGCAACTAGTTTTTCCGCTTCGGTCAACACCTTTTCCTGTGCATTTGCAGAAAGCCCCATTATGGCAATCATTCCTGCAAGAAGTAATCTTGATTTCATTCTCTTTTGTTTTAAGTTTATTTAAATTCTAGTGGTATACTTAAGTATATTTGTTTTCTAAATTTACAATTATTATTCCAAAATGAGAAATATAGGAAAATATTTATCAATAATTTGTTGCCTTAGCTTGTTTGGCAGCTGTAAAATTTCTGATGAAAAGGAAATTCCAGAGGGAATTTCTTCAGAAGTGAAAGTAATGGAGGCGAATTCTTCAACTCCTGATTTTTATTTGCCTACCTCTACTACTGGCGAAATCATTAAGCATAATTATTACACACTTTCTTATAATGAAGCACATGAACAAGCGGAATGGGTAGCATATGAACTCAAAAAAGAACAATTAAGCTATACGAATCATAAACGTCCTTATTTTATTGATGATCCTGAGGTAGAGAGTGGATCTGCCGATTGGAAAAATTATATACGATCAGGATATGACAGAGGACATTTATGTCCCGCAGGAGATAGAAAATTTTCGAAAGAAGCATTTAATGAAACGTTTTATACGTCTAATATTTCGCCGCAAAAGAATGATTTCAATGCGGGAATTTGGAACCGATTAGAACAAAAAACTAGGTATTGGGCAAGAAAATATGACGGACTATATGTGGTAACAGGAGGTGTTTTGGAAGATAACTTAAAAGCAATAGGTCGTGAAGATGTTGCAGTGCCAAATTATTTTTATAAAGTATTGATAGATAAACAAGATGGTCAGTATAAAGCCATTGGATTTTTATTGCCTCATGAGGAATCTGATGAACCGTTGTTTAAATTCGTGGTTCCAATAGATAAAATAGAAAAAATGACCGGAATTGATTTCTTTCCGAAGTTACCCGATGCTACTGAAAAGGCATTAGAACAAAAAGTGGATTACAAAGGATGGAGTTTTTAATACCTTTATTGATCAAACTTATAAACTTTATAATTAGACTTCATTAAATAAATTGAGTTAAGTGATTTTAATTTTTTATTTTTGCATTCAATTTTACTGAGATATAGATATACTATGAGAACGATACAATTTAGAGAAGCGATTGCTGAGGCCATGAGCGAAGAAATGCGCCGTGATGAATCGGTGTATTTAATGGGTGAAGAAGTAGCAGAATATAATGGAGCTTACAAAGCTTCAAAAGGAATGCTTGACGAGTTTGGACCAAAGCGTGTAATTGATACACCTATTGCCGAGCTTGGTTTCGCAGGGATTGCAGTTGGTTCTGCTATGAACGGTTGTCGTCCTATTGTGGAGTACATGACATTTAACTTCTCACTTGTTGGGATTGATCAAATTATAAATAACGCAGCAAAAATGCGTCAAATGTCGGCTGGACAGTTTCCAATGCCGATGGTTTTTCGTGGTCCTACAGCTTCAGCTGGACAATTAGGTGCAACACACTCTCAAGCTTTTGAAAACTGGTTTGCAAATACACCAGGATTAAAAGTAGTGGTGCCAAGTACTGTTTATGATGCTAAAGGTTTATTAAAAGCAGCTATACGTGATAATGATCCAGTTATTTTTATGGAAAGTGAGCAAATGTATGGTGATAAAGGAGAAGTGCCAGAAGGAGAATATATCATTCCGTTAGGAGTTGCTGATATCAAACGTGAAGGAACAGATGTGACTGTCGTTTCTTTTGGGAAAATTATAAAAGAAGCCCATATTGCAGCTGATGAATTAGCAAAAGAAGGAATTTCGTGTGAAATTATCGATTTGCGTACTGTTCGTCCAATGGATTATGATTGTATCATTAATTCCGTTAAGAAAACAAATCGTTTAGTGGTTTTGGAAGAGGCTTGGCCTTTTGCTTCGGTAGCTTCTGAAATTACCTATATGGTTCAAGAAAGAGCTTTCGATTATTTAGACGCTCCAGTACAAAGAATTACTACTGCCGATACACCAGCGCCATATTCACCTACTTTATTAAAAGAATGGTTGCCTAACGCTCAAGACGTTGTGAAAGCAGTTAAAAAAGTGATGTATAAGTAATTGACATTTGATTATATCAATTAATAAAATAACTATATTTGAAACTCCGTCCTTACGATGGAGTTTTTTTATGATTATGAAGAAGTATTTTGCCCTATTTTTTATATTGTTCAATACCGCGATATTGGCACAAACCAAAGTGAGCGGTGTTGTATATGATGATACTAATCAAACATTACCCTATGCTAATATTTGTTTTAAAGGGACACGAGAATGCGTAACTACAGATGAAAATGGTCGTTTTTATATTCAATCAGAAAATAATCATTCAATATTAGTAGTTTCTTATGTTGGATACACACCTACAGAAATAAAACTAGAAAAATCAGTAACTTATAATTTAAAAGTTGCCTTCGGAGGATCTAGTGTCTTGGCGGAAGTTAAAGTGTATGGAGGAAAAACTTCCAAAAAAAATAATCCAGCGTTAGACATTCTAAGAAAAATATGGGATAAAAAACGCAGTAACGGATTGTATATGTTCAATCAGTATGCGATGAAAAAGTATGAAAAAGTAGAATTCGATATGAATTCTATCGATTCAGCGTTTATGAAAAATCGTGTTTTCAAAGGGTTGGAATTTATTTTTAAACAAGTTGATACCTCTAAAATTACCGGGAAAACTTATTTGCCAATATTCATCAACGAATCACTTTATGATGTTTATGGAGATAATACCAATGGGAAGAAAAAGGAAGTTTTAAAAGCTAATAAAAATTCTGGACTTGGCGAAGGAGCGGGCGTGGAAACCTTTATCAAAGACTTGTATTCTGATTATGATATTTATAATAACTACCTGAATTTTTTTGATAAAAACTTTGTGAGCCCTCTGTCTAAAACAGGGGTCAATACCTATAACTATGTTTTGGCCGACAGTACTTTTATAGATAAAAAATGGTGTTATAATATTGTGTACTATCCAAGACGTAAAAATGAATTGACTTTTAAAGGAGATTTTTGGGTAAACGATACCACTTTTGCTATCAAGAAAATTAATATGGCCGCTTCTAAGAGTGCTAATATTAACTGGGTAAAAGACATTTATATTGAGCAGGAATTTGATGTGTTGAATGATTCTGTTTTCTTATTGCAACGCGATTATATGATGTCTGATTTTGCGCTGTCTAAAAAAGAAAAATCAAAAGGAGTTTACGGAAAAAGAACCACTATTTTTAGCGATCATAAATTCAATGAAGTTAAACCTGATAATTTTTATAAGGAAAGTGTAAACGAGTTTGATGCCGAAGCGTATAAAAAAGATGATGCTTTTTGGGAAGAAAATCGAATGGAAAACCTCAGTAAAGATGAGTTAGGGGTATACAAAATGCTGGATACCTTAAAGACCGTCGGTAAATTTAAGCGATTATACAATTTAACCACAATTTTAGCAAGTGGTTACATTCAAAAAGGACACATCGATTTTGGTCCTATTTATTCCATTTTCGGGAACAATGATGTAGAAGGGCAGCGAATTCGTTTAGGAGGGAGAACTTATTTTAGTGCAAATGATCAATGGCGAATAGAAGGGTATACTGCCTACGGATTTAAAGATAATAAATTTAAATACGGTATTTCTGGTAAGTGGATGATTGACAAGAAAAATCGAATCATCTTAACAGCAGGAAATCGTCGTGATGTGGAACAAATAGGGGTCAGTTTGACTACATCCAATGATATTTTAGGACGGAGTTTTGCTTCTTCGTCAGTTTTTGCAAGCGGAGATAATAGCAAGTTGACAAATGTCAACCTAACCTCTGTAACGGCTGAAATTGAGCCGGTTAAAAGTTTAGTTTTCAAAACAGGATTTTCGTTTAGAACATTAGAATCAGCTTCCTCAACATTTAGTTTGGATTATTTAAAGGATGGCAATATTTTTTCTACAATAAATCAATCGGAAGTATCGCTTGGAATAGATTATACGCCAAAAAGGAAAACGGTTGGCTATGGAGTAGAGCGTTTAGAGGTAGACAACAATTACTCTCGAATCTTTGTAAATTATAGTCAAGGGGTCAAAGGGGTGTTCAATAGTGATTTTGATTATAGTAAATTACAATTATACTACCGCCAGCCTATTTATATGGGTGGAATGGGACGTATGTTTGCAACATTCGAAACTGGAAAAATATTCGGGGAAGTGCCTTTAGGTTTAATGGCGGTTGTACCAGGTAATCAATCTTATTTTGTGATTGACAACACTTATAATTTGATGAATTACTACGAATTTGTAACCGATCAATATACTTCTCTGCATTTAGAACAGCACTTCAACGGAAGAATTTTTTCTAGAATTCCGTTTATGAAAAAATTAAATTGGAGAGAAATTGTTGGATTTAAAGCTGTTTATGGAAGCGTTTCAGATGAAAACAAAGCCATCAACGCTTCAGGGCTTACTTATTTAGCACCAACAAAAGGTTATTGGGAATACCACGCAGGAATTGCCAATATTTTTAAAGTGTTCCGAATTGATTTTGCTTGGAGAGGAAATTATTTAGAATTACCAGATGCTAAAAAGTTTACTATAAAAGGTGGTTTTGGCTTCTATTTTTAATGAAAGAATCGGTTCAATATCTTATTCAAAAAGACTCAATTTTTCAAAATATTATTGATGAATTTGGTTTTCCTGAAATCATTCCTTCTCGCCCGGAAGGTTTTGAAACTTTGGTGTTATTAATTTTGGAGCAACAAGTTTCGATTGATTCAGCAAAGGCAACATTTCTTCGGATGCGAACAGCAGTGTCAATTATTGAACCTTCAAATTTGGTGGATTTATCAGAAGAAGAATTCAGAAGTTTTGGCGTTAGCCGTCAAAAGGCAAAATATATTAAATGTCTTTCGGAAGCAGTGCTTGAAAAAAGTATTGACTTAGTAAGTCTATCTTCAAAAAGTTCTGAAACTGTCCGTGCTGAATTGATACAGCTTAAAGGAATTGGAAATTGGACAATTGATGTGTATTTGATGTTCAGTTTGCAGCATCCAGATGTACTTCCTATAGGAGATGTTGCGATTGTAAATACAATGAAAGAGCTTTTGGGTATTCATGACAAACAAGAAATGGAAGAATACGCGAAATTGTGGTCTCCACATCGAACTATGGCATCATTTCTACTATGGCATCATTATCTTCAAAAAAGAGGAAGAAAAATTGTATACCAATATTAATCTTCTTTAGCTACCACTCGTTTACTTTATTGGCATCCATTTTCACAAAAATGAAAAGCAAAATGGTAAAGCCCCATAAGCTAGAACCTCCATATGACAAGAAAGGTAGTGGGACCCCAATAGTTGGAAATATACCTACAACCATGGCAATATTTACAAAAAAGTGGGTAAACAATACTGAGGCTACACCATATCCATACACCCTGCTAAATTTGGTTTTTTGCCTTTCAGCGAGGTATAATATACGTAGAAGTAGTCCAGCGAAAAGCAATACGAAAATGGTTGAGCCTACAAATCCCCATTCTTCCCCTAAAGTTGTAAAAATATAATCGGTATGTTGTTCTGGCACGAAATTTCCTTTGGTTTGTGTACCTTCAAGATAGCCTTTCCCAAACCAACCTCCTGAACCAATAGCGATTTTAGATTGGTTGGTATTATAACCAATTCCTGCTAAGTCAACTTCTTTACCAAGTAAAATGTTAAATCGATCTCTGTGGTGTTGTTGGAAAACATTTTCAAAAACATAATCTACCGATATGGTAAATCCAGCCATCAAAATAAAAACAATGCCACTGGCAATAATATTTCGTTTTATTTTTCTTGAATTAAAGTAATGTAAACAGATACCAATGAAAGAAATTAAGACCACATATTGTGGTTTTAATAGTAAGGACATGATAAATAATACTATAGCTGCTAAAGCGGTCCATAAGTACCAAGATGGAAATCCTTCACGGTTTAATACAAATATGAACATTAAGAAAATTAAAGCACTACCCGCGTCAGGTTGTAAAATGATTAATGAAACAGGTAAAAAGATTATTGCTAATCCTATGAGTTGATGATTAAAATTCTTCAAATTAATTTGAGGATCACTTAAGTATTTGGCAAGCGCTAAGCTTACTGCTGCTTTGGCAAATTCGGAAGGTTGTAGTGTAAAAGTCCCGATAGCATACCAACAACGCTGACCTGCAATCGTTTTCCCTAAAGGGAATAATCCAATTAATAATAATAATGCCAGTCCGTAGAAGATACTAGAAAAACGTTCGTAAAATTTAGCATCAATGGTTAATACGAGTATAATTAAAATTACGGTAAAGCCAATAAAAATAAGTTGTTTGCCATAATTCTGACTAATGTCAAATATATAACTAGAATCAGGTGTTATATCAGCAGAATAAATATTCATCCACCCTATTATTACCAATAGAGTATAAATAAGAATAGTTATCCAATCAATATTATTTGAAACACTTTGATTTTTCATTAGGTTTTCGGATTAGCTTTTTTTAATGAATCCAATTTTTTTAATGCTTTAATTCTATTGATAGAATCCTTTCGTAATTTTATTTTATACATTGAGTCAATGTATTTTCTTGAGAATTTGTTGTATTCGTGCTGTAAACTACGATTCATCATGTTCTCTTCTCTGTATTTGTTGGTGGTTTTACCTTTGATGTATTTTTCAATCATTAAAGATGTAATCGGACCAGCTATAGTTGCACCATATCCTCCGTTTTCAACAAAAACCGCAATGGCAATTTTTGGATTGTCTTTTGGAGCAAAAGCCACAAAAATAGAGTGATCTTCTAGTTGGACTTTTTTCCCGTTTATTTTAGCGAAATTTTCGGCAGTTCCTGTTTTTCCACAAATTTCAATACCCTCTACTCCAAGAAAATAAGCAGTTCCAGTTTTAAATACTTCTGCCAAACCTTCAACAACAGGTTCAAAGTGTTTCCTGTCAATAGTTGTGGTGTGTTTGGTTCTGAATTTTGCATCAATAGGTTGCCCTTTTATTTTTTTGATGATATGAGGAGTATAATAATAACCTCTATTGGCAATTGTTGCCATCATATTGGCTAATTGTATAGGAGTCATTAATACTTCTCCTTGTCCAATAGAGTTAGAAACGATCATAGTTGATTTTAGACTGCCTTTAGGATATACCTTTTCGTATGATTTAGAATTAGGAATATTTCCTTTTCTTCCAGTTGGTAAATCATATCCCATAAATTGTCCTAAACCAAAACTTTTTATATGATCACTCCAAAAATCTACTCCTATGGAGGCATTTGGAAATTTGTTTAAAGTCCTCAGATAAGTGTTTCCAAAATAAGCATTACAGGATTTTGCAATTCCCATATGCAATTTTCGAACTCCACCACCACAATGACATCTCATAAATCGTCTCCCATAGCTAAAACCATGGTTACAAACAATTGCTGTTGTGGTGTCTATTGCTTCAGCTTGTAGGCCTACCAAGGCTGTTAATATTTTAAAAGGAGATCCTGGAGGGTACTCTGCTAATAAACTTCTGTCGTATAAAGGTTTCGCTAGCGAATCGTTATATAATTTGGTGTAATTTCTGGAACGTTGACGGCCTACTAAAATGTTTGGATTGTAAGAAGGGGCAGTAATCAATGCTAAAATTTCACCAGTTTTTGGTTCAATTGCAATAATTCCTCCGCGTTTATTTTTCATTAAAGCTTCTCCGTATTTTTGAAGTTCAGCATCAATGGTCAACGTAATGTCTTTTCCTTGTATGGCAATAGTGTCGTATTTCCCTTCTTTATACGCTCCCATTTCGCGGTTAAAACGATCTCGCTGGATGTGTTTTACTCCTTTTTGACCGCGTAAAACTTCTTCATAGGCTTCTTCTACACCTTGTTTTCCAAGTAAGTCCCCACTTTTGTAATACGGATTTTCATTAACAATAGCTTCATTTACTTGTGTGATAGATCCGAAGACATTTGCTCCACAATCTATTTGGTAATCTCTAAGGGAACGTTGCTGAATGTAAAAACCTTCAAATTTTCTTTCTTTTTCTTGAAATGCAGCATATTCCATTTTGTTTAGTTGTCCTAAAAAAACGGAAGGTAATAACGGGGAATAGACAACTGCTTTATCAAGTTTTTTATGAAAATCTTCTTTGGTAATATTTAATAGCTTGCAAAACTCTATAGTGTCCAAATTTTTGATTTCCCTTGGTACTACCATGATATCATAGGAAGGTTGATTGGCTACTAAAAGCTCTCCGTTTCTATCATAAATATAACCACGCTCAGGGTAGTCGTATTTAATTTTAATCGAAATGTTTTCTGATTTTAGTTTTAACTCTTCGTCGATAATTTGTAAATAAAAAAGCCTTGCTATGATTAAAATAGCAGAAACTATTATCATACCTGGGAGTAATAGCTTTCTCATCGTTTACTTGGCTTGAATAAATAAATAATTATTATACTTGTTATTAACGTAAAAAGAGCACTTAGAATTGTTCTCCATAGCGCATCTAAGATAAAACTGAATTTGAAAAACTCAAGTAAAAATAAAATAAGGTGATGTGTTAAAATCGAAATAAAAATAAAAGTAAATCTTTCTGGAGAAAGACGGTCGTTTATTTTAATGGTTTGGTATTCATAACTCAATCCGAAAGCGAATTTAAAGTAGGTCGGTCTAAAATATGCTAGTATTAAACAAGCTGCGGCATGAACGCCTCCTGAATTTTCAAATAAATCTATAGTTAAACCTAAAAAGAAACTGGCGATTAATAATCCAGCACGATTTGAATTAACGGGATATAATAAAATGAACAGGATATATGGAAACGGATTAATAAAACCGAATAAGTCGATATTATTAAAGATAACAACTTGAGCCGCTATGAGCAGAACAAATCTAACGATATTTAAAAGTATAGCGCTATTCATCTTTTTTTACGGTTTCGGCTTCTAATTTATTTATTTCGTCTATTTCTTTATTAGAGATAATGTACACATGATTTAGATTAGTCATGTCTGTAAATAAGCGCACGTCTAAGGTGTAATAGTTGGTTTCAGTATCGATGTAAATTTTGTCGATGATTCCTACCGGAATGTTTTCAGGGAAAATAGTTGAACGTCCTCCAGTTACAATGGTATCTCCCTTTCTTACGGAGGCCAATCTTGGTATTTCTCTTAATTGAACATATCCTGCATTTTTAGCATTCCAAATTAAGGAGCCAAAATGGTTGGTGCGTTTTACCTTAGCGTTGATTTTCGATTTGATATTTAAAACACTGATAATGGTAGCGTATCGTGGTGATACTTTTTCAATTACTCCCACAATTCCTTGACTACTTACTACTCCCATGTCAGGTTTTATGCCTTTTATAGCTCCAGAATTTATGGTTAAATAATTTTCAGGTTTGTTGTAAGAATTATTGATAACTCTTGATTGAATAACATCAATTTTGTCGTAAGCTTTAACAGAATCTTTAATTAGAGTAGAAATACTGTCTTTTTTATTGAAAAGCAATTTTTTAAGATAAGCATTTTCTTTAGCTAACTTTTCGTTTTGATCTTGTAAACTAAAATAAGTGTTTACTTCATTGATTTCGCCATATACCGAACCACTAAGTGCATTAGCCGAATTTACCATTTGGCTTCTGTGGTAAGAATGTGATTGTATTGTTAATACTAATGAAGTTATCAAAAGCAGCAAAAACAGTAAGCGAGTACTGTTTTTAAATATAAAATTGAATATCTGCTGCATCGGATAAAATTAAAATTTTATGAGTACCAATCAAAAAAACTAATTACATTCAGTATTCTGATTTGTAATCTGTTTTTTTGGAATTCGTTATTTAATTAATATGCTTCTGTATTTGGTTAAGTTTTTTAACGCCATGCCTGTTCCTCTTACAACTGCTCTTAACGGATCTTCGGCGATAAATACCGGTAAGTCTGTTTTTTGAGAAATACGCTTGTCTAGACCTCTTAACATAGAACCACCACCGGCTAAATAAATACCTGTGTTGTAAATGTCGGCAGCTAATTCTGGTGGAGTTTGCGATAAGGTTTCCATAATTGCATCCTCAATACGTTGAATAGATTTATCTAACGCTTTTGCTATTTCTCTTGAAGAAACTTCTACTTGTTTTGGTTTTCCAGTTAATAAGTCACGTCCTTGAACCGACATGTCTTCTGGTGGAGAGTCTAAATCTTCAATGGCAGCGCCAATTTCAATTTTAATTTTCTCAGCGGTCGTTTCTCCCACAAACAAGTTGTGTTGTGTACGCATATAGTAGATAATATCGTTGGTGAAAACATCACCTGCAATTTTAACCGATTTATCACATACAATTCCGCCTAATGCAATAACAGCAATTTCGGTAGTACCACCACCTATATCTACAATCATGTTTCCTTTAGGTTGCATGATGTCAATACCAATACCGATAGAAGCGGCCATTGGCTCATGAATCAAATATACTTCTTTACCGTTTACACGTTCTGCTGATTCTTTTACCGCACGCATTTCCACCTCAGTAATTCCAGAAGGAATACAAATAACCATACGTAAAGCAGGAGTGAATAAGCGTTTTTGTAAAGCAGGAATACTTCTGATAAGCATTTTTATCATTTGCTCTGAAGCATCAAAATCGGCAATAACTCCGTCTTTAAGAGGACGGATTGTCTTAATATTTTCGTGTGTTTTTCCCTGCATCATATTCGCTTCCTTTCCTACGGCAATAATTTTACCAGTAATGCGGTCGCGGGCTACAATTGAAGGGCTATCTATGACAACTTTATCGTTGTGAATAATTAGCGTATTTGCTGTTCCAAGGTCAATCGCGATGTCCTCGGTCATGAAATCAAAAAATCCCATATTTTCTGTAAGGGTTTATTTATTTAAAGTAGACAATTCTAAACGCAAAAGTATAAAAATAATTTGGTTTAATTCAAAATAAAAACGCAGCAAATCAAAAAGAATTGCTGCGTTTGAAAAATAAGTTTTTTTTAGGAAATACTAATGCTTGAAATGTCTAATTCCAGTGAAGACCATTGCGACATTATTTTCGTTACAGTAGTTAATACTTAATTCGTCTTTTATAGAACCTCCTGGTTGAATAACGGCTGTAATTCCTGCATTTTTCGCTATTTCCACACAGTCTGGAAAAGGGAAAAAAGCATCGCTGGCCATAACTGATCCTTGTAAATCAAAATTAAAAGAATTGGCTTTTTCGATAGCATGACGTAAGGCGTCTACTCTGGAGGTTTGTCCTGTTCCTGAGGCTAATAATTGACCATTTTTTGCTAAAACGATGGTATTTGATTTGGTGTGCTTGCAAATTCTGGAAGCAAACAGCAAATCGTCAACTTCTTGAGCAGTTGGAGCTTTATTAGTAGCTGTTTTTAAAATGTCCTTAGTGTCAGTGATTAAATCTTTGTCTTGTACTAAAACACCATTCAAACAAGTTCTTACTGAAGTGTCAGATAATTTTACTTCTTTTTGAACTAAAATAATTCGATTTTTCTTTTCTTCAAGTATTGCAATAGCTGAAGAATCATAACTTGGAGCTATGATTACTTCGCAAAATAATTTATTAATTTCTTCGGCAGTAGCCAAATCTATATTGCCATTGGCAATTAAAACACCACCAAAAGCGGAAGTTGGATCGCCTGCCAAAGCATCAAGATAAGCTTCTTTCATTGTTTTGCGGGTTGCAATTCCGCAGGCATTATTGTGTTTTAAAATGGCAAAAGTTGGATTGTCATTTTTGAATTCCCCCATTAAGTTTACAGCGGCATCTACATCCAATAGATTGTTGTATGATAATTCTTTGCCGTGCAATTTGTCAAACATTTTGTCAAAATCGCCAAAGAAGAACCCTTTTTGGTGTGGGTTTTCGCCATAACGCAATACATTTCCTTTTGTCTCACTAATTTTTAAAACAGCTTCTTCGTGATTTCTGTTGAAATAGTTAAAAATAGCCGAATCATAATGAGAAGAAACATTAAAAGCTTTGGTTGCAAAAGTTGTTCTTTGCTCTAAAGTGGTTTCTCCGTTTTGAGAAGAAATGATGTTTAAAAATAGTGCGTACTCGTTTACCGATGGAACAATTACGGTGTCTTTGAAATTTTTGGCAGCTGCGCGAATAAGTGAAATACCACCAATATCTATTTTTTCAATAATATCTGCATCACTGGCTCCAGAAGCAACTGTTTTTTCAAATGGGTAGAGGTCAACAATCACAACATCAATTTGTGGAATTTCATATTCCTTCATTTGAAGGATGTCTTGTTGGTTGTCTTGACGATTCAAAATACCGCCAAATACTTTTGGATGTAACGTTTTAACTCGTCCTCCTAAAATAGAAGGATAATCGGTTACATCTTCTACTGGAACCACAGGAATACCAAGATTTAGAATAAATTCTTCAGTACCGCCAGTTGAATAAAAAATAACATTTTGTTTGTGAAGTTCGCGTACGATAGGCTCAAGCCCGGTTTTGTCAAACACCGATATAAGTGCCGATTTAATGGTTTTAGTAGTGCTCATTGTGTTGTTGAAATTTGTAGGACAAAAGTAGTTCATTGTGAGGAATGAAGCAATCTAATTTTTGTTTTTTTAGGAAAATCTGTCAAGCTTTGGTTTGAAAATTAGTGTAACAAATTTGGCGCTTTTTATACTAATCTTATAAAGGCTTTAAATAGATGATGATATATATACGATTGCTAAAGGAAAGTTTTGGCTTTGCTATCAATGCATTGCGAAACAATAAACTACGTACTTTGTTGTCTTTACTGGGCGTTACCATTGGGATATTTTCAATCATAGCAGTGCTTGCTGCGGTTGATTCATTGGATAGAAAAATCAAAGGAGATTTGAGTACGTTAGATAAAAACTCTATTTACTTATTGAATAGGTCTTTTGGACCAACGGATGTTCCTGAATGGAAAAGAGATCAATTTCCTAATGTTACTTTTGATGAGTTTGAATACCTTAAAAAATCGTTGAATGATTTAGATGCGATGTGCTTTCAAGTGTTTACCAGAAGTGAGAACATTAAGTATGAAGGCAAAACGGTTAGTTCAGTTAATGTTGGGCCAACTACTTATGAATTGGAAGATGTTCAAATGTTAGAATTTCAAAAAGGACGTTTTTTTAATGAATCGGAATCAAACTCTGGGACTCCTGTTATAGTTTTAGGATATGAAATAGCGAAGAGTTTGTTTGATGATTTTGATCCTTTAGGTAAAAAAGTACGTTTGTATGGCCAAAAATTTACCGTTATCGGTGTAATGAAAAAGAAAGGGTCAGGAATTTTTGACAACAATGAGGATACTACGGTTTTTATTCCGGTTAACTTTATACGGAATTTATATGGAGACAATAATGATTTAATAACACCAGCCATTTTGATTAAACCTGCCGATGGGGTAGATATGGAGGCTTTTAAAGGTGAGTTAAGTCAAAAATTAAGGCATTTTAGGGGGATTAAAGAAGGAGAAATTGATAATTTTTTTGTGAATGTACTTTCTGGATTTACAGATATGTTGGATGGAATTATTTCAGGACTTAGGATGGGAGGGATTATAATTAGTTTGTTTTCCTTTTTAGTTGGAGGTTTCGGTATTGCTAATATTATGTTTGTTTCTGTAAAAGAGCGAACTAATTTAATAGGAATTCAAAAATCATTGGGAGCCAAAAATAAATTTATTTTGCTTCAATTTTTGTTTGAAGCAGTTACGCTTTGTGTTATTGGGGGATTGATAGGGATTGTTTTAGTGTGGGTAATTTCAAATATTTTAACCAAGGCTCTCGAGTTTGATTTTGTGCTTAGTTTCGTAAATATTATGTGGGGTTTTAGCCTGTCAGTTATTGTTGGTCTGATTGCAGGTATTATTCCAGCCATTTCAGCATCAAGACTTGATCCTGTTGAGGCGATTAGAAGTGGAATGTAAATTCGGTTTATATAGAAAAAAGAAAAGCTCCGTTAATAACGGAGCTTTTCTTTTTTAATTCAATTATGTTGTTTATTGAATGATAATTCTTTTTGTTCCTTCAAAACCGTCGCCTGACAATTTTAGAATATAGTTTCCGGCACTTAAATTACCAAGATTAACTTTTTGTTCAGAATTAGTAATGTTGATGTTATTTGAATATACTTTCTTACCTGTTAAATCAAATAAGTTTAATTCGGTTTTACCAAAGTACTTGTTTGAAAGAATAGAAATGTCTCCATTACTTACGGTCGGGAATACATTGAATGTATTGCTTACAACGTCATTTTGATCAACTGATAATGTATTTCCAGTAAATACACCAGAAAAGACACCTCTACCATAAGTAGCTGCAAAAACTGTATTGTCATTTCTTAATTGTAAATCAAATACTTTTACATCGCTCATTCCGTTGTAAGATTGATTCCAAGTTAAGGCTTGCGCAGTATTAAGCGCAGGGTTGAATCCGTTAGTGTACCATACTCCTAAATCCGTACCAATAATGATTTCAGATGTATTTAAAGGATTTTGTAAAATACATTTTACAGGTATGTTAGGAAAATTCCCTTCAATACTTGCCCAAGTTACTCCACTGTCCATTGAATACCAAATACTAGTTACGCCATAATTATGGAAAGTAACGAAAATTTGATTTTCATCTTGACCAAATTCAACATCAGAAACACTTCCTACAAAACTCGGCCCGGTAATATTTGTCCATTGAGGAGCTGCAGTATCAGCATTAGCAACTAATAAGACTGTGCCTTTATCTGTCCCTACTAAAAGAGTTGAGCTTGCTGTAGTGTATTTTGAGACTCTTAATGCAGTTGGTTCGCCAGTAAGAGAAGCGTCAGTTAAGATGGTTTTAGTACTTGGTGTAGTAGTTTTTATATCGCTATATTTTATAATTCTATACGTTGCTCCAGAAGTATAATCAGCATATAATAAATCTAAATTTGAATCCAATGCCATAGGGCAAATAAAATCACCGTTGCTTGCTGATTCGTTGTTGATGTTATTATAAGTTCCAGAAGCAAAATTGTATAGGTTTATACTTGAATTGTAAACATAATTAGAAATGAAATAAAGATCAGTCACATCTTGACTGAAAAAACTATAGGCGCCATCACCACCTTGTACTCTAATAGTTGAAGTGGTTGCTGCTGTTGTGGCTTCATCAAAATATTGTGTTCCGTTGTCTTGTGCTCCAGCCAAGAAATTGTCATTTGGTAGCCCATTACCGGTCGGTGATACACCTACACTGTAGAATTGAGTAACATTATAATTGGTATTTCTAGCAGGAATTACTGCTGAGGTTCCTGATGTAGATAAGCTAGAGGCATAATATACACCTCCGTCATTTCCAAAAACAGCTTCATTAGGGAAGCCAGGTCTGAATGTCATTACATGCTGGTCTGCATGAACGTTTGAGCATGGTAAGGCGGCTAAATTATTATTGTTTGACCATTTTGAGATTTGAGTCCAATTGGTTCCGCCATTGATTGATCTAAATAAATCAATACCACCTATGTAAAGAATGTTATCATCGATAGGGTCGCATTCTATGGTTAAATCGTAAAAAGCTTGTCCTCTAGTAAAATCTGTGGCAGAGATTCCTGTATCGGCATCGTCTGGTTGTGTGATTGCTGTCGGGACAGTAGCAAAAGCATCATTAGTAACAGCAATTGCTGGTGGAGTTCCGGTTCCTGTTGTTCTATACAATACATAAAATTTATTAGCATTGGTTGTAGATGGCTCTAATTCAGTTCTGCTTGCGGTGGCTAATGTTCTAACCAAGGTCCAAGAAGTGCCGTTAGTAGATCTGTAAATTCTTCCACCTCCAAGACCAAAAACATCTCTAGTACAAGTAGCCCAAATATTGTTATTAGCGTCTAATTCTAAGTCGTTTGGATTTACATAATATTGTTTTCCACCAGTATTGGTTGTTTGTAGAGTTGCATCTGTAAAACGACTCCACGTAGTACCTCCATTTGAAGTTTTGTATATACCAGCTTGTTCGGGTCCATTATAGCTTGAGATTACTGCTCCTGATCCATAAATAGCTGAACCAACCCCAACATATAGTTCTGTTGTGCCAGCATTGTTTCTAGCTATAATATCAGTAATGTAATTTGTTCCTGCAACGAATGATACCGTTGCATTGAAATTAAAATTTGTCCCAGAATATGTGATTGGAACATTTACCCATGTTGTTCCGCCATCTGTGGTTTTGTATAGACCATTTCCTACACAATCACCAGAAGTGTATACTTCTCCAGTTCCTAAATACCATGTATTTGAATCGATAGGGTCAACGGTAATACAAGAAACATTTAAATTTCCGGGAACACCAGCTACTCTTGTCCAAGAAGAATTATTTATTATATCGTTGTTTACCCATAACCCACCACTTGCAGATCCTGCAAAAACTCTGTTCTTATCAAAGTCATTCGGGTCAAATAATAAAGCTCTAGTTCTTCCGCCAACATTGTTAGGTCCTCTTTCAATCCAAGCATTATTACTTAAATCTCCTGGAGTTCTTGATGTTAGTCTTTCTTGTGTTAAATCAGACTGGGTTTTGAAAACATTTTCAGGTTCAGTTTGACCTGTTGCAGGGTTAATGCTTAATTCCCATTGACGTTCGTAGAACTTGTTTGGAGGTAAACCTGCAGTTTTACGTTCTTGTTTTGAAAGGTCTTGTGTTTTTTTATAAGGACTATTTGCTAAAAAACGAGCATGTTTTTTTCTTAATTTTTTAGCTTGTTTTTTGGTTAAAACAACATTGGTTTCATTTTTTTTTCCTTGTTCAATGTTGGTTTGAGAATTACCTAAGATTGACAGTAGTAAGGTTACGGCAATCAATAAATATTTTTTCATCATTTTAAGTTGGGTTTTTATTTGGCGCAAAAGTAATAATTAAAATCATTAATTGGAAAAATTTTAAGATTTTAAAGCAATAAAAAAGTCCCGATTATTTCGGGACTTTTATTTATCTAATTTCTTGATTTAGAATTAAATCGATGTATAAATTGATTTTGTTTTTTAGCTCTTTACGATGTGCTATAAAATCAAGGAAACCATGGTCTAAAACGAATTCCGCGGTTTGAAAACCTTCAGGTAAATCTTTACCAGTAGTGTCTCTTACAACACGTGGGCCAGCAAAGCCAATCAAAGCCCCAGGTTCAGCAATGTTGATATCGCCTAACATAGCATAAGAAGCAGTTGTTCCACCCGTAGTTGGGTCAGTACATAATGAAATATATGGAATTTTAGCTTCTGCTAATTGGGCTAATTTAGCCGATGTCTTAGCTAATTGCATTAACGAATAAGCAGCTTCCATCATACGAGCGCCACCTGATTTAGAAATCATTACGAATGGTACCTTGTTTTTGATGGAATAATCAATTCCGCGGGCAATTTTTTCACCCACAACAGCTCCCATAGAACCTCCAATAAAGGCAAAATCCATACAACAAACCACAAGGTCTTTCCCTTTTGATTTTCCAACTCCAGTACGGACAGCATCTTTTAGTTTGGTTTTGCCAATAGCGTCTACCAAACGGTCGGCATATTTTTTTGTGTCAACGAAGTCAAGAGGGTCCTTTGCTGTCATATTAGCATCAAGTTCCGTAAATTGATTGTCATCAAATAATATTTCGAAATATTCTTTACTACCAATTCTAACATGAAAATCGTCTTCCGGACTTACCCATAGATTTCTGGCTAATTCTTCCGCATCAACAATTTTTCCAGTTGGAGATTTGTACCATAAACCTTTTGGTACATCCATTTTATCTTCGGTAGCCGTTGTAATTCCTTTTTCTTTTCTTTTAAACCAAGCCATATTTTACAATTGTGAGTTATAAATTATGAATTATGAATTATGTTGATTGTTGTAATTCGTAATTCGTAATTTTATAGTGTGTTTATGTTATTTAAATCGGCAAATGCCTGTTCTAATCTTGTGTTGAAAGTAACTTCTCCTTCGCGTACCCATTTTCTCGGGTCATAATGCTTTTTGTTTGGAGAATCAGTGCCTTCTGGGCTTCCAATTTGAGTTCTTAAATACTCAATTTTAGAATTCATGTAATCGCGAATTCCTTCAGTGAAAGCAAATTGTAAATCAGTGTCAATATTCATTTTGATTACGCCATAAGAAATGCCTTCTCTGATTTCTTCTAGAGTAGAACCAGAACCTCCGTGGAAAACAAAATCGACAGGATTATGACCTGTATTGAATTTGTTTTGAACATAATCTTGAGAGTTTTTCAAAATCTTTGGAGTTAATTTTACATTCCCGGGTTTGTAAACCCCATGAACATTTCCAAAAGCTGCAGCTATAGTAAAACGAGGAGATATTTTCATCAATTCCTCATAAGCATAGGCTACTTCCTCTGGTTGCGTGTATAATTTTGAACTATCTACATCACTATTGTCAACGCCATCTTCTTCACCACCAGTAATTCCTAATTCAATTTCAAGTGTCATTCCCATTTTACTCATTCGTGCCAAATACTCTTTGCAAATGTGAATGTTTTCTTCGATTGGTTCTTCCGATAAATCGATCATATGAGAAGAATATAATGGTTTTCCAGTTTCAGCAAAATGTTTTTCGGAAGCATCTAATAAACCATCTATCCAAGGCAATAGTTTTTTAGCGCAATGGTCGGTATGCAAAATAACTGTTGCCCCATAAGCTTCTGCTAAAGTGTGTATGTGTTTTGCTCCGGCAACTGCACCAGCAATAGCTGATTTTTCATTTGCATTTGACAATCCTTTACCTGCGTTAAACTGTGCTCCTCCGTTAGAAAATTGAATAATTACGGGTGCTTTTAATTTTGCAGCAGTTTCTAAAACACCATTTATAGTGCTTGAACCTACTACATTTACTGCTGGTAATGCAAAACCTTTTTGCTTTGCGTAATTAAAAATCTCTTGTACTTGGTCGCCAGTTGCAACTCCTGGTTTTATATTATGTGCCATTTAATTAAAATTTAAGATTGACAAAATTACAAATTTACTTTTAGAACGGATAGTTTATACCAATATTTAAGACGGTTTTATTTAAGGCCATTTCTTTAAACCATTTTTCACTAGCACTTTGAGCTGGGTTATATGTTTTGTATCCCAAATCGATACGCGCCACGAAGAAACTAAAGTCATACCTGAAACCAAGTCCAGTGCCTAATGCTAAATTTTCTAAGGATTTAATTCCAGAAAACACTTTTTTAGTGTCCGTTTCTCTATCAAATACATTCCAAATATTTCCACAATCAGCAAACAAAGCTCCGTGAAAATTACCGAAATATTTAAATCGAAATTCAGCATTGAAGGCTATTTTCATATTAGCTTCATTAAAATCGTTGGTTTGTGAAGAACTTCCTGGACCCAAACTATAAGATTGCCAAGCTCTATTGTCATTGGAGCCTCCTGCAAAATAACTTCGGGAAAAAGGAATGGAATTCGAATTTCCATACGGGATTGCAATGCCAAAAAAAGTTCTGAAAGCAAGTATACGGTATCTTTTTAAATCCCAATGTTTTATAAAATCAAATTCAGTTTTAACATATTGTGAGTATTGTAGTCCGAACATAGTTCTAGATCCATCGAGGTTTTTAGGGCGATTGGCTAAATTAGCAATTAAAGATAATGTGTTTCCAGCAAATTCAATTTTGGTTCTGAAGCTGTAAAATTCTTTGTCAAAAAAATCGGTCTTAGAGTCTTTAGAATAACTAAAATTGGAGGCGAAAATCAAGTTGTTTTCAGTAAGGCGGTCTTTGCGCTCGTTTATACTTTTTATGGTTTTGTAGTCCTGTCCATTAACATCTAGAGTAGGTAACAAACCACTAAGCGCATAATCAATAAACAAATCGGCTCCTCCTTGTTCCTTGGTTAGGTTGCCATTGGCGTCTAACAGAGAAGCGTCATTATTGTAAATTTTGGCTAATTCATTTAATCGAGTATAAGTAGAAGTATATACATTAAAATAATTACCAATGTTTATGTTCTTTACATATTGAACGTTAATTAAATCTAATTTTATATTAGAATTTTTATTGGGTGTCCAATTATAATTGACGGTGGAAGTGAAATTCTCTTTATCTAATCCGATGTTTTGTTGTTTGGAAAAACCAGTACTAATTAGGGTGCTTGGGAACATGGTTTTTGGGATTATTTTTCCTGTATTAAACGGTAAAAATAATCTTGGAAATGATAAACGCATATCAGCACCATATTCTAAAATATTAAAAAATTTATCACCTGGTGAGGCTAAATCTTTTGAAGACCCAATATTGCCTCTAAGTCCTAATTCTAATATTTCTGCTCCTCTAAATATATTTCGAATCAAAAAAGATGTGTTTCCTGAAATACCAAAATCTTGAATATTGGAATGGGTAAAATCAGCATTAGCTTTGAATCCGTATTTATCTTTTGAAGTCAGGATAATATTTGCAGTTAACGTTTCGTTATCAGGGTTTTCGGTATATGTGATACTAGGATAATTAAATACCCTTAAATTACTTAATGATCGTAAGGTTGAAGTTCTTTTATCGTCACTAAACAAACTATCTTTTTGAATAAAAATAGCATCAGTAAGTGCTTTTGGGCGATAACGAAGTTTTTTTGTGCTGTAGATATTAAAATTTTTATAAGTAATACTATCAGCCATTGTTTTTTCATTTTTTGTTTCTAAATCGTTGGTTGTAATATTGACTTTTCCAATTTTATAAATTTTAAAAGGTTTGGAAATTGTTGAATCTCCTTGTTTTATTTTTCTGTCTGAAATTTTTAATACCACTGGCATTTTTCTGGTTGCAGTATCAATTACGAATAAAATATTTTGCTGCTGAAAATGATAAACTCCTTTGTTTCTAAAATAACTGGTTAGTCGGGTTATTTCATTACTTAAATTTTGATCGTTAAATTGTTGCCCATATTTAACTAATGAATTTTTTTTAGCAATTGTATATAATGAATCTAAGTCGGGACTTTCTATATCTTTATGAATGGTGTCTAAAAATGATGGTTCTCCTTTGGTTATAAAATAATCAATGGTAGCTCTTTTATTAGTTAAAAAATGAGTTTTAGACCTTGCTTTTACTCCAAAGTATCCCTGATTAGAATAAAATGCTTTTAGTCTTTTTATAGTTCTTTTGGTTTTTAAGCTATCTGTTATTACTGGAGCTTCTCCTGTTTTTCTTAAAAAATTATGCCATCCTGAATACCAAAATGATTTACCCAATCGATCTACTTGTTTTTTAGATAACCATTTGGCTTTTCGGGAATATTTTTCAGGATTGTTGGTGTATTTGGCTTTAAAAATGGAATCGGTATTTTCTTTAGCCAAATTGTACATCTGTAAGCGCAGTTTGAATCCCAAAAAACTTGAATTAGGTTGTTGTGCAATTTGTTCAATAAGGGCTTCATCTTTTATGTTCTTTCCGTCGACTTCCACTTTGTTTTTAATTAATAAGTGTTTTTCCGATGGAACTTTTTTTACAGCATTACAAGCTGAAATAAGTACAGCAATTAGAAATATTATTGATATTTTTGTAGAGATATTGTGCAAACTGAAAGAAATTTAATTCAAAAATACACTTTTTTATGGTTAGTAAAAACCAAATAAAACTTATAACGAGTTTACTTCAAAAAAAATATAGAAAACAATATGAATTATTCTTTGCTGAAGGCGTAAAAGTGATTGAAGAACTTATCCACTCTAAGTTTGAATTGGAACATGTTTTTTCGACAACTGAATTGTTTTCTTCGGTTCCCGCTTCGAATAAGACATTAATTTCGGAATCGGATTTAAAAAAAATATCAGCGCTAAAAACTCCTAATGATTGTTTGGCACTGTTTAAAATTCCGAATGAAATAGAAATAAATTCTAATGGGTTGATAATTGCTTTAGACGATATTCGCGATCCTGGAAATTTAGGCACTATTATTCGTTTGTGTGATTGGTTTGGGATTACTCAAATCGTTTGTTCACAAGAATGTGTTGATGTTTATAATCCTAAAGTTGTGCAGGCAACGATGGGATCTATAGGGAGAGTAAATATTACTTATACAGATTTAGAAAATTATTTATCTAAATCAAGCGTTCCCGTTTTTGGAACTTTTATGGATGGTGAAAACATATATAAGATGCAACTCCCGCAACAAGGGATTATCGTTTTAGGAAATGAAGCCAACGGAATTTCTAAAGAAATAGAAAAACATGTTACTCAAAAAATTGCGATACCACGATTTGGAAATCTTCAACTTACCGAAAGTTTAAATGTAGCCACTGCAACTGCAATTGTGTTGAGCGAGTTTAAACGTGGTTCTTAGTGGAACGCAAAATTGATAAAAATACCGCGTGTTTTCATTGAATCCATATTTCCTGTCCATGGACTGTTTGGATCGGCATCTGGAATTAACTCATTCTTCATTCCAAAAACACCCCGAATAGAAGGGGAAAACTTGAAGTATTCAAAATAAATATCAATTCCGGCTCCCATTTCGTAGTAATTGGTGCTTTTTAGCATTCTAAATCGACCGGACGAATTATCGTCACGGGAATTAGCATTACTCGTTAAGTTCATAGAAGTAGAAAGACCTCCTAAAAGATACGGACGAATATTGCCAACACGTTTAGAAGAAAATTTCAATAATAGAGGAAAATGAATGTATGTTGATTTTACTTCACGTAAGGCATCAACAGGATCAGTTATGTTCGGAAAATGTAAATTTCTTTGACCATAATATAAACCTGGCTCGAAACGTACATCTACATACTCATGTAAACGTAAATTTGCAATTAAACCCACATTGAACCCAGTTTGACTGTCTACTATAATGTCCTGACCATCAAATTTTTTGTCAATTTTAAAATCAAGACTATTAAAACCTAAGAAAAAACCAAAATGCAATCGTTGCTTGTCGAAAGTTTCAAGGTTAATTAATGGCTTTTTAGCAAACATACTCTTTTTGAAAATTTGAGCATGTCCTATAGTGGCGGATATAATCAGTAAGGATAAAAATATTTTTTTCATATTATTGTTTCGATGCCGAATAAATAGTTGCTACCCCAAAAGTTTGCGGTGCGTGTTTTACATTTATAAACCCAATTTTTGTCAAAATATTGTTTAAACGCTCTCCGTATGGAAAAATTGAAGCGGAATCGGCTAGGTATTGATAAGCCACTTTGTCTTTGGAAAATAGTTTTCCAATAAGAGGCATAATTTTTTTGGTATAAATGCTGTATCCTTGTTTGAAAGGAAATTTTTCAGGAACTGATGTTTCTAATATGACAAAAATGCCGTTTGGCTTCAATACACGTAGTATTTCTGATAAACCTTTTTCTAAATTTTCAAAGTTTCTAACGCCAAAAGCGACAGTTACCGCGTCAAATGAATTGTCTTCGAAAGGAATGTTTTCTGAATCTCCTAATATCATTTCAATTTTATCGGAAAGTTTTTTGTCTGCAATTTTTTGTTTACCCACTTCTAACATTCCCGCCGATATGTCTAATCCTATAATTTTATCTGCTTTTGTGCTTGCCATAAGAATAGCTAAATCACCAGTTCCTGTAGCAATGTCAAGAATTTGGTTCGGATTTTTTTCAGAAACCATTTTTAAAATTTTTTTACGCCATTTTACATCAATACCAAATGAGATAATTCGGTTTAAATTATCGTAGTTTTCAGAGATGGTGTCGAACATTTCTGAAACCTGTTTTTTCTTACTTGTAGCGGAATTTTTGTATGGTTTTGTACTAATTGACATAAAAATAAATTTGAACAAATATAGAATTTAATTTTTAATCACTAAAAAGAGGTAGCTTATCGATAAAATTGAAAGTGTTGTCGTTTTTTCTAACTGAAATCGTGTATTTGTAAAAATACTAAGATATTGGTATTGTGGCAATTAAATTAATGTTTTATATTTACTATCTAATTAATCGTTATCTAGTTCTTTAACTTGTTGGTAGAAAAAAATAATAATTAAGACACAATTATTATTTTAATTCAATCAAATCTAAATGTAGATGTTTTTTATGTCTGCTTAATTTAGTGTCACAAACGTTCTTTGGGTTAAATTTGTTTTTGGAAATTTTAGTTTTGTTGTGCTACTTTAGTGGTATTTGGTAGTACAACTTCGGAGATTTTATCTCTCGTTTTTATTGGCCAATATAAGTTTGGTAAAACAATAAAAGCAAAACCGATTGAAACTTTACCAAAACGAGACATTAGAATAAAAGCATCCGCTAATACCGGATGCTTTTTTTTTGATTATTTTTTACAATAAGTCTCAAAAGTAAATGAAAAAGGATGTCTTTCGTCTTTGTTGTGAAATTCCGATTGATTTAATTCCCATTCAGTAGTGTCTATTTCAGGAAAGAAAGTATCAGCATCAAATGTACTGTGAACTCGAGTGAGTTCGATGCTGTTAGCAATTGTTATAGATTGTTTGTAAATTTCACCACCTCCAATAATATAAAGGGTTTCGTTTTCGGGACAGCTATTAATGGCTTTTTGCAATGAGTTGACCACAATACAACCTTCAGGAACATTGTAATTTTCGCTTCTGGTAATAATTACGTGAGTTCTGTTGGGTAAGGGTTTGGGAAAGCTTTCGAAAGTCTTTCTGCCCATTACAATATAATGCCCAGTGGTTAAGGCTTTAAAACGTTTGAAATCATCGGGTAAGTGCCAAAGTAAATCATTATCTTTTCCTAATTCGTTGTTTTCTCCGGCGGCGGCAATAAGGATTATTTTTTTAGACATTTTTATCTAAATCTTTTTGGAGTTGTTCTATGCGTCGTTCTTGTTTGGCAATGAGTTTGTCAATTTGGGTACGTTCCCAATTTTTGTTCATAAAACTATCGGTAATAAAAACCCGAATAAAATGAAGAATAAAAATAAAACTCCAAATTGTAATGGCCCATAAAAACCAATGAGTTTCAGGAAAAATACCTAATAAGCGATTTGCTACTACAAAAAAAATGCTGCCTAAAACAAAAAGCACAAAATGGTAATACAAACGTTTTTTTTGCTTTAAACGCAATCGTGCATATTCGTATAACTCGTGTTGGTTGGTGTCCATAAAGTTTAGTTTACGGATTTAAAGATAATAGAATTTTTAATTATTTTATATCTATTTTAAATGGAAGGGCAAATCTAACCTTTACATTTTTTCCTCTAATGGTTCCTGGAATCCAATTTCCATATTTCTTCAAAACTGCAATGGCTTCATAATCAATATCAGGCTGTAATGATTTTAGTACTTCTATGTCTGTTATTTCTCCTGCTTTATTTACAATAAAAGACAATAGAACTCTACCGGATATCGCGTTTTTTACATTTGGTATTCTCATTTTGTTTCCAACAAATAAATAAAAATCTTTATAGCCCTCTTTTGGTTGTGGATTGGTAGAAACTACGGAATAAGTATATTTGTTGTTATCCGCATCCGCGCTATTCCCATTGATTAATTTTCCTTCGCTGAATAATTCGGAAAATTTTAAGTTTACGTTTTTATCAAAACCTTCCCAAGTTCCATTTTTTTCGTAATTTTTCACTTCTCCTTTTTCTGATACTTCGTCATTATCTATGATTATATTTCCAAAACCATTTTTTACAGTTTGTCTGTTTATCGCATCCCAAAAATTAATTATTTTGAGTTTATTTACTAATTCATCGTTATTGTCATTTATATAATCTCCTTCAAATTTTAATGCTCCGTTTTCATACCATTCGGTAATAGAACCTAAATTTTTTCCATTTTGAGCATTAAAAGTTCGTTTTAATTTTCCGCTTTTGTAATGTTCTTGTATTTCTCCATCAATCAAGATATAATAATTCCCTTTTGTATAGCCCTCCCTATACAATTCTCCTGAACTGTAATACTCGTAAAATTTATATTTTTCTTGTTCTGTGGAATAATCTTTTATGATTCTAAAAAATTTGTGATTTCCTTCTGTAGTTTCTTTCCAAAGCGAATCCAAAAAAATTTTTTTGTCATTTTCGGATTGTGCAAAAAGTAAAGTCGTGGTTAATAGTAAAGCTAGTGTAATTATTTTTTCCATTCTAAATTATTTTAAACTAATCATTATAGGAACACTATATCTTACCCTAACATTTTTTCCTTTTTGTTGACCAGGAATCCAGTTTTCGTAATTTGAAATGACTCTAATAGCTTCTTCATCTAAACCATACCCAAGTCCTCTTACTAATTTTACATCAATGATTTTACCATCTTTTTCAATTACAAATTCTATAAAAATTCTTCCATTGACTTTGTTTTTTACTGCTTCATCAGAATATTTAAATGACGAACCTATGTATTTATAGAAATCTTGATAACCTTTTCTTGGAGATGGTTGTTTTTCTATTTCAGTATATTCAATTTCAGAGCCGTCTGATTCTTTTCTTTTCCCAATGATGAAATTTCCATTGTCGTATTTTTCAATTATAATTGAATGTGATTGGAAATATTCTTCTGTCCAATCTCCATCTTTATAGTAATTTTTTACAGTTCCTTTAATTTTAACATTTTTACGTTCTAAAAGATAGATTCCGTTTCCGTCTTTGACTAGATGTTTTTTGTTTTTATCCCAAAATTGAATGATTTTTCTATTTCGTTCGTTGTTGTAATTTGAGTAATCAAATTCCCAAATGGATTGAATGGTTCCGTCTTCATAATAATTTGTTTCGGTTCCAATTTTTGTTTTTTCATTAGTTTTTATTTCAGATTCTAGATTTCCGTTTTCAAACCAAGAAATTTGAGTTGAAATATCATTTTTATCCGTATTTGGATTGAATTCTGATTTTTTTTGTCCACTTTCAAAGAATTCTGTTGATGTTCCTATTGTTTTATAAGGAGCTGTTTTATCTGTAATGATTGATTCATTTTTTAGTTTACCTGATTTGTAATGTGTTTTTACTAAATAGGAATCTCGATTAAGATTATAATCTTTAATAATTCTATAATATACTTGATTAGTTTCTGTGGTCTCTCTGTTAAGTGAATCCAAAAACACTTTCTTGTCGTTTTCCGATTGGGCAAAAAGTAAAGTAGTAGCTAATATAAAAGCTAGAGTAAGTAATTTTTTCATGTAATTATTTAATGTAGTTAAACCGCTACTATCCCTTTGATATGTGGGTGTGGGTCATAATCAACTAAAGTAAAATCTTCAAAAGTAAAATCAAAAATGTTTTTTACATCAGGATTCAAAATCATTTTTGGAAGCGGTTTTGGTTCGCGAGATAATTGCAACTCCAATTGCTCCATGTGATTGTTGTAGATGTGTGCGTCACCAAAAGTGTGGATAAAATCACCCACTTGTAAGTCGCAAACTTGTGCCACCATCATGGTAAATAAAGCATAGGAAGCGATATTAAAAGGAACTCCTAAAAAGATATCGGCACTACGTTGGTACAATTGACAAGACAGTTTTCCATCTGCAACATAAAACTGGAAGAAAGCGTGGCATGGAGGCAAGGCAGCTTTTCCGTTGGACACATTTTCAGCAAATGATTTAGTGGTATCTGGCAAAACAGATGGATTCCAAGCAGAAACCAACATTCTACGGCTGTTGGGATTGGTTTTTAAGGTTTCAATTAGCTCTTTAATCTGATCTATTTCTTCACTGTTCCAATTGCGCCATTGGTGTCCGTAAACAGGTCCTAAATTACCATTTTCGTCCGCCCATTCATCCCAAATTTTTACGCCGTTTTCTTTTAAATAGTCAATATTCGTATCGCCCTTTAAAAACCAAAGTAGTTCGTAAATAATCGATTTTAGATGTAGTTTTTTAGTGGTAACCATAGGAAAACCTTCAGACAAATCGAAACGCATTTGGTAACCAAAAACACTTTTGGTACCCGTTCCTGTTCTGTCTCCTTTTTGATTTCCGCTGTCTAAAACGTGTTTAACTAAATCTAAATATTGCTTCATTTTTTTGACTTATTGGGCTATTGTTGATTTCTTTTTCAAATAACCGAATCAACGAATAAATTCCTTAGGATTCTCTTTTTGAAATTTCGTCTCTAATTTTTGCTGCTTTTTCGTAGTCTTCTTCCTGTACAGCCTGTTCTAATAACTCGTGTAATTCTGATAGACTTTGTTTCGCATATATGTTTTTAGTGTCTTCATTACTTAATCCAAAAGTTTCTGGGGTTGATAAAATATCATCTAAGGTTTCTTCTGGATTTTCAGTTTCTGGATTTACTTTTAAATAAATTCCAGCTTTGTCTAAAATGTTTTTATAGGTAAAAATGGGTGCGCTAAAACGAAGTGCCAGTGCAATAGCATCGGAAGTTCTAGCGTCAATAATTTCTTCAATTTTATCGCGTTCGCAAATCATGCTGGAGTAAAAAACGCCATCAACTAATTTGTGAATAATGACTTGTTTGATTACAATGTCGAATCGATCGGCAAAATTTTTAAACAAATCGTGTGTTAATGGGCGAGGAGGTTTTATTTCCTTTTCTAAAGCAATCGCTATAGATTGTGCTTCGAAAGCCCCGATGACGATGGGTAATTTTCGATCACCATCGACTTCGTTCAAAATTAATGCGTAGGCCCCATTTTGGGTTTGACTGTAGGAAATTCCTTTTATTGATAGTTTTACTAAACTCATTTTGCTTTCGATATTCGATATGTGATTCTAAATCTATATCTAGTAATTGTGTAGATGCAAAGTAACAAAAAACTTTTGCTTATTGAAACAAAAAAGAGCCACAAATTGTGACTCTTAATTTTAATTTATTCAATATTGAATATTATGAATTTTGAGCTTTGAAAGCTTTCAATTTTTCAGTCAATTTTGGAAGAATTTCAAAAGCGTCGCCAACAACACCATAATCAGCTACTTTGAAGAAAGGAGCGTCAGCATCAGAGTTGATAACTACTTTGACTTTAGAAGAGTTGATTCCTGCAATGTGTTGGATTGCTCCAGAAATTCCTATAGCAATGTATAAATTTGTTGCTACTGGTTTTCCTGTTTGACCAACATGTTCGCTATGAGGTCTCCATCCGATGTCAGAAACTGGTTTTGAACAAGCAGTTGCAGCACCAAGTACAGCAGCTAAATCTTCGATTAATCCCCAGTTTTCTGGACCTTTCATTCCACGACCACCAGAAACAACAACGTCTGCATCAGCAATCGTTACTTTTCCTGATCCTTTTTCTACTGATTGTACTTTTACACCAAAATCAGCATCTGAAATTGATGGTGAGAAATCTTCGGCAGCGGCAGCACCTGCATTTTCGAAAATTCCGTATGAGTTTTTACCTAAACACAATACTTTCACATCTGATGCAATTTCAGTGATGTTGAATGCTTTGTTTGAGAAGGCATTTCTTTTTACTTGGAAAGGATCCATATTTACTGGTAATCCAACTACGTTAGATGCAAATCCTGCGTTTAAAGCTACAGATACAAGAGGAGCTAAATATAAACTGTCTGTTGAAGAAGACAACAGAATTAGTTTGGCACTTTCTTTTTCAGCGGCTTGTTTTACAGCATCAGCGTATGCTTTTGCAGTAAAGTTGGCTAATTTATCGTTGGTTACTTTTAATACTTTATCTACTCCGTATTTAGATAATTCTGAAACATCACTCATGTTGATGGTTAGAGCGGTTACGGTTTGACCTGTAGTTTCAGCTATTTTTTTTGCATAAGAAGCCAATTCGAAAGCGACTTTCTTGAATTTACCTTCTGCTGATTCTGCGTATATTAATATTGACATGATTTTTTAGTTTAAAGAGTTAAGCTTAGATAACTTTTGCTTCGTTGTGTAATAAGTTGATTAATTCGTCAAGGTTGTCTGGACTGATTAATTTAACCGCTTGTTTTGGAGCTGGTTTTTCAAATTTTACTGCTTTTGTATTCACATCAGCACTAACAGGCTCAAGAATTGTTAAAGCTTTTGTTCTAGCTGTCATAATTCCTCTCATGTTTGGAATACGCAAGTCTTTTTCTTCTACCAAACCTTTTTGACCACCTACGATTAATGGTAAAGTTGTTGTAACTGTTTCTTTTCCACCATCGATTTCTCTTACAGCAGTTACATTGTTACCGTCAATTTTTAAATCAATACAAGAGTTTACGAAGTTATCGCCTAAAATTCCTGCAATCATACCAGGAACCATTCCACCGTTATAGTCTAATGATTCTCTACCTGCGATTACTAAGTCGTAACCTCCGGTTTTAATTACTTCGGCTAATTGTCTAGCAACAAACATACCGTCAGTTGGATTCGCATTGATACGAATCGCTTCGTTTGCGCCAATTGCTAATGCTTTTCTTAATGTTGGTTCTGTGTCAGGACCTCCAACATTCACCACAGTTACATTTGCGCCTTGTTGTTCTTGAAACCAGATGGCTCTTGTTAAACCAAATTCATCATTTGGATTAATTACAAATTGTACACCATTGGTATCAAATTCTGAATCACCATTGGTAAAATTAATTTTTGAAGTAGTATCAGGAACGTGACTGATGCAAACTAATATTTTCATTGTTTACTATTTTGGTTTTTATAAAATCGAGTCACAAATTTAATGTAAAATATTGAAATAATACTATGCATGCATAATAAATATTTTTATAAAATTTCACCTTTTTAAGTTGATGAGTGATAGGTTTTGGTGCAAAAATAACAATCTCTTTACTTTAAATGCTTGTAAAACGACTTTTTTGCCGTACTTTTGCACCCTCAAAAAAATAAAAAGAATACAAAAATGACAGCTGATAAAGTAACAACTTTCGACGTTTTAGTTGAAATTCCAAGAGGAAGTAGAAATAAATACGAGTATGATTTCGATTTAAAAAGAATGCGTTTCGACCGTATGTTGTTTTCTTCAATGATGTATCCAGCAGACTACGGTTTTATTCCTGAAACCTTAGCTTTAGACGGAGATCCTTTAGATGTATTAGTATTAGTAACAAAACCAACTTTTCCTGGTTGTGTGATTGAAGTGAAACCAATTGGTGTTTTCCACATGGCAGATGATAAAGGTCCAGATGAGAAAATTATCTGTGTACCTGTTTCTGATCCAATTTGGAATTCTTTGAATGATTTATCAGATATCAATGACCACTTATTAAAAGAAATCGAACACTTTTTCCAAGTATATAAAGATCTTGAAAACAAAAAAGTTGATGTTGAAGGTTGGGGAGATGTAACTGAAGCAAGAGAAATCATCAAACAATGTGTAGATCGTTTCGAAGCTATTGAAAACAAACCAGAAGGATTATTCAGTATCAAATAATTGTTCATAACATAGTTTATTAAAAAAGCAGCATTTTAAATAAAATGTTGCTTTTTTATTTATATTGGTTTGTATATATTTACTAAAATTAATTAACTAACCAACAAACAAATTATGAATTCAATGATGATTTATGTGCCAATAGTTATGGCTCTTATTGGGCTTGTCTTTATGGCAATGAAAAGAGCCTGGGTACTCAAACAAGATGCTGGTGACGGCAAAATGAAAGAAATTTCAGATTTTATTTATGAAGGCGCTTTGGCTTTCCTAAAAGCAGAATATCGTTTGCTAGCAATATTTGTTCTTTTAGCTAGTATTGTGTTGGCAGGTATTACTTTTTTACCGGGTGTTAAAACACATATGTTAATTGTTATCGCTTTTATTTTCGGAGCATTCTTTTCTGCATTAGCGGGAAATATGGGGATGAAAATTGCAACTAAAACGAACGTAAGAACTACACAAGCGGCTCGTACTAGTTTGCCTCAAGCTTTAAAAGTATCTTTTGGTGGTGGAACGGTTATGGGGTTAGGTGTTGCTGGTTTAGCAGTATTAGGACTTACAGGATTTTTCATTGTTTTCTTCAAAGTATTCATGGGAGGAGTTTGGACTTCTACCGAAGATATGACTATTGTTTTGGAAACATTAGCTGGTTTCTCTCTTGGAGCTGAGTCTATTGCTTTGTTTGCTCGTGTTGGTGGTGGTATTTATACCAAAGCTGCCGATGTAGGGGCTGACTTAGTAGGTAAAGTAGAAGCAGGTATTCCAGAGGATGATCCACGTAATCCTGCTACTATTGCAGATAACGTTGGAGATAACGTAGGAGACGTTGCAGGTATGGGTGCCGATTTATTCGGTTCGTATGTGGCAACTGTTTTAGCAGCTATGGTTTTAGGAAACTATGTGATTAAAGATATGGGTGGTGCAATTCAAGATGCTTTTGGCGGAATTGGACCAATCTTATTGCCAATGGCAATTGCAGGTTTCGGAATATTGTTCTCTATTGTAGGAACAATGTTAGTAAAAATTTCTAGTGATGATGCTAAAGAAGCAGAAGTACAAAAAGCATTAAACATCGGGAACTGGGTTTCTATCGCGTTAACGGCTATTTGCTGTTTCTTCTTGGTACAACACATGTTGCCTGAAGTAATGACAATGGAATTCTTTGGAGAAGGTGCGCAGAAAATTTCTTCAATGCGTGTGTTTTATGCAACCTTAATTGGGCTATTTGTAGGAGGAGCGATTTCATCGGTAACCGAATATTATACAGGATTAGGAACAAAACCAGTATTGGCAATTGTTCAAAAATCATCAACTGGTGCAGGAACGAACGTAATTGCTGGTTTAGCAACGGGAATGATTTCTACTTTTCCAACCGTAATTTTATTTGCAGCTGCCATTTGGTCAACGTATGCGTTGGCTGGATTTTATGGTGTGGCATTAGCGGCTTCAGCTATGATGGCAACAACGGCTATGCAGTTAGCAATTGATGCTTTCGGACCTATTTCTGATAACGCAGGAGGTATTGCTGAAATGAGTGAATTACCAAAAGAAGTACGTACTCGTACTGATATTTTAGATTCTGTTGGAAATACAACAGCAGCAACTGGAAAAGGATTTGCTATTGCTTCGGCAGCGTTAACTTCGTTAGCTTTATTCGCAGCATATGTAACGTTTACCGGAATTGATGGAATTAATATTTTCAAAGCACCTGTATTAGCTATGTTATTCGTAGGTGGAATGATACCAGTAGTTTTCTCAGCTTTAGCGATGAATTCAGTTGGAAAAGCAGCAATGGATATGGTGTACGAAGTTCGTCGTCAGTTCAAAGAAATTCCAGGTATTATGGAAGGAACTGGAAAACCAGAATATGCAAAATGTGTAGACATTTCGACCAAAGCGGCTTTACGCGAAATGATGTTGCCTGGAATTATGACTATCGGTTTTCCAATTGCAATTGTATTATTAGGTAAATTAGTTTATGGTGATAACAACCAATTAATTGCTGAAATGTTAGGGGGTTATATGGCTGGAGTTACTGTTTCGGGTGTACTTTGGGCAGTGTTCCAAAACAATGCTGGTGGTGCTTGGGATAATGCTAAAAAATCTTTCGAAGCAGGTGTAATGATTAACGGAGAAATGACATACAAAGGTTCTGATGCACACAAAGCAGCGGTAACTGGAGATACTGTTGGAGATCCATTTAAAGATACGTCTGGTCCTTCAATGAATATTTTAATCAAATTAACATGTTTGATCGGATTAGTGATTGCTCCAATTTTAGGTGGACATTCGGCTGGAACTGATGTAAAAGATGCGTGTTGTGCTACTGAAATGAAACATGAGTCAAAATGCGACATGACTAAATGTGCTACGATGACCAAAGACGAATGCGCTAAAATGTGCGACGATAATGGATGTTCACCAGAAGAAAAAGAAATGTGCTTGTCTCATTATGGTGCAGACGGAAAGTTCGCCAAAAAAGCCGATTGTAAAATGGCTTGTTGTGCAGCTCCAACCGCTGATGTTAAAATGGAAATTAAAAAAGAAATTTCTATTAAGAAAGAAGTAAGTAACGGTAAAGTAAAAGCGACTGTTACTACAACAATGATAAACGGTGATAAAACTGCAGAAGCAGTTGAGGTTTTTGAAGGTACAGAAGCAGAAGTACAAGCAAAACTAGATGCTTTAAAATAATAAATAAATTCAGGATTTATTTATAGGCCACGATTATATCGTGGCCTATATTTTTATAATTAATACATACCTCCAGTTGCGACTAATCTATAAATGAATAAAAGAAGAAGACCAAGTGATGTGGTGGTAATTATCGTGTTTGCTATCTGAGTACTGCTTTTGTCTAAAACATGTATGCTTTTAATTTCGTTTTCATTTAGAGGAATTCTTATCGTTCGATTTCTAATTATCGCATGTCCGTAATAGATGTTATTAATGAATTCAATTTTTTCTAAAATGATTTTTTCACCACTGTTAAGTTCAATTTTGGTTTTTCTCTCTTGAATAAACGCGTCATTCAGAGTAACTGACGTGTTCTTGTAGATACTACAACTTTGAATAAAGAAAGTTAAACTTAGAGTAATACAGACTAATTTGGAATTTACACTCATCATAATTTAAATTGTTTAATTTTAAAAAATAATATTTGCAAATCTTAATTGAAGAAAAGCAAAGTTGAGGTAAAAATATCTTTGAGAGATTAGCAAGAATAAAGATACAAAAAAACTCGCAATTTGCGAGTTTCATGTTTTAGAATAATCCGTTTATTTCAGCGTCTATTCTATTGATAATCATTCCTAAATCTTCCGGGTTATCCACAAAATTGATGTTGTCTACATCAATAATTAATAATTTTCCTTTGTCGTAGGTTTGAATCCAAGCTTCGTAACGCTCGTTTAATCGGCTTAAATAATCAATAGAAATTGAATTTTCATAATCGCGTCCTCGTTTGTGAATTTGTCCCACTAGGTTTGGAATGGAACTTCTTAAATAAATTAATAAATCAGGTGGGGCTACCAAATTTTCCATTAATTCAAAAAGAGAAGAATAGTTTTCAAAATCACGATTGCTCATTAATCCCATAGCATGTAAATTGGGAGCAAAAATATGAGCATCTTCGTAGATGGTTCGATCTTGAATTATTTTTTTACCACTTTCTCTTATTTTTAAAATTTGACGAAAACGGCTGTTTAAGAAATAGATTTGTAAGTTAAAAGACCAACGATCCATCGAGTGATAAAAATCATCCAAATACGGATTGTCAACAACATCTTCAAAATGGGGTTCCCATTTAAAATGTTTGGCTAAAAGTCTGGTAAGTGTTGTTTTTCCTGCGCCTATGTTTCCTGCAACCGCTATATGCATTATGGTAAATTGATTTTATAATTGGTGATTCCTTCGGAGGTAAAAATAGCTAAATTTTGGTTTTTGTAGCTAAAACTAATAAAGGTTTTTTCAATATTTTCGATAACCGTTGAAGTTTTCTTTCGGATATCATATAAATATAGTTTTTCGTCTTTTTGATAGGCTAAAACACTTTCATCAGTCAGGTAAATGGTATCATAAGGAGGGAGGGTTGCGATTTCGTTTCTTTTTCCGAAAATATCACTGCAATACAATTTATTTTCTTGGTCTATCCAAAAGAACAGGTTGTAAGTAGCGGCGTAGGTTTTTATAGGACTGCTAAGCGCAACTCCAATGGTTTGAAATGATTTTTTTTTAAAATTAAAAAGTCCTAATTGTTGATTGGTTTGGTCAAAAATCCAATAATTATTTCGCGAAGCCATACCAACGGCTGAAGCAATTGTGTTGGGATTATATTCTGATAAATTAGTTTTTTCAATTTCATTGAGTTGGTTGTCAAGTGCTATAATCGTGTTGAAATTTTCATAGAAAACAACAATTCGCAACGGGTTTTGTAAATCTACTTTTGAAATTTTTCCGAAGTAAATGTTTTTGTATTGGTATTTCGCGCTGCCTTTTAGCTTGAATAAAGTGCTGTTTTTAAGAAAATAGTCGAAACCAATATTGTCATTTCCGATATAGGCATCGGCTTGAACAAATTTGGTGCTCATTTGTGAAGCAATCGGATCGTTGTATTGTGAAAAGCCGAAGCTTGAAATGAAGAGCAGTATGGTTAATATTGTTTTTCTCATAAAAGCTAAGTTACAATTAAAATTTATGAAAATAAAAAAATCCCGATGACTCGGGATTTTTAAGGTATGAATGTTTCAGAATTAAATTCCGAAAGCGGCTTTTACTTGATCTACGAAATCTAATTTTTCCCAAGTAAACAATTCTACTGTAACTGTTTTTGGAGCACCATTTGGCAATTGGAACGTTTTGGTTACTGTCTCTGGTTTTCTACCCATGTGACCGTAAGCCGCCGTTTCGCTGTAAATTGGATTTCTTAATTTCAAACGTTGTTCGATAAAGTACGGACGCATGTCAAATACATTCTCCACTACTTTGCTGATTTCTCCGTCAGTTAAATTTACTTTAGAAGTTCCGTAAGTTACTACATTGATAGAAGTTGGTTTTGCAACTCCAATTGCATAGGAAACTTGTACTAAAACTTCATCACACAATCCGGCAGCTACTAAGTTCTTAGCAATGTGACGGGTTGCGTAAGCAGCCGAACGGTCTACTTTTGATGGGTCTTTTCCTGAGAAAGCACCACCACCGTGAGCTCCTTTTCCACCATAAGTATCTACAATAATTTTTCTTCCTGTTAAACCAGTATCTCCGTGAGGTCCACCAATTACGAATTTTCCAGTAGGATTAATGTGATACGTGATGTTATCGTTAAATAAATGTGCGTATTGTGGGTACTTAGCTTTAACTCTTGGAATTAAAATATCGATAATATCTTTCTTGATTTTAGCTAACATTTCAGCTTCCGGTCCGAAATCATCGTGTTGTGTTGAAACAACAATAGCGTCGATTCTAACAGGTTTGTTATCGTCTGAATATTCTAAAGTTACTTGTGATTTAGCATCAGGACGTAAATATTTGATTTCATTATTCTCTCTTCTCAAGTTCGCTAATTCAATCAAAAGAGCATGAGATAAATCCAACGCCAATGGCATGTAATTTTCAGTTTCATTGGTAGCGTAACCAAACATCATTCCTTGGTCACCTGCGCCTTGCTCTTCTTTACTAGCTCTGTCAACTCCTTGGTTGATGTCTTGTGATTGCTCATGAATGGCAGATAAAACACCGCAAGAATCAGCTTCAAACATGTACTCGCTTTTAGTATATCCGATTTTACGGATTACTTCACGTGCAATTTGTTGAACGTCTAGATATGTTTTTGATTTTACTTCTCCAGCAAGAATAACTTGACCTGTTGTAACTAATGTTTCACAAGCTACTTTTGAATCAGCATCAAATGCTAAGAAATTATCGATTAATGCATCACTGATTTGATCAGCCACTTTGTCTGGATGTCCTTCACTCACTGATTCTGACGTAAATAAATAAGCCATAAAATTTAATTTTAAATTTAATTAAGCGAGGAAATAATTGCAGGGATTGCCTAAAGAGTAGTAATTACTGCTTTAGCATTTTTTTAATGAGGTTGCAATCAGTTCAAATTTTTCCTCTCGATTTCGGTGCAAATGTATGAAAGGAAATTGAATTGCAAATTAATATTGACTTTATTTTTTATAACTCATTGAAATTTAAGTCGGTGAATTGTGATTTTTTATGATTTTAATTTTGTTTAAAATAGTTTAATTAGAATAAAAAACCAATTAATTGTTTTAAAATAACAAAAATTAGAAAAATAATCTATAAATGTTTTTTAAAAAGAAAATATTTCTAATTTTGCCTTGTCGAAATAAAACAATGAAGGAAGAATTTAAAAATATGATGGCATTCATGATGATGTGGAGGAACTCTGCAGAGGATGCTATGCTATAAATTCAATCGAAATAATAGTCACCTCTGCTTTTGCAGAGGTTTTTTTTTACTAAACATTAAACAACATACATTATGCAACTGGAAACATTATTAGCAAATATCACACAACATTGTAACACCATAGATGCTTACGGCGCCACACATTTGCCGATTTACAACACTGCGACTTTCGATTTAAAGCGTCAATTGGGTTGTGATAAAGTCTACGATTATTCACGAACTGACAATCCTACCCGAAACGCATTAGAGGAGATTTTTACACTTGCTGAAAATGGAGCAGGTGGAGTATGTACGAACACAGGTATTGCTGCAATTTCTTTGTTGTTTGAAACGGTTTTGAAATCGGGTGATGCAGTTTTAGTGGAAAAAGATTGTTACGGAGGAACCTATCGTTTGCTAAATGTGCTTTTTGAAAAAAATAATATTAGAACATTTTACGCAGATTTTACGGAAGAAGTGGAAGTGGAAGAAATTTTGAAAAACAATGCAATCCGATTGGTATTATGTGAATCGCCAACAAATCCTGGATTGAAAATTATCGATTTGGAAAGCATCGGAAAATTGGTTAAAAAATACGAATCCCTTTTTGCGGTTGATAATAGTATGGCCACCTTTGCTTCGCAGCGTCCATTGGATTTAGGTGCTGATTTTTCCTTGTTTTCTGCGACTAAATTTATATCCGGTCACGGAAGTGTAGTGGCTGGGGCCATCGTGGCAAAATCTCAGGAATGGGCTGAAAAATTACAGTATTTTTCTAATGCACAGGGAAGAGCGCAAAGTCCGTTTGATGTTTTTTTAGTTTCATTAGGTTTGCCAACATTAGTATACAGAATGAAAACTCAGGAGCAAAGTGCCTTGCGTTTAGCTGAATATTTATTAGAAATCCCGGAAGTGATTGATGTGAAATTTCCTGGTTTGCCATCACATCCGCAATACGAATTGGTAAAGAGACAGATGAAAATTGTGCCTTCGGTCTTAACAGTACAATTGGAAAGTGAAGAGTTGGCAGAAGCGTTAATTAAAAATTCAAAACTGTTTGGAGAGAAAGTGTCATTCGGAACGGCCGATTCCCGTTTAGAAATTCCAGCTAGAATGAGTCATGCAACCTATTCCGAAGAAGATTTAAAGAAAATTGGTTTAACAAAAGCAACCGTGAGAATTTCTGTAGGTTTGGAAGATACTGAAGATCTTATTCAGGATTTAAAACAGGCAATTGCATCGGTGGTTTTAAAATGTGTAAATTAATGAGCGATTATTTGTGTCATATTCCTTGTGGTGAAGGAATTCCGTTTCATAATCCGCACGCGGTTTCGGTAAGTTTACCAACGCTTAATGATGTGATTGGTTACGAAGAAGGTGATAGTGTTGTAATTGGAAAAATGAAATCTGGCTATCCGAGATTTTTCAGAAACAAACAAGTGCAATTACTTTTGAATTATGTTGTGGAACGATTTGTGATTGCTGCCGATGTGGTTGTATTACCGATTACGTCACTAAAAGCATATGAGATTTTGTCGTATTTGATTGATGATACATTGGATTATATTGAATTGGATGGAAATGTTTTTGTGCTTCTGAATCAAAACGATAGCCGAATCCAACAAATTAAAGATTATATCCGAAACGCCGGATTGATTATTAGTTCGCGTCAGGCAGAATCATCATTAGTAAAGTTAGGGCTTTTAGAAAAGTCTTTCGAGGAGGATAGAGTAGTGCTGGGACGTAATGTGATTTTATCTGTTTTATCGGATGCTTATAATGCCAAGGCTGAAAATGTGATTCTGACCAATTCGGGAGCGAATGCTTTTTTTGCAGTTTGTGAATCCTTGGTTTCATCTGAAAAATCAAAAGAAAAGAATGTTGTGGTCCAGTTGGGTTGGTTATATGTGGATACGATGGAAGTCATTCAGAAAAGAAGTCAGCAATCGTTTTTGCAATTAAATGTCCATGATTTGCAGCATTTGGAAAGTTGGTTGAAGGACAATCATTCCAAAGTGTCGGTGGTGATTACCGAAGTGGTTTCGAATCCTAAAATTCAATGTGTTGATATTATTGCATTGCATGCGATTTGTCAAAAATACCAAGTAAAATTAGTTTTAGATTCCACATTAATAACGCCTTTTAATGCGCCGGTTTTAAAGTATTGCGATGTAGCAGTGGAGAGTTTGTCTAAGTTTGCTTGTGGTAAAGGAGATGTGTTAATGGGGGCAATTATTGTTTCGGAATCGTCTGGAATTTCAGCTGATATTTTTGAAGATTTTGTGGTGCCACCTCATAAGAGTGAAGTAGATAGATTGGGTTTTGAAATTGTGGATTATGAAAAAAGGGTTTTAAAATCTTCTGAAAACACGAAGCGATTAATAGAAGTGCTTGCTCAGAAAAAAGCAATTAAGAAGGTTTGGAGTGTTCTAGAAAATACTTCGGCCGAAAACTATAAAAAGTTGAATAATTCCGGAATAATTCCGGGTTTACTGACGATTGAATTTGAGAATGATATTGCGCCATTTTATGATCAATTGCAAGTGGCGAAAGGACCGAGCTTGGGAACCGAGTTTACGTTGGTAATGCCTTATGTGTACCTTGCGCATTACGATTTGACTAAATCGGAAGCAGGAATAAAAATATTGCATGAAAAAGGAATGAATCCCAATATTTTGCGAGTTTCAGTTGGAATTGAAAACTGTGAAGATATTATAAGGGTTTTTGATTCGGTTTTCGAAGTCTGATAAAAGAATTGGAATAATGCTTTTTTGTAAATTAATCTTCGGTTTTGAATTGGTAAATCGGAATTAAAATCTAAAAAAGTATGTAAAATAAATAAAATATAGAAAAATAATCCTTTTAATTTGCGTTTAAAGAAAATTAATCTACATTTGCAGGGTTAAAAATAAATAAAAATGAAACAGACAATTTGTATTACTTGTTGCTTTATGGGGATGATTTCCGCAGGGGACAGTATTGCATAATTTGTTTTAACAATATATACAAGAACCTCTGCCCAAAGCAGAGGTTTTTTTGTTTAAAATTTGAAAGAAAAAAGAATGTTAAAAAGTATTACATATAAAATGGTTGATTGTTGTTATAAGAAGTGCTGCAGAAGTGCTCAAACCCGCCATTGCCATATATGAAGACTTAATCTTGTTATAGTTCAACTATAAAGTCCTTTTGGTAATAGCTCCAAAAGGACTTTTTTTATTTAAGAAACAAACAAAAACAAATGAATATTTTTTTAGAACAATTAGCACAAAAGGAAAGTCTTGAGGAAGGATTGGAGTTCTTGTCGAAAAATTTTGAAGACAGAATTGTGTTCTCCACGAGTTTCGGAATCGAAGATCAGGTAATCAGTCATGCGCTATTTACTCAGAAATTAAAAAACGTGGAAACTTTCACTTTAGACACTGGACGATTATTTCCGGAAACCTACGCCGTTTGGGATAAAACATTGTTGCAATACGGTCAGCCTATTCGAGTGTATTATCCAGATACTGATGATTTGGAAACCTATGTGAACCAAAACGGAATCAATGGTTTTTATAATTCGGTAAATCTTAGAAAAGAATGCTGTCACATCAGAAAAGTAGTGCCGCTGAAAAAAGCGTTGAAAGGAGCTAAAATCTGGATTACAGGTTTGCGAGCACAACAATCAGATAACCGCAATGGATTGGAAATAATTCAATGGGACGAACAAAACCAACTGTACAAATACAATCCATTACTGCATTGGACAACCGACGAAGTGGTTCATTATTTAAAACAGAAAGGAGTGCCGTACAATACATTACACGATCAGAATTTTATCAGTATCGGATGTGCACCTTGTACCAGAGCAGTAAAATCGGGAGAAGATTTCAGAGCAGGGCGCTGGTGGTGGGAAGACCAATCAAAAAAAGAATGTGGATTACATAAGTAAATTATAAATATAAAAAATGTCAGCCTGAGCTTGTCGAAGGCAAACTTGAAAGATATAGAATATGAGTCAAAAAAATAATTATTTAGAGCAATTAGAAAACGAAGCGATTTACATTCTTCGCGAAACAGCCGCACAATTTGAAAAACCTGCTTTGCTTTTTTCTGGAGGAAAAGATTCTATTGTGTTGGTGCATTTGGCATTGAAAGCATTCCGCCCCGGAAAGTTTCCGTTTCCGTTGGTACATATTGATACAGGGCACAACTTTCCCGAAGCCATTGCATTCCGAGACAAACTGGTGAATGAAATTGGAGAAAAACTAATTGTTGGTAATGTAGAAGACAGTATCAAAAAATACAATTTGAAAGAAACGGCTGGAAAATTTCCTTCTCGAAATGCGTTGCAAACGTATTCTTTATTGGATACGATTCAGGAAAATGAATTTGATGCCTGTATCGGTGGAGCGCGACGTGACGAAGAGAAAGCCAGAGCGAAAGAACGTATTTTTTCGGTACGTGACGATTTTGGTCAGTGGGATCCGAAGTTACAACGTCCGGAATTGTGGGATATTTTAAATGGGAAAGTGCAAAAAGGACATAATGTACGTGTGTTTCCAATCAGTAACTGGACCGAATTGGATGTGTGGAATTACATTCAGAAATACAACATCGAATTGCCCAGTCTTTATTTCGCCCACGACAGAGAATGTATCGTGCATCAGGATAAATTGGTCGCTACGTCACAATTCATCAAGCCACAAGAAGGCGATACAGTTGTAATTGAAAAAGTACGCTACAGGACCGTTGGTGATATGACCTGTACCGCCGCAGTTCCTTCCGAAGCGGCAACAATTCAGGATATTATCGAAGATATTATTCAAACCAGAATCAGTGAAAGAGGCCAAACCCGATTAGATGATCAATTATCGGAAGCAGCCATGGAAGACCGAAAAAAACAAGGATATTTTTAAAAGGCTTTAAGCAATAAGCCATAGGCTGTAAGCCTTTATAGAATTTATAAACAAAGCTTAATGCTTATAGCATAAAGCCTAAAGCAAAAAAAATGAACACATTACGATTTATAACAGCAGGAAACGTAGACGATGGTAAAAGTACTTTAATAGGGCGTTTACTTTATGATTCCGACAGCATACATACAGACCAATTAGGGGTTTTGCAAAAACAAACGAAACAAGAAGGAGTGGATATTGATTTGTCGCTAATTACTGATGGACTTCGAGCCGAACGCGAACAGGGAATCACCATTGACGTAGCCTATAAATATTTTTCTACCAAGAAAAGAAAATTCATCATTGCTGATGCGCCGGGCCACGAGCAATACACACGAAATATGATTACCGGAGCTTCTAATTCTGATTTGATTATCATTTTGGTGGATGCGCGAAAGGGAATTACCGAACAAACAAAACGTCACGCTAGTATTGGTTCGCTGATGGGAATTAAAAAAGCCATCATCGCGATCAATAAAATCGATTTGCTGAATTATTCTGAAACGACTTTCAATCAAATTAAAGCCGATTTCGAAACCATCAAAAGAGAACTGAATTATGATGCCGTGACTTACATTCCGGTAAGTGCATTAGTGGGTGATAATATTGTCCGAAAATCAGAAAATACACCTTGGTACAACGGAAAAGCCTTGTTGGAGACCTTAGAATCTGTAGAATTAGCAACGACTGAAGATCTGGCTTCTCGATTTCAAGTGCAATGGGTCATCCGGCCTAAAGAGGAGAAGTACCACGACTACAGAGGTTACGCTGGTTTAGTATTAAGCGGAACGTATAAAGTTGGAGATGTGGTGACAATTCTTCCAGCTAGAATTGAAACGAAAATTGTAAAAGTGGAGAAAAATGGAGACCAAATCAATCAGGCACTAGCGGGTGATAATGTGGTATTGCATTTTGAAAAAGACGTCGATATCAGTCGAGGGGATACTGTCGTGTTGTCTAACGAATTGCCTACAGAATCAAATGAAATTTCTTCTTGGATTTCATGGCTAGGAACAGAATCTTTCCAATTAGGGAAAACCTATTTACTGCAGCATCGCTTTAAAAGTGTACGAGTGAAAGTGCAAGCGGTCAACCAAAAATGGAATATCAACGATTGGGAATTTACGAAGGATACTGAAATAGGATTAAATGATATTGCTCAAATCAGTCTGAAAACAAATCAGCCCCTGTTTTATGATGCTTTTGACAAAAATCCAAAATCAGGGAATGCTATTCTGATAGATGAAACAAGTTATAACACGGTAGGGGCTTTAATGTTTTTGTAATATGTCATATTCAATTTATATAAAAAATCAGGAAAGAGCCAGAAATCCAATCAACAAAAATCAAGTGGAGAATTGGGTAGATGAGCTGATCAATTGGTTGTTTGATATCAACCAAGAGTACAATAATTATCGGTTTTTTCAGAATAGAGAAAAATTGATACAGTTAAAACTGCAGGATATTTTAGCCAAAATAACGGATGACACCAATCAAATTGTCGTGTATTCCAATTATTTTTTCGAACAGATTGAATCGCTGCATTATGTATTGACCAATGATTTGGAAACCATTGTAAAGTTTGATCCAGCAGCAAAATCGAAAGATGAAGTGCTTATCGCCTATCCAGGATTTTTCGCCATAACGGCGTATAGAGTCGCAAATGTTTTTTGGAAGTTAAATGTTCCAATTGTTCCAAGGATAATTACAGAATATGTGCATAGTCGAACCGGAATTGACATCCATCCTGGAGCCGAAATTGGAGAAAACTTTTTCATCGATCACGGAACAGGAATTGTAATTGGGGAAACGGCTAAAATCGGAAACGATGTGAAAATTTACCAAGGAGTAACACTAGGCGCTTTGTCGGTTTCAAAGGAGAATGCTTCGGTAAAACGCCATCCAACCATTGAAAGCAATGTGACAATTTATGCCAATGCGACTATATTGGGTGGGAATACAATAATAGGCGAAAATTCGGTGATAGGAGGGAATGTCTGGTTAACCCATTCGGTTCCGCAAAATTCACTGGTGTATCATAAAAGCGAAATCGAAATCAAACAAAAAAGTGAATTCCCAGAAGCGTTGAATTACGTGATATAGCATAAAGTTGTCATTCTGAATGTAACGAAGTGAAATGAAGAATCTAATAAACAAGCAACACAATTAAATAAAAATAAAAATGAAAGCAAATAATATCTTAGAAACAATAGGAAATACACCGGTCGTAAAAATCAACAGTTTGTACGGTGCCAATAAAAATGTATGGATTAAACTGGAGAGAAATAATCCAGGAAACAGTATTAAAGATCGTATTGCGTTAGCAATGATTGAAGATGCTGAAGCAAAAGGACTTTTAACACCAGAAAGTGTCATTATCGAGCCTACTTCTGGAAATACCGGAATCGGATTAGCGTTGGTAGCAGCCGTAAAAGGTTATAAAGTGATTTTGGTAATGCCAGAATCGATGAGTGTCGAACGCAGAAAACTAATGGAAATTTATGGCGCCAAATTTGATTTAACGCCTCGTGAAAAAGGGATGAAAGGCGCTATCGAACGCGCAAACGAATTGGTTAGTCAAACACCAAATGCTTGGTCGCCTTCACAGTTTAATAATCCTGCAAATATTGAAGTACATCAAAGAACCACCGCACAGGAAATACTGGCTGATTTCTCCGACGGATTGGATTATATCATTACCGGTGTAGGTACTGGCGGACATATTTCAGGTGTGGCCTCAGCAGTTAAAGCAAAATTTCCGAATGTTAAAGTGATTGCAGTGGAACCGGAATTGTCACCAGTATTGAGTGGCGGTAGTCCATCTCCACATCCAATCCAAGGAATTGGTGCTGGTTTTATTCCGGAAAACTATCACGGAAATTTAATCGATGAGGTGATTCAAGTTTCAAAAGACGAAGCTTTCGAATACACCAGAGCTATTGCAAAACAAGAGGGAATTCTAGTTGGGATTTCGACAGGAGCAGCATTGGTCGCAGTAGCAAAAAAAGTAGCGTCATTACCAGATGATGCTGTAGTGTTAACCTTTAATTATGATACCGGCGAACGTTATCTTTCGATAGAAGGATTGTTCTAAAAATCAGTGATTTATTGTAGGAATTATACTCTATTTTAAAGATAGAGCAGCCATTTCTACGCCTAATTTTAAAAGAAAAAATGATACAAATAGTGAAAAAAGGGAAAGTTATTTTGGCAGGAGCCGGCCCTGGAGATCCAGATTTAATAAGTCTGAAAGCATTAAAATATTTACAAACTGCCGATGTGATTTTAACCGATAGATTGGTTTCGCCCAATCTTATTGAAGAATATGCTCGCAAAGATGCGGAAGTCATTTATGTTGGAAAACAATGTAGTAAAGGTATTTGGACACCACAAAAAGACATTAATGATTTGATGGTGGAATTTGCTTTGCAAGATAAATTGGTACTGCGATTAAAAGGCGGAGATGCTTCTCTTTTTTCTAATGTGTTAGATGAATTACATGCCGTAAAAAACAACAACATTCCGTATGAAATTATTCCAGGAATTTCGGCGGCCTTTGGTGCTGCGGCTTATACTGGAATCCCATTAACGGCTAGAGAATATTCTAGAGGGGTGCGATTTTTAACGCTTTTCGACTTAAATACAGTCAAAGAAAATCAATGGCAAGATTGGGCAACGACTGAAGATACTTTGGTTTTTTACATGAGCGGCCAACGATTAGATGTTTTGTCAAAACAGCTTTTAAATTACGGAATTGACACTTCTAAAGGAATTGCTGTTGTGCAACAAGCGACAACACCGGATCAAAAAACAAGTGTTTTTTCTTTTGAAGAAATTCAGAATTCAACATTACCCGAATTCGAGTATGTACCAACTTTATTAATCATCGGAAAAGTAGTAAATCTTCACCATCAGTTTCATTGGTTCAATGAAAAAAACACAACGGAATCTTATTTCGATAACCATAAAATAATTTATCAAAATGCTATCTGATACTAAATTAAATCTATTACAACAATTGGTGCAAAATGCATCCAATGACGAAATCATTTGGACGAAAGGGTACCTCGCGGGATTTTTAGATCAAAACCGATTGGGAGTCAATCTTCCTGCGGTTCCAACAAGTTTACCGGTGGCAGTAAAACCATTGATTATTTACGGTACCGAAACTGGGAATTCTAAAAAAGTGGCGTCACAGTTATTGGCCACTTTCAAAAAAAATAAAATCCAAGCAAAAGCAGTCGATGTCTTTCAATACGATTTGGTCAAACTGGAAAAAGAAAGTTTGGTGGTATTTGTAATGAGTACACAAGGCGAAGGAGAATTTCCGCAAAATGCGGTTGACTTCTATGAAAAATTGAAAGCTTCTGAAGCAAATTTGAAAAACGTATCCTTTGCAGTGCTTGGTCTTGGCGATTCTTCTTATCCGTTGTTTTGTAATGCCGGCGTTTTGTTGGATGAGGTTTTGGCTGAAAAAGGAGCGAAGCGCTTATTGCCATTAGTGAAAGCCGATGTCGATTATGCCGATGTAGTAACCAATTGGGAAGCCGATTTGCAAAAAGCGTTTCAAAATATAGGAACTGCCGAAGTTGTAACAAAACAGTCAATACCGGTTTCTCATAAAAAAAATTATACGGGAATTATCAGTCATAAAGTGATACTGAATGACACGGGTTCCAACAAAGAAACGTATCACATCGAAATTACTTCGGATGATGAAATTCAATACGAACCGGGTGATGCTTTAGGAGTTTTTCCAAAAAATAAGGAAGAAGAAATTAAGACAATTGCCACGTATTTCGGTGAAGAAAACTATTCAATTCTTACCGATAAAAATGTTAGAGGTTTGCCTAAAAAGTCAATAGAAGCTTTTTCAAGTTTGTTTGAAATTGAAATCATTGAAGACAAAGCAAACCTGTTAGATATCATTCAGAAATACCAACCGAAAAAGCTAAAACTAGCTGAAGTAGTTGATTTACTTCATACTATCTCTCCAAGATTGTATTCGATTTCTTCTTCAGCTGAAGCGCATGACGGACAAGTCCATCTGACAGTAAATCTGAATAAATTCAGTATTAATGATGAAGTGAAAACCGGATTGGCTTCGCAATTTTTGACTGATTTTCCTTTAAATGAAGAATTGGAATTCTACATTCATAAGAATCAAAATTTCCGATTGCCGAATGAAGAAACGGATATCATTATGATTGGCCCTGGAACTGGAATTGCACCATTCAGAAGTTTTTTGGCAGAAAGAGATGTGACTGGAGCCGAAGGAAAAAACTGGTTGTTTTTTGGAGAACAACATTTCGTACTCGATTTTTATTACCAAACCGAAATTCAAGAATGGTTAACAACTGGTGTGCTGACCAAATTAGATACGGCATTTTCTCGCGACCAAGAACGTAAAATTTATGTCCAAGACAGAATTCGAGAAAAAGCAAAAGAATTCAATTCATGGCTTGAAAATGGTGCGGGTATTTACATCTGCGGTCAAAAAAATCCAATGAGTCAAGACGTGGAACAAGCCATTCTGGAAGTCATTGCACAAGAACGTAATATTTCGGAGGAACAAGCAAAACAAGTTTTATCAGCACTCGAAAATCAAGGAAAATACCAAAAAGACGTGTACTAGCAATCACAACCTGTCTGGTTTCTAAAATCTGACAGGTTTAAAAGAAAAAAAATGAGCGAAAAATTATCAGCAGTAGAACATATCAAGACCAAAAGTGATGGTCTTAGAGGAACTTTAAAAGAAAGTATAGATTTAGATAATCACACAGGGAATGTGCGTCCAGATGACGAAACTCTAGTGAAATTCCACGGAATGTACGTTCAGGATGATCGTGACCGTCGTGCCGAAAGAGCAGCAAAAAAATTAGACAAGTTGTATTCGTTTATGATTCGTTTGCGTATTCCGGGCGGTGTGATTAATGCTGATCAATGGTTGGCAACACACGAAATTTCGGAACAGTATGGCACGGGAACATTAAAAATTACCACGCGTCAAACGGTACAATTGCACGGATTATTGAAGCATCAGTTGCGACCTACAATTCAGGCGTTCAATACGGCCAAATTGGATTCCATCGCTGCGTGTGGCGACGTGAACCGAAATGTAATTGTGAGTTCACATCCACAAATTTCATCAATCCATCAGCAGATTTATGAGTATGCGGATAAGATTTCAACCTTGCTTTTACCAAAAACGCAATCCTATTATGAAGTGTTTATCGACGGAGAAAAAATTTACGAACGTTCATCGGAAGCCGATCCGTTGTATGAAGACCGCTATTTACCTCGAAAATTCAAAATTGCCATCGCCATTCCGCCAAGCAATGATGTGGATGTGTTTACCAACGATATCGGATTAATTGCGATTATCGAAAACAATGAATTAAAAGGTTTCAATATCGCAATCGGCGGTGGTTTGGCCACAACTCACGGAAATCCAAATACATATTCTCGTTTAGGAAGTATTATTGGTTTTACCGATACGGAAGAGAAAACATTAAAAGCAGTATATGAAATTTTAACGGTACAACGTGACTTCGGAAACAGAGTAGACAGAAAACTATCGCGCTTGAAATATACAGTCGATAAATTAACGGTTGACGGATTTAAAAAAGAACTGGAAAGCCGCATCGGATTTGAATTGGAACCGGAAAAACCGTACACTTTCACTGAAAGAAGTGACCGTTTTGGTTGGGAACAAAATCATCAAGGAAAATGGTTTTATACGTTGTTTGTAGAACACGGAGTGGTGAAACCTGAACAGAAGCAATTCTTATACGAATTGGCGCAATTGAATATCAGCAATTTTATCTTCTCTGGAAATCAGAATTTAATTTTAGGTGAGATAGCAGATAGTGATAAATCAAAAGTAGAAACTTTGTTGTTACAACATGATGTTGAAAGACAGGTAAGTGCTTTGCGTAAAAATTCGATGGCGTGTGTGGCATTGCCAACATGTCCATTAGCCTTAGCCGAAGCGCAACGTTATCTGCCGGAATTGGTGACTAAAATAGAGCCTTTGTTAGCTAAACATAAGTTGACACAAGATGAAATTACAATCCGAATGACTGGATGTCCAAATGGTTGTGGTCGTCCGTATGTAGCGGAACTTGGTTTTGTAGGAACAGGTCCAGAGCAATACAATTTTATGTTGGGCGGCGATCGATTCGGAACTCGTTTGAATACAATTTATAAAGAGAAGCAAACCGAAGGTCAAATTTTAGAAGAAATAGATGTTTTATTAGGAAGGTATGTGAATGAGAAGTTGGAACAAGAAACTTTTGGAGATTATGCTTTCCGTGCAATCCTGAACTAATGAAGAAGTTTCTATTATTAATCTTATTGTTTACGAAGTCAGTTTCAGCACAAAAAAAAGTAGAAAACCAGCAGCTTATTTGGTACGGGTATTATAATACGTTGAGGTTTAATGAAAATTGGTCTTTATTGAGCGAAATTCAAGAACGCCAATTTTACAATCCAACTGCCCAACATCAATTGGTGTTTCGATCCAATTTAGAAAGAAAACTAAAAGAAAATTGGAATACTTCGGTGGGAATAACCTTGTTTTTACAAAATTCACACGATCCTGAATCGGAAAGTAATCTCACGGTTCCAGAATTGCGTCCAGATATAGGATTCAACAACAAACAAAAATTAGACTTTTTGACAATCAGTCACCGTTACAAGGCAGAAGCTCGCTTTTTTCACGATGTTGAAAATAACAAATTGGTTAACGGATTCCGATTTTCAAACGTCAGATTAAGGTATCAGCTAGGTTTCGATTTTCCGCTTTGGAAAAAAGAAGAAAAAGAGAAAATAATTCTAAAAGTGAAAGATGAAATCATGTTTAATGTTGGAAGAAAGATTGTTGAAAATACGTTCGACCAAAATCGAATTTATCTCGGGCTGAATTATAAATGGAGCAACTCTTTTGCTTTTGAAGCGGGATATATGAATTGGTTTCAACAGCAAAAATCGGGAACTGATTTTTATAACCGGGATATTTTGCGCTTATCAATCTTCCATACTATTGATTTAAAAAAGAAAAACAAATGACAAACACACTTTTTCCGGTATTCTTAAAAACAGAAACGGCTCACTTTTTAATCGTGGGTGGTGGAAATGTTGGTTTGGAAAAAACCGAAACCTTATTGCGACAAAATCCTGCGATCAGAATTACAATCGTAGCAACTTATTTTCACCCGAAACTTGTAGAAATCGGAAGTCAGCATAATAATGTACTGCTTTTGGAAAGACCGTTCGAGAAGACTGATGTTTTAGAAAAGGATTTTGTCATTATCGCTACCGATGTGCCTATACTAAATTCCAGAATTAGAGAGCTGGCTAAAGCCGAAGGAATCAAAGTCAATGCCGCGGATCAGCCTGATTTGTGTGATTTTTACTTGGGTTCGATTGTGAATAAAGGAACGTTGAAGATTGCCATTTCTACCAATGGAAAATCGCCGGTTTTAGCAAAAAGAATGCGGGAATATTTTACAGATGTCATTCCGGATGGAATTGATAAAAGTATTGATCAATTGAATCAATACAGAAGAGAGCATAAAGGTGATTTTGGACAAAAATTATCCGATTTAAACAAAGCAACCGAAAGTCTTTCGTCTAAAAAAAGAGAGAAAAAAGCAGCTAAAAAATACCAACGATTGGTGCTTGAATTAACATTGCTATTCATGGTATTCTTTGTGGGTTTCGGAGTGTCGAAGTTTGTTACTTTTGATGAAGCGGCTTCTTATTTTCAAAGTATTCCGAATGTTTTCTTTGGAATGCTTTTAATTGGTTTCTTCGCTCAATTGGTTGATGGTGCTTTGGGTTTGGGCTACGGAGTAACGTGTTCGACAAGTATGATGCTTCTCGGAATTAAACTCCCAGCCATTAGTGGAAGTATCCACACCGCCGAAATGTTTTCTAGCGGAATCAGTGGTTTTTCACATTATAAATTCGGAAACGTAAACAAGAAATTGTTTTTCTGGATTGCCATTCCGGGTGTGATCGGAGCTGTAGCCGGCGCTTTACTTTTGATTTATCTAGGGAATAAATACGAAGCAATTACGTATGGAATTCTGGCAAGTTATACGTTATTAATCGGTATCCGATTGATTATTCTGGCTTTCAGAAAAAAAATCGAAAAGCAAAAACTGAAAAACACAGGTGTTCTAGGTTTTTATGGCGGTTTTTTTGATGCTTTCGGTGGAGGTGGATGGGGTCCGATTGTGACTTCTACACTATTAGCTAAAGGTAGAAAATCCAGTTATGTAGTCGGAACGGTGAGTTTGGCTGAATTCTTTGTAACATTGGCGGCTTCCATTACTTTTTTTGCATCCTTAGGTATCAGTCACTGGTATATTATTCTAGGGTTGATTCTAGGTGGTTCTGCAGCAGCACCCATCGGAGCTCGATTGGCGGGTAAATTGCCTCAAAAAACGGCGTTATTGCTGGTGGCATTTTTGGTAATTACATTCAGTATAAGAATGTTGCTAAAGATATTTTAACGTAAAAAGGTTAATGTTAGAATTATTTCAATTTGAAATAAGTTTATTTAGAAAAATAATCCAAAAATAATAAATTAATAAACAAAATTTAGAAAAATAATCTATTATATTTTTTTAATTAGAAAAACATTCTACATTTGCCCTGTAAATAAATAACATGAAAACAACAATGTGTAATATGATAATGATGATGTGGCTACATGCCGCGGAGGATTCTATTGCATAATTTTAAATTATAAAATGCCAATACAACCTCTGCTTAAAAACAGAGGTTTTTTTATGAATACTTAGTTCTGTAATTCTAAGATTACTGCTTTAAAATTGTTTTTTGTTTGTTTAGACTGTCTTTGGATTTAGAGCCGAAGGCAGTCTTTTAAAAAAATTGTATGAGTGATTTGTTTAACATAATTGGAAGTGATACACTTCAAACGGTAATAGTTGGGAAAGGTATCGAATTGACCTATCAAGTTTTCGGTCGACCAGTTGCTACTGCTCCAGTGGTTGTGGTGAATCATGCGCTCACAGGAAATTCGAATGTTGCAGGCGAAAAAGGTTGGTGGAAAAGTCTAATTGGCGAAAATGAAGTCATTGATACCGAAAAATTTACAGTCATCTGTTTCAATATTCTAGGAAACGGTTTTGATGGAAAAGAAGAAAATAGTATCCAAAATTATAAAGAATATTCAACGAAAACGATTGCCACTTTGTTTTGGGAAGGTTTGGAAAAAATAGGAGTGAGTCAGCTTTTTGCGGTTATCGGAGGAAGTTTAGGAGGTGGAATAGCTTGGGAAATGGGGTTTTTAAAACCTAAAGCAATTCAATATATTATCCCGATTGCTGCAAATTATAAAGCGACTAATTGGCTTATTGGGAATGTTTTGGTGCAGGATCAAATTCTGAATAACTCGGCTCAACCCATACACGACGCGCGTTTGCATGCCATGTTGTTGTACCGAACGCCACAATCGTTGCAGTCTAAGTTCAATACAGAAGAAAAAGAAGGATTGTATCAAGTAGAATCCTGGTTGTTGCACCACGGAAATAAATTGGAAGAACGATTTTTATTGAGCTCGTATAAGTTGATGAATCATTTGCTGAAAACAATTGGTCAAAGTATTTCGGAAGAGGATTTACTTGCTTTTGCCATTGAAACCAATGCAGTGATTCACCAAGTAGCCATCAATTCGGATTATTTTTTCACACCAGATGAAAACCGTAAAACACATCAGAAATTAAAAGAACTAAATGATAAAATACAGTATTCTGAAATTGATTCTATTCACGGTCATGATGCTTTTTTAATCGAATACGAACAACTGAATGCGGTTTTGAAACCCATTTTTACATTACACACTAACTAAACACAGCACACAGCAAACCGGTAAGTAAATGTAGGCTTACCGGTTATTTAAAAAGACACAACGATGAAGATTTTAAAATTTGGAGGAAAATCCCTTGGGAACGGAAAAGGAATTGATCAGGTGATTTCAATTATTGCTAAAAAATATTTTGACGGAGAAACGATTTCGGTAGTGGTTTCCGCTAGAGGAAATGCGACAGATGAACTCTTAGATATTTTAGAAGAAGCTAAAAATGGAACGGATTATGTACCGAATTTAACTCTTTTCAAAACATATCAAGCCAATAATGTAAACGCAACTTTGTTCGAAGCCGAATTCATTAGTTTGGAAAAATTGTTCGAAGGTGTCAGTTTATTAGGGGATTACAGCGAAAAAATTAAAGATCAGGTTGTTGCTTTTGGGGAAATTCTTTCAGCGAAGTATGTGACTTCGGTGTTGAACGAAAAAGGATTGAAAGCCAGATTTGTCGATGCTCGAGAATTGATTAAAACCGATGCTACTTTCGGTAACGCACAACCAATCGATTCGGTAACCCAAAAAAATATTCAAACCTCTTTTGAAAATTATGAAGGAATCTCGGTGGTAACCGGATTTATTGCTTCAACATTGCAAGGGGAAACAACAACCTTGGGTCGCAATGGAAGTAATTATACAGCGTCTTTATTGGCGAATTACTTAGATGCGGAAGAGTTTCAGAACTTCACTCATGTCGACGGAATTTATACTGCAAATCCAGATTTGGTTTCGGATGCTAAAAAAATCGAGAGATTATCTTTTAACGAAGCGAATGAGTTGGCCAATTTCGGAGCGAATATTCTCCATGCAAAAACCATTATTCCATTGGTGGAAAAAAATATTCCGCTGCGCATTTTAAATGTGTTCAATCCAGAAAATCAAGGAACGCTTATCACTGCTGAGCAAACAGACGAAGGAATCAAATCGCTTTCTATTCTGGATAACATTTCATTGATTAATTTGGAAGGAAGAGGATTGTTGGGTAAAACCGGAGTAGACGCTCGAATTTTTAAAGTAATGGCCGATAATTCTATCAGTGTGAGTATTATTTCTCAAGGTTCTTCAGAAAGAGGAATCGGAATTGTAGTCAATACTGAAAGAGCTTCGGATGCATTAATTGGTCTGGAAAAAGAATTTGAAACCGATTTCTATACACGTGATGTGAACAAAATTACTGTCGACGATAATATTTCGGTGATTTCTATCATTGGACAAGATTTGAGTACTTTTCATAAACCCTACACGGCTTTAATTCGAAATAAAATTGTTCCAATCTTGTTCAATAATACGAGTACCGGAAGAAATATCAGTTTGGTTATTAAAAAACCAGATTTAAAAAGAGCGCTGAATGTGATTCACGGCGAAATCTTCGGAGTGTCTAAAAAAATCAATATTGCCATTTTTGGTCATGGGCTTGTTGGTGGAACGTTAATCGATCAGATTTTGTCTTCGGCAAAAGCCATTGAAGAAAAAAAAGGAATCAAACTGAATGTTTTCGCGATTGCAAACTCAACTAAAATCCTTGTGAACAAAAAAGGCGTTACTGAAAATTGGAAATCAGAAATTGCAGAAAATGGAATTGCCTACACGATTCAGGATATTATTCAATTTGCCAATGAGAATCATTTGGAGAATTTAATCGCGGTAGATAATACGGCAAGCAAAGATTTTGTAACCAATTATGTGGAACTGATTGAGAATAGTTTTGATGTGGTTTCTTCGAATAAAGTAGCCAACACACTGAGCTATGATTTTTATAAGACACTTCGAAAGGCGCTGGAAAAAAATCAAAAGAATTATTTATACGAAACGAATGTTGGTGCTGGATTACCGCTAATTGACACCATAAAGTTGTTGCATTTATCGGGTGAAAATATTACCAGAATCAAAGGGGTGTTTTCAGGGTCATTGAGTTTTATATTCAATCATTTTTCGGTAGAAGAAAGACCGTTTAGTGAAGTGCTAAAAGATGCGATTCAACACGGTTATACCGAGCCGGATCCGCGTGAGGATTTATGTGGGAATGATGTGGCGCGAAAATTATTAATTCTAGCCAGAGAATTGGATTTACAAAATGAGTTTGATGAAATTCAGATTCAGAATTTAATTCCTGAAAAATTACAGCAAATTTCAACGGAGGCATTTTTATCAAATCTGGAAGAATTGGATGAATATTATGAAACAGTAAAATTATCTCAAAAACAAGGAAATGTATTGCGTTATGTCGGGGAACTTTCGGGAGATTTACAACAAGACAAAGGAAATTTGGAAGTGAAATTGGTTTCGGTACCTGAAAGTTCTGCGCTCGGACAATTGAAAGGATCCGACTCTATTTTTGAAATTTACACCGAATCTTACGGAGAACGTCCTATCGTGATTCAAGGTGCTGGTGCAGGAGCGTCGGTAACAGCACGTGGTGTCTTCGGAGATATTTTAAGAATTGTAGATAAAAATTAGATTCACAAACTATAGAAATCATATTTTACAGAAAATTAAATTGTTATTTTATAAATATTAAGTAGATTTCAGATAAATTTTCAATTTCGAAAAAATAGTAATACATTTGCAGTGTTCATAATTTTAGTGTCGTTATCACGAAAGGTGGAGGGAATAGACCCTACGAAACCTTAGCAACCCTACACTTGTAGAAGGTGCTACATTCTAACCTTGTCAATCGGATTTATTTCGATTTTGTACAGGCAAAGATAACTAGAGTATTTTTCTCTCTCTTTTAGATAACGTATGAAATTTTGTGGCCCAAAAACAGGCATGCATTGCCTATTATGTTATAATATATGTCAAAAATTCAATCCGAAATTAAAAATAGAATTCTGGTGCTCGACGGAGCAATGGGAACCATGTTGCAACGCTATAAATTCGAAGAAGAAGATTTTCGAAGCGAGCGTTTCAAAAATTTTCCACATCCGTTAAAAGGAAACAATGATTTACTTTCTTTAACCCAACCAAGAGCAGTAAAAGAGGTACACCGCCTGTATTTTCAGGCGGGTGCCGACATTGTCGAAACCAACACGTTTTCAGGAACCACGATCGGTATGGCCGATTACCATATGGAGGATTTGGTCTACGAATTGAATTACGAATCGGCAAAAATTGCCCGTGAAGTAGCCGACGAATTTACAGATAAACCTCGTTTTGTAGCAGGTTCTATTGGACCAACAAACCGTACAGCAAGTATGAGTCCTGATGTTAATGATCCGGGTTATAGAGCTGTTACTTTTGACGATTTGAAAGTAGCCTATCGACAACAAGTGGAAGCACTTATTGATGGAGGTTGTGATTTACTTTTGGTGGAAACGATTTTCGATACACTAAATGCCAAAGCCGCTTTATTCGCTATTGAAGAAGTGAAAGAAGAACGAAATCTGGATATTCCAGTCATGGTTTCGGGAACAATTACCGATGCTTCTGGACGAACTCTTTCTGGACAAACAGTTGAGGCATTTCTGATTTCTATTGCACATATTCCTTTATTGAGTGTAGGCTTTAATTGTGCGTTGGGTGCCGATCAATTGAAACCCTATTTAAAAAGATTGGCGCATAATACACAACTTAATATTTCAGCACATCCTAATGCTGGATTGCCTAATGCTTTTGGTCAATACGATCAAACGCCCGAAGAAATGCAGGCTTTGATTAGAGAATATTTAGAAGATAATTTAATCAATATTATTGGAGGTTGCTGCGGTACCACTCCAGAGCATATCAAATTAATAGCTGAAGTTGCAGCAGAATTTAAACCACGTACTTCCGAAGTTTTGATCTAAAAAAAGTCAAAGCCAATAAAATAAAAATGTCAAGAACAAATAAAATTAATTTACAGCTTTCTGGATTAGAACCGCTTTTCGTTACCGAAGAATCTATTTTCGTAAACGTGGGCGAACGTACTAATGTAACAGGTTCGCGTAAATTTCTTCGATTAATCAAAGAAGAAAACTATAATGAAGCGCTTTCAATAGCTCGAGAGCAAGTAGAAGGAGGTGCCCAAATCATCGATGTGAATATGGATGAAGGGATGTTGGATGGCGAATATGCCATGACCAAATTCTTAAATCTAATTGCTGCCGAACCCGATATTGCCCGAGTTCCGGTGATGATTGATAGTTCGAAATGGGAAATCATTGAAGCAGGTCTGAAAGTGATTCAAGGAAAAGGAGTCGTGAATTCGATTTCGTTAAAAGAAGGAGAAGCCACATTTATTCATCATGCTAAGCTAATCAAACGATATGGTGCGGCTGTAATTGTAATGGCTTTTGATGAAAATGGGCAAGCCGATACCTATGAACGTCGTATCGAAATTTGTAAACGCTCTTATGATATTTTGGTGGATGTAGTTGGTTTTCCTGCAGAAGACATCATTTTCGATCCGAATATTTTCCCTGTTGCCACGGGAATGGATGAACATAAATTGAATGCACTCGACTTTTTTAAAGCCACCGAATGGATTCGTGAAAACCTACCGTATGCTAATATTTCGGGTGGAGTAAGTAACGTGTCGTTTTCATTCCGTGGAAACGATAAAGTACGAGAAGCGATGCACTCAGCATTTTTATACCATGCTATTCAACACGGAATGACGATGGGAATTGTAAATCCTGAAATGTTAGAGATTTACGACGAAATCGATCCTGTTTTGTTGGAACATGTGGAAGATGTTTTATTAAACCGTCGTGATGATGCCACGGAACGATTATTAGACTTAGCCGAAAGTTTTAAAGGCGATGTTAAACTAAATGAGAAAGTAATTGCCGAATGGCGAAACGGTTCGGTACAAGAGCGATTAACACATTCTTTAGTTAAAGGAATAGATGAATTTATCGAAATTGATATTGAAGAAGCACGTCAATTGGCTTCAAAACCCATTGAAGTGATTGAAATCAATTTGATGGCTGGAATGAATGTGGTGGGTGATTTATTCGGAAGCGGGAAAATGTTCTTGCCTCAAGTAGTGAAATCGGCACGTGTAATGAAAAAAGCGGTGGCCTATTTGTTACCCTATATCGAAGCACAAAAAGATGGAAAATCGTCAAGTGCGGGTAAAGTCTTGATGGCTACCGTAAAAGGTGATGTACACGATATCGGTAAAAATATTGTTTCGGTGGTATTGGCCTGTAATAATTTCGAAATCATCGATTTGGGAGTGATGGTGCCACCTGAAAAAATCATTGAAACCGCTATTAAAGAGAATGTAGACATTATCGGTTTGAGTGGTTTAATTACGCCTTCGCTAGACGAAATGGTGTATTTAGCCAAAGAAATGGATAAACTGAATATAAAAATACCAGTAATGATCGGTGGAGCAACGACCTCTCGTGCCCATACGGCCGTGAAAATTGCTCCCGAATACCAATCGACTGTCGTGCATGTGAATGATGCGTCGAGAGCCGTTACCGTGGCTTCCAATTTATTACAAAGTGAAACCAAAGCCGCTTTCTCCGTTTCGCTTCGTGAAGAATACGACACCTTGCGTGAAGGATATTTAAATAGAAGTCGAGAAAAGAATTTTCTTTCGATTGCGCAAGCCCGTCAGAACAAATTCAAAATCGATTGGAAGAATTTTGAACCGGTGAAACCGAATTTCATCGGAACCAAAACAATCGATGTGGATTTATCCGAATTGGTTGATTTCATTGACTGGACGCCGTTTTTTCAATCTTGGGAATTGTATGGGAAATATCCAGCAATTTTAACCGATGAGGTAGTAGGAGAGCAAGCATCCGATTTATTCAAAGATGCACAAAAGATGCTTTCGCAAATCATTGCTGAAAAATGGTTCACCGCTAAAGGGATTCTGGGAATTTATCCAGCCAATCAGGTGAATGATGATGATGTTTTGATTAGTGATGAAAACGGAAAGGATTTGGTTACGTTTTTAACTTTACGTCAGCAATCGCAAAAAACGGCGGGAGCACCGAATATTGCTCTGGCCGATTTTATAGCGCCAATAGGTGAAGTTCAAGATTATATGGGATGTTTTTGTGTGACTACTGGTTTTGGAGTAGACGAAAAAGCAACCGAATTTGAACAACAATTGGACGATTACAATTCGATTCTAGTAAAAGCATTGGGCGATCGTTTGGCAGAAGCATTTGCCGAATATTTGCACTTAAAAGTTCGAAAAGAAATTTGGGGTTATGCTTCCGATGAAAATCTGACCAACGAAGAATTGATTAAAGAAAATTATAAAGGAATTCGTCCGGCACCAGGTTATCCGGCTTGTCCTGATCACTTGGAAAAACCTACTATTTGGGAATTATTACAAGTGGAAGAAAAAATCGGAGTGAAACTAACCGAAAGTATGGCGATGTGGCCGGCTTCTTCGGTTTCGGGCTATTATTTTGCTAATCCGCAAAGTAAATATTTCGGACTCGGAAAAATCAAAGAAGATCAAGTTGAAAATTACGCCAAACGAAGAAATATAAGTAGTGTAGTAGCCACCAAATGGCTGGCACCAAATATCGCAGATTAAAATGAAAGTAACGCAACATATAGAAAACGCCAACGGAAAACCTTTGTTTTCTTTCGAAATTTTACCGCCTTTAAAAGGACAGAATATTCAATCTATTTATGACGGAATTGATCCGTTAATGGAATTCAAACCACCGTTTATTGATGTGACTTACCATCGTGAGGAATACGAATTCAAGGAATTGGAAAATGGTTTGTTGCAAAAGAAAATTGTCAAAAAACGTCCAGGAACTGTTGGAATTTGCGCCGGAATTCAAAATAAATACGACGTAGACGCTATTCCGCATATTCTATGTGGTGGTTTTACCAAAGAAGATACCGAGAACCTATTAATCGATTTGGATTTCTTGGGAATTGATAACGTGGTAGCGCTTCGTGGCGACGCGGTAAAAAGCGAAATCTATTTCAAACCTGATAAAGAAGGACATGCGTATGCTTCCGAATTGGTATCGCAAATCAGTAATTTAAATAACGGAATTTACCTCGATGCCGACTTGCAAAATACCAATCAAACTAATTTTTGCATTGGAGTAGCCGGTTACCCTGAAAAGCATATGGAAGCTCCAAGTGTGGATAGTGATATTCATTTCTTGAAGCAAAAAATTAAAAATGGTGCCGAGTATATCATTACGCAAATGTTTTTTGATAACCAACGTTTCTTCGATTACGTGGCCAAATGCCGAGCAGCAGGGATTACCGTACCGATTATCCCGGGATTAAAACCGATTGCCACCAAAAAACAATTGAACTTGATTCCGCACCGATTCAAAGTCGATTTACCCGATGATTTGATCATGGCAGTAGTAAAAGCCAAAGACAACGAAGCGGTCAAACAAATTGGTGTCGAGTGGTGTATTGCCCAAAGTAAAGAATTAGTAAAAGCAGGAATTCCTGTTTTGCATTATTATTCTATGGGCAAAGCGGAGAATATTAAAGCAATTGCGAAGGAGGTTTTTTAAAGTTAACGTTTTCCTTACTAGTTCGTTTCGGAATTTTACTAAATCACTATTCCTGATTTTTTAAAAATTTCCTCTATGTCTTTTTCTATAGGATATGCTTTCAAAGCGGAAACATTTGCCCCTCCAGGGTTTCCTAACGGAACAGTTCCGACAAATGATTTAATTCCTCCAAAGAATAATCTCGGAATTTGTCCAATAATTTCTCTTGTGTTTTTTATTTTTATACCAAACAAAAACATTTTCCAATGAACGTTACAATGAGTCCCAGGATATCTTTGTCCAATTATATGTGCTCTTTCAAGGTGGCTCCAAGCATTATTTAGTTCTCCGTTATTAAGATGTGATTCATAACGTATTAACTCTTCTAAATAATAAGGTTTTAATGCATTTGGAATACTTGTATAAAACTTCATAATAATTGATTAATGAAATATTTGCTAAAAAATGGTAGTTAACCAGTTGTATTTAGGCCAGTTCGCTACTAATTCTACTTTCAGTTGGTCGCAATGAAATAAGATATAGAATTATAAATATTCCAAACAATATGAAAGTTGGGTTTAGCGCTATGATTACAAATGCTGCTCCTTCAAGAATTGCCCAACGAATTAGTGATGCCGTTTGATAAATTGGTAATTTTTCTTCAAGCTTAATGTTGGAATCAATTTGTTTCAATTGTGATTTGAATAAAAAATTACTCAGAACATAAGCGGCAATTGGAATACAAACAAAAGGAATTGAATCAGAATCTATTTTGGGTATTTGCAGAATGGGAGTGGTTACATTTCCTAAGAAATAGTAGGCCAAGATTGTTCCAGCACAAATGGCAAGATGTATAGTTTGTAAGGTCTTAATTTTTTCGGTCATTTTCTGTTTTTTAATGTAATTCAATGGTGAAAATTACTTCGTCTTCTCTCTAAACACACTTTCCAAATTCTTGCTCTTTAACGAAAGTTGTAGCGTTTTCAGACCATTGTTTTGCGCAAAGTCAAACACGACAGAACGCATGTCTTCTTCGGTGGTAAAAACCAATTCCCAAGTGGCACCGTTTTGAGAGTGCGATTTTAGATTTGGAAGTTGTGAAAGTAAGGTTGCTTCAACTACTTGGTCAAATTCTACTTCAATTATTTGCTCGGTAATTTCCTGAACCAAGTTTTCGATGTTGTTGTCGGCTACAATTTTCCCCTGATTGATGATAATCACGCGATCGCAAATGGCTTCCACTTCCTGCATAATATGTGTAGAAAGAAAAACGGTCTTGTCCTTGCCAATGTTTTTAATCAAATCACGTATTTCAACCAATTGATTCGGATCCAATCCAGTTGTAGGTTCATCCAAAATCAATACATCGGGATTGTGTAACAATGCTGTTGCTAATCCCACACGTTGGCGGTATCCTTTCGATAACTGTCCCATTTTTTTATGGCTTTCCGGAGTTAAACCGGTTAAAGCAATAACTTCATCAATACGACTTTTGTCTACTTTATACACATCGGCATTAAAGGTTAAATATTCTCGCACATACAAATCCAAATACAACGGATTGTGCTCAGGTAAATAGCCCACCGATTTCTGTACGTCTAAAGTATTGGTGCTGACATCAAATCCATTCACTTTAGCAGCGCCTTCATCGGCACTGATGTAGGTAGTTAAAATTTTCATCAAAGTCGATTTTCCGGCACCATTTGGACCTAGAAAACCTACGATTTCTCCTTTTTTGACAGAAAATGTAACAGAATCCAACGCTTTTTGCGTTCCGTAACTTTTTGAAATATTGCTAACTTCAATTGACATAATAGGTGTATTTGTAGCAAAAGTAAATAGAAATAAATAAATTCTATAAAATTTGAGAAATAATAAAAAATGGCACGATTATTTTAAGTAAACTTGAAGTTGAAAACATAACAGTACTAGAAAATGAAAAAAATTGCAATTGTTTTTTCTTTAGTAGCGCAATTTGCTTTTGCGCAAGAAAAAGTGACTATTCAAAAATCAGAAGTAGTGAGAATTGAAACCGAATTGGCTTCGGATAAAATGCAGGGCAGGGCTATTTTTTCGCTCGGAATTGCTTTGGCTTCTGAATTTATTGAGCAAGAGTTTAAAAAAATCGGATTGCCATTTTATGGCGATTTAAAGAGCTATCGTCAAGAATTTAAAGTACAAGGACAAAAAGCCAATAATGTCATTGGAATTTTACCAGGAAAATCAAAGCCCAATGAATATGTAGTTTTTTCGGCACATTACGACCATTTGGATATGGAATCCTCAGGAGATGATAAAATATACAATGGAGCCAATGATGATGCTTCAGGAGTAACGGCGGTGATAACGTTAGCCAACTATTTTAAAATACTTAATCAAAACGAGCGTACCATCATTTTTGTGTTGTTTACCGGAGAAGAAGTGGGCGGTTTTGGTTCTAAATTCTTTTCAGAAGGTATTAATCCTGATAAAGTGGTGGCCATGTTCAATATTGAAATGATTGGAACCGAAAGTAAATGGGGTAAAAATTCGGCATTTATTACTGGTTTTGAAAAATCAGATTTTGGAACCATTTTACAAAAGAATTTAAAAGGCTCCAATTTTTCATTTCATCCCGATCCGTATCCTGCCGAACAATTATTTTATCGTTCTGATAATGCTCGATTGGCTGCTGTAGGTGTTCCTGCTCATACTATTTCGACTTCCAAAATGGATTCGGAACCGAATTATCACAGGCTGAGTGATGAGGTAAGTACGTTAGATTTAGAAAACATGACCGAAATTATCAAAGCGATCGCCATTAGTTCACAAACTATAATTAATGGGGTAGATACTCCTCAAAGAATTTTAAAGCGTTAATTTTTTTTCAATTTTATTTTTTGATTCAAAAAAATGAGTATGTTTGTAATTCGCAAATAGCAAAAAAAAGCAATGGCATCTAGCAACACTTTTTATTTTAACAATTATTCTTATTTCTTCTGGAACGAAGACAGGGATTGTTGTGCTATTATTTGATAGAATTTAAATAAGATAACTAATATACAATCCCGATGCAAATCGGGATTTTTTTTTGACTAAAATGGAACTAAAAATCGCAATTCAAGGAATAAAAGGGTCTTTTCACCATCAGGTGGCACAACAATATTTCCAATCGGATATAGTATTGGATGAATGTATGTCGTTTGAAACCTTAGTTAAAAGTCTGAAAGACAACAAGACAGATAAAGGGGTGATGGCATTAGAAAATTCTATCGCAGGCTCTATTATTCCCAATTATGCTTTGATTGATTATAATAATTTGCACATTATTGGCGAGCATTATCTAGATATTCACATGAATTTGATGGTGCTGAAAGGTCAAAAAATTGAAGAGATTAAAGAGGTTCATACACACCCTATCGCTTTGTTACAATGCGCAGTTTTCTTTCGAGATTATCCCCATATAAAATTGGTTGAAAGTGGTGATACTGCTGAAACCGCTCGTAGAATTCAAGAGGATAAATTAAAAGGAATTGGTGCTGTGGCAGCTCCTATTGCCGCGTCTATGTACGATTTGGAAATCATCGCTTCAGGTATTCATACAATTAAGAGTAATAAAACCCGATTTGTAGTGGTGAAAACCCAAAACAAGGAATTACCCAAAGAAGAAATAAACAAAGCCTCAATAAGATTCGAATTGGAGGACACTCCAGGGAGTTTGGCAACGGTGCTGAACGTGATGAATAACTGCAAATTAAATCTGACTAAAATTCAATCGATGCCCATTATCGAAACGCCTTTTCAATATTCTTTTTTTGTGGATGTGGTTTTTGAAAAATACAAACATTATGAGAAGGCCAAGAAAGTTTTAGAAATCATGACCACCCATTTCAAAGTGTTGGGCGAATACAAAAGAGGAGACCAATGATAGCATTTGCCAACAGATTACAAACCGTTCAAGAATACTATTTTTCAAGAAAATTGAAAGAAGTCAATGCGTTGATTGCACAAGGAAAACCGATTATCAATATGGGAATTGGTAGTCCTGATTTGCCGCCGCATCCTTCGGTTGTTGAAGCCATACAAAAATCAGTTTTAGAGGCCAAAGCTCACCAGTATCAAAGTTATCAAGGATTACCGGAATTGCGAAAAGGTTTTGCTAATCTTTATCAAAAAAACTATGGAGTTACTATAAATGAGTGTAATGAGGTATTGCCGTTAATAGGGTCTAAAGAAGGAATTATGCACATTTCATTGGCCTTTTTAAACGAGGGGGATGGAGTGTTGATTCCGAATCCTGGATATCCGACCTATCAATCGGTGACCAATTTAGTAGGAGCAAAAACTCTTTTGTATGATTTGAAAGAAGAAAACAATTGGGAGCCTGATTTTGAAGCTTTGGGGAAAGAAGATTTATCAAATGTAAAATTGATGTGGGTTTGTTATCCGAATATGCCCACAGGAGCCAATGCTTCTTTGGAGTTGTATCAAAAATTGATTGATTTCGGAAAAAAACATCAAATTTTAATTGTCAATGACAACCCTTACAGCTTTATTTTGAACGATAATCCGATTTCCATTTTGCAAATTCCAGGGGCCAAAGAAATAGCTATCGAATTGAATTCTTTGAGCAAATCTCATAATTTATCAGGTTGGCGCGTGGGAATGGTTTTAGGAAGTCCGCAAAATATAGAAGCTATTTTGAAAGTAAAAAGTAATATGGACAGCGGGATGTTCTACGGCATTCAAAAAGGAGCTATTGAAGCATTGAAATTGGATGAAAGTTGGTTCAAATCCCTGAATGAGGTGTACAAAGAAAGAAGAGAATTGTTCTATCAGCTTTGCGACCGATTAGAATTGATATATGACCAAAATCAGGTAGGAATGTTTGTTTGGGCAAAATTACCTTTAAATGAAAAGTCAGAAGATTATATTGATAGACTACTGAATGAAAAATACTTGTTTGTAACCCCTGGGACTATTTTTGGGAGCAACGGAGAAGGTTATATTCGGTTTTCATTATGTGTAGAAGCAGAAAAAATAAAAGAAGCATTAAATAGATTTTGAAACAAACTACTTTTGTAGTAACCCTAAATAATTATGGAAAATAAAAAAGAATTACACACTTGGTTAGATGATTTCAAATTAGAACATCCACTGGTAATAGCGGGGCCTTGTAGTGCCGAAACCGAAGAACAGGTTTTGGAAATAGCCCGTCAATTAAAAGACTCTGACGTCAATATTTTTCGCGCAGGTATTTGGAAACCGCGTACCCGACCAGGAGGATTTGAAGGTGTTGGGGAAATAGGATTGAAGTGGTTGCAAAAAGCCAAAGCTGAAACGGGATTGTTAATGGCTACGGAAGTCGCGAATGCCGCCCATGTTAAATTGGCGATTGAACATGATATTGATGTGTTGTGGATTGGTGCACGAACAACAGTAAACCCTTTTGCTGTGCAAGAAATTGCTGATGCGCTTCAAAATACCGATAAGATTGTCTTACTAAAGAATCCAGTAAATCCAGACTTATCCTTGTGGTTAGGAGGGTTGGAGCGTTTGTATAATGCCGGAATTAAAAAACTAGGAGTAATTCATCGTGGATTTTCGACCTATGAAAAAACTAAATACCGTAACAATCCGGAATGGCAAATTGCGATTGACTTACAGAATCGATTCCCGGATTTACCTTTAATTTGTGATCCTTCTCATATTACAGGAAAACGTGATATGATTCAGGAGGTGTCGCAACAAGCATTGGATTTGAATTACGATGGATTAATTATCGAAACGCATATTGATCCGGATAATGCTTGGAGTGATGCAGAACAACAGGTAACGCCAGAGGTTTTGAAGCGAATTTTTGTAGATTTAAAAGTCAGAAAAGAAACCGATAATGCTTCAGATTACAGTCAGCGATTGGCTAAGTTTAGAGCGCAAATCGATGGATATGATGAAAAATTACTCGATGTTTTAGGGAAACGTATGAAAATTGCCGATGATATTGGATTGCTCAAAAAAGAGAAAAATGTAGCCATTCTTCAAAATCAACGTTGGAATGAAATTTTAGGTAAAATGATTCTGGAAGGTGAGGAAAGAGGATTGAGCGAAGAATTCATTTTGAAAATTTTCAAAGCAATTCATCAGGAGAGTATTACACACCAGGAAAATGTTTATAAAAGATAGTTAAAGTAGTTTTCTTTTTGTAATATCGCGGCAAAATAAATGTAACCCATATTATGAGAAAATTTTTACTATTGATGCTAACAATTGTTAGTATAACTTCTTCTTATTCACAGTATAAAATAGAAGGCGTTAATATTGCTTACGGAGATGAAATTGTTGATGAAAAAGCAAAAATTGTTAAGATTATTGGCGAAGCAAATAATAAAGTTTATGCTTTGGGAACAAAAGGAAAAGATTATTACCTAAAAATCTTTACTTCGAAAGAAATGAAATTGATTTCGAACAAACCAATTGTTTTTCCTGAAGTAAAGGATAAAGATCTTGATTTTGAAGAAATCATAATGCTTAACAGTAAACTATATGTTATTGGAAGTGTTTACCAAAGCAAAGAAAAAATATTCAAATTAGTAGGAATTGAAATTTCAGAAGAAGGAGTATTAAGCAGTAAAATGCTTCCGATGTTTGAAGCAGAAGTGGCAAAAAAATCGGCAAGAGGAGATTTTTATTTTGAAAAATCGGCTGACGAGAAACAATTATTGGCTATGCATGCATCTTTGTTTAATAAAGAAGATGCGATGAAATATGACTTAAAATTATTTGATGGTAATTTAAATACTCTTTTTGTGAATTCAGAGAAAGTATCTTTTGACGATTCAAAAAAAGATTTCGAGTTTACAATTGCGGATTTCGATGTGAATTACAGAGGAGATGCTTTTCTTGTAGTGAATGAGAGTTACAGAGACAACAAGAAAAAAGAGCAAATTGAAAAATTCCAAGTACATGCTTTCAAAAAGTCTAGTGGCTATAAAAAAGAAGTTATTGATATTAATATCACAGGAAAAGAAATTATCAACTGTTCTTTGCTTTCAACAAGTAATGATAAAGTTCAATTGGTTGGGTTTTATTCAAGCGTAAGAGATAATGGTAAGGCAAACAAAGAACTGAAAGGAATTTATAACGCTACTATTAACATTAATACTAATGTGAATGACAATTTAAAATTTAACGAGTTTGATTATGAGACTAAAGTTAAATTGTTAGGTGAACGCAAAGCTAAAAAAGGAAAAGATTTAAAACCATACTATAAAATTCATACCATTATTGAGAAAAACGATGGAGGTTTAATCGTTTTATCTGAAGAAAGATATAAATATGTTGGTAAAACACAAGGAATAGGGCCATTAGGAATGACTCCGGTTACTTTTTATACTAATGAGATTATCGTAACTTCATTAAGACCTGACGGTTCAGCCGAATGGAGTAATGTAGTGGCGAAAGATCAAAATGCAACAACAACCGTAATGTCATTGAATATGTTTGCTGCCGTAGGTGGAAGTTTCAATGTAGCTGTTGGTGTTTCTTTTGATTTAGCTGTTTTAGGAAAAGGTCCTGAATACTTAAGTGCTATTCCAATTTATAAAGATGGGCAATTAAATATTCTTTTTAACGATAATAAAAAGAACATGGGGATTACAAACATGGACGATATTAAATCGTTAGGAAACTATAATAACGCTGTTCCTACTTTATTTGTTTTTAATGATAAAGGAGAAATAACTAGAAAAGATCCAAAAGATGTTATCGAAAATGAATTGGTTGTAAGACCAGGTGTTTTTTATAGAAAAAACCCGAAAGAATATATCATTTATGCTTCAAGAAAATCGCAAGATAGATTGGGAAGAATGACATTATAATTTTTAAAAAGGTTGCTGAAAAGCAACCTTTTTTATTTCAAACAATTCCAATACCTTTGCAGAATGACAGGAACTGTTTATAAATCTACTGGAAGTTGGTACACCGTTAAGAATGACAAGAACGATTTTATCGAATGTCGTATTAAAGGGAAGTTCCGTATTAAGGGAATTAAAAGTACCAATCCTATTGCGGTAGGCGATATTGTAGATTACGAATTAGACGAGTCGTCTGATGTAACTACTGGAGTTATTAGCAATATTCACGACCGGAAAAATTACATCGTTCGAAAATCAGTGAATTTATCGCATCAAATGCATATCATTGCATCCAATGTCGATTATGTTTTCTTGCTGATTACCATTAATAATCCACCTACCACCACCAGTTTTATTGACCGTTTTTTAGTTACTGCTGAAGCCTACGGAATCGAAGCGATTTTGGTTTTTAATAAAATTGATACGTTTGATGATGCGATGCTTGATGAGCAACTCTATTTGCAATACATCTACGAGCAAATTGGATATAAATGTTTGCGTATTTCTTCCACCGAAGTCAAAGGCGTTGACAAACTAAAAGAAATGATGTTGGGTAAGGTTAGTATGTTTTCTGGACATTCAGGTGTAGGAAAATCGACTTTAGTTAATGCGTTAGAACCAAGTTTACAATTAAAAACCAAACATATTTCCGAACAAAGTAAGCAAGGGCAACACACTACTACTTTTGCCGAAATGTATGATTTGTCTTTTGGAGCACAAATTATCGATACGCCTGGAATTAAAGGTTTCGGAGTGGTCGACATGGAAAAAGAAGAAATTAGTGGTTATTTTCCTGAATTTTTCAAACTAAAAGACCAATGCAAATTCAATAATTGTTTGCATAAGGATGAGCCTAAATGTGCTATTAAAGAAGCGCTGGAAAAAGAAGAAATTTCATGGTCGCGTTACAATAGTTACTTAAAACTACTAGAAGGCGATGACGAAACCTATCGAACGGATATTTATAATGCTGATCGTATCGCCAGTGATGAAACTCGAAATAAACAGTAACGCATGAGAGCGGTTATTCAAAGAGTTTTTGAAGCTTTCGTTACTATTGATGGGGTCAAAGTGGCTAACATTCAAACAGGATTAGTAGTCTTGGTAGGAATTGAAGATGCCGACAATCAAGAAGATATTAATTGGATAACTTCTAAAGTTGCTAATCTTCGCATTTTTGGAAATGAAAATGGAGTGATGAATCTTTCAATAAAAGAAGTTAACGGTGAAATGATTGTAGTGAGTCAATTCACTCTTCATGCTCAAACCAAAAAAGGAAATCGTCCAAGTTATATCAAAGCCTCAAAACCAGAAATTGCTATTCCGTTATATGAATCATTTGTAAAACAAATGGAAGTAGAATTAGGTAAAAAAGTGCAAACTGGACAATTTGGTGCCGATATGAAAGTTGCTTTAGTCAACGACGGCCCAGTAACCATAATTATAGATACTAAAAATAAAGAATAATGAAATCAAATATAGATTATAAAAAATTTCTGTTAGAATTTGTTTTCAATGGTGTGATTTCGACTTCCTTGTCCTACTTTTTTATCTACCATGACTGGAGTAAATCCATTGTTTTTGGGTTAGGATTCGGATTGTTGATGGCTGTTTTTTATACGTTTATTTTACCAAGATTTAAAAAGAAATAACATGAACCTAAAGCATTCCCAACTCGAAGTTGATAATTGGATAAAAAATCACGGTGTGCGTTATTTTAACGAATTGACCAACATGGCACAACTTACTGAGGAAGTAGGTGAGGTAGCTCGTATTATTGCGCGACGTTACGGAGAACAATCTGAAAAAGAAAGTGATAAAAACAAAGATCTAGGTGAAGAATTAGCTGATGTAGTATTTGTGGTGTTGTGCCTAGCGAATCAAACCGGAATCGATTTGCAAGCTGCATTCGATAAAAAAATGGATTTGAAAACGGATCGTGATCACGATCGTCATCATAACAATGAAAAATTAAAGTAATCGTGAATTTATTGCTGCAATCATCAATCGTTAATTCTGAATCTTCCATTGCTATTTCTGGTTCCAAATCAGAAACCAATCGTTTATTGTTATTACAAGCTTTATATCCGGAATTGAAAATTGAAAATGCTTCCAATTCGGATGATTCGGAAGTGATGGTAAAAGCATTGAAAAGTAATGATGAAATTAAAGATATTCATCATGCAGGAACCGCTATGCGTTTTTTGACTGCTTATTTTTCCATTCAAGAAGGTCAGGAAGTTGTATTAACAGGATCGTCACGCATGAAAGAGCGACCAATTCAAATTCTTGTTGATGCACTACGTCAATTAGGAGCAGAAATTGATTATGCTGAAAATGATGGTTTTCCACCACTTAAAATTAAAGGAAAAAAAACAACTAACAATAAGGCTTCATTACCTGCCAATGTGAGTAGTCAGTACATTTCGGCGTTGTTATTAATCGCTCCGAAACTCGAAAACGGGTTAGAACTAACATTAATAGGAGAAATTACATCTGTTCCGTATATCAAAATGACTTTAGCGCTGCTAAATGAAATTGGGGTGCAAACTTCTTTTGAAAACAATAAAATCAAAATTTCTCCTAAACAGATAACAGATAATAAGCAAATGATAATTGTAGAATCTGATTGGAGCTCTGCTTCCTATTGGTATTCTATCGTAGCTTTATCAGCCATCGGAACTAAAATCACACTGTCGAGTTACAAAGAAAATAGTCTTCAAGGCGATTCTACTTTGGCCGAAATTTATAGAGATTTTGGAGTGGAGACGGTTTTTGAAAAAAATCGCATTCAGTTACTAAAAACTCACAATTGTCAATTATCCATTGTTAATTATCAATTAAATAACTGTCCAGACATTGCCCAAACTATAGCCGTAACTTGTTTCGGATTAGGAATGGGTTGTAATTTATCAGGATTGCATACGTTAAAAATAAAGGAAACAGACCGATTACAAGCGCTTAAAAACGAATTGGAAAAATTAGGAGCAACTGTTTTTATAACGGACGATTCCTTAGAATTGATTCCGTCTTCTTCTGATTTTGTGATTGCGAAGAATGAAACAATCAAAACCTACCAAGACCATCGTATGGCGATGGCATTTGCGCCATTAGCATTAAAAACCGATATAAAGATTGAAGATGCTGAAGTGGTTTCGAAATCGTATCCTAATTTCTGGTCTGATTTAAAAAGTATTGGTTTAAAAATGAAGGAAATATAAATTTATCTCGAAATTTTATCAATCATATTTAAAAAATCGGTTATTTTTTCCGAAGAAATGGGTAATTCTGTTTGATTGGTAAGTGTAATCCAACCACCATTCGATTTGTCATATCGCTCTACATAGGAAGTATTTATTAAGTAAGATTTATGAATGCGACAAAAAGAATTGTTTTGTTTTAATCCATCTTCAAAATTTTTGATGGAACGACTTACCGTCATTTTCTTTCCATTTTCTAAATAAATTTCAGAATAAGAGTTATCAGCTTTGATATATATGATAGTTTCTGGTTTTATGAAATGCAATTGACTGCCTTCAGGTACCGCAATTTTGTTTATTTTTTTATCTTGAAGAATGCTTTTTAAACTGGAAAAAGATTCTTGATTTTGAGAGCTGTTCTTTCGCTCAAAACGAAGTATAGCGTCTTTGATATCTTCTTTGTTTAAAGGCTTTAGTAAATAATCTACTGCCGAAATTTTCAAAGCTTCAATAGCATAATGATTGTAGGCAGTGGTAAAAATAATGGAAAAACTGACTTGGTTTTCGTCAAAAAAATCTAAAATTTCCAAACCACTAAAATTAGGCATTTCGATATCGAGAAAAACAAAATCAGGTTTGTGTTTCCTGATAGCTTTTACTCCCGAAGGCAAATCATCGGCAATGGCCATAATTTCTATAGTCGGGAAATGGTTTTCCAAAATGTTTTGCAACAAAATTTGGGCTCTTTTTTCGTCTTCTATAATGATTGTTTTATAATTCATAACGTATTTCCATTGTTATTTTTACTTCCGTTCCTAACGATTGTTTATTTGTATCAAGCATTTCATTGGTTTCAACCGAAATTTCACATTCGTTCCTGTTGATAATTTCTAAGCGTTCTAAAGTAGCTTTTGTAGCAAAAGATGTGTTTTTGGAAGCATTTTTTCGGTTGATTTTAGTTGCTTTTTCTATCCCAATTCCGTTGTCTTTTATGCTGATTTTTAGTCGATTATTTTCGATATTAAAATTAAGAAACAATTTTTTTGGTCCCAATTTGTGCGCCAATCCGTGAATTATAGCATTTTCAATATAAGGTTGCAATAGCATTGTGGGAATTGTAATTTGTGAGATGTTTTTTTGATTCATTTCTATTTGAAAATCAAAATCAGAAAGGCGCACTTTTTGTAAATCAAGATATAACGTTTGCATGCGAAGTTCGTCTTCTATAGTAATCCAGTTTTTATCGGTCATTTCAAGAATCATTCGGGTAAGTCTTGAAAATTTGTTCAAATAATTTGTTGCTTCTTCGGTTTCGTTAGTCGTAATATAGGATTGAATAGTGTTAAGCGCATTAAAGAAAAAATGCGGATTCATTTGTGCTTTGATCAATTTGACTCTGCTTTCGCTCAAATAATTTTCAAGTTTTAGTTTGTCAATAATTAAATTGTTTTTTATGGTTATTTGTTTTAATCGATTGTAATATATTGCAATGATTAGTGTTGTAATAACAAATGAAAGTAAAATAAAAAACCACACTTTTTCCCAAAAAGGTTTCTGAATTTCAAAATTTACTTTTTGCAAAATGGGCCCGTTTTTTTGGGTACTAAACTTAATTTGGTATTGATTTGGAGAAAGTGAAGAAAGTTGAAGTATGTTTCCGTAATTCAAAATTTCTTTCCAAGATTCGTTGTTAATTCTATAAAAAATACTATTTGTTTTGCTAAAATCAATCATTGAAACTTGGAGCCTCAGGTCGTTTTGATAATAGCGAAGATTGAATTTGTTTTTGGTTGTATAATCAACATTATTTACCCAAAATTTTTCTAAATATAAAGAGCTTTTATTTTGAATTGGCTTCCTATTGTTTTTATTAAAACGAATAATATTTTGCTTGTTTAAAACATAAAAATAGTGCTCGTTTATTTGTAAATCTTGAATTTTTTCGGTGATTTTTATAGCCTCTATTTTTTGTATAGTATTGTTTTTTAATACATAAACGGCATTTTTTGTACCTAAATAAAGGGTGTTGTTAATGCTTTTGAAAAAGGTAATGTTTTCCAAACCTGTTTTTATTGCTGTAAAATTACCATGACTATATTGGTGTAATTTGTCGTCATCGGTTAGTACGTAAATAAGGTTGTTTGCTTTTTTGATATTTCTAAATCCAATTTTTTTATTGGTAAGTTTGAGTTCTAGTAGACGGTTGTTTTTGTAACTAAACAAACCCATGTTGGTTAGAAACAAGGCTTCACTCTCTATGGGATTCCAAATTGCCGATTTCCCCCGAATATTATCTTTTAAATGATAATGTTTGTCTTTATATTGAAAATTGCCTACTTCACTTTTTGAGATAACATTTCCAATGTTTGCAAATCCTATAAAACCAGATATAGCCACAATGGCTTCATTTTCATTAACAAAATCTATCGATTTTAGCGCATAGGTTTCATGGGCTAAAACTTCAAAATTTTTATTGGTTTTGTACATGCCATCGGCTGCGATAAAATTGAATTTTGGATGGGAATTATTGATGTACAGAATTTGGTTTTTCCCTTTTAGAGGAAGTTCTTTTAAGTTTCTAAAATCATTTGAAATAGAGTAGAGATTCCCGTTTTCTGACCCAACATATAATTTAGAATCCTCTGCCGAAAGTAGTAGCGGTTTTATTTTTTTTAGATCGCTTTGAATTTCGTTAAAATCAGAAAATCGAAGTACTCCATCGTTTAATGTGCCAATCCAGTATTTGTTCTCGTTGTCTATATAAAAAGAAGTAATGCTAAAATTCTCAAAATAAGGTTTTTCGTTCCATTTTGTTCCGTCCTTGTTTAATACAAAAAGACCTTTATTCGTGCAAATCCAAAATTTATTTTGTAAAAAGTATAAGTTTTGAATGGTTTGACTACTATTAAATTCAAATAGCGGTATTGCTTTTCCATTTTCAATTTTATACATTTTTTTATTCGTATTGCTTTTGTCTGTACAATATATTGTGCTTGAAGTAGTAAATATTGGCGCTACTAAAGGAATGTTTAAATGTATTGAGCTGCTAGAAAGAGTTGTATTGTTTAGTGTGAGTGTTTTTAAATATGGGTCAAAAAAACTTGTTTTCCCGGCTACGTTTTGTATAAAGCAAGTTCTAAAATTAGGTAGATTTTGTTTTTTAATTATTTTAAACGTTTTTAAATCAAGAATTTCATAGCCTTTTTGTGTGGCATAAATAAGTTGGTTTTTGTAGATGGAATAGTTTATAAAACCCATTGGATTTCCTTGGTTTATTTTATAAACAGAATCGTTTTGAACGTAATTTAGGTAGCCGTCAAAATTTTCATACCAAATGCGTCCGAAATTATCTTTTTTCAAAAAAGAGCCACTTTTGCCACTTTTATTTTGCGATTTGAATTCCTTGAAATGTCGTCCGTCAAATCTCGAAACACCCTCGTCGGTAGCAAACCAAATAAAACCTTTATCGTCTTGCATAATATCATACACGCTATTAGAGGGTAAACCTTCTGTAATAGTTATTTTTTGATGAAAAATTTCTTGCGAATGCGCAACGAAAAAGGTCCAAATCAAAAAAAAAGGGATAAATGTTTTTTTTATCAAAACGCTAAAATTAAATCTTGGTAAAAGTACCACAATCAAAAACAATAAAAAAACGTGTTCTCAAACTCAAAGTAGGACTTCTCAAACTGGCTCGATTTTGCTTGTCACATTGTAATAGTTTTGCGACATAAACTAAAAAAAAATATATTATGAAATCAAGACTACTATTGTTTTGCTTGTTTGTGTTTTCCTTTGTTAATGCTCAAGTTGCTACATTCTCTGCACCATCATCGTACAATATTACAGCTACTTCAGCAACTATTAGCTTTCAGGTAACATCAAGCACTACCACGACTCTTTATTCTCAATTGGCTACGGGTAATGCTGGAAATGTTGCTCTTGCACCACTTTCTGGAGCTGGAGGAAATGCAGCAGGAACTTGGGTTTCACCGAAAAATTTGACGGGATTAACGCCAAATACTACTTATTATTTTAGATATAGATGTGATAATGCATCGGGAACATCCTATTCTACTACGGGCACTTTTACAACTTTAAACGCTGCTCCAACAATCACTTTTACTAACAGCCCTGGCTCTTACAATACAGTTACTGTAAATTACTCTTTAAATGCTAATGGGTTAGCAACAACTTCGTTAGTTAGATATGGTTTAACAAGTGGGAATTTATCTAATCAAGTTGCAGGCTCATCTACTTCAGGAACTTCTCCAATTTCTGCATTTGCTAACTTATCAGGACTTTCAGCGAACACTACTTATTATTTTCAAATTGAAGCTACTAATTCAGTAGGAACATCTACGAGTTCTATATTGAGTTTTACAACAGATACTCAAGTGCCTGGAATGTATAGTGTTACGGTTTCATCAATAACAACAAACTCAGCATCCATAAATTATTCTGTTTGGGATAAAAATTTAGCAACTACAACTGTTGTAAAATATGGCTTATCGAGTGCAAGTTTAATCAATCAAATTACTGGATTTTCAGTTTCTGGAGATACAACAATATCAGGTAATGTAAGTTTAACTGGTTTAAATCCAAGTACAACATATTTTTATCAAGTAGAAGCAATAAATTCTGCAGGAACAACATTAAGTATAATAGGTAGTTTTACAACGTTTTCAGTACCAGGACTTATTGCAGAATATACTTTTGACAACACTTATAATAATATAAATGGGAATACTCCTTTTGCTAGTATACCAGGAACTACATCATTTGTTCTCGCTAGAAATGGATCGTCGGTCGGTGCAATACAAGTTGTTGGTAATGGAAATAACGGAACTTTTTGTAACGCAATAGCACCAACGGGTGCGAGTCCTCGAACAATTTCTTTCTGGTATAAAACCCCTAACCATACTTCTCATAGTTTGTTTTCATATGGTACCGCAGCTCAATATAAAACATTTGGAGCCTATTTTGGAGCATCTGGTAATATAATTTTACAGGGATATGCTTATGATCATCCATTTAGTAATGCAAATAATTTTATAAATACCTGGAGACATTTAGTATTAACTTTTGATGGAACGAATGCTAAATTATATATGGATGGTGTTTTTATACAATCAATTTCAACGCCTTTGTTAAACACAGGGACTGGGTCTAATTTTAGAATTGGCAATACAGGACTTACTATGCAATTTGATGATTTAAAAATTTTTAATTATGCTTTGTCTCAAGCTGATATCACTAGTTTGTACGCCAATAACACTTTGTCATCATCTGACTTTGCGCAAAACAATTTAAAAGTTGCATTATATCCAAACCCAGTTAATGATGTTTTGAACATTGAATCCGAAACCGAAATAAAATCGGTAGAAGTATACAGCTTGCAAGGACAAAAAATTAAAACGACATTATCGATAGAAGTAAATATTTCTGATTTGGCTAGCGGTATTTATATGGTTCGTATTGAAGATACAAACAATGCAGTAGAAACAAAACGAATCGTGAAAAAATAATTTAAATTTTGATTTGATTAGTTGGCGTTGCCAAGTAAATAGAGGGCTTTGCAAAATAAAGCTTAAATTACTTGACAACGCCTATTTCACAATCGTATATTTGCAAACTTGCTTTTCAGAATAATTCTGAAATCTAAAATCTGCAATCTAAAATTAAGTATGAAATTATCTCATTTTCAATTCAATTTACCTACTGAATTATTAGCCGAGTTCCCTGCTGAAAACCGTGACGAATCTCGTTTAATGGTTGTCAACAGAAAAACTGGAACTATCGAACATAAATTATTCAAAGATATTTTAGAATATTTTGACGAAGGAGATGTAATGGTAGTAAACAATACCAAAGTTTTTCCAGCACGTCTTTATGGTAATAAAGAAAAAACAGGAGCCCGCATTGAAGTTTTCTTATTAAGAGAATTAAATGCTGAGCAACGTCTTTGGGATGTTTTAGTTGATCCAGCTCGTAAAATACGTATTGGAAATAAATTATATTTTGGTGATGACGATTCGTTAGTAGCTGAGGTAATCGACAATACTACTTCACGTGGTAGAACATTACGTTTCTTATACGACGGTTCTTATGAAGAATTCAGAGCCAAATTGGTGGAACTTGGTGAAACGCCAATCCCGAAATACATTAACCGTGAAGTAACTCCGGAAGATGCAGAACGTTACCAAACGATTTATGCAAAAGAAGAAGGAGCAGTAGCGGCACCAACTGCAGGATTACACTTTTCGAAGCACTTAATGAAGCGTTTGGAAATTAAAGGTGTTGATTTTGCTGAAGTAACATTACACGTAGGTTTAGGTACTTTTAATCCAGTGGAAGTAGAAGATTTATCGAAACACAAAATGGATTCAGAAGAATTAAAAATAACGCAAGAAGCTTGTGATAAAGTAAACAGAGCCAAAGTTAACAAAAAACGCATATGTGCTATCGGTACTACAACGATGCGTGCTTTAGAAAGTTCGGTTTCTTCTAATCAAACATTGAATGCATTTGAAGGTTGGACCAATAAGTTCATTTTTCCACCACATGATTTTAGCCTGGCCAATTGTATGGTTACTAATTTCCATACTCCGAAATCAACATTATTGATGATGATTTCAGCTTTTTGTGGACATGATTTAATGCGTAAAGCATACGATGAGGCCATAAAAGAAGGATATAAATTCTATTCTTACGGTGATGCAATGTTGATTCTTTAAGAATTAATGTCAGTCTGAGCTTGTCGAAGACTTAAGTATAGTAAATCCCAATCCTAAAAGATTGGGATTTTTTTTAGTCCTAAACTTTGAAACGCTGTTGCTTTGCTTCTTTGTAACTTTTCAATACTTTTACACTTCAAAACGAAAACCAATGTCATTTCAAAATACACTAGAATTTGCACAACAGTTAGATGCACAAGATGAATTAAAAGCCTACAGAAGCGAGTTCATTTTTCCACAACATAACAACAAAAACGTGATCTATTTTACTGGTAATTCTCTTGGTTTACAGCCAAAACGTGCCAAAAAGTATGTAGAAGATGTTATGAATGATTGGGCAAATCTAGCTGTAGAAGGACATTTTTATGCTGAAAAACCTTGGTGGGATTATCAAGAACGTTTCGCTGAACCTTTAAGTAAAATTGTTGGAGCCAAGTCTTCAGAAGTTACGGTAATGAATACACTTACAGTAAACTTGCATTTACTAATGGTGTCGTTTTACCGACCAACAAAAACACGTTACAAAATCATTTGTGAAGAAAAAGCCTTTCCTTCCGATCAGTATATGTTTCAAAGTCAAGTGCAACATCATGGTTTTGATACTAAAGATGCCATTGTTGAAATTAGAAGAAGAGAGGGTGAACACAATATCCGTTTAGAAGACGTTTTGGCAAAAATCAATGAAGTAGGTGATGAGTTGGCTTTGGTGTTAATTGGCGGCGTAAACTACTACACAGGTCAGGTTTTTGATATGAAAATGATTACCGAAGCGGGTCATAAAGTAGGAGCATATGTTGGCTTCGATTTGGCGCACGCTGCCGGAAATATCAAATTAGAATTGCACGATTGGAATGTTGATTTCGCTGCATGGTGTAGTTATAAATACATGAATTCTGGCCCAGGAAATGCTTCGGGTTGTTTCGTTCATGAAAAGCATCATCATACCAATTTACCTCGTTTCGCAGGTTGGTGGGGACACAATAAAGAACGCCGATTTAAAATGGAACCCGATTTTGATCCAGTTCATGGTGCTGATGGTTGGCAAGTAAGTAATTTGCCAATTTTGTCTTTAGCTCCTTATTTGGCTTCAGCCGAAATGTTTGCCGAAGTCGGTATGGAGAAACTAATCGCAAAGCGCGATAAAATAACAGCATATTTAGAATTTATACTACACGAAATCGACATCGAAATCCCAGGAACCGAATTTGAAATTATTACCCCTTCCAATCCAGAAGAACGCGCCTGTCAGTTGTCGGTATTCCTTCACGGGCAAGGTCGCAATCTTTTTGATTACTTAATGAAAAACGGAGTAATTACCGATTGGCGTGAACCGAACGTAATCCGTTTGGCACCGGTACCTTTGTATTGTTCTTTCGAAGATATGTACAATTTTGGACAGGTTTTGAAACAAGGAATTTTATCAATGAACCAATAATACAATTCTCTAAAAAGAGATTTTTATCATAAAATAAAGAATAATGATTAAAGAAAAAATAATCGCAAACTTCGATCCATCACAACCAGGTTTAGCAGATGCAACTGTTTTTGGATTGCCTTTTTCGGCAGAAGATTCAGAAATTATTGTCATTCCTGTGCCTTGGGAAGTAACGGTTAGTTATGGAGCTGGTGCTTCTGAAGGACCTGATGCCGTTATGGATGCTTCGTTTCAAGTCGATTTAAATCACCAAGATTTTCCAGAATTATGGAAATTAGGAATTTATATGGAAGACGCTCCTAAACATTGGAAAGTCAATTCAGATAAATACAAATCATTGGCGCAGCCTATTATAGAAGCTTTGGAAGCGGGCGAAGACATCGAAACTTTTCCAGCATTGCAATCTGATTTGGATAAAATCAATAAAGTATGTCGTGAGTTACATACCGAAGTTAAAGACAAGGTTTTGCATTGGATGAATAAAGGAAAAAAAGTGGTTTTATTGGGGGGAGATCATTCGACTCCTTTAGGTTACTACGAAGCTTTGGCAACAGTACATGATAACTTCGGAGTTTTACATCTAGATGCACACATGGATTTGCGTATTGCTTATGAAGGCTTTACTTTTTCTCATGCTTCCATTATGTACAATGCGTTGCAAATTCCACAAATTTCTAAAATTGTTCAAGTAGGAATTCGTGATTTCTGTGAACAGGAAGTAGAAGTAGTCATGAAGTCTAAGGGACGTGTTTTAGTGAATACGGATGCCGATTTAAAAGTAGAAGCTTTCCAAGGAAAAACATGGGAACAGCAGTGTGATGCGATTATAGCTTCATTACCGCAAAAAGTATGTATTTCTTTCGATATTGACGGAATGTATCCATGGTATTGTCCAAATACCGGAACTCCGGTTCCTGGAGGTTTTTCTTTCGAACAAGCCACCTATTTGTTTAATAAATTAGCAGAAAGCGGAAAAGAAATCATTGGTTTCGATTTAGTGGAAGTAGCGCCAGGAGAAAGTGATGACTGGGACGGAAATGTAGGTGCACGTATGTTATTTCATATGTGTGGTGTTTTGGCTAAAAACAACGGATTAAACACAGGAAATAAAATTAATTTCCCAAGAAAATAGACTTTTTTAAGATAGTAGTTGATAAAAAAGACAAGCAAAAGGCTTGTCTTTTTTATTAAAATTGAGATTCTGTAAACTTTCACAGAAATCATATAACGCATTGATTGTTAATTATACCGTATTTTGTATGTATAATTTAAAAACAAAATGGTATGAAGAAGTTAGCTATAATAATCGTGAGTTTAATAGTAATGGTTTCGTGTAAAGACTCCAATAAAGAAGGAGTGATGGAGAGTCTAGAGGCTGCAGAAAAACAAGCCGCTATTGATTCAATGAAAATGGAAATGGAAAAACAAAGAATTATTGATTCTATGAAAACCGTCAATCTTGAACAGTCACGTTCAACACAAAAAGAAGTAGTAGTGGTGAATCAAGCGCCGGCTAAGAAAAAATGGAGTGGCGCTGCCAAAGGAGCAGTGATTGGAGCCGGTGTCGGAGCCGTAACAGGAGCTATAATAAGTGATAAAAAGGGTGAAGGTGCTGTTATTGGTGGCTTAGCCGGTGCAGGTGTAGGAGCAGGAACTGGAGCTATTATTGATGAAAGCAAAAAGAAATAATTACCACAAATATAACCCAGAGGAAAAAGTGTGTCTAAATAAAATAGACGCACTTTTTTTATAAAGCGATGTTTATTTCGTTAAATTTGGATGTAAAATTTTCCAAATGAAAAGAATCAAACAGTTTTTCCTGTATATGGTAGTGCTTATGGCTTTGATTGCTGTAGGAATTTATGGCTATCTACTAACTACTAAGCCACAATATGAAGGCGAAATTCAAATAGATGGAATTAGTAAAGAGACCTCAGTTTATTTTGATGAGTTTGGTGTGCCACATATTTATGCCGCTTCCGAAAAAGATGCTCAAATTGTTCTAGGCTATGTACATGCGCAAGATCGTTTGTGGCAAATGGAACTAATTCGACGTATCGCTCCAGGGAAACTTCCGGAATTATTTGGAACCAGAGCATTGAGTATTAGCAAGTTTTTTATGAGTTTGGGTATAGAAGAAGCCTCTGAAAAAGCAATAGAAAATTTGGACAAAAACGGAGAGACTTATCAGTTGGCAATGGCGTATCTTGAAGGTGTAAATCAATATGTTGCAAATGGAAAAACACCAGTCGAGTATACATTGCTAGGAATTAAAAAAGAAAAATTTACACTTAAAGATATTTATAACACCTTTGGATACATGTCATTTAGCTTTGCGATGGCTCAAAAAACGGATCCATTATTGACCGATCTTCGAAATAAATTCGGTGATGATTATGTAAAAGAACTAGGGGTAGATTACTCGTATAATACCTTAAAAATTAAAACAACTCCACAACAAGATCAGCAGTATGTAGCTATTGCAAAATCAGTTGCTGATTTACTGGATAATTCGCCAGTGGCACCATTTATTGGAAGTAATAGCTGGGTGTTATCGCCAAAGAAAACAGCTACGGGTAAAGTCTTATTTTCCAACGATCCACATATTGAGTATTCGCAACCCGGAACTTGGTATGAAGCGCATATTGTTTCTCCTGAACAAGAAATGTATGGCTATTATTTGGCCGGAACGCCATTTCCGTTATTAGGACACAATCGGCAGTATGCTTATGGTTTGACCATGTTCGAAAATGATGATGCCGATTTCTATCAAGAAGAAAATAATCCTGCCAACAATAACCAATATAAAACAGCAAAGGGTTATGCTGATTATATTGTGAAAAATAAGGTAATTAAAGTCAAAGACAGTGCTTCGGTTACTTTTAGTTATAAAGAATCACAGCACGGGCCTATTATGAACGGAATTTTAAAAGATTTTGTTTCAGAAAAACCAGTCGCTTTCAATTGGATTTACACGCACGAAGAAAATAAAATTTTAGAAGCTGTTTACAGCTTAAGTCACGCCAAAGATGTTAATGATTTTCAGAAAAACATCGAATTGATTGTCGCTCCAGGGCTAAACATTATGTATGGGGATGCTCAAAACAATATCGCTTGGAAAACTTCTGGGAAACTGTATAAATTCCAACAAGGAGTGAATCCGAATTTTATTCTTAATGGGTCGAACGGGAAAGATGATCAAGTAGCATATTTAGATTTCGATAAAAATCCAGGCGCCATGAATCCGTCTTGGAATTATGTCTATTCTTCCAATAATATGCCCGAGGCTATTGATGGATACAATTATCAAGGCTATTATTTACCCGAAGATAGAGCTAAGAGAATTACACAACTTTTAGATGCTAAAAATAATTGGACGAAAGAAGATATCAGTAAAATGTTGGTCGACGATACTTCGCCAGTCCAAGTAGAAATAACAAAAAATTTCATCAGTGCAATTGATATAAAATCCTTGTCAAAACAGGAACAAAATGTGGTAGAGCTTTTGAAGAAATGGAACGGTTCCAATAAAATAGATGATGTCGCTCCAACGATATATAACAAATGGGTTTATTTCTATTTGAAAAACACATTCAAAGATGAAATGGGAGAGATTGGGTTTAATCAATTCTTAAAAACCCATGTGATGAAACAATCGATTGCCAACCAAAGTAAGATTAAAAATTCGCTTTGGTGGGACAATATTGCGACTAAAAATAAAAAGGAAACGCAATCGGAAATACTAACACAATCATTAAAGGAAGCTGTTAAGACATTAGAATCTCAGTTAGGAAATGAAACAAATACTTGGACATGGAATCGTGTGCACAAAGTAGAATACAAACATCCACTAGGAAGTGTGGCGTTATTTCGACCATTTTTTAACGTTGGAATATTCGAAATTGCAGGGGCTAACGAAGTGATTAATAATGTAATGTTCGATTTTTCGGAAGAAGCGGAATACACCATAAAAGCGGGGCCTTCCACTAGAAGAATTGTTGATTTTAGCGACGTAGAAAATTCATGGAGTATTTTGCCAACGGGTCAATCTGGAAATCCAATGAGCAAACATTACAACGATCAAGCGGAAATGTATGTGCAAGGAAAATTTAGAAAAATGAAAATGAATAAGAAGGAGATCGAAAAGACTTCAACCAAATTGGTTTTTCTTCCGAAGTAAATAATTTCGCTCAGTTTGTCATTCCGACGAAGGAGGAATCTCTACAATGTTTTTTATGTATGAATTTCAAGAGGGTTATCATGTATATTATGTTTACATCATAACAAATAAAGCTAGAACAGTTTTTTATACTGGTGTAACAAATAATTTGAAAGAACGATTAAAGCAACATGCTGAAAGAGTTAATTCTAATTCGTTTACCTCTAAATATAATGTTTGTTTTTTGCTTTATTTTGAAAAATTTTCTTGGATTCAAATTGCAATAGCAAAAGAAAAAGAAATAAAAGGTTGGAGAAGAGAAAAAAAACTAGATTTGATTAAAACAATAAACCCAGAAATGAATTTTCTGAATAATCTTTTTACTTAAACTAAAGAGATTCCTCCTTCGTCGGAATGACAAAAATAAGGAGGTAATTGAAAATAAAACCCCTAAATTTGCAAAACCGCTTTATAAAAACTTAATGCAAACAAAGAAAAAAATAGCCATAGTTGGTTCTGGATTAGTTGGAACTTTATTAGGGATATATTTAAGAAGAAGAGGACACACTGTTCATGTCTATGATAGAAGTCCTGATATCAGAAAAATAAATTTTTCTGGACGATCAATCAATTTGGTTTTATCAGATCGTGGCATAAAAGCACTTAAAGATGTTGGTTTAGACGACGAAGTCTTGTCTATTGGAATCCCTGTTGAAAAAAGAGCGATTCACATTGGTAAAGATGCTGTGAACAAACAGTTTTATGGTAAAGACGGTGAGGTGATTTATTCGATTTCGAGAGGATTATTGAATAAAAAAATGGTCGATTTGGCCGAAGAAGAAGGGGTTGAATTCTTTTTTGAAAGTAAAATTTGGGATGTTACGCTTGCCGATGCTACGTTGCACATTGGTGAAGAGGAGCGTGGCGAATGGACCGAACTAAAATACGATTTGGTATTTGGTGCTGATGGCGCTTTTTCAAGAATCCGTCATCGTATGCAACGTCAAATTATGTTCAATTACTCGCAAGAATTTTTGAACATTGGATATAAAGAATTGAACATCCCTGCAAATCCGGATGGCACTCATAAATTAGATAAAAACTCATTACACATTTGGCCTCGCGGACAATTTATGCTAATGGCATTGGCAAATTTAGACGGTAGTTTTACTTGTACGTTGTTTATGCCTCATGATGGCGAAAATTCTTTCGAATCTCTGAAAACCAAAGAAGAACTGGTTCATTTTTTTGCCAATCATTTCCCGGACACGGCTGCCGTAATTCCAAATTTAGTAGAAGATTTTTTTAAAAATCCAACCAGTTACTTGGTGACCATGAAATGTTTTCCTTGGACATTTAGCGATAAAGTAGCTTTAATTGGTGATGCTTGTCATGCCATTGTACCTTTCTACGGTCACGGTATGAATGCTGGTTTTGAAGATATTACGGTCTTAAATGAAATGATAGAGAAGTACGGAGACGATTGGGCGAATCTTCTAAACGATTACGAAAACTCCAGAAAACCGAATGCTGATGCAATAGCCGAACTTTCATATCGCAATTTTATGGAAATGAGTTCTAAAACGGCAGACACAAATTTCTTACTTCAAAAGAAAATTGAAAAATGGTTTTCTGATAAACACCCTGATCTTTGGGTACCTTTGTATTCTAGAGTGACCTTTAGCCATCAACCTTATTCAGAAGCATTAGCGGAAGGGGATTTTCAAAATAAAATCATGGAAGAAATTATGGCTATACCAGATATCGAAAACAAATGGGATAGTGAAGAAGTGGAGAAAAAAATAATAAGATTGTTAAATAACAAATAACAAAAAGCAAATAATAAATAAAACTCCAAATCTCAATTTTGAAATTTGGAGTTTATTCTTTTAGAATTTATTTGAGATTTGTTGTTTGTTTTTTGGTGTTTTATTCTTCTCGATGCACTTTCGTAAAATCAAACGCAGGTTTGCAAATGGCAATATATTCACATGGTTCCTCAAACGGATTCGAATATTGCACTCTTGTATTTTTCTCAATTTTTATCGATTGACCTGCTTCCAAAATAATGGTTTCACCTTCTATGATAAACTGCTTTTTCCCAGAAATAATATAGGTGTATTCTTCAAATTCTGGTGTTTGAAACGGTTCGCTCCATTTGGGTGGCGCAATCATATGAGCTATTGAAATTTCAGGATTGTTGGTGGTGGCATTTCCGTGGTGTTCCTCAATGAGTTTTCCATCAGTAGTTGGAACTACAAATGGGGCTTTTTGGATAAAATATTTTTTCATAGCTTACTTTTTAAAAATAAAATACACCGCTAAAATTAGAAAACAAAAACCAATGGCATGATTCCATCGGAAAGTTTCGTTTTTAAAAAATAACATCGAAAATACCACAAAGACAATCAAAGTGATCGCTTCTTGAATGACTTTTAATTGCATCAAACTGAATGGACCGCCATTACCTTCGTATCCTATTTTATTGGCGGGAACCTGAAAGAAATATTCGAATAAGGCAAGTCCCCAACTGATCAATACAATGGTAATTAATCCAGCATTTTCAAACCATTTTAATTCTTTGAATTTCAAATGACCATACCAAGCCAACGTCATGAAAATATTCGAAAGTAGTAGTAAACCTATTGTCAAAAAACCTTTCATATTGAATTCTTTTCTCTTATCACTTTTACCTTTTTACTTCTTTAAGACTTTCATCAAGACATTAAAAGCACCTCGAATAAAACTGGCGCTTGTGACTACTTTCAGCACTGATTTACCAACTACTTCGCCCATGCCAGGCTCTTTGCTTTCTCTCTTTTCTTCTTCAGCTTCGGCTACTTCTTCAGAGATTTCTTCAATTTTTTTAGTCAGTATTTCATAAGCGCTTTCGCGATCAATTTCTTCTTGGTATTTTTCAACTAATTTAGAATTGGAATTGATTTTCGAAATTTCTCCATCTGTCAAAATATCCATTCGACTTTCGGGAGCACGCATCATACAAGCTACAAGTGGAGTAGGGATTCCTTTTTCGTTCAAAGCCGTTACTAAGGCTTCTCCAATTCCTAAAGATGTAATCACTTCGTCGGTATCATAATAGTCCGAAATCGGATAATTCTCAGCCGTTTGTTTGATAGCTTGTCTGTCATTCGCCGTAAACGCTCTTAACGCATGTTGGATTTTCAATCCCAATTGCGCTAAAACTTCCTTAGGTACATCGGTTGGATTTTGTGTAATAAAGAACACTCCAATTCCCTTAGAACGTATCAGTTTAATGATAGTTTCAATTTGATTTAATAAGGCTTTACTCGCTTCATTAAATATAAGATGTGCTTCATCAATAAAAATAACCAGTTCTGGTTGTTCCACATCGCCTCTTTCTGGCATTTGATTGTAAATCTCTGCTAAAAGGTTTAACATGAAAGTCGAAAACAATTTGGGTTTGTCTTGAATGTCGGTCAAACGAACAATATTGACATAACCTCTTCCGTTTTCGTCAATTCGCATTAAATCGTCAATTTCAAACGATTTTTCTCCAAAGAAAACATCAGCGCCTTGTTGTTCTAATTCAATGATCTTGCGAAGAATGGTGCCAGTGGTTGCTGTTGAAATTTTCCCGTACAATTCGGAAATTTCCTCTTTACCTTCTTCGGTAATATAATTCATGACCTTTTTAATGTCTTTCAAATCAAGTAAAGGCATTTTTTTGTCATCACAGTATTTGAAAATCACAGCAATTACGCCAGATTGTGTTTCATTCAAATCTAAAATTCTCGAAAACAAAACAGGGCCAAATTCAGAAACTGTTGCGCGTAATCGCACGCCGTCTTGTTCCGAAAGCGTTAATAATTCCACCGGAAACGATTTGGCAGCAAACGGAATATTTATTTTAGTATGACGCTCTTTTATAAAGTCTTTTTCTTCACCTTCGGCTGCAATTCCAGAAAAATCACCCTTAATGTCCATCATCAAAACTGGAATACCATTTTGAGATAATTGTTCCGATAATACTTGTATGGTTTTTGTTTTTCCTGTCCCGGTGGCTCCAGCTATTAAACCGTGTCTGTTCATGGTTTTTAAAGGGATCGTCACATGTGTTTCTTGTGCTTGTCCTTCTAAAATAGCTCCTCCAAGATTTATGTTTGCGCCTTTACAAGTGTATCCAGTAGTGATATCGGTCTTAAATTTTTCTAATTTTTCCATTATTGAGGTGTTAACGAGTGCAATTTATTAAAATTTACAACCTATTTTTTAATTTATTTTTGTTTTGAAATATTTTTTAGGGTTATACGTTTAGTTGTATATAATTTAGTTTTACCTGTCTTGATTTGTGAAATTTTATGTAAAAAAGAGATAAATTTGTTAAAAATTCATTTTTCAAAAAGATAATTGACTAAATTTGAGGATAATGTAATTTTAAAATGAAACAGTTCTCTTTTTATTTGTGAAATGCTGTGTTTTATTGTAAAAAAAGTTTTTTTATTTAGAGTAAAAAATTAAATTTGCTCCCACTATATAAATAATTATTCAAAAATTATAATCAATTAGAAAATTTAAATTTAGAAAAAATGGCAAACAACGTTAAAGTTAAGAAAGAAGGAAGTTCAAAAGGAGGAGATTCATTCTCTGGTCTTGTAATTGTAGCATGTATTATTGTTGGAGTCCTAGTTTGGAAATTTGTAATGGGTGATACTGCAAACTTTGAGGGTGGAAATCCTGAAACTGGACATCCATTAAATACTTTAGGACAAGTATATAAAGGTGGTATTATTGTGCCTGTATTATTAGGTATGTTGTTAATGGTAGTTGTTTTTTCTATCGAGCGTTTTGCTGTAATTTCTAAAGCAGCTGGTAAAGGTAACCTAGATGCATTCATGAAAAAAGTACAAGCTAGTGTAAACGGAGGCGATATTGATGGAGCTATCGAAGCTTGTGATAAACAAAAAGGTTCTGTAGCTAATGCTATCAAAGCTGGTTTAGTAAAATATAATGCTGTTAAAGCGGAAGGTTTTACATCTGAAGAAGCTACTGAAACAATCCACAAAGAAATTGAAGAGGTTACGGCTTTAGAGATGCCAATGTTAGAAAAAAACATGACTATTATCTCTACAATGGTAGCTTTAGGAACTCTTGGAGGATTATTAGGAACTGTATCTGGGATGATCAAAGCGTTCGGTGCATTAGCAACTGCAGGTACTCCTGATCAAGCTGCTTTAGCAACAGGTATTTCTGAGGCACTTATCAATACTGCTACAGGTATTTCTACTTCAGCTTTAGCGATTGTGACTTATAATTTCTTTACTTCAAAAATTGATACATTAACATATTCAATTGATGAAGCTGCAAATACGATTGTAAATACTTACAGACGTTTCAAAGGAAGTTTAAAATAATATTAATCAAAATCAATAAAGAAATGGTACAATTTTTGTTGCCTTTTCTTTTAGATAAAAATATAAATAATGGCTAAAGCAAAATCGCATAAACCAGCCGGAGCAATCGACATGACAGCGATGTGTGACGTGGCTTTCCTTTTGCTGACTTTCTTTATCTTAACTGCTACTGCAAAACAACCAGAACCGTTAGCTGTTGATACGCCGAGCTCTACAGTGCAAACAAAATTGCCTGATACGGGTTTAGCTACACTAACAGTAGGTAAAGGGAAAGTGTTTTTTGGTATGGTAGATAGACCGGTTAGAAAAAGAACCCTTGAGCTTATGGCGCAAGAGTATGGAATAAATTTTACTGAAGACGAAAAAAATCGTTTTGCACTTATTGATGGTTTTGGTGTGCCTGTGGCTAATTTGAGTCAGATAATTAATATGTCTAGTACTGAAAGAAATCAGCAAGGATTACAACCAGGAATTCCAAGAGATACTGTAGATGTAAAAAAAGACGAATTGTCTCGTTGGATTTATAACGCTCGTGTTGCAAATACTGAACTTACAAATAGTGATTTAAAATTTGCAATTAAAGGCGATGCTAAATTAGAATATCCTACTATCAAGCAAGTAATGGATGTTTTACAGAAACAAGACGTAAATAGTTTCAACTTGGTAACTGGTTTACGCGGAGAAAATTTCTAATATAACAAGATAAAGAAATGGCAGAATTAAATACCGATGGCGGTGGCGGCAAGAAAGGCGGCGGCAAGGTAAGAAGTAAAAAAAGCAACTCTAAAGTAGATTTAACTGCAATGGTTGACTTAGCATTCTTACTAATCACGTTCTTTATGTTGACCACTTCGTTATCAAAACCACAATCAATGCCTTTGGGTATGCCTGAGAAAGATGATGTTAATAAGCCACCTACAACAATTGACGTAGCTGATGATAGAACCATGACTATTTTGTTAGGTGAAAACAACAAAATAAAATGGTATTATGGTAGATTTGACGAACCTATTGAAGGACCAAGTTTGTCTACATATGGTAAAGCGGGAATTAGACAAGAAATCCTTAAAATTTCAAAATCAGTTTCTGAGAAGTATAACAATGATCCTAAAAAAGGTTTAATTGTAATTTTGAAATTGGATAAAAAAACCAATTATAAAAACATGGTTGATATTTTGGATGAAATGGCTATTACTAAAGCGCCAACTTATGCAATAGTTGACTTGACTCCTGAAGAAAAAGCTTTATTGGCAAAAGACAACTAACCTCTAAAAAGATTTAAAAATGAAATTAGATATATTCACAAATCAGTGGTTAGACTTAGTGTTTGAAGGACGTAACAAAAAGTACGGTGCTTATGAGTTACGTAAAGAAAATCCTAAAACATCATTAAAAGCGTTATTTATCGGTGCTTTTGTGTTTGCTGCTGCAATAAGTGCTCCTATGATTATTAACATGATCCCTTCTGGCGATGATGCTAAAAATTCATTGGATGAAAAAGTGGTATTGGTTAATATGGATAAGCCAAAAGAGAATATACCACCACCACCACCTAAAAAAGTTGAGCCACCAAAACCAAAGGTTGACGAAGTAAAATTTGTTAAGCCTAAAGTTGTTGAGGCTAAGAAAGTGACGGAAGAAATCAAGACTATCGAAGAATTGAAAGATAAAAACATTGCAGAAAAAGACCAAAAAGGGGATGAAAATGCAAAAGTAACTATTGATCAACCAACGGGAGATTCTGACAAAGCGGCTGAAGTTGTTGATAATAACGTGTATAGCTCTGCTGGTATTGAAGTACAACCTGAATTTCCTGGAGGAAATGTTGAAGGTTGGCAAAAATATATCAGAAACAAATTTAAAATGCCAGAATTTGAACAAGACACAAAAGGTAAGATTTTTGTTGAATTTGTAGTTGAAAAGGATGGTAGCTTAACTGATGTCAAGGTTTTAAGAGATGTTGGTTATGGTTCAAAAGAAGAGGCTATGAGAATTGTTAAAAACTCTCCTAGATGGAAACCAGGTATTCAAAATGGTAAACCAGTTCGTACAAAGTTTATGCAAATCATATCGATAGACTACCGTGCTGAATAATAAAATGAATATTTTTTACTCGAATATGAAGAAGAAATCGCTTAAAGAGCGATTTCTTCTCGTTATAGGTATGTTGTTTTTTATCATTTATTTAACAATGGGACTTGCGGTCTTATTTTGGGATAGGTTACCTTTGCCTCTTTCTCAAGGATATAGAGCAGTTTTAGGGTTAGCTATTATAGGCTATGCTTTTTTACGCTTTATACGTTTTTTTCAAAAATCTTAATTATGAAGAGAATAAATTTAAGTATAATGATTGTTGTTGTTTTTCTTACAGTTTTTAGCTGTAATAAAGCTAATAATGATACAGCAGCAGAGACTATTTTAACTGGAAAAGTGACTATTCTTGTAGACGAAACAATTCTTCCTGTTATTGAAGATCAAGTAATGGTTTTTGAAAATCAATACAATGCAAAAATTAATTTAATTGCAAAGTCAGAAACTGAAATCATAAAGCTTCTTTCTGAAGGGAAAAATGATTTGGCAATTGTTACTAGAACATTAACTCCTGGCGAAGGGGCTTTTTTTGAAAATGAAAAAATAAAAGCTCGAGTTACACCTTTTGCTACTGATGGTGTTGCTTTTATTTCTGATAAAAATAATGCTTCAAAAAAAATAGATTTGAATGAAGTGATTGCTTTTATGCAAGGAAAACCAAATTCTCTTGCTGGAGTAGTATTTGATAATCCCAATTCAAGTACGGTTAAATATTTTATGGATTTAGCCAAAGTAAAGGAATTGCCAAAAGAAAAAATATTTTCTTTTAATACGAATAATGAAGTTATTGAGTTTATATCTAAAAACAAAGGGATGGTTGGAGTTGTTGGTGTAAATTGGTTAATGCAACCTATGCCAGAATTTCAAAAAGTTGTAGATAAAGTTAGTGTTTTGGAAGTAAAAGTAAATAATAATACATTTGCAAAACCTACGCAAGACCTCATTGCTTCTGGTATTTATCCGATACGTCGAGAGATAAAAATGATAAATTATCAAGGGCGAGAAGGTTTAGGCATGGGATTTGCATCATTCGTAGCAGGAGAGATAGGTCAGCGTATTATTCTTAAATCAGGATTAGTTCCAGTAAGAATGCCAAGTAGAAACATTATCATCCGAAAAGAAATTGAAAAAAGTATAAAATAAATATAAACAAAATGAACAAAGTTAAATTTTTCAGTGTTGCTTTTTTAGCATTAGGATTGAGTTCTTTTGCTCAAGATGTAGAAGCGGCAAAAAAGGCAATAGATGCTGAACAATATGAAAAAGCAAAAGCAATTCTTAAATCAGTAATTAAGGTAACTCCAGATAACGGGAAAGCTGCTTTCTTGTTGGGCAATGTGTATTTGCATCAAAGTATTCAGGATTCAGCAAAATTAGTTTTCCAAAAAGGGTTAACAGTAAAAGAAGGTGGTATTTTTAATTATATTGGTTTAGGTCAATTGGACTTAGATAATGGAAATGAGCAAGCTGCACAATTTAATTTTGATCAAGCTACGGCTGGAATGAAAAAGAAAGATATTGAACAATTTGTTCAGATTGGGAAGGCATATACAAATTCGGTTAATCCAAATTACAAAAAAGCAATTGATGTGCTAAATAAAGCTAAAGCAATCAATATGAACAACGCGCAAACTTTATTAGCATTAGGCGATGCTTATTTTGGAGATAAAAACCAAAATGCAGCTTATTCTGCCTACAGTAATGCTTTTGACGCAGACAATACCTTGTTACGTGCCAAAATGCAATTGGGAGTATTATTAAAAGGAGCGGAGGCATATAATGAAGCAAAATCGGCTTTAGATAATGTCTTGGCTATTAATCCGAACTATGGTCCAGCTTACCGTGAATTGGCTGAAACTTATTTTAGATGGGCTCTTAAAGACAAAGCTAAGTTTAAAGAATACACAGATCAATCACTTGTTTATTATGAAAAATACATGAGCTTGACAGATTATTCTTTACCATCACGTATGCGTCATGCTGACTTTTTAATCATTGCCAAAGATTATAAAGCTTTAGAGAAAGAAGCAAATGAGATGAAAAAAATAGATAAGGTAAATCCTCGTATTTTACGTTATTTAGGTTATTCGGCTTACGAAAATGGGAATATAGATTCTGCTATTGAAGCTTTGAAAGAATTTACGACAAATGCTTCAAATAAATTGATAGGTAGAGATTATTTGTATTTAGGAATGGCGCAGCTTAAAAAGTCAACACCTTTGGCTGCAGAAGGTGTGAAGCCTCTAGTTGATGATGCACTTTTTAATTCAGCTATCGATAATTTACAAAAGGCTGTGAGTTTAGATAAACCAATGGCAAACGAATTAAACGATCTTGGAAAAGTTTATTTTGACAGAAAAATGTACAGCTATGCTGCAAAAATTTATGAAGTTGCGATTTCAAATGCAAATTCTAAAAACTTTTTATACGATAACTTCTTCTTAGGGTATTCATTGTATTTTGACAATGTACGTGATGATGTAAAGACTGTTGATGTTGTTGCTTTACAAAAAGCTGACAAGGCTTTCGCAGCAGTAATTGAAAAATCTCCAACAACGCAAGATGCGCATATTTATAGAGCTCGTGTTAATGGTTTGTTGTCTGATGCTGTTGCAAAAGAGCAAATGGCGAAAAGTTATGAAGAGTTTATGAATGTTGTAACAACAAAAGGAGCTGATGCGGTAACGACTAACAAAGCCAAATTTATCGAAGCTTACCAAGAGTTGGCTAGATATTATGGAAAAACAGATAAAGTAAGAGCAAACGATTTTATTGCAAAAGCGTTAGTACTTGATCCGGCTGATGTTGACAGTATCAATATCAAAAATGCTTTAAAATAAATTATATTTCACAATATAGTAAAACCGATAGGCAACTATCGGTTTTTTGTTTTAATAGCAAAAGCTTTTGCTTATCTTTGCAAACTATTTTAAAATATAATGCTTACAAAAGAAACACAATTGGCCGTTGAAAAAGGAGAAATGCTTCCATTGATGGAAGAGTTTTACACTATTCAAGGAGAAGGATATCACACAGGAACTGCTGCCTATTTTATACGAATTGGTGGTTGCGATGTGGGTTGTCATTGGTGTGATGTAAAAGAAAGCTGGAATGCAGAACTTCATCCTCCAACGATGACAGATGTTATTGTTGCCAATGCAAAAAAATATGCTGAAACTGTCGTTATCACGGGGGGAGAGCCATTAACATGGAATATGGATCCGATTACATCAAAATTGATGGAGAATAATATGCGAGTGCATATTGAAACTTCTGGAGCTTATCCTGTTTCTGGAAAATGGGATTGGTTTTGCTTATCTCCTAAAAAAAATAAATTACCGGTTCAGGCAGCTTATGATATTGCGAATGAACTAAAAGTAATTGTGTACAATAAGCATGATTTTATTTTTGCCGAAGAACAAGCTGCAAAAGTAAATCCGAATGCCATTTTATTTTTGCAGCCAGAATGGAGCAAAAAGGAGGAAATGACACCGCTTATTGTAGATTATGTAATGAATAACCCAAAATGGAGAGTCTCGCTTCAAACCCACAAATATTTGAATATCCCATAATGAAAAGAAATTTTATTGTATTACTACTTGTAATGTTTTCGGTTAATTTTTATTCTCAAGAAAATATTGATACTCAAGATAATAATGTTTATAGCTCTGCAGGTTTAGATGTGATGCCAAAATTTCGTGGAGGAAATAAAGGTTTTGTTGAATTTATAAGTAAGAATTATAAATTGCCAAATGTCAAAGGATTAAAAGGAAGGCTTTTGGTTGAATTTGTAGTAGAAAAAGATGGTTCCCTGAGTGATATAAAAGTAATTAAAGATTTAGGTTTTGGTACCGCTGAAGAAGCAATTAGAGTCTTAAAATTATCTCCACTTTGGTTGCCAGGTATGCAAAACGGACGTAATGTTAGAACAAAATTTATGTTGCCATTAATGCTTGAAGTTAAAGAAAAATGAAAAAACTTTTTATAATTGCAATATTGTTGTTTTCGGTTTCATTCTCAGCTCAAATCATGGGAGAGAATGAAGTCTATTTAAAAGGAGAATTAATTGAGCCAAGATTCAACGGAGGAGGATTAGAAGTTTTTAGAGATTATGTTTACGGACATATCGACAAAACTAAAGTTAAGCAAGCGGGTAAAGTTGTTTTTACTTTTGATATTGCAGAAACTGGTGAAATCAAAAATATTCGAATCATTGAGTTTAAAGACATGGATTTTGCTACAGAAGTGATTCGCGTTTTAAAGCTTGCTCCTAAGTGGATTCCGGCTTCACGCAACGGAAAAACAATTACTCTTAATATAAAATTTCCAGTAGAATTTAAGTTAAAATTGAAATAAGTAAGTATACTAATTTATTAAAAATCAAAGGTTTGTTTGGTTTTTCATTTTTATTTTTTAAATTTACATCGTTATTCCAAGAACTTTTTTGTCCCAAACAAAAAAACTGACCTATTGTAGTGGTTATTTATTAATCCAAATACCACACAATATGAAAAATTATTTTTTACTTTTAGTAGCTTTTTTTGCTATGAGTAGTACTTATGCTCAAGCAACTTTGAGTTCTATTACTCCAATTCCTTATGAAATTGTTGAGAACCAACCTTTATACCCTGGAGGAATCAATGAATTTATGAAATTTGTTGGCAAAAATTTCCACACACCTGATGATGAAAACTTTCCAGGAGGGATTTTAAAAGTAACTTTTGTTATAGAAACTAACGGAAGTATTAACGAAGTTAAAATTATTAATGATTTAGGTTTTAATACCGGAGAAGAAATCAAAAGAATTCTTTCTTTATGCCCAAAATGGACTCCTGGAGACCAAGCAGGTAAGCCGGCAAGAGTGATTTACACTTTACCAGTCAATATTCGGATTTAAATAATCATAAAACACTCAAAAAGAGGCTGTTAATTATTTTAGCAGCCTCTTTTTTGTAATTTAAATACTACAAAAATGTTTTAAAAATGCATTTTATCGATTTTATTTGTTGTTTTATCGATACTATTGTATGTTTGAAGACCCAAATCCTCTGATTTTAAATAAGTTGTTAACTAAATGAATTTGCGTTATGAAGAAGTTTGCTATTTTGATTCTAGGATTATTGTTTGTTAATTTAGGTTTTTCTAAAAGCTATGTTAACCCAATTGATGTACCACAACAGTATGATGCCGTTGAAGTAAAACCTTTATTCCCAGGTGGAATGAATGAATTCATGAAGTTTGTAATGAAAAATTACCATGCACCTGAAAGTGAAGATGGTGAAGTTTTAACAGGAACGATTCATGTTAGTATAATTATTGATAAGGATGGAAATGTTACTAATGTTCAAATCTTAAGAGATCTTGGTAATGCCGGAAAAGAAGTAAAAAGAGTTTTGGCAAAATGCCCGAAATGGACACCAGGAAGAATGAAAGGTGAGAATGTAGCGGTAGAGTATAACTTTCCGATAACAATAAGATAATTTTAGCTAATTTAAATAAATTTAAATCCCGAAATATTTCGGGATTTTTTATTTTTACTAGAAATTGAAAACATGAAATCACAATTCTTACTCACGGATAATGTTACCTATTTAAACCATGGTTCTTTTGGAGCTTGTCCCAAGAGAGTTTTTGAAGAATTCCAACGTTTTCAGCTGGAGTTGGAAAGCGAACCTACTTTTTTCATGGTGAAATCTTTGACCGTCTATTTGAAAACAGCCAGAGAAAGTTTGTCTAAATTTGTAGGATGTGAGGCGTCGGATTTATTTTTTACGCCTAATCCGACATTTGCAGTCAATACCATCATGCGTAGTTTGAATTTGCAACCGGGAGACGAAATTCTTTCGACCAATCACGAATACGGTGCGTTGGATAGAACCTGGAATTTCTATTGTAAAAAGACGAGAGCCAAATACATTCGTCAGAACATTTCACTACCCATAATTTCCAAAGAACAAATCTTAGAAGAATTTTGGAAAGGATATTCTTCCAAAACCAAAGTAATTTTCATTAATCAGATCTCAAGTGCTACCGCTTTGATATTTCCCGTAAAAGAAATTTGTGACAAAGCACAGGAATTGGGACTAATCACAATTGTCGATGGAGCTCACGTTCCAGGACATATCGATTTGAATATTCAAGATTTGAATCCGGATTATTACACCGGTACCTTGCACAAATGGATGTTGGCGCCCAAAGGAAGTTCATTCCTATACGTTAAAAAAGAATTACAAAACGAATTAGATCCTTTAGTGGTGAGTTGGGGGTATGAAAGTTTGATACCAGGTGAAAGTCAGTTTTTAGATTACCATGAATACAATGGAACCAAAGATTTTTCTGCTTATTTGTGTACGCCAACAGTAATCAGCTTCCTTTCTGAAAATAATTGGGAAGAAAAATCGAAATACTGCAAGCAAATGGTTTTGGGCAATTACCAACGTTTTTGCGATTTGCTTAATACTGAACCGATTTGTCCAATTACGGAAGAATTTTTGGGACAAATGGCGAGTGTTCCTATCAACACCAGCAAGCCAACAGAATTAAAAGAACTGTTATATGATAAATACAAAATTCAGATTCCAGTAATGCCATTAAATGGAAATATTTACTTGAGATATTCCATCAACGCTTACAATTCGCAAGAAGATTTAGATATTTTATATAGTGCTTTGCAGGATATTATGGCAACTACAGATCTAATTAAAGTGTAAGTCTCGCCAAATAATCAAAATGCTCGCCTTCCAAAATCAATTCACATTGTAACCCATTGGCGTTTGCCGCATTTTGTAATGTGTTATAATCAAGATACAACCACGGGAAAGTATCTTCAGTTTCGTTTTTATAAGAAACGGTAAAAGTCAATTCGCCATAATAATTGTTGGCGGAAACTTCATAAGCGCCGTCTTCATCTTGGTCAAACATATAAATGATGTCAGACGAATCAATCAGAATTTGACCGTTTGGATTCAAAAGTGATTTTAATTTCTGAAGATATTTAGGTGTTTCTGATAATGTTCTGAAAATTCCCGTTCCATTCATCAACAAGATAATGGTATCAAAAGTCTCGTTTTCGATATCCAAAATATTTTGAACCCGTGTGTTTTTCAAGCCACGAAGTTGACAAGCTTCAATCGCATTTGCTGAAATATCGATGGAAGTAACATCAAGTTGTCGTTCGTTTTGAAGGTATAGCGCATGACTTCCGGCACCGCAACCCACATCTAAGGTTTTTCCTTTGGCCAATCCCAATGCTTTTTGTTCCAATTTTGGCATTTCATCAAAAGAACGAAATAAATAAGCAACGCTCATTTCATCGGCGTCCGAGATAGACGTTTCCGTAATTAAGTCTTCGGGCTCATTATTCGTTTGAAAATCAAGTATGGCTTTTCCAAAAAGGTCTTTCATTGTTGTTGATGTGTTAAATTGCTCGTCCGTTGATTTGATTTTAGTAATTTTGTGCCGAGATTTATCGATTAACCGATAATCCCATCGCAAATGCTGAAACCTTCATTAAACGAAATTCAAAAACTAGCCAAAGATAAGCATATCGAAAACAAAAAGTATTTCGATAAGCTGAAAAAGAAGACGCCCAAGAATTTGGATTACGTGATGCAGGAATTGCACGATGCCGAATTTAAAAGAACCGATTGCCTAAAGTGCGCTAATTGCTGTAAAACGACCGGGCCACTTTTTACTTCAGCCGATATTGAACGCATCTCAAAACACCTAAAGCAGAAACCACAACAATTCATCGATCAATACTTGCGTGTGGATGAAGATAAAGATTATGTCTTGCAAAGTGTACCGTGTACGTTTTTGGATAATGAAAACTACTGCATGATTTATGATGTGCGTCCAAAAGCATGTCGCGAATTTCCTCACACGGATAGGAAAAAATTCAATCAAATTACGGATTTAACCTTGCTGAATGTTGCTATTTGTCCAGCAGCGTATAATATTGTGGAGAAAATGAAAGAGAAAATGCCTCTTTAATAGATTAGGTAGGGCTTTCTCTTTGCTTTAAAATCTTCAATTCCCTTTTTCCAAGAGTTTCTAATTTCGGTTTCTGAGGTTCCAGCTTCAATTTGCTGTTGCAGTTTTTTGGTTCCAGCCAGTTTGGTAAAGAAATCATTAAAAAACTTCGATTTATCTGCCGTGGATTGATAGGCTTTAATCAGCCATTTTAATTCCAACTGATTAACTTTGGCTATAGCCGATAAATCTTCTCCATAACACAGTTGATCTTTATAGGTTGGTTCTTTAGCGCCTAAATTTGGTTTTGGAGTAAAACTAAAATTACTTTTTGGTAAAAATGGAGAGCCATAAATCTGGAATTGTTTCTCTGTTCCACGTCCCATACTCACATTGGTTCCTTCAAACAAACACAAACTCGCATATAAATTAATGGCTTGGTCGTTTGGTAAATTCGGTGAAGGCTTCGTAAGTAAGCTATACGCCATATTTCTTTTGTAATTCAAACACGGAGCTACTTCCAATTTGCATTGAATTCCGTTTTTTAGCCATTTTTCTCCATTAATCATTTTAGCATATTCGCCAATAGTCATCCCGTGAAGAATCGGAATTTGGTGCATTCCCACAAAACTGGTGAATTCTTTTTCTAAAATAGGTCCATCCACAATGTTTCCGTTTGGGTTGGGTCTGTCTAATACTATAAGTGTAATGTTGTTTTCGGCGCAAGCTTCCATTACATAATGCAAGGATGATATATAGGTGTAAAATCGAGCGCCTACATCCTGCAAGTCAAAAATCATAATATCTATTCCAACTAATTGTTCCGGTTTTGGCTTTTTGTTATTTCCGTAAAGCGAAACAATAGACAATCCTGTTTTAGTGTCTTTACCGTCTTTAATTAATTCCCCAGCATCGGCAGTTCCTCTAAAACCATGTTCTGGAGCATATATTTTTTGAAGATTCACTTTTTTCTCTAATAGAAAATCAACCAAATGTGTTTTATTAGTTAAAATTCCGGTTTGATTGGTCACGATTCCTACTTTTTTATCTTTCAATAATGGTAAATAAGCTTGGTAGTTGTCGGCCCCAGTTTGAATAGAAGTATCTTTTAAATCGTTAGTTTTTAATTCCTGACTTTTCTCCGTTGTCTTTTCTGTATTATCTATGGTCTTTTTACAATTTCCACACGAAACAATTGCAAAAAGCAATAATAAAAATGTATTTTTGAGCATCAATTTGTAAACCATCTGTTGTTGAATTTAGAATTTTTTATAGCCGATAGGCTTATTCGTACTAAAGAACGTAAAAGTAATATTTCTGCGCCAATTATCAATATAGCTATTGCTGCAATTGCAATCGGATTAATAATGATGATTGTATCTGTAGCAACAGGTATGGGGTTACAACAAAAAATACGCCAAAAAGTTTCTGCTTTTAACGGGCATATTATTATTTCCAATTTTGATGACAATCAATCGCAGGTAAGTTTGAACCCAGTTTCTACTAATCAAGATTTTTATCCCAAATTCAATTCGGTTGGCGGAATTAAACATATACAGGCTGTTGCAAGCAAAGCTGGAATCATAAGAACGGAAAAAGCTTTTGAAGGAATTGTATTCAAAGGGGTAGGTAAGGATTATGATTGGGATAATCTGAATGAGTATATAATAGAAGGAAGGGTGCCTAATTTGAAATCGGATTTAAATAATGAAATTATCATTTCAGAATATCTCGCTAACCGATTAGAATTGAAACTGGGAGATAAGTGCAATACCTTTTTTATGAAAGAAGGGGAAAATAAACTGCCAAACCTTCGTGTCTTTAAAATAGTGGGGATTTACAATTCGGGATTTCAAGAATTTGATGCTACATATATATTAGGAGATATTCGTCATATTCAACGAATTAATAAATGGCTGCCGACTCAAGTAGGGTCGTTTGAAGTTTTTATTGATGATTTTACCAAAATCGAAGAAAAGGGAGCTGAAGTTTATAATAATTCTCAAAATAAAGATGACGCTTCCAAGACATTAGACACGCAAACTATCTCTCAAAAGTATTTTTATATTTTTGAATGGTTAAAATTATTTGATTTTAATATCGCTGTTATACTTATTATTATGGTTGTTGTTTCAACTATTAATATGGTGGTAGCGTTATTGGTGCTTATTTTAGAGCGTACCCAAATGATTGGAATATTAAAATCATTAGGAGCAAGCAACTGGTCGGTTCGAAAAATATTTCTATACAATGCCGTTCATCTTATTGTAAAAGGATTGTTTTGGGGAAATTCAATTGGTGTTGGATTGTTGTTAATTCAAAAGTACTTCGGAATAATAAAACTCAATCCTGAAAACTATTATGTAAATGTAGCTCCGGTCGATATCAATATCTTTTATATACTGCTATTAAATATAGGTACAGTTGCAGTGTGTTTTTTAGTTTTGTTAATACCTTCTTATATTATTACAAAAATATCACCAGTAAAAGCAATCAAGTTTAGCTAATGTTTTTATAATATGGTGTGTCGTTCGTTTCTCGCGTCTGGCTATTCGCTTTATCTTTTACATCTCTTCATTCTTTAAAAGGTTCTCACGTAAAATATATTTTCTATATAACGAGAGAGGTTTGCTGACAGAAGTAGATGATTACTTGCAAATATTCTTAGAGTTGAAAATCATAATCTTCTGGTTTTCAGAGTTGGTAAAAAAAAGATTTAAAAAAGGTTTAAAAAGGATTAGGAAAAGTAAAAAGAAGTGT
>JAZKHA010000012.1:0-6377 GCA_040385625.1 Bacteroidota bacterium
TCTTTATTTGTAGAACGAATTTTACCAAAAGCGACTACTATTTTGCAAAACTAAATCTACTACTTTGATTTCCAAATAAATCCATCCAATAGATAATGAGTAAACTGTGGTATCGTCAACAAAGGAACAATAAAAAACTGCCAATTAGAAAAGTCAGATTCGTTCCATGAAAATTGTTCGTTCCAAACGAAAATTTCCCACACATACTCTTCAAAAAAAGCTATCGCTACTAAAAAAATCATAAAAAATAAGATTCCTCTACTTCCTTTTACATAATTCAAAACTCCTAAATCACCCTCCTTTTTTTTATCTATTTCATTGAGATAAATCAACGCAATATAAGGTATACCGTGAGAAACAACATTAAGCAAAGTAAAAACTAAATCATTATTAAAATATACAATACCAAAATACCATGACAAAAAAGTACCTATAATAATTGCATTTTTAGGAATATTAAAATACCGTTCTTTAGCACTTTTATAAACTGTTCTTACAATATAAAAAACTACAATCAGTCCATAAATCCAGCTCAGAATTCCAAGTAATAATTGATTTTCAAATCGAATAAAATCTTTTTCAGTAAACCAATTGAATGCACGGGGTGAAGAAAAAAACCAATATAACATTGGGTAAACTGTTGCCGTATAAATAATCAAATTATCAATAGCTACACTCCAATTTGTTTTAACTTCTTTTCGAGAATAAAGACGCATAAAACCGTATTGCTGTCTTATAAAATGAAAAACTGCTATGTATGCCAAAACTGACCAAAAAACAACACTCCCTAAACTGAAAAGAATTACTCCAATAATAAAACAAACTACAGGCAGGGCAATTAATAATTTCTTTCTTTTTTTAAACTCTTCACTAACGAAATAGGTTTTAAATAAAGTTGCGTAAACATGTGCTACATCAATAAAAACGATTAAAAAAAGCCAGGTGTAAAAAGAATGTTTGGCCTCAATAACTTTCAAAGTATCATGAAACAAAAAGACAATAGCAATGACTACAAATGAAGGTGCTAAAATAAAAAAACCATCCGTTTTTGGTTTATCAATCCAAGGTTGAGCCATCTACTATTTGATTTACAACATTAATACCTTGATGAAATGCTTCTTCGAAAATTGAAATTCCAGACAAATCTGAATGCGCAAAGAAAATTTTGCCATCAATGTTTTGTGATGCCTCTTTCTTGGCTGTGCCAAAAATAAAACCAGGAACCGGACTAATCATTCCGTGTCCTAAAAGATGAATATTTATTTCCTCTGTAACACTTTCAATATTCGGATGTGCCATTTTTAAATCATCAAAAACCAATTGTTTCCAATGCGCACTTTTTTTATAATACAAATCCTTTCTGCTTTTCTTTACATCTGAAGATGAAAAGCTATAATAGTATGTAATTACTTTTTTGGACTGTACTTGTTGCAAGGATTGGTGTTGGTCATAAATATAACCTAAACCTTTTGCTCCATACATCACATTATCCCAGCACAAAGGATAACTACCATTATCCGCCAAATCAGAAACAACCAAAGTTGCCAAAAGCCATGGTGCATAATGAAAATTATGCGTCAACATCGTTCTATTTTTAATTATATATTGATTCACAAATTGAGGTGTAGCCATAATCACCTTATCAGCAATTATCTCTATTGTTAATTTTTTATCCGCGTCAAAAACAGTGGCAACAACTTTTCCATCTATACTTTTTACATCATAAACCAAATGATTTTTCAGCGTCTTATTTTCAGCATATTTTTGCAAATGATGGGCTAATCTGGCATTACCTTCCGGCCAGGTAAGTACATTATCCTTATTATCTTGTGTACTATCTTGCTTTCTTGCTGCGAAATAATGAATCCCAGCCCAAGCAGAAACGTAACTAATTCCCAACCCAAAATCATCTCTACAGCAATAATCTATGTAATCGAATAGTGGCTTCGAATTGAATCCTTCCTCCTCGAACCATTGTTGCATTGTAATTGCATCAAAAGCTCGGATAGTAGCTTCAATGGAAGATAGTGATAGCGGAATATCAAAAAAATATTTGCCATCTGCACCCTTTCCTGCACGGAAAGCATCCATTTTTAAAAAGAATTTTTTGAATTGAATATCTTCTTCTAAAGAGTTTCCAGTTTTAGGAACTAGTCCCTCTTGCCAATTATTTTTATAAAACAAACGCTCATCAGGGGCAAACGTAAGTTGTTCCTCATCAAATTTTGGAAATCCTTTTGAATCATACCCTATGATTATTTGCTCTTCTTCAAGAAACTGAAGCAGTGCTGCATCTTGTTTATTAGGCAGCGGCAAATAATGTGCTCCCAATGGAAATTTAGAATATTTATTCTCTCCGTTTGAGGAATTCCCTCCCAAATGATTTTCTAATTCTATCAATAAAAAATCGTTGATTCCTTTTTTAGAAAATTGACGTGCTGCGCTTAATCCAGAGATTCCTCCACCTACAATTAAGTAGGGAATATGGATTTGACTGGAAGGTTTTGGAAAGTTTTTAACCCGCAACCGATGTCCTAAAATATGATTTGTCCCAGACAATCGAATCAATAAAGTAATTGCTTTTTCCTGACACGATTGCAAAAATGGAATCACAAGTAAGGAAGCAGCAATACCTTTTAGAAAAAAACGCCTGGAATAACTATAATTTTCCCCACTCTTCATCGAAATAACGTACTAGAATTTGATTATCCAAACGATTAATTTCAATGTCTTTTGAAATCATATCTTTGGAAAAATAATTGAATTTATCAAACTGGAAATTATAAAAGCGCAATCCTTCAACTTGTCTGTTAACTTTGTTGAAATTAGTTTCGAAACCATTCATTGCGATGGAAAAACCCCATTCTCCAAATGATGGAACATAAGCGTGATAGGCATCAACTTGAGGAAAAATCTCCATTAAAGTTTTATTAATACACCAAAAAGATTTTGGCGCAAAATAAGGAGAAGTGGTCTGCACCACCACTACTGCATCGGAAGCAAGAATACCTTTTAAAGTACTGTAAAAATTCAAGGAATACAGTTTCCCTAAGCTATAATTTGATGGATCCGGAAAATCGATAATTACTACATCAAACTTAGATTTACTGTTTTTAGCCCATATGAAAGCATCCTGATTATAGACTTTCACTTTCGAATTATTGAGAGAGTTATGATTAAAATCGGTTAAAATTTTGTTTGTTTTAAACAGCCTTGTCATGCCTTCGTCTAAATCTACAATGGTAATATTTTTAACGTCTGTATATTTTAATATCTCACGAACTGCCAATCCATCGCCTCCACCAAGAACTAACACATTATCCACTTGCTTTGCCATTGACATGGCAGGATGGACTAAGGCCTCATGGTAACGGTATTCATCTGTGGAACTGAACTGAAGATTATTATTCAAATACAACCGATAATCACTTTTATTGTGTGTTAAAACAATGCGTTGGTATTGAGTCGAATTTGAATAAATAATATTCTCACCATACATTTTTCCTTCTGAATAGGATAAGATCGTATTTGAAAACAAGTAAACAACAAACAACAACAAAAAAGACGCAATAGCTTTTGCTCTAAGTAAATAGACTTTTTTGAGTTCTGATTTTAACAGAAAACATAAAGCTATAGCAATACTGATATTAATCATACCAAAGAACAACGAGGTTCCCATAATCCCTAATTGAGGAACCAAAACTAACGGAAATAATATAGAAGCTAATAATGCTCCAATGTAATCGAAGGTAAATACATTAGAAACCAAATCTCTGAATTCGACTTTATCTTTCAGGATATTCATTAACAACGGGATTTCCAGTCCTACCAAACAACCGGTTACAAAAACCAACAGATAAAGGATAAACTGAAAGGAATACACACTTTCAAACAACATGAAAAGCACTACAGAACTCAATCCTCCAATTAAACCAACCAGAATCTCAATTTCAACAAAAGTGTTGAGCATGTTCTTTGTGAGAAATTTTGAAAAATAAGAACCCACACCCATCGAAAAGAGGTATACTCCAATGATAAATGAAAATTGTTTTACAGAATCCCCAAGAAGATAACTTGCTAAAGTACCAGCTACTAATTCATAGACTAATCCACAAGTTGCAATAGTAAATACCGCGAAAAGAAGTAAGTATTCAAATTTCAAAAACTTCTTACCCATGAATAGCTGCGCTAATAATCATTGAAATCCCAATAATAAAGGCTCCAAAAACAATGGCTACAGCAATATTGTTTTTCTGTGTCACTTCTTTCCAAGTATTCTCTGGAGTCAATTTTTCAATAATAAAATAAGCAATCAATAAAATAACGATTCCCAAAAGAGAAAAAATAATAGAATTTAAGATTGGTTTTAATGTAAGAACATCCATGATTAGGTAGTTTTAAATTGTTATTTGTGGTAAAAAGTATTTATTGGTCTTCGACCCAAAGTTTGACTGGAACTGTATTTTTCTGTTGTTTCACAATCGCATATTCTATTTCCAGAATATGTAAAAAATAAATATGCCGAATAGACAAACAGTCCAATTACAATTGAAAATACATTGTTTTTCAAAAATTTTAATGCTTCATCCATAGTTTTAATTATAAGGGGAATTATCTGAATCTTCCCATCTTTTTTGTTCAAAATTAACATTGAGATAATAGAGAGCAATTAGTAGGACTGCCATAAAAATAATGGTTAACCAACGGTTTCTCCCTGAAGGCTGATCCCAAACTGCTTTTATTGTCAGAGAATTATTTTGTAAATCCTCGGGTGCTTTTTGTGGTGTAATCACCAAATGGTATTTACCGGCTGCAACGCCACAGATATTAAACTCCTCAGAAGGATTTCCCTCAGTCCAGCTTTCGCCATCCGTATATCCGTGATAATACTCGATATCTTTACTGGCGTAAACTGCATCATTTGTTTTCTCATTTAATAATGCAACCTGCACATTTGCCCAAGAATTATCCACTCCTGAGTTAACCGCAATTGTCATAGGTGCTGAACCGCCTTCTAATACAAATGAAGGACTCACAATATCTTTATTATTAAAAGCATCAAAAGTCAGGTCTTTATAAAACACCTGTTTTTCTAATTTGTCTTTATAAATGAACCAGTGAGATAACAGAATCAGAATAGAAACTACACAAAAAACAAGAGCAGTATTCCTTATATTTAGAAAAAAGGGTTGCACTAATCCTGTTCCTACTTTTGGTGGTAGTGTAAAAAATGGAAAGCCCTTTCGGATTTCCTTTGTAGTGATATGTTCTCCAAAATAAGTTGTCTCTTTATCTCCATCTTTTTCAATAGCGATCATATTAGGTGCACTTATATATTCTATTGAATGTATCTTTTTCTTTGGTAGTGTAAAATCAAAGAAACCCTGTGCAGAAACAATTTCAACATCGGTGTAATCATACAAATTCATCACAACTCCTTCGTAAGTTAGAAATTTAGGATGATTATTAACCTCAAATTTATCTTCAATTTCTTTTAAAAAAATCCAATGTCCATCTGATTCAGAGAGATAAATAAATTGGTTCGAATTATCATTCAAGATATACTCATTCCAATAATAAGCTCCGTACACTTTCTTTGTAAGTATCCCTGTTACGGTATATTCAATCCCCTTAAGAATCCCTTTTTGACCAATTTGTAAACCAACGTGAGCAATTTTGTGGTTGAATGATCTTTCGCGACGTAAATCTTTGTTTGCATCTGAGATATAAACGCTCTGGCAATTAGGGCAAACAAAATTTTTGACCTCAAAACCAATTTCTATAGTAGTAATCGTATTGCATTGATAACAAGAAACATCCATATCTATCTGTTTATCTCAAAATCTTTAATTATGACAGCATTAAAATAGTCCATATACTCTTGCGTCACTGCTTTTACCTTTGCTGAATTATCTTGTAAATAATTACATAAGTAAACGTCTAAAGTAAGCTGATTGAATTCTGGCCAAGTGTGAATACAAATATGTGATTCTTTTAAGCAAACTGCAATAGTAAAACTGTCATTATCAAAATTATGCACTATTATACCTACTTGCTCTAATTCGTATTTATCTAAAATTTGATTAGTAACAGCAATATACCCTTTGCTATCAGTGAGTTTGTTAATGGTATCGACCTGAAGTGTAACTAGTTTATGTAAACCAGGGGAATAAGAATTTGAATTCATTTAAAAACGTCAATTGATTTACTTAATACTAGAATACGAATATATGGTATTTATATTACAAAAAAAAATCCCTATTAAGGGACTTTTTTTTAATTTTCCGGAGCCAGCTCCAGTTCTAATCCTTCGAGGCTTTCGGTGATTGGTATTTGACAGCCCAAACGACTGTTTGATTTTACGTAAAATGCTTCTG
>JAZKHA010000013.1:0-105850 GCA_040385625.1 Bacteroidota bacterium
TGTTAGCTAATATGGCTTGTTCTCTTATCGAGCACAAACGTATTAACACTACTGTTGCTAAAGCTAAAGCACTTAAACAATTTGTTGAGCCGCTTATCACAAAATCAAAAGAAGATACTACTCACAACCGTCGTATTGTTTTCGCTTACTTACGTAGCAAATATGCTGTAACTGATTTATTCAGAGACGTAGCGGCTAAAGTTGGTGATCGTCCAGGTGGTTACACTCGTATCATCAAATTAGGAAATCGTTTAGGAGATAATGCTGATATGGCAATGATCGAATTAGTAGATTTCAACGAATTATACAACGGAGGTAAAAAAGAAGAGAAAAAAGCTAAAAGCCGTCGTGGTGGAAAAGCTAAAAAAGCTGAGGCAGCTACTGAAGCTCCAGCAGCAACTTCTGAAGAATCTACTGACGCTGCAGAATAATATGAAACTTGCTTCATAAATATTAAGGATAAACTTTTTGAGTTTATCCTTTTTTTTTATCTTTATAGAAATCTAAAAATTAAAGAAATGAAATTTAAAATAATTTTACTTTATCTGTTTGTTTTTAACTTGAATCTTTATTGCCAACAGGAAAAAGACTCAAGTTATAGAATTGATAATGTTGGGCAATTTTCAAAGTATAATTACGGTGCATGGTTACCTGGGGTATATGAGGATAAGTCTTTGAAAGGTTCAGCTTATCTGAATGATAACTGGGAAGGAAAACATCAAATTAGATTAAGCTCTGGGGAACCTCTTTCTATAGCTAGTTTGAATTATAATTTGGTAAAAAATACTTTAGAGTCAAAAATTAGTAAAGATTCTGTTTTTCAAATCGATTCTAAGAATATTGATTATGTTAAGTTAAATACAAAAAAATATAAATTTTTTAATTTAGAAGGCAAAACTGTATTAGCAAATGTATTGTATCTTTCTCCAAAAGTTACTTTGATAAAAGTTGTAAACATCTCGATTAGTAAGGCTACTATAAATCCTTTGACACAACAAGTTACTTCTGAAGCAGCTTTTGTGAAAAATGAAAAATATTTAATTAGAAAAGGGGATCGCCCTTTTGAAAATTTTGAGCTAAAAAGGAAAGGGTTTATGAATTTTTTTGCTGAAAACTCTAATAAACTAAACGATTTCTCCAAAAATAAAAATTTAAGTTTTGAATCTGAAAATAATATTTTTTCAATATTTGAATTCTATGATTCGATTTAGAACAATATAAAAGGATGAATTTTTGGTTTATCCTTTTTTATTAATCATAAGTATAGTTTTAATCTATGAAAAAAATAGTGTTTTTTTTATTGTTCGTTAATTTTGCTCAAGCGCAATTTGGTTCAGGGAACATTAAATTAGAGAATTATAACAAAACGAATTTTTTAACAAATCTTTCTAAAGCTGGCGAAGGAAAACTCAACAATTCAATCGATGGGAGTCCTTTCTTGTTTTCTGATGATGACATCTCTAATTTTGTAATAACTGCAACTGATAAAAATGAATTCACATTAAAATCTTTGAATTATGATTTGCGAACAAACAGTTTGTTTGTTGCTGCAAATAAAGATTCTATTATGGAATTTAAAAGTGATCTTGTTGATCATCTGATGGTTGATAATAAAAAATTTCAATTTTTTATTATCAATGAAGTGAAGAAGCTTTCTGAAGTTCTTTTTAAATCTGATAAAATATTGTTTGTAAATGGCTTTTATTTAGGAATTACCAAAGAAAAAATAGATCCTATGACGAAGTTAGTTACTACAGGGAAAAAATATTTTAAAGAAGATAGGTTTTACTTGAAAATAAATAATAATGATTTTGTCGAGGTTAAACTAAAAGAGAAGCCTATTTTGAAATTGTTTTCAGATAAGTCTAATCTAATTAAAGGATATGCGAATGAAAACAATCTTGACTTTGCAAAGAGTGGAGATGTGGTTAAGATTTTAACTTATTATGAATCGTTATAATAACAAAGGATAAACTTTTAGTTTATCCTTTTTTTTGAATAAATTTGCCAAACTAAAATATACAATGCAACACACAACAAAACAACAAGCTATATTACTACTGGCTGATGGTACAATTTTTCATGGAAAATCTATAGGAATAAGTGGAACTACCTTTGGAGAGGTTTGTTTTAATACCGGAACTACAGGTTATCAAGAAATTTTTACAGATCCTTCTTATTTCGGGCAAATTATGGTAGCTACCAACGCTCATATTGGTAATTATGGAGTTAATACAAACGAAGTTGAATCAGATAAAATCATGATTTCAGGATTGGTTTGTAAAAACTTCTCTGTGAATCATTCACGTCCCGATTCTGAAAGTAATTTGTTCGACTATTTTCAAAAACAGAATTTAGTTTGTATCTCTGATGTTGATACTCGAGCTCTAGTAAGTTACATTCGTGATAACGGAGCACAAAATGCAGTAATCTCAACCGATGGAACTTCAGTTGAAAATTTAAAAAAACAATTGGCTCAAGTTCCAGATATGAAAGGATTAGAGTTGGCTTCTAAAGTGTCTACTACAACGCCTTATTTCTTTGGTGATGAAAACGCAACTTATAAAATCTCTGCTTTAGATTTAGGGATAAAAACCAATATTCTAAGAAATTTTGCCAAAAGAGACTGTTATATTAAAGTGTTTCCTTTCGATGCAAAATATGAAGAACTAAAAGCCTTCAATCCAGATGGTTATTTCTTGTCTAACGGGCCTGGTGATCCAGATCCTTTAGAAAGTGCTATTTCGGTGGCTAAAGAAATAATATCCAACAATCATCCTCTTTTTGGAATTTGTTTGGGTCATCAAGTGATTGCCTTGGCTAACGGAGTGTCTACTTATAAGATGTTTAATGGACATCGTGGTATTAACCACCCGGTCAAAAATTTGATTTCGGGGAAAGGTGAAATTACGTCGCAAAATCACGGTTTTGCTGTAAATAGAGAAGAATTAGACCAACACCACGAATTGGAAATTACACATGAACACCTGAATGACGGAACAGTTGCAGGTATGCGAATGAAGTCTAAAAATTGTTTTTCGGTTCAATACCATCCTGAAGCAAGTCCTGGACCACACGATTCCTCTTATTTGTTTGATCAATTTGTTGAAAACATCAAATTGGCGAAAAACTAAAACGTTATCGTTAATAACAATTCAATTTTTATCTGTTTTCATTTAAATAGAATGGGTAAATTTGTTTGAATTGAAAACATATAAAAATCTTAAATCTAATATAGAAATGAGCATTATAATCAAAATACACGCAAGACAAATTCTTGATTCAAGAGGAAATCCAACAATTGAAGTTGATGTAGTGACTGATAACGGAATTTTAGGCCGTGCAGCAGTACCTTCAGGAGCTTCAACCGGGGAGCACGAAGCAGTAGAACTACGTGACGGTGGAAAAGCATTCATGGGTAAAGGAGTTTTAAAAGCAGTTGAAAACGTAAATACTTTAATTGCCGAAGAATTACTTGGAACTTCGGTTTTTGAACAAAATTTAATTGATAAAACCATGATTGATTTGGATGGTACGCCAAACAAATCGAAATTGGGAGCAAATGCTATTTTAGGAGTTTCTTTGGCGGTAGCCAAAGCAGCGGCTAATGAATTAGGATTGCCATTGTATAGATATATTGGAGGGGTTTCTGCTAATACATTGCCAGTACCTATGATGAACATCATCAACGGAGGGTCGCATTCTGATGCACCGATTGCTTTTCAAGAGTTTATGATTATGCCGGTTAAGGCTACGTCATTCACGCACGCGATGCAAATGGGAACTGAAATTTTTCACAATTTAAAGAAGGTGTTACACGATAGAAATCTTTCTACGGCTGTAGGAGATGAAGGTGGTTTTGCGCCGAATTTAGCAGGTGGAACAGAAGATGCTTTAGATTCAATCAAATTGGCAGTAACGAATGCAGGTTACACTTTTGGCGATGATATTATGATTGCTTTAGATTGTGCTGCTTCAGAATTTTATGTAGATGGAAAATACGATTACACAAAATTTGAAGGTGCTGGTGGAAAAATCAGAACGTCAGAAGAACAAGCGGATTATTTAGCGGAATTAGCAGCAAAATATCCAATTATTTCTATCGAAGACGGAATGTATGAAGACGATTGGAAAGGTTGGAAGTATTTAACTGAAAAAATTGGAAATAAAGTACAATTAGTAGGTGACGATTTGTTTGTTACCAATGTAGAGCGTTTGTCTCGCGGAATTTCTGAAGGAATTGCGAATTCTATTTTAGTAAAAGTAAACCAAATTGGAACGTTAACAGAAACAATTGCAGCCGTAAACATGGCCCACAATGCAGGATATACTTCGGTAATGTCACACCGTTCAGGTGAAACAGAAGATAACACCATTGCCGATTTAGCGGTAGCGTTAAACTGTGGCCAAATCAAAACAGGATCTGCTTCTCGATCTGATCGTATGGCAAAATACAATCAATTATTGCGCATTGAAGAAGAGCTAAATGATGTGGCTTATTTTCCTGGAGTTAAAGCTTTTAAAGTGAAATAATTATAGATAAAAGTTGTTAAAAATCCCGATTAGATTTCTAATCGGGATTTTTTTATTTGGAAAAAGGCATCAAAACCTATTATTTATTAAATAATTAACGAAATCGTTGCTTTAAAACTTTTTTATTTAATACATAATTCCCTAATTTTGTTAAATTATATATTTTAGATTAATTCCCAAGTTATATTATGTCAAAAACAGCAATAATAGAAATTGACGGCAATAAGTATGAACTTCCTGTAATGGTTGGAAGCGAGAACGAAACAGCTATCGATATTAGTAAATTAAGAGATTTATCAGGAGCCATAACCTACGATCCAGGATATAAAAATTCAGGAGTTTGTAAAAGTGATATTACTTTTCTTGACGGGGAGGAAGGAATTCTTCGCTACAGAGGATATTCAATTGAGGATTTAGCAGATAAAGCTGATTTTCTAGAAGTATCTTATTTGGTAATTTTTGGCGAATTACCAACCAAAGCGCAATTAGAACATTTTGAAACCAATATTCGCAAATACACTTTAGTGAATGAAGAAATGAAAAACATCATTGATGGTTTTCCTAAAACAGCTCACCCGATGGGTGTTTTGTCTTCGTTAACAAGTGCGTTAACAGCTTTTAATCCTAAAGTGGTTAATGTTGAAAACGAAAAAGAAATGTATGAAGCTATTTGCAAAACCATGGGTAAATTCCTAGTGTTAGCAACATGGACGTACAGAAAATCAATGGGATTCCCATTGAATTATTACGATAATACCAAAGGGTATGTAGAAAATTTCATGCGCTTGATGTTTGAATTACCTACAGGACCTTACAAAATCAATCCTACAGTTGTAGCGGCATTAGATAAATTATTCATTCTTCATGCAGATCACGAGCAAAACTGTTCGACTTCTACAGTAAGAATGGTTGGTTCTTCACACGCAGGATTGTTTGCTTCTATTTCGGCTGGAGTTTCTGCACTTTGGGGGCCACTTCATGGTGGTGCTAACCAAGCTGTATTGGAAATGTTAGAAGCGATTCAAAAAGATGGAGGTGATGCTGAAAAATATTTAGCAAAAGCGAAAGATAAAAATGATGAGTTCCGTTTGATGGGCTTCGGACACCGAGTATATAAAAACTTCGATCCAAGAGCAAAAATCATTAAAAAAGCGGCAGATGAAGTATTGGCGGAATTAGGAGTTAACGATCCAATTTTGGCAATTGCTAAAAAATTAGAAGAATCTGCTTTAGTGGATCCTTACTTCGTGGAAAGAAAATTATATCCAAACGTAGATTTCTATTCAGGAATCATCTACCGTGCTTTAGGTATTCCTACGGATATGTTTACCGTATTATTCGCAATTGGACGTCTTCCAGGTTGGATTGCACAATGGAAAGAAATGCGTGTAAACAAAGAACCAATTGGTCGTCCACGTCAAGTGTATACAGGTCATCCATTACGTGACTTTGCTCCAATGGATAAAAGATAATTTCAAAATTAAATACCAAGAAAGCTTCTCTTTTAGAGAGGCTTTTTTTTATATTTGTCAACAAACTAAACGATCACATAGTTTTTAAACTATAGCGTCAAATAAACAATTTATGGGTAGGGAAGTTACTTTTTTAATTAACAAATCAGAAATTACTGCAGGTACACGTGGAGCATCTTTGGGGCCAGATGCGATTATGACAGCTGCTAGAAAAAAAGGGAGTTTTATTTTTGGAGAAAATGCCATTGATAAAATCCAAAATGTAAATGGATATTTGGATAAAGAAACCAATTTTCCATACGCCAAAAGAATAGACGGATTGCTTGCCATCTATGAAGAGCTAAATGCTAAAATTACTACGCTTTTAAAAGGAAATACTTTCCCAATTATATTAGCGGCCGATCATGGTTCTTCTGGTGGTACTATTTCTGGAATCAAATCAGCTTTTCCTGATAAACGATTGGGTGCTGTTTGGATTGATGCGCATGCCGATATACATACGCCTTATACGACTCCGTCTGGGAATATGCACGGAATGCCTTTGGCTTCGGTGATGAATATTGATAATTTAGAATGTAAAATAAATGCTATTGATTCGGAAACAGAAAAGTTATGGAATCAATTAAAAAATGTTGGGAATACCATCCAAAAAATTCATCCTGATGATGTGGTGTATGTAGCGGTTCGCGATACAGAAGAACAGGAAGAAGCGGTTATCAATCAATTTGGAATGAAATGGTTTACGGTACAAGACCTGAGAACAAAAGGCGTTCCAGCAATTGTAGACGGAATTAACGAAAGATTAAAAGATTGTGATATTATTTATGTAACTTTCGATGTAGATTCGATGGATCCAGAATTAACGTCACATGGTACAGGAACTCCGGTGCCAAATGGTATTACACCACAAGAAGCGAAGGAATTAATGATTGCAATGTCAAAACTTCCAAAAACGGTTTGTATCGAAATTGTAGAAGTAAATCCGTGTCTTGACGAAAAAGAAAACACCATGGCAGAAGTTACGCTTGAGATTCTTGAAGCGGTAACAGAGGCAATAAAAAACAAATAAAATGAATCAAACAACCAATTCTATCTTAATGATTCGTCCGGTAGCTTTCCGTATGAATGAGCAGACTTCCGTTAATAATTACTATCAAAAAGTGTTAGACGGATTATTACCTGCCACAGTGAATGCTAAAGCACAACAAGAGTTCGATGTTTTTGTTGAAAAATTAAGGTCAGTTGGAGTAGAAGTTACCGTTGTAGATGATTCTGAAGATTCTGATACTCCGGATAGTGTTTTTCCTAACAATTGGATTTCTTTTCATGATAATGGAGATGTCGCTTTGTATCCAATGTTTGCCGAAAACAGAAGATTGGAACGTCGTGAAGAAATTTTAGACTTATTAGAAGAAAAAGGATTTGTTATTGAAAATGTAGTCGATTATACTTCTGCAGAAGATGATAACATCTTTTTGGAAGGTACAGGAAGTATTGTTTTAGATAGACAAAACGGAAAAGCCTATTGTGCCTTGTCATCTAGAGCTGATGAAGAGTTATTCATCGAGTTTTGTGAAGATTTCGAATTTACACCCGTTATTTTTGAAGCGTTCCAAACCGTTAATGGCGAACGTAAATTGATTTATCATACGAATGTTATGATGACGGTTGCAGAAACTTTTGCTGTGATTTGTGCCGATAGTATCGATGATAAAAAAGAACGCAAAATGGTGTTGGATAGTTTGCGTGGCGATGATAAAGAAATTATTCTGATAACTGAAGACCAAGTAAATAATTTTGCAGGGAACATGTTGGAAGTAAAAGGAGCCGATGATAGAAGGTATTTGGTGATGAGTTCTTCTGCTTATACTAGTTTGACCAAAAAGCAAATTGCACAACTCGAAGAGCATGTTACGATTTTACATTCTTCTTTAGATACTATCGAAGCTTGCGGCGGTGGAAGTGCCCGTTGTATGATGGCCGAAATATTTTTGCCTAACGAATAAAGACAAAAGAGATATAAAATAAAAAATCCGAGTCATACTCGGATTTTTTATTTTATGTTATTTTAAGATGTGACTGACTTCAATGATTTTCAATACTGCATTGACAATATACTGAATTCCAATAGCGATTACGAAGAAACCTACGATTCTTGATATAGCTACGATTCCAGATTCTCCAAGATATTTTACTAAATAATGGGCGCTATTTAAAACCAAATAAATGGAAAGTGCCACGGCTAAAATTGCTCCAATGGCAATAGTAATAGCGGTTAAGTTGTTGTGTTCTTGATAAAAAGCAATTAATAGCGAAATAGATCCCGGTCCTGCCAAAAGTGGCATAGCCAAAGGAGTTAAGGCGATAGCTTGTTTTTCGTGCGCTTCGCTTTCTACTTTTTTATTAATCCCTTTACGTTTTTTGACTTTTCCAGAAAGTAATCCAAAACCTGAATTAGCAATGATGATACCACCAGCAATTCGCAACGCTTCTAAACTAATTCCAAAAAAACGCAAGACATATTCACCAATAAAATAAGAAACAACCAAAATGATAAATACATTGATGGCAGTCCATAATGAAGTTTTATTTAGCTCTGTTTTAGTGTAATCTTGTGTTAAACCTACAAACACAGGTATAGCACCAATTGGGTTTAATACAGAAAATAAGGCGGCGAAGATGTAAAAGAATAAGTCCATGGTTTTTTTACAAAATTATTGGTTTTAAGTGCTACAAAACTTATTAAAATGTTAAATATAGATAAATTTACCTAAAGCTACAATTTTGAGTACTTTTGTAGAAAATAAATACAGGATGAATAATAAAAAAACGTTAGTACTTGGTGCTTCTACAAAACCAGATCGTTATGCTTTTATGGCTGTTACTAATTTAGTCGAAAAAGGGCATTCAGTAATTGCTGTTGGTCAAAATACTGGAGAAGTTGCAGGAATTAAAATTAATACAAAGCAAATTCCACTTTCAAATATTCATACGGTGACGTTGTATCTGAATCCAACACGTCAACGCGACTATTATAACTACATATTGGAAACCAAACCGAAGCGTGTGATTTTTAATCCTGGAACCGAAAATCCTGAATTTTATCAGTTGCTAAAAGCCAACGGAATAAAAGTAGAAGTAGCTTGTACCTTGGTATTGTTGTCTACGAATCAGTATTAGATAAGTGCATCTGTCAGCTTTCAAAAAGCTGACAGATGTTATATAAGTTAAAACCTCGTCTGTCCAGTTGCAGGCTTGCTAATCAAGAACAATCCAATAAAAGTAATCAACCCGTTTACGATGATTAGTTCTTCGGCAAATTCATAATTTCCAAATATTTCTTTAGAATATAAACTTAACAAGAATGTGATGGTTGGTGCCGCAATACAAACAAAAGGCACTAAATTTTCACGAACTGTTTTTGTTTTTACAAACAATCCAAAAGCATATAATCCTAAAAGCGGACCATATGTTAACGCTGCAATTTTAAATATCAAACTAACAACTGAAGCATCGTTAAAAAAATTAATCAATAAAATTACCAATAACATAAGTCCTGAAAAACCAATATGTACCAAATGTCTTGTTTTTACTTGATTGGCTTTATTTTGATTTTCAGCTTTGTCCATTCCTAAAAAGTCAACGCAAAAAGAGGTAGTTAGTGCCGTTAATGCTGAGTCGGTTGTTGCAAAAGTCGCAGCTGTTAATCCTAATAAAAAGACGATTGCAGGAACAATAGTTAAATGATTAAAGGCAATTTCCGGAAATAATAAATCGGTTCTGGCAACATCATTTACCATTGGCACAGGAATTCCGTTTTTCTCTGCATACAAATATAAAAGTGCACCAACACTCAAGAAAAAGATATTGATGATCACAAAAATGCCTGTGAATGTGAACATGTTTTTTTGTGCCTCGCCAATATTTTTACAGCTTAAATTCTTTTGCATCAAATCTTGATCCAATCCAACCATCGCAATGGTGACAAAAATCCCACCTAATATTTGTTTTACGAAGTGTGTACTTTTTAACCAATCTTCAAAAAAGAAAATTTTAGAATAGTTGCTTTCTTTTACGGTTTCGAAAGCTTGTACAAAGGATAAATCCAAACTATTGCAAATAAAAATAATTGTTAGGATTACCGAAGAAACTAAAAATAAGGTTTGTAAGGTATCGGTAATAATAATCGTTTTTAATCCACCGCGATACGTATATGCAAAAATAAGTCCTAACGAAATCATTACTGTGGCCCAAAACGGAACGCCAAAAGCATCAAAAACATAACGTTGTAGTACTAAAACGACTAAATACAATCTAGCAGCCGAGCCAATAGTACGGCTAATTAAGAAAATAGTGGCTGCAGTTTTATAACTTACAGTTCCTAATCGTTGTTCTATATAACCATAGATGGAAGTCAAATTCATTCGGTAATACAACGGAAGCAATACTTTTGCAATAATGATGAAACCGATAGCATTTCCTAATATAAATTGAAAGTATTTGAACTGAATATCAGGTGATCCTACTTGTCCTGGAACTGAAATAAAAGTCACACCCGAAAGTGCTGTACCAATCATTCCGAAAGCAACTAAATACCATTTTGAATTTTTGTTGGCTTTAAAAAAAGCATCATTTCCGCTATCATTTTTACTCATAACGTGAGAAATGAAAAATAATAATCCGAAATAAATAATGATAAGGGTTAGAATGGTAAACGGAGTCATTGGTTATAGTTTTATAAGGTGCCAATTTACATAAATAATCTTCAAATTTTCAAATTAAGTAATTTTCAAATTAACTACTTTTGCAGTATGGATTTTTCTTCAAAATTATTAGAACGGGCCGTAAATGAAATGGCGCAATTGCCTGGAATAGGTAAGCGTACTGCATTGCGATTAGTACTTCATTTGTTAAAACAACCACAGGAACAGACCGATTTTTTAGCAAAGTCATTGTTGCAAATGCGAGAAGAGATTAAGTTTTGTAAATCGTGTCATAATATTTCCGATGTAGATGTTTGTGAAATTTGCTCGAATCAAAACAGAAATCACAAAATTATTTGTGTTGTGGAAGATGTTCGCGATGTTATGGCAATTGAAAATACAGGGCAATTTCGCGGAATTTATCACGTTCTTGGTGGGAAAATTTCACCTATTGACGGAATTGGACCCAGTCAGTTGAACATTACAACATTGGTTGATAAAGTAAAATTGGGAGAAGTGGAAGAAATTATTTTTGCGTTAAGCTCAACAATGGAGGGAGATACCACTAATTTTTATATCTATAAACAACTAAAAGGGTTTGATGTAAAAACATCAACAATTGCAAGAGGTATTTCGGTGGGAGACGAATTGGAATATGCTGATGAAGTTACTTTAGGAAGAAGTATTGTAAATAGAATCCCTTTTGAAAATTCCTTAAAAAGCAATTGATTGAATTTATTGGTGTTAAGGTTTTATAATTAAAAATGAAAAACTATATTTGTTTCCCAAATTAGTCTTAGATTATGTTTAAAATATATAGTTTTTTATGCTTTGCTTGCCTTTTGTTATCAACGTCATGTATTAGTAATAAAGATATTATTTACCTGCAAGGTAATTCCAATAACCAACAAACTACAATAGAACAAGTTGTTCAAAAACCATATAGAGTGCAATCTAACGATGTGATTTCTATTAAAATAAAAGCGTTAGATCAAAAATTGGTAGAAATGTTTAATGTTTCTGCAACAAATTCATCAGTTACTTCTGCCGAAGGATTGTATTTTGATGGTTATACAGTTGATGAACATGGAAATATTAGAATTCCGGTTTTGGGTGAAGTTCCGGTTTTGGGATTGACACTGGACGAGATTAGAGTTAAAATTGAAAAGCAACTTCTAACGGATTATTTTAATAGAGAAGCCGATATTTTTGTAATAGCAAAATTGGCAGGATTGCGTTATACTGTTAATGGAGAAATCAGATCACCAGGAACCAAAACCTTGCTTCAAGAGAAGGTTACTATTCTAGAAGCTATTGCAAATTGTGGAGACATAACTATTACAGGAAATAGAAAAGATGTAATGGTTGTGCGTCAATTTCCTCACGGAACTGAAATGCATTCGATTGATTTGACTTCGGTGGATGCAATAAAATCGCCGTATTATTATATTCAACCTAATGATTATGTCTATGTTAAACCGATCAAGCAAAAGAACTGGGGTGTAGGAACTAACGGACTTCAATCTTTTACTACAATAATTTCTGCGTTTTCATTAATTTTAACAACTTATTTGTTGATAAAAAAATAACCTATTAAAAATGCTCGATACTAAAGATTTTTCATTTTTCGAATCTCAAAACAACTTCGATTTTAAGGCTTTTTTTAATAGAGTTTTAGGGTATTGGTATTGGTTCCTGGTTTGTCTGATTTTAGCTTTTACAATTGCGTATCAGGTTAATATTAGAAAACAAAAAATCTTTGGGATGTCTACTACCATAGCATACAAAGAAGAAAACAACCCATTTTTCACGGCAAATACAAGTTTGGTTTTTAATTGGGGAGGCACCTCCGATCAAGTACAGACTTTGACAACTACAATTAAATCTCGTTCTCATAATGAAAATGTTGTAAAGCAGTTGAAGTATTATGTAGAATACCTTCGTCAAGGGAAATACAATTTGGAGGATGCTTATGGGCAAACTCCTTTCCTAGTAGATGTAAATAGTAATTATCCACAATTAAAAGGGCAATTAATAAACATCAAGTTTGTTAATCCAAAAACTTATGAGCTCTCAATTAATTTTGAAGAGACGCGAGCCGTTCTTTACAATTATACAACTGATGTTCAAAGTGAAACGAATGTTCCTGTTGGTGAATTTAAAAAAAAATACAAAATCGGACAGCAAGTAATTTTGCCCTTTTTGAATTTAAAATTGAGTTTGGTTAAAAACCCTGGTTTTTATGAAGGGACAAGTTATTCTATTCGTTTTTCTGATTTTAATTCCGTAGTTAGTAATTATCAGGATATAGATGTAGAAAATGATGCCAAAGCAGGAGCTATTATACGTTTAAATTTACAAGGAACGAATAAAAACAGAATGGTAGATTATTTAAATGGGACCGTAAATTCCCTGATGAATAATCAGCTTCAAATGAAAAATCAATTTGCGTCCAATACAATCGACTTTATTGACAGCACACTTGTAGCTATGGAAAGCCAGTTGAAAAATACTGAAAACGAATTAAAAGATTTTAGTCGTGGTAAAAATATTTATGAAGTAGAAGCCGGAGGAGAAAAATTCACCACTCAACTTACAGAATTTGATGTTGAAAAAGATTTGATTAGTAGAAAGATTGCCTATTTCAATTCTCTAAAAAATTATTTGATAAGCAATAGTGATTTTTCTAAGTTACCGGCCCCTTCTGTGGCAGGGATAGACGATCCAAATATTATTGCGAATGTTTCTAAGTTAACGGCATTATCGGCAGAAAGAGCTGAATTATCATATACTTTAAAAAATGATAAAAAATTTAAAGATTTTGATGCTCAAATGGAAGCTCTTAAAAAAGTACTGTTGGAAAACATTGCTTCAACAAAAGCTTCAATGCAATATGATTTAGGAGCGGTAAGCAGAAAAATTACAGAAGCTGAATACCACATCAAAAGACTGCCGGAACAACAACAGGAATTAGTCAAAATTAATAGGAAATACGATTTAAATAAAAATATTTACAATTCCTTTTTAGAAAAAAGGAGTGAAGCAGATATTGTACGTGCAGCAAATCTTTCCGATATTCAGTTCATAGATCCGGCAAAGGATACTGGCGGTGGATTATTAGGGCCCAAAACGAGTATTAATTACATTATAGCTTTGTTTGCGGGAATTTTAATTCCACTTTTGATATTATTGATTATAACTATATTCGATAATACAATTAAGAATTTAGACGATATTACACGCTTAACCAAAATACCAATATTGGGGGTCATTGGTAGAAAGCATATCTCTTCTAATCTTGCAGTTTTTGAAAAACCAAAATCACCACTGGCTGAAAGCTTTAGGGCAATTCGTTCGTCTTTGCAATTTTTATATAAAAAACAAGAGCAAACAGGTTCAAAAATATTGATGTTAACCTCTTCTGTTGGTGGGGAAGGAAAAACATTTTGTTCTATCAATATTTCGACTGTATTTGCTTTGAGTGAAAAAAAGACAGTCATTATTGGTTTGGATTTGAGAAAGCCTAAAATTTTTGATGATTTTAAAGTTGAAAATACTGTAGGGGTAGTGAATTATCTTATTGGACAGAAGAAATTAGATGAAGTGATACAAAAAACACCAATTCCATTTTTAGATTTCATTCCTGCAGGTCCAGTTCCGCCAAATCCTTCAGAATTGATAATGAGTGATGCGATGAGAGTAATGTTGGAGGAATTGAAAGAAAAATACGATTATATCATTTTAGATACTCCACCGGTAGGATTAGTGTCAGATGCTCTTGAACTTACACAATATTGTGATGCAACGATTTATGTGGTTCGACAAAACGTAACTAAAAAAGACATGCTGACGTTGGTCAACAATAAACATAAAAGAGGAGAGTTAAATAATATCAGTATTGTGTTTAACGGGTTTGAAAACAAAGCAAAGTACGGCTATGGTTACGGTTATGGTTACGGTTATGGCTACGGGGCATATGGAGACGGATATTTAGAGGTAGAAAAGCCTAAAAATGTGATAGTTGATATTTTTTACAAACTTTTTAAAAGAAAGTAATGAATAAGCAGACTAAAATACTGATAACTGGAGGTGCGGGTTTTATTGGCTCTAATTTATGCGAGTACTTTCTAGCTAAAGGATATGCTGTAATTTGTTTGGATAATTTTGCAACGGGACACAAAAAAAATATTGATTCTTTTTTGCAAAATGAACGCTTTGAATTAATTGAAGGAGATATTAGAAACTATGAAACTTGCCTAAAAGCGGTTCAGGGAGTAGATTACATTTTGCACCAAGCAGCATTGGGTTCGGTACCACGCTCTTTAAAAGATCCATTAACTTCTAATGAGGTTAATGTAAACGGTTTTTTGAATGTACTTTGGGCTGCGAAAGAAGCTGGAGTTAAGCGTTTTGTATATGCTGCCAGTTCTTCTACATATGGAGATTCTGAAAGTTTGCCAAAAGTAGAGGATAAAATAGGAAAGCCATTATCGCCTTATGCTATTACGAAATATGTAAATGAATTGTATGCTGAAATTTTTGGAAAAACATACGGAATAGAAACTATTGGACTTCGGTATTTTAATGTTTTTGGAAGAAAACAGGATCCGGACGGTGCTTATGCAGCGGTTATTCCAAAATTTGTAATGCAGTTTATGAAGTATGAAAGTCCTATTATAAATGGAGATGGAAATTATTCTCGTGATTTTACATACATCAACAATGTGATTCAAATGAATGAGTTAGCGATGTTGACCCAAAATCCGGATGCCATCAATACGGTTTTTAATACAGCATATGGAGATAGAACAACGTTAAATCAGTTGATTGCCGTTTTACAGGCTGAGTTGTCTCAATACGATGCTAAAATTGCCGAGGTAAAAATTGATTACGGTCCGAATAGAGCTGGTGATATTCCTCATTCCTTGGCAAGTATTGAAAAAGGAAAAGAATTATTAAATTATAAACCGCAATATTCTTTACAACAAGGCTTAACGGAAGCAGTAGAATGGTATTGGGAAAATTTGAAATAAGGTAAATGAAGATTGCAGTTATAGGATTAGGTTATGTCGGATTGCCCTTGGCAAGATTGTTTGCTACAAAATACAATGTGGTAGGCTTTGATATTAACCAAAAAAGAGTAAACGAACTAAATCAAGGAAATGATTTTACCTTGGAAATTTCAGATGAGCTTCTAAAGTCTGTGCTGAAAAATGAAAACTCTAATGAAAATGGCTTGTATTGTACCACTTCTTTAGATAATATTAAAGATTGTACTCATTATATTGTTACAGTGCCCACTCCGGTAAATAAACAAAACAAACCTGATTTGACTCCTTTGTACAAGTCGAGTGAAACGGTTGGGAAAGTGCTAAAAAAAGGAGATATTGTTATTTATGAATCTACGGTTTACCCTGGTGTTACTGAAGAAGAATGTGTGCCTGTTTTAGAAAAAATAAGCGGACTCCAATTCAATGTTGACTTTTTTGCGGGTTATTCTCCTGAGAGAATTAATCCGGGAGATAAAGAACACACAGTAGAAAAAATTCTTAAAGTGACTTCAGGATCTACACCCGAAATTGGAAAAAAAGTAGATGACTTGTATAAATCAGTCATTACAGCAGGAACGCATTTAGCCCCTACCATAAAAGTGGCCGAAGCCGCTAAAGTAATTGAAAATTCACAAAGAGATATTAACATCGCGTTTGTCAATGAATTGGCAAAAATATTCAACACTTTAGGAATAGATACGCAAGATGTATTAGAAGCTGCTGGGACCAAATGGAATTTCTTGCCTTTTAAACCGGGTTTGGTAGGTGGTCATTGCATAGGAGTGGATCCTTACTATTTAGCCCAAAAAGCCATAGAGATGGGTTACCAGCCTGAGATTATTTTAGCAGGAAGAAAACTGAATGACAGTATGGCTGAATATGTAGCTTCTCAAGTCATTAAATTGATGCTGAAAAAAGGAATTACGATTAATGGTGCGGAAGTTTTGATGTTAGGAATTGCTTTCAAAGAAAATTGCCCGGATGTTCGTAACACTAAAATTGTTGATGTTATTGCTTCTTTAAAAGAGTGTGGGATTAACGTTACAGTTTATGATCCTTGGGTAAATCCTGCAGAAGTAGAACACGAATATAATTTAGAAGTAACAACACAACAACCTATTCATAAATTTGATGCCGTTATTTTGGGAGTAGCACACGGTCAGTTTTTGGAACTTGACTATGATTCTTTCAAAAAAACGAATTCGGTGTTGTATGATGTTAAAGGAATTTTAGGTGATCAAGTCGACGGAAAACTGTAAATTTGCGTTTTAAAAATAAAAAGAATGAAAGTAACTAACATTTGTTGTATCGGAGCTGGTTATGTAGGAGGTCCTACTATGGCTGTGATCGCACAAAAATGTCCCCATATAAAAGTCACAGTTGTTGATTTGAATGAAGCAAGAATAGCGGCTTGGAATGATGCTGATTTGTCTAAATTACCGGTTTATGAACCAGGTTTAGATGCCGTTGTGAAAGAATCCAGAGGGAGAAATTTATTTTTTTCTACCGAAGTAGATAAAGCAATTGCCGATGCTCAAATGATTTTTATTTCGGTAAATACCCCTACCAAAACCTATGGTGCTGGAAAAGGAATGGCTGCCGATTTAAAATATATTGAACTTTGTGCGCGTCAAATCGCTAGAGTTTCCACAACGGATAAAATTGTTGTCGAAAAATCGACTTTACCTGTTCGTACAGCAGAAGCGATCAAGAGTATTCTGGACAATACCGGAAATGGTGTGAATTTTCAGATTTTATCCAATCCTGAATTCTTGGCAGAAGGTACGGCAGTGACCGATTTACATGCTCCTGATAGAGTGTTAATAGGCGGTCAAAATGAAGAAGCCATCCAAGCATTAGTTTCTATTTATGCCAATTGGGTGCCTCAAGAAAATATTTTAACCACCAATGTGTGGTCTTCGGAGTTGTCTAAATTGACTGCCAACGCATTTTTGGCACAACGTGTTTCTTCAATAAATGCTATTTCTGAACTTTGTGAAAAAACAGGAGCAGATGTTTCTGAAGTTGCCAAAGCGATTGGAATGGATTCACGAATTGGATCTAAATTTTTAAAATCGTCGGTAGGTTTCGGAGGTTCTTGTTTTCAAAAAGATATTTTGAATTTAGTCTATATTGCTAAATCATATGGTTTGCACGAAGTAGCTGATTATTGGGAGCAAGTGGTGATTATGAATGACCATCAGAAACATCGTTTTTCTAAAAATATTGTAAAAACATTATACAACACCGTTTCGGGCAAAAAAATTGCGATGCTGGGTTGGGCTTTCAAAAAAGATACTAATGATACGCGAGAGTCTGCTGCAATTGATGTAGCTAAAGATTTACTGGCTGAAGAAGCTCGATTAATGGTGTATGATCCTAAGGTGGAAGTAAGTCAGATTAATTCAGATTTGGGAAGTGTGTCAGAGAAGGTAAGCATAACTAATGATCCTTATGTGGCTTGTCGTGAGGCTCATGCTGTTGCGATATTGACGGAGTGGGATGAATTTAAAACATACGATTGGGAAAAAATATACGATGCTATGTTAAAACCAGCTTTTGTTTTTGACGGAAGAAATATTCTGGACAAACAAAAAATGAAAGCTATAGGATTTGTGTACACGGCCGTAGGAAGTGCTAATTAAGAAAGAATGAAGAAGATTTTAATTACTGGAGGTGCTGGCTTTATAGGTTCACATGTTGTTCGATTATTTGTAACCAAATATCCGGATTATCATATCTATAATTTGGATGCCTTGACCTATGCCGGTAATTTAGAAAATATAAAAGACATTGAAAATGCATCCAATTATACTTTTTTGAAAGGTGATATTGTGGATGAATCCTATATAAACGAAATTTTCGCTCAATACCAATTTGACGGGGTGTTGCATTTGGCAGCCGAATCGCACGTGGATCGCTCGATAACAGATCCGTTGGCTTTTGTAAAAACCAATGTGATTGGGACTATGAATTTGCTGAATGCTGCCAAAACGCTTTGGAAAGAAAATTACGATGGCAAACGATTCTATCATATTTCAACTGATGAGGTATACGGCTCATTAGGTACTGAAGGATTATTTACCGAGACTACTTCGTATGATCCAAACTCTCCCTATTCTGCTTCAAAAGCGAGTTCGGATCACTTTGTGAGAGCATATGGGGAAACGTATGGTTTGCCTTATGTTTTGACCAATTGTTCCAATAATTACGGACCATATCATTTTCCTGAAAAATTAATCCCGTTATTCATCAATAACATTATTAATAATAAACCATTACCCGTATATGGGGACGGTAATTATACCCGTGATTGGTTGTTTGTAAAAGATCATGCCGTGGCTATTGATTTGGTATTTCACCAAGGTAAAAATCACGAAACGTATAATATTGGTGGTTTTAACGAATGGAAAAACATTGATTTGGTCAAATTATTATGTGCTAAAATGGATGAAAAACTAGGTAGGTCTGAAGGAACTTCTTCGGCACTGATTACCTATGTAAAAGATCGTCCTGGACACGATTTACGTTATGCTATTGATGCTTCAAAAATCAACACTGAATTAGGCTGGAAACCTTCGGTTACTTTCGAAGAAGGATTGGAGCAAACTATCGATTGGTATTTGGCCAATACAGAATGGTTGAATAATGTGACTTCAGGGGAATATTCAAAATACTACGAAAAACAATATCAATAGCCACAAGTCATAAGCAATGAGCTTTTTAAAGCCTTGCCTAAAGCTAAAAGCTAAAAGCTAAACTAATGAAAGGAATAATATTAGCAGGAGGTTCAGGAACCCGTTTACACCCACTTACACAAGTGGTGTCTAAACAATTATTGCCTGTTTATGATAAGCCTATGATTTATTACCCTCTTTCTATTTTGATGTTAGCGGGAATTAAGGAAATATTAATTATCTCTACGCCTCAGGATTTACCAAATTTTAAAAGGCTTTTTGGAGATGGTAGTCAAATTGGATTAATCCTTTCTTATGTTGAGCAACCTTCTCCAGACGGATTAGCTCAAGCTTTTATTCTTGGTTCAGCATTTATTGGAGAAGATGATGTTTGTTTGGTACTCGGCGATAATATTTTTTACGGTGCTGGGTTACAGAACTTGTTATCTAATGCAGTAAGTATAGTTACAGATAAAAAAGAAGCAACGGTATTTGGGTATTATGTTGACGATCCGGAGCGTTATGGTGTAGCTGAATTTGATGAAAATGGAAAGGTATTGAGTATTGAAGAAAAACCGGAACAACCTAAGTCTAGTTTTGCAGTGGTTGGCTTGTATTTTTATCCTAATTCAGTAGTGAATATAGCTAAAAATGTAAAACCTTCACATAGAGGGGAATTAGAGATTACCACGGTAAATCAAGAATACTTGGATGAAGGAAAGTTAAATCTTCAATTGATGGGTAGAGGCTTTGCTTGGTTGGATACCGGAACTCATGAATCGTTGACGGAAGCTACCGAATTTGTAAAAACAGTAGAAAAACGCACGGGTCTTAAAATTGCCTGTATCGAAGAGGTAGCCTATCGTAAAGGTTTTATCACTTCAGAGCAATTTAAAAACTGTGCCGAAAGTTTGGGAAAAAGCAGCTATGCCGACTATTTGAGAAAGATAGCCAAATAAGTAATGATCAAATAAAGGACTTCGTGAGCTCGGTACTGGTGAAAGAAAAAATACTTGACTTTTTAAAATTTAAAGATAAGGAACGTAATCTATTACTTCTTTCTCAAATTTTCAATGCTATAATTAGTGTTGTAGTAGGGAAGTTAATTGCCGTTTATTTTTTACCTGAAGAATTTGGAGCATTCAATATCCAAATGGCAACCTATACTTTCTTTTTTAGTCTGTTGTTAAATCCTTTTCTACAGTATATGAAATCGATTACGAATACAGCAGTTTTCAATACTGGGTATGTTCATTTTTCAAAGCTTGCTTTATCATTACTGGTTTCAACACTACTACTCATATTCATTACACTTAAATTATATAATGACTCAAGTGTAAAAATACTAGCGCTATTGGCTTTGGTTTTACCCTTGCATTTTTTGTATAGCCTTTTGTTAGACTATTTTAATGTAAAAGGGAAGATACTCTCTTTTTCTAAAATGGGTATGCTAAATGGTTTGTCAGGCTTAGGATTTTTACTCTTTGCAATTTACTTTTTTAAGCAATCCGGTACAGGCCTTTTTTTGTTATGGACAATGCAAGGCTTTTGTTATTTGGGGGGTATTCTTTTTTTTATAAAAAAATACAGCATTAACACAAAAAGTATCCCGTTTGATGAATTCAAAGTTTTTTTTAAAAACTATTCTATTTATGCTTGGCCATTAATTGTTTTAGCATTTTGGTCTTGGATAAACAGTTATTTTGATCGGTATTTGATTGAATATTTTTTGAATTTAAAGGATGTTGGGATTTACAATGCCAATTTAGGTTTGGGTTCTAAGGTTTTTTTAATGTTAAACCCGTTCTTTTTAACTTTGTTAACCCCGATTGCATTCAATAATGAAATTGGATTAAAAGAAAAAAAACAGCACATAATTAAATATGCGTATGCTTATATAGTGGTTGCTTTTTTTATTTTAATTATCCTCGGATTTACCTATAACTTTATTGGAACTCTTTTGTTGTCAAAAAATTATGCAGAGGGTAATTACGTTATTTTTTGGACAGCATTGGCTTATTTTTTGGTTACTTTTACCTACTTATTTGAGGTGATTTTCTATTTTCAAAAGAGAACAGGAATTATATTATTGTCAAATGTTATTTCAGCTATTACCGCTATTGCTTTGAATCTGATTTTTATTCCTATTTTTGGGCTTCAAGGAGCATTAATAGGATTGGTTGCTTCTGGTTTAATTCGATTTTTAGTGGTTTGGTTTGTATTTAAAAAATTATGAAAGTAGCATTGTTAGGAAGTAAAGATTTTGATAGTCTTGAGTATCATATTCAAGATGCCTTAATTCATATGAATCATGAGGTTTTTCATATTGATATATCAGATGTGATTGCAATACCTTACCGATTTAACTATTGGGCGGCTAAATTATTTCCAAAATATGACCTCGCAATCTTTAAAAAAATTGCCCACAAAATTGTCGAACAGCAACCCGATTTTGTGATTTGTACCTATCGATTTATTCATCCACTTTGTATTGAAATAATCAAATCAAATTTGAAAAACACCCCGATAGTTCATATTAACCCTGATGCGATTACTACGTTTGAACATCAGCAAATTTTTGCATCATCCTATGATGCTTATTTTACGAAGGAACCTTTTATTGTCGATTTTATAACGAATAAAATGAACAAAAAAGCTTTTTATCTTCCGGAAGCTTTAAATTCGAGAGTGCATAAATCTCCAGAAAAAGATAGAATAACGCTTGAAAAAGAAATAGGTAATGATGTGATGGCTTTTGGAACAATGTATCCATACCGCGCAAAAATGATAAGTGAATTAATTCATTCAGGTCTTAACGTAGCGTTGTATGGAGTGCCAGACAAGCGATTTCCTAGAAATGAAATCACAGCTAATTTTAAAAATGAGTTTATTACTGGTGAAAGAAAAGCGGAAGTGTTATTCGGCTCTAAAATCATTTTTAATAATTTTCATTATGCAGAGATTTCTTCCGCAAATGCGAAGTATTTTGAAATAGCTGGAATTGGAGGATTTCAAATTTGTGATTATAAACCTACCTTAGAAGAGTATAGTGCAGTTGATGTCAAAAAGTATACTTATAAAAATATTGGAGAAGCCATCGAGTTAATTAACTATTATCTGGATAAGCCAGAAGAGCGCTATAGTATTGCCAATGTACAAAGAGCACACTTTTTAGAGCATCATACCTATGAACACCGAATGCAAGAAGTTTTTAATACATCATACTAATGAATTTTAAACTTACACATAAAGCCTATATTCGCATATTATCTGTTATTTGGATTTTATATGGAATCTATTTGATTTCAGTTGTAACAAAGGTAGACGATATGGATATAATATATAGTGTTCTCTTAGGAGGAGTAGTCACTCATTTTTCCTTGTTTCCTTTTTTAAAAAATTGGTATAAAAAAGGAAGTCCATTATTATTAGACTGGTTTAGATTGGCTACTTTTTTATTTATTATTTTAAATTTCTTTAATATTCTTGATGAATTAAATACTGATTCAAGTGCTTTTAGGGACTATGTTATAGAGAAAAGATACATTTTACCATCTGTTTTTGTGATTTTTATCGGATTGATAGGGTTAAATATAGGAGAAAAATTAGTAATTTATTTTTCAGGGAATAGTTTGCTGCAAAACAAAAATTATGTTTTTAAATACAGTTTTGTGAATTTTGATTTTTTTGCTTTTGTTTCAATTATAATAGCTTTTATTCAAATTTATTTAATACTTACGGGGCAGATCGGATACGGTGTTTTACAAGAAAACACTACCTCTACCTTTTCATTTTTATTCCAGTTTGTAATTATTTCTTCTCCTTTGGTACTTTCAATTTTTACCATTTTTAAATACTTGTACAAGTACAATGGAACAATATTTAATATTGTTTACGTATTTTATTTTTTCACCCAAATAATTTACGGTTTCTTGTCGGGAATGAAGGAGTCGATTATAGTTCCCTTTATTATTGTTTTAATCCCGTATTTGCTTGGAGGATATAAAATCCCTAAGAAACTCTTTTATATAGGACTTGTTTTAGGGTTACTTATTTATCCCTTAAATGATAATTACAGAACAATTTTGAATGAGATGCCTACAATGAGTAAAAATGAAGCTTTTTTGTTGGCAACAGGAAAAACTTTTACCATTGGTTTGTCAGATAATATTACCAAAGGGACTGGTAATTTTTCCGATAGATTGTCGCTTTTTCCTTATTTAGTATATGCAGTTGATAAGGAATCCAGTTGGACGTATTATAAAAATATGGATCGGTATATTTATCTGCCAATCGCTTGGATTTTGCCAAGAGCTATTATTCCAGATAAGCCAAAATCAGAAACGGGTTCGGTTTTAAATGATATGGTGTATGGCAGAGACACAAATTCTATTTCTGCAACCACTTATGGTTGGGTGTATTTTGAAGGAGGGTATTTTTATGTTCTGTTTCTATTCATTCTATTTGGTGCTTTTATTTCTTATTTTCAATTTAAGATTGGGATGCATACTTTTTATGGATTAGTGCTGTATATTGGAATATTAGTCAATTTGTTGAAAGTTGAGAATGATGTTTATTTCTTGATTTCAGGTATTTTGCAAGGTTGTTTGCTTAGTTATATCTTTTATAAAATTTTCATAAGGCAGACCAAATTAAAATTGATTTCAAAAGCCAATTAATTTCACTCTAGTTTAGGCGTATGGTAATTCTTTTCTTAATAGTACTTATGATTGCTGCTTTTGTAGAAGTTAATAAGAAAGGAATTTCATCAAGTTTTCTGTATACTTTACTGTTGAGTCTTGTATTACTTGAAGGTCTTCGATGGTATAGCGGAACCGATTTTTTGATGTACTATACCAGCTATCAAGAGGTTCTTAACCCGATTACGGAGTTTCATAATAAACGTTACGATGTTTTCTATGTGTGGACGATGACTTTGTTTAAATCCCTGCATATTGATTATACTTTTTTTTTAATTTTTTTATCTTCTGTGACGGCATTTTTATATGGCTGGTCATTAAAAAAGTTTACCGATTTTCCCATACTTGCTTTACTTGTTTTGTTTGTCAGTCTGATCGGATTTTTGGGAAGCAACCGTCAATTAATTGCCTTGGCTCTAGTTTTCTTCGGAAGTCAGTTTGTAGTCAGTAAAAAATATTGGCTTTACATTCTAACTGTATTTGTGGCAATGGGTTTTCACTTTACCGCAATTATTATGTTGCCTCTCGTTTTTTTTAACCGTGAAATTAACTTGAAAAAATGGGGAGGTTTTCTTTTACTGGTGTTTTTAATTGGTTTATTGCCTTTAAGAGATTTTTTTCTTTTTTTTCTAAACGATAATGATGCTATTTTTCCTTTTTTGTCTGAACGATTTAATTCCTATTTGAAAGCACATAATTCAATTGCTTCTCCTCTTCAACTTGTTTTGGGAGTGTTGCGAAAGTTGACTCCTGTTCTTATAGTGCTCTATTTTAAAAACCAATTAAAGGAAAGAACAGGATATCATTTGTTTTTAAATATAGGTTTCCTCTCGATAGCTTTATATTTCTTCTTGGGAGTTACTTTTCCATTTCTGTTGGGAAGATTAACCATCTATTATTCTGTTTTTGAATGTATCCTCTATTCATGGATAGGCTACTTATTTGTGAAACAAAAACAAAATCAAATGGCATTGCTATTATTTTTTGCTTTTTGTGTTTTTCTTTTCATTAAAGGCATAAGTTTGTATCCAGAATTATTTATTCCCTATAAAACACGATTTTTTACCTTTTAGTAATGAAAGTCCATTTTTTTGAAAGAAAAACCGTTCCTCCGTTTGTTAGCATAGAAAAACTTTTCTCGGTTTTAAAGCTACAATTGAATACTTTAGGAGTAGAGACAGTGTCTTTCAAGAATCCGTATTCGCTTAAGAATATGTTGCAGTCCTTGAGATATTTTAGAAAAAATCAAGGAGAGATTACTCATATTACAGGTGATATTCATTGGGTTGCCTTGGCTTTAAATCCCAAAACGACGGTGTTGACGATTCATGATTTGGCAGGATTGCAATATTTGAAAGGCATTCGAAAGAAAATATACTATTATTTATGGATTTATTTACCCATAAGAAAACTTACTTATATTACCGTAATTTCCGAGAAGACCAAAAGTGAAATAGTACAACTACTCCCTTGGGCCTCTAAAAAGATAACGGTGATTTCAAACTGTTTGACGATTCCGTTACCAGAAAATTTTGAAAAGACTAAAAACAGTATTCCGAAGCTTTTAATTGTAGGAACGCGTTCCAATAAAAACATTGAGAATGCTATAAAAGCATTAAACGATATTCCATGCGAATTGCATATTGTTGGAGATATAGCTAAGGAGCAAATAGACTATTTGAAGGGACATAAAATTACGTACACAATCTATTCAGATATTGATGAGAATGATTTAATCCAACTGTATAAAAATGCTGATGTATTGTTGTTTCCATCTTTATACGAAGGATTCGGATTGCCAATTCTAGAAGCACAGGCCTATCAATGTGCCGTGATTACATCTAATATTTCGCCAATGAAAGAAGTTGCTGGAAATGGCGCTGTTTTGGTAAATCCGTACGCTGTTGATGAAATCGCAAATGCTATCATAACGGTACTTAAAAATGATAAGTTGAAGGAGGAGTTGATCCAAAAGGGTTTACTAAATGTAAAAAAATACGAACCTAAATTGATCGCACAGTGCTATTTGGATTTGTATCAAAAAATACTAAGTGAAAATGGTTTTAATTGATGCTTTATATATAAATAACAGTGGAGGGAAAGTCCTATTGGATTACTTAATGACTCAATTGGAGTTAAGTGATAAAAAGGTTTTTTATCTATTGGATGACAGAATCACTGGAAATATCATACCAGTTAAAAGCACTAATCAAGTTCTTTTTTTAAAGGCGGGATTATGGCGTCGCCACACTTTTTATCAAAAACACAAAAATGATTTTACTACGGTGTTGTGCTTTGGAAATTTACCTCCTACTATCCGAGTTAATGCCAAAGTGTATACCTATTTTCATCAATTGCTCTTTTTAGAAATTCCAGAAGGAACTTCATTTTTAACGACACTTACGATTCACTTAAAAATGAAAGTGGTACAATTCTTACAACCTAATACTGATTTCTGGTTGGTGCAAACGGAATTGGTTAAAAGTAAATTTTTAAAGAAATACGCACCCAAATCCGATACCGTTTTGTTGCTTCCTTTTTATCTTCCATTCGAAGATCAGGTAACGCCAATCGTACGTAATCCTCATCAATATGTGTTTGTGAGTAATGGAGTGCCACATAAAAATCATATTCGTTTGATTAATGCCTTTTGTGCTTTTTTTGAAACCCATAAAAAAGGGACACTTTATGTCACTATTTCGGAAGAATTTGTATTTTTAAAAAAATATATTGACAACAAAATAAATTCAGGGTTTCCAATTATAAATTTAGGTCATATTGATCGTTTCCGATTACAAGAGTTATATTTGCAGTCTACATTTCATGTTTTTCCGTCCTTGACAGAAAGTTTTGGTTTGGGACTGATTGAAGGTATTGAATGCGGATGTAAAATTATTGGGGCCGATTTAGCATATACGTATGCTGTATGTGAGCCTTCTATAGTTTTTAATCCAATTGATGAAAGTGATATTGTCAGTGCTTTGGAAAAGTCATTAACTGAAAACCTAACAACAAGTACGGCTAAAGTTAAAAATGAAATGAAAGCACTCTTAGAATTTTTAAAGTAAACTAAATGCAAATTAAAGATAAAATCTTACTGATTACAGGAGGAACAGGTTCTTTTGGAACTGCTGTTTTAAACCGTTTTTTAGCCACCGATCATTTCAAAGAAATACGCATTTTTTCTCGCGATGAGAAAAAGCAAGATGATATGCGAAATCAATATAAAAATTCGAAGCTGAAATTTTATATTGGTGACGTTAGAAATTCCAACAGTATTGACCGTGCAATGTATGATGTCGATTATGTTTTTCATGCTGCGGCCTTAAAACAAGTGCCTTCTTGCGAGTTTTTCCCAATGGAAGCAGTACAAACAAACGTGATGGGGACTCAAAACGTTATAGATGCTGCTGTCAAACACAAAGTTAAAAAAGTCATTTGTTTAAGTACTGATAAAGCGGCTTATCCTATTAATGCAATGGGGATTTCGAAGGCGATGATGGAGAAAGTAGCCGTTGCTGCTTCTCGTAATCTTGTCCATACCACAGTATGTTTGACCCGATATGGCAATGTTATGGCTTCGCGAGGTTCGGTTATTCCTTTGTTTTTAAAACAAATTAAAGAGAAACAGCCAATTACCATTACTGATCCCAATATGACTCGTTTTCTAATGTCTTTGGAAGAAGCAGTAGAATTGGTTTTGTTTGCTTTCGAACATGGAAACGCAGGTGATTTATTTGTGAATAAAGCCCCAGCAGGAACCATTGGAGATTTAGCGCTTGCGCTGAAAGAAATGTGTAAAGCCGATAATGAAATTAAGATTATAGGTACGCGTCATGGCGAAAAGCTGTACGAAACGCTTTGTACTCGTGAAGAAATGCTGAAAGCAGAGGATATGGGTGAATTTTATCGCATTCCTGCAGATAATCGAGATTTGAATTACGCACAATATTTTTCGGAAGGAAATCAAGATATAGCCAAAGTAGAAGATTATCATTCCCACAATACCGAACAAAAGGATGTGGAAGGAATGAAACAATTGCTGCTTAAATTGGCTATAATTCGTAAAGAAGTGTTAGGAGAAGAGAATCACGCGCAATACCCTGAATAATGAAACCGGAGATAATCTTAGGAGGAAAATTCGAAGATGAAAGAGGGATTTTGTTCTATAATAATGATTTTGATGCCTCTTTAATTAAGAGAATTTATTTTATCGAAAATGCTTCTACAACATTTGAACGTGGCTGGCAAGGGCATAAAATAGAAGAAAGATGGTTTGTTGCTGTGGGCGGAACAATCAAAATTAGTTTGATAAAAATTGATGATTGGGATACACCAAGTCCTGATCTAGAATTCAAAACTTTCGAATTGAGTCAAGACGAATACAAAGTGCTTCACGTTCCCGCCGGATATGTGAGTTGTATTCAAACGATGACAGATGATGCCAGACTCATGGTGATGTCAAATTATAAGTTAGGGGAAATCAAAGATGAATATCGATTTCCTTTAGAAACCTTTAAAAGAAAATAAAAATGGCGAAACTGAAAGTAGCTACCATAATAGGAACCCGACCTGAAATTATCCGTTTAGCGGAATGTATAAAATTATGCGATCAATACTTTGATCATATTTTAATTCACACCGGTCAGAATTATGATTACGAATTAAACGAGATCTTTTTTGAAGATTTGGATTTAAGAAAACCGGACGTATTTCTAAATGTCGCGGGTAGTCATTTGGGGGAAACCATCGGCAATGTTATCGCTAAATCATTTGAAGTATTAGCTAAAGAAATGCCGGATGCTCTTTTAGTTTTAGGAGACACCAATAGTGTGTTGAGTACAATTGCTGCCAAACGTTTAAAAATTCCAATATTTCATATGGAAGCTGGAAATAGATGTTTTGATCAAAATGTTCCAGAAGAAATCAACCGTAAAATATCAGATCATATTTCGGATATTAATTTAACCTACACCGAAAACAGTCGTAGGTATTTATTAAGCGAAGGATTTAGAAAAGATCATGTTTTTGTAACAGGCTCTCCATTACTGGAAGTGTTAGAAAAATATAAATCAAAAATTGAAAGTTCTGATGTTGTACAACGATTAGAGCTAACTTCAGGAAAGTATATTGTGGTTAGTGCGCACCGAGAAGAAAATATTGATATCAAAAACCATTTCGAGATTCTTTCGGAATCATTAAATGCGGTTGCTGAAAAATACAATATGCCTATTATTTTTTCCACACATCCAAGAACCAAAAAGAGAATTGAAGCTAACAATATTACCTTTCATCCACTAATTCAAAATGTACCGCCATTAGGATTTTTTGACTACGTTAATCTTCAGAAAAATTCTTATATTGTATTATCCGATAGTGGTACTATTTCAGAAGAATCTGCTATGATGAAATTCCCAGCAGTAAGTATTCGTACGAGTACCGAAAGACCTGAAGCTATCGATTGGGGAACCATTGTATTGGGTGGAATTAGTAAAGAAAGTATGTTGAATTCTATAGAAATAGCCAAAGGATTAGCATTGGAAAACGATGCACAACTACCATTTGAATATACTATTAAAAATACTTCTTCAAGAGTAATACGCGCTATTCAAAGTTATACCCCTATTGTGAATAAAGTAATTTGGGATAAATAACCATGAAAAAAGTACTTGTTATAGGTGTAAAAGGAATGGCTGGGCACCTGGTATTTAAAAAATTGCCTCAGCTTGGAAATTATGAGCTGTACGGAATTGCTAGAAACTGTCCCGAAACTTCTCGTGTTTTCGATCTAGATGTAAGTGATACCTATAAATTAAAAACGATAGTTCAAGAAAATCAATTTGATGTCATTGTCAACTGCATCGGTATTTTGAACAAAGATGCAGAAGATCATCCCGATAAAGCCATTTGGTTTAATGCTTATTTTCCACATTATCTAGAAAGCATTACCAAAGAAACGCCAACGAAAGTCATTCATATCAGTACCGATTGTGTTTTTTCTGGAAAAAAAGGAGGCTATTCGGAAACGGATTTTAAAGACGGAGAAGGTTTTTATGCGCAATCCAAAGCATTGGGTGAAATTGTAAATCAGAAAGATGTTACACTGCGTACTTCGATTATTGGTCCTGAATTGAATACAAACGGTATTGGATTGTTTCATTGGTTTATGAAACAAGACAACGCGCAAAAATTAAAAGGTTTTACCCAAGCTTTTTGGTCAGGGATTACTACCGTAGAATTGGCCAATGTTATTCATTGGGCGATACAAAATGAGGTGACAGGTTTGAAGCAAATCGCCAGAGAGAAAATCGATAAATATCAGTTACTGTTGCTTTTTAATGAGGTTTTTAAAAACAATCAAGTTGCTATTTTGTCAGATGATTATTACAAAGTAGATAAAAGTCTAATAAGTACAAGAACGGATTTTGTTTACGAATTACCAGACTATAAACAAATGCTTTTGGAGATGAAAACATGGATTTTGAATAATGATTATGAATATGTTATCTAATGAAGATTTTAGTCATTTCACAATATTTTTGGCCGGAGAATTTTAAAATTAATGACCTTTGCCTCGGACTTAAAGAGAGAGGTCATGAAGTAACTGTTTTAACAGGAACGCCTAATTATCCGAAAGGAGTCTTTTTTGAAGGCTATAGTTTTTGGAAAAATAATGACAGCGATTGGAACGGCATTAAAGTATACCGAAGTAAATTGATTCCCAGAGGGAATAATGCGTTGTCTTTGATGCTCAATTATTTGTCATTTCCTTTTTTTTCGGGGTGGAGAACTCTTTTTATCAAAGAAAAATTTGACACCGTTTTAGTGTACGGTCTTTCGCCCATAACGGTTGGTTTACCCGCTATTGTGTTGAAAAAACTTAAAAAGACGCCTTATTGTTTTTGGGTACAGGATTTATGGCCCGAGAGTCTGACTGCCGCCGGAGGAATCAATAATAAATTTATTCTAAACTTTTTTGATGGCATTACTCGGATGATTTATAATCATTCGGAAAAAGTATTGGTGCAATCCGAAGGGTTTAAAAGTTATATAACAGGGCAGGGGATTTCTCCTGATAAACTATTGTTCTATCCGAATTCAACAGAAACATTTTACAAACCTTTAGCTGTGGAAACAGATTATCAGCAAAAACTACCTAAAGGTTTTACCTTATTGTTTGCCGGAAATTTAGGGGAAGCGCAAAGTTTAACTACCATTATTGAAGCGGCTCAACTAGTTAAAGATCAAGGGTATTCAATGAATTGGGTATTTCTTGGTAATGGAAGAATGAAACAGCAACTGGAAGAGGAAATTAAAAATAAGGATTTAACCAATGAAGTCCATCTTTTAGGAGCCTTTCCATCAGAAGATATGCCGAAATTTTTTAGTTGTGCCGATGCTTTGATTGTTTCGCTTAAAAAAGATAAAATTTTCGCACTTACCATTCCATCAAAAATACAGTCCTACATGGCTTGTGAGAAACCTATTTTGGCTTCGCTAGATGGAGAAGGTGCCAAAATTGTAGTAGCTTCCAATTGTGGTTTTGCTTCTGCAGCAGAAGATGGTATTGCGTTGGCCAATAATGCCATTCAGCTTTATAATTTATCGGAAGAAGAACGAAACGATTTAGGGAAAAAGGCAGGAGATTATTTCAAAAAAGAATTCGAAAGAGACCTTTTATTAGACCGTTTAATCACCGTTTTAAATACGATTAATAAAAATTCATGATAACCTACATCTTATTAACGATAGTATTGTTTGTTCTGTCTTTGCTTTATTTTAAAGTAGCCGACAAGTATAATATCATTGATAAACCCAACCACCGCAGTGCGCATACCGAAATTACCTTGCGTGGTGGTGGAATCATTTTTTGGTTTGCCGCCTTACTCTATACGATGCAGCATTTCCAGGAAGCCAAATGGTTTTTTGTTGGAATTTCCATTATGAGTTTGGTTAGTTTTTGGGATGATATTCAAAATTTACCGAACAAAGTTAGATTACTGGCGCATTTCGTAGCTATTACCAGTGTGTTTTATAGCTTGAATTTATTTCAAGTGCTTCCTTTTTGGATTGTACTAATGGCTTATGTGTTATTTATCGGAATTATAAATGCTTATAATTTTATGGATGGGATAAATGGAATTACTGGAGTGTATACTTCAATTGTTTTCGGTTCTCTTTGGTATGTGAATGAAATCATTCATCCTTTTATAGCTTCTTCATTTTTAATTTATCCAATTATCGCCAGTTTTGTTTTTCTTTTTTTTAACTTCAGAAAAAGGGCGAAATGTTTTGCAGGAGATATAGGGAGTATAGGTATTGCTTTTTGGATTATCTATGTTTTAATTCAGTTAATAATTGCAACGAATAACTTAATATGGTTGTTGTTTTTGGCGGTGTATGGAGTAGATACTGTTTGTACCATTACCCATCGCTTGTATTTAAGAGAAAATATTTTTGAAGCGCATCGCCATCATTTTTATCAGATTCTGAGTAATGATTATAAAATTCCACATCGTGTTGTTGCTCTTTTTTATGGATTACTCCAATTGCTGTGCTCTTTTTTAATAATTTGGTACCACCAAATGAATCCGATTTATTTATTTTTACTTATTTTATTACCGTTAGCGGGGATTTATGTGACCAAGTTTTATTTGATTAAACGATTAAAAGATGCCTAATAACCGAATCTATTTATCACAATCTCATTTATCCGGAAAGGAAGAAAAATATGTTTTTCAATCCCCAAATTGGATTGATGTAAAAGGGGAAAATATTGCCGGTTTTGAAGCAGATTTAGAACAGTATTTAAAAGAAGATTCTTATGTCGCCGCCTTAAGTTCCGGGACAGCAGCCTTACATCTGGCTTTGGTTGTATTGGGTGTTCAATCGGGAGATGAGGTACTTTGTCAAAGTATGACTTTCTCAGCATCTGCCAACCCAATTGTATATTTGGGTGCGACTCCAATTTTTGTGGATAGCGAATTGGAAACTTGGAATATCTGTCCGAATGCTTTAGAAGAAGCGATTCTTGATCGTATTTCCAAAGGTAAAAAGCCAAAAGCAATAATCGCAGTGCATTTATACGGAATGCCTTATAAGCATGATGAAATAAGTGCAATTGCTCAAAAATATGCTATTCCAATAGTGGAAGATAGTGCAGAGGCGCTTGGCAGTTCCTATAAAAATCAAAAATGTGGCACTTTAGGAGATATCAGTATTTTATCTTTTAACGGAAATAAAATCATTACTACTTCTGGTGGTGGCGCTTTGGTTACCCCTGATATAAAAATAAAAGAGAAAGCTATTTTTTTGGCTACTCAAGCCAGAGAGGCTACTCCTCATTACCAGCACAGTCAAATAGGATATAATTATCGGATGACGAATATTTGCGCTGGAATAGGACGAGGTCAAATGGAAGTCTTGAATAGTTATGTTACTTCGAGAAGAGAAATGCACGCTCTTTATGCTAATTTTTTTAATGATGTAACTGGTGTAACTGTTTTTTCAGAGTATTCAACTGATTATTTTTCAAATCATTGGTTGTCGGCAATAGTTATTGATCCGAAAAAAACTACTGGAAAAACATCTGAAGCTTTACGTTTAGCACTTGAGCATGCCAATATAGAATCACGTCCGTTATGGAAACCTATGCACTTGCAGCCTGTTTTTGAAGGATATCCTTATTATGGAACTACTGTTTCTGAAAACTTATTTAGAAATGGTTTATGTTTGCCCTCTGGTTCTAATTTATCGGAAGAAGAAAAAAGAAGAATATTTTCGGAACTTCAATATTTTTTTCGGTAATTTGCCATAGATTATTAGGAATAAACACTTCCTTTTTAGGGTGTAAACTAAAAAATGGGGAATAAAAAAAAATACTCTTGAATATAGAAGAAAAGGACGAAATCAGATCTGTTTTCAAACAGCTTCTTTCTTTTAACAGGAAAACGGGTTTCAGTTTAAAAAATTTAGGCTACCTGCCTAGATGGGTTATTCTGTTAATAGATATTATTGCGATAGGTGTATCCTGCGCAATCACTTTTTATTTGTTTAAAGGAATCGGTTTGGATTACTTTAAAACATCCGACCATGTCTATAAGATTGGGATCTATTTTTTTGTCAATATCTTTTTCTTTTGGTGGTTTAAGACTTATTCTGGTATTATTAGACATTCTTCCTTTATTGACGCTATTAAGATTCTTTTTTCACAAATTTCAGTTTTGGCCATTTTGGTCTGTATGGATGTAATCTATACTCTTTATTCCAGAGAAAGCTTATTTGTAACAACAGCTTTGCTAATCAATGTTATTTTCTCTTTCTGTCTTTTGTTTTTGTATCGGGTTATTGTAAAGCAGTTTTTCGAGAATTATTTTAAAGTAATGCAAGGTGGTAAATTAGTTAACGCTTTGGTTTACGGAGCGGATGCCAATGCGATTTCGGTGACTAATGCCCTGATGGCTGAGGTACCTTCTCGTTTTAAGCTGTTGGGATTCATTGACAAATACAGTTTGAATGAATCCAAGCGTATTCTGGATCTGCCGATCATCAATCAGAAGAAAAAAATATCGGTAATTATGCGTTCCATGGATGCCGAAGCTTTGATTATTGCAGATAAAGCCTTGTCTAAAGAAGAGCAGTTGGCTATTGTAGACGAGTGTTTGGAATTTAATTTAAAGGTTTATACCGTTCCCTTGATTACCGACTGGGAAAATCAAAAAGAAATTTCCAAAAAAATTAAAAGTTTTGAAATTGAAGATTTATTAGATAGAAAACCAATTGTTTTAGATAATAAATTAATTTCCAGACAGCTGAAGCACAAAGCGATTTTGATTACTGGTGCAGCGGGATCTATTGGAAGTGAAATCGTGAGACAAATTATTCCTTTTAGCCCTGATTATCTTATTATTTTGGATCAGGCTGAGACACCATTGCATGATTTGACTTTGGAAATCCAAAAGTTGAATTCAAAAACTAAAATTATTTCTGTTATTGCCGACATTCGAGATAAATCGAGTTTGGAACGTATTTTTAAAGAATTTAAACCTAGTTTGATTTATCACGCTGCTGCTTATAAGCACGTGCCTTTAATGGAAGAAAATCCATCACAAGCTATATTTGTGAATGTGTTAGGCACCAAAAACCTAGCCGATTTGGCTGTACAATATGGGGTTGAAAAATTTGTCATGGTTTCTACTGACAAGGCGGTAAATCCTAGTAATGTTATGGGTGCCAGTAAGCGTATTGCTGAAAAATACGTTCAGTCACTATATTTCAACGAATTAAAAAATAATCCAGACACCACAAAATTTATTACCTCACGTTTTGGCAATGTTTTGGGATCCAACGGATCTGTGGTTCCTTTATTTTCCAAGCAAATCGCTGAAGGAGGTCCAGTAACCATCACTCACGAAGAAATTATTCGTTTTTTCATGACAATCCCAGAAGCTTGTCAGTTGGTATTAGAAGCTGGGGCTATGGGAAATGGTGGAGAAATCTATATTTTTGATATGGGTAAACCAGTTAAAATATACGATTTAGCTAATAAAATGATTCGATTGGCAGGTTATGTTCCTGATAAGGATATTAAAATAAAAGTTGTAGGTTTGCGCCCAGGCGAAAAATTATATGAGGAATTGTTGAATGATAATTCGAAGACTTTGCCAACGCACCATGAAAAAATAATGGTGGCTCAAGAAACAATTGATTCTTTTGTAGAAGTAAATCGTTCGGTTAAAGATATAGTAGATGCTTCTAATCGATATGATAGCAATTCTATTGTGTCTAAGATGAAATTACTGGTGCCTGAATTCAAAAGTATGAATTCTACTTTTGAAAATTTAGATCATTTTTTAAAAAATTAAGATGAAATTATTTAAGTATAGCCTGCTTATAGGCCTTTCGATACTCTTATCAAATTGTAGTTCCCAAAAGGATATTTCCTATTATCAGGATATTGATGCCATGGCGTCCAAGAATAATGAATCCGTTAATTTTGAGACGGTAATTCAACCTGATGATTTGTTGATGATTATTGTTACTTCAACCGATATTGAGGCAGCCATTCCTTTTAATTTGGAATCCGTTTTGATGCCTCAGATTAATGGGCAAGCAGGGATGGGACAACGTCAAATGCAAATGTATTTGGTTGATAAGGCCGGAACTATAGAATTCCCTGTTTTAGGGACGCTGTCAGTAGGAGGTCAAACGAAAACGAATGTCTTATTTTCGTTAAAAGAAAAACTTAAAAAATACCTCAAAGATCCTGTAATTAATATGCGAATCATGAACTTTAAAGTTTCGGTTCAAGGGGAGGTTAATCGTCCTGGAGTTGTTACTTCCGTTACCGAACGGCTAACGCTTCCGGAAGCACTAAGTTTAGCGGGGGATTTAACCATATACGGGAAAAGAAATAATATTGTAGTGGTTAGAGAAAATCAAGGGAAAAGAGAAATAAAAAGAATAGATCTTACGAAAGCTGATTTTATCAACTCTCCTTACTACTATTTAATGCAAAATGATTTGATTTATGTAGAACCTAATTCGGCTAAAGCTAATTCTTCTACCTTTAATCAAAATATTCCGGTATGGGTTTCTCTATCATCGGTATTGATATCTTTGGTTTTATTGTTTAAAAAGTAACCTATTGTAATGCAAAGTCAACAAAATCTTTATACAGAAGAGTCTATAGACAGTGGTCTACAAATCAAAACTTTTTTTTATAACTATATTAAATATTGGAAATGGTTTTTACTAACCCTGCTTACTTTTTTGGTTTTAGCCAAATTGTATTTGCGTTATTCTATTCCGGAATATAAGGCACAGACTACCATTTTAATCAAAGATGATAAGTCCGGTAATATAGCTTCTGAATTATCTGCTTTTGAGGATATTGGTTTGTTTTCGGGTTCCAAAAATAATATTGACGATGAAATAGAAGTTTTAAAATCAAGATCGTTAATTGAAAAAACCATAAAAAGAGGCAATTTTAATGTTACCTATATTTCCGAAGGAAGAATCAAATCTTCTGATGTTTATGGAGCTTATCCTATTGAAGTCAATTTTTTAGAAAAAAACGAAAAATTTTATGCTAAAGATTCTATTTTAAATTTTAATATTTTATCCGAAAATAAATTTGAATTATACAATCAGAAAAATGAGTTAGTGGGTACTTTTCCTTTTGGAAAAACCATCGAATCTGTAAAACTAGGCTCTTTTATTGTAATGAAAAGAGTTTTGTATGATAAAGAAAGAGAAATTGTAAAAGTAAATAGCGGTAAAATTATTGTTCAAGTTTCTTCTTTGAAAAACATTACGGAGGCTTTCAAATCAAGATTGAATGTTGCTCCTTTGAGCAAGTTTACCAATGTTGTAGAGATATCGATTGTTGATCAAGTCAGTAAAAAAGCTGAAGATTTTCTTAATACCCTGGTTGAAGTATATAACGAAGAGGCTATTGCTGATAAGAATTTAATTTCTGAGAAAACCGCTAAATTTATCAACGAGAGATTGGGAATCATTACTGGAGAATTAGAGGGCGTAGAATTGGATGCTGAATCCTATAAAAGAAATAATAAAATTACGGATTTACCTACCGAAGCGGAATTGAATTTAAAAAACGCCAGTCAATATAAAACAGAAGGTGCCAGTGTAGGAACACAAATAAAAGTGGTCGATGTGATGTTGGATTATGTTAAGTCGGCCAAAACGGATGATATTATTCCTGCGAATATTATTCCTTCCGATGCCACTTCCAGCACGTTCATTGCAGAATATAATAATCTGATCATTGAAAAAAATAGACTCTTAAAAAGTTCTACTGAGTCGAATCCGGTAGTGGTTAGAATTGATGAAAAAATAGCCACACTTAGAGCTACTATTGGCGAAAGTCTTAACAAACTAAGAAGTTCTTTAGTTGTTAAAAACAGAACCATAAATCGTGAAGGCGGGGTGATTTCTGGAAGAATTTCTCAAATTCCTAAGCAAGAAAGAGAATTCAGAAATATATTCCGACAACAGCAAATTAAAGAAGAACTTTATTTGTACCTATTCAAGAAAAGAGAAGAGACAGCCATCACTTTAGCAGCTACAGCCCCTATCTCTAAAGTAGTTGACAAAGCTTATTCCTCAGATACCCCAGTTTCTCCTAAGCGTCAATTAATTTATTTAATTGCTCTTGTCTTAGGTTTCGCTATCCCGTTCGCTTGTTTGTATTTAAAAGAATTATTAGATACTAAAGTAAAAGATCGCACTGATGTAGATGGATTAGGAATTCCTTTTATAGGGGATGTTCCTCATTCTGAATCGAATAATGAAATCATTAAGGCAGATAGTAGAACCAGTTCTGCTGAAGCGATACGAATCATCAGAACAAATCTTGAATTTATTCTGAATACGGTTGTTGCAAACAGAGCTAAAACCATATTCTTGACTTCAACCTTGCCAAAAGAAGGGAAAACTTTCATTGCAGTCAATCTGGCGACTACTATCGCTATTTCAGGGAAAAAAGTACTATTGATAGGAATGGACATTAGAAATCCTAAGCTAGATGAGTATATTAGTTTACCTTCTCGAGGTTTAACCAATTATTTGTCTACTAATGACAAAAAGATTCAAGATTATATTCTCAAGCAAGAAGGCTATGAATATTTTGATATTTTACCTGCAGGTGTCATTCCTCCTAATCCGGCCGAACTGTTGATGAGTAAAAAGGTAGAAGCCATGTTTGAGGAATTAAAGGATATTTACGATTATATTATTGTCGATACGGCTCCTGTTAGCTTAGTTACTGATACTCTTTTAATTTCTAAAAACGCCGATGCCTTTATCTATGTAGTTCGTGCGAACTATCTGCATAAACCGATGTTGAAATTACCGGAAAGTTTGTATCGAGACAAAAAATTACCGAATATGTCTATTTTGTTAAATGACAGTGATACTACTAAAGGTTACGGCTACGGATATGGCTACGGCTACGGCTACGGGCAAGAAATTAAACCGGAACCGTGGTATAGAAAATTATTTAATTTCAATCTTTTTAATTAAAAAAAATTGAGTGATATAAAAAAGAGGCTAAGGCCTCTTTTTTATGTAAAAAACTGATTGTTAGCGATGGCTTCTTTTAAAGGTTGGAGGTCTTTCAATAGTACTTTTTGGCTAAATGCTTCTAAATGTTTTTTATGGTGGACATCAGAACCTACAAAATCGATTAATCCTGTTTCTAGCAATTTTTTAGCTACATCTTTTACCTCTTTCCCATAATAGCCTACTGTGGATAATAAATTAAGCTGTAACGCACAGCCGGCATTTTTTAGCTTTTTATATTCTCCAAAATTATTATGATAAAACAGGTATCGTTCTGGGTGAGCCAAAAGGGGTTTGTATCCGGCTACTTGTAAGTCAAATAACAAATCGTATAATTGAATGGGTGCATTTAAATAAGACATTTCTACAAGGACGTAGTTTTCTTTTAACGTTAAGATCTCTCCTTTTTTGAAAAGCCCTGCAAAATGATCGTCTAATAGATATTCTGAAGCAGCCTGAAAGGAGTTGGTAATGTTGTTCTGAAGTAATAATTCTTTGGTTTCCGTTTCTTTTTTTTGAATTCCTTCTTTAGTATTATCCCAAAAACCACTAAAAGTGTGTGGTGTGGTGATAAATTTTGAAAACCCAAATTTTTTTAATTCATTTATTAAAAACAATGTGTCTTCTGGAGTTTTTGCCCCGTCATCAATCCCTGGCATCAAATGCGAATGAATGTCAGTGAAATTATCTGGTATTAGGTCTTTTAGTATGGATTTGGATTTGCTAAAAAATATCATGGTTGTTTATTCTTGTGGCAAAGTTAGGGAATTTTAGGTGAAAAGGGAGAAGTGAAAAGAGAGAAGTGAAAAGGGAGAAGGGAGAAGGGAGAAGGGAGAAGGGAGAAGGGAGAAGAAAAGTGAATAGAGATAAAGGATAAGGCAGAGGAGGGAAGGGAGTTCTTTTACAAGATTGGGTGATAAAGGGTTGCCAATTATGAATTACTAAAAATTGTAAAGGAATCATGGGATTTAATCCTTAAAAGTTGTGTTTTTTATGCTTGTTTGTCCGATTTTTTATTGTTAAGTTGCAGGGGTATTAAGAAAATAAAAAATGAAGCAGGATGCCTTAGAGGAAGAGGTTTGGGATTCGGTGATTCAGTCGCAGAGTTCTCTTTTTGATTTAAAATTAAAAGAGCTCTGGCATTACCGGGATTTGCTGGTTTTATTCGTTCGCAGGGATTTTGTAACTGTGTATAAGCAAACGATTTTAGGTCCACTTTGGTTTTTCATACAACCGTTACTGACTACCATCACCTTTACTATTATTTTCGGGAATGTGGCACAACTGTCGACAGATGGTGCTCCTAAATTGGTGTTTTATATGGCTGGGATTACCTTGTGGAATTATTTTTCGACTTGTTTGACTTCAGTTGCAGGCGTTTTTAATACCAATGCTGGGATTTTTGGCAAGGTCTATTTTCCCCGCTTGATTATGCCGTTGACGATAGTGATTTCCAATCTGATGAAGTTTGGTGTGCAGTTTTTACTGTTTCTCTGTTTTGTCGTTTATTTTGCGTTACAGCGACAAATACAGCCTAATTTTTGGATTGGCCTGACTCCGTTTGTTATCGTATTGATGGCGATCATTTCTATGGGTATTGGACTTATATTGTCTTCGATGATGACGAAGTACAAAGATTTGAATCAACTAATTAGTTTCGGGGTGCAGTTGGCGATGTATGCCACACCCGTTATTTATCCGAGTTCATCCGTGCCGGAAAAATATCAATGGATTTTACAGTTGAATCCGTTGAACGGCTTATTCGATTATATGCGGTATGCGTATTTGGGAGTGGGGTCGTTTGGATTCTCTTCGCTTTGGTATCCGTGTGTTTTTGCTTTGGTAATTTTAGCGTTTGGAGTCGTGATTTTTAATAAGGTGCAGAAGTCGTTTATGGATACTGTTTAGCCCCTTGGTAAGCTCAGGGTGAAGGAGATAAGTTAAAAGGGATAAGTTAAAAGGGATAAGATAAAAGGGATAAGTTGTGAGTACTATTGTAATAAAAGCAGAGGATATTTCTAAGCAATACCGACTTGGGTTGGTAGGTACTGGTACCGTGCGAGATGATTTGAAGCGCTGGTGGTATACCGTTCGAGGGAAAGAAGATCCTTTTTTGAAGATTGGTGAAGCTAACAATCGCGCGACTAAAGGCGAAAGCGATTATGTGTGGTCGTTAAAAGATATCAATTTTGAGATTAATCAAGGAGACTCCGTAGGGATTATAGGTCGTAACGGAGCTGGAAAAAGTACACTGCTTAAAATATTAAGTCAGGTTACCCAACCAACCACTGGTAAAATATATACCAAAGGGCGTATTGCTTCCTTATTAGAAGTAGGAACCGGTTTTCATCCTGAAATGACTGGACGGGAAAATATTTATTTGAACGGTGCTATTTTGGGAATGCGCAAACACGAAATTACCCGAAAGTTGGATGAAATTATAGCTTTTTCAGGAGTAGAACGTTATATCGACACACCGGTAAAACGTTATTCATCCGGAATGTATGTCCGATTGGCTTTTGCGGTAGCCGCACATTTGGAATCGGAGATTTTGATTGTGGATGAAGTACTCGCCGTTGGTGATGCCGAGTTTCAGAAGAAGTGTTTGGGGAAGATGAATGATGTAAGCAAAGGGGAAGGACGCACCGTTTTATTTGTGAGTCATAATATGGCAGCAGTAAAGAGTTTGTGTAATAAAGGAATTTTACTGCAAAATGGGGAATTAGTTTATCAAGGCGCTATTGAAAATACTTTGGATGTCTATTTGATTAAAGATGAATCTACAAGACATAGACATACTGCTATTTTTGACGCAAACACAAATAGGAGAGGAAGTAGAAATATAGAATTTTTATCTGCGAATTTGACAAATCAAAATAATGTTCTAACTGATAATTTTTCAATTGGAGATGATTTAAATATTAGATTTAAGTTAAAAAATAGCTCCAACGAAACTAAATCAGAAGTAGGTATTCAAATAAAAGCCTCAGATGATATGCCTATATTTCATATTATGGGCAGAGACTCAAATTTTGAATTAAATCACACAGATTCTCAGGAAGAATATGAAGTTAGTATAAAAGATATACGGCTTTTTCCTGGCATTTATACTGTAAGTATAACAAGTAATACAACTACTGGACATCAAATTTTTGATAGTATTGAAAGTGCATTGACTTTTCAAATTATAGATGGAGGTAAATATACTGTTAGAAGCTTGCCTAGGGCAGCAGGACTTTTCTTCTTAAATCCAGAATGGAAAAAAATATAAGTTATGAAAATCGTTAAGCTTACGTTTAATTATGATTGGCCAATCTTCAGACAAACCCCTAATTTTTCACAAGTTTGGGGCGATTATAAGTTTATTATTGATGATAACTTGAAGGAGTGTGACTTTTGGGTCGTGTATTCTGATTATAAAATAAAAGAAGAAGAAGTAAAATGTGATCCACAGCATGTAATTTTTATCCCAGGAGAATGTTATAGCATAAGTCCTAAGTTTTCTCGAAAATTTTTAAACCAATTCGGAACTATAATTACAGTACAGAGGGAATTAAAGCATAAAAATATTATTTATTCGCATAATGCAAATCCATGGTTCATTGGTAAATCTTTTGATGAATTGATTGGTTTGAAAACTCCAGAAAAGACAAAACTAATTTCTGTTATATCCTCTGATAAAGTAATTACTGAAGTACATAGAAAGAGACGTGAATTTGTTGAAAAAATAAAACTTCATTTTGGAGATAAAATAGACGTTTTCGGAAGAGGTATTTGTGATTTTGAAGATAAGTGGGATGTCTTGGCAAATTATAAGTATTCTATTGCAATAGAAAATGATTATTGTGAAGATTGGGTTACTGAAAAATTTTTTGATTGTTTATACACTCACACTTTACCATTTTACTATGGTTGTCCAAATTTAGAAAGTATGGTAAATGAGAAATCTTTTATTAGAATTGACATAGAGAATTTTGAAGGTAGCATAAAAATTATAGAGGAGGCTATAAAGAATGATGAGTTTAGCAAAAGAATTGAAATTCTCAAAAAAGAATCAACAGAAAGCCTTTACAGAGACAACTTTTTCCCCTTTATGGTAAGCATATTGAATGATATGTATTCGGTTAATTCAAGAAAGAAAATTTTTAAATTAATTAGAAATGAAGAATACTCACTAAAAATGAGATTTAAAACAATAATAAAAACAATAATAAAATCTAATGGTTTCAAGAATTAAAAAAGCTGTAAAAATTCTTATCAATTACGATAGTAAGAAAAAAGTAATTGTAAATCCTAATGAATTAATTCAAAGAGAAAGGGTTTTGCCATGGTTTGCAGTTAAGGGAGACGAAACACTACGATTGGATTATGATTTAAACGAAAAATCTGTGGTTTTTGATGTTGGAGGCTATAAAGGTGAATTTGCAAGTAATATTTTTTGTAAGTACAATGCAGTAATTTATGTTTTTGAACCTATACAATCATTCTTTCAAATTATTCAAAACAAATTTGCGAAAAATTCTAAAGTAAAAATCTACAATTTTGGTTTAGCAGCAAAAGATGAACAAATACAAATTAGTATGTCTGATAATGCGTCGTCTGTGTTTCTGAAAATAGAAAATTCAGAAACTATTCAACTTAAATCAATCGTGAATTTTATTCAAGAAAATGATATCCAATCTGTCGATTTAATCAAAATTAATATAGAAGGTGGCGAGTATGAACTTTTAGAATCTTTAATTGAAAATAATTTAATTAGTGTTTTCAAGAATATTCAAGTTCAATTTCATGATTTTCTATTAGATGATGGAAAAGAAAGAATGAATAAAATACAGGAGAACCTTTCTAAAACGCATCAAATTACCTATCAATATGAATTTGTTTGGGAAAATTGGGAATTAAAACTATAAAAAGACGTAAATGTTTAACTGTTTTTTGAATTCAAAATCTTCAAATTATAAATATTCTTTTATTGAAGGATTGAGAGGTTTATCAATCATTTTGGTTTTTGGGGTGCATTTTTTTGGTAAATATCAAAATGTGAATTATTACTCGAATGAGAGTTCTTTTTTTAAGTCGCTATTTCAATTTTTTCATTCCGGACACATTGGTGTTGATTGCTTTTTTTTAATTAGTTCTTTTTTAATATATAAGTCAATTGTTAACCCCAAAAATAAAATGACTTTTGATCAATTTATTTATAAAAGATATTCTAGACTATTACCTGTAATAATTTTCATACTCATAATTCCCTATGTTATTTACAAAACTCCAGAACCGAGAGTGATTTTTGATAATATTTTTTTTCTAAATATTTTCAATTCTAGTTCCAGTATAATAATTGTTACCTGGTCGCTTGTATACGAAATTTACTTTTATATTTTAGCTGGATTATTATTTATAGTGCTTCCCAAAAAAATCACAACGCATTACAGTTTTCTATTATTAATTTGTGCACTAATTGTTATAATCCATTTTTGTGTCACACAGCAAATTATCGAGGAACCCATTAGGTTTTTAGGTTTCTTTTGGGGGATATTTTTAGCAAAATACCATTTAAAAATCAGTCAATTACCGATTTTAATAAAAAACCAAGAGTTAATTACAATCATTGGTTTTCTTTTATTGTCATTTATGATGTTTGGTTGGTTAAACCTTGATTGGGTAACCCATGTATCCACCAATAAACTCTATAATGCTTTGTTTTATATTTTTATTCAGTTGAGTTTTTTTCTAATTATTGTAAGTAATTTAATTGGTGAAAACCGTTTAAAAATTATATTGGTAAATCCCTATATGCAATTTTTAGGGATGATCAGTTACTCGTTTTATATTGTACATTGTTTTGTAATAAAAATTAATATCGGTTCCAAATTATTAACTTTTTTTAATATTTCTAATTTTGCTTCCATGCTTTTAGGATATTTAATATCATTGTTGTTAACGGTACTTTTGGCATATTATTCATACAATTATTTGGAAAAACCATATTTTGAAAAAAAGTAATTAATTGAAATATGATAGTTATCAAGATTATAGGAGGATTAGGGAATCAAATGTTTCAATATGCGGCGGCAAAAGCAATTTCAATTGAAAAGAGACAAAAAATGTTTCTTGATGTTGATTCGTTTAATTCCTATGCGCTTCATAAATATGGATTGCATAATTTTGCATTAAGAGCTAGTATTTTTAAAAAACCATCAAATTTTAAAAAAGGAATAATTAAATTTTTTGGTAATAAGCAAAAATATAAAGAAGTTGATTTAGGTTTTAATTCAAATTTTTTTTATTTGAAAGGGAACCCTCTGATTTTAGATGGTTATTTTCAATCTGAAAAATATTTCATCAAATATGAAAAGGAAATTAGGCAAGATTTTAAAATAGTTTCAACCTTAAAGCCGATTACTCTCAAAACGATTGATTTTATTAAGGGTGTAAATGCAGTATCTATTCATTTCAGACGAGGTGATTATGTAGGTAATACTCTACATGAAACAGACAAAACAGAATACTACAAAAAAGCCATGAAAATTATTGAAAGTAAGTTAGAAAGCCCTGTTTATTTTTTATTTTCTGATGATATTCCTTGGGTAAAAGAAAATTTCATCACGAACTTTGAAACTCATTATATAGATTTTAATGATTTTGAGTCGAATTATGAGGATTTAAAGTTGATGTCATCCTGTAAACATAATATTATAGCTAATAGTAGTTTTAGTTGGTGGGGAGCATGGTTAAATTCTAATCCTGACAAAATAGTAATAGCTCCTCAAAAATGGTTTGGTGATGAGACGCTAAATTATCAAGATATAATTCCTGAGAATTGGATAAAAATTTAATTTTTTTATCATATGAGTAGTATTAAATTTCAAAAACAAAGGTATATTTAGATGTCTTTAAATAAATAAAATTTTCAATGAAAACAGCATTAATTACAGGTATTAATGGGCAAGACGGTTCGTATTTAGCCGAATTATTATTAGAAAAAGGATATGAAGTACACGGAATCATTCGTCGTAGTTCTACTTTTAACACGGAACGTATTGAACATTTATATATTGATTCTCTTTTAAAAGATTTACATAAAGACAAAAAAATTAAATTGCATTATGGTGATATGACTGATGCGACTAGTTTAATTCGCTTAGTTCAGGAAATTCGTCCAGATGAAATTTATAATTTAGCAGCACAATCACACGTAAAAGTTTCGTTTGATATGCCAGAATATACGGCAGAAACTGACGGAGTTGGAACCTTACGTTTATTAGAAGCGATAAGAATTTGTGGTTTAGAAAAAACCACTCGTATTTATCAAGCTTCCACTTCAGAATTATACGGAAAAGTACAAGAAGTTCCTCAAACAGAAACAACACCCTTTTATCCTCGTTCTCCATATGGAGTAGCGAAATTATATGCGTATTGGATTACTAAAAATTATCGTGAATCCTACGGAATGTATGCGGTTAATGGTATTTTATTCAATCACGAATCGGAGCGTAGAGGAGAAACTTTCGTAACCAGAAAGATTACGTTATCCGCTTCAAGAATCAAGCACGGAATTCAAGACAAATTATATCTTGGAAACTTAGATGCTATGCGTGATTGGGGTTATGCTAAAGATTATGTGGAGTGTATGTGGCTAATGCTACAACAAGATATTCCAGAAGATTATGTAATTGGAACAGGTGTACAATATTCAGTTCGTTATTTTTGTGAATTAGCTTTTAGAGAAGCCGGTATCGAATTAGAATGGCAAGGTGAAAACGAAAATGAAGTTGGAATTTGCAAAGCCACTGGAAAAAAAATTATTGAAGTGGATAAAAATTACTATCGTCCAGCGGAAGTAGAAAGTTTATTAGGAGATCCTACAAAAGCGAGAACACAATTAGGTTGGAATCCAAACAGAACTTCTATTGAAGAATTGGTTCGTATTATGATGGAGCACGATATACAGTATGTGGTTCGTTTTAAAGATAGAGATTCATTAAATAAATACGAATAATTGATGAAAATTCTTGTTACAGGTGGAAACGGAATGGTGGGTAAAAATATTTTAGAGCACAAAAAAGCTTCAAATTATGAAATTTTAGCACCATCAAGTTCCGAATTAAACCTTCGCGATTTTGATTCCGTTGACAAATACATTAAGCAAAATAAACCTGATGTTATTATTCATGCTGCTGGTTTAGTTGGTGGAATTCAAGCCAATATGGCTCGTCCTGTAGATTTTTTGGTTTACAATTTAGATATGGGAAGAAATATTATCATGGCGGCTAAAGAAAACAACGTGAAATATTTCTTAAACATGGCAAGTTCCTGTATGTATCCGCGTGAAGCTCAAAATCCATTACAAGAAGAACTAATTTTAAAAGGTGAATTAGAACCAACAAATGAAGGTTATGCTATTGCAAAAGTAGTTGCGACTCGTTTGTGCGAATACATCGTAAAAGAAAATCCAGAATTGCAATACAAAACCGTTATTCCATGTAATTTATATGGGAAATATGATAAATTTTCACCAGAACATTCACACATGGTTCCGGCGGTAATTAAAAAAATATACGAAGCCAAACAAAATAATGCCACCGAAATTGATATTTGGGGTGATGGCTTAGCAAGAAGAGAGTTTATGTATACTGGCGATTTAGCCGATTTTGTATTTTATGCATTAGAAAATTTCTCCAACATGCCACAAAACATAAATGTTGGTTTAGGTTTCGATTATACTATAAATGAGTATTATGAAGCGATTGCTGAGGCGATTGGTTTTACAGGTAAGTTCGTACACGATTTATCAAAACCAATTGGGATGAAGCAAAAATTAATTGATGATAGTAAACTAAAGCAATTTGGTTGGCAACATCAAACCACCATACAAGAAGGAATAAAAAAAACATTAGACTATTTTAAAACAGAAGTTTTACATGATTAAGTATCCGTTAGCCTCGTCAACTTGGGACGAAAAAGAAATAGAAGCCATCAATGGCGTTATTGCCAAAGACATGTACACAATGGGTGCTGGCGTAAAACAGTTTGAAGAAAATTTTGCAACTTATGTAAAATCGAAATATGCCGTTATGGTAAATTCGGGTTCTTCAGCTAATTTAATTGCTGTTGCTGCTATGTTTTTTACCAAAAATCCTAAATTAAAAAGAGGAGATGAAGTAATTGTGCCAGCTGTTTCTTGGTCAACAACCTATTATCCATTAGCACAATATGGATTAAAATTGAAATTTGTAGATGTTGATTTACAGACTTTAAATTTCGATTTAGAACAACTTCAACATGCAGTTTCTGATCAAACTAAAATGATTTTAGCGGTGAATTTATTAGGAAACCCTAATAACTTTGACGCAATAAATGAAATCATAGGTGATAAAGACATTATCTTAATGGAAGATAATTGCGAATCTATGGGTGCCGAATTTAAAGGCAAACAAACTGGAACTTTTGGTTTGGTTGGAACGTATTCTACTTTTTATTCTCACCACATGGCAACAATGGAAGGTGGATTAATTGTTACTGATGATGAAGAAATGTATCATGTAATGATTTGTTTGCGTGCTCACGGTTGGACACGTCATTTACCAAAAGAAAATCATGTTTCTAATAAAAGTGATAATGCTTTTGAAGAATCATTCCGATTTATTTTGCCAGGTTATAACGTACGACCAGTTGAAATGAGTGGTGTAATTGGTGTGGAACAATTAAAAAAATTACCTTCATTTTTAGATTACAGAAGAAAGAATGCCGAACTTTTTGTGTCGTTATTCGAAAACCATAAAGATTTCTACATTCAAAAAGATATAGACAATAGTAGTTGGTTCGGATTTAGTTTTATCATTAAACCAGAATCGACTTTAGATAGAGCGGAAATTGTAAAAAAATTAGAAGCGAATCAAATTGATTGTCGTCCAATTGTTACGGGTGATTTTACTAAAAATGAAGTATTGAAACATTTCGATTATGAAATTTTTGGCGAAATGAAAAACGCGCAATATTTAGATAAAAAAGGTTTTTTTGTTGGGAATCATCAAGTAGATTTAAAGCAAGAAATTCATCATTTGTATAATGTGTTGAATAATCTATCCTAACGGATTGTATGCAAAACTCACCATTAATTAGCGTCTTAATGCCGGTTTACAATTGTGAATCGTATATACATGAGTCGGTACAAAGTATTTTAAATCAGACATTTTTGAATTTTGAATTAATCATCATTGATGACTGCTCAACCGACAATACAATTGCGATTATCAAAAAGTTTTCAGATAATAGAATTAGATTATATGAAAAAGAAAATAATTCAGGTCTAATTGATAGTTTGAATTTTGGGATTTCAATTGCAAAAGGGGAATTCATTGCGAGAATGGATGGAGATGATATTTGTCTTCCAGAGCGTTTCGCTAAGCAGGTAGATTTTCTTAAAAAAAATTCAGATATTTTATTGGTTGGAACAGCTTTGAAAAGATTTGGGGTAATTGAAGATGAAGTTAGGTACCCGGTAAATCACAAGGATATAGCTGTTAGGCTTTGTTTTAATAGCCCTTTTGGACATCCTACTATAATGGGTAGAAAATGGATATTTGAAAAATATAATTATAACAAAGACTTTGAAGACGCAGAAGATTATGAGCTTTGGACACGCTTAGTATTTGAGGGAAAATTGGCAAATATAGATGAGATTCTATTATTTTATAGAACTCACAAAAATCAAGTGTCGAACACAAAGTCTAATAATCAAAAATTAAATGCAATCAAATGCAGATTACGAATGCTTGAATCATTACAAATTGGAAATAAATATTCTAATGAAGAAATTGTAAAATTTTTAAGCCCAGATTTAAATAGTTTAGAGGAATGTAAACGGACGAATGAGTTTTATAATTTTATAATTGCTCAAAATGAAGCCTTATGTATTTTCGACAATATAATTTTTGAAAAGAAAATGCGAAATTTGAAAATGAATTTATTAAAACACTACTTTACCAAATTAAGTTTTTTTTATCCTAAAAACGTATTTTTTTTGTTGAGTAGTATTAAGTTAGGGGAGTTAATATTATTGTTGAGATATAAATTTAATTATTAGAATGAAGATATCCGTAATAATTGCGACAAAAAATAGATTTAATTACCTTTTAGATTTGTTAAGTGACTTACAGCTTCAAAATCAAAAAGTTGATGAAGTTGTTATTTCTGACCAAAGTGATTCTTTTACAAAAATAGAAAATCAATATTCTTTTAATTTGATTCATTTTAAGCACGATGGTATAGGGCCTTGTTGCAGTAGAAATTATGCAACAGATAAATCTTCAAATGAGATTTTAATTTTTTTGGATGATGATGCTAGAATTGAGAGCAATTTTATCGAAGAAATAATAAGACCTATTTTAGAGAATAAAACATCTGTTTGCTCTGGAGCTGTTTGTAATTTAGACGGGACTTTTATCAATAAAAAAGAAACTAATAATCATTGGTTTTATAAATTAACTGTAGTCCCAAATAAGGAAGTCGAAGAATGTTATTACACCCCCGCAGGATGTACTGCTATTTTGAGAAAAACATTTTATGAAATAGGAAAATTTGACCAATATTTTGATCCAAACGGAGCAGCAGAAGATAGAGAATTTGCAGTTCGTTTAGTCAGAAATGGCTATAAAATATTTTTTAATCCACAAGCAAAACTATTGCATATAGGAGCATCCAAAGGAGGGAGAAGAAATGATAAAAACACTACATTAGTTTTTCAAAAAAACATAGGTTTTATTATTTACAAATATTATGGCTTAAAAAAATTGCAAGGGTATAGACTATATCTAGCCAAACAAAGATTAAAACAAGTCTTTAAATTAAAGTTGCCTTTGCATAATGTAGAAATGTTATATAAATTGATAAAAATGACCAATAGAAAAGCATACGATGGATATTTGCATAAAAGGAATAAGTTAAAAAACGAAAAACGAAAAACATTGTAAATTTATAGAGAGGCTTGATCAAGTTTTCAACATCTAAAAAAATATGATTAAAATTATAAAAAATAAAATAGTTTCTTTTGTCCAATTATTGATAGATAATAGACCTAAAATATACTGGTGGTCGTTAACTACTGATGATGGTATCCACAAAGAAAATTTTGGAGACTTCTTAAATCCTTACATTGTTGAAAAGTTAACAGGAAAGAAGCCAAAACTTTTTTATCCTAAAAGTAAATTTTCGTTTTTTTTCAAACATGCATTGATGATTGGAAGTGTCATAAATAAATCCAATTCGAATTCAATAGTTTGGGGTAGTGGTATTATAAGTAAAAACGATAAAATAAAAGGAGGAAAGTTTGTAGCAGTAAGAGGTCCAAGAACAGCAGAAAGGTTGAATGAGTTAAGTTTTAATGCTCCTAATATTTACGGAGATCCTGCACTTTTGTTGCCATTAATTTATGAAGAAAAAAAAGAGAGTATATACAAAATAGGAGTGATTCCACATTTTTTAGACTTCGAAGAACTTAATGCATTAAATTATAATAAAAGTAAAGTGTTGTTCATTGATTTATTAAATAGTGATGTTGAATTTGTTATTAATCAAATTTTAGCTTGCGAAAAAATAATATCAACTTCTCTTCATGGATTAATTGTTGCGCATGCTTATCAAATTCCTGCAATGTGGTGGAAATATTCAAAACTTAACGGGGATGATGTTAAGTTTTATGATTATTTCGAATCGGCATTGATTAATGTTGAAAGAGATTACCAAGGATTTTCATTTGATGAAATAATAAAAGTAAATGATTATTGTCTTCCAAAAGTTGAGGTTGTAAATAAAATTCAAAAAGATTTATTATCAGTTTTTCCTTATAAATTAATAAAAAGGTTTAAAAGAAATTAGTTTTTTTAATTAATTTCAAATTTTAAAACAAATGGATACATTAAAATATAAATACCTATTAAAACTCTATCTTAAAACTCCTTTTGCTATTTATCTTTTTAATAAATATGTGAAAAACAATGCTGTTTTATTGGAAGATTTACAAACTAATGTAGCTCTCAAAAGAGCTAATAAAATAGCAACTCTGAAGAAGCATTTTTGTTTTTTGTTAATTCATAACAAAGACTTTGCTTATATCTTTTTTTGGAGAATAGGTAAATTATCGTCCCCATTCTGGTGTTTTTTGTTTTCTGAAAAGTATCCTTGTAAAATCTTTGGAAGCACAATAATAGAAGGGGGAGTGGTTTGTTACCATCCTTATGCCACGGTCATTAATGCTAAAAGTATTGGAAAAAATTTCACATTCAGAAATTCCATCACTATAGGCAATAAGAATAATATACCAGACGAAATACCCACTATTGGTGATGATGTAGAAGTTGGAGCTAATGCTGTTATTATAGGTAGAATAATGATTGGTAATAATGTCACTATAGGAGCAGGTGCTGTTGTTGTAAAAGATGTACCTTCAAATTCTACTGTTGTTGGAAATCCTGCCAGAATTATTAAAAAATAAATTATGGGGTTAAGTATTATTACACCACATTATAACGATTTTTCAGGAATAACAAAGATTTATGATTATCTGATGTCTCAATCTTCAGAGAATTGGCAATGGATTATTGTGGATGATTGTTCTAGTGTTGATGTAAAAAATAATTTTACTGTTTTTTTTGAAAACAATACCTCTTCCAAAATTAAGATTGTCTTTAACGAATCAAAAACAAATGCTTCTTCTTGTAGAAATTTAGGAGTCGAATATGCTATTCATGATAACTTGGTGTTTCTGGATTCAGATGATAAAATAACGTCTGAATTTGTAAAAAACAGACTTATAACGATTGAAGACTTTGCTGTTTTTTTGAATTTCAACCTATTCAATAGCGCAGGGGAAGTGAAACCTTTTTCTACTGTAAAAAACAATTTTTTAGATCATTTTTTAAAAGCTAATTTTGTTTGGCAAACTACAGCTGTTTTATGGAATACATCCTTCTTTAAGAACTTAGGGAAATTTAACACTTCATTATCTCTTTTAGAAGATATAGAAATTTCGATAAGAGCACTATTGTCAGGTAATAATTTTGAAATTCTAAATAATTCAGATGTAGATTTCTATTATTATGCTAAGCCTATTGATATTAAGCAAAGAACTGTAGAGAAAGTCACGGCCTCTGTAAATCAACTCATTACAAATTTAACCACTGATTTTGAGTTGAATAAAATACAGCTAAAAAAGCTTAAAGCGTATTATTTTCTTTCTGTTAGGTATTTGGTACGTTCTGGCAACAAAGACGATATTAGTTATGTTCAAAGCAACTTAAAGTTATTTTTAAATAAAAAATGTATCTCTTTTTTACAGTTTGTATTAGGAACTACATTACTTTGGGCTTATTCTAAAGAAATGATTTCAGATACAATATTTTTAAAAATCAACAGATATTTCTTTAAAAGTAAATGAAAAAAATAAAAATCCTCTATACAATTCCCAATTTCGATACCGCAGGAAGTGGTAAGGTGCTCTATGACCTGGCTGAAAATTTAGATAAGAATAAATTTGAAGTTCATATAGCCTGTTCACATGATAATGGTTTTTTTTTTAAAGAAGTAGAAAAACTTGGGCTACCTATTCATTTAATTGAAACCACTTGCAAACTACACCCTTATTGGACTCTTTTAAAGCGCATAAAACCTTATAAAGAGTTTATTGAAAAAAATAGGTTTGATATTGTTCATTCCTGGCATTGGAGCAGTGATTGGTCCGAGGTTTTAGCTTCAAGATTAGCAGGTACTAAATTTATTTACACTAAAAAAGCAATGACTTGGGGCAATATCCATTGGAAAATTAGAAGTTACTTAAGTCATTTTATTGTAACTATTAACGAAGAAATGAGAAATTACTTCCCTCAAAGAAAGCAGCAAAAATTGATTCCTTTGGGTTTGGATACTAATTATTATAATCCCGAACATTTCTTAGAGAAAACACATTCTGATAAATTTAAAATAATAACTGTTGCCAATTTGGTTCCGGTAAAAGGAATTGAAGTGTTGATAGATTCCATAATTTCGTTAAACAATCCCAATATAGAACTTCACGTTTTAGGAGACGATAGAAGTGATTATGCCGGCGAATTAAAACAAAAGGTAAACGATTTAGGGAAAGAAACACAAATTCACTTTTTAGGCAAACATACAGATGTACGTCCTTTTTTAGCCACTTCGGATTTGTATGTGATTCCAACGCTAAATGAAGGAAGAAAAGAAGGAATGCCAATGGCTCTAGTGGAAGCGATGAGTTTAGGTTTGCCAGTTTTGGGCTCTAATATTTCAGGAATTAATTACGTATTAAAAGATTTTCAGAAATTACTATTTGAAGCTTCAAATAGTGATATGTTGAGTAAAAAAATCCTTGATTTATATGAAATGTCATATGAAGAACGATTAAGAATAGGTGGGAATCTCAGAGAGTATTGTATTTCAAATTTTTCAATGAAAAAATTTATTACAGCTCATGAAGAACTTTATTATAAAATAGCCAATAAATAAATGTCAACAATAAAAAATCAAATAATACCATTAAAGCCTACTTTCATAGGTAATAAAACAGAATTAGATCGAAAAGCTATCTGTATTTTCGCAGCAATTGGTTTTTTTCTGGATAATGATACATATTATAAAGATTTAAAAGCATTGAGGCCGGCTACTAATTATATTCTGAATAATAATGTTGTTCTTTCAGAAGAAAAATACTTCAAATGGCATTATACACCAGTAGAACGTCCCTTACATCAAATCGTTCAGGAATTTGCAGTTTTATTCGAAACTATAATTAAAGAACAAACGGAAAATAAAAAAGTTATTCTGCCATTGTCTGGAGGTTTAGATAGTAGGACTCAAGCTGCAGCTCTACACTACTTGGGGAAAAGTGTTCATGCTTATGGATACGCTTTTCAAGGAGGGCATGACGAAACTCGCTATGGTGAAAAAATAGCTAAAGTCTGTGGGTTTCCTTTTGAAGATTGGAAAGTACAAAAGGGGTATTTATGGTCTGAAATTGAAAAATTAGCACAAATAAATGGTTGCTATTCAGATTTTACACATCCAAGACAAATGGCTTTTGTTAATGATTACTCTTCATTGGGTGGTATTTTTAGTTTGGGACATTGGGGCGATGTTTTATTTGATGATATGGGAGTTTCCGATTCCCTCTCTTTGAAAGAGCAGACAAAAATAATTGTAAAAAAAATAGTTAAAAAAGGAGGGTTAGAATTAGCAGAAGAGCTTTGGCAATCTTGGCAATTGGATGGTGATTTTAAAGAATATCTATTTGAAAGAATACAAAAGCTACTTTTAGAAATTAACATACCTACAAATGCCAATGCACAAATCAGAGCGTTTAAAAGTTTGTATTGGGCACCCCGTTGGACTAGTACTAATTTGTCTGTGTTTGAATCGGTTCGTTCCATTTCAGTTCCGTATTACGATAACCGAATGTGCGAGTTTATTTGTTCCGTTCCTGAGAAATATTTGGCCAGAAGACAAATTCAAATTGAATACCTAAAAATGCGTAACCCTGAATTGGCTAAAATTACTTGGCAAAGCCAAAAACCTTTTAATTTGTACAATTATCATCTGAATAAAGTTCCGTATAATTTGCCTTATAGAATTTTTGACAAAGTAAAAAGAACATTAAAACCTCAAAAATATATTCAACGAAATTGGGAGTTGCAGTTTTTGGGAGAAGAAAATGAAAAACAATTAAAAAAATGGCTTTTTGAAAATGAGAAAATGAATGCAGTACTACCAAAAGAATTATCTTTGGACTTTTACGATAAATTTAAAAATGAAGATTCAGTTTATTATTCACATGCAGTCAGTATGTTGCTAACGTTGTCTTTGTTTTTTAAAAAATAACTGATAATGATTCATTTTCTGTATAATTTTTATTTGACACAAAAAAATGTAAACGATAAAAATCGTTTATTTCAAGGATTGTATTGGAGTAATTACAAATACCTGAAAAATGCATTATGCAAATATCATGAAAAGTTAAGATTAAAGCAATTAGAAGTAAACCTTGGTAGCGAAATTATTGTGAGTTTAACTTCATTCCCTGCACGAATAAACATAGTTCATCTTTCTGTTAAAAGTATTTTAAATCAGACTTACAAACCTAAAAAAGTTGTGCTATGGTTATCTGCAGAGCAATTTCCTAATCAAGAAAAAGAGCTTCCAAAAAGTATATTAGAATTAAAAAAATGTGGTTTAGAAATAGAATTTTGCGAAGACATTAAGCCACATACAAAATATTTATATGCTTTTAAAAAATACCCAAAAGATTTAATTGTAACCATTGATGATGATATTTTTTATCCAAGAGATGTTTTAGAAAAGTTATTTGTTTTGAGTCACAAAAATCCAAGTTGCATTATCGCTAATAGGGTGCGCGAAATTAGTTTTGAAGAAAATAGGTTTAAACCTTACAGAGATTGGAAAATTAATCAGGTGTACAATTCTGAACCCTCAAAAAAACTAATTCCTACAGGGGTTGGAGGAGTTTTGTATAGACCTAGTTTTTTCTCAGAAAGCCTTTTTGATATTGAAAATATCAAAAAAATATGTTTAAATGCGGACGATATTTGGTTAAGAGCTAATTCGTTAAAAAATGATGTTTCTGTAGTTTTTACAAATTATTATTTTTATCCTTTTATAGAAATTCCAACTTCTCAAGAAGTTAATTTACATACGACTAACGTGTTTTTACAAGATAATGACAAACAAATTAAGGAAGTCTTCGCTTTTTTAGGCATAAACCAACAATCATTTCAATAAAATGAAAATAGGACTTGTTTTACCAAATATTCCTGCTTATTCCGAAACCTTTTTTCGGAATAAAATTTTAGGTCTGCAAGAAAAAGGACATGATGTTGTTTTGTTTGTAAACAATCCAAAATCTAAAAGTAATTATTCAAATTGTAAAGTAATTAAATCTTCTAATCTAGGAGGAAATAAATTTAACGCTACAATTATTAGTTTTGTTCAACTTCTGAAAGTTGTTTTTTTAAACCCGAAAAAAAGCTTTGAACTATATGTGCTTAATAAGAATGACGGACTTTCAATTGTTCAAAACATTAAACAAATCATTGCCAATCAGTTTTTTTTATCCCAAAAATTAGACTGGTTGCATTTTGGTTTTGGTACTATGGCTTTGGGAAGGGAAAATATAGCCGAAGTTATAGTGGCTAGAATGGCGGTGAGTTTTAGAGGATTCGATCATTATGTATATCCAATTAATAATAAGGATTGTTATAAACTTCTTTATGCTAAAAAAGTAAAATACCATGTATTGTCGGAAGGTATAAAAAGAAGTCTTTCAGAAAATGGAGTTGAAGAGAAGGATATTGTAAAAATTACTCCCGCAATCAATTTGGAATTGTTTGAACAAAAAGAAAAAAGAACAAGTAAAGTACTGCAAATTAAAACAGTGTCTCGTTTACACTGGATAAAAGGATTAGACTACACATTGGATGCTTTAAAATTACTCAAAGATAAAAGCATTGATTTTCATTATACTATTATTGGTGATGGTAGCGAAAAAGAAAAACTATTTTTTGCTGTGCATCAATTGGGGTTGACAAACAATGTTACTTTTACAGGGAAATTATCTCCAGAAAAAGTAAAAGAGCAATTAGAAACAACCGATATTTACCTGCAATATAGCCTGCAGGAAGGTTTTTGTAATGCCGTACTCGAAGCACAAGCTATGGGGTTGTTGTGTGTGGTTTCGGATGCCGAAGGTCTTTCTGAAAATGTTTTGGATGGAGTAACCGGTTTTGTGATTCCTAAAAGAAATCCTATATATTTGGCTAATAAGATTGCTGAAGTTTATAAAATGTCTGCATCGGAAAAGGATATAATGACTCAAAATGCAATAACTCGAGTACAAACTGAGTTCACATTATCCAAACAAATTGAAAAATTTATTGCTTTTTATGAAAGTCATTAAGAAATATAAGAATAAGATTAAAAAAATACTTGTAAAAGGAAAACTTCTTCTTTATTACTGTAATAAAATCTCATTTTCAAATCAACCTAAAAAAAAACAAATTGTCATAGTATTCGATGGTAAAATTCAGCATGGTGGATTGGTTGACAGGCTAAAAGGGATTGTTTCTTTTTATCAAATTGCAAAAGAAGTAAATGCTGATTTTAAAATTTATTTTAAACACCCGTTCGAATTGAATCTTTTTTTAGAAACCAATCAATTCAATTGGAATGCAACAGAAGATGATTTGAAGTGGAATCCGATAAATACCAAAATCTTATATTTAATGGATGATTTTAAAATAAATCCTAAAGAATCTATTTCGAAATCCAATAAGAAAAAATTTATAGTTTACGCTAATATTGATTATTCAGTAACAATTCATGAAGCACTTGATTTGAATGAACAAAATGATTTATGGCGGATTTCATTTAACGAATTATTCAAAAAGAGTAATTATTTAGAAACGGCATTATCATCAATAGTAGCAAATAATAATACGATAGCCATTCATACCCGATTCACTTCTATATTAGGAGATTTTAAGGATACAACAAAACGTGAAGTTTCCGATCAGAGAAAAATAGCAATAATAGAAGCGCTTAAAATCAGTATTTTAGAAATTGCGAAAGAATATCCCGAAAAAGAAATTTGTGTTTTTTCCGACAGCATTCGTTTTTTAAATGAAATAAAATTAAATACTCCTTACAAAGTGCTTGATGGAATTCCAAAACACATCGACTTTGATAAAAAGAAACAGAATGTAATTGAAGAACATCAAAAAACATTTACTGATTTTTTTGCAATTGCTGAGAGTGAGAAGGTTTTTTTATTAAAAACAAAAGAAATGTACAATAGTGCTTTTGGAAAATACGCCGCTATTGTTGGGAATTGTGATTTCAATATTGTTTCTATTTAAGATTAAAGATGGTGATCTTTACGGAAAATAAATATGATGTTTAAGCAAGATTAAAAAACTAATATTGAAAATTTATATCCCCCATACTAGTTATACTGTAAGAGATAAACGCGAATTGTTTATCCTGACACGCCCTTTTTTTAAGAATAATAATTGGATCGATGATAATGATCTTAAATCAGAATGGAATTTAGATAATCGATTTGTTCTGGCCTCATCAATTAAAGAAAGTGATCTTGTTTTGTTCCCCTTTTCGGTAAATGATTATTTAAAAAAAAATAAATTCGAAGAAATAAAGAAAGCAAATGATGAATTAGTAAGGAATAATAAACAAGGTTATGCTTATGTAAGTGATGATTTTGGATTGAGTTTTCCAGATTTCTCAAATCTTATATACTTTAGATTGGGCGGTTTCTCGAAGCAATTATCGCAAAACAATAAAGGTTTTCCAGTATCACTTTCGGACCATTTTCAAAGGATTTTTCAGAAAGAAACTATTACACCAGTTGTAAAAAGAGAATTGCCTGTAATTGGATTTTGTGGTCATGCTACAACAGCAATATTAAAACGGTTTAAAGAATTAGCAAAATGCTTAAAAGAAAATGTAAGACGTTTTATTCAAAACCCTTTTCGAAAAGATTGGGAAAACTTATTTGCATCAGCATATGAACGTGCTAAGTTATTAAAATATTTTGAAAATTTCTCTTTGGTGCAAACCAACTTTATTTACCGAAATCATTATCGTGCCGGGGCTCAATTGGAAAAAGAAAGAACTCAAACGACCATAGAATATTACAACAACATCGCCAATTCTGATTATGTTTTGTGCGTTCGTGGTGCGGGTAATTTCTCCGTTCGTTTTTATGAAACGCTTATGATGGGCAAAATACCTATTTTTGTCAATACCGATTGTTTGTTGCCTTTTGAAAATCAAATCAATTGGAAGCAGCATGTAGTTTGGATTGAATGGAAAGACAGAAAGAACATTGCACAAATGGTTTCTGATTTCCACAAGCAATTGTCTAATGACGATTTTATCCAAATGCAATTGAATAATCGAAAATTATGGAAAGAAACACTTTCTGTAAAGGGAATGCTAGAAATGATTACAAATGATATTTAATTTTTTACAATATTTAAAACCTATTTGGTGCTTTAATTTAAAGCCTTCGAATGATTTTGGTTATTTTCCAACGGAAAGTCAATTGAAGACATTAGGTGTTTCTATTGAAAAGGACGCTAATTATGAAAGTAGCAAAGCACAAGAGCATGATTTAGCTTGGACTGCTTTTCAATCTGGATTTATTAATAAAAATTATAAAGAAGGAATTAATGTTTGGGAAAACACTTCTTTTTCCACAGCAGATGAGTATCGTTTTTTACGTAAGAATTTTCATAAAGCCTGGGTGTATTACGTATTATTTCTTCGGTTAATTACATTCAAAAATCCATTTAAAGAAATCGCTGGATTTTTAAAAAACTGTAATGTCAAGCGCGTTGATTATTCTAAAAATGTAATTGGCAATCCTGATTACGAGAATTTTCAAAGCGAATTAGTAACATCAAGACCTTTTATTTCTGTTGTGATTCCTACACTTAATCGGTATGAATACCTGTCAGCTGTGTTGTGCGATTTGGAAAATCAGACGTATAAAAACTTTGAAGTGATTATTGTCGATCAAACAGATGCTTTCAGAGAGGATTTTTACCAAGGTTGGAAACTCGATTTAAAATATTGGTTCCAAGAAGAGAAAGCCTTATGGCGTGCTAGAAATGAAGCCATTCAATCAGCAAAAGGAGATTATGTTTTACTATACGATGACGATTCTTTGGTGGAACCCAATTGGATTGAAGAACATTTAAAGTGTTTGGATTATTTTCAAGCTGATTTGTCTTCAGGCGTTTCCATTAGTACTGTCGGTGCCGAAGTTCCTAAACATTATAGTTATTTCCGCTGGAGTGATCAATTGGACACCGGAAATGTGTTGTTAAGGAAATCCATTTTTACCGAAATTGGTTTTTTTGACCGACAGTTTGAAAAACAACGTATGGGCGATGGTGAATATGGTTTGCGTGCTTATTTGAACGGATATAAAAACATTTCTAATTACAAGGCCAAAAGAATTCATCTAAAAGTGAGCGAAGGAGGGTTACGTCAAATGGGAAGCTGGGACGGCTGGCGTCCTAAAAAAATATTGGGACCAAGACCTGTACCTAGCGTATTGTATTTATCTCGAAAGTATTTTGGGAATAGCAAATCTCGATTGTATATATTACACTCCATTTTACCGTCATTAGTCCCTTATCAATTTAAAGGAAATCGTTTTTTGAAGATATTTTCATTCGCTTTAATGCCATTTCTATTGCCGTTGGTTACTTACCAGGTATATAAGTCATGGTCATTATCGAGTATGAAATTAAAAAGGGGTATGAAATGATTGAAGTAAAGCCATATTCTAAAGAATTTGAAGAACAGCACATTGCTTTTGCTCAAAAGTATTGGACTAAAAAAAGGCGATTTACTCCGGAGTACATCTACTGGAAGTTCAGAGGTGCTGAAAATAAACCTTTAAATTCATTTATTCTTGCTTTTGACGGAGATCAAGTAGTAGGGCAGTTTGGTGTTGTTCCTAGTGAAATAAGTATTGATGGAGTGGTTTATCAAACACAATGGGCTTGTGATTTGATGGTGGATACTAATTACAGAGGAAAAGGGGTTGCCGAAAAGTTATACGAATTTGCTCATGAAAACTGCATCATTACTTTAGGAAGTGATCCAAGTCCAGCAGCAGAAAAATCAATGCTAAAGAAGGGTTATATTTCTATTTTAGGTCCTAGGAAATTTATCTTTCCTGTGAAAGTTGGAGAAATTTTTAAACTTAAAGGATATAATTCACGTTTTTTGAATACAATACCGAACCCGTTTGTGTTATTATTGAAATGCTTTTCTGCAAACGCTTTTTCCGAAATAGAAAGTAAAGAATTTTTTCATCTGAAGTCAAATAAAATCGAACCTAAAATTCATTGCTCCTATGATGAGTCTTTTATAGACTGGCGTTTTTCAAGCTTTAAAAACTATTATAATGGAATTGAATGTTATCAAAAAAATGCAACTACTTTCTTTTGCGGGTATTTTGTGAATGGTATTTATTATTTAACTGATTTTAATGTAAAGCATGTTTTTCAATTTTTGTCTATTATTGGGTTTATTTGCAAAAAATATAAAAATGATAAACTGGTTCGTATTAAATTTTTAAGTAATACCAGAAGTATTTCATTAATATTACCCTTTTTAGGATTCATTCGATTTAGAACTTTAACAAAAGTAATCTTGTTTAGCAAAGAAAAGTCAATCAGAGAAAAAGCCTTTTCAAATACATTTTATTATACACTTTTTGATTCCGATGAAAATATATAATTGTTTATGAAAAAAATCATTTTAATCTGGGATTTTGACGGACCTATTGGTCAAATCAATTCTTCCTATCCCTACAATTTTAACTTTGAAAACCTTGAGGTTGAAATTAACAATGTAAAATGGATTTTAGAGGAGTTAAAAAACAGAAATATTAAATGCTGTTTTGCCATTACAGGTTTTTCGGCAGAAAAGGGTGTCTATCCTTATACCTTTCCTGAATTGATTAATGAAATTTCAAAAGAAGGACACGAAATAGCGTCTCACAGTTGGCGACACGAATGGACGCCTATCTTTAAAAAAGACCAAATTGAGAAAAGCTTAAAAAGAAGTAAAACGGCGCTGGAAAATGCCCTTGAAAACAAGCAAAAAGTTTTAGGATTTGTACCGCCACATAACCGTCCGATGACTTGGTGGCAAAGGGGTGCTTTTAGTATAGGTGATAGGGGAATATTTCCGTTTTTTTCTATGGGAAACACAGAAGATTTGCTAAAATTGTTAATTAAAAACGACTACCAATGGATTCGGATTTCCTATAAAAACCTATTCACTAAATTTGGTTTCTTTAAAAGAAATATGACTGGTCGCATAATGAAATACAAAGGGATTTTAGTTTTTGAAAATCATTATACGGGCTTTGATGAAGTGGTGGTAAAACACATTTTGGATACCAATTACCAGACGTACACAATAAGTGCACATCCATTTATGTTAAGTTTATCTAATAAAAAAGAATCTTGGGAAAACTTCCTCAATTTTCTGAATGAAATAGCAAAGACAGATCAAAAAATTGAATTTGTATTACCTTCAAGCTTGTTATGAACAAAAAAAACGTCATTATTTTTCTGAATTTGCTCTATTCCAGGCGGGATAGGTAATCATGCTTTTTTGTTACCTTTGTCAGGCTTGCAAGTGTAGAAATCATGGAATCTGGCCAATATAAAACTGAGGGAAGTAGAATAGAAAACTTAAATTATGAAACAACAATTTTCGTATTTTATACAGGATGTAAGAAGAATGTTAGGAAAACGAAAAATCCGAATATTGTATATTTGGATGAGTAGATCCTTTTGGGGCGTTTTGCTGTATCGTATGGAACGCGGTTCTCTAATTTCTTTAGGCAAACCCTATGAAATAATTCGAATTTTATTTCTTCCCATAATTAACCTTATTCAGGCGTATTCTAATTTAGAGATTCATTACAAAGCCAATATAAAAGGCGGATTATATGTCTTGCATCCTTCAATGGGAATCGTCATTTCAGGTAAATCAGTCATTGAATCAAATTTAACTTTAACAGGAGGTAATGTTATTGGAGTTTCCAAAAAATGTACTGAGGGTGAGTTCGTGATTGGAAACAATTGCAATTTAGGAGCTAATGCAGTTATTTTAGGTCCTGTGAAAATTGGGAACAACATAAAAATTGGCGCTTTATCCTGTGTGACGAAAGATTTTTTGGAGTCGGGAGTTACGCTAGTTGGAATACCCGCTAAAATTAAAATTTTCCATCAAGTTGAATCGTAAAGTACTTATCATAACTTCCGAATTTCCTCCTTTGCCAGGCGGGATAGGTAATCATGCGTTCTTGTTGTCAAAATACCTGCAAAAAAACGGATACGAGGTTTCGGTAGTGAGCAATTTCCGGTCGCGTGAAGAAGATTCTGTATTTGACAAAAAACAAAATTTTACCATTTACCGTATCCAGCGGAATAAATTTATCTACATGAATCGTATAAGAAAAGTTTTTTCTCTGGCAGGAAAGAATGAGATAATAGTGGCTTCTGGTAAATTTTCATTATGGTTGGGAGCCTTGCTAAAATGTTTTTTTGCAAAGAAAAAAGCAATAGCGATTTTGCATGGTTCCGAATTGAAAGCAGGAGGGAGTATTTCTCAAAAAATCACCAAATGGAGTTTGTTGAAATTTGACAAACTCATTGCGGTTTCTGAGTTTACCAAACAATACGCCCTGTCGGTAAACTCAAATTTAGAGATAGAAGTAATCAATAATGGTATTGAAGTCCACCATTTTGAAAGTGAGCCAAAAGTGAAGCCCAACGGAGTCCATTTGGTTACCGTAGGCAATGTAACCTATAGAAAAGGACAGCAAAATATGATACAAGCGTTGCCTTTATTGAAAGAGAAGTTTTCCCAAGTGCAGTATCATTGTATTGGAATTCCAACCGAGCAATCTGATTTTTTAGTATTAGCAAAATCGCTTGAGGTGGAGGATCAGGTTGTTTTTCATGGTGTTTTATCCGATGGGGAAAGAAACGAAATTCTTAAAAAAAGTACTGTTTTTGTGATGTTGAGCCAAATCGTGAATAATGATTTTGAAGGTTTCGGAATCGCGTTGTTGGAAGCCAATGCAATGGGGATTCCTGTTGTTGGTTCTCAAGATTCCGGTATTGCAGACGCTATAAGTAATGGTTATTCTGGGTTTTTGGTGAACCAAAATAATCCGACCGAAATTTTAAATGCGGTTATACAAGTAATGGAGAATTATGGACAGTTTTCCAGTCAGGCGATTGAATGGAGTAAAAATTTCGATTGGAATAGGATCATAAAACAATACATTGAAAAGTTGGTATAATAAGGTATTGTAACACTGAACTTGTCGAATTATCGATGAACAGTCAAGGTAATAAAGATAATTAAAAATAAAGTCAACAAAGTGAAGCGTAAAAAACTCCTCATTATTTCCCATACTGAACACTATAGAAACCACAATAATGAAATAGTAGGTTGGGGTTCCACTATTAATGAAATTAGCTACTTGGCTGATTATTGGGAAGAAATAGTACATATAGGGTGTTATTATAAAAATCAGGCTCCACAGAGTGCATTGCCCTATACCCAAAGTAATGTTAGCTTTGTACCCATTCCTTCGTATGGTGGGAAATCACTGGTAGATAAATTTATGATTTTGGTCAAAATCCCGTTTATCCTAAAACAAGTTGTTAAAAATTTGGACGGGGTTACGGAAGTACAACTTCGACTTCCTACGAGTATGGGGTTATTTTTGTTGCCGTTATTTTCATTTTTCATCAAGAGAACATTCAATTTCTGGGTCAAATATGCGGGAAATTGGGCGCAGGAAAACCCACCCATTTCCTACCAATTACAACGTTGGTGGCTCAAAAAAAATTTTGCCCAATGTAAAGTGACTATCAACGGTTTTTGGATGAACCAGCCCCAACATTGTTATTCATTCGAAAATCCGTGTCTTACTCACGAAGATATTAGAAATGGATCATTAATAGCCAATTCTAAAACTTTTGAAGCACCTTTTGTATTTACTTTTGTTGGTAGACTAGAGGATTCGAAAGGAGTGACAAGAATAATAGAGGCATTAGAGGAAATACCTTCACAGAAAATAAAAGCAGTTCATTTCATAGGGGATGGAAAAGATTTAGGAAAATACAAATTAAAAAGTTCTTTCTTGAAAGAGAAAGTTTTTTTTCATGGTTTTTTAGATAAAATAAACGTGCATGAGGTTCTGGCAGAAAGTCATTTCTTTTTGTTGCCGTCCGCTTCAGAAGGATTTCCTAAGGTAATTGCCGAAGCAGCTTGTTGTGGAGTTCTTCCCATTGTCTCCGATGCGGGAAGCATTAGCCACTATGTAAATGAAGAAAACGGTTTTGTTTGGAAAATAAATTCGAACGAAACCTTTGCTCAGGTGGTACAAAATGCGATTAATGAATCAGGTGCTGCGCTAAAAAAAAGAGCCGAAACCATATCGGAATTAGCAGAATTATTTACTTTTGATCATTACTATAAAAAACTCAATCAATCAATACTTGGGAACAACAACCGTCAGTAATTACGACTATATAAAAAAAATAGGACTCCATGCTCTGCTGGGAGGGATTGTTTATTTTCTAAAACCCGTGGCGATAGTTTATGCCATAATTTTGTTTCTACTGGCCCTCTTTTCAATATTTAAAAGTAAAAATAGAAATAATGAAGTGCTTTTTTGGGCCGCCTATGTGGTAGGAGCCGAGGTGTTTTTACGTATGGCAAAGATGTTTTTTTTGGGTTATGAATTCGGAAAATATGCCGTTATTCTTTTTATGGTTTTGGGTATTTTTTACCAAGGCTTTTCCAAACGAGCCTTTCCATATTGGATTTTTTTACTATTCTTGATTCCCGGTATTGTTTGGGGTATTTTAAATTTGAGCTTCGAGGCAGATATTAGGAAAGCCATTCTATTTAATATTTTAGGACCGGTTTCTTTGGGTATTTCGGCTGTTTATTGTGCCGATAAAGAGTTTTTATTATCAGATATAGATAAACTCACCCGTATCATGTTGTACCCTTTGATGGGGATATTGGTATATATTTTACTGTATACGCCTGATTTACGCGAGGCCATTACTGGAACCGATTCGAATTCGGCTACTTCTGGTGGTTTTGGACCCAATCAGGTCTCTACCGTTTTGGGATTGGGCATGTTTTTAATTTTTGTCCGACTGTTGTTTTTTTCCAAAGGAACTTTGATAACAATGGTCAATTTGGGCCTTTTAGCGTTGTTCAGTTTTCGGTGTTTGATTACATTCTCGAGAGGAGGGATGATTACAGGGGTACTGATGATTGTTTTTTTGCTGTTAGCTACTTATCCGTACGTCTCGATACAAGCCAAAATGAAACTTAATTTTGGAATGGTGGTGCTGGTTGTTTTTGGGGTTTCGGTATTTGCCTATAGTATTTCGCAAACCAATGGATTGATCATGAATAGGTACCAGAATAAGAATGCTTTAGGGCAAGAAAAAGCCAGTCAATTTTCAGGACGCGAAAAAATTGCTGAAATGGAGATGAATTATTTTATGGAACACCCAATAACAGGAATCGGAGTGGGCAAAAACAAAGAAAATCGTAAAGAAGAAACCGGAGAGTCGGGCGCTTCTCATAGCGAAGTGACTCGTATGCTCTCAGAGCACGGTACTTTGGGAATAATCAACTTGTTAATACTTTTAATTATCCCACTTGTTTTTTATGTAAATAACAAACAACATATTTTTTTACTGTCTTTTTTTGTTTTTTGGTTGTTCACCATCAATCATGCAGCGATGCGGATTGCTGCCCCTGGTTTTATCTATGCTTTAACCCTTTTAAAACTAAAGATAGTTGAAAAACCTGCTCTACATAGGGAATAAATTATCTTCTCATGGGTTGAATAAAACAACCATCGAAACGCTGGGTTCACTGCTGGTGCAGGAAGGGTATGTCCTAACGTATGCCTCTTCTCAAAAAAATCAATATTTAAGAATTTTAGACATGCTTTGGTGTGTTTTAAAAAACAAAAAACTAGATTATATACTTATTGATACTTACAGTACATCCAGTTTTTGGTATGCTTTTTTGACGAGTCAGTTATGTCGGGTGTTGAAGTTAAAATACATCCCCATTTTACACGGAGGAAATTTACCGTATCGGTTACAAAAAAATCCAAATCTGTGCAAAATGGTATTCGGAAACGCTTTTCAAAATGTTGCCCCATCTCCCTATCTTTTGAGAGCTTTTCAAAAACACGGGTATTCCAATTTGAGTTGTATTCCGAATGTCCTTCAAATGGAGGGTTATCCGTTTAAAGAAAGAGCAAGATTACAACCCAAATTACTTTGGGTACGTGCTTTTGCCGCTATTTACAATCCCAAAATGGCGATAGAAGTGTTGCTTACAATCAAGCAAAAATACCCGGAAGCGGAACTGTGTATGGTGGGACCGGATAAAGACGGTTCGTTGGAGGAAACCAAGAAGTATGCACAAAGTCTGAATTTAGCCATGACTTTTACAGGAGGTTTGACTAAAGAAGAATGGATTTCTCTTTCAGAAGAGTACGATATTTTTATCAACACCACCCATTTTGATAACACTCCCGTAAGTGTCATGGAAGCCATGGCGTTGGGCTTGCCGGTGGTGAGTACGAACGTGGGGGGTATTCCTTATTTGTTGACAGACAAACAAAACGCCTTATTGGTCAATGATAACGACACCCAAGAAATGGTAGCTAAAATTGACTACTTATTGCAACATCCCGAAGTGGTAACCAAGCTGACCACCAATGCCCGAAAAAAAGCGGAACAATTGGATTGGGAAGTGGTGAAAACGCAATGGATGGCTTTGTTGGATTAGGTTGTGAATAGTGAGCCGTGAAAGGCGGGTTCTCGATATGATTTTCTTCATTGCATTACGAAAATCACTCGAACTGACGACTCATTTATATTTCGGCAAGCTCTGGACAAGTAATGTATAATGTGAGGAGTAGCTAGAATAAGTATAATACAACATATCCTAACGTAAACGAGCGCGTCATTTTTGTAAGAAAAATTATTATTTTTAAAACAAAAATGGCTAAAGTAATCGCACCCTTTCAAATTCAAGGCACCCTTGATGATCTTAACTTTGTAATAACTGCAGACGGTACGAATTATGTTCGTATGAAAGGTACTACAGGGGTAACCGCAGCTGAGTTTAAAAACAACCCCATCTTTGACCGCATCAGAAACCATGGAAAGGAAATGGGCTATTGTGCCCAAAAAGGCAAGATCTTTGGATTGTTGGCCAAAGCCTTCACGGACCGAGCCAAAGAAGTCAGTTCTGCTGGTAGAATCAATCAGTTACTCTTGGCCTTGCTTGCCGAAGACACGCTACATCCCAAAGGACAACGTACTTTAGAGGAAGCGTTAAAATCAGTGGACGCCCTCAACTACTTTGTTGGTTTTGAGGCTAACAAATTGCGTCCCTTGACCCAAGTTCTGAAAACGGATTATCAGTATGCTAACCACCAAATCACGCTAGAGATTCATCCCGCCACTCAGATTGCATGGCCTGAAGCCGAGGCTAATCAGCTTCACTTGGCTTTGGCTACTAGCGTATGGGATTATCAACACAATACATTTGAAACCCATTACAGCCCCGAAATTATTCTGTCTAAAGAACATGAAGCCACTAGTGTTATCTTGAAGGCAGCTACACCTACTGGTTCAGGAATAACACTCACTTATTTGTTTGTAGGGTTCTCCAACTGTGTTTATAAAAAGACAAAACCCCTTCACCGGAAATACAATACCGCGACCATCATTCAGGCTACTATTCAAGATTAACTGTTCAAGCAAAAAAAGATTCTTTAATAAATGACTTTCTCTTAAATATTTATTACTTTGCGTTAGCCACCAGATTATGACACAAAATAAGCAAATACACTTTGAAATTTCGGAACGAAAAATTCTTCTTCGAATTTTTGATATTATTTTTGTTTTGACGGTATTGCATCTCATTGGTACTTTTTTTGATTTCCACTATTTCAAGATTTCGGATAAGAGTTTTTATTGGACCCTAGTATTGTCGGTTTATTTGTTGTTTTTTGGTTCGGTTTTCGAGATGTACAATCTGCAAATTGCCAGTAATCAGTATTCTGTCGTTAGAAGTATTGTTTTGACTAGCTCGGTAACAGTATTGACCTATTTGCTTACGCCTTATTATACTCCGCCGTTACCTGAAAATCGTTTGCAAATTTTATTCTTTTACATAGCCGTTGTCAGTGCTTTATTATTATGGCGCTTGCTTTATGTTCGGTTTTTGGCCTCTACCCGTTTTGTTAAAAAAGCTATTATTGTTTGCCAAGATGACGAATTAGACGAATTAGTTAATGGTCTTCAGAAAAACGATCCCCATTATAAAATTGAAGGTTTCTTGAATTTGAATGGTGATAATTCTGTAGTAAGAACTACTATAAATTCGGTTGGTGTTGAAAATTTAGTTTCTTTTATTGAGAAACAAAATATATCGGAAATCGTGATTGCTTCTCAAAAAACAGAAGGAATTACAGTCGAATTGTACAATCAATTACTATTGTTATTGGAAAATGGATTTCCTGTGCGGGAGTATACGCAAGTGTATGAAAGTATTGCGCAACGTATTCCAGTACAATTTGTTGCTCGTGATTTTTATAAGTTTTTCCCTTTTTCCCGAAGTAATCAAAACCAATTGTATTTGATTTATGTAAGGCTTGTTGAAATTATATCGGCTATACTTGGATTAACCATTGGGTTGTTTTTATTGCCTTTTATTTTATTTGGAAATCTAATTGCCAACCAAGGACCTTTATTTTATACGCAAGACCGGGTGGGTAAAAATGGTGCTATTTTCAAGATTTATAAACTGCGCTCCATGATTATAAATGCGGAAAGCGGTGGTGCTGTTTTTGCTACGGTTAATGATACCCGAATTACAGCTTTTGGTAAGTTTTTACGAAAATCCCGTTTGGATGAGGTGCCTCAATTTATCAATGTTCTGAAGGGGGAAATGGCTATTATCGGTCCACGACCTGAGCGCCCTGTTTTTGTAAATCAAATTGCCGAGATTATGCCTTTTTACCAAACCCGTCACGTAATTAAACCTGGTTTAACCGGTTGGGCACAAGTCAATTATTCTTACGGTGAAACTCTTCAAGATAGCTTAATCAAACTGCAATACGATTTGTATTATATCAAACACCGCAGCGTTTTTCTAGACTTGAGTATTGTAGTGAAAACGATTAGTACTGTGTTGTTTTATAGGGGGCAGTAGTTTAGCTGTAAGGGAAAAGGGAAAAGGGAAAAGGGAAAAGGGATAAGAGAAAAGGGATAAGTAGAGAGGTTTAGTTTTTTTGATTTTTAAAATACAGTCTCAATAATAGGATTCCTGTTGTAATAATGAAAGGTGAAACCATTCCTAGATGTACTTTATTTAGCATGTAAAAAAGATAGGCTGCCAAACATAAAAAACATACCAAAGCTACTTTTTTAATTTTTACCATGTGGTTTTTAACCAAATAATAAGCTAACACTACATATAGCGGATTAAACAAAAGGATGTTATAATTCCAAAGGACTTCTCGGTGTAACGAATAAATATTGACCGCTATGAAAAATAATCCCATTAGTCCAAGTATCGAAAAATAAAGAATAGTTACTCCTTTTTTGTTAGCCAAAACAATAATAAAAAGGGCTATGATTAAAGGATAGATACTGTTCCAGAAAGAAAATTCTTTTTCAGGAGCAGATGCTATAAATAAATCGGTTGGTTTATCGGTTAATAATTTCCCATTGTGCTGAGTGGTTTTTAACACTTCTAATAAATCCATTGGAAGGAATAATACTGCGGCCTGTTCGTCCGGACGATGTCCAAAAATGATATTGATTCCGAAATTCAAATTGAATTGGTTTTTTTGGTAACCGTATAAGACTTCGCGATAGCTTTCGTCTTTATGTAAGGTGTTTTTGATGGGTTTGTCCTTCAATACCGAATTGATGACATTCATCACTTTTGTCGTGCAGTTTCTATCGATAAATTTATAGGTGTAGAACTTTTCTTGAGTAAAAACTGATTGGTTTAGTTTTTGAAATAATTCCTGTTTTTCAATTAAAGAAAGATTTAGTTTTTGCTCGTATATCGAACGGTTTTCTTCTCGGTAACTGTATTCAAAATCAGCATAAGGATACACAGCGGCGTAATACTGTAAGTCTCCTTTGGTGAATTTTAATAAAAAATTAGACGTTCTAAAATCGAACATCCCATAATTATACACGACATCAAAACCAGCCACCGTATCTTTAACACGAAGTGCGGTATGCCCGTATAGTGTGTGCGATTCGTTCGCAACTCCCACAGTTAAAACACTAAAAATGGCTTTGTCCGATAGCATTGGAGTTTGTGAAAAACCAATTACAGACTGTAATAAAAGAATTGAAAACAGTACTTTTTTAATCATTTTGATTATCTAAATATTGATAAATCTACTTTTACTGAGAATATGTTTGAATATAAAGCGGCACTTTGGTTGCCCAAGTCTGTCAGTGCGTAATCTACTGAGATGCCTTTGTAGTGGAAACCTAGTCCGATATTCGGTTGAAATGTTACTTTTTTGTTGTTTCCTTCAATATCGAATAAAGATTGACTGTTTTGGAAATTTCCAGCACCCGCTCTTATAAAAGCCAAGTCGTTGTATCCGAATTCAAATCCTACAGCAGGAGAAATACTCACCATCTTAGAGGAAATGATATCGTTGGTTTGTTGAAATTCCATATTCAGGTTGACAGCAGTGAGCAAACTCATTTCGTTGTGAAAATCTACTTTTTTAGCCAAGCCTACTTGCGCTTTTGGTAAGGTTATTTCACTGCTTTCTGGCAAGTCTTGATTTTGTAATGGGTCTTGGGTTTGTGCGTCTTGTATTTTTTTGAATTCTTCTTCGTTGATGTTCCAAATGTTATAGGTGGTGGTAATATCACGCACCATTACCCCAAATTGCCAGTCATTTTTCTCAAACTGCATTCCGAAATCGAAACCAAATCCCCAAGAACTAGCAAAATCCCCTATAATTCTTCGGATTACTTTAGCATTAACGCCATAGCGTAATCCTCGAACAGGTAAATCCCTAGCGTAAGAAAAAGTAACTCCGTAATCGGCAGTAGAAAACAAACTGATACGGTTGTAATCAATATTTCCGTTGGCATCAATTAATTGGGTTGTATTTAAAATGTCGTCTACTCCAAAACGAATAATCGAGGCGCCCCAAGCACTTCTGTCGTCAATTTTTTTAGCAAAACCTATGTAATCGTATTGCGCAATGTTGGCAAAATAGTTGGCATGCATTAATGATCCCTCGCTGTCCTCTATTTCCAATAAACCGGTAGGATTCCAATAGCCTGAATTGACATCTTTGGTATGTGCTACCATGGCATTGGCCATACCAAAGGCTCTAGCATCTACACCTATATTCATAAACTCGTTGGAATATTTACGAATGGTTTGTGCAGAAGCAGTTAAGCTTGTGATTAACAGTGCTATGAGTATTCTTTTCTTCAATTCAAAACGTTTTGGCAAAGATGAAATAAAAATCTGATATAATAAACTCAACAACTTATAAACTTATTGTGTTAAATTTGTGGTGTAAAAATACATTGTATAAACTTTTTTGTATGTCAATAAAATCACAAATTCCCAATATTATTACGCTTTTGAATTTATTGTGTGGCTGTGTGGCTATCGTTTTTGCCTTTCAGTATGAGTATGAATTTGCCTTCTTTTTTGTTTGTTTGGGTATTTTCTTTGATTTTTTTGATGGTTTTTTTGCTCGTTTATTCAAAGTGCAAAGCGAATTGGGTTTACAATTGGATTCACTTGCCGATATGGTTACCAGTGGTGTAGCTCCAGGAATAGTGATGTTTCAACTACTTCTAAAATCGTTTGGAGCCTCTCAAATCATTAGTGTGAATTTTTGGGACAGCTCGGTAATGCTATTGCCATTTCTTGGTTTTATAATCACTTTAGGCGCTTGTTATCGCTTGGCCAATTTTAATATTGATACCCGTCAGACCGATTCGTTTATAGGATTGCCAACTCCAGCTAATGCTCTTTTTATTATGAGTTTGCCATTAGTTATTCAATTTTCTTCTGTTGAAAGCATTACTTCTTTATTACACAATACTTATGTGTTATTAGCTATTGCATTATTGAGTGCTTATGTAATGAATGCAGAAATTCCTTTGTTTTCTTTAAAAATTAAAAACTTCTCTTTTCAGAAAAACGCGTTACAGTTGTTTTTCTTATTGATTTCTTTATTGCTTCTAGTGTTTTTTAGTTATTTAGGTATTCCGTTGGTGATTGTTTTTTACGTAGTACTATCGGTAATTCATAATTTGTTTTTGAAAAAAGCATAAATGGCGGTTAGAAGAAAAATTCAGAAGACAACTTACAAAACACAAAAAAACAATCGAAAAACCGCTAAAGGAAAGGTTTCCTTTTTCTCTAGTTCGTTGTTTTTTAAACTTGTGATGGGATTTAGTTTCTTGGCAGTTTTGTATAGTCAGCGTGGTGCTTTTATGCACTATTTGGGTTTTGTTAGCGATAAAATTTTATATGCAGAAGCTCGTTCGATGCCTATCGATAAAGTATTGGATACACATATTGAAAAATCTTTCGGGATTGATATTTCTGAATATCAAGATAAAATAGATTGGGATGCTCTCAATGAAATTGAAGGGGGTTATCCTGTTGAGTTTGCTTTTATTCGTGCCAGTGTAGGCAATGATCGAGCCGATTATAAATTTAAAAAGTACTGGAAAAAAGCCAAAGAAAACGGTTTGATTTGTGGTGCCTATCATTACTATCGACCTAACGAAAATTCTACAGCACAGGCTCAAAATTTCATAAAGCAAGTGACTTTGGTTCCAGGTGATTTTCCGCCAGTATTGGATATTGAAAAATTACCAAAAGAACAATCTATTGAACGATTAAAAGTAGGCTTAAAACGTTGGCTCGAGATTATTACTAATCATTATGGCGTTAAACCCATTATTTATAGCAGCGAAAGCTATTATGAAGATTTTCTAAAGGACGATTTTGAAGATTATCCTTTTTGGATTGCGAATTATACGGCTTTTTATACCGACATTGATGACGAGTGGTCCATCTGGCAATTTACCGAAAACGGAAAAGTTAATGGGGTAAAAGGACCTGTTGATATTAATATCTATAATGGAAATTCGGTTGAAATGAAGGAATTGTTGATTAAATAACTGCATAAAATATAAAAAGCACTGAGAAATCAGTGCTTTTTATATATAATTACGGGAATAGATTAGACTAAAACTCCAATTTTTTTCTTCTCAATTCAAAGTTTTGGCCCAAATACACACGACGTACCATTTCGTCTTCCACTAATTCTTCTGGAACTCCTGCTTTTAGAATCCCTCCTTCAAACATTAGGTAGGTTTTGTCGGTAATCGCTAAGGTTTCTTGTACGTTATGGTCGGTAATAAGAATACCAATGTTTTTGTCTTTTAGTTTAGCAATAATACGTTGAATGTCTTCTACCGCTACCGGGTCAACCCCTGCAAATGGCTCATCAAGTAAGATGAATTTAGGATCGGTAGCCAAACAACGCGCAATTTCGGTACGACGACGTTCTCCTCCCGAAAGTAAATCACCGCGATTGGTGCGAATATGGTTTAGTGAAAATTCATCAATTAAGGCTTCCATTTTAGCTTCTTGCTCGTCTTTGGTCAAGTTGGTCAATTGCAAAACACTCATGATATTATCTTCAATACTTAATTTTCTGAATACAGAAGCTTCCTGTGCTAAATAACCAATTCCGTTTTGAGCTCTTTTGTACATCGGAAAGTCGGTAATGTTTCTATCGTCCAAATAAATGTTTCCTGAATTTGGTTTTACCAATCCTACAATCATGTAAAAAGAAGTTGTTTTTCCAGCGCCATTTGGACCTAGTAATCCTACAATTTCTCCTTGGTTTACTTCAACCGAAATGCCCTTTACAACACTACGTTTTTTATAGGTTTTTACTAAATTTTCTGCTCTTAATATCATTTTCTTAAGTATCTAAGTTGCAAAGGAGCTAAGTTCCTAAGTTTTTACAAATAAACGAATAAACGAATTCTCAAATCGACCAATTAACAATTATTTAGGTTGTTCTTCTAAGGCTTCCCAAAATTCATAAGCTCTACGCAAATGCGGAATAACAATGGTCCCGCCCACTAAAGTAGCTACACTCATGCTTTCCATCATTTCTGCTTTGGTGATGCCAAGTTTGTAACAGGTTTCCAAATGGTACTTGATGCAATCGTCACAACGCAATACGGCTGAAGCTACTAATCCTAGCAGTTCTTTTGTCTTTACATCCAAAGCACCTTCCATGTAAGTGTTGGTGTCTAAATTAAAAATACGTTTGATGACTTTATTATCGTCGGCTAACAATTTTTCGTTCATTTTAGAACGATAATCGTTGAATTCATTAACTAAGTTGCTCATTTTTTTCTTGTCGTTTTACAACGAATTTAGAGATTAATATGCTTATTTCATATATCAGTAGCATAGGTACTGCTACTGTAATTTGACTTACTACATCTGGAGGAGTTACTATGGCTGCAATAATCAATACAATTACCACAGCATATTTTCGTGTATTTTGTAAAAATGTAGGCGTTACCAATCCTAATTTGGTTAATAAATAAATGATGATAGGTAATTCGAAGAAGAGTCCACCAGCTATTACCGATGTTTTAATCATACTGATATACGATTCTAAATTGAATTCATTTTTCACAACACTACTCACAGAGAAAGTTGCTACAAAGTTTACCGACATCGGTACAATCACATAATACCCAAACAAAACACCTATGAAAAATAGGAGCGAAGCTGAAAAAATAAAGACTTTGGCGTATTTACGTTCGTTTTCATACAGTGCAGGACTAATAAAACGCCATAATTCATATAAAATATAGGGAAATCCTAAAATAAAACCAGCCGTGATACAAGTCCATACAAAGACATTTACCTGACCTTCCATGCTTGTGTTTTGAATGACAAACGGTAATTCTTCAATACAAATACTGTCGGCAAAACCTAAGTAATGTGAAGCATCACAGAAAAAACGATAGGTAACGAAATCTACTCTTGTAGGTCCAAAAATAATGTCGTCGAAAACAAAATCGGCAACAAAAAACACTGCTATTGCTAAAATGATAATTGCAATAGAACTTCGTACCAATAGCCATCTTAATTCCTCAAGATGATCTAAAAATGACATTTCGCTTAAATTTTTCTTCGCCATTTTATATAATTCCTTCTTTTAAAATATCGTGAATGTGTAATATACCAACATATTCGTCTTTGTCAAAAACTACTAATTGCGTGATTGAAAAATCTTCCATAACGTTAAAAGCATCTACAACCATAGCGTCTAACTGAACTGTTTTCGGACTCTTGGTCATAATGTCTTGTGCTGTTAGTCCTGAAATGGTTTCGGTTTTGTTCAGCATTCTTCTGATATCACCATCAGTTACGATTCCGGCTAATTTACCGTTTTCCATAACAGCAGTAACTCCTAGTCGTTTTTCTGAAATTTCGACAATCACGTCTTTTACCGAGGAGGTAGTGGTTACGCTTGGTTTGTGAGTTCTGTCCAACATATTGGTTACGCGAAGTAATAATTTTTTGCCCAATGCACCACCTGGGTGGTATTTGGCAAAATCTTCACTTCTGAAGTTGCGCATTTCCATTAAGCAAACCGCTATGGCATCACCTAATACTAGTTGGGCAGTAGTGCTGTTGGTTGGCGCTAAATTGTTAGGGCAAGCTTCGTGGTCGACATGTGCATTTATTACCACATCTGATCCCTTCCCTAAAAATGAAGTAGTACTGGCTGTTATTCCAATTAATGGATTGCCATCTCGTTTTAACAGCGGAACCAAAACCTTTATTTCAGGGCTGTTGCCACTTTTTGAAATGCAAATTATGACATCTTCGGGTTGTACCATGCCTAAATCGCCATGAATGGCTTCGGCGGCATGAAGAAATAAAGATGGAGTTCCGGTAGAGTTAAAAGTGGCGACCATTTTTTGTGCAATGATGGCGCTTTTCCCAATTCCGGTTACGACTAATCGTCCTTTGCTGTTTAAAATGTATTCGATGGCTTTAGCAAAATCATCGGTAAGGTAGTCTACTAACTTAGCAATAGATTCGCTTTCGGATAAAATGGTTTTTTTGGCCGAAGCCAAAATTTTTTCTTTTGATATCAAAACAGAATAGTTTTAAATTTGTGTGTGTAAAAGAAATTTGTATCTTTATGAGTGCAAATTTAATAAAATCCAGTTAGTAGAGAATGAATTCCAACGAAATTGATATCCACGCAGCGTTAAAAAAATATTTTGGCTTTAGCCAGTTCAAAGGGTTACAAGAACAAGTTGTAAAAAGTATCATTACAGGTCATAATAGTTTTGTTATTATGCCTACTGGAGGAGGTAAATCCTTATGCTATCAATTGCCTGCTCTTATTCAGGATGGGACTGCTATCGTGGTTTCGCCGCTTATAGCGTTAATGAAAAATCAAGTGGATGCTTTGCGAAGTTTGGGTTCAGAGTATGGAATTGCACACGTTTTAAATTCTTCCCTTACTAAAACCGAAATCAATCAGGTTAAAAAAGATATTTCTTCTGGATTAACCAAACTGCTCTATGTCGCTCCAGAATCACTGACTAAAGAAGAATATGTAGCGTTTCTTAAAAAGGAGAAACTTTCGTTTGTAGCGATAGATGAGGCGCATTGTATTTCGGAATGGGGTCATGATTTTCGACCTGAATATCGTAATTTAAGAAGTATTATCAAACAATTGGGAGATATTCCTGTAATTGGGTTAACCGCTACGGCTACCCCAAAAGTACAAGAAGATATTCTGAAAAATTTAGATATGTCAGATGCTAACACTTTTAAAGCTTCTTTCAATCGTCCTAATTTGTTTTACGAAGTACGTACCAAAACTAAAAATATTGAAGGCGATATCATTCGTTTTATCAAACAACACAAAGGGAAATCGGGAGTGATTTATTGTCTTTCTCGTAAAAAAGTAGAAGCTATTGCTGAAGTCTTACAAGTAAATGGAATTTCTGCGGTACCCTATCATGCGGGATTAGATGCCAAAACAAGAGCCAAGCACCAAGACATGTTCCTTATGGAGGATGTTGATGTTGTGGTCGCTACTATTGCCTTCGGAATGGGGATTGACAAACCCGATGTTCGTTTTGTTATTCATCATGATATTCCTAAATCGTTAGAAAGTTATTATCAAGAAACGGGTCGTGCGGGTCGTGATGGAGGTGAAGGGCATTGTTTAGCGTACTATTCCTATAAAGATGTTGAGAAATTAGAAAAATTCATGTCGGGGAAACCTGTTGCTGAACAAGAAGTTGGCTTTGCTTTATTGCAAGAGGTAGTTGCTTATGCAGAAACTTCGATGTCACGCCGTAAATTTTTACTGCATTATTTCGGAGAAGAATTTGACAATGAAACTGGTGAAGGCGGAGATATGGATGATAATGTTCGCAATCCGAAACCACAGGTAGAAGCTAAAGAACAAGTAGTTAAATTAATTCAGGTTATTCGCGATACCAAATATATTTATAAGTCAAAAGAGATTGTATATACCCTGATGGGTAAGCAGAATGCGATGATTAAGGCTCATAAAACGGATGCGCAACCATTTTTTGGCTGTGGAAAAGACCACGATGAAAAATACTGGATGTCAGTATTACGTTTAGCATTAGTGGATGGTTTGTTGTCTAAAGATATTGAAACTTATGGAATTATAAAAGTAACCCCGAAAGGATTAGATTTTATCAAAAATCCGGTCTCTTTTATGATGTCGGAAGACCATGAGTACAACGAGAATGAAGATGAGGCTATTGTTACAGCGGCAAAAGCAACAGGTACTGCCGATGAAGCTTTGATGGCTATGTTGCGTGATTTGCGTAAAAAAGTAGCCAAAAAGCTGGGAGTTCCTCCTTTTGTGGTATTCCAAGATCCGTCACTGGAAGATATGGCTTTGAAATATCCTATTTCTATTGATGAATTGAGTAATGTGCATGGAGTAGGAGAAGGAAAGGCTAAAAAATACGGAAAAGAGTTTGTGGAGTTGATTTCTCGATATGTGGAGGACAATGATATTATGCGTCCCGATGATTTAGTAGTGAAATCGACTGGAGCCAATTCGGCATTAAAGCTATACATCATTCAAAATGTTGACCGAAAACTATCTCTAAAAGATATTGCTAAGGCCAAAGGATTGGATATGGATTCGTTATTGAAAGAGATTGAACAAATTGTCTATTCAGGGACCAAGTTAAATATCAAATATTGGATTGATGAAATCCTTGACGATGATCAGCAAGAAGAAATTCATGATTATTTTATGGATTCGGAATCCGATAATATCAAAGATGCCTTAAAAGAGTTTGATGGAGACTATGATATTGAAGAACTGCGCTTGATGCGAATTCAATTTATAAGTGAAGTAGCGAACTAAAAAAGGGAAGCCAAATTAAGCTTCCCTTTTTTAGTTTTCAACAGCATAAACCTCTCCTCGGTGCGGTTTTAAAGCATCTCGAACCTGAATCATGTTTTCTTTGTTTACCACCATATAAGCGATAGCGTACATCTCATTTAGGATTTCAAAGCCGGTTATATTCAACGGTAATTTTTCTATTGCAATGTATTCTTTCAAATGAATTTCGTGATGCTCAGCTGTTTTTGCAGCAACAGGACCTCTAAAATCCCAAATTAGCTTTATTTTTTGTTCCATGACTTTTAAGTGTGAGGCAAAGTTATTCGGAATTGCTATAATCCACAAACTTATTGTTATTTTTGCTCTTTGAATTATATTTTTTATGCCTAAAGAGCTTCAAATACAGGTTACACCAGAAATTACAGCAGATGTCCTTTTATTAAAAGAACATTTGGCAAAATTACTATACGTTAAATCTTCTGAAATCAGACATTTTTCAGTTGTAAAACGTTCTATTGATGCTCGCCAAAAAGCGATAAAATTCAATTTGAAGATTAATGTTTTTTTTGAAGGAGAAGCTATAATTGAAGAATCAATTGTTCTGCCTGAGTATAAAGATGTATCACATGCCCAAGAAGTAATTGTTGTTGGTGCTGGTCCTGCAGGGCTTTTTGCTGCATTGCAATTGATAGAAGTGGGCTTGCGACCTATTGTCCTTGAAAGAGGGAAAGACGTTCGTGGCCGCCGTCGTGATTTGAAAGCGATTAATGTGGATCATGTCGTTAATGAGGATTCCAATTATTGTTTTGGTGAAGGAGGCGCAGGGACGTATTCAGACGGAAAACTATACACGCGTTCTAAAAAGCGTGGTGATGTTGATCGTATATTGAAATTATTAGTGGCTTTTGGTGCCACTCCTGATATTTTAGTCGATGCTCATCCGCATATCGGGACCAATAAATTACCTCAAATTATTCAAGATATTAGAGATAAAATTATTGAGTTTGGAGGAAAAGTATTGTTTGAAACCCGTGTTGCAGACATTGTAGTTAAAAACAATGAAATTCAAGGTGTTATCACACAAAACGGAGATACAATAGAAGCTCAAAAGCTGATTTTAGCTACGGGGCATTCCGCACGTGATATTTTTGAATTACTAGACCGAAAACAAATTTTAATAGAGGCCAAGCCTTTTGCTTTAGGCGTTCGTGCAGAGCATCCGCAAAGTTTGATCGATAGCATACAATATTCTTGTGATTTTAGAGGAGAACATTTGCCGCCTGCACCTTATTCTATAGTGAAGCAAGTTAATGGACGTGGCATGTATTCGTTTTGTATGTGTCCGGGAGGGGTTATTGCGCCTTGTGCAACCAGTCCTGGAGAAGTAGTGACGAACGGTTGGTCGCCATCAAAACGAGATCAAGCTACCGCGAACTCAGGTATTGTAGTGGAATTAAAATTGGAAGATTTTAAACCATTTGCCAAGCACGGTGCTCTGGCAGGTATGGAATTTCAAAAAGCAATTGAGCAAAAAGCATGGCATTTAGGAGGTCAGACTCAAAAAGTACCGGCACAACGATTAGTTGATTTTACTCAAAGTAAAATATCAAGTGATATTCCTAAAACTTCCTACGTTCCAGGGACTACTTCGGTAGAATTGGGACAGGTTTTTCCTGGATTTTTGACCCAAATTATGCGCGAAGGATTTACGCAATTTGGCAAATCAATGAAAGGATATTATACCAACGAGGCTGTTTTACATGCCCCAGAAAGCAGAACGTCTTCACCAGTGCGTATTCCTCGTGACAATGAATCATTAGAACATCTTCAAATAAAAGGATTGTATCCTTGTGGTGAAGGAGCAGGTTATGCAGGGGGAATTATTTCGGCAGCTATTGATGGCGAAAAATGTGCGATTAAAATTGCCGAATCATTACAACAATAAATCTTTTCGTATTTTTACGAAGCAATAAGAAGGAATGACAGAAGAAAAAGTAATTTTAGTAAACGAAAAAGATGAACCAATTGGCTTGATGCCTAAGTTGGAAGCACACGAAAAAGCAATGTTACATCGTGCTTTTTCGGTTTTTATTTTGAATGCAAACAATGAAATTATGCTCCAACAGCGAGCACATCATAAATACCATTCTCCTTTGTTGTGGACTAATACTTGTTGCAGTCATCAGCGGGAAGGAGAAACTAATATTGAAGCAGGAACACGACGTTTACAAGAGGAAATGGGTTTTGTGACCGAACTAAAAGAACTTTTCCACTTCATATATAAAGCCCCATTTGATAATGGACTGACCGAACACGAGTTAGATCATGTGATGATTGGTTATTTCAATGAAGAACCAAAAATAAATGATGATGAGGTTGAAAGTTGGAAATGGATGGCTATTGAAGAGGTAAAATCCGATATGGAAATTCATCCGGAAGTTTACACGGTTTGGTTTAAAATTATTTTTGATGAATTTTATCATTTCTTAGAAGATCACAAATTATGAGAGTTACTGTAAACAGGAAAGCCCATTTTAATGCTGCCCATCGTTTGTATCGAAAAGATTGGAGCGAGGAGCAAAACCAACGTGTCTTTGGGAAATGTAACAATCCTAATTTTCATGGGCATAATTATGAACTAATTGTCAGTGTAACCGGAAAAATTAATCCAGAAACTGGATATGTTATTGATATAAAAGATTTGGCTACTATTATTTACGAAGAAGTAGAATTGCCATTTGATCATAAAAACCTTAATCTTGATGTTGCTGAATTTCAAGATTTAAATCCCACGGCTGAGAATATAGTAGTGGTGATTTGGAATAAAATCAGAAAGAGAATTACTTCCGGAAACGATTTGGAAGTGACTTTATATGAAACACCGCGCAATTTTGTAACCTATAAAGGAGAATAATGCAAGAAGGATTAAAAGTAGGAGATGCATTACCCGCTTTTGGTGCCAAAGACCAAAATGGTAACGATTTTTATATCGAATCGGTTTTAGGAAAAAAAGTACTAGTTGTTTATTTTTACCCAAAAGATGATACACCAGGTTGTACCAAACAAGCTTGTTTTTTACGCGATCAATACGAAGAATTTAAAGCCATAGGGGCTGAGGTAATCGGTATTAGCGGTGATAGTGTTCCGGCGCATAAAAAATTTGCAAGCAAGTATGATTTGCCGTTTATTTTACTTTCTGACGGAGACAAATCGCTTCGAAAATTGTTTGGCGTAAAAAGTAATGTTTTCGGACTATTACCAGGTCGAGTGACTTATGTTGTCGATAAAAAAGGAATTATCCAAATGGTTTTTGACGATATGAATGCTACTAATCATCTGGAAAAAACGGTAGAGAAAGTTAAAAGTTTGCTGTAATGAAGTCAGAATTATACCCTTTACTTTTTGAGCCAATATTTAAAGATAGAATTTGGGGCGGAACCCAATTGCAATCGCTATTACATAAAGATATTCCAAACACTACTACAGGTGAAAGTTGGGAGCTGTCATCAGTGGAAGGAGATGTGAGTGTGGTTAAAAATGGTTCGCTCAAAGGCGATTCGTTAACCTATTTATTAGAACGCTATCCTTCTGAGATTCTTGGTGCTAAAGTGCACCAACAGTTCGGGAATCAGTTTCCGTTGTTGTTTAAGTTTCTTGATGCTCGTGAGGATTTATCCATACAATTGCACCCTAATGACGAATTGGCTAAAAAACGTCACAATTCCTTCGGAAAGACGGAAATGTGGTATGTGATGCAGGCCGATCCTGGAGCCAAGTTGATTGTTGGTTTTAAAGAAAACTCTTCTCCAAAGGAATATTTACAGCATTTAGAAGATAAAACATTGGTTTCCATACTTGATGAAATTCCGGTACAAAAAGGCGATGTTTTTTTCTTGGAAACAGGAACGATTCATGCCATTGGTGCTGGAACAGTCATTGCGGAGATTCAGCAAACGTCTGATATTACCTATCGCGTTTATGATTTTGATCGGAAAGATGCCCACGGTAATACCAGAGAGTTGCACAACGATTTGGCATTAGAGGCTATTAATTATGAGAAAGTATCGGCTCAAAAGAAATACGATAACCAAATCAATACCTCCAATATAACGGTTGATTGTCCTTATTTTACGACTAGTGTTTTGCCATTGAATGGAGAAGTAGAAAAGACAAACGATGGGAATTCATTCGTTGTGTATATGTGTACCGAAGGAGAATTCTCTATAGTCTATCATAATTCAACCTATACTTTTGTGAAAGGGGATACGGTTTTATTACCAGCAATAATTTCTGATTATCAAATAGTTGGTCAAGCAACACTATTAGAAATAAGTATTTCATAGTGCTAAATAAAAAGAATAGTTGTAATTTTGCAACCGAAATTTAAAATTCATAAAAATGGGAAGTGTTAAAAACTTAAAAAAAGACATCAACTTCGTAATAGGTGATATTATTGAAGCAGTTTATTTATACGAGATGACTTCAACAGGAAAGCCTACTGAAGAAACAAACGCAATTATTGACGAAGCTATCCGTACTTTTGATGGATTAGTGGCAAAAGTAAACGCTAAAAATGTTGAGAATAAAAAAGCGCACTTCAAACAAATTAATAATGATTTAGAAGTGGCTGCGAATCAATTAGTTGATAAAATCAACGCACTTTAATTCAAAAATAGACGAAAAAAAGTGCATTTTTCTTTTGGAAATTAAATTTTCAAATTTATATTTGCACCAGAATTGAGTCGCCGGTGTAGCTCAGCTGGCTAGAGCAGCTGATTTGTAATCAGCAGGTCGTGGGTTCGAGTCCCTCTATCGGCTCTTAATAAAAAGGTCTTCCATATGGAAGACCTTTTTGCTTTTATATTTGATTAAAATCCCCACTTGCTCAAAACCTCTGTTATAGGCAGGTTAAATACTAAGTTTTGTTTTTTGTTTTTTTATTGTAAAAATTATATTGGCAATAAGTAGAATCAAGGAAACAAAATTTATATCCATTATTAAATCATAGTAATGAAATTGATCGAGTAATAAATATAATAAAATTGTAATAGTTTGTAAAATTGAAATAAATCTATGTGTTTTATATTTTAATAAGCCAAAAATCGCATAAACAAATAGAGACAAAATTGAGATTGAAAAAGTAAAATAATAACTTAAATATCTCATTTGGTAAAACCACCCAACAGTTCTATTTATTCCAGTATCACGAATAGGTAGATAAAGCCATAAAAAAAAAGTAATTAGAATAAAAATTATAAATAATTTCTTTTCAAATATTGTATAAATTTTCATCATAGTATTCTGTTTAGTTTTCCTTAACTTGCCTATAATGTCTCGACAGCTTGGCCTTCCGTTGCGTAAATTTAGCAAAAAGTTGGCTGACACAAACAAATTTGGAAAAGACAAAGTTTTCTTCCAAGTATACGCAAGCCTAGTAATGGCGCCAAACCACTTTTAGGCGCTGGCTATTTCATTGGTACATATATTCCATGTACTCCATTTTCTGGCTGCCAATAGAATTGTACAAGATAATTTTTGTCTGTTATATATTGATATCTCCGTTTATATGATTTGTCTCTGAAATCATAAATATCTGCAATTAAATATCTTTGTTCAATTAGGTATTTACTAAGTTCGATATCAAAATTAGCGACTTCTTGTTTACCTTTTTTATATGTGTAATAATCAACATGTAAGAAAAATTTCTTTTCAGGTTCGTTCTTTATTATAGACCAAAATTCGTCTGTCAACTTTAAATCGCCAGGGACATAATCAGCATCAATTTTTTTAGAACTTCCTTCCGAATCAATTTTCAAATAGATGTTAGCAAAACCAGATTTTATGATTTCACCGTTCACTTGGAGAATCAAATTCGCATTTTGCGAAAAGGAAAGGCAAGAGAAAAATAAAAAGTATATTGATAAATTTTTCATTATGGATTATTTAAGCGGTTGTTGTTTTTAGCTTGCGCTTAACTCTCAAATATACGCGAGTACTTAGAATCAAAATTAAATTGTGTAAGATTTACTATTTATTTTCTTGCTGTCAAGCCCATCGGGATTAATAGTTCGCCGCGTTCGTATTTGTTGATATAAAGTAAAATTGGCTTGGTTTGGCCTTCGTAGGTAATTTCAAAAATATCCAACATTCCGGCACCCATATCGCTTCTTTTGGTTGGAAACGGGCAACAAGTGTCTACTAATTTATAAGATATTTTTTCTCCTTTTGGTCCAGCCAACGCATTTAAAAAACGTGTTTGATTATTCAAACCGTCTTCTAAGGTTGTAAAACCTACATTTACGGGATAGTTTTCGTTGTAAGCATATTTTTTGTCAGTCGCTTTTTTGGTAATGATAAAGCTATTGTAGGCTGCGTTTAAAGCAGGTCCAGGGATATTGTTGTCTATGTTTCTGATAGTGTTTTTAGTACTGATGCAAGAGGTTAACAACAATGCAGCTGAAAGGGCTATAAGTGGCAATATTTTCATGGATTCAAATTTTAAACAAATATAACGACAATATTTAATAACAAAACAGCGAAATTTTGTTATAAAATTTGGATTTATACCGCATTGCGTTGTAGCTTTGTACCGAAATTTGGTTTTGAGGGCTTTGCTCTCAGAATTTCGGATACTATTTTTTTATTATATATTGGTTGGGTTAATTTTAAAATATGTCCAAATTTCAACTTAAGCACTTTCTTCGGGAAGTGCTTTTTGTTTTTTAGGAAAGTTATGCTTGAATATTGCGGTAAACTGTTATTTTTGCATAAAATACATTTAAATGGAGTTTATTACAAATACATGGCACTGGTCTATTTCGGGTTTCCTGATAGGGGTGGTTATGCTACTGTTGACTTATTTTGGTAAAACGTTTGGAATGTCTTCTAACCTGAGAACCATTTGTTCTATGTCGGGTGGAAACAAGACTGCCTCTTATTTCAATTTTGATTGGAAAGAGCAAAAATGGAACTTAGCGATTGTAGTGGGTTCTATTGTTGGCGGATTTATTGCCTATCATTTTTTAGGGAACGCTGGTAATATTGATATCAATCCCAAAACAATTGCACAGTTGCAATATATCGGAATCGATGCGCCTAACGGTAAGTTTTTACCAGATACTCTTTTTAGTATGGAAGCCATGACCAGTCCTAAAGGATTTTTATTGCTTTTGTTAGGTGGTTTTTTAATAGGTTTCGGTACTCCTTATGCAGGTGGTTGTACTTCGGGTCATGCCATATCTGGATTGAGTAATATGCAACTTCCATCTTTAATTGCCGTTGTTGGTTTTTTTGTTGGTGGATTGGTAATGGCTCATTTCTTAATCCCAATTATTTTCTAATATGAAGTTATTTCGCTTTTTTGCTGTTGGAATTTTATTCGGAATTGTTTTAACCAAGTCTGAAGCCATTTCGTGGTATCGCATTTATGAAATGTTTATGTTTCAGTCTTTTCACATGTACGGAATAATTGGCGTAGCCGTAGTTACAGGTGTGTGTGGAATTCGATTTATTAAGAAAAAAGAAATTAAAGATTATAAAGGGCAACCTATTGAGATCTTAGATAAAGAAAAAAGTATTGCTCGCTATCTTTTTGGCGGTATCATGTTTGGTTTGGGTTGGGGGCTTGTAGGCGCTTGCCCGGGACCTATATTTATTCTTTTAGGTACTGGAGTTCCAGCTATTGCGGTAGTGCTTTTTGGAGCGCTTTTAGGGACGTATCTGTACGGTTTGTTAAAAGATAAATTACCTCATTAAAATATTTATTCAATTAAATCACTTTGGATTTAAACAACACAGCCGAATGGATTCCATTCGGCTGTGTTGTTTTATAAGAAAAAATTACTTTTATCCTTTCGATGAAAGTTGTTCATTCAATTTCAAAATACCAAAAGTAATCAGGTACTGTGCGATAAGATACGTGGACATTATTAATAATCCTGAATTCGGTAACTTCATATAAAATTTATCAATTGCTAAAATACTATCAGAAGTCACAAAAGAAAACGCTCCATTTAAAATTAATAAATTCATTGGATTACGCCACGTTAGTCCACCACGAATTGCCATGACCAACATTAATGATATAGTAAAGGCATAGACTGCAACTGGTATTTTTAAATCTCCCAATGTAGGAAACAAAACCGATAGCATGGCAAATAAATACGCCGCTACTAACACTGTACCTAAACAAAATAATAACTTATTAGGAGTCTTATTGGTGTTTTGTTTGATAAATAAGAAAATGAATAGAACATGGGCAATTAAAAAGGCTACCAACCCAAAAATAAAATACAATTCTCCTTTATCAGCAAAAAGTAAAACAACATCTCCAATCCAAGAAAAAACAAGTGCGAATAATAATAATTTTTTGGTCGCAAACTCATTTGATTCATTTACGGCCAATAGTAAACAAGGCAGTAAAAGAGGTTTTAAATACCAAGCAATATCTTCTTTTCCAAAAACGATAAAGGCCAAATAAACGATACTAACAATTACGAAATACTTAAAAAATTTACTCATGTTACGAGTTTAGGATAGGTTGATTTTGCATTTTAAATTCGGTGGCAACAAAGTATAAGTTTACCAAAAGGGAAATTCCCAAATAGCCCATTACAATATACGTTCCAAATGGGATTAAAGTGTCAATCCCAAACCAGCTACCCAAATACAGTACTACTATTGCGGCATATATAAAACGGATGGTTTCCCAAACAAAAGAAAATCTGTTTTTGTCCATCAATTCGGTATAGCTGTATACGGTTAAAAACACAAACCCTCCGTATATAAAGATTCCAGGCATTCCTATTTTAGCAATATTGTCAAAGAAATAGGTAATTAATAAAAGCGTAATCAGTAATTGTGCAATTGACCAACCCATTAAGGTTTTAGAATTTTCGGTACCATATTTTTGAAAATGGAAAACATTGTCAATTTTGTGTAATGGATATTTTTGATCAAATCCTTCCGGACGCCAACCTGTAGGCATAAACCAAATTCTAAATTTGTCTTTCCAGTTTTCAGCATGCCAAGCATCACGGATTAATACCCCTAAATGTTGGTAATTAATTTTTATTGGATTCCAAGTGTCGGCTGGGCGAGTAATGCCAAAAACCGCAGGAACATTAGGTAATTCTTCTTGAAAAGTACCAAACCATTTGTCCCAAATAATGAAAATTTGCGAATGGTTTTTATCCATGTATTCCGGATTGATTGCATGGTGTACTCGGTGATGAGAAGGCGTCACTAATATTTTTTCCAGAAAACCTAATCTGTTAATGTAGCGGGTATGGTACCAAAACTGTAAAAAGAACTGAATTGGTAAGGTGATCGCAATTACTTTCGCTGGAACGCCCAATAAAGCTGCCGGAAGCAATAGGAAAGTAAATAAATTTATAAAACTAGAAACCGTTTGACGTAAAGCACACGATAAGTTGAATTCTTCACTACTATGGTGAATTGCGTGTTTGTTCCAAAAGAAATTGATTTGGTGCGCCCAACGGTGCGTCCAATACCCTTGAAAGTCAATTACGATAAAGGCAACTACATAGGCTAATACCGATTCTTCGATAGTAAAAAAAGCTATTTTGGAAACCATCCATTGGTACGTAAAAATAGAAATACTTAATCCCAACACATCTTTGGTTGCATTGGCAACTCCCGAACTAATGCTCGAAACACTATCCATTAAAGGGACATAATCGACACCTTTGTAATAACCGTATAGTTTTTCGATAATGATTAAGAGTAAAAAGCAAGGCATCGCAATGATGAGTATTTTTCCGTAAACTTCCATGTTAGACTTCTTAGTTTTGTTAGACTTCTTAGTTTTGTTAGATTGTTAGAATTTTTGGTTTGATTGTTTTAACAAATATATCTAAATTATTTCAGCACTCAAACCTGCTTCTAATAATGAAGAACATTGTGGTTTTAATTCATCGAAAGAACCTGTTTTTACAGCACATTGGCCTTTGTAATGGACTAAAATGGCGCATTGCTCCGCTTGTAATTCGTCATGCTGACATACTCTTATTAAAGTGTCAATCACATGATCAAAGGTATTCACATCGTCATTATACAAAATGATTTCGTGGTTTATAGAAACTTGTTCTAAAACCGACGTTTCCACTTGTGTCTTTTCTATTGTACTCATTGTATTTATTCTGTTTTCTTTGTGTTTGGTATTCAGTATTTTAACTTTAAAAGACTAATTTACATATTTTAATGAAACCCAATTGTTGCGTTGGATTTTTTTAACAAATTTCAATCCTTTTTCGGTACAAGAAGCATCAATAAAAGGAATGTCTTGCTCGTAAAAACCGCTGAATAATATGGTGCCTCCTGCATTTAAAGCATCAACATACGTTTGCATATCGTTTAATAAGATATTTCTGTTAATGTTGGCAATGATAAGGTCATACTTTTTGTCTTTTAGCAAAGCAGCGTCACCTTCATATACTGAAATGTGCTTGCAATTATTTCTTTCAGCATTTTCAATCGAATTCAAATAACACCAGTTGTCAATATCAATCGCATCGATTGGTTGCGCACCTTTCATTTCGGCTAAGATGGCCAAAATAGCAGTCCCGCAGCCCATATCAAGCGTATGCATTCCAGTTACATCCATCTCTAATAAATGCTGAATCATCATGTGAGTTGTTTCATGATGTCCTGTTCCAAAACTCATTTTTGGTTCGATAACAATGTCAAATTGTGCTTCCGTTTTAGGGTGAAAAGGAGCGCGAACGTGGCATAAACCATCCACATCAATCGGGTCGAAGTTCTTTTCCCATTCGGCATTCCAATTGACTTGTTCGATTTCTTCAAAAGTGTACGAAATAGTAAATTCTGGATTTTCAAGAATATAAATATCCGCCAAAATGTCTTCATTCCATAGGTCTTTCAAAATAAATGCTGAGAAACCAGATTCCGTTTCAATAAAACTATCGAAAGGTAATTCTCCCAATTCAGCAATTAATATTTCCGACCCTAATTCTTTAGGTTCCACCGTGAAATGATATCCAATGTAAGCGTTTTGCATGATTCTTAAAATTTGTGCAAAGTTACAAATTGAAAATGGTTTTATTCCAGCATAAGTTGCATAAAAACAGAATCCAACCAGCGGTCAAATTTGAAGCCTGTTTGCTTAATATGCCCCACATTTTCGAAACCCATTTTTTGGTGAAAAGTGATACTTCCATGATTTTCAGAATCGATTACGCCAATCATCGTATGCAGTTTTTGGATTTTAGCAATTTCGATCAATTCTTTAAGTAGGGTAGAACCAATGCCGTTTCCATGAAAATCGTTATGCACATATACCGAATGTTCTACTGTAAAACGATAACCAATTTTATGTCGAAAGGCACCATAGGTACCAAAACCTGCTATTTTGCCCTCTTTTTCAGCCACCAGAAATGGAAAATTTTTACTTTGTTTTTCGTTCAAAATTTCAATTTGTTGCTCTAGGGATCGAATATCATAATCCCAAATAGCCGTGGTGTTCAGTATTTCGTAATTTACGATTTTAAGTACAGAAGACATATCTTCAATGGTGGCGGTGCGTATGGTGAGGGACATTTTTTGTTAAAATTTTATTTTTGATTAAAAGATTGTATATTTATGATATGAAGTTACAAAATCTTTCTAAAATATTGGTTTTTCTGTATTTCATAAATCTTTTTTCATACAGTTTTATTTCTTTATTGGGGTTTAAAAATTATGAAACGGGGTTTTGGTTTTTCAGGATTCCTATCCTGATGGTATTGTATTATATCAGTTCGAAGCAAAGAAAACCAATTTATTTTTTAGGATTGTTGCTTTATCAAACCGCTTCTCTTTTGTTTGGAACACAAGAGCCTAGCTTGTTTTTGTTCGGAACGATTTCGTCCGTTTTATTCAAATTTTGCTTGGTTATTTTAATAGTTGATTTGATAAAAATTCAAAATAAACTCGCGATTACCATTGCGGCTATTCCTTTCTTTGTTATTTATCTCTATATTATTGATTTTGTTGGATTTTCATTGGGTGATTCCTATTATATCTGGGTTGTTAATGCATTTCTGACTTCTTTTTTGGGTGGGGTAGCAATTATTAATCACATCAATAATTCGGATCAAAAAGGATTTTGGTTATTAGTAAGTGCTATTTTGTTTGTCGTTCAAATTGGTGCTTTTTTTGTCAATAAGTTTTATTTAGGAAGTGAAGCCATTTATCAAATGGTTATTTTAGCGTATGGGGTTTCGCATTTTACGTTCTACAAATTTATGATTCTAAAAGAAATGGAGGATTATGCTATTAAAAAATCTTGAACTTTGTAACTTTGCCTTTCTTAGATATCTTTTAAATAAATGATTTATCCAAAAATACCTTTAGCACAATCTGTTCTTGAAATTTGTAAAGCTAAAGGAATACAACATATTGTAATTTCTCCAGGATCTCGAAACGCCCCTTTAACCATTGGTTTTACAAATAACCCTTATTTTACATGTTATAGTATTGCCGATGAGCGCTGTGCTGCTTTTTTTGCACTCGGAATTGCCCAGCAAATGCAACAGCCAGTGGCGGTGGTTTGTACTTCGGGTTCGGCATTACTTAATTATTACCCTGCGGTTGCGGAAGCTTTTTACAATGAAATTCCATTGGTGGTGATTTCTGCCGATAGGCCTCACGATAAAATTGATATTGGCGATGGACAGACGATTCGTCAGGAAAATGTATTTGCCAATCATATTTTGTACAATGCAAATTTAACCGAAGACGCTTCGGAGGAAAATGATTTAAAAATACAAGAAGCCTTATTTTTGTCGATAACCAAAAAAGGGCCTGTGCATATTAATGCTCCGTTTGAAGAGCCTTTGTATGAAACCATCGACAAACTTTCGATAACGCCAACATTGGTGGAATTGTTTTCAGAAGCTACAGAAAAAACAGATATAAGCGAGTTTGCAACGACTTGGAATAGATCACCCAAAAAGTTAGTGGTTTTAGGTGGAAATTATCCAAACGCCATAGAACAGCAGTTTTTAGATACATTAGGAGACGATTCTTCGGTGGTGGTAATGACAGAAGCAACGTCTAATGCACATCACCAAAATTTCATCACCAATATCGATACCATTATTACCCCTTTTACAGAAGAAGATTTTGTAGCCTTTCAGCCAGGAATTCTAATTACTGTTGGCGGAATGATTGTTTCCAAACGAATTAAAGCATTCTTACGCAAGTACAAGCCCAAACACCATTGGCATGTTGATGAATTACGTGCTTACAATACCTTTGGTTGTTTGAGTCAACATTTTCAAGTCAAACCAAATGTGTTTTTTAGTGATTTTTTTAAAGAAACGATTGTAATTGAAAGCGATTATCGTCAAAAAACACTAGAAATTAGAGATTTGAGAGCCAAAAAGCATCAAGAGTATTTAGATCAAGCTCCTTTTTCCGATTTAAAAGTTTTTGAAACCATTTTAGCAAAATTGCAAACTGATATTCAATTGCAAATCAGTAATAGTTCGCCAATTCGTTATGGGCAATTGTTTCCAATCGATAAAAGTATTGCGGTTTTTTGTAATCGAGGAACAAGTGGTATCGATGGAAGTACCACCACAGCTATAGGCGCTTCGGTAGCGAATAATAAACCAACTGTTTTTATTACAGGAGATATTAGCTTTTTTTATGATAGTAATGCACTTTGGAATAATTATATCCCCAACAATTTTAAAATTATCCTGATTAATAATTCGGGAGGCGGAATTTTTAGAATTTTGCCAGGACATCAGGAAACGGATACGTTTAATACCTATTTTGAAACTTCTCATACTATGACTGCTGAGCATTTGGCTAAAATGTATGGGTTTGATTATTTAGCAGCTAATGATTTAAATGGTATTGAGTCACGTTGGAATAATTTTACAAATGCTGGTCAACCTGTAATTTTTGAGATTTTTACTCCCGAGAAATCAAACAATAAAATTTTATTGGACTATTTTAAAAAATTAAGATAAACAATAGCAATTAAAGATATTGAATTGTTGAAAATGTTTATATTTGATAAGGTAAACAACAAATAAACTAAAACTATACAACTATGAGTAAAAGAGATGATTTAATCGTGAAGTACGCAGACGATTTAAAAGAAAAATGCGGAGTAACACCTGATATGGCTTTATTGACTAAAGTAGTAATTGGATGTGGGCCATCAATTTATAATCCTGATGCGGCAACTGTTTCGGGAACACAACAATCAGAATTGGATACGGTAAAAAATAATTTTTTGATCAAAAAATTGGGATTAAAAGATGGTGCTGATTTAGATAAAGGAATTGATGTTGTAATTGAAAAATATGGCCGTTCTAACAAAAATAAATACAGAGCAGTAGTATATTATCTATTGGCACTACATTTTAAAAAAGAAAGCGTTTATAAATAATAATAAAAAAAGGAGTAGAAATTTTCTACTCCTTTTTTTATTATGAAAACAAACTTTGTCTGTTTTTTGAATTTATTTCTTCCCTCCATTAAGAGAATCTTGGTATTTCTTTAACTCTTTCCATTTTCCTTGATAGGCTAATAGTGATTGTTTGGCCCAAGTTTTAGGATTATGAACAGCATACCTACTTCCTGCTGTATCTAAAATGGCTTGTGATTTCTCAACTGGAGTTTCAGACAAAGCTTTCCAAGTTTTGATCCCTGCAGCTTTGTATAATTCTTCAATTTTCGGACCTATACCTTCTACTATTTTCAAATCGTCTTGTTTGAATTTTTTTCCAAAGACAGCAAATAAAGCTGCTCCGTCAAATGGAATTACAGCTTCTTGAACTGCAGCAAATCCTTGGGCGGTTTTTGAACTTGAACTCGAAGTATTGTTTTTTGCAGCTGCTAATTCCTTTTCTAACAAATATACTTTGTTGTTGAGTTTTTCATTTTCTGATAAACTAGCATCTAATTTTGATTGTAAATTTAAGTCGTTACCTCCTGATAACATTTTGCCTAATAAATAGCCCAAAAGGGCGCATATAAGACCTACTAAAGCGGGGATTAAAAAGCACATAGTTAATTGTTTTTGTAGTTAGTTTATTTTAGTGTGATTATGGTTCTTCTGTTCTTAGCTTTGCCTTCAGGAGTCAAATTATCAGCAATGGGTTCGTCGGGACCTTTTGAAGAAGTTTCGATTCGATTTTCTGCTATGCCATTTTTGACTAAATAATTTTTGGAAAAATTAGCACGATCTTGACCTAATTGTATGTTTACATTTCTATCACCAATATTGTCTGTATGACCAATACAGCTAATCTTTGCGTCAGCAACATGGTCCAAATAATTATTCAAATCAGCAATTTTTTGTCGCTCTTCTTCGGTAAGACTAATTTCCGTTTGATTGGTGTTGAAATATAAAATTAAAGGAGTAACGGTTAGTTTTTCTTTCATTGCATTCCAATCTTCACCTTTTGCTTGTACGATATCATTAGTCACTGAATAGTTGACAGGGCCAAAAAGGGTTCCGTTTTCAGTTTTCCAACTGTTTGTTGTTTCTCCTTTGGTTTCAAAACGATTAGAAGAAAACCCTTTTGAAATAAAATAATTTTTTACGTCATTGGCTCTAGCGAATCCTAAATTTGGAAAAGCAGAAGTGTTTTTTTCGGTATTTAAACAATAGCCCGTAATGATTAGTTTTCCGTTCGGATTTTTGCTGAAATATGATTTTAGTTCAGAAATTCCTATATCAATACAATTGTCAATTGGCTTGACATAATTAAAAGAATCGCTTAGAAAATTGAAGTTGCTTTCACAAGTGTAATCAAAATCTCCTCCTGTTAAATGAAAAGTGTTACTAATACTAGTTTCGGAACTATTTTCAACTGGTGTCGTTTTTTCGGTAGGATTTTCGCAGCAATTGCAGCAAAACTTAGCATAAAAGTAACAACCTAAAAGAACAGTAGCCAGAATGCCTAATAGGTAAGTGGTTGGTTTAGACATAGTTGGTTTGATTTAGTATTCCCTCAAATTTATAAAAAAAAATCTTAACTTCTTGTATGGTGCTGAAAATTAATAATTTATGATTTTATTGAAAGGTGATTGTATCAGTTGTTTTTAAAACAAAAATGCAGGATTTTATTAAATAAGGGCGTGATTATAAATAAATTAACTTTTTTCCTTAATATTGCTTCCCAAGAACCAAAAACACGACTATGAAAAAAAACTACTTATTATTGCCAGTTTTGGCTTTATTTTCTGGAGGAGTATTTGCGCAGGAAAATGCAAAATATGATCCACAAGCTCCACATCAAAAAACTTTACAATTGGTGGCCCCAACCTCAAGAGATGGAGCGATGGCAGAATTTAATAAATTATTCAATTTAGATTCTGACTACACTTACCAAACAATTAGAACAACAACTGATGTATCCGGCATGTCTCATGAACGAATTCAACAATATTATAAAGGGATTAAAGTTGAATTTGGAACTTTAATTCTTCATTCTGTCAACGGACAGGTTGTTTCTGTCAACGGAGAATTGTATAATGCTTCTCAGGCTACTTTAAAGGCTTCTTTGACGTCTGAAGCAGGATTGACTCATGCAATTAATAGTGTTGGAGCTAAACAATACCTATGGCAAGATGCTGCTCAATCAAAATTGATGGAGTATGCAATGCCTATGGGTGAATTGGTTTTGTTTCCAAACATTAGAACAGGAAAAGTTAGTTTAGCCTATCGATATGATATTTATGCTATTGAACCAGTTTCTAGAGAAGATATTTATGTAGATGCTAATACCGGAGAAATTTTATTAAGAAACGCAATTATTAAACATGCTACTGGATTAATTTCAGATAAGGAAATCAAAGCTTATTCTAATAAAGTAGAAGAAGCTATTATCGGAACTTCATCTGTTTTATCAATAGGAACTTCAGCAACACGTTATAGTGGTGCCCAAAACATTGAAACTTCTTTTAATGCTGGATTGAGTAAATATGAATTGACTGATGTTACTAGGGGTAATGGCATTAGAACCTATAATTCGGCGAATACCAATACTTATCCAACCACTTCATTTTATGATACAGATAATACTTGGACAGATGGTAACTATGTGGCAGGTCATTCCAGTAAAGACAATGCAGCTTTAGATGCGCATTGGGGAGCGATGAAAACATTTGACTTTTGGAAGAATACTTTCAATCGAAATAGTTTTGATGATAATAATGGAGAAATTAAAAGTTATGTGCATTTTAATACCACTAATAATGGAGCGTCAGGATGGGATAATGCACAATGGACGGGAACTATAATGCGTTATGGAGACGGAAATTCATTTAATGTGTTGACTTCCGTTGATGTTATAGGACATGAAATAGGTCACGCTGTTTGTACCTACACTGCAGGTTTGGTTTATGCTAATCAATCAGGTGCCATGAATGAAGGGTACTCTGATATTTGGGGGGCTTGTGTAGAGCAGTATGCACGATTTGGAGACTTAAACGCAAGTACTTCAGCTTCAGCTCCAGTATGGAAAATAGGTGAAGATTTAGCTACAAATCCATTACGTTCCATGAGTAATCCTTTAACACGAGGAAATCCAGATACTTTTTTAGGGACTAATTATTCTGATACTCAAGATGATTCAGTGCAAGGTCAACCGTGTAACTCTCCGACTAATTCAAATGATTATTGTGGAGTACACAATAACAGTGGAGTATTAAACCATTGGTTTTATATTTTAACTGCTGGAAAATCAGGAACAAATAACGCACCAGCTCCATTTGCTTATAATGTAACTGGAATTGGAATGACTAAATCCTCTCAAATTGCGTATTATGTGGAGAGAGATTATTTAACGGCAAATTCAACATTTTTAGATGCTCGTAACGCAGGTATTGCTGTGGCCAGTTCATTATATTGCGCTAGCAGTCCTGAGGTTATTGCTGTTACTAATGCTTGGAATGCAGTTAATGTTGGTGCGGTTTATGCTGGACAAACGAATGATGTGGTGTTAAAAACAATTTCGGGAGTTTCAAGTGTTGCTTGTGGAGCACCTTATTCTGCTTCTATTGTTTTTGAAAATGGTGGTTCAGCAAGTATTTCTTCAGTATCTGTATCTTACACAATTGATGGAGGAGCACCAACAAATCAGACATGGAATGGAACTTTAACAAATTGTTCAACACAAGCCTACCCAATCTCTATTTCTGGATTAACTAGAGGAACTCATGTTTTATCGGTGACCACAACAATTACTAGTGATGGAATTGCTACTAATAATACCAAAACTACCTTAATTACTGTTAATGATGCCGGAACTATAGGGACAGCGAATCCATTTACTGCAGTTTCAAATGCTTTAGTTTCTATTGATAGTAATGGTAGAACCAACACACTTTGGGAAAGAGGAACCATAAATAAAACAAAATTGACAAGTGCTGTAACTGGTTCTGCGGGATATGCTACTAAATTAACTGGGAACTATCCTGATAAAACAACCTCTTATTTGGTGTCGCAGTGTTATAATTTGTCGAATATGACAAGTCCGTCTATTAGTTTTGACATGGCTTTCGATTTAGAATCCAACTGGGATATTATCTATGTTGAGTATTCAACGAACTCAGGTGCTAATTGGAATGTGTTAGGAACTTCAGCTGATCCAACCTGGTATAATAGTCCAAGATTGCCTGATGCTGCTAATGCAAACGAAGCTTGTCCTAATTGTATAGGTAAACAATGGACTGGGCTTTATGCTACAGCACCAGCTGGAGGTAATGGAATGAATGGAAATAAACGAAATTATAGTCATGAATTAACTTCATTAGGAAGTCCAGCCAATGTTATTTTTAGATTTACTTTCGTGTCTGACGATGCTTCTAATAATGAAGGAGTTTTTATTGATAATTTCTTAGTGCAAGGAACACTTTCTAATACTCAAAATCAGTTTGAAACTTTTGCAGTTTATCCTAATCCTTCTAATGGTAAATTCAATATAATATTGTCTTCTGCTGATAAAGTAAATGTGCAACTATACGATATGAGAGGTCGCTCGGTATATACTAAGTCATTTAACTCAACAGGGGTTTCTTTCAATCAAACAATTGATTTAAGCACACTTTCTTCAGGGATTTACATCCTGAATGTAGAAAGCGATGGTAAAAAAGAAGCCAAAAGAATTATTATCGAATAGTTTTTAGAATCTTGATTATAATACAAATCCCGCTTTAGGCGGGATTTGTTGTTTTTAATATGTTTTATTATTTGCGATTATGATGAGGAATATGAATATATCTAAAAAATATCTTCGCTAAATCAACCAATTGAAAAGGGGTGATTAATTTTCCAGTAATTTTTTACTCACTCGACTGCTGGCAATATAAGAAGCTAAAAATCCTAAAACCATAATAGTAATAAATACAATGGCTATATTCTGAAAATTGAACCTCACAGGATAGGGCAAGGTTTCGGTAATCATGATAAGGTTGAATTTAAGCTGAATAAAAACAATAACTGATCCTAAGAAAATCCCAAGCAATCCGCCCGCAAGAGTCAGTAAAGTTCCCTGGAGTAAAAAGATGTATTTTATTTGATTTATCTGGGTGCCAACGCTGTATAATGTCTTTAAATTCGATTGTTTGTCTAGAATCATCATAATGATAGCTCCAGCCAAAGTAAATAAGGTCATGATAATAACCAAAGTGAAAATTAGATAGATAGCGGTGTTTTCCGTATTCAACATTTTGTGCAAACTATCATTCAGCTGGGCTCTATTCTTAATAATTACTTTATTGTTAAAAATAGATTGTAACTTGGTAATTATTTTATTTTCATTTGCCAAAGAATCTATTCTGATTTCTATTCCGGAGATCTGATTTTCTTTGTATTCCAATAGTTCCTGTGTCAGTTGTAAATCGGCAAAAACATATTTTGAATCCAATTCATCGTTAATGGCATAAATTCCGATAGGAATAAGATTTGACTTGTTGAAAGCCGATTCTGCGCTTGTGATGGTTCCCTTTCCTGGGCGAGGTACAAAAATCTCAAAAGTATTGTTCATGTCAAACAAACCCATAGAGAGTTTGTTTGCTATACCATTTCCTACCACTACTTGCGGTGTTTTAGGCGTAAGCCATTGTCCTTGATAAATGGTTTTTTGTACTTTGTTAGCGTTGTTGAATTGGTTGTCAACACCTTTTATTTCGGCAACTTCTTCTTTGCTTTTGTATACAAAAAGAACTTTTTCTTCAATAACCTTACTGTAGAACTTTATACCATCAATTGCTTTTATCTTTTCCGTTTGTTCTTTAGAAACAAAAAAAGATTTGCCTGCTTTTGGAGTAATTTTTAAATCGGGATCAAAGTCATTGCTAAACGAAAGACTAAAATCTTTTAATCCGCTAAAAACCGAAAGCACCACAAACAAAGACATAGCACCAACCACAATTCCTACTGAAGCAATTTTAGTAATAATGTTTATGGCATTATTGGTACTCGAAGTCCTAAGATATCGTTTGGCTATGTAGAGAGAAAAATTCAAGTTATGATTTCTTTCTTTTTTCTAAAAGATCTGGGTTTTCAATCGGATTTTCTTTTCCTGATAAGGCGTCGTCAATTTTTTCGATATAATCTAAACTGTCATCGATATAAAAAGATAAGTTAGGAACTTTTCGTAATTGTAGTTTTACGCGTTGCGATAAATCGTGCTTGATAAGGGGCATGTTTGATTTTACCGCTTCTAAAATTTCTACTGCTTTTTCTTGTGGAAAAACACTTAAATAAACTTTGGCTACGCCCAAATCGGTAGTCACACTTACTTTAGATACCGATATAATAAGATTGGTAATTCCGTTTTTGCGTATTTCGCCTTGTAAGATATCTACTAAATCCTTTTGTAAAACGCTTCCTATTTTCTTTTGTCTGTTTGTTTCCATAGTGCAAAAATACAAAAAATAGGTGTAAAGTTTAAAACTGAATTGGGATCAAAGTTTTTTATCTTTGTTTCGTTAGTTTTACAAGTCATAAAATAGAAGAATGAGAAAAATTGAACATATTGGGATTGCAGTAAAAAGTTTGGAAACCTCCAATTTAGTTTTTGAAAAATTATTTGGTGCTCCTGCCTATAAAGAGGAAGAAGTTATAAGCGAGGGTGTAAAAACATCTTTCTTTATGAATGGTCCTAATAAAATTGAATTGCTGGAAGCTACGAATGAAGAGAGTCCGATAGCTAAATTCATTGAAAAAAAAGGAGAAGGAATTCATCATATTGCTTTTGATGTAGAAAATATTTACACCGAAATTGAAAGATTAAAAACGGAAGGATTTATTGTTTTAAATGAAATTCCTAAAAAAGGAGCTGATAATAAACTAGTTGCCTTTTTGCACCCTAAAAGCACTAATGGAGTGCTAATAGAATTATGTCAAGAAATTGCAGAATAATTTTGAAGTAGTTAAAAAATATAGTAATATTGCAACCTCTTAACCGGTCCTATAGCTCAGTTGGTTAGAGCACCTGACTCATAATCAGGTGGTCCCTGGTTCGAGCCCAGGTGGGACCACATCGATTAGATTAAAAAACCCTATAAACATTGAGTTTGTAGGGTTTTATTTTTTGCTAGGGGCGGAGTAAGGGGCGGAATTAATTAATTTTTTTTTGAAAATTTTAAATAAAAATACCTCTATTGTAGTTTTATAACGGTTTAGTATTGTTGAGGTAGTTGAGTAAATATATCTAAACTTTCTTAAGTGCTAAACATAGTAAACAAAATAGCGGTTTTCAGGAAGCCTGAAAACCGCTATTACATCAATTACCTTGTTATAGGTGGTTTCCTATTTAAACTTTAGAGTTTAATGTTTTCTTGAATCCATTTCTCGTCCTTCCACCATTCAAAAGGATAACCATCTTCTTTTCCGGGATAATTCTCTCTAGTATAATTTTCTTTTTTGGTTATAATTAATGCTTGAATGATTTGTTTTATAAAATTATTGTTTTCTTCATTTAAGCCATTCAGAGTCGAAAATTTATAAAGATTTTTGGTTTCAAAATCATTTTTTAAAAGAAATTCTTTTTCTATATTACTTAGCGATAAATTTTTTTCAAGATAATTTAATTCATGATTTTCAGATTTTGTTTGAGAAAATGAACTACTTGAGAACAATATTAATAAGAAAACAGATGTCAAATATTTAATACGCATAGTGTATGATTTTAAGATTACCTTTTGTGGCTCTGTAAGGAATATACTTTAGATATATATTATCATCCCCTCCATAATAATCACATCTAAAAACGGTGTCTATCTCCCCTTTTAGTTTATAATGATTTATTTTTATGGTATCATTTACACGGCCTTTTACAATTATTTTGTACCAAGTATATGTTTTTTTTTTATCAACAGGGTATTTAAAAATTTGTGGTTTATCTATGTTTTTTTCGAGTATGAAAATTTCTTCTTTTTTGTAACAAGAAGTTGAAATTAGCGAGCTTAATAAAAGCAAACAAATTTTTGTTAAATTTTTCATATTTATTGATTAGTAAATTTGATTATACTGACACCTTCAATAATATTTTGTCCGTCATGGTTCTCTAATGGGGATATATATTTTAATTGTCCATTATAAATTGCAATAATAATTTCATTTTTAACATATGTTGCTGTTGCAGCGGGGCCAATTAGGGAGCCCAAATCTCTTCCTATTTGATTATTGTAATTGTCCATTTGTGTTTCTAATGGATGATTAGCTGAATTCCATTCGTGTGCATCAGTAAATGCTTTTGTAACAAAAGTACCTATTTGTGTTGTGTCATACGCATTCCAAAAAGTATGTCTAAAAGCATCTGCTTTTCCATTATGCACCCGTTCATAAGTGCCGTTAATGACTAATTCTTTAGAAGTATTCATCGCTATATTTGAATTTTTAATATGTATAAGCGCTTGTAATGGAAATATTGCAAATAGAATAACTTCACGTGCATTCGGAGTTTGACCGAATGTGTTATTTAGACTAGCAATTTTTAAATTATTTTTTATATAGTCAGAATTTTTCCACCATTCAAAAGGCATTCCATCAATTTTTCCTGGATAGTTGGTTATGTCGTACACAGGTTGTGGATTTACAATGCAATAATCAATCAATTGCTCCGTGAACTCTACACTTTCTTGCGACCACAAATTTTGGTCTCTATAAATAAAAACGTCTTGAATGATTTGAGCAGAAATTGTTGGATAAGTTAAAAAAGTCTGAAACAATTTATAATTAATTAAATTCTTTTCTTGAGAATTCTCATACATTTTGTAAGCGTTTTGATTGTTGTAGATTTGGCTAAATCTATCAATCACGCTTTTAACAAGAACTTTGTTTTCGGTTGTAAGCTCACCATTATTTTTAAGATAATCTACAAAAAAGGGCTGCATCCAAAAAGTCGTTATAGTGCCGTAATTATTTGCCTGATAGATTAAATCATTCCAACTAGGGATGGTGTTTAAATATTGAGAAACCTGACTAGAGAACATAAAATCGGGATTATTTAAATCTTCTTCTCCAAATTCATACGGGTTAGGTATAAAAATACCACCAATTGAAGTCGAATCACCACCTCCTTGTTCAAAGTTTGTTGGAGTTCCTCCCACATAAATTCCACCAGACTCAGCCCCATCACCTACACCACTACTATAGCTGCAATCTTCATCTATGGTTATGAAAACTTCTTTAGTGGCGGGTGAACCATCTGAATTAAAACACCACGGTTTTTGGTTGCCATAAACTTGTCCGTCACATTTAAATACGGTTGTCCAATAACCAATACTCACACAAGAATATCCACTACCTCTATTATTTGCATTTTGTGTGTTATAAACAGAAGTTTCATAACCTGTTATGGATAGTTTTAAATTATTTTGCTGTGTTGCTTCAAGTAAACTTTTATTTAATATGTATTTAATTGAAAATGCTTTTGTTGAGCCATCAGGAAATTCATATATAACAATGTTGTTAAAATAATTTTTTGTTAAATCGTCTTTAAGTCTGTATGTGAAAGATTTAAACCCATTTGTTCTTTCTAAATAGATTACACTGCTAGAATCAATCTCAATCGCAGAAGTCATTTTGTTTGATTTGTAAGCTTGATTTATAGTTTTTGCAAGTAAAGTAGAAACCTTACTACTGCGGTTTTTTACTTGGTTTAAAGTAATGGTTCTGAAGCTGTAATCTCTGTTTTTACTTTCTCGATTAAAATCATCTTTTTGACAAGAATTTAAAAACAATACAACCATCCCAAGGATGGTAATTAATCTGTGTTTTTTATTAAATTTCATTTCACATTTTGTTGGGTAGAATTGGATTTGTTAGTCCCGTTTCAATTAATTTTTCTTTTCTTTAATTTTTAAAAATAATTAATTACTTCATAAATTCGCACAAAATTGGCGATTTTAAATTTAATGCCATTACGGTTTTTCCGTATATTTTATTAAAGTTTCTACTTTAATAAACTTTCTAGTAGAATAGTTGAGTTTTGACTTGTGAATTTTGCATTGCTTGGAAGATTTTCAATTTAATTTGATATTTATCATAGTTTTATTTTTTAATTAAATAATGTCGGCTTTATTTTTATCGTCTAATCGTTTATAAAGTTTTAGAGTCTGCCTATTTAGGTTAATCATTTTAACATTGAGTATAGGTCTTTTTATATGGTCTTTTACTTCAAACTCTTTTAGGATAGCATCTAGTTTTTTAAACTCATCTATAAAATCAGTATGGGTATAGAAATCCGTATATAGTTCTGATACTTGTCTGGAGCAGTTCCAAACTTGACAAGTAAACTTGTCATTGTTTTTAGTAACATACTTTGTTACATAAGAAGCAATTGATCTGATGTTGTTTGAATTTAATTCTTTTACATCAAAAGCAGAAGAAGGTTTGTAATTTTCATCTCTTGGGACTATTCCGTTTTTCTTTTGTAAGTCTAGCCAGTAATTCCACCATTTTTCTATTTTCCAATATTTGTTCGTAATCATGTGAAAGTGGATATTGCCCTTAAAAAAATCATTTTTTGTTTGGCGTTCTGCTACCCACAAGTATTGGAAGTTTACACTTCTCTTTTTTACATTGTCGATAAACTTTCGCAAGATATTTACGGCTTGCTCGTCTGTAACTTTGTTCAAAAATGTAAGCGTTACGAAACTTAGTTTTTTGTGGCATCTTGCAAAGCAAATAAGTTTCTTTCTAATCTTCTGTTTTGAGCGCCTAGACAAATACCGAAGTTTAACTTCTTTGGGATTTACTGGTTTTGGCTTCTTTTTTGTTTTTTCTTTAGGGGTTTGCTTTTTACGTTGTAATGCTGAACCAGTGAATTCACTTTTGGGAACTACCCCAAACTGTCTAACTGAAAAAGCAACACTTGTTCCGTATGTATTTTTGACTATCATAATCTGAATCGTTGTACATTAATTAAAACCATTAAAAGGTT
>JAZKHA010000014.1:0-78351 GCA_040385625.1 Bacteroidota bacterium
CAATCATTAATCAAAAAACGAATTGTTATGTTAAACAAAAATCAATCACACAAAAAGAATTCATGGAAATACACAATTGTACTTCCGGTATTAGTAGCATTTTTTATTGCTTTCCAGATTAAAATTATTGCTCAGGAAAAACAAAATTCAAATTCAGAAAAAGCAAAAATTTCGACTCCTACACAAAATGTTACCGAAATGGTTTGGACAAAAAATAGTTCTGATGATGAACTAAAAAGAGACATCGCATCGATGAAAAAAGAAGGAGTTACTGTTAAATATTCCAAACTAAAAAGAAACACAAAAGGTGAAATCACTGCCATAAAAGTTGAATTTAAAGACGAAAATGGAAAAAGTGGCGTCAACTATGTAATGAGCGATGAACCAATAAAACCAATTTACATACGAAAAACAAATGATTATGTTGGTTTTGCAAAATTAAGTTTGCCAAATGTGATTTCAATGAATAAAAAAGGTAATAATGATGAAGATCACGATTATAGTTTTTCTTTTTCAGATGATGAAAACGAAATAGCTCCGTTAGCTCCTTTGGCTCCAATTGCAGATTTAGAAATCCCTCAACCGCCAGTACCTCCTGTTTACCCTTATAGTAATTTATCGGATGCACCGAATGCCCCAAGTTTCCCAAGAGTTCCAAACGCCCCTAGATTTCCATCGGATATGAACGACGAAAAATCGATGGCCGCCTTTGAAAAAGAAATGGCTGTTTTTGAGAAAAAAATGAAGCTAGCTGAAAAAGAATTTGAAGCAAAAATGGAAGTTTTCGAAAAACAGATGAATGAAAATGATCCTAAAATGAAAAACTTCGAAAAAGAAATGGAGAAGTTTGAAGAAGAAATGGAAAAATACCAAGAACAATTGGAAATAACAATTGAAAAAAATATTGGAAAAAAAGAAGCTGTAAGAGATGCGCAACGTGAAGTGCAACAAGAAGCCGCATATGCAAGAAGAGATGCACACCAAGCCAGAAAAGAAGCGATGAAAGCGCGTGAAGAAGCTGAAATAGCACGAAAAGAAGCAATCAAAGCAAGAAAACACAAAGAAGAGAAAGAATAAAAATCATCTTCAAATCAAAATCAAAAAGACTACCACTAATAATGGTAGTCTTTTTTTATATTTGCAGAAATAAATGATTTATGTACAAGATATTAGCTAAAATAAACAAACTTATCCTCCCAAGTTTTTCTAAACAAAGGTTAGATTTAGCCAAAGCAAAGAAATGGCAAATGGCAATTATTGGTTGGAGATACTTCGTAACTACCAAGGCGTTAGGCAATTAATTTACAGTTAAAAATTTAATCATTTATTTTTAAATTCTTATTTGCATATTAATCAAATATCCCTATATTTGCACCCGCAATCAGCAAGATATTTTTACTGATTACAAACAAAAATGGCCTCGTGGCGCAACTGAATAGCGCATCTGATTACGGCTCAGAAGGTTACTGGTTTGAATCCAGTCGAGGTCACAAAAAGCTCACCAAATGGTGAGCTTTTTTATTTAAAAACATCTCCCACTAATTTTCTGATTTTTAGTTATATTTGTTTTTACAAAACAAGTTATAGGTGAATTTGGAAAAGAAAATAGGAGTTCTAATCAATTGGTTTTTATCCCGCCCAAAAAGCTCAGGACTAATTGTTTTTACTACTTTCCTTTTTGTATTGGGTATCAGTATATTTTTCAAATACCAAATTACCAAAGAGAATGAAAATCACGAAATGGGTAACATCCTGAACGTGGTTAAAAAAAATATAGAGCAAAACCTAAAAAACAACTACGCTGCGGTTATTACTCTCGCATTGACAATAGACGATTCTGGTCAACCCAAAAATTTTGAAAAAGTTGCCGAAAATTTAGTCGATACCTACGACAATATTGATGCTGTTCAATTAGTGCCCGATGGCATTATAAAATATACCTATCCTTTAAAAGGAAATGAAGCCGCAACCAATTTTGACATTCTACATCATCCATTACATAGAAAAGCTGCTTTAAAAGCCATAACTACAAAGGCAATTTATTTTTCTGGTCCAATGGAACTCAAACAAGGAGGTTTAGGCGTGGTTGGACGATTGCCTATTTTTAAAAAAGGTAAGTTTTGGGGATTTTCAGCCGTAATTGTAAAATTTGACAGATTTATTAAATCGACTGGAATTGCTACTTTTAAAAGCAACAAATACTATTTCCAATTATCAAAAATTAATCCAATAACCAATAAAAAAGAATTCTTTCTTGATGATAAATCAGACTTTTCAACGAAAAAGTATAAAGTAGTAGATATTCCTGAAGGAGATTGGAAATTATACATCATTTCAAAAAACAATGGTTATTTAATAGAATTAATTCCGTTGGTCATTTTTGCTATCTGTTTTAGTTTATTATCTGGTCTATTTACCACTACCCTTTTAAAAAGACCTTCCGAATTACAAAAACTAATCAAAAAACAAACTCAAAAAATTGCTGAAAGCGAATTTTTATTCAAATCTATTTTTGAACACGCCGGATTAGGAATCATTCATACCAATTCAAAAGACGGAAACTTTATTGAAACCAATGACAAATTTTGTGAATTAATTGGCTACACTCAAGATGAAATTAAGAAAATGAATTTCATGATGATTACGCATCCGGATGATCTAGATGAGGACATGGAAAACATGGAAAAACTTCGTAAGGGAGAAATTGAACAGTTTTCGATGGAAAAACGGTATTTTCACAAAAATGGAGATATCATTTGGGCTCGAATTACTATTTCTCCATTGTGGAAGGCTAATGAAAGCTCAAGCAGTCATATTGCCATCATTGAAGATATTTCAAAAAGGAAAGAAACCGAAAAAGAAATTTTAGAATCCAAACAAAAAGTCAATGATATTATTGATAGTATTGACGGTGTTGTTTGGGAAGGAGGATCGAAAGAACCTGGAGTCAACTTTGTCAGTAAAAAATCGGAAGCCATTTTAGGATATACACCAGAAGAATGGATTGCGGATAAATTATTTTGGCGAAAAATCATCCACCCTGAAGATCGCGATTGGGTAGTAGAATACAGTGATAAATGCGCTAACGACCAAACACCCTTCGATTTTGAATATCGAATGATTCACAAAAACGGAAGTGTGGTTTGGGTCCGGGATATTGTGAGTGTCTATCACAATGAAGAAAATTCAACCCGTTTTAGAGGAATTTTAATCGATATTACACGATCTAAGCAGTTTGAAATAGACCTAAATAATTCATTGAAATTGGTTACCGAACAAAACAAACGATTGTTGAATTTTTCACATATTGTTTCGCACAATCTTAGATCTCATACCAGTAATATTGAATCATTAATCAATTTAATTGAGATCAGTGAGGACGAAAACGAACGAAACGAAATGCTAAATTTATTAAAATCCGTTTCTGAAACATTAAGTCAAACCATGGATAATTTGAATGAAGTAGTCTCTATTCAAACCAACATTAATCCAGTGGTAGAAGAACTTAATCTTAATAAATACATCACCAAAACAATTGAAGTTTTACACAATCAAATCATCAAAAACGAAGCTAAAATAGAAAATACCGTTCCTGACAGTCTAAACATTTATTTCAATCCGGCTTATTTAGAAAGTGTTTTACTCAATTTTATTTCAAATTCTATTCGATACAAGCATCCAGATAAAAAACCTGAAATTAAATTGCGTTCGTATTCTGAAAACAATTATATTGTGCTTGAAATTTCCGATAATGGTATTGGCATCGATTTGAAAAAGAACGGAAAAAAATTATTTGGTTTATACAAAACGTTTACCAAAAATCTAGAATCACGAGGTATTGGTCTCTTTATCACCAAGAATCAAGTGGACACCATGAAAGGGAAAATCGAAGTCGAAAGTTCATTAAACGAAGGGACAACATTTAAAATCTATTTTAACAATGCCGCTAAAGAAAATCTACATAATTGACGATGACCCTATTTACAAATTAGTAACTAAAAAACTAATTCAAAAAACCAATCTTTTTAGCGAATCAAAAGAATTCAATAACGGGAATGACGCTATAAATTACTTTAAATCTACTACTGATTTACCTGACATCTTACTCCTTGATATAGAAATGCCAGAAATGGACGGTTGGGAATTTCTGGATGCCTTTTGCAAATTGGAGAAAGAAATCAATAAAGAAAGCACCGTTTATATCGCCAGTTCTTCAATTGCTCTCGAAGATAAATTAAGAGCCGAAAAATACAAATGCGTGAAAGAATTTTTGAGTAAACCAATCAATTTAGACAAATTGAAAAAAATTGCTGATCAAGATTAAACTATCTTTGCCACAAATTTTACCCTATGAGTGCCGAATTTATCTACGATAAAGAATACAATCAAGTTACCTTTTCAAAATACGAGTTAACGAATAACGAGTACGAAAACTGTACGTTTAATCATTGCGATTTTACCGATACTAATTTTACGGGTTCCATTTTTGTGGAATGCACTTTCAATCATTGTAATTTTAAAGAAGCCAAAATTGGTCATGTAGGCTTACGCCAAGTCATGTTTATAGATTCTGACTTTACAGGTGTCAATTTCGCCATGACCGACCAAGTGATTTACGAATTTCATTTCACCAATTGTTTATTAGATTATGCCATGTTTTACAAACTAAAGCTAAAAAGCATGCAGTTTACCAATTGTAGTATGGTTTCAGTAGATTTTATGGAAAGTGATTTAACAGAAGCTTTGTTTGACAACTGTAATTTACGTTTGGCTGTTTTTTCGGACACCAACTTAACCAAAGCTGATTTTTACAGCAGTCAGAACTTCTCTATTCATCCGGTGAAGAATAAAATTAAAAAAGCCATTTTTTCTAACGAAAACGTTCGTGGCTTGTTGGATAGTTTCGACATCCTTATCAAATAATTTACAAGATTCTTTTCGATTTTTATTAAAGTAAAAGCGCAAATACTTTTGCTCGTCAATTCAATTCATACAATTTAACATTAAAAATTTGCGCAACCAATTAGTTTCATATATATTTGCAACTGATTGGTTTCTTAATTTAAATTTTACACCATGAGACGAGATATATTTCAGGCCATTGCTGACCCTACTCGAAGAGAAATTATTGCCTTAATTGCCTTGCAAGCTATGACACCGAATGCCATTGCCGAAAACTTCAATACAACAAGACAGGCGATTTCAAAACACATTCGTATTTTAATTGAGTGTGATTTAGTGCAACAGCAACAGCAAGGCCGTGAAATTTACTACTCGCTTGAAATTGAAAAAATGAAAGAAATTGACCAATGGATTGCTCAATATCGAAAAATTTGGGAAACTCGATTCAATCAACTTGATGACGTATTATCAACTCTTAAAAAACAGAAATAATGAACAACAATTTGCTATTTGATTTTACCGTAGACAAAGAAACAAAAACGGTATTCATAAACAGAGAATTTGATGCAGAGCTTCCATTTGTTTGGGATGCTTTTACAAAACCAGAACTATTAGACCAATGGGTCGCACCAAAACCTTGGGCTTCTAAAACAAAATACATGAATTTTGAAGTGGGTGGAAAACGATTTTATGCCATGGTAAGTCCAGAAGGTTTTGAGCGTTGGGCTATTCAGGAATATAAATCGATTACTCCGAAAACCAATTTCAAAATGTACAATACTTTCGCTGACGAAAATGAAAATCCTGAATTACCAGGATCTGATTGGGATTATAATTTCAGTGAGCAAAACGGCGTTACAAAAGTGTCTATTAGTATTTATAACGAATCACTTGCCCGTTTGGAAAAAATGATTGAAATGGGCTTCAAAGAAGGTTTCACGATGTCGATTGATAACTTAGAACAATTATTGGCCTCTTTATCCAAATAAGAATAAACCTAAATTTGAAAAGGTAAAATACCCTACTGTAATGTTATAGTTTTATGAGTGTAGAAAAACAAATCACAGAATATATTACCAGTCAACCCGAACCCAAACGAAGTGAGATGCAGGAATTAAATCGCATCATACTGGAAATACTACCAGCCGGTAAATTATGGTTTTTGGATGGTAAAGACGAAAACGGCAAAACGGTTTCTAATCCCAATATAGGATACGGATTGTACTCCATACACTATGCCGATGGCACCACCAAGGAATTTTATCAAATTGGTTTTAGTGCTAACACCACCGGAATCTCAGTCTACATCATGGGCATCAAGGATAAGAACTACTTACCTCAAACCTATGGAACAGTAATAGGCAAAGCAAGCGTAACCGGCTATTGCATTAAGTTCAAAAAACTAAAAGACATAAACATTGATGTACTGAAAGCAGCTATACGTTATGGATTAGAAGCAACCTCTTGAATCTATTTACGGAATGTTAAAAACTCAAAGTCTTTGTGAACAACTAATTTCACAAGGCTTTTTTTGTTTTTGTATTTTTGAGAAACTATATTAAATAGCGAAGTACACTTATTATAATATTTTTTTGAATAAGTTCGGCAATTAATGAGTTGGCGGCAAGCATGAAAACCACATTAACGGAAAAGGATGTTCAATAATATAAAAATGACGAAGAAAATTGCAGTTGAGACATTATCATTGAATGAAATATCGGCTTTATTTAAGGAGGCGCTTGAGATTGCAAATCCAAAAGTAAAAGGAGCACTTGAGAAGAAACTAAAAGAACTTAAAAGGTTAAAAATATCTAAATTTAAGTGGATAAAAACTTACGAGGAATTTAAGGGTGCTAAACTAAACTTCTATTGCGAAAAAATTCCTGAACTTCCTCAATTTATTATTAGCATTGGCATGATTTATAGATCTTCAAAGGGCTTGATTTTAATTGTTGCAGACACGAATGATGGAGGCAACACAGTTAGGAAAGCTACCAATTGGACCGATTGGCTTCAAGTTTATACTGCACATTATTGCGAAAGGTACGCTGAAAGAATAATGAAGGTAGAAGTGCCAACATTTCAAACTGGAGTTGAAGGAATTATGTTCTCCGATAACTTTGGTCCAGCGAGAATTACAGGTAAAAATTCAGAAGGAATAGAAGAACTTGAATTTCAATTTGCAGATGGACAATCATACGGTTATCGAGATGTAAAAAATAAAATAACGTATTATAGAACAGTTTATTCGAACGATATGTTGAAACGAGATCGATTAACTTATCATGACGATACTAAAGAATCTATTGAACAACTGCAGGATTTTTTCAAATGGTCACCGTAAATTATTATTCTAATCAATTATGCCTGCCGCCAACAGCGGTTTTAAGCAAGTGAGGATTTAGGCTTAATTTAGTGTTGGTGTTGGTTTTGTATTTGTATGTTCAGTGTTTAATCAATACATTTGGCTTACAAACTCCTCACCTGCTTAAAGCCGGCGGGACGTTAGCACTCACTTTATAAAACGGAAAAACTATGATAGATAAAAACATAAAAAGTCATTTAGATAACTTAGTGAGTACAGAAAAAAAAGAATCTGAATCCTATTTTTCATATTTAAAACATTTGTCTACGATCTCAATTGGGTTTTTAGGTCTATTGATTGGTTTAAAGCCAGAAACTTTACCAAATCAATGTTCAAAAATCTTTTTCTTGACAACAATAATCTTAATTGCACTTGGCACGCTTTTCCTTACAATATGTTCATTTTATGAAACAAAAAAACATCGTGAAGAAATAAAAGTTCGCAAAAAACAACTAAATGAATATTTAGATTCAGATAAAAAAGAGTCAATACAAATTGACCATATTGATCCAGGATATTTACAAATATTCGAAATAATAACCTTTACCCTTCTAATACTTTCAATTTTTTCATTAATCTTATATGTGTATTATTCAATAATGTAACTAACAAAAAAACGAGTGCTAACAGCGGTTTTAAGCAAGTGAGGATTTAGGCTTAATTTAGTGTTGGGTTTGTATTTGTATGTTTAGTCTTTAATCTATACATTTGGCTAACAAACTCCTCACCTGCTTAAATCCGGCGGGACGTTAAGTAAATCCTCTTTTACAGACAAGAATAAAATGCCCAACCTTATCCAATACAATTTTTCTGCAAAAATTTGGCAATATAACGGGCCAAACGGTTGGTATTTTGTCTCTTTACCCGAAAGCATTTCTAAAGAAATACGAGACAACTTGAAATGGCAAGAAGAAGGTTGGGGTCGGTTAAAAGCCACTGCAAAAATAAATACTCAGGAATGGAAGACTGCCATTTGGTTTGATACCAAAGCTAACACTTACCTCCTACCGCTAAAAGCCGAGATACGAAAGAAATGCAATCTAGAAAAAAATCAAGTTATTGAGGTGAGTGTTTTAGTGTAATTTTTATGTTATTTCAACGCACAAGCTCCCAACAGGTTCTTTTATTTTAATTTTACTATTTACAAATCAGACACTTACTGATATTTTTTTTGTAAATTTAAGTTCTCAAATCACAATTCACTTTTCCTACAGAATAATTAACATGGAATCCAGAGACCATGAAAAAAAACGGGGCATAACCGAAAAGCCTTACGAGTAGGAACTTAACATTTTTATCATGCCTAAATATGTTATTGAAAGAGAAATTCCGGGTGCTGGAAATTTGACCGGAGAACAATTAAAAGGAATTGCCCAAACGTCTTGTGGGGTAATTAACAAATTAGGGCCACAAATTCAGTGGGTTCACAGTTATGTTACGGACAATAAAATTTATTGCATTTACAATGCACCTAATGAAGAAATGATTCGGGAACACGCGCAACAAGGCGGTTTTCCTGCTAATAGTATTAGTAAGGTTGCGACTATCTTTGATCCAACTTCGGCAGAATAAAAAAATCCCATCTGACGATGGGATTTAATTTTTATTTGAAAAACAAGCTTATTTTAGGCTTACTAAACTCTGCTCTATAGTAACAATTTTAGCTAAAGCATCGGCTTCTTTCTTACGTTCATTAGCAATGACTTGTTCAGGTGCACCGGCAACGAATTTTTCATTGGACAATTTACCTTGAACCGATTTCAAGAAACCTTTGGTATAATTTAACTCTTCTGTCAATTTTGCAATCTCAGCGTCGATATCAATATTTCCAGTAATTGGAATAAAGTATTCATTTGATTTCACACGATAAGACAACGCACCATCCACTTTTTCTGAAACATATTCTAAAGCTGAAATATTCCCTAACTTAGTGATAATGCAATCAAAATATGTTGAGGCTTTTTCAGCATTCACCACTTTCAATTCGATAGTATCTTTAAACGGAATGTTCTTATCTTTTCTAATCGTTCTTATTCCAGAAATTACTTCCGTAGCAAAATCAAAATCGGCAATTAAAGTTTCGTTTACCGAAGTCATTTTTGGCCATTCAGCAATAATTAATGCTTGTTCCGGAGTTCTTTCAGCAATATGTTGCCAAATTTCTTCCGTTAAGAACGGCATGAATGGATGTAATAATTTTAGGTTCGCTTCTAGCATTTCAATTGCTTTCGCGAAAGTTACGCTGTCGATAGGCTGTTGGTAAGCCGGTTTTATCATTTCTAAGAACCATGAACAGAAATCATCCCAAACTAATTTGTATATGGCCATTAAAGCATCTGAAATTCTATACTTTTCGAAGTTGTCTTCGATTTCCAATAATGCTTTTTGCAATTTGGCTTCGTACCATTCAATAGCTACTTTAGACGATTCCGGTTGCGGAATTGCATCTGAAACTTCCCAGCCTTTAATCAATCGAAACGCATTCCAGATCTTATTTGAAAACGCTTTACCTTGGTTGCACAATTCCTCATCGAACATAATGTCATTTCCTGCCGAAGCACTCAATAACAATCCAACCCTAACTCCATCAGCACCAAACGTATCTATCAATCCTAAAGGTTCAGGAGAATTTCCTAAAGACTTAGACATCTTGCGTCCTTGTTTATCACGAACCAAACCGGTTAGATAAACATTATTAAACGGTTTTTCACCCGCATATTCGTAACCTGCAATGATCATACGCGCCACCCAGAAGAATAAAATATCCGGACCAGTTACTAAATCATTTGTTGGATAATAGTATTTAAAATCTTCGTTCTCCGGATCCATAATTCCTCCGAAAACAGCCATTGGCCATAACCAAGATGAAAACCAAGTATCTAAAGCATCAGCATCTTGAGTTAAATCGGAAGCTTGCAATGAAGCATTTCCAGTTCTTTGTTGTGCTAATTTTACAGCATCATCAATGTTTTCAGCAACAACGAAATCTTCTTTTCCATCTCCATAGAAATAGGCAGGAATTTGTTGGCCCCACCACAATTGACGGGAAATATTCCAATCGCGTATATTGTTTAGCCAATGTGCATACGTATTGTTAAAACGAGAAGGATATAATTTAATCTCATCCGATTCTAACACCGCTTTAATCGCAGGCTTAACCAAATCTTCCATACGCAAGAACCATTGATCAGACAAACGAGGTTCGATAACCGCTTTTGTTCTTTCAGAAGTTCCTACATTATTAATATGATTTTCCACTTTTGACATCGCGCCAATTGTTTCTAATTCTTTCGAAATTTCTTCGCGAACTACAAAACGATCTTTTCCTTCGTAGTGCAGACCAAAACTATTCAAAGACGCATCATCATTGAAAATATCAATAATTTCCAAATTGTGTTTCTCACCCAAAGCTTTGTCGTTTACATCGTGCGCTGGAGTTACTTTTAAACAACCAGTTCCGAATTCCATATCTACATACTCATCGAAAATGATTGGAATGACACGATTACAAATTGGTACAATCGCTTTTTTCCCTTTTAAGTGAAAATAACGCTCGTCTTCCGGATGAATACAAATAGCTGTATCACCTAAAATTGTTTCAGGACGCGTAGTTGCAATAGTTACAAACTCGTTGGAACCTTCAATTTGGTATTTTAAATGATATAATTTTCCTTGACGTTCTTCGTAAATAACTTCTTCATCAGAAAGTGTTGTTTTAGCTTCCGGATCCCAGTTAACCATACGGTAACCACGATATATTTGACCTTTATTGTATAAATCTACAAACGAACGAATTACAGATGCTGACATGTCAGGATCCATAGTAAACTTCGTACGGTCCCAATCACATGAACAACCTAATTGCTTTAATTGTTCTAAAATGGTTCCTCCGTATTTGTCGGTCCATTCCCAAGCATGCTTAAGAAATTCTTCACGAGTTAAATCGTTTTTGTTAATTCCTTCAGCTTTAAGTTTAGCTACAACTTTTGCTTCAGTAGCAATAGACGCGTGATCTGTTCCTGGTACCCAACAAGCATTGAAACCTTTTAAACGCGCACGACGAATCAATACATCTTGAATGGTGTTGTTTAACATGTGTCCCATGTGCAGCACCCCAGTTACATTGGGTGGCGGAATTACGATTGTATATGGTGTTCTGTGGTCTGGCTTAGAATGAAAATAGTTATTTTTCATCCAGTAGTCATACCATTTTTGTTCTACTGATTTTGCTTCAAATTGTGCAGGTATCATTAATTTTTATTTTTGAAATTAGGAATTAAATTTCAGATAAACTGAAATACGTTAACAAAAGTGTTGAATGTATCCTTTCTAACTCCAATTAAGGCAATAATATGAATAGCCGAAAAAGGAATAAGGATAACTGATTTTAAAGACAGACTCGCTCCTGAAAAATTATGTAGAATTGACTTTGGTACACTTTTTGTAATTTGTATGCAAAAGTAAGTAAACTAGTCAAATATAAAAAGTGGATAAAAATATTTGTATGTTTACTAAAACAAAGTAATTTTACTTTAAATAAAAATTTACAATGAAAAAATTATTATTTGTTATAGCAATAATTGCTTTTAGTTTGTCTACACAAGCTCAAAGTGGTGCAAAAATTGAATTTGAAGCAAAAGACAATACCATTGACTATGGTAATGTTTCTAAAGAGACGGATAATGGTATTAGAGTTTTTGAATTTACAAATACTGGTGATGCTCCTTTGATCATAAAAAATGTACAATCATCTTGTGGATGTACCGTTCCAAGCAAACCAAAAGACCCTATTTTACCTGGAAAAAAAGGAAAAATTGAAGTAAAATATAACATGAATCCTGGTCCAATCAGAAAAACAATTACAGTCGAATCTAATGCTGTAAATGTAGAAGGTGGTATTGTAGCCATAAAAATAAAGGGCCTTGTTATTACTCCGAATGCTAATAAATAAAAAAATCCCTGCAATAGCAGGGATTTTTTTATTTAAAGAATTTTCTTAAGTTGAAATTCAGTTCTTATAATTTTTCCTTTTCTATCATACTCAACCGATATCCATTTGTCTTCTTCCGATTGAAGTAATGCAATTATGTCCTGAAGTTTGTACTTATATACATTAGTATTATTAATTTTTTTTAGAATATCTCCTTTTTTTAATCCTGCCAAATCAGCAGGAGAATTAGGTCTAATATTCGAAATTTCAAAAATAGGCTTAAGCGTAAATTTATATTTTATTGGTGCTTCAAATAGAAAAATCATTGAATTTCTAGTTTCTTTATCGACAAGATTTGTTTTTAATTCCACTTCTTCTTGGACAAGCTCTTTGCCATTATGTTGAACTTCCATACCACTCATATTATAATTAAAGGGTGCCCCAAATTCTTTATTCTTTTTTAGATACATTTTAGAATTTCTATAATCGAAGAGTACATTAAATCGCTTGATTATTCCTGAACCAATTGAACCTTTTCTTCCTTCAACCAAAGTAGCCCCTTTTAAAGAGGAAAGATTTGGAAAGGAAGTTGTTGGATTATCCAAAGTTAAAGACCCTATAGTAAAACTTTGAATCCGAGAACGTTTCCCAAAAATATCCCCGCTAAAACCTCTACCTAAAAAATCTTCAAAAAACAAGAGAGGACAATTAATTTCTTTTCCGTCTTCAAAAAGCCAAATAGCATCACTTCCACCTGTATCGATTAGGAGTTTAACTTCTTTTTCAATATTATTTAATATTACTTTCGATTTAACGTAAGGTTTTTCCAATTCGATTGAGATAGGTATTTCGGTGTATTTTTTTAATTTATTCAATGAAAAATCTTCTTTACTTCTATGAACTAATACTTTTTTAGCAATATGATTTATTTCTATTAGATTATTATTAAAAAATTGATACCCTAAAATACCATGAACCGGAATGCCTAATTGGGCAGAAAAATTTATTTCTTGATCTAAAATAATATAGATTTCATGATTTTTATCTATGTACTCACCAATCTCCACCTTATTATTTTCAGAACGATACGCATTTATAGATTCACCGCTTCCTAATCCCCTAATTTTGATTTTTTCTACCTTTTTAAACTGAACAGAATCGGCTTCCTCTAAACTAAAAAGGATTGTGTTTTCCACTCCAGTGTCCAATAAAAAATTAAGACTAACCCCGTTCATTTTAATTGGAAGAATAACCAAGTTATTGCTGATTTGACATGGAATAACAATTTTCTTTTTGGACGATAAATATTGAAACCCTTCTTGAGAAAATATCGGAAAATAGGCATAAAGTAGTACTACAAAAAGGAAGTAGTTTTTTTTCATTAGGATTGATGTTTACATAAAGTTACTACAAATTCTGTAAGAAAAAACAGAATTAACAAATTTGCAACAGTTTTTGAATTTCTAATTGAAGAAAAAATTGCAAATTTGCATTTCAAAATTATTCATCATGCCTAAAATATCGAATAAAGGCCATCAAATGCCTGAATCACCCATTAGAAAATTAGTTCCTTACGCTGACATTGCCAAGAATAAAGGGAATAAAGTATACCATTTAAATATCGGTCAACCTGATATAAAAACTCCTGAAGTAGCGTTACAGGCTATAAAAAATACTGACATTAAAGTATTGGAATACAGTCACTCTGCAGGATTTGACAGCTATAGAGCTAAATTAGCATTAAGCTATCAAAAAATTGGTTTACCAATAAACAAAGAGGACATTATTGTTACTACTGGTGGATCGGAAGCGCTTTTATTTGCTATGGGTAGTACTATGGATTCAGGAGATGAAATCATTATTCCAGAACCATTTTATGCTAATTATAATGGATTTGCAACAGCATCAGGAATTACAGTAGTTCCTGTAATTTCAGGCATTGACTCTGGATTTGCATTACCTCCTATTGCTGATTTTGAGAAATTAATTACTTCTAAAACCAAAGCAATATTAATTTGCAACCCCGGAAATCCTACAGGATATTTATATTCTGAACAAGAAATTCAACAATTGGCAGCATTGGTTAAAAAACATGATTTATTTTTAATTGCCGACGAAGTATATCGTGAATTCGTCTATGACGAAGGAGCTAAACACTATTCTGTAATGGATGTTCCCGGTATAGAAGAAAATGCAATCATGATTGATTCGGTTTCTAAACGCTATAGTATGTGTGGTGCTCGAATTGGCTGTATTGTTTCCAAAAACAAGGAAGTGATGGCTACCGCAATGAAGTTTGCTCAAGCTCGTCTTTCTCCTCCAACTTACGAACAAATTGCGAGTGAAGCCGCTTTAGATACACCACAAAGTTATTTTGACGAAGTAATTGACGAATACAGAGACCGTCGTGATACTTTAATTGCTGAAATGAACAAAATTCCAGGAGTAAAAATTGCTACTCCAAAAGGAGCTTTTTACTGTATTGCCGAACTTCCGGTACAAGACGCAGACGATTTTGCTCAATGGTTATTAGAATCGTTTGATTTCAATGGAGAAACAGTTATGGTTGCTCCTGCAGCAGGATTTTATTCGACACCAGGAGTAGGTAAAAACGAAGTGCGTATTGCTTATGTTTTAAAGAAAGAAGATTTAATAAAATCGGTGAAAATTCTTGGAGAAGCATTAAAAGTTTACAACAATTAGAAACTGTTGAACCCTTTATTTTTAGTATTTTAGTATATTTGTAGTTTACAAAAACTACGCAAAACCTTATTTAATGGCTCAAAACGAAGATTTTCAAGAAGAAATCGGAAACAACCATATAGCAACCAGTGCTACAAACCCGTTACGTAAAGATGCATTTGACTTAACAGACGAACAGAAAATAGAATCTATTAAAAAAGATGTCGAACATATTTTGACAACTTTAGGTATGGATTTGACTGACGACAGTCTTAGCGGAACGCCAAATCGTGTAGCTAAAATGTTTGTCAAAGAAATTTTTGGCGGATTGCATCCTAATAAAAAACCAGGTTCTTCTACTTTCGAAAATCATTACAAATACAATGAAATGTTAGTAGAAAAAAACATCACCGTTTATTCTACTTGTGAACATCATTTATTACCTATTATAGGTCGCGCTCATGTTGCCTATATTTCTAATGGAAAAGTAATTGGTTTATCTAAAATGAACCGAATTGTGGATTATTACGCTAAAAGACCGCAAGTACAAGAGCGTTTAACCATGCAAATTGTTCAAGAATTACAAAGAGCATTAGGCACTGAAGACGTAGCTTGCGTTATGGATGCCAAACATTTATGTGTCAATTCTCGCGGCATAAAAGACATTGAAAGCAGCACGGTTACTGCCGAATTTGGCGGAAAATTCAAAGAAGAAAAAACCCGTCGCGAATTTTTAGATTACATTAAATTAGATACGAAATTTTAATAGCCCTGATAGTAGCGGCATCCTTTTTTGTTCATTGAGGCACTCGAAATGAACAAAAAAGATACAGCGAATAGCAGGAAATAGCTCCTAATAAAATGACTTTATATAAATCAAATTCAGTACAAGTTTACAATACCATTTCGGGTGAAAAGCAAAACTTCGCACCTATTCACGAAGGAAATATTGGTATGTATGTCTGCGGCCCGACGGTTTACAGCAATGTACACCTTGGAAACGTGCGTACGTTTATGAGTTTTGATATGATTTATCGTTATTTTTTACATTTAGGATACAAAGTTCGCTACGTACGAAACATTACTGACGCAGGACATTTGACCGATGATGGAAATGTAGATAACGACCGATTTGTAAAACAATCGCGTTTAGAAAAACTAGAGCCAATGGAAGTTGTACAGAAATACACTGTTGACTTTCATAAAGTCTTGGATTATTTCAATTTTCTTCCACCTACGATTGAACCGACAGCTACAGGTCATATTATAGAACAAATAGAGTTAACCCAAAAGTTAATCGCTGATGGTTTTGCTTATGAAAGTCAAGGTTCTGTTTATTTTGATGTTCAAGAATACAATAAAAGAGGTTTGAATTATGGCGAATTAAGCAATCGTAATATTGACGAACTTTTTGCCAATACCCGTGATCTTGACGGACAAAACGAAAAGAAAAATCCACAGGATTTTGCCTTATGGAAAAGCGCTTCACCAGCACACATCATGCGTTGGAACTCTCCTTGGGGAGAAGGTTTTCCAGGCTGGCATCTAGAATGTACAGCCATGAGTACTAAATATTTAGGTGAAAATTTTGACATTCACGGTGGTGGAATGGATTTAAAATTCCCACATCACGAATGTGAAATCGCTCAAGGAAAAGCATGCAACGGAACTGCTCCGGTAAAATACTGGATGCACACCAATATGCTAACCATGAATGGATTGCGCATGAGTAAATCTACGGGTAATTATATTTTACCAATGGAATTAATCAATGGTGAAAACACTTTTTTTGAAAAAGCTTTCAATCCGAGTATTGTACGTTTTTGCTTTATGCAAGCGCATTATCGTAGTGTCTTGGATATTTCTAACGATGCGATGGTGGCCAGTGAAAAAGGCTTTGCTCGTTTAATGGAAGGCATAAAATTAACTGATAGTATTCCAACGAAAGGCAACTCTACCCTTGATATTACTTCATGGAGAAACAGTTGTTATGATGCTATGAATGATGATTTTAATACACCTATATTAATTGCTACACTTTTTGAAGGAATTCGATATGTGAATCTATTGAATGATGGAAAGGAAAGCATTACTACTGAAGATTTAGCCTTACTAAAAACAACGTTAACTACTTTTGTTTTTGACGTTTTAGGGATTAAAAACGAATCGGAAGTAGCTAATAATTCTGACAAACTAGCTGGTGTTGTTGAAATGCTAATCAAAATGCGAGAAGAAGCACGTGCGAATAAAAACTGGGCTTTATCGGATGAAATTCGTGACGAATTAGCGGCTTTAGGTATTATTCTTAAAGACGGAAAAGACGGAACGAGTTTTACATTTTAATTTAAAATGCTAAAAAAAATCCTCATAGCGCCTTTTTTATTTTTGGTACGATTTTATCAAATCATCATTTCTCCCTTAATGCCCGCTACTTGCAGATACCAACCAACTTGTTCCCACTATATGGTTCAAGCATTAAAAAAACACGGAGTTATAAAAGGTTTATATTTAGGCACCAAAAGAATCCTAAGCTGTCACCCATGGGGCGGAAGCGGGTATGATCCTGTACCTTAAAATTTTCAATTTACTATTGATAATTGTAATATTTTTACGACATCTTATTTAAAAACACTATTTTTGAAATACTTACAAAAAAACTCTTTATGAATCACTTTCTTAATATAGTATGGAATCCGGCTGACGGAATTGAACTAGGACCGTTAAACATCCGTTTTTACAGTTTAATGTTTGTTGTGGCTTTTTCCCTAGGTTTTTACCTGATGAAAAAAATATTTATTCGTGAAAACGAATCTATAGAAAAACTCGATTCATTATTCGTATGGATGGTTATTTCTGTCTTATTAGGAGCTCGCCTAGGTCATGTTTTCTTTTATGATTGGGAATATTACAGTAAAAATTTAGGCGAAATATTACTTCCTGTTCGTTTTAATCCGGAATTTGAATTTACCGGTTTTACAGGATTAGCGAGTCATGGTGCTGCTATTTCTGTTATTATTTTTATGTATTTCTACTCCAAAAAAATAATCAAAAGACCTGTTCTGTGGGTTTTGGACCGAGTGGTTATTCCTGTAGCGAGCGGTGCTATTTTTGTCCGTTTAGGAAACTTTTTTAATTCTGAAATTGTTGGAGACCAAACTACTTCTCCTTTTGGAATTAAGTTCGTTCAAGATGCTATTAGTAAAAATAAAGTAGTAGAAATGACTGGAATTGCAAACCCAAGAGAAGCTTATAAAGCAATTACAAACGATCCACAATTTGCACAAACAATAGAAGAAATAACACCAAAACACCCTTCACAATTGTATGAAGCTTTTGGTTATATTTTTGTATTTGCCATTTTATATTTCATGTACTGGAAAACGAATGCACGAAACAAACAAGGATTATTATTTGGAACTTTCTTAGTGACATTATTCACCGTTAGAATCATTGTAGAATCAGTAAAAGAAAGTCAAGGAGGTTTTGAAAATGCTTTAGGTATACTTTCAACAGGACAATGGTTAAGTATTCCTTTTATAATTGCTGGATTGTATTTTATCTGGAATTCTAGAAAACAAACTGCATAAAAAGATAGAAATAAAAAATCCCGAATATATCGGGATTTTTTATTTGATCTATTTTGGTTTACTCTGCTTTATCTTCCGATTTTGGCACTGTTATAACTGGAACCTCAATCGTTTCTGTGGTAGTCGTTGGTGAAGGAGTCGTTGGAGCCGATGATTTTGAAAAAGCACCATAGCGTTCCTCAACTTTATCCCAATTTACTACACTAAAGAAAGTATTAGCATACTCCCTTTTCTTGTTTTGAAATTTCAAATAATAAGCATGCTCCCATACATCTAAATTCAATAACGGAATACCTACAATACCTAACCCTTTTATTTGAGGACTGTCATTGTTTGGTGTCGTAATAATTCGTAATCTTCCATATTTATCTGACAACAACCATGTCCAACCTGATCCTTGAAGTTTTACAGAAGTTTCTGAAAATTGTCTTACAAATTCATCGTAGGAGCCAAAATCTCTGTTAATTGCATCTAATAACTCACCTTCTGGCTCTCCTCCAGCTTTGGGTGCCATTGATTCAAAAAAGAAATTGTGATTATAAACAGCCCCCGCATTGTTGCGAACATCAACATCTGAGAAATTCAGGTTTTTAAGAATATCTACAATTTCCATTGATACATATTTCTTACCTAAGATAGATTTATTCAGTGCATTTACATACGGCAACAAATGTTTTGCATAATGCAATTCCATTGTAGCTGCATCTACATGAGGTTCTAAAGCCTGATAATTAAAAGGAAGTTCATACAACTCAAAAGCACCTTCAGCTGCCTTTAAATCAGATGGTTTCCCTCCTTTTTGCTCAATCGCTACAATTGGAGCCGCAGGAACATCAACAACTTCTACCAATGTATCTTTTTTACATGAGATCATTGAAGCTAATACTGTCAAAAATAAAACAGACTTATTTTTCATATTATTTTTCTAGTATTTGATTAACAAGCTCTATATAGGCTATTTTTGCTTTCTCTTCACTCATATTACTTACTTGTAGCCAAGCATTGGTCTTAAAAGCATCACGAACATCTTGACTGGAATAGTTTACACTTCCAAATCCTCCAAAAGTTGCTTGCTTATAATAGGCATATAAACGAAGCATAACATCTTGAGGCAAGGAATCTTGCTCCATATTGGAAGCTCTTTCAAAAGCTTCTTTAAATTGAATATCTAAATCTTTTTCAGACATATTATCCCACTGCAATAACAGTTTTGTTTCCTATTGCTTTATCTTGAAGTTTTACATTTACCTTAGTCCCTAAAGGCAAATACAAATCAACACGTGAACCAAATTTTATAAAACCTGCATCAGTACCTTGAACTGCTACATCTCCCTCTTGGGCATAGTTTACAATTCTTTTGGCTAATGCACCAGCAATTTGTCGGTACATAATTTCACCAAAGACACTATTTTCAATTACTATTGAAGTACGTTCATTTTCGGTACTTGCCTTTGGATGCCATGCCACCAAATATTTTCCTGGATGGTATTTACTATATTTTACTTTTCCTGAAACGGCATATCTTGTTACATGCACATTGATTGGTGACATAAAAATGGAAACCATCAGTCGTTTATCTTTGAAATATTCTTCTTCATAAACTTCTTCGATAACCACAACTTTTCCGTCTACTGGAGCTACAATAGTATTTTCATTTGCAGCAATTGTTCTATTCGGGTTTCTGAAGAATTGCAGAATCATTACATAAAAAAACAATCCAATTAGCTGAACAGTCATTCGCAACCATGTAATTTCTATTAATTCACCTGCTAATAAAAGTATCGCAACAAATATAACTGATGCAAACAAAATGATTTTACTTCCTTCTTTATGAAACATAACTTATAATTTTTAAAAATAAAAAAACGAATGGAGCAACAAATATAATACTATCTAATCGATCATAAATACCTCCGTGACCTGGCATAATTGTACCACTATCTTTAACTTGAGCAACACGCTTGAACTTAGATTCTACTAAATCACCTAATGTTCCAAAAACACTTGCGATAACAGCAATAAGAATCCAATGTAAAACCGGCAAGGAAACATAATATTTAGATAAAAGAACCCCACCTATAATTGCAAATACTAATCCTCCTATAAAACCTTCAATCGTTTTTTTAGGTGAAATTCTTTCAAACAACTTATGTTTTCCAAAAGATTTACCAACAATGTAAGCAAATGTATCATTGATCCAAATCAAGATAAAGATACCAATTATTATTGAAGGAATAAATTGATTATTTACAACAGGAATTTTAGTTATAAAAATAAATGGCAAAACAATGTAGCCTATTAACTTAACCCATTTTTCAGTAACGGTAACAATAGGTTTTGATTGATTAGAAAACAACCATAACAATAACTGAAAGCTTACTAGAAGTGATGCTAAAAGCAAACCTAAATCGGTAGAAAGTTGATTAGAAAAAAATATCCCAAACAACAAGTATAAAATTCCCGAAACAATTAATGCTGGGATTTTAGACAATTGAATTAAAGTTGAAAACTCTCTAACTGTTTGCAATAAGAACAATCCAAACAAAATCAAAAATGATTCTCTTGAATATAAAGTGGCAAAGATTAGCAAGAAAATATAAACAATTCCTGACAATGAACGTACTACGTTTTCATTCATCTTAGAGATCTTCAAGCAATAGTAAATACAAATTTTTAGGAGAACTTCCGTAATGTAAAAAATCTTCTTCTTTTACTTTTTCGAAGTACTTTATAGTCGTTATATTAGTAGGATAATCGGTAGTATAACGTTTTTTTATTTCTCTTAATCCATCACTTTTACTAACGATAATTTGGCTAGTAGTCGCTACAATAACGATATTATCAGGTAAATCATTCGGCTTGTTTTGCTTAATTTGATTCGATGAAAATAAAACAGAACCTTCCTCAGCAATTAAATTCTCGCAACTGGCCAATAAAAAACTTGGCTTGGTAACATTTGTTCGATTGATATTATTATCGTCTAACATATTAAACAAACGCGATTCTAAACACAAGGCTTCTGATTCGAACCAATCGTTTTCTTCTAAAATATTTTCAAACTGCTCATTTAATTCTGCAATGTTTTCACAGTACAAAAATTTACCTCCATTCTTCTTAAAATTATGGGTAAACTGCTCATCAGCAGGGAGCTGAGAGTGCATATCTTGAAATGGATTATAGTTACTATCGTTCGCTTCGCTTGCTGCGTCACTACTAGACCCAAATATTTTTCTAAAAATACTCATATATAGCTTATAAATACAGGCAGTTGTTGGTATTAACCTCAAAGATAAAAAAAACTCAATCTAATTTTAACATAAGATTGAGTTTTTTACTGATTTTATTAACTAAGTTTTAAACAATTTCCTCGTGAGAAGGTTTGTCAAACGGTCGTTTTCCAAATATGGTTTCTAAATCGTCTTTAAAAATGACTTCTTTTTCGATAAGAATATCAGCCAATTGATTTAATTTATCTTTATTTTCCTGAAGAATTTTAATCGCACGCTGGTATTGTGCTTCAATTAAAATTGAAATCTCTTGGTCAATTGTACGTGCTGTTTCTTCCGAATACGGTTTAGAAAAATTATAATCTGTTTGTCCTGACGAATCATAATAGGTAATATTACCTAATTTATCATTCAATCCGTAAACTGTAACCATCGCTCTTGCTTGTTTGGTAACCTTTTCTAAATCACTTAAAGCTCCAGTTGAAATGTTATCAAAAATAACTTTCTCAGCAGCACGACCACCCATAGTAGCACACATTTCGTCTAACATTTGATTAGGACGAACTATTTGACGTTCTTCTGGTAAGTACCAAGCCGCTCCTAAACTTTGCCCGCGTGGCACAATAGTCACTTTTATAAGTGGTGCGGCATGCTCTAACATCCAACTAACTGTAGCGTGTCCAGCTTCATGAATAGCAATAGCTTTCTTCTCTTCAGTTGTTATGATTTTATTCTTTTTCTCTAATCCGCCTACAATTCTGTCTACAGCATCCAAGAAATCTTGTTTGTCAACTGCTTCTTTATTGTTACGAGCTGCAATTAAAGCCGCTTCGTTACAAACATTGGCAATATCTGCTCCTGAAAACCCTGGGGTTTGTTTTGCCAAGAAATCAGTATCCAAATTGGGAACTTTTTTAAGTGGCGCCAAATGCACTTCGAAAATCTCTTTACGTTCACGAACATCCGGAAGGTCAACATAAATTTGACGATCAAAACGTCCAGCACGCATTAAAGCCTTGTCCAATACATCAGCACGATTGGTTGCTGCCAATACAATAACACTTGTATCAGTACCAAAACCATCCATTTCTGTCAACAATTGATTTAATGTATTTTCACGTTCGTCATTAGATCCTGAGAAATTATTTTTCCCACGAGCACGACCAACCGCATCAATTTCATCTATAAAAATAATAGCTGGTGATTTTTCTTTGGCCTGTTTGAATAAATCACGAACACGTGATGCCCCAACTCCAACGAACATTTCTACGAAGTCAGAACCTGACAATGAAAAGAAAGGTACTTGCGCTTCACCAGCAACGGCTTTTGCTAACAAGGTTTTTCCTGTTCCTGGAGGACCAACTAATAATGCTCCTTTAGGAATTTTACCTCCTAAATTTGTATATTTTTGTGGATTTTTAAGAAACTCCACAATTTCTTGAATTTCTTCTTTTGCTCCTTCTAAACCTGCAACATCTTTGAATGTAGTTTTGACATCATTTTTTTCGTCAAACAATTTGGCTTTCGATTTTCCAATGCTGAAAATTTGACCGCCACCGCCTCCAGCACCACCGCCAGACATACGACGCATCATAAATAACCAAAACCCAACTAAAAGAATTATAGGTAAAAATGTACCTATTAATTCAGACCAATCTCCTGACGTTTTAAAATCATAAGAACTTAACTTATGTGCTTTTAACGCTTCGTCCAATTTATTTTGAAAAACTTCATCATTCCCAATTTCAAGTGTGTAATGAGGTCCAACGTTAGGATTACCCAAGAAGTCTTGCTTAGGAAGTTTTGAATGTGATTTTAACTTTAATGCTCCTTTTCTTAGAAAGACTTCAGCAGAATTTTTATTATAAACTACAACTTTTTCAACTTGTGTTGAATCTAAAAATTGATAGAATTTAGAAATTGAGGTTTTTTGAGGTTCTACCCAACGTGATTGTCCCGAAATCCACATAGCAAAAAAAATGGCTCCAATTGCACCATAAATCCACCACGGATTAAACTTAAAGTTATTTTGTTTGGTTTCTTTTGACATAGGTATTTTGTGTGTTAATATTTGTTTTCAATCGTAGTGATTTTTGCATCACCCCAAAGACTTTCAATGTTATAGTACTCACGAATGTGTTTTTGAAAAACATGAACAACAATGTGTACATAATCCATCAAAACCCATTCCCCGTTTTCGGTACCTTCAACATGCCAAGGTTTTTCTTTGAGTTCTTTTGAAACTGCTTTTTGAACCGAGTTAACAATTGCGTTCACTTGTGTATTTGAATTTCCGTTACATACCACGAAATAATCGCAAACCGTATTTTCAAGTTCTCTTAAATCAAGAATATCTATATCGTTTCCTTTTACATCTTCAATCCCCTTAATGATATTTACTAATAAAATATCGTTTTCTGCTGCTTTTTTGGCCATCTATTTCTTAATGTATTATTTTTTGCAAAGTTATTGATTTTTGTCTTTATTTTGATGATAAATATGAGATACTTCTCTAGCGTTTCAAAATCTGACATATGAAAACAATCAAACTCGATGCCATAGATTCTACAAATGATTTCTTAAAAGGGTTAATCCAGAATCAATCGGTAGAGAACTTCACTATTGTCACTGCAAAAAAGCAAACCAAAGGCAAAGGACAGATGGGCTCTATATGGCACACTGAAGAATCTAAAAATCTAATAACCAGCATTTTAATATCCAACACCTTAAGTTCTACTGAAAGTATTTTTGAATTAAATATTGCAGTGGCAGTTTCTATTATTAAAGCTCTAAAAAAAAATAAAATTCCTTTATTGACTATAAAATGGCCTAACGACATTATGGCAGGCGACAAAAAAATTGCTGGCATATTAATCGAAAATATATTTAGAGAAAGAGGAAATATCGAATCCGTAGTCGGAATTGGCTTAAATGTAAATCAAACTGATTTTGAAAACCTACCCAAAGCTACTTCCCTAAAAAACATTATGAATCAAGATTTTGTGGTGGAAGAAATTTTGGAAGAAATCGTTGCAAACCTTCAGTTTTATACCGAAAAAATAAAAAACAAAGAAGTCGATTTGTTATGGAAAACCTATCATGAACTGCTTTTTAAAATTGGAAAACCTGTGGTTTTTGAAAACAATAATCAGGAAAAATTCATGGGAATAATACAAACTGTAAATAAAAACGGGCAGTTAGAAGTCATACTCGAAGATGACAGCATACAGAAATACGGAATCAAAGAAATCACAATGATTTATTAAATAAAAAAACCTTCTGGATGACTCGAGAAGGTTTTTTTATTTTTATATATGCTTTTACAGTTTATTCATATTTTCTGCTAAGGTTTCGATAAATTTAGAGATTGGCCCTTTTATCATCATCGCCATCATGGCGTTAAATTCCCCATCAAAATTCAATTGAATTTCTGTTGTATCAGCAGCTGTTGCATTTAAATTGGCTGTTAACGTAAAAGGTAATTTACTTGACGCAGCACCCAAAATAATTTTAGAATGTGGAACCGCTTCTTTTTTAAGCAGCTTAATTTCCGGCATTCCTTTCAAACCAAATTCGAAACAATTGTCATCAATTACTTCAAATTTTGCGATGTTTTCGGGCATTAATTTCTCAAAGTTTTTGACTTGAGATAATTCGTTAAAAATATATTCGGCCGATTTTTGAACCGTAACTTTTTGACTTTCTAAATTCATTTTTTACAAGTGATTTTTATGTTATTTGATTCTATTATTACAAAAACTATACCTCAACACTCCACTCTGATGGATTTTTACGCCATTCTTTAAGCAAATCTTGTTCGTTTTCGGTAATATATTCTTTGGCTACTGCCAAATCTAATAAGTTTTCGTAGTTACTCAATGTAAATAAATCGACATTAGCATTTTTAAAATTCGTTGTCGCAACATCAAAACCATACGTAAAAACGGCCGCCATTCCTTTGATGTTAGCACCTTCATTACGTAGCGCTTCAACCGCCATCAAACTACTATTTCCTGTACTGATTAAATCTTCAACCACTACTACATTTTGACCTTTTTGTAAAAAACCTTCCACTTGATTCAAGCGTCCGTGTTTTTTAGCTTCTGGACGAACGTACACAAACGGAAGTCCAAGTTCTTGTGCAACAAGAATCCCAACACCAATGGCGCCAGTAGCTACTCCTGCAATAACATCGGGTTTCCCAAATTGCTTTTCGATACTCTTGGCAAATTCGTCTTTTATGTAATTTCTTATCACCGGAAATGAGAGAATTACCCTATTATCACAGTAGATTGGAGATTTCCATCCCGAAGCCCATGTAAAAGGATTTTTAGAATTCAATTTAATTGCATTTATTTGTAAAAGCAATTCGGCTGTTTTGGTCGCTGTGTCTTTATTAAAAATCATACTGCAAATGTATAAAGTTTTTGTGAACGATAAACCTCTTTTCTTAACAAATCAAATTGTTAAAGAGACTGATTTTAAGTTTTTTTTACTTGAAAGTATTGACATTGAACAGCTTATTGTAAATTATTTTCAGAATAAAATACAAAAGGCTTATTTGTACCATCCTGATGAGAAGGAAATCTTAAACACTTTAAAAACGAAAATCAAAGTCAACCATGCAGGTGGCGGATTGGTTTACAATAAAAAAGGAGAAGTACTTTTCATTTTTAGAGGTGGAAAATGGGATTTACCCAAAGGTGGAATGAATAAAAATGAGGACATTGAAGACACTGCCATGCGCGAAGTTGAAGAAGAAACTGGTGTAAATGGATTGAAAATCACACAGAAACTTCAAAAGACCTACCATATTTTTAAACGTAGTGGTAAATACCGACTTAAAGTCACCCAATGGTTTGAAATGCACACTGACTTTGAAGGAACTCCCGTAGGACAAATTGAAGAAGGAATTGAGAAAGTAGCTTGGCTAAATCCAGAACAAATTGAAGACGCGTTGAAAAACTCCTATGAAAACATTAAATTGTTGTTTGAAGAAGAGAAGAAACTGCAGGATTAATTCTTTTTCTATTTTCTACAGAATTTAAAAAATACATCTTCATCAGTCCTTTATTTTTAACTATAATTTCTCCACGATACTCACAATCAAAAGTATCTTTGATTAAGTCATACGTGCTTTCAGAAATATTGATTTTGCCCGATTCGGAATTGGATTCTAATCGAGAAGCAATATTTACAGTATCTCCCCAAATATCATACGCGAATTTTTTAGTTCCAACTACCCCAGCCACCACTGGCCCAGTGTTTATTCCCAATCGAATTTCGAAAGAAGTGTCGTTGAACGAATTTAATCGTCTTGTCTCTTCTACAAAAGCAGCAATTTCTACGGCAGCTTGTACTGTTTTTAAAGCATGATCTACTGTTGGAAAAGGCAATCCTCCAGCACACATATATGCATCACCGATAGTTTTTATTTTTTCCAACTCATATTTTTCAATTATTTCATCAAATTTCGAGAAATAATAATCGACACTTTCTACTAGTTTTTCTGGAGATAAATTTTCAGCATACTGCGTAAATCCATGAAAATCGGTAAACAAAACTGTAACCGATTGAAATCTTTTGGCGGCTACTTTTCCATTCACTTTTAGTTCTTCGGCTGTACTTTCTGGTAAAATATTACGCAACAAATCATCGGAACGTTTTCGCTCAAATTCGATTATTTTATTAGTCTTTTGAACAAATTTATTTCGTCTGTATAAGCCAAAAGCAACGAATGCGATAAATCCTAAGGCAATTATTGTCGCAAAAACAACAATTCGTTGGTTCTTTTTTTGTTGGCTTAACAAATCTACTTCGGCTTGTTTTTGTGATACTTCAAAATCGGTACGCAAATCGGCAATTTTTTGAACTGTTTCTATATTCTTAAGACTGTCTCGGTAAATAATGTGATTTTGCAAATGCGCTAAAGATTCTTTTGGTTTTCCCAATTTGTCATACAACTGCGATAATTTTAAATTGGCATCGCTGATTTCTTTTTTCAATCCATGTGATTTAGCCAAAGACAAACTCTTTACTAAATAATTTAAAGCTGCGGATTTATCTCCTTTTTCTAAATAAATGTCTGACATATACGTGAGATACACACAAATAGGGTAATAATCTTCTATTTTTTCTAACAACGATATGGCTTGAGTAATGTTTGCTTCCGCTTGTTTGTCATTGTCTTGCTTGGCATAAATCATTCCGAGATTACCCAAAGCATAAGCTTCACCACTTTGATAGTTGACTTTTTTAAAAATAGCTTTAGCTTCTTCTGTTTTTTCTTTAGCCAACTGAAGATTTCCGGAATTTATATACTCGTCGCCGGAATTTAACAAAGTAGATGCCAAACCTATGGTATCATTCGTTTTTCTTAGTATTTTAATGGCTTTATCATAATAGATTTGTGAGTTTTTTGAATTCCCAAATTCAGAATACACATCTGCAATTGTGGAATAAGTAAGACCTTGACCAACAATATATTTTGATTTTGTGGCAGCATCCAAACTTTTAAAGTAAGATTCTAATGCACTCTTCAACTCCCCTAGCAATCTGAGTTTATTCCCTTTTTGAATATATCCTCTGTACAAATACAAATGATTTTGTTCTTTTTTAGCTAATTCGATTAGTTCTTCGGCATATTTTAAAGCTAAATCAAGATTTTCTATTTCATTGAACGATAAATTCCTCAGTAATTCTAATTTTTCAGAATTACCAAGGGCTTTATCATCATTGTAAATTTTTGTAAGACTATCAGCAATTTTTTGATTTTGTGAAAAGCAATTGATAGCAATCAAAAAAAACAAAATCTTAAGATTTGATTTAGAAAAAATCATTTTTTTTTTATGGATTAACTTGTATTTTAGGATCAATACTAAACGATCCGTTTCTACGGGTAGAGCCATTAAAAACAGTGAAATTAATAGTGTATTCTTCCTCTTCGTTTTGTGTATTACTCGCTACGGTTGCGATTACTTTTTCGGGATTGCCATTGTTGCCATTGATTACATTTTGATCAAAAATATTTTGTCCACCCGAATAGTTGATCGAGGTAATATTTACCACATCTGTTGCTGGTGAAGAACTCGATACCCCTTGCCAGCTAATGGTGTCTCCCACACTGGCTTGGGTGGTGTAATTTTCATTACTCACGCCATTTCCTTGTCCAAAAGTACAGAAGTCGTCTACGTTTGGATTTACAATACTTCCAGTGTTAACACTTAATGTTACATTTACATTTGCCATGATTTGTTTGTTTTTTAATTACTAAATATGTCTTTGTTTTAGAAAATATAGTCTATGCAAGGATTTGTATTTTAGGGTCATGTATCTGTTGATTTCCATTGACACTATACAAAATACCATAATTCGAAATAGTCCCTTCGGGAAAATCTCCAACATTTCCTGATAATGAGCCATCTGGCTGTCGAGAAGGGAGTTGCTCAAAAATATTGAAATCCTTGATTTGAATTTCTATAAGTTCGTCAATTCCTGAGTTAGGAATGAGCTTCCATTTAATGGTATCTCGCTTCGCTGCTCTTGTTGTAATATGTGGGCCGTTGCTTTGCCCGTCGTTTAATGTCAAACCACTTCCTGAGTCATCTAATCTGACTGTAATAACTAATGTTGCCATAGCAAATCGTATTAAGATTGTACTTAATTCTTGAAATACTAATTCGGGGAAAAGTGGGGATAAAAAATTTTGGAAGAAATAAAGGACAAATATAGCGATTATTTAGTAAATTAGCATACTTATCTACCACATTTCCAATTACTTACTAAATTATAAAAATTCATTTCTATGAGTCCAGAACATAATTCTATTAATTGGAAAGAAATCTTACGTCCGAAAAACATCATTCTAAACCTGTTAGGTGTTATTTTTATTACGCTTGCACTTAAAGGTTTTATGCTACCTAACAAATTTCTTGATGGAGGTGTAATTGGACTGTCCATGCTACTTAATGAAGTGACACATGTTCCTTTTGCTGCTCTGGTGCTAATTTTCAACATGCTGTTTTTATTTTTAGGAAAACAACTTCTAGGCAAAACCTTTGCGATACAATCCTTTATTACTTTTGGGCTAATTAGTCTTTTCACCTATCTTATAAATATAAATATTGTGACTTCCGACCCCATTCTGATTGCATTATTTGGAGGCTGTCTTATTGGAATTGGCATGGGATTATGTGTAAGAAGTGGATCTATTGCTGATGGGGTAGAAATTTTAGCTTTACTAATTACCCGAAAAATCGGACTCAATATCTCCGAAGTCATTTTCGCCATTAACACCGTTCTTTTTTTAATAGCTGCTTGGGTTTTTGGAATTACGACTGCATTATATTCTATTGTTACCTATTTTGCCGCTATAAAATCCTTAGAATACATTGCCGACGGATTAGAACAATACACTGCTTTGAATATTATTTCTTCCAAAAGTGAAGAAATAAAATCACTCATCGTAACAAAATTCGGAAAAGGAATTACTGTTATAAAAGGCGAAAGAGGTTACCTTCCTGACAGTTTTGATATTAAAACCGACTGTGACATTATTGTCACTGTAGTCACTCGATTAGAATTACTCAGAATTAAAAATGAAGTTAGTGAATTAGATCCCAAAGCTTTTATGTTCATTCAATACATCAAAGAAGCCAGTGGCGGAATTTTAAGATACCGAAAAAAACATTAGACAATGAAAGACTGGAACAGCTTGTTTGCTTTCATGCAACATTGTCTACAAACAAAATTACCTTCTTATTTAGTATATCACGATTGGGATCATACTGCGCACGTAATCGAGATGGCAGAGCGTATCGCTTTGTCTGAAAATGCGACTGAAACCGAAATTATTCTGATTAAAACAGCAGCGTTATTTCATGATGCAGGTTATCTAAATGGTGTCAATAAAGGGCACGAAGAGGAAAGCATTGTATTAGCGAAAGAAATTTTACCGGGTTACGGTTATGCTTCTGTAGAAATTGATCTAATTACTGGAATGATTGAAGCGACAAAAGTACCGCAACTTCCAAAAAACAAACTCGAATGCATTCTTGCTGATGCCGATTTGGAGTACTTGGGCACAACTACTTTCAAAACAAGAGGTGATAAATTATTGGAAGAGTTACGTTATTTCCATCCAGAATTAAATCGAGAATCTTGGGATAAAATTCAAATTGATTTCTTAGAAAATCACTATTTTCATACTTCGTATTGCCTCAAAAATAGAGAGTCTTTAAAGCAATTACATCTTAAAGCGCTCATAAAAAACGATTAATTCAAAATTCTAAATACAGGATATTGCAAATGAGCTTTTTCGTAGTATTTTGAGTTTTTATAAATAAAATCCAATTGCGCATTGGCATCCTTTGCAAATGAGGCATCTGATTTTATTTTATCCTCCAATTGTTCCTTTATTTTTGGATTCTCTTTCAAAATTTGAACGGCTAAGTCTTCAAACAAATAATCAGAATAGCCTTCTTTTTGTTGCAAAATAGTATCAAAAAAATTCCAATTGAAATACGAATCCATCGCTTCTGGTTCAAGTACTTCCACTAAAAACTTTACGGCTTTTGGATGCGTTTCAAAAATATAATCTCCTTTTCTAAACGTTTCTTTCACTTTTGTAGCTTTCACTTTAGTCTTTGTATGCAAATAATGTCCTTCATAGGCAGTATTTGAAGTTTTATAATCTTGAATGCTATAACTTTCCACTTCAATTAGCGTATCCTTTTGAATTCGTTTAAACGGACAACCATTCAATTTAAGCAAATCAATAACTGTCCACCAATTTTGAGGAATAATATAGGCTTTAGGTATTACAATTTCTCTAACCGATTTGTAATTAGGATAATACGAAATTGATTTTTTAAAAGGCTTATTTCGATCATAAAACAATCTGTCACCTGTAGTTACTTCACTTTTTTTATACCCTGCTTCGTATCCTAAAAAGTCAAAATGGTCAACTTTCGAAGAATCTATTGCCCATTGAATAGGATAGGTATCATTTACTTTAAATTGCTTTTCATTTGCTCTACGGGCAGATTTAATTTCATTCGAATGTGCCTCAACATAATTTAAAGTCGACAACATAAATTCGTAGGTCGCTTTCACTCGTTTGGCGTACTCTTTCCACATATGGGTTTCTAACACATACCCTATCGTATTAAACAAAGAAGTATAACCTGTTGTATATCGGGGTGCATCAAAAAACTGAGTAAAACCGTTATCTGGCGTAGTTCCCCAAACATTAACATAAGGGCTTGAAGCCAATCCTTTAGATTCTAATTCTTTTACAATGGAAGGTGTCATTTTAGTTTGCATATAAGCACCCAATTCCTTGCCTAATTTGCTTGGTTCGGTTTGAATATACGTTAACACATATTGATAATCGGCACCATTGCTCACATGATTATCTATAAAAACATCAGGATTCAGTTGGTGAAATAGCGCCACTAAACTTTTAGTGTTTTTGGTATCCGATTTTATCATGTCGCGATTTAAATCAAAATTTCTTCCATTACCTCTAAAACCATATTCTTCAGGACCGTTCTGATTGACTCTCGAAGTCGAATTTCGATTAAGCATTCCGCCTATATTGTATACAGGAATGGTAACCAAAATTGTATTCTTCGGCGTCTTGATTTTTTCTAATGCCAAATCTCTAAAAAATTGCATCGAAGCATCAGTGCCATCAGGCTCTCCAGCATGAATTGCGTTGTTAATAAGGATAATTGATTTTGATTTTTGCAATTGTTTAAAATCGAACTTTTTCTCTGGATTGAAAGTTACATACTGCAATGGTAAGCCACTATCTGTTTCTCCCGCGCTTTCCATTTTAATAGATTCAAAATCGGCATCAAGTTGCTTAAAAAACTGAATGGTTTGCTCGTAAGTAGCCGATTGGTTTCCATTTCCCTTTTCAAAATCGGTAACATATTTACTATTACTTTGACCTAGCATTGAAATAGAAAATCCTAAAAAAAGAAATAAAAAAAATCGCATCGCAGAAGTTTTCAAAAATGTAATCACAAATGTAAATAAATTAATGGGTAAGCCATTTTAAAAAAATCCAATTTCTAATTCGTAATTTAAAAACTACCTTTGCAAGATGAATAAATTCCATCATTCCAATAATGTATTGCTCAATTTAGGTATTGAAAGCCTAAACGAAATGCAAGAAGTCGCTCAAGATGTCATTCTTAACGACAGCAATGTCTTATTACTTTCTCCAACAGGTTCGGGAAAAACATTGGCTTTTTTACTGCCTATTTTTCAAATGTTGCAAGAAGATAGCAATGCCGTTCAATGTTTAATTTTAGTTCCGTCAAGAGAATTAGGATTGCAGATTGAACAGGTTTGGAAAAAAATGGGAACCAATTACAAAGTGAATGTTTGCTATGGTGGACATTCCATTGAAACTGAAATCAAAAACTTAAGCAATCCGCCAGCGGTGTTAATTGGAACGCCTGGAAGAATTGCGGATCATATTGAAAGAGAAACCTTCAAAACTGATACGATTGAAACCTTAATTCTTGACGAATTTGACAAGTCATTACAATTGGGTTTCCACGAACAAATGTCCTACATCATTGGAAGATTGCCTAAACTGAACAAACGTGTTTTGGTTTCGGCTACTTCCGATATTGAAATTCCGAAATACACGAGAGTTATAAATCCGACTGTTTTGGATTTTATTCCGACGGAAGAAGAGAAAACCAATCTTTCTCTTCAACTGGTAGTTTCGAAAGAAAAGGATAAAATAAATAGTCTGTTCAATTTGATTTGTTCTTTAAAATCGGAACAAGCCATTATCTTTTGCAACCATCGTGATGCTGCCGAAAGAATTAGCGACACCTTAACTGAAAAAGGAATTTACGCTACGTATTATCACGGCGGAATGGATCAGGACGAACGTGAGCGCGCTTTAATTCAGTTTAGAAATGGAAGTGTGAGTTATTTAATTACTACTGATTTGGCTGCACGTGGATTGGATATTCCGGAAATGAAGCATGTTATTCATTATCATTTGCCTTCAAAAGAAGATGAATTTACCCATAGAAACGGAAGAACGGCGAGAATGATGGCTACAGGAACTTCATATATTGTTGTTCACGAAAGTGAAAAAAAGCTAGACTACATCGACTACGGCATGAAAGTTCTAAATGTAGAAAATACAACAACATTACCAAAAGCACCCGAATTTCAAACCATATACATCAGTGGCGGAAAGAAAACCAAGTTGAATAAAATTGACATTGTTGGTTTCTTTTCTCAAAAAGGAAAATTAGAAAAAGGGGATTTGGGCTTAATTGAAGTCAAAGATTTCATCTCTTTTGCAGCCGTAAAATCTAAAAAAGTCAAAGACTTACTTCATAATATCCGTGACGAGAAAATGAAAGGTAAAAAATTCAAAATTGAAGTGGCAAGAAAAGTAGTGAAGAAAGAAGAAGACAATACTAAATTCGATAAATATTAGAAACTAGTCGAAGTAACTATTGAATGAAATATACATTAGAAGGTCAAGAAACGGAACGATTAAAATTCAGGTTATTAAACATTGAGGATTTTGATGTATGGATTGAATTGTTTGAAGACATGGAAGTTTGCGAATTTTTAGGTGTTGACAAAATTGAAACACCAAAAGAAAGATGTAAATTTTGGTTCGACATTACATTCGAAAGATATGAGAAGGATTTAGGAGGCGCCAATATCTTGATAGATAAGTTTTCAAATGAAATTATTGGACAAAGCGGACTTATCGTGAGAGAAATTGAAGGGAAGCAAGAAATAGAAATTTCATATTCAATTTTGCCTGCCTTTAGAAAAATGGGATATGCTTCTGAAGCCACCCAAAAATGCAAAGAGTATGCTTTTGAAAATAATTTTTCGCGAAGTTTGATTTCAATAATCAATACTGAAAATACAAATTCTAAAAAAGTGGCTGAAAATAACGGAATGCGAAACGACACAACCGTTGAATACAATGGGATGTTAGTGAATATCTATAGAATGGATTTAGAAGATTGGGTTAAATAATCTCCTTATTTCACTCGTACCGCATCGGGAACCAATACTTTATAATCGCCACCATTTCGAATTACATCACGCACAATACTGGAACTTATAAACGAGGTATTAGCTGCTGTAAGCAAGAATATGGTTTCTATTTTGGACAATCTTCGATTGGTATGGGCAATGGCTTTTTCGAATTCGAAATCGGCTGGATTACGAAGACCACGCAAAATAAACTCGGCATCTAATTTTTTACACAATTCGATAGTCAACCCTTCATAAGTAATTACCGAAACAGTGGGTTCATCTTTGAATGTTTCTTCAATAAAACGCTTGCGTTCTTCCAGAGAAAACATGTATTTTTTATCAGCATTGACCCCGATAGCAATCACAATTTCATCAAACAAAGGAATACTTCTTTTGATAATATCCAAATGTCCTAACGTTAAAGGGTCAAATGATCCTGGGAATACGGCTTTTCTCATAAATTATCTATTTACTTGATAAATTGCATTAGACTCGAACAGGTTTTCAATTTCTTTACGTTTAAAACCATACTTTTTATCGTAATTCTCTGTTTTATCAATTTCTTTAATGTCATTATAGTTATCTAATGTAGTATTATTTTTCCAAACACAAATACTATCCAATGAAACTTTATAAACCTTAAAAGTTGTCCACCCTAATTCATTTTTAACATAATAAACATCTCCTATTTTAGGTCTTTTTATGAATTTTTTTTCTTCTTCTTTAACTTGAAAACCTGTATAAATAGCAAAACTTAAAATTAACATCAAAATAGCAAAACCACTAAAATGTTTTAAAGGAATTTTATATTCTGTAGATTTAAACTCATCACTAAACTTTTTCTTTTCAATATGGTTGAGCGCGTTTTTATTAATTCTTTTATTGCAATTTATACATGTCAAAACATAATCTTTCTTAATTGGCAAAACTGGCACTAAAAAAATACTCAAAAAACCACCTTTTACTAATAAATTTAATGCAGTTTTTCTTTTACAATTTGAACAAGAGAAATTATCAATTTTAATATCCTTTAAAATTTTAAATTCTTTTTGTATTAAAAACTCCATAAAAACTATTTATTCAATGCCAATTCAATCGCATTCGAAAACAAATCTCGCAAAGAAATACCGGCTTCATGCGCTTGTTGCGGAATCAAACTTTCAGTAGTTAAACCCGGAATGGTATTCATTTCTAACATATGAGGTTCTCCGTTCACTAAAATGTATTCGCTACGAGAAAATCCGCTCATTTTTAATACTTCGTAGGCTTTTTTAGCTACTTCACGTACTCTTTTTTCTATTTCTGGCGAAAGTCGTGCTGGTGTAATTTCTTGAGATTTTCCTAAGTATTTCGCTTCGTAATCAAAAAAATCATTTTCCGAAACAATTTCGGTAATTGGCAACACAATGACTTTCCCTTGATAATTGATCACTCCTACCGAAACTTCTACTCCATCAAGGAAACTTTCGATAATGATTTCGTTATCCTCTTTATACGCATTTTCAACTGCTACTAAAAAATCTTCTTTTTTATGGACTTTAGAAATTCCGAAACTTGAACCTGATTTATTTGGTTTCACAAAACAAGGCAATCCTACTCTATCAATAATTTCATCAACATTTATGGCATCACCTTGATTCAAATAAAATGAAGTCGCTGTTTTGATTCCGTATGGTTTTAAAACCGAAAGCAAATCACGTTTGTTAAAAGTCAAAGCTGCTTGGTAATAATCACATGACGTTTGCTTTAACCCAAGTAATTCAAAATACGCTTGCATTAATCCGTCTTCACCCGGAGTTCCGTGAATCGCATTAAAAACGCAATCGAAAACAATTTTGCTTCCATTGATCGTTACTGAAAAATCATTTTTATCAATTACAAATTCATTTTCGCTTTCATCTACATAGACCCATTTTTCCTTAAAAATATGGATTCTATATCCTATGTATTTTGATTTATCAATATTTTGGTAAACAACGTTTCCGCTTTTAAGTGAAATTTGGTACTCGCTAGAGTAACCTCCCATGATGATGGCAATGTGCTTCATAAAATTTTATATAGTAAAACAAAATTATCATTTTTTTTCGGAACAAAACACTTTACAATTTTATTATCTTTGTCGAAATACATTTTTATGAGTTTACAAAAATTTCTTTTGAGCTTTACCTTTTTCAAACAAGTCTTTTTAGCCCTTCTTATCGTTTGTGCTACGTTGTTTCTGTTTATGTATTGGATTGGTTTTACTACCAACCATGGTCAAGAAATCACGGTTCCTAATCTAAGTAAAATGACATTGGAAGAGGCTGAAGACAAACTAGATGAGTTGGATTTAGACTATGAATTATTAGATACTGTTGATTACAATCCTTCTTTTCCAAAATTAGCCATTGTAAATCAAGATCCAAAAGCAGGTAGTAAAGTAAAAGAAAACCGAGTGATTTATGTAAAAATAAATGCACAAGAATATGCCAAAGTTCGCTTACCTGAATTGGTTCAGAAAACATACCGACAAGCTGTCCCTACCCTTAATGCCTTAGGCTTGAGTGTTGGAGATACAACATATGTTCCTAATCTTGCCAAAGACATGGTATTAGAGATGAACATCAACGGAAAACCTATAAAAGCGGGACAACAAGTATTAAAAATGACTAAAATCAATTTAGTGCTTGGAGATGGAAAAATAGGTTTTGAAGAAGGAGATCTTGATCCTGAAAATGCGAATCCAATCGATTCTACAGAAACTACAGAATAATGGGAATTACTTTTATTGAAAACGAAAAAGACGAGTTAGAAGACGATTTATTTGAACATTATAAATTTATTTCACCCAAAGGACAATCCATTTTGCGTGTCGATAAATTTTTAATGCAATTGATTGAAAATGCGACGCGTAATAAAATACAGCAAGCCGCTGAAAGAGGTAATATTTTTGCCAATGGAGTAGCTGTAAAATCGAATTACAAAGTAAAACCTTTGGATGAAATTAAGGTGATGTTATCACATCCTCCTTTTGAAAATAGAATTGATCCAGAAAACATTCCGTTAGATATTGTGTATGAAGATGAAGCGTTATTACTTATCAACAAACCTGCAGGTTTAGTTGTGCATCCTGGACACGGAAATTATACAGGTACTTTAGTGAATGCCTTGGCCTATCATTTTGAGAACTTACCAATGAACAGCAGTGAGCGTCCTGGATTGGTACATCGTATTGACAAAGACACGACCGGATTATTGGTTATCGCCAAAACAGATCAAGCTATGGCGCATTTGGCCAAACAGTTTGAAGACAAAACTACCGAAAGAGAATATATCGCGATTGTTTGGGGAAATGTCAAAGAAGATTCTGGAACCATTGAAGGTAATTTGGCCCGCCATGTCAAAGACCGCATGCAAATGGCCGTTTATGACGATCCTGAAATTGGAAAACCAGCCGTTACCCATTACAAAGTTTTAGAACGTTTTGGATACATCACTGTTATTTCTTGTAATTTAGAAACAGGACGTACCCATCAAATTCGTGCCCATATGAAACACATTGGCCATCCGTTATTTAATGACGAACGTTATGGAGGCCATCTGATTTTAAAAGGGACAACTTTTACCAAATACAAACAGTTTGTTGAAAATTGCTTTAAAATACTACCAAGACAAGCTTTACATGCCAAAACACTAGGCTTTGAACACCCAATTACCAAAGAATATATGCGCTTTGATACTGAAGTCCCTCAAGACATGAAAGACTGTATTGAAAAATGGCGTAATTATTCTAAATCAAATGAATTAGAGACAGAAGAATAGTTGTTTTTAAATGTTAATTAAATCTAATAAAATTTGACATTTTTTAGCCTTTTGGTTATATTCGTATACCAATTGTTAAAAAATGAAAAATAAACTATTTTTTTTAAGCTTACTATTAATTACTTTTAGTAATTGTAAAAGTCAAAATGCAATCTCTTCCGCAAAAAAAAATAAGACTGTTGTTACTTCAGCTTCAGCTTATTTAAATTTGATAAATCAGGAAGATCTAAAAAAACATTTATATGTAATTGCTTCCGATGAAATGCAAGGAAGAAACACGGGTGAACCGGGGCAAAAAGAAGCGGGTAAATACATTATTGAACAATATAAAAATGCCGGAATTTCCTACCCTAAAGGAGCAAATTCCTACTATCAACCTATTCCTGCTTCTTATTTTAAAAAAGCATTCAGTGATGATTTAGGTGCTTCAGAAAACATCTGGGCATTTATCGAAGGATCTGAAAAGCCGAAAGAAATTGTAGTCCTTTCTGCACACTATGATCACGTAGGCACAAAGAACGGAATTATCTATAATGGTGCGGATGATGATGGCTCTGGAACAGTAGCTTTGATAGAAATCGCTAAAGCATTTCAGAAAGCAAAAAAAGAAGGTCATGGTCCTAAGCGATCTATTCTTTTTTTACACGTTACAGGTGAAGAACATGGATTACATGGCTCTAGATATTACTCCGAAAATCCTTTATTCCCTTTAGCTAAAACAATTGCTGATGTAAATATTGATATGATTGGGAGACAAGATGAATTACACAAAGACAGTAATTATGTGTATATCATTGGGTCCGATTATTTATCTTCAGATTTATACAATGCAGTGGAAAAAGCCAATAAAGAAACCGTCAACTTATTTTTAGATTACAAGTATAACGACAAAAATGATCCAAATCGTTTTTACTACCGCTCTGATCATTACAACTTTGCCAAGCATAATATTCCTTCGGTATTTTTATTTAATGGCACTCATGCCGATTATCATCAACCAACGGACGACCCTGACAAAATTGATTACGACGCTTTAAGAAAAAGAACACAACTGGCTTTTGCTATCGTTTGGAAGCTATCCAATGCAAAGAAACGTCCTGTAGTAGATAAACTATAGAAACAAAAAAAGCGTTGAAAATTTCAACGCTTTTTTATTTGCTTAAGGGTGAAAGACGGGTCTCGAACCCGCGACCTTCGGAACCACAATCCGACGCTCTAACCAACTGAGCTACAATCACCATTTGTTTTGCGAGTGCAAATATAGAGCAAAAGTTGAGTTTTGCAAAAGATTTTTTTACAAAATTAAATTAAATCTTCTAAACTATTGACTGCCAAATATCTTTCAGCTGTAAAACCTTCTCCATATTCAGTTCCGATGAGCCTTCCAAGGTCTTGAGCGCGGTATTTTACACTATCTAAAAAGTTTTTTGAAGTAATAGGCGTCTCTGGTTCATTCGTATTCGGATTGTAAAACTGAGAATCATATGCCATGATTGCTTTTATTTTTACATCCATAAAACCAGTAACATCCACCACAAAATCAGGTTCGATATGCTTCCACTGAATATAATGATACACTAACTTAGGCCGCCAAGGTTGTTGTATTTTACCATCAAGACTGGTTTCAATTTTTAATAATCCTGATAAAAAGCTAGCATCAGAAACCAATTTACTTCCTTTTGAATGGTCTATATGCCTATCATCAATAGCGTTACATAAAACTATTTCAGGTTGGTACTTTCTAATCATGCGAATGACTTCCAATTGATGCTTTTCGTTATTTTTAAAAAAACCATCACGAAAATTTAAATTTTCTCGGACCGCTACATTCAATATTTTTGCGGCTCTGGCAGCTTCTTCATCACGAATTTCTGCAGTACCACGAGTACCCAATTCACCTCTAGTCAAATCGACTATACCAACTTTTTTTCCAAAGGAAATTTCTTTAGCAATTGTTGCAGAACAGCCCAATTCAACATCATCAGGATGAGCGCCGAAGGCAAGTATATCTAATTTCATTATAAAATTTGTTTCATAGTTTTGGCCTTATTTACCGTTTCTTTCCATTCTGATTCCGGTTTACTTTCTTTTGTAATTCCGCATCCCATAAATAAATTGGCTTTGTTATCTTCTATTTTCATACAACGTAAATTAACATACAAATCTGTTGCTGTATCATTTGTTGCATAATCATAATTTATTTCTCCCAAAAAGCCAGTATAAAATTCACGGTCATACCCTTCGTTTTGTTCAATAAAAGCTTTAGCTAAATCTTTTGGTAAACCACAAACTGCAGGAGTTGGATGTAAAATATCAATGACATTTTTTAAATTAGCATCTTGATTTAACACCCCTTCAATATCCGTTCGAAGATGAAGCAAATTTCCGGCTTTTGTAGTGTAAGGCTCTGAAATCTGGACTTCTTTTGTTTCTTTTTTTAATTTATCAAGAATAAATTCGGTAACAAATTCTTGTTCTTTACGCTCTTTACTTTTCCAAGAAACCTCTTCATTTCCTTTAAACGATTGGGTTCCTGCCAATGCCATAGTTTGAAAATTGTACTCTTTTGCTTTAAACAATCGTTCAGGAGTGGCACCCATCCACAAACCAATTTTGGGATGAAACCAGCAGTAACAAAAAGCAGTCGTATAATTATGAAGCATTCTTTCAAAAGTAGTTTCTAAGTCAAATGCTTCAACTGAAACCGTTTCTCTTCTTGAAAGGACAATTTTATTAAAAATACCAGCTTTAATAAGCTCAATGCCTTTTTCAACTAGGGTTTTGAATTTTTCTTTTTCTTCAAAAAGAGTCTCTACTAAATGTGGTACTTCTGTATACTTTTTAAAATAAATATTATTGAATTTCACTTCCGATTTATCGAATGGAAAACAAATTGGAACTCCTGAAAATGGAGCAAAGACAAATCCCTTCTCATTCAAATTTTCAGAAAAATACAAATGATCATCATTTTGAAAAACCCCTATTAGCGTTTTCGAACTGGGCTTTCTATAAATAACGAATGGTAAATTCAACTTCTGCTGAATTTTTACCCTTTCAAAAATAGTTTTCATCGTTTTAGCGTTTTGGTAAAACCATATTGGTTAGTTTGCAAAGCGAAATCAAATTATTTTCCTCATCTACAATTTTTATTTCCCAAAGGTGAATAGAACGTCCTTTATGAATAATTCTTGCGGTGGCCGTCACTTCCCCATCTCTTTTGCTTTTCAAATGATTGGCTGAAATTTCGATACCACGCACTTCTTGCTTTTCGTAATTTATATACATTATTGACGCTGCGCTTCCAACACTTTCTGCCAATGCTACTGTAGCTCCTCCATGCAATAAACCCATGGGTTGATGAACACTACTATTGACTGGCATTTTTGCCACTAAAAAATCTTCGCCTGCATCTATAAATTCAATTTTAAGTGTTTGCATTAAGGTGTTTTGGCACCAATTATTGCACATTTTAAGTACTTCCCCTTTATTAAAAGTCATGTTTTTATGTTTGTTAATCAAATTTACGAAAAATAGGATTAAATTTTGGATTGGCAGAATAAAAAACAATTTCTTTCGTTTGTACATTTTTCACTATTTTTATCCCAAATAAAATGTAACCCATGCGAATTTATTTATTCTTAATTATAGTACTCTTAACCTCATTAACTTCTTGCCGAAAAGATTTTGAAACCGTTCCTAGTAACGGAAAATTAACTTTCTCAAAAGACACCGTATATCTAGATACTGTTTTTACTGGAATTGCTTCAAGTACTTATACTTTAAAGGTTTACAACCACAGTGATGAGGATATAAACATCCCATCTATTGCTTTAGAAAAAGGAGTCAATTCTAACTATAGAATGATGATAGATGGTATGACCGGAGAAAATGGAAAAGGTCAAATTTTTAGCAATGTAGAACTTTTAGCCAATGATAGTCTGTATGTCTTTATAGAGCAAACTTCTGACATTATTGATGCTAACCCTACGGATTTATTGTATACCGATAAAATTTTATTTGATGCAGGGAGTAATCAACAAGACGTCGATTTGGTTACCTTAATTCAAGATGCTGTCTTTTTGTATCCAAACAGAACACCCGATGGAGATGGTGGTTATGTGTATGAAGAGTTGCAAATAGGAGACGATCCTGAAAATACAATAAAAGGGTTTTATCTTGACGACAACGACCCTGAAAATGGAGATGAACTTCATTTTACAAATGAAAAACCGTATGTCATATATGGATATGCTGCGGTACCTCCTGCTAAAACCCTTACTGTTGATGCTGGAGCAAGAGTACATTTTCATGACCAATCAGGTATCATTGTAGCAAATACGGGCAGTATTCAAGTAAATGGAGGTATTTCAACTACCGATGCATTAGAGAATGAAGTTATTTTTGAAGGCGACCGATTGGAACCTAGTTTTAGTGAAATACCAGGGCAATGGGGAACGATTCTTCTAACCAACGGAAGTACCAACAACACTTTTAAACATTTGACTATAAAAAATTCTTCTGTAGGGTTGTTTATTCAAGGACAAGATGCTACTACCGTTCAAATTAAAAATACTCAAATATACAATTCTTCAGTCGCTGGAATTCTGGCTCGAACCGGGAAAATTAATGGTGAAAACATTGTTATTAACAAAGCTGGACAATATGCTTTGGCTTGTACACTGGGTGGAAGCTATGATTTTACACATTGTACATTTGCTAATTATTGGTCGGGTTCAAGACAAAGTCCTGCGGTTTTATTAGACAATACTTTTTTTGATGGAGAAACTACTTTTGTAGCTGACTTAGCGCAAGCCAATTTCACAAACTCTATTATTTACGGGCCTAATAGTATTGAAATTGGGCTAAAGAAAAACGATGCAGCTGCTTTTAATTTTGATATAAAATACTGCCTGATAAAATTTGCCGATTCCGGAAATCAATTCACTGGGACTATGTATGATTTTGTAAAAAATCCGAGTTCCAAGAATAACATAGTTAGTAATTTTCAAACGCAAAACGATCCGAAATTTAAAGAAGCTTACAAAAACAACCTACATATCGGACTAACCTCATCAGTAACAGGTAAAGGTGATCTATCATATATTATTGCTCAAGATATTGAAGGAACCAATCGTTCAACGCCTCCCGATTTAGGTGCTTACGAACATTTAACAGAATAAAAAAATCCCGAGCAATGCTCGGGATTTTTTTATAAATATTATTTGTCTTTCTCTAGAAAACAAAAATTGCTCTTTCGCTCATCATCTCATTTACCTCATCAGCAACTTGCTCTAATATTTCTTCATTCGTATGATTCATCAATACCCTGTCAATTAAATCTACAACAGTTTCCATATCAGACTCAACCAATCCACGAGTAGTAATTGCAGGAGTCCCAACACGAATACCCGAAGTTACAAACGGAGATTTATCATCAAATGGCACCATATTTTTATTTACGGTAATTTCAGCCTTTACTAAAGCATTTTCAGCTTCTTTACCTGAGATATTTTTATTGCGTAAATCAATCAACATCATGTGATTGTCTGTACCACCTGAAATAATATTGTATCCTCTTTTTACAAAAGCATCTGCCATTGCAGTTGCATTTTTTTGCACTTGAACTGCATATCTGAAAAACTCATCAGATAAACATTCTCCAAACGCTACTGCTTTTGCAGCAATAATATGCATTAATGGTCCACCTTGATTACCCGGAAAAACTGACATATCCAATACATGAGACATCATTCTGATTTCTCCTTTTGGCGTAGTTAAACCCCAAGGATTTTCAAAATCTTTCCCCATCATAATCATCCCACCACGAGGCCCACGTAACGTTTTATGCGTAGTTGTAGTCACAATATGACAATGTGGAATTGGGTCATTCATCAATCCTTTAGCAATTAAACCAGCAGGATGTGAAATATCTGCAATTAAAATAGCTCCTACTGAATCCGCAATTTCACGGAAACGCTTAAAGTCCATATCACGTGAATAAGCTGAAGCACCTGCTATAATTAATTTTGGTTGTTCTTTTGTTGCTATTTCTTGAATTTTATCATAATTCAAAACACCGGTTTCAGCATCAACACCGTAAAAAGTTGGAGTGTATAATTTACCCGAAAAATTAACTGGTGAACCGTGAGTTAAGTGTCCTCCATGCGACAAATCGAAACCTAAAATTTTGTCTCCTGGTTTCAAACAAGCAGCAAAAACAGCCGTATTGGCTTGCGATCCCGAATGCGGTTGCACGTTAACATACTCGGCTCCAAAAAGGGCTTTTGCTCTGTCAATGGCAATTTGCTCTACCACATCAACCACTTCACAACCACCATAGTATCGTTTACCAGGATAGCCTTCTGCATATTTATTAGTTAAGCAAGAACCTGCTGCTTCCATTACCTGATCACTTACAAAGTTCTCAGAAGCAATCAGTTCAATACCATGAATCTGTCTGTCTTGTTCGTCAAGAATTAAGTCAAAAATTTGTTCGTCGCGTTGCATTTTAAATAAAGTTTGTTAAATCGTGTTCAAAAATACAAAAAGTGTTTGGTATAATCCCAATAGAAACTATATTTGAACTATCAAATTAATGATTTATCACAAAAAAATATATTATGCCTATAACAGCTAACAATCCCGACAGAAAATCGTGGTTAGAGATTCCTCAAAATAGCGATTTCCCTATTCAAAACATTCCCTTTGGTGTTTTTTTAACCAAAGAAAATGTGGTGACGGTTGGATCACGTATAGGAAATTTTGCCATTGATTTAGGAGCTTTACAACAGCTTGGATATTTTGACGGAATAGAATTGACCGATGATGTTTTTATGCAGGACACTTTGAATGATTTTATTTCAGATGGAAAGAAAACATGGAGATTGGTTCGTAATCGCATTGCCGATATTTTTGATGCTGAAAACCCAAGTTTAAGAGATAACAAAAAACACCGTGATGTAGTCATTTTTAGAATGGAAGACGTAGAAATGCAACTTCCAGTTTTTATTGGCGATTACACCGATTTTTACTCAAGTCGTGAACATGCTACCAATGTAGGAAAAATGTTTCGTGATCCTGCCAATGCTTTATTACCAAACTGGCTACACATTCCAGTAGGTTATCACGGACGCAGTTCAACTATCGTTCCCTCAGGAATTCCGGTGCACAGACCTATGGGACAAACCTTACCTAATGGTGAGACCCAACCTGTTTTTGGTCCATCGAGATTAGTCGATTTCGAATTAGAAACAGCTTTTATTACAACCGATGCTAACTTAATGGGAGAAAACATTCCTATTGCAGAGGCAGAAGATTACATCTTCGGAATGGTCCTATTAAACGATTGGAGTGCTCGTGATATTCAAAAATGGGAATATGTTCCACTGGGACCATTCTTGGCCAAAAACTTCGCTTCTTCAATTTCACCTTGGATAGTAACAATGGATGCTTTAGAACCTTTCCGTTGTGCTTCTCCAGTTCAGGACGATCCTAAACCACTACCCTATTTACAGCAAAAAGGAAAACATGCTTTTGATATCAATTTAGAAGTGGCTATTGCACCCGAAAATGTAGAAGAGAGTATTGTTTCTAAATCGAATTTAAAATACATGTATTGGACCATGAGTCAGCAACTAGCTCATCATACCATCAACGGTTGCCGCATAAATTCAGGAGACATGATGGGTTCTGGAACCATTTCCGGATCTACAGAAGATTCTTTTGGCTCTATGTTGGAACTTACCTGGGGCGGACAAAATCCAATAAAAATGAAAGACGGTAGCGAACGAAAATTCATCAATGACGGTGATACAGTAACTATGCGTGGTTTTTGCCAAAACAATGAAGTCCGAATTGGTTTCGGAGAGGTTTCAAGTAAACTACTTCCTCCTATTCCAACAAAATAAATTAAAAAAACTCTGATTTCTCAGAGTTTTTTTTGGCTCAATCTTTGCATTTACAAATACATACTTATATTTGACAAAATTTAAGACTATGAAGAAAATTACTTCTATCCTACTACTTATCGGATTATTAATGAGTTGCAGTGGTGTTAAAAAAACGCAATCGATGCTTAGCGACGGAAATTATGATGGCGCTATTAATCGTTCGTTAGAAAACTTAAAAACAAACAAGACCTCTAAAGGAAAACAAGATTATGTTTACTTAATGGAAGAAGCTTTTGCTAAAGCCAAACAGAGAGATTTGAATGACATTGCCATGCTTCAAAAAGATGGTAATCCTGCAGGTTTAGAAAAAATATACAACACCTACTTACAATTACAAACACGTCAGGAACGTATTCGTCCACTATTACCTTTACCGCTATTAAAGGAAGGCCGAAATGCTATATTTCCTTTTGAAGACTATTCTACAGAGATTGTAGATACACGAGCAAAACTTTCCGCTTATTTGTATGACAATGCAAAAAAATTAATAAAGAACAACGACAAATTAAGCTATCGTCAAGCCTATGATGATTTGGGGTATATTGAAGAAATTAGTCCGAATTACAAAGACTGCAAAAAATTAATGACCGAAGCACAGTTTAAAGGAACTGACTTTGTAAATGTCTATACGAAGAATGAAACCAATATGGTTATCCCGACTCGATTACAAAACGATCTTTTAGATTTTAGTACGTTTGGATTAAATGATAAATGGACAGTTTATCATAGTAACCGTCAAAAAGATGTAAAGTATGATTATGCCATGATTGTCAACTTTAGAAATATCAACATTTCTCCTGAGCAAATTAAAGAGAGAGAGTTTACCAAAGAAAAACAAATTAAAGATGGAACAAAACCATTATTAGATGCTAACGGACACCAAGTAAAAGACGACAAAGGCAACGTTATCATGGTAGATAATTTAAAAACCGTACGAGCTACAGTTTATGAATCAAAACAATACAAAGCATGCCAAGTAACGGCTAAAGTGGATTATATTGATTTTAAAACCAATCAATTAATTGACACCTTCCCATTATCAAGCGAGTATGTTTTTGAATATATTTATGCTAATTATAATGGAGATCGTAATGCTTGCGAAAGCGATTACATGCAATATTTTGGTCGTCGTGCAGTACCTTTCCCTAGTAACGAACAAATGGTGTATGATTCGGGAGAAGATTTAAAATCTAAATTAAAAAGTATTATTACTCGAAATAAGTTTAGACGATAAAAAAAAATCCCGAAGTTAAGTGCTTCGGGATTTTTTTATTTCTAATTCAATATCAAAATCATTGAGGTATACTCTCAACCAGTAATTCCTTTTCCTCTTTGTTAAAATAGGTGCACGTAAGTTTTTCTATATTAACTGCCCATTTCTCTACTCCCGATTTTGCACAATCTTCGCAAAAAGTAGGATAATCAGTTTTACCTTGTTGGTGCAATTTTAAATCTAGTACAAATTGCTCTACATTACTATTTTGAGCAACAACCAATTCTTCATATTTTGATGGAGAAGAAATTTTTTCGTTTTCTTTTCCATAAAAATCAGTATGACCATCAGAAACAAAAGTTTCATAGAACGTCACCCCTAATTGCTTAAGATCTTTAATATAGACTGGAAAGTCTGCTCCGGACTTTACTTTTGAATGCGCTTCTTTTATCTGCTCTATGGTAAACATTTCTTTTAGTTAAGGTTACTCTAAAATAATTAATATCTCATTCTAAGATCATCAACATGAATATCGTCGTGAGAAGCATCATACACCGAAATTCCATTTTTAATTACTAAAATTTGAGGCGATTGATGCATAACCCCAAATAGAGAAGCAATTGAGTTTGAAATGCCTCTATACTCCAATAAATCTAAAAAATAAGGGGTAATTTTACCTTCTAAGTCAAACTCTCTTTCAAATTGTTTTAATGCCATACGGCTAATACTACAACGCGTACTGTGTTTAAAAATAACTACCGATTTTGATTTCGATTCTTCTACAATATCATTTAGTTGTTCCTCATCGGTTAACAAAGTCCAATCCATTTTTGGAACTGAAGTTTCGTCATTTGATTCTCCAAAAATATTCTTAAAAAAGCTCATATTTTATCATTTATAAGTCATTTTGACCGATTCGCACTCACTAAACTGTTAAAAACCAGCCAATTTGTCTTTGTTTTAACATTGGAACACAAATTGTCCAATTCGTTACAAAGTTAATCACTTTAAAATTGAAACAATAAACAACAAACGTTAAAAAAATATGAGCTTAAATAATTTAACCATCAAATCGCAAGAAGCTTTACAACAAGCACAACAAATTGCGCAAAGTAATGGCCAACAGCAACTGGAAAACGAACACCTTTTTAAAGGTATTCTGGAAGTAGATGAAAATGTGGCGCCGTTTATTTTGAAAAAATTAAATGTGAATCTGAATCTGTTCAAGCAAATTTTAGATAGTACTATCCTTAGCTTCCCTAAAGTTACTGGTGGCGAATTGATGCTTTCCAGAGAAGCCAATCACACACTTTTGGAAGCCAACACTATTGCTAAAAAAATGAACGACGAATACGTTTCAATAGAACATTTATTATTAGCTATTTTCAAATCAAAAAGCAAAGTAGCGCAGATTTTAAAAGATCAAGGAGTAACCGAAAAAGGATTGGAAGCTGCTATCGCCGAAATCCGAAAAGGAGAAAGAGTGACTTCAGCTTCTGCCGAAGAAACTTACAATGTACTGAATAAATACGCTAAAAACCTCAACGAATTGGCGCGTACAGGCAAATTAGATCCGGTAATTGGTCGCGATGAAGAAATTCGTCGGGTATTACAAATTTTAACCCGTCGTACCAAAAACAACCCAATGCTAGTCGGAGAGCCTGGTGTGGGTAAAACAGCCATTGCAGAAGGTTTGGCGCATCGAATTGTAGATGGTGATATTCCGGAGAATTTGAAAGACAAAATCGTGTATTCACTAGATATGGGAGCTTTAATTGCTGGTGCGAAATACAAAGGGGAATTTGAAGAGCGCCTAAAATCAGTAGTAAAAGAAGTGACTTCCGCCGAAGGTGATATTGTACTATTTATTGATGAAATTCACACACTAGTTGGTGCCGGAGGTGGTGAAGGCGCTATGGATGCTGCTAATATTTTAAAACCCGCTTTGGCGCGTGGTGAATTAAGAGCTATTGGCGCCACGACTTTGGACGAATATCAAAAATATTTCGAAAAAGACAAAGCCTTAGAACGTCGTTTTCAAAAAGTAATGATTGACGAACCAGATACTGAAAGTGCCATTTCGATCTTACGTGGAATCAAAGAAAAATACGAAACCCATCACAAAGTACGCATTAAAGATGATGCTATTATTGCTGCTGTAGAATTATCGCAACGCTATATTACCAATCGTTTTTTACCAGACAAAGCAATTGACTTAATGGATGAAGCGGCTTCTAAACTACGTATGGAAATCAATTCAAAACCCGAAGAACTGGATGTTTTGGATAGAAAAATAATGCAATTGGAAATTGAAATCGAAGCCATCAAGAGAGAAAATGACGAGAATAAATTAAAAATCCTCGGAATGGATTTGGCCAACTTGAAAGAAGAACGTAACGAAATATTTACGCGTTGGAAATCGGAAAAAGATTTGGTGGATGCTATTCAAGCCGTAAAACACGAAATTGAAGATTTCAAAAGCGAAGCTGAGCGTGCCGAACGCGATGGCGATTATGGCAAAGTGGCGGAAATTCGCTATGGAAAAATCAAAGAGGCGCAAGAAAAATTAGACGGATTGCAACTACAATTAGCCGAAAATCAATCCGAAACTTCTTTGATTAAAGAGGAAGTAACCCGAGAAGATATTGCTGAAGTAGTTGCTAAATGGACAGGAATTCCTGTGATGAAAATGCTACAAGGCGAAAGAGAAAAACTATTGCATTTGGAAGAAGAATTGCACCGAAGAGTTGTTGGACAAGAGGAAGCCATTGAAGCCATTAGTGATGCGGTAAGACGAAGTCGCGCTGGACTTCAAGACATGAAAAAACCGATTGGTTCTTTTCTTTTCTTAGGCACAACGGGTGTCGGTAAAACCGAATTGGCTAAAGCATTGGCCGAATATCTATTTGACGATGAAAATGCCATGACGCGTATCGATATGAGTGAATATCAAGAACGCCATAGTGTGAGTCGATTAGTAGGAGCTCCTCCAGGATATGTAGGTTATGACGAAGGTGGACAATTAACCGAAGCGGTACGAAGAAAACCCTATTCGGTGGTATTATTGGATGAAATTGAAAAAGCGCATCCAGACACATTTAACATTCTATTACAAGTGTTGGACGAAGGAAGATTAACCGACAATAAAGGTCGTGTAGCTGATTTTAAAAATACCATTATCATTATGACCTCGAACATGGGTAGTCATATCATTCAAGAGAAATTCGAAAACTTGAAAGGAGGTATTGAGGCAGCAACAGAAGCCGCAAAAGTGGAGGTGCTTGGATTACTAAAGCAAATTGTTCGTCCTGAATTTATCAATCGAATTGACGAGATTGTAATGTTTACTCCATTGACTAATGAAAATATTAAAGAAATAGTTGGTCTACAATTGAAAAATGTAATTAAAATGCTGTCACAACAACAAATTACGATGGATGCCACTCCAGAGGCCATTAGTTATCTTTCGGAAAAAGGCTATGATCCAACATTTGGTGCCAGACCTGTAAAAAGAGTCATTCAAAGAGAAGTACTGAATCAGTTGTCTAAAGAAATATTAGCCGGAAAAGTGACTAACGACAGTATTATATTACTGGACAGTTTTGATGGACAATTGGTTTTTAGAAATCAAAATACTAACTAAATTAAAAAGCCTCTATAATAGAGGCTTTTTAAAAAAATAACTAAATCGATCTATAAATTCGGTTTATTGGAATTACAACGCCTTGCTTTAAAATGACACGTTTATCTGTCACTCCCCAAATCGTTGTTTCAACTACTTTTTTTGAGATGTCATCTTCAAAATATATTTTAATTTTTGAATGTTCTAAATTTCCAAGCGTCAATGCTCTATCTAAATCGGAGTTTCTTTGCGTAATTTCATCTTTATCATCCAATACGTCAGTTTCTGGAAAATGAAGCGCAGTTATAGTTTCTTTTTCAATAAGTTCAAAATCTGTACTCATAGTAATCATGTATTAATTAAATAATAGTTTTGGGTTAACATAAAGTTAAGAAATTAAATTTTAATTCATTGTTTATTAGTACTTTTTTTAAATAAAAAAGGGATTAAACAAATAATCCCTTTTTTTATCTTAAGATTTTAAATTAATTACAGTCCTGCCAAAATTTTTCCCTGAGGATTTACCACAATTTTTTTAGTTTCATTATCTTTTTTCAATTTTAAGCTGTAACTTTTATTTTTTACAGTACCATCTTCCTGAGCATATAAAAATTTGTCTTTTACAATTGTCCATTCTGGGAAAGCCTTATAAACGGATAACACAACAGATTTTGGAAGTTTCACATTCTCATACTTTTCAACTACTCTGATAAGTTTTCCGTTTTGATTGTAAGTAGCGGTTAAATAGGCATCATCAGTCTCCATCATAACCAAATATTCATCATAACCTTCGAAATCCTTTCCTAAATTGTATCCGATAAAATTTTCCTGCATTTGTCTCACTTTGCTATCTGGATTTTTATCCGGAAGATAAACTGAGAAATCTTTACCCGCAGATTTAATTACCACAGTGGGCAATTCATCTGATCTAAACTCATCTGCTGCTTCCAAATTTTGAGAGTAACTTGCTGTTATAACTCCTAAAAGCGCAACTACATTGATAAATAGCTTCATAATTTTAATTTTTAAATTAAACATTAAGTTTAAAACAATAAAAAACATAAGGCTTTGATTTACTTCCCCTTCTTAATTATTCTTGCTTTATTTTATGGCCAATTCACAAATGGAAATTAAAATTACTTAGTAAAAGTAGGCCTATATAACTTTTATAAGTGTTAAACATATCTATACAAAGTGTTAATTTTAATCAAAAAGTTTGGCAAGATTTTAGAACTTCCATCTCAATAAAATCAGGTATTACAAGATGTTAGCATTTTACTATTAATAAAATAAGCATGAAAACAAAACTTCATGCTTATTATACTAAATCATCAACTTAAACCCCACTAACAATGGTTCCGTTTGACTGTACAACAATTTTTTTTATTTCATTTCCTTTCTTAATTTTGAGGTTATATTGTTTCTTTTTAATATCTCCGTCCTCTTGAGTATACAGATATTTGTCTTTTACAATGGTCCATTCAGGGAAAGATTTATACACTGAAAAGATAACTTGACGGGGTAATTTTACATTTTCATACTTTTCTACCACTCGCATCAGTTTTCCTTTTTCATCATATGTAGCCGCCAAATAAGCGTCATCTGCTTCCATAAGCACTAAATATTCATCGTGACCTTCATAGTCTTTACCTAATTTATATCCAATGAACTTTTTTTGCATTTCTCTCACTTTATTATCCGCATTTCTATCTGGCAAGTAATAAGAGAAATCTACTCCTACTTTTTTGATAACTACAGCCGGTAGTTCGTCCAAGTTTAGTTCATCTTCTTCAAAACTTTGTGAAAAGGAAGAAAGATTAAATACTAAAAATACTAAAGTTAAAATTGATAATTTCATACCTAAAAAATTTAAATTAAACATTATTTACTGATTGCGTTTCAAACATAATTTGAAACGATTTTGATTGATGATTAAATAATGTTTTGGAATGAAAAAATCTATAATCTAAAATTAAGTCATATTAAAATCGAGCGCTGTTAATTAATCCTTTAAAAGCTGTTAAAAATGAAACCTCAATTTTAGGAAGAATTTTAAACTTAATTTTTCTTAAAAATAGTATTTTTACAAAATGCATATCAAACTCTCTAACAAAAAACTAACCGCAGAAATTAATTCTGTTGGTGCTGAATTAGTAAGCTTTTCAAGTGGCTTTACCAACTATATTTGGGAAGTTGATGATGCTTTTTGGAATAAAACGTCACCTATTCTATTTCCTATTGTTGGTCGATTGAAAAATGACACTTATCAAATAGTAGATAAGCAATACCAGTTACCTCGACACGGTTTTGCCAGAAACTTTGATTTTAAAATTCTTGAAAAAAAAGAAGATTATGTAGTTTTCTCACTCAATGAAAATCAAGAAACTTTCAAATCCTATCCTTTCGCTTTTGAGTTGCAAGTTTGTTATCTATTGACGGAAGAATCATTAGAAATAAAATATTGCGTGAAGAACAATACAAACGATAAAATGCCTTTTTCTTTAGGAGCGCATCCCGCTTTTAAAATAAATTCAAATCTTGAAAAGTATGAGATTGTATTTGACAATAATAGTCAATTAGAAACCCATGAATTAGAAAACGAGCAATTTTCTGGAAAATCAAGAACAATAAATTTAAAAAATAATACACTACGCCTATCCTATTCTCTTTTTGAAAAAGATGCCTTAGTTTTTAAAAATATTGAATCTCGAAATTTAACTTTCTTTGAAAATGGAAATCCATATCTAAAAATACATCTTGGAAATTTCCCTCATTTGGGGATTTGGACAAAAGCTAATGCTCCATTTTTATGCATTGAACCTTGGTTCGGTTATGCTGACACCTCCACTTCAAATGGTAAATTATTTGAAAAAGAAGCCATTCAAATTCTTCAACCGAATGAAAAATTTGAATGTTCTTTCACTATAGAAATTTTATAACATGACCACAAATCCTTTTCTACCGTTTCAGAATTTAGAATCCGAACGATTACTATTGCGTCAAATAACTCCTGAAGATATTCAAGAGGTATATGAATTGAGAAGTAATCCCGATACCATGAAATATATTCCAAGGCCTTTGGTTACCAATCATGAAGAAGCAATGGCACACATCAAGATGATTAACGATAAAATTGATATTGGCGAAGGCATCAATTGGGCCATTACATTAAAACCAAGTAACAAACTTTTGGGAATTATTGGTCATTACCGCATAAAATGGGAGCATTTTCGCTCCGAAATTGGCTATATGCTTTTACCCGAAACTCATGGAAAGGGAATCGCTTCTGAAGCCGTTCAATTGGTCTGTCAATATGGTTTCAATCATATGAACATGCATTCGCTAGAAGGCGTTATTGATCCTGAAAATTTTGCTTCTGCAAGAGTCCTAGAAAAAAACGGATTCGTTAAAGAAGCGCACTTTAAAGAACATGAATTTTACAATGGTCGCTTTTTAGATTCGGCTGTATATTCTAAGCTAAAAAACAGGTAATTACAGATATGTTTTTATATTTGCAAACCCAATATGTTCAAGCGATTCAAAAATATAGCACTATTAACCATTGTATGTATATATGCCATACAGTTATTGCCGTATTTTTCAGATACAATATATGAAAAAGTCAAAACGTACAGACAAGAAAGACAACTAACCAAATTTCATTTACGCGAAACAAAACACATTACTTTAAAAAGCTGGAATTCAATTAAAAACAAAAAAGAATTCAAAATTAATGGTGTTTTTTATGACGTTTTTTCACATTCAATAGAAAAAGGAGGTATCGTTAAATTAGTAGCTTTTAAAGATACTCAAGAAAACAAATTGCATCTTTTTTTCAATCATTTCTTAAAGAAAGATTATCCCAACTCGAAAGACAAGAAAAAAACAACACAAAAGAAACTTCCTTACCTAACTTTAGAAGAAGAAATTGCAATAAACAATCTTTTTAGTAATGAAAGTAATTTTATTGAAAATTTTGCAACCAAAGAAGGTAAAACAATTAATATCGTAACTGCAATATTAAAACCACCGCTTACAGTATAAGTAACAATACGTAAGAACATTAATATTAAAAAACATTTTCATATTTCAATAGGTAATACACTATTATATATGGAATTGTATTATACAATCTATTATTTTAAAAATGAAAAAAATAATTACTCTTGTAGCAATAATGGCTACTATATCTGTATTTTCTCAGGAAGATACAACCTCAAACCAATTAAATGAGGTTAAAATTGAATCGCAACGATATATTAAATCGGCAAAAGTATCGGCGCAACATATTGAAACCATTCCTCAGAAAGAAATTGAATTTGGAAATTTTCAAACTACTGCAGAAATGCTTTCTAATTCAGGTAAATTATTCGTGCAAAAATCACAACAAGGTGGTGGTAGCCCAGTAATTAGAGGACTAGAATCTAGTAGAATTTTATTACTAGTCGATGGAGTTAGAATGAATAACCTTATTTATCGTGGTGGTCACTTACAAAATGTAATCACTGTTGATGAAAACATGTTGGAAAGTGCTGATATCCTTTTTGGTTCTTCATCAACTGCATACGGTAGTGATGCAATGGGTGGTGCCATCAATCTAATCACAAAAAGACCTTTATTATTATCTGATAATAAAGGAAAAGCTTTTTCTGGTTCTTTCAACGGAAGATACGGAACTGTCAATAAAGAAAAATCAGGATACTTAGACATTAGATACTCTGGTGCCAAATGGGCTACTTTTTCGGCGTTTTCATACAATGATTTCGGTGATTTAAAAATGGGAAAAGAGAAAAATGGTCATAATGACTTTTTTGGATTACGTCCTTTTTACGTTGAAACAGTTAATGGTGTAGACAGTGTTGTCGAAAATCCAGATCCTTATGTACAAAAATATTCCGGGTACACACAGTACAATGCTACTCAAAAAGTATTGTTTAAACCAAATTCTACTACTGAGCATAATTTAAACTTACAATATTCGACTACTTCTGATATTCCTCGTTACGACAGATTAACAGACATCAGAAACGGAAACTTACGTTATGCAACTTGGAACTATGGTCCTCAAAAAAGAATAATGGCAGGTTATAAATTCAGCAAAGAAAAAGCTTTTTTAAACAGCGATTTATCTATTGGCGCTAATTACCAAGATATCGAAGAAAGCCGTATCAACAGAAGTCGTAATAATCCAAGTGAAGAGTCAAGAATTGAAAAAGTAAAAGTATACTCTTTCAATGTTGATTTAAAAGCAAAATTAGGAAAAGGTGAATTATTATATGGAGTAGAAGCTTTTTATGATGATTTAAGTTCAACTGCAAATGCAAGAAATATTCAAACGGGAGTAAATTCACCTATTAGTACCAGATATTCTGATGGGAAGAATTACACTCATAAAGAAGATCTTTTTGTATCTTATTTTTCTCGTTTCAATGAATCAACAACATATAATGTTGGCGCAAGAGTTGGATTCAATACATTACACAGTGAATTTAAAGACAAAACCTTTTTCCCTTTCCCATTCACTACTATAGAGCAAGAAAACATTACTTATAGTGCTGCTGCAGGGATTACAAAACAATCTACAGATAAAATCAAATTCAGTTTTAATGTTGCTTCAGGATTTAGAACACCTAATGTAGATGATTTAACGAAAGTTTTCGAATCAGTAAAAGGAACACCTACTTCTAATGGAACATTAGTTGTTGCTAATCCTAACATCAAACCAGAGAAAAACATTACAGGAGATTTTAATTTAAATTATTCTGATAAAAAACATATTGAGTTTGATAATACGATTTTCTATACTCAATTATATGATGTAATTGCTTTAGACGATTTTACTTATAATGGTCAAGCTGTTGTTACTTATGATGGCTACCCAGCTAATGTAAAAGCAAGTCAGAATTTAGGCAAAGCTGGTATTTTTGGTTACTCTACTTCTCTTAAAATAAATATTTTAGAAGATTTAAAAGTATATGGAACGTATAACTTTACTTACGGACGTGTAGAAGCTAATGGAACCAATCCAAGAAAACCATTAGATCATATTCCTCCTCATTATGGTAAAGTAGGATTCAACTACAACTATAAATGGTTAGATTTAGATTTAAACATGCTTTACAATGGTAAAAAACACTTAGAAGATTACTCTGATAGCGGTGAAGACAATTTAGTTTATGCACCTGCAAACGGTATGCCAGCTTGGCAAACCTACAACTTCAAATCGGCTTTTAAACCACTTGAAAGTTTAACTGTTTATGCTGGTGTAGAAAATATTTTAGATATTCAATACAGAGCTTTTGCTTCAGGAATTAATGCCCCTGGTAGAAATTTTTATGGAGGAGTGAAATATAATTTCTAATACGTCTCAATAACAAATAAAAAAAATGCTCGAATTACTTCGAGCATTTTTTATTTAAATCTTTAAAATTATTGCACTGCTTTTAAAGCATCTGGCATGCCATAGCCGAATTCAGGATGTTTATTGCCATACAAATGCGAAGACTGACGCAATTTATTCAGAACTTGATCCCTAGTCCATGTTGGGTTTTTAGACCAAATTAAAGTGGCAATTCCTGCTGTGGTAGCTGTAGCCACCGATGAACCCCCTACATAATCTCCTTGCCCATTATAATAACTATTTACTGGTATTTTATTTCCAGTATCCCCTCTTTGCATCATTATCGTAAACTCAACTTTACCTCCAGTATGACAAACATCACAAGCTTGATATGTGCTAGCTTCTTTTATACCCGTAACCGCAACAGTTTCAGCCATCCAAGCTGGGAAAATTACACCCGCAAAAGTGGTAAAACTAGTGGAAGTCCCAGCAGCACAAAAGATAAGTTTACCTTTACTGTAAGCATACTTAATTCCATCCTCTATTTTTCCCACCGAAACAATGTTCCCCATAGACATCGAGATAACTTTTACACTCGAGTTATTAGCCAAATTGGTAAATGCAGTTTTCACTCCACTATGCTCTTGAAAACCATCTAAAACCACGTTATAAGCCGCTCTATAAGTAATTAAATTGCAATTATACGCAACTCCAACTGGTTGTCCTTTATCATTTCTAGGTGCTGCAGCTACAGAAGACATGCTCGTTCCATGACCACATTTATCATCAGCTCCATCTGTTGTGGTTACCCATGGCCATATAGAATCGACATACACCCCATACTTTTGAACACTTCTTCCGGATGATGCACCATTATTAAAACTAGCGTTTAACAATGAATTATTCATAGAAGCTCCTGTATCAATAACTCCTAATGTAATTCCTCCTCCTGAAGTATAACTCCAAGCAGATGGTATATTGTGCTTATAAAATGCCCAAGGCGCTTTAGCATTTGGAGTGATTACTGTATAATCGACACTGCTAACCGCTTCCGATTCTAAACCACATCCAGAAGAGGAAGAAGAATCTCTCGTAAATTCTGATTCGTCGTTATTTAATCTAAAATCAGCAGGCTCGACATAACGAACATAACCTAATCTTCTCAAGGCAATAATCGTTTCTTGTTTTTCTATAATTACATCCACTAGATTTAAATACTGATCTGCTTCGATTAAAATTTTATCAATCGATTTTTCTTCATATTTGGAAATCAGATTTAAAAGTTGATTTTGCAAATACACGTTATTCGACGTTTTACTTCTATCAAAATCATTTTTTGAATTACCAAATCCAATAGTACATACATTATTTCCATTTTGCATTGCACTCCAAATAGTGTAATCGGATTCGGTTTTCCAATTAAATTGTTTGTTTTGTTTTGCTACTTCGAAAATTTTAGATTTAATACTTTCTGAACTCATAGGTGTTTTTTGAGTTTCAGGAATTGAAATTTGTTCTTCATTACTCGCTTCTTCTTTCGTACAAGATGCAAGCGCAATAAAAGAAAATACGCAAATTTTTAAGATTTTTTTAGTCATTTGGTTGGTTTTTATTTGTTTCTTTTACCAATATATCAAAATATTATGAAAAATCCTACAAACAATCGATAAACAACACATAATAATCGATGTGAGGCAATTTATTGATTATCAATGTTTTTAAAAAAAAGAGTAAAACAAGAATTACAACTAACTTTTTTACTTTAAATTTGCGCTCTATGCTAAAAACAGTCAATATACTTAACAAAAGGGCCAAATTCGATTATGAAATAATCGATAGGTATACAGCTGGTATTGTATTGACTGGAACCGAAATCAAATCGATTCGATTGGGAAAAGCTGGAATTGCCGAAAGTTTTTGCGAATTTCACAACAATGAGCTTTTTGTAATCAATTCAAATATTGAAGAGTATCATTTTGGCAATCAATTCAACCATAAAGCAAAAAGCGAACGTAAGCTTCTTTTAAATAAAAAGGAGTTAAAAGGATTATTAAAGGACGTTCAAAACAAAGGACTTACTATTGTTCCGTTGCGATTGTTTACTAACGAAAAAGGATTAGCAAAATTAGATATTGCACTATGTCGTGGAAAGAAAAATTTCGACAAACGCGAAACCATAAAGGACAGAGACAACAAACGCGATCTAGATCGTATCAAAAAAGAATTTTAATCAAGGTTTCTCTCTTCCAACAAATTTCCCTTTGCCCAATAAGAAATCTATTGCCTTCAAAACATTTTCTTTAATTTTATCTTCCGTCTTCAAGTTTGCGATATACCGTATGATTTCTTTTTTTCGAGATGGAGGTAGACTTTCAAAAGTAGCGTTGGCAATTTGATTTTCAGCAAGTGCTTTTTTTAACAATGGATGCATTTCTATTATTCTTTCTTTCGAATCAAATGTAATCGTAACGTTTATTTGCTCACCGATTCTTTTAGGCGAATCCTTTAACATTACAGTATTGATATAAAGTCTCCATTCGCCCGCATATTTTACTAACGTTTGTAAATAGGGTTTATCATTAACTGTTCCATCAACAGGAATTGGTCCTTTATCTTTACCTGCATCACAGATAATTGCTTTTAAAATTGCATCAGGAACAGATACATAGGGATTAATTCCTATAACTTTTATAGTGGCCGAAAAAACGTGTTTTTTGTTTTTCTCCATTAGTGTTTAACTCTGGGTGTTTACAATAACCGCGGTTGGTGGCTGGTTATTTCTTTCCTATTATTTGAAATCCATTTGCAATGTTTCCATTCATTGTTTTAACAATTAGTGGATTTTCTACTAAAATATCAAAATCGTTAGTCAACGTTTTAATCCATTCTTTTGTATGATGACGAAAAGTAGCTCCTTCTGGAAGTTCGAAAACTCCAAAATTGTTTTTATCATCGTTTAAATATTCGTACCGTTCAACTTCTACTGAATTTTCTTGTAAGTAATAATCACTTATATAAATCACTCCTCCTTTTTTAAGTTTAGAAAATAGTAGACTTATCAGATCATTCTGTCCTTTATTCGACGGAATGCAAGTTAAAACTGCAAAAAGTATAAAGCAATCTATGGAATTGTCATCTAATCTTAGTTCTGTTGGGTCATCAATATGATAAAGAGCCAAATTATTTTCAGAAATCCCTCTCGTAATTAATTCTTTGGAGGTATCAAAACCGCTAACATTCTCAAATCCTAAATCAGTTAATTGTTTTACGATTCTTCCATAACCGCATCCAAAGTCGACAATTTTACTTTGCCTATTCAAAAAGGTATTTATTAATTCTAAATCTATTGGATGAGTAAATGTTTTTATTTCTGCAACTTTGTCCCAATACTCTTTTTGATTATCCACATTCATTGTGTATTATTTTTATGCTTGATTTAGTCTTAATTTGCCTTTAACTAATTTTTATCTTCCAATAAAGGGACAAATCGAAAATCGCCCAATTCATGCTTTTCAAATTGATTTTCAGATTTGCGAATAAGTAAAGTCATCACCTGAACATCTTCACCTACTGGAATAACCAATCGTCCTCCTATCTTCAATTGTGCCATTAGCGGTTGTGGAATGAAAGGTGCTCCAGCAGTGACAATAATACTATCGAAAGGGGCATGATTGGGTAAGCCTTTATAACCATCTCCAAAAACCAATTGCTTGGCTCGAATTCCAAGTTTAGGTAATAAAAGTGAAGTCGTTTTAAACAATTCGTTTTGTCTTTCCACCGAAAAAACTTTGGCGCCCATGGCTACCAAAACAGCAGTTTGATATCCCGAACCCGTTCCAATTTCCAATACTTTATCGTCTTTTTTAACTTCTAGTAATTCAGTTTGAAAAGCTACGGTGTAAGGTTGAGAAATAGTTTGTCCTGCACCAATAGGAAATGGTTTGTCCTGATAAGCAAAATCTTCAAAGCTCGAATTTAAAAACAAATGCCTTGGGATTTTACGAATCGCTTCCAACACATTTTTGTCTTTAATACCTTTCTTTTCCAAAATACTTACCAATTGATTTCGAAGTCCTTGATGTTTGGCTAAATCTCTCACTTTACAGGCTTATTTTATTTGGTAAAATTAGAAAACAAATTACCAATAATCAATTAACATTAATCAATTAATTTCTATTTTTGTTCACTCGAGGCCGATAGGCCGAACTGTTATGAAATAAAAAATAGTTTTCTATGCTAAAAGTAGGCGTTTTAGGTGCCGGTCACCTTGGAAAAATACATTTGCGATTACTCAATCAATCCGAGAAATACGAATTGGTGGGTTTTTATGATGAAAATCAGGAATATGCCAAAAAAATTGCAGCCGAATTTGGTTACCAACACTTTGATACTATTGCCAAACTAATTCATGCAGTAGATGTCATTGATATTGTCACTCCAACTCTTTCTCATTACAAATGTGCTCGTGTAGCCATCAAATCTGGCAAGCACGTTTTTATTGAAAAACCGATTTCCACAACAGTTGAAGAAGCGGAAGAAATAATCGCTTTAGCCAACGAATATAAGGTAAAAGGGCAAGTTGGACATGTAGAGCGTTTCAATCCTGCTTTTAAAGCGGTAAAAGATAAAATTGAGAATCCAATGTTTATCGAGACGCATCGTTTGGCCGAATTCAATCCTCGTGGAACCGATGTTCCTGTGGTTTTGGATTTGATGATTCACGACATTGATGCGATTTTGAGTGTGGTAAAATCGAAAGTGAAAAGTGTTAATGCCAGCGGTGTTTCTGTATTAAGCGATTCTCCAGATATTTCGAATGCGCGAATTGAATTTGAAAACGGTTGTGTGGCCAATATTACTTCGAGCCGTATTTCGATGAAAAACATGCGTAAATCGCGTTTTTTCCAAAAAGACGCTTACATCTCTGTGGATTATTTAGACAAAGTTTGTGAAGTCGTAAAAATGAAAGATGCACCAGAAGTACCCGGTGATTTTGATATGATTTTACAAAATGCCGAAGGCGTGAAAAAACAAATTTATTACGATAATCCATCGGTAGAACCGAATAATGCAATTTTGGACGAACTAGAATCGTTTGCCGATGCTATCAACACTAATACTACTCCGGTAGTCACTTTGGAACAAGCTACAGAAGCTTTACGCGTAGCCTACCAAATCATTGATTCAATGAAGAAATAATTAAAACTACTTTCAATATAAATATAAAATGAAACACATTGCAGTAATTGGAGCAGGAACTATGGGTAACGGAATTGCCCACACGTTTGCACAATCAGGATTTACCGTAAAACTTATCGATATTTCAGAAAAATCTTTAGAAAAAGGAATGGCTACTATAGCGGCGAACCTTGACCGTATGGTGACTAAAGGCGCTATCACTGAAGAAGACAAACACAAAACAATTGGCAATATTATTACTTATACCGACATCAAAGACGGTGTGGTAGGTTGTGATTTAGTGGTGGAAGCTGCTACTGAAAACGTAGGCTTAAAATTGAACATCTTCAAACAATTAAGTGATGTATGTGATCACAATGTGATTTTAGCTTCAAACACTTCTTCCATTTCGATTACGCAAATAGCTGCACAAGTAGTACATCCAGAAAGAGTTATCGGAATGCACTTCATGAACCCGGTGCCAATTATGAAATTAGTGGAAATCATCCGTGGGTATTCTACTTCTGATGAAGTGACTAAAATCATTATGGATTTATCAACTAAATTAGGTAAAATACCAACTGAAGTAAACGATTATCCAGGTTTCGTAGCCAACAGAATTTTAATGCCAATGATTAACGAATCGATCGAAACGTTATACAACGGTGTTGCTGGAGTTCAAGAAATTGACACGGTAATGAAATTAGGAATGGCTCATCCAATGGGACCATTACAATTGGCTGATTTTATTGGATTAGACGTATGTTTATCGATTCTAAACGTAATGTACGACGGATTCAAAAACCCAAAATACGCTCCTTGTCCGTTATTAGTAAATATGGTAATGGCAGGAAAGTTAGGCGTAAAATCAGGTGAAGGTTTCTACGATTATAGTGAAAGCAAAAAAGCAGAAAAAGTTTCGAAACAATTTTCATAATTAACAATGGATAATTGATAGTTGGTAGTTTTTAAAATGAATTGTCAATTATTAATTATCCATTATCAATTGAATTAATGGCCAAAATAATTCCTTTTAAAGCAGTTCGTCCCGCTTCCGACAAAGTCGGTTTGGTGTCTTGCAGAATGTACGATGATTATTCTCCTGCCGAATTAGCGGCGTGGCTGAATTTTAATCCGTACTCATTTTTGCATGTCATTAATCCTGCGTATGCCAATGCACAACGTATTACTTCCGACAAACGCTTTAAAGCAGTGACTTTAAAATACAATGATTTCAAAAACGATAAAATATTAATTCAAGAAGAAAAAGCAGTATTTTATCTATATGAAATTCAGACAAAAACCAATTCTTTCACTGGAATTATTGCTGGCACTTCAATTGCGGATTATCAAAACGATATCATCAAAAAACACGAGGATACCTTACAATATCGCGTCGAACTTTTTAAAGATTATTTACATCAAACGGGCTTTAATACAGAACCTGTTTTAATCACCTATCCTGACAGTAACGAAATCAATACCTTTATCGCTATTCATAAAAAAAGTAAGCCTATTTATGAATTTTCGACTACCAATAAGGAAAAGCACACGTTATGGAAAATTGACACCGAAACCGAAATCAATTTATTGACGGATCATTTTGCATCCATTCCGAATTTATACATCGCCGATGGACATCATCGTTCGGCTTCTGCCGAATTATTATACGAGCAAGACAAAGCTTCTGGAAATCCGAATTTAAATTATTTCATGAGTTTTCTTATTGCCGAAAGCAATGTTAAAATATATGAATTCAATCGTGTCGTTCGTGATTTAAATGGACATTCCAAAGAGGATTTCATAAAACTTGTCGCTAAAAATTTCGTAATAACCGACAAACAAAGTGAATTATACCAGCCCAAAAACAAGTATGAATTTGGCATGTACCTTGACGGAAAATTCTACGGACTTGTGTATAAAAGAAATACCAATAGCAATACCGGTGATACCAATCAAATTTTAAAAAATCTAGACGCTCAAATTTTATACGATACCGTTTTGCATCCTATTTTAGATTTAGAAGATTTAAGAAACGACGAACGCATTGATTATTTACCTGGTAAACAATCAATTTTACACATGAAAGAAATGATTGACGAAGAAGAATTTAAAGTCGGTTTTATGCTCCACCCTTCCGATATCAATGAAATAAAATTACTAGCCGACAACAACTTGATTATGCCTCCAAAAAGCACCTATATCGAACCTAAGTTTAGAAGTGGCCTATTGGTGTATGAGTTATAGCAAATAGTATAGAAAGTAAAAACACAATGTCAATCCAACAAAACCTTAACAACATAAAATCTACACTTCCAGAACACGTTACATTGGTTGCGGTTTCTAAAACCAAACCTGTTTCAGACTTGATGGAAGCCTATACTGCCGGCCAGCGTATTTTTGGAGAAAACAAAATCCAAGAAATGACCGAAAAGTGGGAAGTCATGCCAAAAGATATCGAATGGCACATGATTGGGCATGTACAGACCAATAAAGTAAAATTTATGGCCGAATATGTGTCATTAATCCATGGTGTAGATAGTTTGAAATTGCTAGAGGAAATCAACAAACAAGCTAAAAAACACAATCGAATTATCAATTGCTTGCTACAAATTCATATTGCGGAAGAAGAAACAAAATTTGGTTTGGATGAAAAGGAATTGGAAGCGATCCTTCAATCGGAAGAGCTAAAACAAATGACCCATATTTCAATTATTGGATTAATGGGAATGGCAACATTTACAGAAGACCAAAATCAAATCAAAAAAGAATTTCAATATTTAAAATCTATTTTCGACAAAACAAAATCATTATCAATTGTCAATTGTCAATTATCAACTCTATCCATGGGAATGAGCGGCGATTACCAATTGGCAATCGACTGCGGGAGTACTATGATTCGCGTAGGAAGTAGTATATTTGGAGGAAGATAAAACAAAAAAGAAAAGTTATTTACTGTATACTCGACATAGAAACCACCGGAGGTCAATTCAACGAAGAAGGTATTACCGAAATCGCCATCTATAAATTTGATGGGCACGAAGTTGTGGATCAATTTATCAGTTTGGTAAATCCTGAAAAAGAGATTCAGCCATTTGTAGTGAAACTGACTGGCATCAACAATGCCATGCTTCGTAGTGCTCCAAAATTTTATGAAGTAGCGAAGCGTATCATAGAAATCACCGAAGATTGTATTGTTGTGGCACACAACGCCTCATTTGATTACCGAATTTTACGCACAGAATTCCGTCGTTTAGGTTTCCATTTTCAACGACCAACACTCTGTACGGTGGAATTATCTAAAAAATTAATTCCGGACCAACCTTCTTATAGTTTAGGAAAATTGGTTCGTGGCCTAGGAATTCCGGTTACTGACAGACATAGAGCTAGCGGAGATGCTTTGGCAACAGTCAAATTATTCAAAATGCTTTTGGCTAAAGATGCTGAAAAAAGTATTGTCAAAACCTTTGTGAAGACCGAAATCAAATCGGGCATGTCACCAAAATTATTAGATATTGTTGAAGCCTTACCGAGTAAAGTAGGAATCTATTATATCCATAATGAAAAAGGAGATCTCATTTATATTGGCAAAAGCCGAAATATAAAAAAACGAGTAAATCAACATTTTACAGGCACTTCCAGTAAAAGTAAAAAGATACAACACGAAGTGTATACCGTAACATTTGAAGAAACTGGTAGCGAATTAATAGCTCTCTTAAAAGAAAGCGAAGAAATAAAAATCAACAAACCGGTTTACAATAGATCCCAACGAAGAACCATTTTTCCATGGGCGTTATATGCCGAAAAAGACGACAATGGTTATTTAGCTTTAAAAGTGTTAAAAGCTGATGGTCGTAAAAAAGAAATCACTTCTTTTTCAACCCCACAAGAAGGAAAAAATGCGTTGTTTAAAATCACCGAAAAGCATCAACTGTGTCAGAAAGTGAATGGCTTATACGATACTAAAAAGAGTTGTTTTCAGTACGATTTAAAACAATGTTTTGGAGCTTGCATAGGCAAAGAAAAACCCGAAGATTACAACATTAGAGTGGAAAATTTCATTCAAAATCATCAGTTTAACAATCAAAATATGGTGATTATTGATAAAGGTCGCTCCACCACCGAACGCTGTGCCGTTTTATTGGAAGAGGGAATTTATAAAGGCTACTGCTTTTACGATTTGAATCATCAAATAAATAATCTTGAAATTCTGAAAACGATTATCATCCCAATGCAAAGCAATCGGGACACCAGAAATATCATTCAGAATTATATCAACAAAAGAAGAGTACAAAAAATCATCAAATTCTAATTAGTCTTTTCATAACTGATTTAAAACCTTAAACTTGAAACCAAACTATTTAATAACCATTATTGGACCAACCGCTATAGGAAAAACAGCCTTGAGCATTAAATTGGCACAGCATTTTGGGTGTGAAATACTTTCGTGTGATAGTCGTCAGTTTTTTAAAGAAATGAAAATTGGAACGGCAGTTCCTAATGAAGAAGAATTACTTTCTGCAACACATCATTTTATTCAAAACAAATCGATTTTTGAAAACTATTCGGTAGGTGATTTTGAAACCGAAGCGTTAACCAAATTAGACGAATTGTTTGCCAAAAACAACATCCAAATCATGGTGGGCGGTTCCGGATTGTATGTTGATGCTGTTTTAAAAGGATTTGATGAATTTCCGGAAATTGACAGTAAAATAAGAGCCGAAGTCAATACCAAATACGATGAATTGGGAATTGATTTTCTTCAAAAGACACTTCAAGAATTAGACAGTACCTATTATAATAAACTGCTTATTGAAAATCCGCAAACATTACAAAATCCACAACGAATGAAACGCTTTGTGGAAGTATGTTTGGGCTCAGGTCAACCATATTCCTCTTTTATCGGAATTCGAAAAAATCAAAGAGACTTCACTCCTATTATCATTGGTTTGGAAGCCGATAGAGAAGTAATGTACGAGCGAATCAATCGTCGTGTTGAGATTATGATGGAAGAAGGATTGCTAGATGAAGCCAAAACTTTGTATCCAAACAAAAGCTTAAACGCTTTACAAACGGTGGGTTATCGTGAATTGTTTGATTATTTTGATGGAAACACTTCTTTAGAATTTGCAGTGGAAGAAATTAAGAAGAATACTCGTCGTTTTGCCAAACGCCAAATGACTTGGTTTAAGCGGACTGAAAAAGCTACTTGGTTTGATTTTCAAACACCAGTGAATCAAATTATTGAAAAAATCAACAACTTGAATAATTTTTAATTTTTTCTTGATACTTACGATTATTTACAATTATCTTTGCCTCGCAATCCCCAAGCTAATCTTTTTTTAATATGCCAGTTTCAGTAGATTTTTTAACAATTTACTCCGAATCTTTCATAATTAACCACACCCAATGTCGTTTCGATAGCACTTTAAAGTATATCGATTTATGTACTATATTTCAACTTGTTTGTGCCAATCATTCTGTTCTGGGTGGTGTTGGAATCAAAGAAATGAATGAAATAAATCAAGCTTGGATTTTAAACAAAATGAGAATTCAAATTAGAGAATTACCTAGTCTTGAAGACGAAGTCTTAATTACGTCGTGGGTTGAAGAAATAGGTGGTAAGAAGTCGATTCGCAAAATGGAAATGTTCAAAAATGGAATTTCTATAGCCGAAGCTTCTACGTTGTGGGTAGTCGTAAATACAAAAGAAAGAAAAATTGAAGATTTAAAACTTCCCTACCAACATTATGATCTTTCGCTTTTTAAAGAGAGAAAGAAAGAGATTTTTCAAAAAATTAAATTCCCTAACAATTTAACTTTAAAATCCTCCCGAAAAGTTGTTGTTTCCGATTTGGATACCGTAAATCATGTCAACAATTTAAAATATTTAGAATGGTGTTTCGATTTATTTTCTCCTACTTCAATCCAAAATAAAAACATTTCCAAAATTGAAATCAATTATAAAAAGGAAATGCATTGGAACGATACGGCCGATATCTATATAGGTTATCAAGATAAAACTGGCTTCTTTAAGATTAAAAATCGAGATGAAACTTGTTTTTCAATGTCAGTAACAATATAAAAGGTGAGCAATGGCTCACCTTTTTGTTTTAAAATTAATCTAAAGTCAAAGTAATCTGACCATCATCATCTAAACTGATATTGTAATCTTTTAAATCAGTTCCTTCTTCGGTTTCAGAATCGTTTACTTCAATTTCTTCTGGAATGACCTCGATAGGTTCCTCATAAGGCAATGATTCTAATAAATTTACTTGCTTTAGTTTATCTGTCGTTAATTGATTTCCTAAGGCTTTAATTCCTTTCAGAGTAATAAACTGCTCCATGTCAATCGTTTGGTTATCCTTTTGAATGCCTTTCATTTTAGCAAAAATGATTTCAGCAACTGGACGCCAATCGGTAGAAACAATTTCTAATTGTGATTTCTCGTGCTCGGTGATAAAAATCTCTTCTTTATTTTCATTTTCTACCAAGAATCGTTTGATAAAATAACGTTCTTTTTCTCCGTCATAATAAATCACTGAAATTGGTTTCTTTGGATGCCATTTCTCTAAGATAATCATATCTTCATCAAAATGCGTCGTCAATTCCGGAATAATGGTTTTCAGTTTTCCTGACTGATTGATGATTAACAAGCGATCATTCGGGCGGAATTCACCCAATAATTCACCTCTTCCATCTACATTCAAACGTTGTACCGTATCATCAAACCACACTTTACGCGGACGTAAAGTTGATATTCCTTTTTCTTTGAGTTCAATTTTTTTGATTGGGTATTTTGAAACCGTATTCCCTTTGGAAGCACGACCTTTAATAGCAATCTCTGCAAAATCTAGATCCCACTTCAATTTTTTTACACTTCCTACTTGACGTAATAAAATCGTAACAACTTCCGCTTCACCATTTGGATTATGAGAGAAATATAAAACTTGAGAACCTGGTTTTTCTTGAGTTAAATCATACGCTTTATCTCTGGTAACTCCCGAAACATTAAAACGTTTGATAAACGAAGAACCTGACTTTCCATCACGGTAAATCATGTTATAAATGGTTCTCTTGTCATTTTTATCAAAAACCGCAATGTGAATGATGTCCTTTCCAATGAATTTCTTGTCATCTACTTTGGTCACCACCATTTTTCCATCGCGAAGGAAAACAATCACATCATCAATGTCAGAACAATCGGCAACGTATTCATCTTTTTTAAGTCCGGTTCCTATGAAACCTTCTTCTTTATTAACGTACAATTTGGTATTACGTAAAACCACTTTCGTTGCTTCAATAGTGTCGAAAGAACGCAATTCCGTTTGGCGTTCACGACCTTTCCCGTATTTCTCTTTTAAGCGATTGAAATAATCAATGGCAAAATCTATTAGATTGTCTAAATGATGCTGCACTTCTTTCATTTCATCCTCTAACTTCGCAATAAAATCATCCGCTTTATCCGAGTCAAATCGGGTAATACGAATCATTGGAATCTGAGTCAGTCTTTGCAAATCATCATCAATAATATCACGTACAAATGACTTTTTGAAAGGTTCAAAACGCTTGTACATATAGCCGTAAAGCGTTTCTCTGTCGGAATATAATTTGAAGTCAATATACATTTCTTCACGAATGAAAATTTTCTCTAACGTAGAAAAATGCCATTTTGCTTTGAGTTCTTCCAATTGGATTTCCAACTCCGATTTCAATAATTGAACCGTTCTGTTAGTTGATATTTTCAACATATCAGAAACCCCAATAAACAATGGCTTGTTATCCTGAATTACACAACCTAAAGGCGCTACCGAAGTTTCACAAGCGGTAAAAGCATACAAAGCATCAATTGATTTATCTGGAGAAACACCAGGAAAAAGATGAATTAAAATTTCAACTTCCGCAGCGGTATTGTCTTCGATTTTCTTGATTTTAATTTTTCCTTTTTCATTGGCTTTCAGAATACTGTCAATTAGCGTTGACGTATTGGTAGAAAACGGAATTTGGGTAATGACTAAAGTTTGTTTGTCTAATTGAGAAATTTTCGCACGAACACGAACCCTTCCGCCACGCAAACCATCATTATAATTAGAGACATCGGCAATTCCGGCGGTTTGAAAATCCGGGAAAAGTGTAAAAGGTTTTCCTTTTAATATTTTGATCGACGCATCGATTAATTCATTGAAATTGTGCGGTAACACTTTCGTGGAAAGTCCAACAGCAATACCTTCAGCACCAGAAGCCAGTAATAATGGAAATTTTACCGGAAGATTGTTTGGTTCCGCTCTTCTACCATCGTAAGAAACTCCCCAATCAGTAATTTTTGGAGAATATAGAACTTCCAAAGCAAACTTAGACAAACGTGCTTCAATGTAACGCGAAGCTGCAGCACTATCTCCGGTTAAAATATTCCCCCAGTTTCCTTGGCAATCAATTAATAATTCACGTTGACCAATTTGCACCATGGCATCACCAATACTAGCATCTCCGTGAGGGTGATACTGCATGGTGTGACCAACAACGTTGGCAACTTTATTATAACGTCCGTCGTCTAACTCTTTTAGCGAGTGCATGATACGGCGCTGTACTGGTTTAAAACCGTCTTCAATCGCAGGAACAGCTCTTTCCAGAATTACATAAGAGGCATAGTCCAAAAACCAATCCTTATACATTCCGGTTACTTTCGTAATCGTATCCTCGGGGTTTTCGTCATGCTCATAAAAATGCTCTCCTTCAAAAGATTTGGCCTCTACATGAATTATTTCTTCAGTATTTTCGTCTGAATCATTTTCTTGTAGATTATCTTCTGATTGATTTTCAGATTGATTGTCTTCTGAGTTATCTTCGGGGATTATGTTATCTTCTTCTTCGTCTTTCATTTATGCTGAATTTATTCAGTATCATTTCAGTTAACAACTTGTTTTATGCTTCTTCCACCACATCTAATTCGACCTTCAAATTATTAATAATGAATTCTTGTCTATCCGGTGTATTTTTACCCATGTAAAACTCTAGTAAAGTCTCAATCGAAGTGGCTTTATCTAACATGACAGGATCCAATCGAATGGTTTCTCCAATAAAGTTTTTAAACTCATCAGGCGAAATTTCTCCTAATCCCTTAAATCGGGTAATTTCAGGTTTTGGTTTTAGCTTTTCCATTGCAGCTTTTCGTTCTTCTTCAGAATAGCAATAAATGGTTTCCTTTTTGTTTCGAATTCTAAAAAGTGGTGTTTGCAGAATATACAAATGTCCCTCTTTAATCATTTCAGGGAAAAACTGAAGAAAAAATGTAATCAACAGTAAACGAATATGCATTCCATCGACATCGGCATCGGTAGCAATTACGATATTATTGTAACGCAAATCTTCCATGCTTTCTTCAATATTCAACGCCGCTTGAAGCAAGTTAAATTCTTCGTTTTCGTATACGATTTTCTTAGACATTCCATAGGAATTCAAAGGCTTACCACGCAAACTGAAAACTGCTTGTGTATTTACATCACGTGATTTGGTAATGGAACCAGAAGCCGAATCTCCCTCGGTAATAAAAAGCGTACTTTCTAAACTACGAGGATTTTTAGCATCGGTTAAATGTACTCTACAATCACGTAATTTTTTATTGTGAAGACTGGCTTTTTTAGCACGATCTTTGGCTAATTTTCTAATTCCTGACAATTCTTTACGCTCGCGTTCCGCTTGTAGAATCTTACGAAGCAAAGCATCCGCTACTTCTGGGTTTTTGTGAAGGAAATTATCTAATTTGGTTTTGATAAAATCGTTAACAAATGTCCTTACCGATGGAGAATTAGGTCCCATATCAGTAGAGCCCAGTTTGGTTTTGGTTTGGGATTCGAAAACAGGTTCTTCCACCCTAACCACGATAGCAGATACAATAGATTTACGAATATCGGAAGCTTCAAAAGGTTTGTTGTAAAATTCTTTGATGGTTTTTACAAGCGCTTCTCTGAAAGCGCCTAAATGCGTACCTCCTTGAGTTGTATTTTGTCCGTTAACAAACGAATAATATTCTTCAGAATATTGTGTTTTACTATGTGTTATGGCAACTTCAATGTCATCACCTAATAAGTGAATAATTGGATACACCATGTCTTCTTCAGAAATCGTCTCTTCTAATAAATCCTTTAAACCATTGTCTGAATAAAACTTTTCGCCATTGTAAATAATGGTCAATCCTGTATTCAGATAACAGTAATTTTTAAGCATTTTAATGATGTACTCATTTCGATACTTGTAATGTTTAAAAATGGTTTCATCGGCAACGAAAGAAACTTTGGTTCCTTTGCGCTTGGTGCTTTCGATAACATCTTCTTCAAGTGTCAAATTACCGGCAGAGAATTCAGCTGCTTTTTGCTGATTATCACGAACGGATTCTACGCGAAAATAAGTCGAAAGTGCATTTACTGCTTTCGTACCTACTCCATTTAATCCCACCGATTTTTTAAACGCTTTGGAATCGTATTTACCACCCGTATTCATTTTAGAAACTACATCTACTACTTTTCCCAACGGAATCCCTCGACCATAATCTCTAACCGTAACCATTTTATCTTTCATGGTCACTTCAATGGTTTTACCAGCACCCATTACAAATTCGTCGATACAGTTATCGAGAACTTCTTTCAATAAAATATAAATACCATCATCTGGAGATGAACCATCTCCCAGCTTCCCGATGTACATTCCGGGACGCATACGGATGTGCTCTTTCCAATCGAGTGAACGGATATTGTCCTCAGTATATTGATCTTGCTCTTGCATTTTAAAAAATGGATTTTGTGCTAATATATAGGAATTCACTAAGAAATAAAATAGTACTCGTATAAAGTTATCAAGATTCTATTTAACCATTTTATTAACAATTGTATTCTGATAAAAAAATAAAGACTGTAAAAATTAGGGGGCTTTTTTCTGTATTTTAGCTTCATCAAACTAACAAACATATGAAAAAACAAGTATTTTTAATTTTGCTGTTTTTTAGTGCATCCTTTATTTATGCGCAAAAAACAATTACTGGAACAATTAAAGACAATAGCGGAAATGGAATTCCTGGGGCAAACGTTATTGAAAAAGGAACAACAAATGCCACAACTTCTGATTTTGATGGAGCATTTAAAATCAATGTAAGTAAAGAAAACACAACATTGATCATTTCTTCAATGGGCTACAAAAAATCAGAAATTACTGCAAGTAATGGAATGATGATTACTCTTGATGACGAAGGGGTTTCACTAGATGAAATTACTGTACAAGCTGTAGGTTCTAGAAACACTAAACGTAGTGTAATTGACTCACCTGTAGCAGTAGACATTATAAACATGCAAGATGTTGTTTCTAAAACAGGACAAATCGAAATCAATGCCTTATTACAATATTTAGCCCCTTCTTTTAATGCCAGTAAACAATCTGGATCGGATGGAGCTGACCATATCGACCCTGCCACTTTAAGGGGTTTAGGACCTGATCAAACTTTGGTATTGATTAACGGAAAAAGACGCCATCAATCTTCTCTTGTCAATCTTTTTGGTTCAAGAGGACGAGGAAATACAGGTACCGACATGAATGCAATTCCTGCTGCGGCTATTAAAAGAATTGAGATTCTTCGTGATGGTGCTTCTGCTCAATACGGTTCAGATGCCATTGCAGGAGTTATCAATATCGTTTTAAGAGACAATGTAGATGAATTTAATGGAACTGTTTCTTATGGTGCCTATAATGCTTGTACTCCTTATGGAGATGACATTCAATCAAAAGGATGGGATGGAAACACTCTACAAGTAAATGGAAATTATGGATTTAAAGTAGGAGAAAAAGGTTTTGTGAATGCAACCTTAGATGCTTCGAAAAAAGACCATACGAATCGCCCAGCTAATGCAGACAAATATGACATTTATAGAGAACAATTTGGTGATGCAGCAGCTAAAAACGGAAGTGTTTTCTTAAATAGTTCATTTGAAACAGGATCTGATTCAAATTTTTATGTTTTTGGAGGTGCTAGCTTAAGAGATTCAGATGCATATGCGTTCACAAGAACAGCTGATAGCCCGCGTAACGTTCCTGAAATTTATCCTAATGGATTTAATCCAATTATTGGAACTAACATTCTTGATTATTCTGGTTCAGCTGGTTTCAAAACCAAACTAGGAAAATGGGATTTAGATATCAATAACACTTTTGGAGCCAACCGCTTTGAATATGACATTCACAATACATTAAATACGTCGTTAGGAGAAAATTCTCCAACGTCATTTGATGCGGGTGGACATAGTAATTATCAAAATACAACAGGAGCTCATTTTACCAGAAATTTTGAGAATATCAAAAAAGGATTTAATGTCGCTTTTGGTGTTGAGTATCGTGTAGAAAATTTTAAAATATTTGCTGGAGAAGAAGCTTCTTATGCTAATTATGATGCTGATGCTCCTGGAGGTTCTCAAGGTTTTCCAGGATATAGCCCTGATAATGAAGTAAACAAAAACAGATCTAATTTTGCAGCTTATGTAGATACTGAATTAGATTATGATGACAACATTAACTTAGCTATAGCTGCTCGTTATGAAAATTATAATGATTTTGGAAGTACTTTTAATGCTAAAATTGCGCAAAGAATTAAAGTATCTCCATCATCAGCTTTCCGTTATTCTATGAGTACAGGTTTCAGAGCACCTTCTTTAGCACAAAAACACTACAACTTAAAATTCACAGATTATGTGAGTGGTGTTGGTACTGAAACTTTATTAGCAGCTAATGATAGTAATGTTGCAGAAGCTTTTGGAATAAAAAAATTAAAAGAAGAAACTGCTTTTAATGCTAGTTTAGGCTATACTTTCAAAAAAGGAGGATTTACAGCTACAGTTGATGGTTATTTTGTTGAAATCAGAGATAGAATTGTTTTATCTGGTCAATTTGACGGAAGTGGTTTAACTGGGATGAATGTAGCCAATGTTCAATTTTTCGTAAATGCTTTAGGCACTAGAACATTAGGAACTGATTTTGTACTTTCTTACGACAAAAAAATAAATGATCATGCTATAGGGCTGTCTTTTATTGGAAATATCAATAAAATGAAAGTTGGTAACGTTAATGCAGGAGGATTAGATTCGGAAACTTTATTCGGAAGACGTGAAAAGTATTTCTTATTAGCTTCTGCTCCTGAGAGTAAATTTGGTTTATCCTTAAACTATAACTACAATAAAAAGTTCAATACAAATTTACGTTTCACAAGATTCGGAGAAGTGGAATTAATTGACTGGGTAGATTCTGTAGATCATTATGGTGCAAAAATTGTATCGGATGCTACTTTCAGCTATCAATTTACCAAGAATCTTAATTTTACAATAGGAGCCAATAACTTCTTAAATGTATATCCAGACATTCAAGATACTGAAACTGAAACTGGAGGTAATTTTGATTCGGTTCAAATGGGTTCAAATGGTATATTCGCCTTTGCCAGAATAGGAATTAAAATTTAAAAAGTAAAATACCTATAATAAGAAAGCCGCTCAGAGAGCGGCTTTCTTTATTTTGTATAATGATATAAAATACCTCTATCTGTTGGTGTCCACAAAGCTGCTTTCTGATTGGCTGCTTTCAAAGCATTGTTAGTCCAAGTATTGCACGTATAAAACAAACTATAATTTCCTTTAGCTTCATAAAAAGCATCATTTTTTCCATAAACAGCATCTGTTTCAATCCCAATATAACTATCGGAATCCAACTGAAACGAATTATCAATAAACGTTACTAAATTCTGATATTCCGATTGTGATATTAAAATTTGTTTGCAACGGTCATTTTCTTTCAGACTTTTATAGAATGTAGCATGTATGGCAGATTTACTCAATCCTGTTGCTGCCTTCAAAGCTGTAGATACTTTTAAATCGGCCCAAGTAGGAGTTTCCAAATAAAATCCTTTATCACCCCAGCCAAAAGCAACTAATTGCGCCGTGGAATCTTTGGCAATCGTATTTTCATACTTCACTTTTTGCGTCCAATCAAACAAATGATTTTTCACAGGAAGTACAATATCAGTATGCACACCATTGGATAGTATATACACTGGAATAGATTTACCATCTTCCGTACAATCTGAGTTAACAGGAATTTTAGGCACTAAAAAGGCACAAAGTAAATAAACAAGTAGAAAACCAGCAAATCCGAAAATAGATTTTAAAAAAAAATGAAACGTCTTTTTGATTTTCATAGGAATAATTTTATGAAAACGAAATCAAAAAGTGAGCCAAAAAAAAGCGGAACTAATTAGTTCCGCTTAACAATATCTGTATCAAAAGATTAATTACACATTAAATCTGAAGTGCATTACATCACCATCTTTTACAATGTATTCTTTTCCTTCAACTCTTAATTTTCCTGCTTCTTTTACTTTCGATTCTGAACCCAAATTAGAGTAGTCTTCAAAAGCAATTACTTCCGCACGGATAAATCCTTTTTCGAAATCCGTATGAATAACTCCTGCAGCTTTTGGAGCGGTATCTCCAATATTGATAGTCCAAGCACGAACTTCTTTAACACCTGCAGTAAAATAGGTTTGTAATTTTAATAATTTGTATGCCGCACGAATTAACACTGCCGAACCTGGCTCGGTTAACCCCATATCTTCAAGAAAAACCTGACGCTCTTCGTAACTTTCTAATTCGGTAATATCTGCTTCAGCACCAACCGAAAGAATAATTACTTCTGCTTGTTCGTCTTTTACCATTTCACGAACTTGATCTACATATTTATTTCCGTTCACAGCCGAAACTTCATCAACATTACAAACATATAAAACAGGTTTGGTTGTAATTAATTGGAAATCTTCCATTAATTCTTCCTCATCGTTATTTTGCGGAACAACAGTACGAGCCGATTTTGCTTGCATTAACGCTTCGCGAATTCGATCTAACAATGCTTTTTCAACTTGCGCTTCTTTGTTACCCGTTTTAGCAGCACGATTTACTTTTTCTAGACGTTTGTCAACCGTTTCTAAGTCTTTTAATTGCAACTCGATATCGATTGTTTCTTTATCGCGAATTGGATTTACATTACCATCAACGTGTACAATATTATCGTTATCAAAGCAACGTAATACGTGAATAATTGCATTACACTCTCTAATATTTCCAAGAAATTGATTTCCTAAACCTTCACCCTTACTCGCTCCTTTAACTAATCCTGCAATATCTACAATATCTACAGTCGCCATTTGAACACGCTCTGGTTTTACCAATTCTTCCAAACGATTAATTCTAGGATCGGGTACATTTACCACACCAATATTCGGCTCGATAGTACAAAACGGAAAGTTTGCACTTTGCGCTTTTGCGTTAGACAAACAATTAAATAATGTCGATTTTCCTACGTTGGGTAATCCTACAATTCCTGCTTTCATTATGAGTTAATTTTAAAAGTGTGCAAATATAAAATATTTACGCGGTATTTACTAAATTATAATCCACTAGTCTTGTAATGGACAAAAAACAAACAAAAAACGTCA
>JAZKHA010000015.1:0-32050 GCA_040385625.1 Bacteroidota bacterium
AGAGCGCGACCTTGCCAAGGTCGAGGTCGCGGGTTCGAGCCCCGTTTTTCGCTCTACTACCTTTAAAATATTTGCTCGAGTGGTGGAATTGGTAGACACGCTGGACTTAAAATCCAGTGAACATTAGTTCGTGCGGGTTCAAGTCCCGCCTTGAGTACAAAAGCTCCTTACGTAAGTTTGGAGCTTTTTTGTTTTTATTCTTAATCGTTTTTGGTGTAATCATAGAAAACAGGGTTGTTGAAGAAGGATAAAATTCGAGTATTGTTTATATCGTAACTATTTTTGTCATACACTTCCATTCGTTCTATTAATTTTTGACATTCCGAAAAATGGTATTTCACAATAGTAAAAATTTCTGATCGTAAAAGAGCACTTTTTTTATTAGGCTTGCTGTTAAGGGTGTGTGTTTCTATAATTTGATTGTTGCTATCGATGATGATGAGGTCATACTTGATTTCATTTTCTTCTTCTTTTGACTGAGAACGAATCAAAAGTTTTTTGGTAGTTGTTTCCGTCAAAACAAAATATCCTTCTGTTTCTGAATTGCTATTCCGTTTTAGGGTTTGAAATTTATTTACACCCACAACTACCGAGTTAAATTCGTTGAATTTTAATTTCATCAAAGTATTTTTAGTTGATTTGAAGGAAATGGTTTTTTCTTCAAAATCTACTTTGAATGAATTGGGTTGAATGGTGGTTTTGTTTCCGTTTTTTAAAATAATTTCATCATCTGCCGCTTTTGTATTTAAATTCAACAGTAAAATAATTGAGAAGAATAGAGTTTTCATTTGCTTTTGAGTTAATTTTCATTGCAAAGTAAAAGCTTAAGCATTATTGCAGGGTAAAGCCTAGGTAATCAAAATGTAGTAATAGTAGTACGAAAGATTAATTATGTGTAAATGAATTTGTAAACATTCTTACTTTACTGAAAAACAAATTTTATTCTCATTTTTGAATTCCTATATTTGCTCACGATGGCAACCTTTGTAATTAGCAGAAGATTAAGTGATGACTTTAAGTTTGAATTCGTTTCTCGAAGAGGGAAAACGATTTTAACGAGCAATAGCTATGAATTGCGTTATGAATGTGAAGAAGATATCGAATTGATGAAAAAGGCTTTATCTGAGGCGGTATTTATGAAATTCAGAACCTCTAGTGGTAAATTTTATTTCAGACTGATTATCGCAAAAAAAGAATTTGCTTCTAGCCGAAAATATACGACACAGCTTTTAATGCAAAAAGGGATTGATGAAATTATGCGTTCGATGGAAGTTTCGGAAGTATTGGATTTTTCATCTACCGATTTTGCTTTTCCTGAAATTGAATTCCAAGATTAAACTTTAGAAAGTGTTATAAAAAAGTAAAGCCCCGCATTGCGGAGCTTTGTAAAAATATTAGATAAATTATCTAATTATTTTTTTACTTCTTCTTTAACAGCTTCAGTAGCAGTTGCAGCAGCTTCAACAGCAGCAGCAGCAGTATCAACAGCAGCAGCAGCAGTATCAACAGCAGCAGCAGCAGTATCAACAGCTTCTGTTAATTCTGTTGTAGCTTCTTCAGTAGCAGCAGCTTGATCTTTACAAGAAACACTCATCATAGCAACTAAAGCCATAGTTAAAACAACTTTTTTCATCTTACTTAATTATAAAAGGTTAATTATTAATTCGTCGCAAAGATATAAATTTTTTAATATGTAAAACTTTTTTTGAATTTTTTTTTAAAAAAATATTCTTTGTCAACGGAATGTGTTTTGCAATATACGTGCCAAAAAGTAATTCGCAATTTAAATTACATGTATTTTTTTAAAAAACACAGTAATCATAAGCATAACGCATTATTTCTTTTTGGGAGTAATTAATTTCATTTCGTTAATTAGGTTTTTAGCCCCAGCAAACTTATCTACGACAAACAAGACGTAACGTAAATCGACCATAATGTTTCTGCAAATCTCCGGACTGTAATAGATGTCGCTCATGGTTCCTTCCCAAACACGGTCAAAGTTTAAACCAATAAGATTTCCGTTAGCATCTAAGGCAGGACTCCCTGAATTTCCTCCAGTTGTATGGTTGGTGGCGATAAAAGCTACTGGTATTTTCCCGTTTTTATCGGCATATTGCCCATAATCTTTGGTGTTATACAAATCAATCAATTTTTTAGGTACATCAAATTCATAATCTCCTGGAACATATTTTTCCATCACACCATCTAAGTAAGTGAATGGTTCGTATGTTACTCCATCATTTGGTTTGTATCCTTTTACTTTTCCGTAGGTTACGCGTAAAGTACTGTTGGCATCTGGAAAAATACGAGCTGATTTTGGACTCAATTCCAAAATAGCTTTCATATAGGTACGCTGTAAAGCAATATTCTTTAAATTCATTTCATTGAATTTAGGTGCTACATTTTTATCATAGGCTTCAGCAATCGATTTTACCAATGCAAATCCTTTATCTTGATTTAATCTTTCTACAACTGATTTAGCATCACCAGATAATAATTCTTTTAAACTGTTATAAGAAGTTAATTTTGAATTTTTAAATACATCTGCGGCTAATTGTGTTGCATTGATATTGTTTAAACTTTCTGGTAAAAATTGTTTTGGTGATTTGGTAGCGTAAATGCTAATTAACTGTTCGAAAACTTTTTCGTCAACATTAGCATTAAAATCTTTGTACAAAGGTTCAAAACTTGCAATTAAGTTGTTTTTTCGGTCATTGAATGATTGTTCGCCTTTGCTTTTGTATACTTGCTCAAGTTGGTATAATTTGTAACCAAAAGATAAAATTTCGGTATTACGCATCACTACTTCGGTATAGTAATCTCTGGCTAAAGCGTATTCACGGATATTAGCGTAATTGATTTTGAAATCATTTAGCAAATTGCCATATTCTGCTTGTTTTCCTGCTTTTTCAATTTTAGCTTGTAAGGATGATTCGAATTTTTGCTTGATGACAACCGCATTCGATTTTTTCAATCCTTTGGTTTCGCCAATCCATTTTTTCCAATAGTTAGCTACTCCTGCGTATTTGGATGCATATTGAATTTTGATAGCATTATCTTTACGCATAAATCCATCTTGTACTTTTAAAGCAGCATCACGCACTTCAATTTTTGCAGGATTTAATTCATTTACGATTTGTTCTACCGCAAAGGATGGTAAATACTCTTGAGTTCTTCCAGGATATCCCATCACCATAGTGAAATCATTTTCTTTGATTCCTTTTAAAGAAATAGGTAAGAAATGTTTTGGTTTGTACGGGACATTGTCTGTGGAATATTCAGCTGGGCGATTGTTTTTATCGGCATAAATACGGAATAAAGAAAAATCTCCCGTATGACGAGGCCAAACCCAGTTGTCAGTATCCGATCCAAATTTTCCGATTGAACTTGGTGGTGCTCCCACTAAACGAACATCTCTAAATGTTTCAGTAACAAACAATAAATATTGGTTACCATCGAAAAAGGTTTTAATGTTGTTTTCTTGCCAAGATTCTTTTGGTAAACTTTTGTTTAAAGAGGCAATGTTTTCCTGAATTTTCTTTTGTTTATCTGCTTCTGCAGCTAATGAAACGACGCCATCTAATACTTTAGCAGTTATGTCTTCAATACGAACAATAAAAGTTACAAATAAATCTTTGTTAGGTAATTCTTCTTCCATTTTGTAAGCCCAAAAACCATTGGTTAGGTAATCGTGTTCAACTGTAGAATGACTTTGAATGTTGTCATAACCACAGTGATGATTGGTCAGGATTAAACCTTTTGGAGAAATCACTTCAGCAGTACAGCCCCCGTCAAAATGAGGAACAGCATCTTTTAAACTTGATTTGTTGACCGAATAAATATCTTCGGCAGTGATTTTCATCCCTAGGTTCTTCATCTCGGTTTCGTTCATTCCTTTAAGTAAGGAAGGAACCCACATACCGCCTTGCTGAGCAAAGGTTGGAAAGACGAATAAAAGTAAAAGTAGTCTTAAAAATTTCATATAATTTCAAATATAGTTTTCTGTCCGCAAGGTACAATTTTAAACTTATTTTGAAATTTTTTTAAGGTTTGGTTAAGAAATATGGGTCAAAATCTTCTCTGTAGCTCCTTTGTTCATCTGTACGAATGTGCTGCAAATGTGTCCTTTTTCAAATCGCTCGTCCGGATTTTGTAATAATAAATCAAAGGCTTGATTCAGTTTCGATTGATTACAAATGGAAAGGCAGCCTTCTTGATGCACCAAAGCGGTGGCTTCAGCAAAATGCGAATAATTAGCACCTATCACGATAGGAACACCAAAAGTAGCCGGTTCCAAAATGTTGTGTACGCCAGGATTTCCAAATCCACCACCTACATAAGCAATATCAGCATAACTGTAAATTTTGGTTAAAATGCCAATGGTATCGATGATGAAGACATCAAATTCAGAAAGGTTTTTATTTTCTTTTTCAGAGAACAAAACGTAAGGCTTTGTAATTTGATTTCTAAGATTTGTAATTTGGTCTTGTTTGATGTTGTGTGGCGCTATGATGAATTTTACAGCTTGAGAAGTTTGATTAATGTAGTTGACTAACAATTCCTCATCTTTAGGCCACGAACTTCCAATAACAATTGTTGTTGTGTTGTTTTTAAACTCTTCAATAAAATTCAGCGAATTATCGCGTTCTAAAATAGAAACCACACGATCAAAACGAGTATCGCCCGAAACTTTCGCGTTGTGAAATCCTATACTTTGTAATAATTTTTTGGAAGAATCATTTTGAACAAAAAAGTAGTTGAAACTCTTTAATGCGTTTCGGTAAAAACCGCCATACCATTTAAAAAAAGATTGCTTTTTTCGGAATACTCCCGAAATTAAATAGGTGTCAATGTTTTTCTTTTTTAATTCATTTAAGTAGTTAGGCCAATATTCATATTTGATAAAAAACACTTTTTCGGGATGAACAAGTGTAATGAATTTTTGTGCATTGTATCTGGTGTCCAACGGAAGATAAACAGTAACATCTGCCGCCGAATTGTTTTTTCGAACTTCATAACCAGAAGGCGAAAAGAAAGTTAAAACGATTTTGTGAGTAGGAAATTTTTCTTTGATTTTTTCCATCACCGGTAATCCTTGTTCGTATTCGCCCAAAGAGGCGGCGTGAAACCAAATGGTTTTATCCGTAGTGTTTATTTTGTCTTTAAGAATCGAAAAAACGTTCTTACGCCCTTCAACAAATAATTTAATTTTTGGACTGAAAAGTGCCACGATTTTTATAAGAAATTCAGCAAGATGAACTACAAGATTGTATAGAAAAAACATACCCAAAATTTTGTGATGCTAAAATACATTAGTTTTAGAAAACTTATGGAAATAAGTCATTAAATTAGTAGTTTTGCTTGATTAAATTTTTCGCGATGAGAAAACTACAAATGGTTGACTTGAAAAGTCAATATGAAAAAATAAAAGAAGAAGTGAACGCTTCTATACAAGAGGTTTTAGATACCAATACATATATTAATGGTCCGTTAGTGCATCAGTTTCAAGCGGATTTAGAGAAGTACTTAGGAGTAAAACACGTGATTCCATGTGCTAACGGGACGGATGCTTTGCAAATCGCTATGATGGGCTTAGATTTAAAACCAGGTGATGAGGTTATTACGGCTGATTTTACTTTTGCAGCGACAGTGGAAGTGATTGCTTTATTGCAATTGACTCCAGTTTTAGTGGATGTTGATATGGAAAACATGAATATTTCTATTGAAGCCGTTAAAAAGGCGATTACACCTAAAACGAAAGCGATTGTGCCCGTACATTTGTTCGGTCGTGCGGCGAATATGGATGCCATTATGGAAATTGCAACAGCACATAATTTATACGTAATTGAAGATAATGCGCAAGCAATTGGAGCCAATTATACTTCTAAAAATGGTTCAAAAACCAAAGTGGGAGCAATCGGACATGTAGGTGCGACTTCATTCTTTCCTTCTAAAAATTTAGGCTGCTATGGAGATGGTGGAGCTATTTTTACAAATGATGATGACTTGGCTCATAAATTACGTGGTATAGTTAATCACGGGATGTATGTGCGTTACCACCATGATGTGGTAGGGGTAAATTCACGTTTGGATAGTATTCAAGCGGGTGTTTTAAAAGTGAAACTACCTCATTTAGATACGTACAATACGGCTCGTAGAGAAGCGGCTCATAAATACAATCGAGCACTTTCGGTTCATTCGAATATTGTAGTTCCTCAATTTGATATCAATGGTGATGATCACGTTTTTCATCAGTATGTGTTTAGAGTAACGAATGGGAAAAGAGATGATTTATTAGAGCATTTGCAAACGAAAGGAATTCCATGTGCGATTTATTACCCAATTCCATTACACAGTCAAAAAGCGTATTTGGATTCACGTTACAAAGAAGAAGATTTTCCTGTAACCAATCAATTGGTAAACGAAGTGGTAGCGTTGCCGATGCACACGGAATTGGATGACGAACAAATTAAATTTATCACAGATTCGGTTTTAGAGTTTCTAGGGTAGTTTTTGTTGAATTGATTATTCGGTTAATTGTTTAGTCGAATCACAAATTAACAAATCAACGAATCAACTTTTTATGAAAATACTTGTTACAGGTGGCTTAGGTTTTATAGGTTCACATACCGTTGTCGAATTGCAAAATGAAGGTTTTGATGTGGTTATTGTAGATAATCTTTCTAATTCTTCTATTGACGTTTTAAGAGGAATTGAAAAAATTACAGGAACACAACCTGTTTTCGAAAATATCGATTTAAAAGAAAAAAAGTCAGTACAAGATTTTTTTAAAAAGCACAATGATATTTCTGGAGTAATCCATTTTGCGGCTAGTAAAGCAGTCGGAGAAAGTGTTCAAAATCCATTATTGTATTATGAAAACAATGTAAATACATTGGTTTATTTGCTTCAGGAACTAGAACAAAAACCAGCAGCTCATTTCATTTTTAGTTCGTCGTGTACGGTTTACGGTCAAGCTGAAAAAATGCCGATTACTGAGAATGCTCCAATTCAAACGGCGATGTCTCCGTATGGAAATACTAAGCAAATAGGAGAGGAAATAATCGCAGATGTTGCTGAAATGTCAAATATAAATGCAGTTTTATTACGTTATTTTAATCCAATTGGTGCGCATCCTTCAGCAGAAATAGGAGAATTGCCTTTGGGGGTTCCTCAGAATTTAGTTCCTTTTATTACGCAAACTGCCGTAGGATTACGCCAAGAATTGTCGGTTTATGGGAATGATTATCCAACAGCGGATGGAACCGCTATTCGCGACTATATTCATGTGGTTGATTTGGCTAAAGCGCATGTAATTGCTTTACAACGATTGCTTCAAAATAAGAATGTCAAAAAAATTGAAACGTTTAATATTGGTACAGGTAAAGGATCTTCGGTTTTAGAAGTAATTCAAGCTTTTGAGAAAGTTTCTGGTCAAAAATTGCCGTATAAGATTGTTGGAAGACGTGAAGGAGATGTCGTTGAGGCTTATGCTGATACAGCTAAAGCTAATAATATTTTAAGTTGGAAAGCGCAACTGACTCTAGAAGACGCCTTGGAAAGCGCTTGGAAATGGGAGCGAAAAATTAGAAAAAGAACATAAAAAAATCCCGAGTTGCCTCGGGATTCATTTTTTATAAGGTTAGCTAAGCGTTATTTTTTAGCTTCTTCTTTAACTGCTTTAGCTGCTTCTTCTACTTTTTCTGCTCCGGCAGCAGCTGCATCTTTAGCTGCATCTTTTATTTCTGCCGCTGCAGTATCCATATTTGCCGCCGCAGTGTCAACCGCTTCTGTCATTTCAGTTGCAGCAGCATCTACCGCTTCTCCAGCTTCTTCTTGTGTTTTTTCTTTGCAAGATGTCATTAAAGCCGCAATAACAGCTAAGCTTAAAATTGTTTTTTTCATTGTTTTAAATTTTTTAGAATTAATAATGTAATTATTTAACGATAATATTAGCTAAAATATTTTATAATTCCAAGAAATATTTTTGTGTGTAGCAAAAGATAAGAAATTGATTTTCTTGTGTTTCCTTTTTGGGAAGGAAGAAATTTTAGACTTAGTTATTTTTTGATTCTTTTATTTTTAGTAATAGATTCGGATTAGGGCAATTCTTTTCATAGAAAGCAACTTTAGACAAACTACAAACGCCAGGATAATCACCAGTTTTGTTTTCGAGATCTCTTATGATTTGGAAATGCAAATGTGGCGCATAATCGCCATTGATTGGTGGCATTCCTAAATTGGCAATTTGTTCTCCTTTTTTTATGAGCTGTCCCACTTTTTTGTTCTCAAGACTATCCAGGCTCAAATGACCGTATAAAGTATAAAAAGTAACTGATTCTATTTTGTGCTCTAAAATAATGGTAGGACCATAATCTCCTATAGCAGTATTGTTTTGAAAACTATGAATTTTACCTTCTAAAGCAGCATAAATGGGAGCGGTTTCATTAATCCATAAATCAATGCCAATGTGGATGTTTCTCTCTTCCGTTTGTTCCGAATGAAAAACAGCACTTCTCTTGTATAAATTCCGATTTTCTAAATAGCCACCGTAGGCAATTTTGCCCTTATGGAGGTTTAAATGATTTTGAATATAGTTTGCGTATTCGTTGGCTGTATTGATACCAGATGATGCTAATTGGGTATTGTTGATTGACAAATCTAATGGGACATAATCGGAATATTCAATAGAATTACTAATGACTTTTGCTGCTGTTGTCTGTTGTAAGATTTTAAATAATTCGTCCATGTTATGATCTTTGGTTTTTCATAAAGATATATAAAAAATAAGCTCCGATTGAAAAATCGGAGCTTATTAAGGAGTGTAGTATTTGTTATGCAGAAATAGTTTCTATCTCTTTATTGATTTTGTTAACCAGACCCACTAAAACTTTTCCTGGTCCAACTTCTGTAAAGCTTGAAGCACCATCAGTAATCATTTGTTGCACCGATTGTGTCCATTTTACAGGAGCTGTTAATTGAATAATTAAATTCTTCTTGATTTCATTCGCATCGCTCACAGCACTTGCTGTAACATTTTGATATACTGGACAGCTTGGATTGTTAAATGTGGTTGCCTCAATGGCAGCCGCTAGTTCTTCTCTTGCTGGTTCCATCATAGGAGAGTGAAATGCTCCGCCAACTGGTAATATTAAAGCACGTTTTGCTCCTGCTTCTTTCATTTTTTCGCAAGCTAATTCAACGGCTTTGTATTCACCAGAAATTACTAATTGTCCTGGACAATTGTAATTTGCGGCTACAACAACGCCATCAATAGAAGCACAAATTTCTTCTACAATTTTATCGTCTAAGTTTAAAACGGCTGCCATAGTTGAGGGAGTGATTTCACAAGCTTTTTGCATTGCCAAAGCACGTTGTGAAACTAGTTTTAATCCGTCTTCAAAGGATAACGTTCCGTTGGCTACCAATGCCGAAAATTCACCTAATGAATGTCCTGCAACCATATCCGGTTTGAAGTTTTCTAATGTTTTGGCTAAAATAACCGAGTGTAAAAACACAGCCGGTTGCGTTACTTTGGTTTCTTTTAACTCTTCAGCGGTTCCTTCAAACATAATGTCGGTAATGCGGAAACCTAAAATATCGTTGGCTTTTTCAAATAATGCTTTAGCTTCAACTGAATTCTCATATAACTCTTTACCCATTCCGGTAAATTGTGCTCCCTGTCCTGGAAAAACGTATGCTTTCATAAATGGTTGATTCAAAATTTTAAGGAGACAAAAATACATATTTTTTAGCAACCCGTTTTGTAACTTTTGTCGATTTTTTACGTCTAATTACCAAACAAACTTCAAACTAAAATGAAAAACATCATTACCTCTTTTCTTCTAATTTTTGTAGGCCTACTTTTATGGTATTTAAACCTACCAGTTCTTAGTTATGGCTTTACTGGCTGGGCTTTATTGCTCTTGTTTTTGGTGATTTTAGGCGCCTTTTTGTCAACAAGGCTCCAAATAAGCAATGATCACAAACAAGTAAAATTTTTATCGAAACCCAGCAAAGTTCTTTTGTTTGTTGCCCTAGGCTTGTTTTTCTATATTTTTATTTTGCCAATCGGAAGTTCTAAAATGATTAGAACGCAAGCACATCAACAACTTATTGGGAAAGTTGAAAATGGCGATAAAATTTCGAAACATATTGCGCCGATTTCTATGGACGAAATTCGTGTGGTAGATGAAGATTTAGCGTATTTGTTAGGTGAAAAAATACTAGGATCACAACCCGCATTAGGAAGTCAAGTGCATTTGGGAGAGTTTTATATTCAACAAGTAAATAAAAAACTGTATTGGATAGCTCCTTTATTACACTCAGGATTTTTTAAATGGATAAACAATAAACAGGGAACTGCTGGATATGTAATGGTTTCGGCAACGAACGAACGTGATGTGAAATTAATTCAAAGCGTAGCAGGTAAAGACATCAAAATTAAATACCAACCGGATGCTTATTTTGGAAGTGAAATGAGTCGTCATATTTACATGAATGGTTATATGACTACAGGTTTGACTGATTATACTTTTGAAGTTGACGAAGCTGGAAATCCTTACTGGGTAGTAACCAAATACAAAAAAACAATCGGTTTTAGCGGAAATGACGCTATTGGTGTCATTGCATTAGATGCACAAACGGGTGAAATAAAGGAATATGCAATGAAAGATACTCCTCAATGGATTGATCGTATTCAGCCAATTCATTTTATCGAAGAGCAATTAAATGATTGGGGAGAATTAGTTCATGGTTACTGGAACTTTGCTAACGAAAACAAGCTCCAAATCACTGAAGATATGACCTTGGTATACGGGAAAGATAATAAATCGTATTGGTACACGGGATTAACTTCAGTAGGTAAAGAAGAATCGGCAGTTGGTTTTGTATTGGTTGACACACGTACCAAAAAGGCAACGTTTTACAAGCAAAGTGGTGCTACCGAATATGCAGCACAAAGTTCAGCACAAGGAAAAGTGCAAGAAAAAGGGTATAACGCTTCATTGCCAATTCCTTATAATATTAATAACATCCCAACATATGTGATGACATTAAAGGACAAAGGAGGATTGGTAAAAATGTTTGCCATGGTTTCTATAAACGATTATACCATTGTTGGAGTAGGGAATACGATGCGTGAAGCATTAATGTCTTATAAAGGGGCTTATAATATGTCGGGGAATATTATAAAACCGAATGCAAATACCGATAAGAAGACAATACAATCGACAATTGTAAGAATTCAGAACGATGTAAAAAACGGAAATAGTTTTTACTACTTTACCGTAACCGATTATCCGAAAATATTTGTAGGATCATCACAATTGTCTAATGAATTACCAATAACAAGAGTTGGTGATGTTGTTGAAATTTCTTTTGACATTGACAATGAAGAAGTGATAGATGTGTCTACATTTAAGAATAATTCTGTTGGAAAATAAAGAACATCTTCAAAGAAATATAGAATAGTGAAACTTGTTTAGTCACTTCCTTCCCAGAAGCTCTAGCGAAGGAAGTGACATAATAATGAGAATTGGTTTGTATTTGCTGGTGAAAACTATTTCCTTTTTTCAACCGCATCCACTTCTTCGTCACTAGGTTCTAGAATATCGATGGTAGGCGCAATGAATTCTTGTTCGTTGGCCAAAGCACGGTTAAGTGATAGTACCAAAGACGGTAATAAAACTAGGTTAGATAACATTCCGAAGAATAAAGTTAAAGCGACCAATCCTCCCAAAGCTACGGTACCGCCAAAACTCGACAACATGAAAACGGAGAATCCAAAAAACAACACGATTGAAGTATAAAACATACTAATTCCGGCATCATCAAAAGTAGCGAACACTGATTTTTTGATTTTCCAATCGTTGCGTGATAACTCCAGTCGGTATTGGGCTAAGAATCGCAAGGTGTCGTCTACTGACATTCCAAAAGCAATTCCGAATACTAAAATAGTCGAAGGTTTTAAAGGGATATTTAAAAAACCCATTAATCCTGCAGTCATCAATAATGGCAGTAAATTAGGTATAATAGAAACTAATACCATTTTGAATGAACGGAACATAATTGCCACTAATCCTGCCGTTAAAGCAAAGGCCATTAATAAAGAAGAAAGTAAGTTGTCGAGTAAATATTTGGTTCCTTTTTGAAAAACAGAAGGTTTTCCAGTAATGATAACTTCATAACGAGAAGGAGGAAATACTTTGTCGGCTTTAGCTCTAATTTGAGCTTCAATAGCTTCCATTTTTTCGCCATTTTCATCTTTGATAAATGTAGTAATTCGAGCATACTGGCCAGTATTGTCTACATAACTTTTCATCAAGTTTTCTTTAGAATTTTGTGTAGCGTTTTTGGCATATGACAAAATAAAAGATTGCTCTTGCGCAGTAGGTAATTCGTAAAAATCAGGGTTATTGTTGTAATAAGCTTGTTTGGAATACTTAACCAAATTGACAATCGAAAGCGGCTTTGATAATTCTGGAATTTCCATAATGGTTTCTTCCAATTCTTCCATACGTTTTAAGGTGGCTAATTTCATCACCCCTTTTTTACGCTTGGTATCAATCATGATTTCTAATGGCATTACGCCATCAAATTCTTTTTCGAAGAAACGAATGTCTTCAAAAAAAGCAGTTTTCTTAGGCATATCCTCAAGGATACTTCCCGAAATACGCATTTTGTGAATTCCAATCATCCCTATGATTAGCATGCAAAGCGATACTATATACACTCCCACACGGTTGTATTTTACCGTGCTTACAATCCATCTGAAAAAAGAGGTCAGGTATTCGCGTTCCAAATGTCCTAAATGTCTTGGAATTGGGGCCGGTATGTAACTAAAAAAGACTGGAAGTATCAGTAAACAAAGCAAATACAAAAGCAGAATCATCACTGAAGTGACCACGCCAAATTCGGTCAGCAAAACATTATTTGTAGCAATGAAGGTTGCAAAACCTAGGGCAGTGGTTAAGTTTGTCATTAAGGTTGCCGTTCCCGTTTTGGTAATCACCCGTTGTAAAGCTTTGGCTTTATTGGCGTGCTTGGCATACTCCTGATGGTATTTGTTGATTAAGAAAATACAATTCGGAATCCCGATTACAATAACCAGAGTAGGGACTAATGCGGTTAATACAGTAATTTCATATCCTAACAATCCTAATAATCCGAAAGACCACATTACTCCTATGATTACAATGATTAAGGAAATTAAAGTAGCTCTAAACGATCTGAAAAAGAAGAAAAAGATTAAGCCGGTAATGAATAGAGCGGCGCCAATGAATAATCCGATTTCATCTATAATGGTTTTAGCATTAAGGGTGCGAATGTATGGCATTCCCGAAGCATGGATATCAATTCCGGTTTTGGCTTCAAATTTTTCTATTTCAGGAATTAGACTGTTTAGTACGTATTCTTTACGGGCCTTGGTGTTGACTATTTTTTTGTCCAAATAAATAGCAGAACGCACTGCACCAGTATTCTTATTGAATAATAATCCTTCGTAAAAGGGCAGATTGTTTAATAAGTCCGATTTGATTTGGATTAAATAGCCTTGCTTTTCAATTTGAGATTTGTCAACTAAATTTTTAAGGACAAATCGTTCTAACGAATCGTTCTTTGTTAAAACTTTAAGGTTATCTACCGAAATGACTAAATCTATTTCCTTGTGAGTATTGATATTAGTCATCATTTCTCCCCAGGCTTTAAATACCGATGGCGTGAATAATTTAGGATCTTTGGTGGCAATAACAATTAGGTTGCCTTCTTCTCCAAATTTATTTAAGAAATTGTTGTAGTCTACATTAACCTTGTCATCTGCAGGTATAAGATTGGCTTCTGTTTGGGTAAACTTGATGTTTTTCCATTGTAAAGTAAAAAAGATAGTAATTAGAATTACAATCCCTAAAATTGTAATTCTGTTTCTTAATATTACTCGGGCAATAAACTCCCAAAAACCAATACTTAGTAATTTTTTCATAGATAATTAAGTGCTTACAAAGGTATATAAAACCCTTAAAAGTAAAGTGTATAATAACAAACTTTTAAATTTTAAAGAAATCTAATCGCTTTGTTTTTATTTGAATAGTTATTTTGTCATCTTTGTGTTTGAAATTTGTGACTTCAACTATGAAAAAACTTAGAAATGCTGTTTTTTATTTTACAGTAACGGGTGCGTTTATTACATTGATGTATTGGATTGTTGGTGAAGGTAAAGGACTAGAAATAGGGCGAAAAATTATTGCTCCCAATACTAAAAACACACATTGGAATGATTTTTTAGCAGCTTTAAGTCATAACTTAGAACATCCTTTAGCGATTCTATTAGCGCAAATTATTACCATTATTATCATTGCTCGGTTTTTTGGGTGGATTTTCAAAAAGATAGGTCAGCCATCAGTTATTGGTGAAATTATAGCTGGTATTTTTCTAGGGCCTTCCTTGGTAGGTTTGTATTTTCCTGAGTTTTCACATGTTTTATTTCCAGCTGAATCATTAGGCAATCTTCAGTTCTTAAGCCAAATCGGATTGATTCTTTTTATGTTCGTAATAGGAATGGAATTGGATTTGAAAGTGCTTAAAAATAAGGCGAATGATGCTGTAATTATTAGTCATGCCAGTATTGTTATCCCGTTTGCTTTAGGAATGTTATTGGCTTATTATGTGTATCACAAATTTGCTCCAGAAGGAATAGAATTTCTATCGTTTAGTTTGTTCATGGGAATTGCTATGAGTATTACGGCATTTCCTGTGTTGGCACGTATCGTACAAGAGCGAGGTATTCATAAAACAAGATTGGGGACTATTGTAATTACATGTGCAGCTGCCGATGATATTACCGCTTGGTGTTTGCTTGCTGTGGTTATTGCGATAGTGAAAGCAGGTACTTTTGTGAGTGCTTTGTATGTGATTGGGCTTGCGGCTTTGTATGTAATTATGATGTTGTTTTTGATAAAACCCTTCTTGAAAAGAGTTGGGGATTTGTATGCCAACAACGATAATTTGAGCAAACCCGTGGTTGCTATTTTCTTTTTAACCTTAATTATTTCTTCCTATTGCACCGAAATTATTGGTATTCATGCTTTGTTTGGAGCTTTTATGACAGGAGCAATTATGCCAGATATTACCAAATTCAGAAACATTTTCATTGACAAAGTGGAAGATGTTGCTCTGATTTTATTACTTCCGTTGTTCTTTGTTTTTACCGGATTACGAACGCAAATTGGATTGATTAATGATCCGTATTTGTGGAAAGTTACAGGATTTATTATACTTGTGGCAGTAGTAGGAAAGTTTGTAGGAAGTGCCATCGCAGCTAAAGTTGTGGGACAAAATTGGAAAGATAGCTTAACTATTGGAGCCTTGATGAATACTCGCGGATTGATGGAATTGGTTGTGTTAAATATTGGTTATGATTTAGGCGTATTGACCACAGAAATTTTTACCATGATGGTGATTATGGCTTTGGTTACTACGTTTATGACTGGACCAGCATTAGATTTAATCAATTTTATATTTAAAACGAAAGATGTAGTTGTTCCTGAGATTGATAAAGCGGTCCATAAATTTAAAATTCTTATTTCTTTTGGAAATTACGAGAAGGGGAAATCGCTACTAAATGTAGCTAACGCATTAACCAAAAAGCAAAAGGATAGCGCAGCACTAACTGCAATGCATTTGTCAGTGAGTGACGAAATTCATGGATACAATATTGAAGAATACGAAAAGGAAACCTTTGAACCTATTTTAGAAAAGTCGAAGTTATTAAACGTAGAGATTGAAACTATTTTTAAAGCGACTACCGATATAGAAAACGATATTGCCGAAATAGCCAAGCAAGGAGATTATGATTTACTATTGGTTGGTTTAGGTAAATCTATTTTTGAAGGAACCATCTTAGGAAAGGTGCTTGGGTTTACCACTCGAATTATTAATCCTGATCGATTATTAGATAAATTAACTGGTAAAGAGGGTTTGTTTGCTAATTCTATTTTTGATGAAAGAACCCGTCAGATTATTGCAAAAAATAAAACACCGCTTGGGATTTTAGTAGATAATGAATTGCAATCGATAGATAAAATATTTGTTCCTTTTTTCAGTTCTGAGGACGCTTTTTTAGTGGATTATATTCAGAAGTTTGTTTATAATAATAATTCTAAAGTGAATGTTGTAGATGTAAAAAATCAAGTTGAGAACAATTATTTAATCAAAAATGCAGTGCAAGCATTAGATAAAGAGTATCCGGACAATATTTCTTTTGTAAAAGAGGAACAAATTCATTCTTCTTTTTTAATCAAACAGGATCTGATGTTGGTAAGTTTAGAGAGTTGGAAAAAATTAGTAGAAAGCAATAATATTTGGTTAAGTAATTTACCTTCGGTTCTAATTATTAAACCCTAAATTGATCTGAATACTTAATTTTATAGCAATATTGTCTTCTATGGAAGGAAGTTGATTTGGGCCATATCGGTAAAAAGCAGTAAAACCTATTCCTTTGAATATTTGATTCATCTCAAATCCGGATTCATAGTAGCCATGTTCCAACGTTTTGAAATCGAAACCCAAATGGCGCTCCTTGTTTTTTAATTCACCAATGCCATAACGGGAAACCAATGATAAAACAGGTTTTACCTGACGACTAATTTCCCATTTCGGGAATTGATGTTTCAAGTGTAAATACAAATACTTGTCTGAGAAAAACTCATTAAAAAACATCGTTTCAAAACTGTCTTTCCCAGCAAAAGTAATGCGTTGTATAATCTTATCTTTCGCCAAATTATTAGGTGAGTGATTGTATAAATGTGTTAAAGGAGTATCGCCAAAAGCATAACCCGTTTCGCATAAAAATAAAATTTTGTGATTGGAATTAAATTTTTTCTGATAATCTAATCTAAAATCAACTTTGCCAAAATCATAACTATTTTTCCATAAATCAGAAATGGATTTAGAAAATTGGAAGGTAAATTTCGGATAATTTTTATCTATTTCGAGTATGCCGTTGGGCGTTTGCATGTATTTACTGAAAGGATTCCATTGAAAGGATGCGGTAAATAAAGTGGCTTTAAAATCAGTAGCTGTATTGCCATTCAATTCGTATTGATAGTTGAATTTAGGCTCAATAAAACTCTGAGTGACTTGAATTAATGCCTCTGCTTTAGGGATGATTTTCGACTCTATAAATCCTTTCCAGGTTTCATGGTTGTAAAAAGTGCTCAAGTTAAAAGGTCTTGGGTCATACAATTTGAATCCTTTTTTGTCTATCTCAAAGGCGTTATTAGCGATTTCCGATACATCATCCTTATAAGATGCTCCTAACCAGGTTTCGGTTGTTTTGTTTACTCTAAAAGCATTTGAGAGATGTCCTTTGAAAGCTCCGTCCTTGGTGCCATAAACCATATAGCCTTCCACTTTGAATAGTTTTGAAAATTTTTCATTGGTCACTCCACCAAGGCCTAAACGGAATCCTTCGTAATTGTTATAACGAGCAAGATAACGCAAATCAAAATCAAAAAAACCAACAGGGTAGTATCCTTTAATGATTTTTCGACCGATTCTTATTTTATTTTCAATTTTTCGATGCTCAATCAAACTGTCCAGTGATATGTAGGTAGCTTTGCTTCGCACATCGGTAGAATCATTAAAATATGAATACCATAAATCTTCTTTTCGATTAATGGCTTTTTCAGTTACCGCAATGGCAATATGCGGTTTTTTTATTGCTGTATTTATTCCAAAAGTGATTTGGGAGTATTGGGTTTCTGATTTGATTTCTAAAAAATCAGTAGCATATTTTTTACCCAACGGATTAAATTTAGAATCGGTTCCTTCAAAAGTGATGGTTTCCCCCAGTATTTTTATCGGATGTTTACTGTTTCCTTTTTTTATGGTTAAGGTTGTTTTTTTTGGGAACCAATTATTTAATTTTTCATTAAATTCAAATAGATGAACCGAGGCAACGTTGATTTTTCCTTGTACTCTTAATTCTTCTTTAGCAATGCTGTGTCGTTGAGGATCAATATATAGTATGCCTGTCAGTTTATCGGTTTTTGAATCATGTTTGGGTTCGAAACTTATGATTGTTATTTTTCTGGTGTTGAATTCAGTAGTACCTAGAATTTCGTAATTGTATATTCGGAGTCCTTTTTCTGAAATTGGATTAGTATATTCATTTTCAACCAAGATTATTTTGTCGTTATAAACGGAAAATGGCTGTAGTTGAAAAGAAAAGTATTCGTAAATAGGTTCTTTAAAACCTGCCATTTTAGTAGATTGAATTTCTTCCTTGGTTTGGAAATCATTTTGGGTGATTACCGATATTTTTTCTGTTTGATAGAGGTGTTGTTTTGAAATTATTTTTTTGAAATTATAATTAGAGGAATCAATTTCTTTTAAAACCTGTTTCTTTTTTTTAGTAATAAAGACTGAATCGATTCGACCATCTAACAAATTGGGATTAGCTGTAACGATAAGCTTGTTGTAGCTTGTAAGTTGAAAATTTTGAGGTTGATTGGTGTTTTTGTTTTTGATGGTTTTTTTAATAACTGCTTCCGGGCTCTCTTGGGCAATTCCAGAAAAGAGGCTGAGTAGAAAAGTAAGTGTAAGCAGGAAATTATTGTTAATTTTCATCAATGACTTATTGTGAGTCAAAGATAGCGTATAAACTAAAATAATCCGCACAAGGCGGATTATTCAATGATAATTTATAAGTTTTAAAACTACTTCAGAGTTAAAGTAGTGTTTAATATCAGTTTGGCTTTGTCAAAAACATTAATGAAATACGTGCCTTTCTCTAGTTCTGAAACCGGTATTTCCCTTTCCACTTCTATGGTTTTACTGTCGTATTTGATTTTTGAAGTGGCACTATAAGTCAAGATGTCTTTGCCAAAATTCTCTACCTTTTTGTCCCCGATAACATTGTTTTTACTATCAATGATTTGAATGTAAAACTCTTTGGTTGTTGATTTAACAAAATCATTTTGAGCAATCATAAAACTTACTTTTATGATGTCTACTTTATTGGCTTTTTCAGTTGTGATTTCATTTCCTGAGCTTCTTAACTTTAAAGGAGCAATTTTTAAATCATAGAAGTAAAGTTTAGTGGCCTCAGTAATTTTACTGGAAAGTTTTTTATTTGAATTTTTTAGAGTGTCAATGGCTTTTCTTTCCTTTTTTAAAACCACGTTTGTACTGTCGACTTTCTTTTTATAGCGATCTAATTCTTTGATTAACAAGGTGATTTTTGCATCACTGTTTTCGGCATTTTGTTTGAATTGTTCTATTTGAGTATTGTCTATTTCAGTGTTTTTTATGCTTTTTATCTGGGCTATTAATTGGTCAACTTTTTCTTTTTCTTTTTTTAATTGATCTGTTAAAGAAGATTTATTAGAAAGTGCTTTCTCTAAATAAATTTTAGATTTTTCTAAATCATTAAGAATTGCTTGCTTTTCGTTAACCAACTCTAATTTTTCTTGTCGTAAGGAAACAATTATTTTCTTGGATCTGTCTGACATTTTATAGATATAGAAAAAGCTAGCCAATAAAGTAGTGGTTAATAAAATAATCAGAACTTTAAAACTGTCATTAATTTTCTTTCTCTTTCTCTTTATTTTTTTTGACATAGTTAGTTTATTACAATATACGTTTTAAGTATTACTTTAGTTTTTTGGTTAATGCTTCTTGTCTGATGTTTTTATCGAGAATGTAATATAAAGAAATTCCGATTAAACCAATTACTGCCATAAATAACCAGTTTGAAAAATAATTAAAGCTTTCAATTATTGAGAATCCAATTTTTGGGCTAGCTATTTGGGCTAAGCTAAAACTCATAGTATATAATGCCATATATTTTCCTTCATGCCCACTAACAGCCCTTGTAAAGGCGAAAGTGTTCGAAAAGGAAAACAAAAGGATTTGGCCTATCGTAATAAAAAATATAGATAACCCCATTATTGCAATTGATTTAGAAAGCAATAAAAAGAAAAAGCCTAATGTCATAAAAATAGATCCCAAGAAAATAATCTTAGTGGCTTCAAAATTTTTCCGCTCTAAAAACCCAATCAATGGCATTTCAAAAAGGAATATGATTAATCCGTTAAGTGCTAAGAGTAATCCTATTTGCAGTTCACTCAGTTTTAGTTTTTCGGTATTGTATAACGGAATTGTGGTGAATAATTGAAAAAACAAAAAGGCGGTTAAAAAACTAGCAAATAAAAACAAAATGAAATTTTTGTCATACTTAACTGCTTTGGTAATAATATTCTTGTTTTTTTTTCGTCTCAATAGTTTTTTTCGAGCTTTGTAGATTTTGTGTTCATCTATCAGAAGCATAAAAGCTGATATGGCGATTACACATGTAAGTCCATCAATCCAGAAAAGTAAATCGTAATTATTTTTTTGAATTAACAATCCTGCAATAACTGGTCCTGAAACGATTCCTAAATTGACTGCCAATCGAATTAAAGTTAGAGCGCGTGTTCTGTTCTTTTTATTAGTGAAATTGGAAACAGCTACATACATAGCCGGTTTGTACATATCGGCAATTGCTGTAATAATGAATAACCCAATGCAGATTTCTACAAAATCATACAAAAACATCAAGGATATGATGCCAAATCCAGTTAAAAATAAACTAGATAACATGATGGTGTAAAACCCAATTTTGTCGGTTAGTTTTCCACCTAGCCAAGAACCAAACAAGGCTCCGGCACCTATTGAAACAAGCATCCAGCCAATTTCAGCAAAGTTAAATGAAAAGTTGTCATGTAGGTATTTGGTCAAGAAAGGCATGACCATTGCGCCCGCTCGATTAATATAGGTTATTAAGGTTAATACCCATATTTCTCTTGAAAAACCTCTAAAGTTATCAATGTAGGCCTTTAAATAACTTTTCATATAATTAATTTAAATGGATATAGATAGACTGGGCAAGCCTATCAATATTTTATATTTTGAAATCGGAATTAGTAAATCTTCTTTACTTTTTTAGAGCGATCTACTATGTAAGATACCAGCCAGGCGATTTGACCTTCTTTTGCAAAATATAACTTTTTGTCATTGATGTCTGGAATAGCTTCAAGGCAAACCAGTAAAATATTACTGCCAGAGATTAAGTATTTTTGTGAATATGTTTTTAATACTCGATCAACATTTTTATTGGTTTTGGCTAAATCTTCATATTTTTTGAAATTATTTTTAAGGACAGCATCATAATTAAGTACATCTTCTAATTTAAATTCATTAAAAAGATCTTTACCTTCACCATTAAATAAAGTATAGAATGCCCATACAGCACCTCCCGACATGTAAATTTTATCTTTTTCTAAAGCTACTGGTTTTGAACCATACATGCCGTTTACTTGTTCTCTTAAAACAGGTAACATGCCAAATGATTTTTGGTTGAATTCTCCAATATCATCACGATTTGTTTTTTTTATGATAGCCTCAGTAAGGGTAACCGTTCCGTAGTTAATGCTTAATGGGAAGAAAACGAAATTATCGTTATTGTAAATATCTACATAACCTCCTTTGGTATTTCCGCCTCCAATGTCTAAAACCATTGATTTTTCATAATCTACAGGAGGAATACAGCCTTTAAGTAACATTCGTCCTTCGGTTTGAGCATCAATAAATTCTAAGTCTTTATTGGTTACTTGTTTGATTTTGTCAATTAAATCTTTTGAGTTTTTGGCCATGGCAACCCCTGATGAACCAACAATAAAAATATTGCTATCAGGAACATTAATTTCATTTTTTATTTTTAGATAATTAGCAGAAACAACTACAGCTGCTTTTTCAATGTCTTCGGCGGCTAAATTGCCATCGATAGAAATTCCTTTGGCAATTCCAATGTTTTCTGACCAATACGATTTTATAGTATAGTTGCCTTTTTTTAGATTGTATACATCTAAAATGGTCATTTTTATTCCTTTACTGCCTATTTCAATACCAGCAAATATATTTTCTTGGGCAAAAAGAACCGTTTGAATTAATGAAAATACAAGTATAAAAAAGTAATTTTTTGGACTTTTCATAGGTTAAGTTATTAATTAAAAGATTTTAAATCTGGACTCCAAAAATATTAAAATTTTGTTAATAAAAAAGTTAAATTTTGCTTTCAACTAAAAAATCCGCACTAGGCGGATTTTAGATATTTTGATATGTGAGAAAAGGATTAGACTTTCATAATCTCAGCTTCTTTCACAACTAGATGGTCTTCTATTTTTTTGATAAAACTGTCGGTTAGTTTTTGAACACTTTCTTCAGCTGTTTTGCAAATATCTTCAGAAGTACCTTCTTTTTCTAATTTTTTAATATCGGTATTGGCATCTTTTCGTGCATTTCGGATACCAATTTTTGCATCTTCCGCTTCCGCTTTGGCTTGTTTTACCAAGTCTTTACGACGCTCTTCAGTTAATGGCGGAACGCTAATGATGATATTGTCGCCATTATTCATTGGGTTAAACCCTAAATTGGCAATCATAATTGCTTTTTCTATAGGATGTAACATGCTTTTTTCCCATGGTGTAACAGTGATGGTTCTTGCATCAGGAACATTAACGTTGGCCACTTGTGAAAGTGCTGTTTGCGAGCCATAATAATCAACAAAAACACTTCCTAACATTTGTGGAGATGCTTTTCCGGCTCTAATGTTTAAAAATTCTTTTTCTAAATGGGCAATAGAACCTTCCATAGATTCTTTGGTGCTGTCTAGTATAAAATTAATTTCTTCTGTCATTTTTTAGAATTTTGGACTTCTTAGATTCTTAGATTTTTAACTATCTAAGTTATCTAAAAGTCTAAGTTAGTCTAATTTTTAAATATTTACTACTGTTCCTATGTTTTCGCCTTCGCAAATTTTAAGTAAGTTTCCTTCTTTATTCATGTCAAACACGATAATTGGCAACTCATTTTCTTGACTTAAGGTAAATGCAGTGGTATCCATTACGTTTAGTCCTTTTTTCAAGACATCTTCAAACGAAATATAGTCAAATTTAACGGCATCGGCATTTTTTTCAGGGTCGGCATTGTAAATTCCATCTACACGAGTTCCTTTCAAAATCACATCTGCATTGACTTCCACCCCTCTTAAAACGGCAGCAGTGTCAGTTGTGAAGTATGGGTTTCCAGTTCCGGCACCAAAAATAACAATACGCCCTTTTTCTAAGTGACGAACCGCTCTTCTTTTGATGTAAGGTTCTGCGATGGCTTCAATTTTCAAAGCGGTTTGTAATCTTGTAAGCATTCCTTTTTCTTCTAAAGCGCCTTGTAATGCCATTCCGTTAATAACGGTTGCTAGCATTCCCATGTAATCGCCTTGTACTCTGTCCATCCCATTACTGGCTCCAGCAACACCTCTAAAAATGTTTCCACCACCAATCACGATGGCGATTTGAACGCCTAAAGCATGAATTTGTTTTATTTCATCAGCATACTCCGCTAATCTTTTTGGGTCAATTCCGTATTGACGATCGCCCATAAGTGCTTCGCCGCTTAATTTCAAAAGTATTCTTTTGTATTTCATTGTGTTTGTTTTGCAGTGCAAATATAAAGATAATCTTCTATTTTATAAAAATAGAATTAGCTTGTTTTGTGAAAGGGTTTGATGTATTTTCCGATGATATAATGTCCGAGATAAATGAGCGGTGTCATACAAATGGCGATGATTAGTTTTACGAAATAACCCGTAAATGCCGATTGAATAAAAACAGGTGTAGACATTATTCCTGTTGCCCAAAAGGCAATTCCTAGTACAATAAAACTATCAAATAGTTGTGAAATAACAGTCGATCCGGTGCTTCGTAACCAAATCATTTTACTGCCGGTTTTGTTTTTGAAAAAATGAAATATACTGGTATCAATGAGTTGTGACACTAAAAAAGCAATTATGCTTCCAACAATAATCCACATACTTTGTCCAAAAACGGATTGAAATTGCTCGTCAGATATTGTGCTAATTCCTTTTGCCGCGGGAATTTGCATGGCAACATATAAGACAAAGAAACAATAGGAGATTAGTCCAGCAGTAATTATGGAAAGTTTTCGTACACCGCTACGACCAAAATATTCGTTAATTAAATCGGTAATGATAAAAACAACCGGCCAAGGCAAAATACCAACGCTCATGACACTAGTGCCAACAAAGATTAATTTTCCACCTATAAGTTCGGCAACAACTGCATTGGTGATAAATATTCCGGCAAGAATAAAGAAAATAATTTCTTTTTTAGTTTGAAGCATATTGTTGTCTTTTTTCAAAGATAGAAATTTTACTAATTTGATTTATAAGTGTTATTTAATTAACAATCCCTTATTGAAACTCAATAAGGGATTGTTAATTAAATTATCATTGGTTTTTTACCACCAACCCACTACGTTATAAGTAACATTTTTAGGTTGACCGTTTCCGTAAGCAACTCCTACATCACGATATGCTTTTATCAAATCTTTTTGTAGACCAACTTCTTTTTCATAGTTAAGATTCCATTCTCTTTTGTCAATTTCGATAACTCTTTTTCCAACTTTGGCAGAAAGTGCTTTTGCTTCGTTAACACAGGCAGCGCTCGGATCGATAGACGATAAAATTTCACCTACGGTGATTGCAGTGTTATAATCTTGTGTGGCATTCCAAAGGTTATTGGCTTCCATTACTTTGGCTTTACAATCTCTGTCAATCAATTTTTTGTAAATCGCAGGAATTACAGCCATAGTTTTGTTGTAACATTCTGTACATTCAGCTGGAACAGAAGTTAACTTAAAGATAGCTTCCTCGAACATGTTTTGTTTGTCTAGAAGCTGTGATTCTTTGATTAACTGATTGCATGTGGCTTTATAATACTCAACAATTTTGTTTTTGCTATTGGTAACAAATGTTTGAATTCCAGCATCATTTTGATTGATATTTTTCATAGCATCAATATAGGCTTTCGTTTCGTTTGTTCCCACGCCTTTTACAGTTATAGACTTACTGGCAAATTTTTTGCCGTCAATACCATCTCCAATGTATAAGGTTACATCAAGTGTTAAAGCAGTCATAGGTGGAGCGCTGGCTATTAAGTCTTTTGTCATCACGTTGGCATTTGCCGTTATGATAAATCTTGAATTATAGCTTGAATTGGCAATACCGTTAGTGCTTATAATTTGATTCAGTTTATTTGTCAACATGTTTGTTGCTTGTTCAGACATGCTTTCCTGGGCTGGGATATATGTAGCCAAGGCGATTTTTCCTAATTCATCAGATTTAGTGTCTTGTGCTATAGCAATAGTTGAAAAACCTACTATAGCGGCAAAACTACATATGAATTTATTAATTGTTTTTTTCATGTTTTTTTATTTAGATTATTTTTCGCCTAACACTATAACTGCCTGTCCTAAACCTTTCATCATTAATTTGTTTGGAATAAGGTAAGGGGCTTTCTTTAGAAATTCCTGTAAACTTTTAGCAAAACCTCGAGCGTCTATTGCTTTCCCGGTTGCATCATAAAGAGGAATTCTTACTTGTTCAAAAAGCATCATATTTTCAGTAGCATCGCTAGTGCTAAAGCGACCTTTAACCGAGTTTGCTGTCATCCAATCTTCAAGAACTGCGCTTAATTCTTTTCCGTCGTATTCTTTTTCTAAATCACCTGCCCAAGAATCGAATTTTTTCACTCTAATGATGATTTCTCTTCCGTTTTCGAACATATCGTCAAAATGCTTTTGAAGAGAAACGTTGAAGTTGTCGATGTGAGCTAATACAGATTCTTCTAATAATACCGGTAATTCTACAGAAAATGAAGGTGCTCCTGTTCCGGTAGCAGTTGCAATTTCTTTATCAGTATAAGAATCAAGGCCTTGTAAAGTAAAAGTTACCGATTTTTTTGGACCTGTTGTATTTAAAGTCCATGTCAATTGCATGATAATGTCAGCTTTAGCAACTTTTTTCAATTTGTCAATTGGGCTTTCAACCACTCCAGCACCTGATTTTGAAGTTAACATTGCATTTTCTGCACTTTCAGCTTCTAAAGATTTAATTACTGACTCCATGTTTTTTAATGGGAAACCTCTTTCTGCCATTAAACCGTTGATTTTACTTATCACAGGTAGTAATTCCGGGCTTTCTTGAAAAGCTCTTTTGTAATCTGGTATTTTTACTATAGTTCCTTGGTTGTTGAAGGTCATCATGTAGCCATGTTGATTGCACCAAAGGTCACTTGGGACTACCATGATTGTTGGCTTTTTTGCCTGGGCATGTGATAAACTTACTGTAAGTAATGCCAGTATTGCGAATATTTTTGTAATTATTTTTCTCATTGTATAAAATACTTTATTGTTTGATAATTCCGTCAGCAATAAGTTTGCTTTTTAGTTCAGAGCGTAATACACGTACAACTAAACCATTGGTTACACTTTCCCTAGCTTTTTTTCTATCACGGCTAATTTTTTCGCCAATTCTTTCATCTTTCAATGAGATAAAATTTTTGAATTCCCCTCCGTCTGCAAAAAACTTATTGAAATAGTCTTCGTATTTTTCTTCTGCGTTTACTTCAGTGATTAGAGGTTTTTTAGGACAATCTTGTTTGCCTTCTAAAATGCTTTTAAAGATTACATCTCTTACTGCATTTTTTTTAGCTTGTTCAACTGCATCGGCTCTATTTCTTCCGTTACCCCATGCTTTTAAAGTTACAGAACCATCTAGTTCAACTCCCATGCATTCTGTTTTGTAGCCGTAGTTTCCAGCTATTTTTTTCTGAGCATTAATAGATGTTAACGTCAGAAGGCAAATTATTACGGTTAATTTAAGTTTCATATTTTTGTTTTTTAAGGTTAAAAACCAGACGAAAGTCCTCTAATGATTCCTGCTGCTTCTAAATCTTTTCTCAAAGCGTCTTTAGAAACGGATACAATTATTCCAATTTTATATTCTTTACCAACTTTCATTCTATCACCTGCGTCTACCATACCATCGGTTGATTGCGATACATATTTCATGTATTTTCCTCCTTCTTCAAAGAAAGGTTCGAAGAAATCCGCTTTTTCTGCCTCGATGTTTGGGTTTGTAGCCATTGCTTTTTGAGAAGTACAACTTCTACCATCTCCTGTAAAACCTTTGAAAATGATGCCGTGTACAGCATTCTTTTTGGCTTGTGTTATAGCAATGCTAGGCTTTTTAGAATATGACCAAACTTTGATTAGGTAAGTTCCGTCTGCTCCAACACCTGCACATTCAATTTCATAACGCCATGCTTCTGTAGCTGCATCCGCTTTTTTCTGTTTTCCAGATTGTGCAAAAGTAGATACTGAGGCTACAAGTGCTAATAACATTGTAATTATTTGTTTTTTCATAATTATTTGTTTTTTGGGTTTTTATTTTCCTTTCTTTTGAACGATCAACATACCTGGGTAAAACTCTTTACCACTTACTTTTTTGAAATAAGTTCTGTCTGTTTTACTGTCTGGATTCTCTTCTTCTGCACCGTAACGATTGTCCCAAATAGGGAAGTCTTCGTCTACTTTTACAGATCCAACTACCACATAGTTGGTTTTGCCGTTTTCATCAATTTGTTGTTCTAAAACATCAAATTTAGATTTAGTATTTACCCCTTCTTTAACGCCTATTTTAGCAGTAATTGGTTCTCCTGTGAAAAGAGGTGTTTTGGTCTTGAATTCATCGTGGTTTTTTTGCAACTCAACAATTACAGCATCAACGGCCTTGATGGTTGCTCTTTCGATTAACTCGTCATCGGTCTTTTGGGTAAAAATAGTAGATTGGACATCAGCCCAAGAAACATCCGAACCAACGTAAACCAATTTGAATATGTTTGAATGGTCAAAAGCTTTTTTCTTTTCTGCTGTAATGGTTTTGTCATCTGCCCAATAGTCGTTGTAGAAAGTTGCCGCTACTTCGTCATTCCATTCTAAACGGTATAAATGAGCTGTGGTTTTAACTACATAGCCTTTTCCGGCCACAGTTACTCCTGTCGCTGCTACATTTGTTGTAACTGCTACATTGCCTCCACCAGGCACATAGCTTGCAAAAGATCCAACTGATTTTAAAAGACCACTGGCTTTTTTCGCTACTTCTTCTTTAGAGACATACTTGTAATCATTAATTAAAACGAAGGTGTTTTTGATTAATTCTTCACCGGCATCAGCCAACATTTCAAGACCTCTTTTGCTAGCTTTCGCAGTAGCAATGTCTACTACAGACGCATCATAACTTCCTCTTGATTTGATTAAATCCATGTTGAAAGCTCCGTTTGCTGAACGATTAAACCATTTGGCTACTAATTGTTTAGCTACGTTATTGGTCTCTAAATAATTTTTAATGTTAGTGGTTTGATCTTCTTGATTGTCGGTTGGAATCATTCTTGATCCTACAATATGATCATTGAATTTTTCCGGAATGGGGCCTTTCTCAAATGCTAATTTTATGGTAGTAGCATGGGGTATTGCTGGGTTTTCTACCATAAGGGTGTGCAAAGAACTTCTTCTGTACTTGATGTTTAGTTCTTTTTTGTCTTGGGCGTTTATGGTTACTATACTTAAAAATAGAATAAGGCTTGGAATAATTTTTTTCATTTTTGTTGTTTATTGTTACTATTAAAACAAGTATCCGACTGAGAATTGAATAACGCTATTTGTGTATTTGAAAGCTCCAGATGAATCTGAATTGTTAATATTGGTTAAGCCTAAATTATATCTACCTTGAAAGAAAACATGATTTTTTAATTCGTATCCTAATCCTAGATTTAATCCAAAATCAACAATTTTTTGTTCTTCGATTGATGAGTTTGCTGTAATACTTTTGTTTTTTGCGGAGATTAAAAAGCCTACTTGTGGACCAGCTTCTAAACTTAAGTTGTCGTTCATTATGTAAAATTTGGCTAATACAGGAAGGTTGATGTAATCAAACTTGTATCGACTGAAACCCGCTTCATTTTTATCAGAAAAACCTTGTCCCGAATAAAGGAGCTCAGGTTGAATGGAGAATTTTTCTGAAACTATAATTTCTGAAACCAAACCAACATGAATACTTGTTCTAATTTCATTGTCTTCAAGGTCACCTGAAAAATTCGAAACGTTTAAACCGCCTTTAATTCCCAGTTTAATACCTTCGTCTTGTTTTGTTTTTTGTGCTTGAGCTGATAAGATCATCAAAAAAGCACATACTAGATAGAGTTTTTTCATACTTGTTTAATTTTTAAATGTTTGTATTTAGTTGTTTGTAATTTTATTTTTAATAATGTAAATACTACTAATATATAAGCTTTACAATGATACTCATATCATAATTTATATGCAATATCAACATCTGTTTTTATAATTGTTTATGACAACAATAATTTGAAATTATTTACCTCTTTTTTGAACCAATAACATACCTGGGTAGAAATCTTTACCACTAATTTTTTTGAAGTATGTTTTATCAGTAGTAATATTTGGATTTTCTACATCTGCTCCATATCGATTATCCCAAATTGGAAAGGTTTCGTCCACTTTTACAAGACCAACACTAACATATTGTGGAATTCCATCTTCATTTAGTTGTTGTTCTAGAACTTCAAAAACAGATTTGGGAGACAATCCTTCTTTCAATCCTATTTTTGCAGTTAAAGGCTCATTGGAAAACAAAGGGGTCTTGGTTTTGAATTCATCATGGTTTTTCTGAAGTTTTACAATTACAGCATCCATGGCTTTCATTGTGGCTCTTTCAACCAATTTTAAATCTGTTTTGTTGGTAAAAATTGATGATTGAACATCGGCCCATGATTCATCTGTACCTACATAAACCAATTTGAAAATATCGGTCTCGTCAAAGGCTTTTTTCTTTTCTGGAGTTATATTTTTGTCGGTAGCCCAAAAATCGCTATAGAATTTTGCAGCTACTTCTTCATTCCAATCCAATCGGAACAAATGAGCTTTCGTTTTTACAATATATCCTTTTCCTGCAATAGTTACTCCCAAGGATGTTACTGCCGAAACATTGGCGATATTGGAGCCTCCCGGCACAACACTTGCGACTTGCGATATGGCATTCAGCCAACCACTTGTTTTTTTAGCAACTTCTTCTTTATCGGTGTATTTGAATTCGTTGATAAGTACAAAAGTGTTTTTAATCAATTCTTCACCAGCATCTCCTAGCATGGTTAAACCTCTTTTACTGGCTCTTGCTTTGGCAATATCTAGCATGGATGCGTCATAATTCCCTCGGAATTTAATGAGACTCATGTTAAATCCTCCTTTGGGAGAGCGGTCAAACCATTTGGCAACTAAATCTCTAGCAATATCGTTTGTTTCTTTTTCAGCAGCTTTGAGTTGGTCCTTGTAGGATTGCGGCATCGAATCGTAAAGTTCCTTTTGGTATCTTTCGTTGTCAAAAGTTACTCTTTTGTCTACGTATTCGGTTATTTTTTTCTTTTTGGTAACACCAATTTCTTTGGCTTCTTCTTCTAGTCTTTTTCTTTCGGCTAAATATTCTTTGTAATAAGGGGTTTCGGTGCTTAAAGCAAGATTGCTCATAGTACTCAAAAAATTGGTTGTTGAGCTTGAAATACCTGTTGAAGATCTTGTGTCTCCAATCAATCCGACAGATGTGTTTGATGCAGGAATTGGAAGTGCGGTCGAAATAGATGGTACTTTATCTACAATTCGAGTCTGTAAATTATGGTTGTTAAATTTATCAGGTATTTTACTTGTTACAAAATACTTTTTTATTGAATCAGCATACGGCATACTTGGAGTGTCTACCATCAATGTGTACAGCGAACTTCTTCTATATTTTACTTTTAGGGGATTTGATTCAGGAGCTTCTTCGACGATTTGTTTGTCAACAATATCCGATTCGTTTTTGGTGCTCTTTACGAGTGAGGTCTTTTTAGTTGTTTTTTTGGTTGTAACCCCCTTTTTGCTTTTAGATTGCGCAGTTGTTATTGTGGTGGTGAGGGCTAATAATAAGATAGTTAGTAGTTTTAGTCTCATAAGCAAACTGGTTTGGGTTTAAATTCGTTTTAACAAAGATAGTGTTAAAAATGTTAAAGAAACAATACCTAATTTTAGTTAGATTTTAAATTTATTTAGCAAGAATAATCTTAAAAAAAATCCCGATTACAATTAAGAATCGGGATCTGTTATGCTTATTAAAAGAAATATTATCCTAAAGTTACACGTTTGAAACCTGTAATTTCAACATTGAAATCTTTAACATAATCACCTACTTTTTTACTATCATCTTTGATGAAGTTTTGATCTAATAAAGCTCTCTCTTGATCTAAAGTAGTGTTGTCAGAGATGAAACGTTGAATTTTTCCTGGAACAATTTTGTCCCAAATTTGTTCAGGTTTACCTTCAGCTTTTAATTCCGCTTTAGCATCTTCTTCAGCTTGTTTTAAAACTTCTTCAGTTAATTGAGAGAAAGAGATATATTGAGGAACATTTTTTAATGTTTTTCCTAAACGTTTTGCTTCTTCGTTTTCTTTTTCGATTACTGCAATACGAGCAGCAAGTTCAGAAGCAACGAAAGCAGGATCAAAATCTTTGTAAGATAATGTATCAGCTCCCATAGATGCAACTTGCATAGAGATGTCTTTGGTTAAAACGTCTCCATTAGCAATTGGTGCAGAAATTGCAGTTATAGCAGCAATTTTGTTTACGTGAACATAAGATCCAACGAAAGCACCTTCTAAGATTTCAAAACCACCGATTTCGATTTTTTCACCGATAACACCAGTTTGCTCAATTAATTTTTCAGCAACAGTAATTCCGTTGAAATCTGAAGCTAAAAATTCTTCTTTAGAAGAGAAGTTGATAGCTCTTTCAACTAATTCTTTAGCCAAAGTTACGAAAGCTTCATTTTTACCTACGAAATCTGTTTCGCAGTTTAAAGTGATGATAGCTCCTTTAGTGTTGTCAGCATTAATAAAAGAAACAGCAGCTCCTTCAGAAGACTCACGGTCAGAACGGTTAGCAGCAACTTTTTGTCCTTTTTCTCTAAGGATTTGTATCGCTTTATCGAAATCTCCGTCAGCTTCAACTAAAGCTTTTTTACAGTCCATCATTCCGGCACCTGTAGTTTGTC
>JAZKHA010000016.1:0-120568 GCA_040385625.1 Bacteroidota bacterium
CTACGATAATCGCTTTTACTCTTGATGCAATGTCTGACATAATCTTTAATTTTAAATTTTAATTAGGTGGCAAAAATAAAAAACTTTATTTTAAAACCACTTTTTTAGTTAATAAATATGACTACGAATTTAAAAAATTAATTTAACAAAGACCATCATTTTTAATTATTTGTCATTTATTATTCTTTTTTTTGTGCTTTAAAAATCACTATTGCCGATATAATCTTCTTGTTGTATCGCTGCATCTTATCGAATTAAATAAATGAAAAAGATTGTAATATTTGCTTCAGGTTCGGGATCTAACGCCGAAAAAATCATATTACATTTTAAAAACAGTACTCTAGGGAACGTAGTCGCTGTGTTTACTAACAATCTGCATGCCAAAGCTTTAGATCGAGCGGAAAACCTAGATATTGCTACTCAAATATTTACCAGAGAAGAATTAAATAATGGAGGGGTGCTAGAAAAAATAGAAGCAATTCAACCCGATTTAATTGTTTTAGCTGGTTTTTTATGGAAATTTCCAGAAAATATTATAAAAGAGTATCCAAATAAAATTGTAAACATTCATCCAGCGTTATTGCCAAAATATGGTGGAAAAGGTATGTACGGAATGTATGTACACCAAGCTATTTTAGACAATAAAGAAGCAGAAACGGGAATTTCTATCCATTATGTTAACGAACATTATGACGAAGGCGGTATTATTTTTCAACAAACGGTAAACATTGAAGATTGTACAACCGCAGAATGTATCGCTGAAAAAGTGCATGCCTTAGAGCATGAATATTTTCCGGTAACAATTGAAAAATTACTAATTTCTAACGCCTAACTTTATACTTTGTCACACCAAGTACACATATATACAGACGGCGCAGCCAAAGGAAATCCAGGAAACGGTGGTTATGGCGTGGTCATGGAATTGGTGGGAACCCCTTATAAAAAAGAGTTTTATGAAGGTTTCCGATTGACGACCAATAACCGAATGGAATTATTAGCGGTCATTGTCGGTTTGGAAAAACTCAAAAATTCAAACATGACAGTTTTAGTAGTTTCTGATTCGAAGTATGTAGTGGATGCCGTAGAGAAAAAATGGGTCTTTGGTTGGGAGAAGACCGGATATAAAGGAAAAAAAAATCCAGATTTATGGATGCGTTTCCTGAAAATATACCGCAAACACCAAGTCGATTTTAAATGGATAAAAGGCCACAACAATCATCCTCAAAACGAAAGGTGCGATCAATTGGCAGTTATGGCATCAACGCAAAAAGAATTAGCTATCGATTCGTTTTATGAAAATGAGAGTAACCAATTGATTTGATTTTTCTTACATTTACATAAATCCCCGATTTATGTATAAACTAGCTTACTTCTTGAGTTTTGTATTTTTCGGTTTTATTTTTCAGCAAAAACCTTGGGAGCTAGCTGTAAATAAAGAAGAGATAAAAGTTTATACACGAAAAACCGATTCGACTTCTATTAAAGAATACAAAGTAACGATGGTGGTAAAGTCACCTATAGACACAGTTCTTAAAAAAATTCTCGACATAAAAAATCTTAAAAAGTGGAGTTACCATATAGCAGAATCTGCTTTGGTAAAAAAAATAAACGATTCCGCTTGGATTTTTTACATTCAAAATGATATTGAGTGGCCGGTAAAAGACAGAGATCATGTATCGAAAGTACAACTCAAAAAGAAGAAAGAAGAATATAATGTGTTTCTTACACCATATAACAATTTTGTAAAAGAAAAAGAAGATGTAGTTAGGCTCACTAAGTTTAAAGGGCTATGGACTTTAAAAAAAATAAACACAAACCAAACGCAGGTTACACAACAATTATATGGCGACCCAGAATCTAATATCCCCCCTTTTTTTATCAATATGATGATTGCCAAAGCGCCTTTTCATACTTTTAAAAACATGAAAAGTCAGTTGGAAGCTAAAAATTCAAAATAACATTCTGTTTTTAAAACTTTGCAACTTTGCAACTTATAAAGTATCTTTGCACCTTAATTTTTCAAAGTAGAATATGAACAAATTATTGATAGTAGGGACAGTTGCTTTTGATGCAATTGAAACCCCTTTCGGAAAAACCGATAAAATTTTAGGTGGTGCAGGGACTTTTATTGGACTTTCGGCTTCTCATTTTAACTTACAGTCGGCAATTGTGTCGGTAGTAGGAGATGATTTTCCTCAAGAACATATTGATTTATTAAAATCAAGAAATATTGATATTACAGGTCTTGAAGTAGTAAAAGGTGGAAAAACATTCTTTTGGAGTGGTAAATACCATAACGATTTGAATTCACGTGACACTTTAATTACGGAATTGAATGTTTTGGCTGATTTCAAACCAGTCGTGCCCGAAAATTTCAAAAATACTGATGTAGTGATGTTAGGAAACTTACATCCATTAGTACAAAGCAGTGTTTTAGATCAATTAACAGCGAAGCCTAAGTTAGTGGTTTTAGATACCATGAACTTTTGGATGGACTGTGCGTTACCGGAATTAAAAGACGTAATGAAGCGCGTAGATGTAATTACCATCAACGATGAAGAAGCACGTCAATTATCAGGAGAATATTCTTTAGTGAAAGCGGCTGCAAAAATCCATACAATGGGACCTAAATATGTAGTAATCAAAAAAGGAGAGCACGGCGCATTGTTATTCCATGAGAAACAAGTGTTTTTCGCACCAGCTTTACCATTAGAAGAAGTATTCGATCCAACAGGAGCCGGAGACACTTTTGCAGGTGGTTTTGCAGGATTTATTACGCAAAGCGAAAATATTTCTTTTGAAAACATGAAAACAGCTATCGTTCAGGGTTCTAACCTAGCTTCATTCTGTGTGGAGAAATTCGGAACAGAAAGAATGGTTGCCTTAACGAAAGAAGAAGTACAAAACCGTTTGAAGCAATTTAAAGCTTTAACACAATTTGATATAGAATTATCATAAATTTATGCCTCGAATTTTCGGGGCATTTTTATTTAAAAACACAACAACACAACAACAATGAGTGACGCAATAAAACACGAATGTGGCATTTCCCTTTTACGATTAAAAAAACCTTTAGAATACTACAAAGAAAAATATGGTACTGCTTTTTACGGAGTAGAAAAAATGTACTTATTACTTGAAAAACAACACAATCGAGGTCAAGATGGTGCGGGTTTAGCGAGTATTAAATTAGATGTAGATCCAGGAGAACGATACATCAGTCGTATACGTTCCAACCAAGCGCAACCGATTCAAGATATTTTTGCGCAAATTAATGGTCGAATTAATGATGAGCTAGAGCTTCATCCTGAATATAAGGATAATGTGGCTTTACAAAAACAACATATCCCATATGTAGGTGAATTATTTTTAGGCCATGTTCGTTATGGAACTTTTGGAAAAAACAGCATTGAAAACGTTCATCCGTTCTTGCGTCAAAACAATTGGATGCACCGAAATCTGATTGTGGCAGGAAACTTTAATATGACGAATGTTAAAGAACTGTTTCAAGATTTAGTACAATTAGGACAGCATCCTAAACAGATGGCCGATACCGTAACGGTTATGGAAAAAATTGGTCATTTTCTAGATGATGAAGTAACCGATTTGTATCAAGAGTGTAAAAACGAAGGATTGTCCAAACAAGAAGCGTCTCCAGTAATTGCCGAAAAATTAAATATAGCACGAATTATAAAACGTGCTTCTAAAAATTGGGATGGTGGTTATGCCATGGCAGGATTAATTGGTCACGGCGATGCATTTGTCACTCGTGATCCGGCAGGAATTCGTCCAGCATTCTACTATCAAGACGATGAAATTGTAGTAGTAGCTTCAGAACGTCCTGTGATACAAACTGTTTTTAATGTTCCTTTCGATAAAATTCAAGAAATCACACCGGGTCATGCTTTAATTATTAAGAAGAACGGAACAGTACTCGATGAAAAAGTACGTGAGGCTTCTGTTAAAAAAGCGTGTTCATTCGAACGTATTTATTTTTCACGTGGTAGTGATGCTGAAATTTATCAAGAGCGAAAAAATTTAGGGAAACTAATAATGCCAGCCGTTTTAAAAGCGGTTGATGATGATACTGACAACACGGTTTTCTCGTATATTCCAAATACAGCGGAAACTTCTTTTTACGGAATGGTAGAAGCAGCTAACGATTTTCTAAATCAGCGAAAGATCTCTGCGATTTTGGATAATAAAGAGTCGCTGTCGGAAGAAAAATTACAAGAGATTTTATCGGTAAAACTTCGTTCTGAAAAAATTGCCATCAAAGATGTAAAATTAAGAACGTTTATCACCGAAGACAGTTCTCGTGACGACATGGTAGCGCATGTATATGATGTGACCTATGGAGTAATCAAACCAACAGATAATTTGGTAATTATTGATGATAGTATTGTACGTGGAACCACGTTGCAAAAAAGTATCATTAAGATGATGGATCGATTAAATCCTAAAAAATTAGTCATTGTTTCTTCTGCGCCACAAATTCGTTATCCGGATTGTTACGGAATCGATATGGCAAAACTTGAAGGTTTAGTCGCTTTTAGAGCGATGTTGGCTTTGTTAAAAGAAGGGAACAAATACCATTTGGTAGATGAGGTGTATGCCAAGTGTAAAGCACAAGAACATTTTGAGGATTCCGAAGTGGTGAATTATGTCAAAGAATTGTATGCGCCATTTTCGGATGAACAAGTCTCGGATAAAATTTCTGAATTGCTAACGGAAGCATCGGTAAAAACCGAAGTAAAAATCATTTTCCAATCGGTAGAAAATTTACATAAAGCATGTCCAAACAATTTAGGAGATTGGTACTTTACAGGGGATTATCCTACTGATGGAGGGAACCGAGTAGTGAACCGAGCCTTTATGAATTTCTATGAAGGCAAGGATGCAAGAGCGTATTAAAAGGATTGTTAAAATGCTTTTAATCGAGAATAATTGCTTTTCACCGACTTTCTTTGGAGATGAATTACTCCCAGTATACATTCGCATCACCATTACAGAAGTAGGTTAAGTTTATGGTAGATTTGGGGCAAAAAAGGTGGAAAGAGATTTCTACCTTTTTTATTTACTGTTATTTTGAAACACTTTCCAAAAAAGTCTAAAATCTCACTAAATTTAGTGAGAAAAAAGCCAACAAAATTCATCTCAACGAGTTTTTAATCTGTTCAACGATTTTCTTTGGAAACTTAATATTCCTAGCATACATTTGACTCACCATTACATAAGTAGGTTAAGTTATGGTAGATTTGGGGCAAAAAAGGTAGAAAGAAATTTCTACCTTTTTTATTTTATAGCAACTGCTATTTGTTGATTTCAAGAGTTTCAATCAATAAAAAAGCCCCAACAATGTGGGACTTTAAAAGTGTAATAATACTAATTATTTTGCTTCTGCAAATCTTCTAGAAACCTCTGCCCAATTAATTACATTAAAGAAAGCTTCAATATAATCAGGACGACGGTTTTGATAGTTTAAGTAATAAGCGTGCTCCCAAACATCCATTCCTAAAATAGGTGTACCACCACAACCTACACCAGGCATTAGTGTATTATCTTGGTTTGGTGTACCGCACACTTCTAATTTTCCGTCTTTTACGCATAACCATGCCCATCCTGAACCAAATTGTGTTGCACCTGCTTTAGAGAAAGCTGTTTTGAATTCTTCAAAAGAACCAAAAGCTGCATCAATAGCACTTGCTACTTCACCAGTTGGTAATCCACCACCGTTTGGAGACATCACCGTCCAGAATAAATTGTGATTATAAAAACCACCACCGTTATTACGAACAGCTGCTTTAGTTAAATCTAAGTTTTTTAAAATTTCTTCAATTGATTTTCCCTCTAAATCAGTTCCAGCAATAGCAGCGTTTAGGTTAGTTGTATAAGCATTGTGATGCTTACTGTGGTGAATCTCCATAGTTCTAGCATCAATATGTGGTTCTAATGCATCATATGCATAAGGTAATTTCGGTAATTCAAAAGCCATAATATTGTTTGTTTAAAGATTAATAAATATTGAATTCCAAAATTAATCATTTAACTTTGGAATAGGAAATAGTTATTTTTTATTTCACCATAATTTAAAACTCTTTTATTCTTTTGAAAAAAGCTGCATTTTCAATTTATAACGCTTCGGCTGGTTCGGGTAAGACCTATACTTTGGTAAAAGAGTACTTGAAAATCATTTTAACTTCCAAAAAAGAAGATGCATATAAAAACATTTTAGCCATTACGTTTACCAATAAAGCGGTGCACGAAATGAAAAGCCGTATCGTTGATAGTTTGTTCGATTTTACCAAAGAAAACCCTTCTGAAAAATCACTGGGTTTAATGCAGGACATCTCAGCCGATACAGGTTTAAGTCTGAATGAAATCACTCAAAAAGCAAAATCGATTATCAAAAACATTATTCATAATTATGCTGCTTTTGATATTTCTACCATCGATAAATTTACCCATAAAGTCATCCGTTCGTTTGCTATCGATTTGGATTTGCCCATTAATTTCGAGGTGTCTCTAGATACAGAAAATTTATTGCAAGAAGCGGTCGACGCCATTGTGGCTCAAGCGGGAGAAGACGAGGAATTGACGAAGCTATTAGTCGATTTCACAATGGAAAAAACCGATGATGATAAATCGTGGGATGTTTCCAATGATATTTTCAGTACAGGAAAATTAATTCTAAACGAGAATAACCGAAAAGAAGTTGTTTCATTAAAAGAAAAATCGATTCCGCAGTTTATTGCCCTTCGCAATGACTTGGTGTTGCTCAGTAAACAATTGGAAAAAGAAACAGCTGATTTAGCTACTAGCATTTTAGCCCTAATTGATAAAAACGGTATTGACCACAAATCATTTTCTAGAGGGACATTTCCGAATCATTTGAAAAACATTCAAGAAGGAAAATTTAATCCTATTAATAAAACCTTTCATGAATTTGACGATATTCAAATCAACAAAACAGCTTCCGATAAAGCGATTATAGAAAGTATTATTCCAGAATTCCTTTCGGTTTTAAGTGTCATTTATCAAAAATTTCAGAAGAAGCATTTATACGAAGCATTTTTAAAAAATATTACCCCACTATCTTTAATTAATACAGTAAGCAATCAATTGGCTAAAATTCAAGAAGAGCAAAGCGTGCTTTCTATTTCCGAATTTAACAAATTGATTAATGAGCAAATCCAACACCAACCAGCTCCTTTTATATACGAACGATTGGGGGAACGCTACAAACATTTCTTTATCGACGAGTTTCAAGATACGTCCGAAATGCAATGGCAAAATTTAATTCCGCTGATTGATAATGCACTCTCGAGCGAAGATTTGCAAGGGACTCAAGGATCGCTGCTAATTGTGGGTGATCCAAAACAATCGATCTATCGTTGGCGTGGTGGAAAAGCGGAGCAATTTATCGACTTGGCAAAAGACACTAATCCATTTAGCAATAAGGATAAAAAGGTAGTTAATTTAGAATCTAATTATCGTAGTTATGATGAGGTGATTCATTTTAATAATGATTTTTTTAAATTTCTCTCGCAAAAATTCCAAAACGAAGATTATAAAGAACTATACGAAAACAAGAGTTTTCAAAAACCGAATAAAAAATCAGGCGGGTTCGTCAATATTTCTTTTCTACCAAAATTTGATAAAGAAGAATCAGAAGAAGACGCTTCCCAAGATGATTTTTATCTTCAAAAAACCATTCAAACCATAGAAGAGTTGCAACAGAAAGGCTTTTTATTAGGCGAAATTGTGATTCTAGTCCGAAATAACAGCAAAGGAGTTTTGTTGGCCAATTATTTAACGGAAAACAAAATTCCAGTAATTTCTTCCGAAAGTCTGCTTTTAAATACTTCTTCCGAAGTGCAGTTTGTACTCAATATGCTTCGGTATTTAAATGATAAGAAGGATAAAGAATCACTAGCCCATTCCTTGTATTATTTTTCAAAACAATTTGTTGCGAGTCTGCCTACACATGATTTTATTTGGGAAGGAATTCAAAAAGAAAGCGAAGAAGAATTGCAAAACTGGTTGTCGAATTTTGAAATTAACATCAATTTTCAAATAACTAGAAAAAAGTCGTTGTATGAATTGGTGGAAAGTGTTGTTTTAAGCGGAATTCCTTCCGATAAAAACAATGCTTATGTGCAGTTTTTCCTGGATGTTATTTTAGAAAAGGATATTAAATATCAAATGAGTATTGCCGATTTCTTAGACTATTGGGAGAAAAACGGACACAAATTAAGTGTGCCGACCGCCGAAGGATCGAATGCCATACGAATTATGACCATCCACAAATCGAAAGGATTGGAGTTTCCAGTGGTGATTTTTCCTTTTGCCGAAGAAAATTTCAGCCGATCAAAAAGCGAAAAAATTTGGCTCGATGCCCCAACGGATAATGTGGATTTTGAAAAATTTCTAATCGATAAATCGAGTAAAGTCAATGATTATGGTGATGCTGCTAAAGAAATGTTCAGCCATAAACAACAAGAAGATTTATTAGACAATATAAATGTATTGTATGTGGCTTTAACGCGTGCTGAAGAACAATTACATATTATATCGAGTTGGAAAGATCGCAATAAAGACGGTGAGCTTCCAAAAAATTTAGCTTCCTATTTTATCGAGTTTGTAGAGGATAGAGTTGATTTTGATGAAAGTCAGTCAAATTACTCGTTTGGTCAACCAGAAAGAATCTCAAAGCCAAAGGCGATTCAGAAAAATAATGAAGCCATAAAAGTAGTCACGTCAACAATACAACCCGAATCGATAAAAATTGCCCAAAGGGAAGCAATGATGTGGGGAACTTCGCAACAAGAAGCGATTGAATTTGGAAATGTAATGCACAAGATTTTGTCGTTTGTAAAAACCAAATTCGATATTGATTTAGCTATTACCAAAGCAATTGAGGAAGGATTGATAACGATGAATCAAGAATCGGTCGTGCGTAACTATGTCGAAGCTATTGTAGGCAATGAAGATTTGAAAGAATTTTTCGACGGAAAATATCAGGTCTTTAATGAACGTAGTATCATTAAAAGAGGCACAAAGACTATGATTCCAGATAGAGTGGTTGTAAATGATAAAGAGGCTTATTTGTTAGATTATAAAACAGGAACGCACAACCAGAAGTATGTCAGTCAAATTACGGAATACGAAAGCGTCTTGCAAGAAATGGGATTTGTAGTAAAGAAAAAATCACTTATATATATAGGAGAGCAATTAGAAATAGTAAATTTGTAGCTCGATTCAAAAACCGAATGAGCTTATAACCGAATTAACACATATAATATGTACGGAAAAATTAAACAACACTTACAAAATGAATTAAATACTATCCAAGAAAACGGATTGTATAAAAAAGAAAGAATCATCACTTCACCACAAGGAGCAGAAATCACCGTAAACGGCGAAACGGTATTGAATTTTTGTGCCAACAACTATTTAGGATTGTCCTCACATCCTGAAGTGGTACAAGCGGCTAAAGATGCATTAGATACTCATGGCTTCGGAATGTCTTCGGTTCGCTTTATTTGCGGAACACAAGATATACATAAACAGCTGGAAGAAACCATTGCTAATTTCTATGGAACAGAAGATACAATATTGTATGCAGCTGCTTTTGATGCGAATGGTGGTGTTTTTGAACCTTTATTAGGAGAAGAGGATTGTATTATATCTGATAGTTTGAATCATGCGTCTATTATTGATGGAGTGCGTTTGTGTAAAGCAGCGCGTTACCGTTATGAAAATAATAATATGGCCGATCTGGAAGAACAACTTAAAAAAGCGACAGCAGCTGGGCATCGTTTCAAGTTAATCGTAACCGATGGTGTGTTTTCTATGGATGGCTTAGTGGCGCCTCTAGATAAAATATGTGATTTAGCAGATAAGTATGATGCCTTGGTAATGGTGGATGAATGTCATGCTGCTGGTTTTATTGGTGCAACAGGAAAAGGAACTTTGGAAGCCAAAGGAGTAATGGGCCGTGTAGATATAATTACCGGAACTTTAGGTAAAGCACTTGGTGGAGCTATGGGAGGGTATACTACTGCGAAAAAAGAAGTTATTGAAATTTTACGTCAGCGTTCTCGCCCGTACTTGTTTTCTAATTCTTTGGCACCTGCTATTGTAGGAGCTTCATTAAAAGTTTTTGAATTATTAAAAAAAGATACTTCTTTACGCGATAAATTAGAATGGAATACTAATTATTTCAAAGAAGGAATGAAAAAAGCAGGATTGGAATTTATTGATGGAGATTCTGCGATAGTCCCAGTAATGTTATATGATGCAAAATTGGCGCAAACTATGGCAGATGAACTTCTTAAAAAAGGGATTTATGTAATTGGTTTCTTTTTTCCAGTGGTCCCAAAAGAGAAGGCCCGTATTCGTGTGCAGCTTTCTGCTGCTCATACTAAGGAGCATCTGGACAAAGCAATTCAGGCTTTTTCAGAAGTTGGAATTGCACTAAATGTTGTAAAAAAGTAAAAAAAAATAGAAAAACTTTGTTTTTTTTAACAATTCATTTTGTAATTAATATCTTATGACTTACTTTTGTCGTAATAACGTATTGTAATCAAATAAAATTAAGTATGAAACATCTTAACAAACTTTTTGTTTCCATGTTGATGATCGCTGGTTTAGGTGCAAATGCACAAAGCACTGATAATCCATGGGCAATATCTTTTGGAGCTAACGCAGTTGATACAAAAACTAGCGCCTACGACAAAGATAATGGTAAAATTACCGACCATTTTAACCAATTTTTCGATATAAAAGAAAATTGGAATATTATTCCTTCAGTGTCTTATTTATCAGTTACTAGAAATGTTGGTGGAAGCTGGTCATTTGGTGTTGTTGGATCGGTAAATAAAATTACTAAATATGTAGTGCCTACTTTTGAAACTCCAACTAGCTCTGTAGTTGTTAATCCTGGAGATTGGATGTATTACGGAATAGATGGTAAAATTAATTACAGTTTTAAAAATTTAATTGGTTCAAAATGGCTTGATCCTTCAGTTCACATTGGTGGAGGTTATACTTTCTTTGGTCCAAAATCAGCTGGAAATGCTAATGCAGGAGCTGGTTTAACTTTTTGGTTAACTGAACAAGTTGGTTTATCATTAAGTTCTACTTACAAAAAAGCATTTACAGATAGAACAGAAGCAGATGGTTCATTAGATGTGCCTTCAGTTTTCCAACATATGGCTGGTTTAACTTTCCAATTTGGAGGTAAAGATACAGACGGAGACGGAATCTATGATAAAGACGATGCTTGTATTGATGTTGCTGGTTTAAAAGAATTCCAAGGATGTCCTGATACAGATGCTGATGGTATCGCTGATAAAGATGATGCTTGTCCTGAAGTTGCAGGATCTAAAGAAATGAACGGTTGTCCTGATACTGACAAAGACGGTATTGCTGATAAAGATGACGCTTGTCCTGAAGTTGCTGGTTTAGCTGCTTTACAAGGTTGTCCTGACGGAGATGGTGATGGTATAGCTGATAACAAAGACAAATGTCCTACTGTTGCAGGTCCAAGAGAAAATGGTGGATGTCCATGGCCAGATACTGACGGAGACTCAGTTCTTGACAAAGATGATAAATGTCCAGACGTAAGAGGAACTGTTGCTAACAATGGTTGTCCAGAAGTAAGCGAAGACGTAATGAAAAAATTAAACGACTACGCTAAAACTATCTTATTCGATACTAACAAAGCTACTTTCCAACAAAGAACGTACCCAGTATTAGAAGCGATGACAGCTATCTTAAAAGAATACCCTGGATCTAACTTCTCTATTGAAGGTCATACAGATGCTGATGGTAAAGATACAACTAACCAAACTTTATCTGAAAACAGAGCAGCAGCGGTTAAAGATTATTTAATCTCTCAAGGTATTGAGTCTGCTAGATTAAGTTCTAAAGGTTTCGGTGAATCTGTTCCAGTTGCATCTAACAAAACTAAAGCTGGTAAAGCTTTAAACAGAAGAGTTGAAGTGAAATTATCAAAATAATTTCTTTAAAATATTTTTCTAAAAGCGCCCCGATTTCGGGGCGTTTTTTTATTTTTATCTAATGGAAAACAATACTTTTTTAGACAATTTAGTAGCGTATTTATTTAATTCGAATCCAGAAACTATTTCTGAGATTGTTATTGTTCTTCCCAATAAGAGAGCCAAAGTTTTCTTGGTAGAAAAATTGAAGAACAAATTTTCAACTGCTTTTTTTTCACCTCAAATAATCAGTATTGAAGAGTTTATACAGGAATTGTCAGGAATACGTAATGTAGATACTGTTGAATTGTTGTTTGAATTCTATGAAGTCTATACTGCTCTTCCCAATGATAAAGTTCAAAGTTTTGAACAGTTTTCTAATTGGGCCAAAACACTTTTACAAGATTTTAATGAGATCGACAGGTATTTGATCGATCCCAATTATGTGTTTTCCTATCTAAAAGAAATTAAAGTTTTAGAACGCTGGGAATTAACGATTGAAAATAAAACAGACTTAATTAATAAACAATTGGAGTTTTGGAATAAGCTTCCATTGTACTACGATAGTCTGTATAAAAATTTGTTAGAAAAGGGTATAGGCTATCAAGGTCTTATATACAGGGAAGCGGTTAATAATTTGGAATTTTATGCTTCCAATGTTCCGTCAAAACTAATTTTTGCTGGCTTTAATGCTTTAAATCAAGCAGAAGAAAAAATCATCCAACACTTATTGACCATTGATAAAGCAGAAATTCTTTGGGATATCGACAAAGTGTTTGTCAATGACAAACTGCATGATGCCGGTTTGTTTGTACGCCGATTTAAAGAAAATTGGACACATTATAAAACCCACCCTTTTGAATGGATTGTAGACGAGTTTTCACAAGAAAAAAATATCGAAATCATTGGTACTTCCAAAACGATTGGACAAGCTAAAATTGTCTCTTCCATAATTGATGACATCATTTCAAATAACCCAAATTCTAATTTAGATAAAGTGGCTTTGGTTTTAGGGGATGAAAATTTACTGATTCCAGTATTGCACTCATTACCTGCTGCTGTGCCTAGTTTAAATATTACGATGGGCTATTCGAGCAAGAATAATCCCGTGCAAATTTTGGTAGCCAAACTATTTAAAATGCATAACAATGCTTTGTTGCGAAATGCAACGAGTTATGTTTTTTATTACAAAGATGTGCTAGATGTGCTGTCGAATCCTATTGTTGAAAGTTATGTCAATGCTAACTCCTTAGTTGGGGTAATCAAGAAAAACAATTACACGTTTATCACGCATCAAAAAGTTATTTCTTTACAGGACAAATCAAACAAATTGTTCGATTTATTATTTCAAAAATGGACAGACAAACCCATCGAAATCTTAGAACGAATCAATGAAATTCTGCTTTTAATCAAACAAAATTTAGATGTTAATTCGGAAGAAGACAAAGTAGTGAAAACCTTTTTGTATTCCATTTTCAAGGTCATAAATAAATTGATTTCGTATTGTTCTAAAAACGCGTATGTAGATTCTGTAGAAATTTTACAGTCGTTTTACAAGCAAGTTATTGATGTTGCCGAAGTTTCTTTTGAAGGAGAACCGCTTTCCGGATTGCAAATCATGGGTGTTTTAGAAAGTCGTGTTTTAGATTTTGAAACCGTCATTATCACTTCTATGAATGAAGGAAAATTTCCAGCAGGTAAATCTTCAAACTCATTTATTCCTTATGATATAAAGCGTGAAATTGGCTTGCCAACTTTCAAAGAAAAAGATGCCATTTACACCTACCACTTTTACCATTTATTGCTTCGCGCCAAAAACATTTATCTTTTGTATAATACCGAAAGTGATGGTTTAGATGGAGGTGAGAAAAGTCGATTTATCACCCAATTGGAAGTCGAAAAACAAGCAAAGCATATTCTTAATCATCGCATTATTCAGCCCAATGTACCGAATATAGCGTATGAAAAGCTAAGTGTTCCAAAATCGGAAAAAGTGCTCGACCGACTTAAAGCAATTGCTTCAATTAAAGGATTTTCACCATCGGCACTAACAACCTATGTGCGTAATCCAATACAGTTCTATTTTCAACGTGTGTTGTCTATTAGAGAAGTCGAAGAAGTCGAAGAAAACATTGCATTAAATACATTAGGAACTATTATTCACAAAACTTTAGAAGAATTATATAAACCTTATTTGGGTAAATTTTTGATGTCTTCTGATGTTGATTTTATGGTGGCATTGGCAGATGAAGAAGTTTTGCAACAATTCAAAGAAATCTACAAAGAAGGCGAAGTCAAAAAAGGGAAAAACCTATTGGCTTTTGAAGTAGCCAAACGTAACATTTTTAATTTTCTGAAAGCGGAAAAAGTTGCAATTGAAACAGGAGATGCTGTTAAAGTGATCTATCTTGAAAAAACATTTTCTCGCGAATTAAATGATGATCGTTTGCCTTTTCCAGTGCTTATTTCAGGGAATGTTGACCGAATTGAAATTAGGAATAGTGTCTTACGAATTATCGATTATAAAACAGGAAAAGTAGAACAAAATACGCTTCGCATTTCAAACTGGGATGGCTTAACAGCCGACATCAAAAATGAAAAAATCATTCAGTTGCTTTGTTATGCTTTTATGTTGGAAAAAGAACATGAAATTTCTTCAATGGAAGCGGGGGTTATTTCTTTTAAAAATATGAAAGCAGGTTTTATGCCTTTTGGATTCAAGGAAGGAAAAGAAATTTTCACAACCATTACACCCGAAATTTTAGAAGAATTCAAAATCCAACTAGTAGACTTGTTACTCGAAATTTTAAATGCTGAAATCTCTTTTGAGGAGAAAACTACTTAACAGATCTTAATAAAATCCAATAAAACAGTTCGTAAAGCCTCTTTGTTTTCAATATGACTCATATGTCCATCAGGGAAAGAAACGAGTTGTACATTGGTATCTTCCACTTGTTTTATGTTGTCATCATAATTAAGAACGCCATCTTTTTTGCCTAGAATTAATAGTTTTGGAAAGGAAGTAAGATGTAAAAGCTGCTCTTTGTTTTTTCTGACTTTCATGCCTTCTTGAGCCGCGATATAACCTTGCAATGGCGTTTTTAATGCCTCTTGTTTTGTTTGCTCAATTTCTGTGACAAGTTGTTCGCGATTGTCGATACTAAACAAATTCGCAATGGAGATTTGAACCAAAGAAGCATATTCTTTATGTGCCATTTTTACAGCTCGATTTCTATTGATTTTTCGCTCGTGGTCATCAGCATAGGTAGTCGAATTTAATAATACCAATCCTTTGATGAATTCGGGATATAAGTCGGCAAATGCCAAAGAAACATAACCGCCCATAGAGTGTCCCATAAAAATAGCTTTTCTGATTTTTAACTCGTGTAACACGGCATGCACAGCATCGGCCATATCTTCCATAGTATGAATATAACCCAAGCATTCTGTTTGTCCGTGGCCTAATAAATCAATGGTGATGACGCGGTTTTTTTGAGCAAAATCAGCCACATAGAAATCCCACATGGTCGAATTTTCTAAAAAGCCATGAAGTAAAACCACAGCAGTTCCTGTTCCTGTATCGGAATAGGATAGTTTCGTGTTCTTGTATAGAAAATGATTCAAATTCGAAATTTAATGTCTAGCAAAGGTACGTTCTAATTATGATTTCAGAAAATCAAAAATGGCTTTAAAATAGGCTTCTTCGGTATCCAACCAGCCATAATGACCACACTTGTCAAGTAAGATTACTTTCGAATTTTTAAGTACTGTATGAGCAATTTCAGCTGTTTCCGGTTTGATAACATCTTGTTTGCCTTGAATAATTAAAACGGGTTGATTGAAGTTTTTGAGTAAGGGTTTGCAGTCAAATTTTATTTTATGCAATTCATCCCAAACCAATTGGTTTAATGCGGAATTTCCTTGCGTTAATCGTTCGGCTAGCGTAGAAATGTGTTTTTTGTTGTACAAGTAAGCGGGTGCCAAAGCCCTGCCTCGTCCTAGTAAAGTGGGTTTGCTACGATCACCTCTTTCAATTTTTGCGGTATAATACGCCAAAGAATCGCGTTCTGTTTTGGATAGATTATTGTTGATGTTTTGAGAAGCATAGGCGGTCAATCCTAAATCAACTCCACCTGAAGCAGATAATATCATCTTGTGAATACTGTTTGGATATTGCGTTGCATAATAAGACGCCAACATACCCCCAAATGAGTGTCCTAACACAATCCATTTTTTAATTTTTAAATATTTGCGAAGCGATTCAATATCTTCCACCATGGCTTTCATAGTAATGGTTTTTGAATTCAATTCTTTTAAAACTGATTTTCCAGTACCGCGCTGATCGTAAATTATGGTTTGATTTTCTTTAGCCAATTGTTGTGCCAAATATGAAAATCCTTCACTGTTCATCCCGGGACCGCCATTAATAATCAAAATTGGTTCGCCAACTCCAAAGGTTTTGTAAAAAGTTTTGGAACCGTCAAGATTAGGGGAATATCCTTCGGTTTGCGAGTGTACTTTGGTTAGAAATACTAAAATAAATAGTACAGCAATTTTTTTCATAATTCCATTCAGATGAAGTAAATGTATAAAAAAACGACCCACATGAGTGAGTCGTTATATTGTATTTAACACTTTCGGAATTAAGAATTCATGATCGATTCGATCTCATCTGCCTCAATCGGAATGTTGCGCATTAAATTAAAAGCTTCTCCATTTTCTTGAATTACTACATCATCTTCCAAACGAATACCAAAACCTTCGGCTGGAATATAAATACCAGGTTCTACCGTAAACACCATATTGGCTTGCATTGGCTCGTGTAACAAACCGTAATCGTGTGTGTCTAAACCTAAATGATGAGAAGTTCCGTGCATAAAGTATTTTTTATACGCAGGCCAATCTGGATTTTCGTTTTGAATATCTGCTTTGTCGATAAGTCCCAAACCTAACAACTCAGCCGTCATAACTTTACCAACTTCTACATGGTATTGTTTCCATAAAGTTCCTGGAACTAGCATTTTGGTGGCTTCGTTTTTTACATTCAGAACGGCATTGTAAACCGCGCGTTGTCTGTCGGTAAAACGACCTGAAACAGGAATCATACGAGTCAAATCACTCGAATAATTAGCATACTCAGCACCCACATCCAATAAAATCAAATCGCCTGCATTACACTGTTGATTGTTTTCAATATAATGTAAAACATTGGCGTTATTTCCTGAAGCAATAATTGGAGTATAGGCAAATCCTTTCGAACGGTTTCTCAAGAATTCGTGCGCCAATTCGGCTTCAATTTCATATTCCATCACGTTAGGTTTTACGAAGTTTAATAATCTTCGTACTCCTTTTTCGGTAATGTTACACGCTTCTTGAATCAAATCAATTTCTTCACTTTCTTTAATAGAACGAATGCGTTGTAAGATCGGATTCGATTTTTCGACTTTATGTGCTGGATAAGTTTCTTTCCACCATTTGATAAAACGGGCTTCACGAGTTTCGGTTTCTATTGATGCGCGATAATGCTCGTTGGTGTTGATGTACATCGTGTCGGCATACATCATGATTTCTTTTAATGTTTTATGGAAATCCTGTAACCAAATCACTGTTTTTACACCCGAAACTTCAAAGGCACGCTCTTTGGTCAGTTTTTCACCTTCCCAAATAGCAATGTGTTCGTTGGTTTCTTTTAAGAATAGAATTTCTCTCAAATGCTCATAAGGCGCATCTGGAAATAATAATAAAATACTTTCTTCTTGGTCTACTCCTGATAAGTAAAAAATGTCACGATGCTGTGCGAAAGGCAAAGTCGAATCGGCAGAAACAGGATAGATATCGTTAGAATTGAGAACGGCAACACCGTTAGGTTTCATCATTGAAGTAAATTTTCTTCGGTTTTTGATGAATAAATCGCGGTCTATTTGATGGTACTTCATAAGAATTAATTTTGAATACCAAAGTTACACAAACCGATTTAGTAAAAAGTAGCCAAATGGCGTTATTTTACATTCTTTCGAATTCGACTCATGTGACGCGAGGATATTCCAAGGAATGAGGCTAGATAATGCAAAGGAACTTCTTGCAATAAATGGGGTTCAGAAAGTAATAATTTTTTATAGCGTTCTTCTGGAGTCAATGTTAACAAATCAATTCGGTAATCGTCAATCAAACAAATCTGTTTTTCAATAATAGTGTGGTAAAATTGATGAAAAGCAGCATTGTTTTTCGACAACTCTTTAAACGTTTTCAAATCAATCACCCATAATTTTGAAGGAGTTAATGCTTTGATGCTTTTTCGAGAAGGAATTTGATGTAAAAAGCTATTTAAAGAAGAAGTAACCGAATTCTGTAACGCCAAATAAGTGGTTTTCTCTTCATCAAGAACCATGATGGCATGTTGCAAAATCCCACTTTCTATAAAACAGAAGTATTCACAAATTTCATCTTGTTCTACAAGGTATTCATTCTTTTTTAGTGATAGAGGACTAAAATAAGGTTGAAATTCTTTTATTGATTCAAGCATGTGGGAGATAGATTAAAATTCAAAATTACTAAAACATTTTCAACCCAAATTGTTATTTAAAGGAGAGCGTTTTGAGGGAGCTATAATAATGCTTATTTTTAGAACTCAAAATTATCGAAATGAAAAAAATAATTTACTCTTTTTTTTTAGTCTTAATTTCATCTCTTTCGTACACCCAGGAGAATTTATTTGATGCTATAGAATTCAAAAATATTGGCCCAACAATAATGAGTGGGCGTGTAGTTGATGTTGCGGTAAATCCATCTAATGTTATCGAATTTTACGTGGCTTATGCTTCTGGCGGATTGTGGTACACTAATAATAACGGAAATTCTTTTATTCCTGTTCTGGATTCGGCTCCAACTCAAAATTGCGGAACAGTCTCTGTTGACTGGAATTCAGGAACTATTTGGGTTGGAACTGGTGAGGTCAATTCCTCTAGATCCTCTTATGCTGGAGTTGGAGTTTTGCAGTCATCGGATAAAGGAAAAACTTGGAAGAATATTGGCTTGACCGACTCGCATCATATTAGTCGAATTATAGTTAATCCAAAAAACAATAAAGAGATTACGGTTGGTGCCGTAGGTCATTTGTATACTAAAAATGAAGAGAGAGGTATTTTTAAAACGATTGACGGAGGTTTGACTTGGAAAAAAACTTTGTTTATTGATGATGAATCCGGGGTAATTGATGTTGTGACTGTGCCAAATAATTACTCAATTCAATATGCTTCTGTATGGCAAAAAGACAGAAAAGCATGGAGTTTTAAAGGGAATGGGGCCTCTTCAGCGATTTATAAAAGTACAGACGGGGGTTTGTCTTGGCAATGTATAACCCCAGGAGAAAACGGTTTTCCACATAATGAAGAGGTAGGGAGAATTGGTTTAGCTTCTTTCGACGAAAATGTGATTTATGCGGTAGTGGATAATCAAAACAAGAGACCTTTTGTAAAAAAGCCTAATCCAAAAGATGCTAATTCGGCCTTATTTGAAACAGATGTTGTAGGATGCGAAGTTTATAAAAGTGAAAACGGAGGTCAGAATTGGGTGAAAACGAATGTAGATTATATAGATGATATGTTCTATAGTTATGGCTATTATTTTGCTAATATTACTGTGGATGTTAAAAATTCAAAGAGAGTTTATATAGGAGGATTTCATCTATTGTTTTCAGAAGATGGAGGGAAAACATTTGGCAGTATAGATAAAGAAAATGTGCATGCCGACCACCACTTTGTTTGGGTAAATCCAAATAATCAGAATCATATCATAAATGGCAATGATGGAGGAGTGAATATTACGTATGATAATGGATCACATTGGTACAAATGTAATAATCAGGCGGTAGGGCAGTTTTATGCAATAAATGTCGATGACCAAGAACCATATAATGTATATGGTGGCTTGCAAGATAATGGTGTTTGGGTCGGTCCAAGTGATTATATTCAAAATTTGAATTGGCAAAGTGATGGAAAATATCCTTACACGCCTTTAATAGAAGGCGATGGTATGCAAGTGCAAATTGACAAACGCAACCCAAATATTGTAATCACAGGTTCACAATTCGGGAATTATTCAAGAATAGACCGCGCCAAAAAAACTGAAAAGAAAATAACCCCAAAGCCTGCTAGAAAGGAAGATAATTCTTTTCGTTTTAATTGGCAAACACCTGTTTTGTTGTCTTCACACAATCAGGATATTTTATATATGGGATCTAACTTCTTGCATCGTTCTATGAATCAGGGTGATACCTGGGATGTTATTTCTTCTGATTTGACTCAAGGAAAAAAAGAAGGAAATATTGCTTATGGAACCATTACTACAATAGCTGAAAGTTCGTTGCAATTTGGTCTGCTCTATGCAGGAAGTGACGACGGATTGCTTCATCTTTCAAAAGATGGCGGATCATCATGGGCAAAAATTTCAGATAATTTACCTCAAAATTTTTGGGTTTCAAGGGTGGTAGCATCTTGTCATAAAAAAGAAAGAGTTTATGTGACGCTAAACGGTTACCGAAATGATGATTTTACACCAATGGTATATGTTTCGGAAGATTTTGGGAAGACATGGAAAAATATTAGTTTTTCGCTGCCTCGTTCTCCTGTAAATGTTATTTTGGAAGACATAAAAAACGAGAATATTCTATACTTAGGGACTGATAATGATTTGTTTATTTCAATCGACAAAGGGCTTTCATGGAGTGAATTTTCTGCCGGAATTCCAAGCGTAGCAATACATGATTTAGTTATTCAAAAGAAAAGCAATGATTTGTTAGTGGGAACTCACGGAAGGTCAATTTATAAAACCAATATTGAAAAAGTTCAATCATTAACAAATGAAAATTTAAAAAAAGAATTACTTCTTTATGACGTGCCTTCGATAAAAAGATCAAAAAAATGGGGTGAAATTTCGAGTGCTTGGGAAAAACCAAATGAACCTAAAGTTGAAATTTGGTTTTATTCTAGTATCAATCAAAAAACGATCTTAAAAATCTTCAATATCTTTAATCAAATTGTTTTCTCAAAAGAGATTCAAGCCAAACAAGGGTTGAATAAAGTAGAATATGACTATTCTATTTCCAAAGAGAATGGAGATATTTGGATGAAGAATGATAAAACTTTAAAATTTGAACAGGCCGAATCAGGTAAATATTACTTGCCGGTTTCTAAGTGTAAAATTATTGTTTCAAATGGTAAAACTTCATCAGAAAAAGAGTTGGAAATAACAGAATCGAAAAAATAGATTTTTTGGTAGAAAATAGAAATTATGCTTGTTTTAACTATTAAGTGTTTGTCAATAAACAAACACACTTTAAATTCATTATAAATTACTTTCAAAAGGTTGTGCATGCACGCAAATTCATTTATTTTTGCTTAAATTTTTTTAAACTATACAATCAAACTAAATATTATGGCAAAATCTGCACTTTTAAAGTCATCGCTAGCAAAAAAGTACTGGATGGCTCTTACGGGTTTATTTTTATGCTTGTTTTTGGTAGGTCACTTGGCTGGGAATCTTCAGTTAGTTATCGGAGATGCATTGAAATTTAATCAATATGCATTGTTTATGACCTCCAATCCAGCGGTAAAATTACTTTCGTACTTAACCTACATCTCAATCATTTTTCACGCCATTGACGGAATTATGTTGGCTTTTCAAAACAAGGCAGCAAGACCTATTGGCTATGCTATGAATAACCCAAGTGGGAATAGTAGCTTTGCTTCAAGAAATATGGCGGTTTTAGGAACGGTTGTTTTATTTTTTATTGCAACGCACATGATGAATTTTTGGTATAAGATGCATTATGATGAAAAAATGCCTTTGCAGAAAGTTACGATCGAAATGCAACAAGGAATGAAAAATGATTTCTATTTGACTACCGATGGAGGTTATGTTCCAGCAAACGATCCTTCGTATGTCATTAAAAATAGAACTGAAATTTATGATGCGAACGTAAATGTTAAAGTAAAAGACGCTTATAAAGATTTGCATAAAATCACTTTCGATTTCTTTAGAGATACAAAATGGGGATTAGCCTTTACAATTTTTTATGTGTTGTCAATGGCAGTGTTAGCTTTCCATTTATTACACGGATTTCAAAGTGCGTTTCAAACGTTAGGGGTAAACAATAAATTTACACCTTTGATTAAAGCTTTCGGAACAGGTTTCGCAATTATAGTACCGCTATTATTTGCTATTATCCCATTGTACATTCACTTTACTAAATAATCAACATCAGAATATATTATGAAGTTAGATTCTAAAATACCAGAAGGTTCTATTTCAGAGAAATGGACGAATCATAAAAATCACTTAAAACTTGTTGCTCCAAATAACCGCCCTAAAATTGATGTTATTGTGGTAGGTACAGGTTTAGCAGGAGCTTCGGCAGCTGCTTCTCTTGGAGAAATGGGCTACAATGTAAAAGCATTCTGTTTTCAAGATTCTCCTCGTCGTGCGCACTCGATTGCGGCACAAGGAGGTGTAAATGCAGCTAAAAATTATCAAAATGATGGTGACTCTGTTTACCGTTTGTTCTACGATACAATTAAGGGTGGTGATTACCGCGCACGTGAAGCTAACGTTCATCGTTTAGCAGAAGTGTCTGGAAACATCATCGACCAATGTGTGGCACAAGGAGTTCCTTTTGCTCGTGAATATGGAGGTTTATTAGACAACCGTTCGTTCGGAGGTACGCAAGTACAACGTACATTCTACGCAGCGGGTCAAACAGGACAACAATTATTATTGGGAGCATATTCGGCTTTGTCTCGTCAAATCGGGTTAGGTCGTGTAAAAATGTACAACCGTCACGAAATGCTTGACATTGTAAAAGTGGATGGTAAAGCACGTGGGATTATTGCTCGTGATTTAGTTACGGGAGAAATTCAACGTCATTCGGCTCACGCAGTAATTATTGCTTCGGGCGGTTACGGAAACGTATATTTCTTATCCACTAATGCGATGGGAAGTAACGTAACAGCTGGATGGAAAATTCACAAACAAGGAGCGTTATTCGCAAATCCATGTTATGTACAAATTCACCCAACTTGTATTCCAGTTCACGGAACGAATCAGTCAAAATTAACGTTGATGTCAGAATCGTTACGTAACTCAGGACGTATTTGGGTGCCAAAGAAAAAAGAAGATGCAGAAGCAATTCGTGCTGGGAAATTAAAACCAACTCAAATTGCAGAAGAAGATAGAGATTACTACTTAGAAAGAAAATATCCAGCATTTGGAAACTTAGTACCTCGTGACGTGGCTTCTAGAGCAGCAAAAGAAGTTTGTGATGCTGGACACGGAATTGAAGCTAACGATACCAATGAAGGTGTGTATTTGGATTTCTCATCTGAAATTCAAAACAAAGGAAAGCAAACGGCTTATGCCAAAGGTAATCATAACCCAACGCAAGAAGAAATTACTTCATTGGGTAAAAAATGGTTAGAAGAAAAATATGGTAACTTGTTTACCATGTACCAAAAAATTACGGATGAAAATCCATATGAAACACCAATGAAAATTTACCCTGCTGTTCACTATACGATGGGTGGTGTTTGGGTTGATTATAACTTACAATCGACTATCCCAGGATGTTTCGTGGCTGGTGAGGCTAACTTCTCTGATCACGGTGCAAACAGACTTGGAGCTTCGGCTTTAATGCAAGGTTTAGCGGATGGTTATTTCGTATTGCCTTATACGGTTTCTAACTATTTAGCAGACGAAATCCGTACCGGTAAAATTGCTACTGATTCGGCTGAATTCGTTGAAGCAGAAAAAAGAGTAACCGATCAAATCAATTTCTTCTTAAATAATAACGGATCAAAAACCGTAGACCATTTCCACAAGAAATTAGGTTTAATTATGTGGAATAAAGTAGGAATGGGTAGAAATGCTCAAGGTCTTACTGAAGCTATTGCTGAAATCGCACAATTAAAAGAAGATTTCTTCAAAGACGTTTACGTACCAGGAAGCAATGACGAAATGAATCCTGAATTAGAAAAAGCACTTCGTGTAGCTGATTTCATCGATTTAGGTCAGTTAATGGCAATGGATGCATTACAACGTAACGAATCTTGTGGTGGTCACTTCCGTGAAGAATACCAAGATGCTGAAGGGGAAACATTGCGTGATGATGAAAATTTTGCTTTCGTTGGTGCTTGGGAATACAATGGTGACGACATCAATAAAGAAGAATTGCACAAAGAAGTTTTAAAATACGAGTCAATTAAAATTGCAGCTAGAAATTACAAATAATAGTTATGAGTACATCAAAAAACATCAATATAACCCTTAGAGTTTGGCGTCAAAAAAATGCTAAAACAAAAGGGAGCATGGAAACTTATAAATTAGATAATGTTTCTACTGCCAGTTCATTCTTGGAAATGTTAGACCAATTGAATGAGCAATTAGTAAACGAAAGAAAAGAACCAATCGCTTTCGACCACGATTGTCGTGAAGGAATTTGCGGAATGTGTTCGTTATACATTAACGGTCGTGCACATGGTCCTGATACTGGAGTTACTACTTGTCAGTTGCACATGAGAACTTTTAAAGATGGCGATACTATTTTTGTGGAACCTTTTAGAAGTAAAGCATTCCCAGTAATCAAAGATTTAGTGGTGGACAGAAGTTCATTCGACAGAATCCAACAAGCGGGAGGTTTCGTATCGGTAAATACTTCAGGAAATACAATCGATGCCAATGCTATTCCAATTAATAAAGACGACGCAGATAAAGCGTTTGAAGCGGCAGCTTGTATTGGTTGTGGAGCTTGTGTGGCTACGTGTAAAAATGGATCTGCGATGTTATTCGTCGGAGCTAAAGTGTCACAGTACGCTTTATTACCACAAGGAAAAGTGGAAGCAACTAATCGTGTGTTAAACATGGTGCGTCAAATGGATGAAGAAGGATTCGGAAACTGTACCAATACAGGAGCTTGTGAAATCGAATGTCCAAAAGGAATTTCCTTAGAAAACATTGCACGTATGAACAGAGAATACTTAAAAGCAAGTTTAAAATAATAAAAAGCGTCTTCGGACGCTTTTTTTGTGGCTCAATTTTTGATAATTTAACAGAAAATAAACCTTATGAAAAATATATATTTAGCCTGTTTATTGTTGGTTACCACCTTTGGTTTTTCACAAACGGAAGAAGAAATTGCGGAGAAAAAAAGAAAAGTTGAAGCTGAAAAAGCTTCATTGCCTAAACCGTATCGTGAAATGGAAGATGCCGATACTAAAGTAAAAGAATTACTTGTGTTGGCTAAAGCTGAAAATAAAAATATCATGCTTCAAGTAGGTGGGAATTGGTGCGTTTGGTGTTTGCGATTGAATAATTTCATTCAAAATGCTCCAGAATTGAAGAGTATAGTCGATACAGATTATTTGTATTACCACTTGAATTGGTCACCTAAAAATAAAAACGAGAAATTTTTTGCCAAATACGGAAATCCGGGAGATAAGCAGGGCTATCCTGTTTTTATGGTTTTAAATAAAAAGGGGAAATTAATCCATGTGCAAGAAACCGGTGCTTTAGAAGAAGGTAAAGGCTACAGTCAAGAAAAAATCAAAGCCTTTTTAGATGCTTGGAAGAGGAAAAATTAAAAATTTCTAGTAAAGTAATTTCATAAAAACGCATTCATCGATTTGAATGCGTTTTTTTATCTTTGAAAAAACAATACACTAATGAACTCAAGTCAATTTTTTCTTTTATTACTTTTTGTTTCACAATTTACTTTTTCTCAAGATTTTGCAAGACATGTCAACCCATTTGTAGGGACGGATGGCCATGGACATACTTTTCCTGGAGCAACGTTACCCTACGGAATGGTTCAACTATCACCAGATACTCGAGTAGATGGTAGCTGGGACGGTTGTTCAGGCTATCATTATTCAGATACAGTTATTTATGGATTTTCACATACCCATCTAAATGGAACAGGATGTTCGGATTATGGCGATATTATGTTGATGCCATCAATGGGGAAGATTCTTTTGGACAATAAGCAATATGCCTCATCATTTTCGCATGCTAATGAAAAAGCTTCTGCTGGATTTTATAGTGTTAAGTTAGATAGGAATAATATTGATATTCGATTAACAGCATCTACCCGAGTTGGTTTTCACGAATATACTTTTAATGAAGCAGGTATTGCAGATATTATTATAGATTTAAACCATCGCGATAAATTACTTTATGGTGAGGTAAAAGTAATTAATGATAAGACTATTGAAGTTTTTCGCCGAAGTGAAGCGTGGGCTAAAGATCAGTATATCTATGCCCGCATTGAATTTAACGTACCTGTAAAAGTATTTGGGTATGGAAATGAAAAGAATGAAACAAACTACTTTTCAGGAACCCAAGTGGTTATTAAAGCATCAAGAGATGTAAAAAAAGGCGAAAAAATTCTCGTAAAAGTGGCGCTTTCTCCAACGAGTTACGAAGGAGCTAAATTGAATAGTTCCGAAATTAAAGATTGGGATTTTGACAAAGTGAAAAGTGATGCTGAAGGAGCTTGGAACAAAGAATTGTCTAAAATTGAAGTGACTTCAAATGATAAAGATAAACTAGCGGTTTTTTACACGGCGTTATATCATACCATGATGCAACCTAATATTGCTGAGGATTTAGACGGTAAGTATCGTGGGCGCGACAATAAAATTCATGTAGCGGATACCTTCGATTATTACTCTGTGTTTTCATTGTGGGATACTTTTCGTGGAGCACATCCATTGTATACTTTGATTGACAAAAAAAGAACATCTGACTATATTAATACCTTCATTAAACAATACGAACAAGGCGGACGTTTACCTGTTTGGGAACTAGCCTCTAATGAAACCGATTGTATGATTGGATACCATTCAGTTTCAGTGATTGCCGATGCTATGGCAAAAGGCATTAAAGGCTTTGATTACAAAAAAGCTTTTGAAGCATCCAAACATTCTGCCATGCTGGATCATTTGGGTTTGGAAGCGTATAAAAAAAACGGTTTTATTTCCATGGATGACGAACACGAAAGTGTTTCTAAAACGCTCGAATATGCCTATGACGATTGGTGTATTGCTCAAATGGCTCAAATTCTGAATAAAAAAGAAGACTATGTTTATTTCATGAAGCGTTCTCAAAGCTGGAAAAATGTATTCAATTGGGAAACGGGTTTTATGCAACCGAAGAAAAATGGAGGTTGGGATAAGCCTTTTGATCCACGTGAGGTAAATAATAATTATACTGAAGGAAATTCATGGCAGTATTCTTTTTTTGTGCCACAGGATATTCAAGGGTTAATTGCAGCACATGGCGGAAAAGAAAAATTTGAAGCCAAATTGGATGAAATGTTCAATAGTGAAAGTAAAACTACAGGTCGTGAACAAGTGGATGTTACAGGATTAATCGGACAATATGCACATGGTAACGAACCAAGTCACCATATGGCGTATTTATACAACTATGTTGGCAAGCCAGAAAAAACAAAAGAGAAGGTACATTATATTTTAAATAATTTTTACAAAAACACTCCTGATGGTTTGATTGGCAATGAGGATTGTGGGCAAATGAGCGCTTGGTATGTGTTGAGTTCAATGGGAATTTATTCAGTGACTCCAGGAGAAGGTAATTGGGAGTATACAGAGTCATTTTTTGAGAAAACAAAAATTATTGCTGGAGAGACTATTTACCAAATAAATAAAATTCCATTAGGAGCAAAAAGTGATCAAAAAATTGAATTTCGTATCAAGGAGCTAAAAGATCAAGGGGAATATAAAAAAATAACATATGCTCCAGTCATAAAAGCTACTAGCAAATCTTTTAAAGACAAATTGAATATCTCATTTGATTCTTATGATAAAGATGTAGAATATTTCTATAGCATCAATAATGCTGAATTTAAAAAATTTGATAGAGAATTGGTTTTAAATGAATCGGCAAAAATTAAATTCTATTCTGCTAACGGTTTTGAAAAAATGAGCGATACTATTTCTGCTGAATTCTTCAAAAAACCAAAAAACTACACAATAGACATCAAATCAAAATACAACCCACAATACCATGCTGGTGGATCGGACGGTTTAATTGATGGTATTTTTGGTTCCGAAAACTGGCGAAAAGGAGATTGGCAAGGCTATCAAAGTCAGGATTTTGAGGCCGTAATCGATTTGCAAACCGAAAAAACGATCACAGAATGTCATGGAACTTTTCTTCAGGATTCCCGATCATGGATTTTAATGCCTGCCAAAGTCGAGTATTATGTTTCCACTGATAATGTGAATTTTAATTTGGTTGGAACCGTTGATAATACACTAGATCCAAAAGAAACTATGAACACTATTCGAGATTTTAGCTTAAAATTAAATGCTACAACTAAAGCGAAGTATGTAAAAGTGAAAGCTTATAATTTTGGAAAGTTACCGGAATGGCATCAAGGTACAGGAGGTGATGCTTTTATTTTTATAGACGAAATAACTATCAAATAGATGAAAGTAGCCATCATCCAATCTAATTTAGTTTGGGAAAACCCGCAAGCCAACCGAAATCATTTCGAAGAGAAAATTAATTCAATTCAGGATCCAGTTGATTTAATAGTGTTGCCTGAAATGTTTTCGACAGGGTTTACTATGAATCCTGCTAATGTAGCCGAAACCATGCAAGGCGAAACGGTTACTTGGATGCAATCGATAGCAACTGCTAACAATTGTGCGCTTACTGGAAGTATCATTATCCAAGAAAATGGCAGTTTTTATAATCGAATGATTTTTGTTTTTCCAAATGGTAAAATTCAAACCTATGATAAAAGGCATTTGTTCTCATTAGCCAAAGAAGAAGTGGTTTTTACGGCCGGAAACGAGAAAGTGATCGTGGAGTATAACAATTGGAAAATTTGTTTACAAATTTGCTATGATTTGCGTTTTCCGGTTTTTGCTCGCAATGTCGAAAATTACGATATGTTGCTTTATGTGGCGAGTTGGCCAAAACCGCGCATCAATGCGTGGGATGCTCTTTTAAAAGCCCGAGCCATAGAAAATTTGTGTTTTGCGATTGGCGTAAACCGAATTGGTTGTGATGCTAATAATTTTGAATACGTGGGACACTCACAAGTAGTAGATTTTCTTGGAAATTATTTGGTCGAACCTTTTGAAGAGGAAAACGTCAAAATCATGACGTTAGATAAAAATCAAATGCTGGAAACTAGAAGTAAATTGAATTTTTTGGAGGATAAAGATATGTTTGAGATACTTTAGTTGAAACACTAAGGAATCAGAATAGGCCATTATAAAAACATCGCTTATTTGCTGCTTTTATTCTCCCCATAGTTGATAAACTATCAATTTTGTTCTTTCTGAATCTAAAACTACAAATCCATTTATTTCTGTATCACTTTTATTTCCGGGTTTAACCGCAATCCAACCAGTTTTAAATCTGTAAATTGATAAATTTTTTTCTTTAAGAGTTGATAAAACATTTTCAGATAAAATTTCATTTGAATAATCATCTCTATTTATTGTTTCTGAATTTGATTGAATACTGTCAATTAAGTTCCAGCCATTATTTTCAGCATATTCAATTATTTCGGAGATCCTAAATCTTTCTTTGTCATTCCAACTAATTTTAGTTTCTCCCCCATATGGTCCATGATCAAAATGTTTTGAAATAATAAGGTTGTTTTTATAATCCAACCAAAAACCAGATGGTTCAATTTTGTTGCATGAGCCGAATAGAATAACTATAAATAAATATTTAAAAAACTTCATTTCAATATTTGTATTTTTTACCAGCTCCAAATCAAGCCTACCAATTTCAGAAATTTCTATTATGTGTTCGTGTTATTTTTATATTAAATGCAAAATGATTAAATCCAATTACTCCAAAAATTAGAGGAAATATTAAGCCAGCTTCTTTAGTGCCTAAGAATATTATTCCTATAAAAAATGCCAATATTATATAGATAAATATTGCAATGAACATCCAGATAATTGATGAAGCAATAGCTCCAATATAGATTTCTTTATTACCATTTAGTTTTAAAAAAAAGTATCCAGGTATTATTATTCCAAGAATTGATGAGCTGTAAACGAAAAGGAATAAAATCATTATAGAATCAGTGAAGTTCCATAATTTTTCAGAAATAGATAAAGCAAATAGGCCAATTGTAATACTAGAAGTTAGCTCTAAAATTGTGAATACGATTTTTCTTTTAAAATCAATTGTCATCTCCTGTTTTTTATTAGAAAGTTTACTTCCCTAAATCCAAAGCTTGCTCCACATCCCAATTGGCACGTACATCTATTTCGGTAGGAAAATGATAAACTTCTTCGGGCTGGCGTTTGTCCAAATAGGAGCCGGTATCGCGTTCTTTATTGCTGTTGGTGTCATAAACCACGCGAATCGAGTATTTTCGGGGTTCAATTAATAAAAATTCTACCGTTGGATTCTTTTCAGCGTATTCGGTGTACAACACTTTTCCTTTGTCATCGGTCAATTCTACAATGAGTGGGAACGATTTGGTATTTTGCAACACCAATTTCAGGTTGCCATAATCGGCCTTGTTTTTTGTGCTCGCCGAAAAACGAACCAAACTATCATTCTTCTGACCCAAATAATCTTCAACAGCATTGGGTTGTATTTCAAAGGTATATTTTTCATTTTCTTCTTTATCAAAAATCACCTCCAGGTTTTGATTGAATTCGTCATAATTAGTGATGAAGTTCACTTTTGAAGAATCTTTTTTAATCAAACTCATTTTTGATACATCGAATTTCTCCAAAGGAACCGTAGTATTGATTTTAAAATTGCCTTTAAAATCAAGCAAAGTGTTTTTTGAAGTTAGTTTTAACGAATCTTGACGTTGATTTTTGATTTTCACCACAAAATCTTTGTTGTACTTTCCGTTTTCTATATTTACAGCAATAGAATCGTTTTTTAAAGGTTTAAACCAAAGCTGTAGCGAATCTTTGTCGGCAAACTTTGTAACCTTGTAAGCTATGTCTTGGTTGTTGTGTTTGATTTTTACGTTACTTTTTCTGTAATTGCCTTCATATCCTAATAAAACCCTATTCGCTGAGGCTTGTGTTGGTTTTTTTGCTTCAAATTTCGGCACTTCTTTAAATAATTCCAATTCAAATATGGCTTTATCCGGAACGCTAATCGTTTGGTCATAAAAACCGATGCGGTCTTTTTTTGGATCAAATTTATAATTGGTAGTGCCTTCTTTTAAGGCAACCAATTTGTAGTTCCCAGCTTTTATATTTTCAATTTTAAACGTTTTGGTGCTGTCTAAAGTGTTGGTGATATATCTCGGTACTTCTTTGTAAAGGATTGAATCGTTGTAATTTTCATCGACTTCATACAACATCACATTGACAAAATTCGGAATTTCTTTTTCGTACGAATCTTTGATGGTTCCTTCAACAGTTAAAGAATCGAGTTCAGCACCTGTCGAAAAAACATACTTTAATTGGGGGAACACATTACCTTCATTATTGTCAATAATGCTTTGTCCGAAATTAAAACTGTATGTAGTTTTGGCTTTAAGCGTGTCGTTGATTTTTATAATCAGGTTTTTGCTTACACCTCCTTGTGGTAAAACCGTGATTGGGTTTTTCATGGGTGGCGAAACAATTAGATTTTTTTGTAAATCTTTAATTTTGATGTACTCATCAAAAGTGATTTTGATTTCTTTTTTGTCGAATTGTGTTGAAAAATTCTTCGGATTGCTCGAAATGATTTTAGGAGGAGTAACATCTTTATCACCACCAGTAATAGAGCCTCTTTTAGCACAACTTGCCAAAAGTAAAACTACCAAAAGAAAAAGAAGGAAGATGTTATTGTTTCTCATGCTGTTCTGATTAATCACCACAAAATAACAACTATATTTAGTGGTAACGAAATATTTTTTTATTTGTTTAACCTTTTACGAGTGCGAAAAAGCCATCGTTACAATACTGATTTTTGCTTTCGGAATAGTAAGTAATGCTTTGCTACAAGCTTCTAAGGTTGCGCCAGTCGTAAGCACGTCGTCAATTAGTAGAAAATGCTTGTCGTGATGTTGTTCGTTGAAATTTACTTCAAAAGTAGTTGTAGAAACCGCATTTCTGTCAATTAATCCTTTCTTAGATTGGGTTATAGCATATTCGTTTCTGTAGAGTATGTTTTCATTTAGCGGAATTTTTAGCCCATTTGAAATGCTTTCACAAAAAGTGGTGACTTGATTGTATCCTCGCTCTTTGATTCTTTTTTTATGCAAAGGGACCGGGATAATATAATCGACCGATTGTATGGTCTCATTATTTTTTAAATCGTTTACATACCATTCGCCTAAAAGACTTCCTATTTGCTGTTGTTTGTTGTATTTTAAGTTGTGAATCAATTGTTGTACAATTCCTTTTTTATGATAATACAGCATGGAAGAGACGTGTTCAATCGGAATTTTACCATTAAACTTTTTATAAGCCTCATTTTCTTTTTGTAGTAAATGGCTGGTTAATGGAATTTCGTGGCGACAAGTTAAGCAAATGCCTATTTCATTGGTATTGAGGGTGTTTTTACAGCCATTACAAACCAAAGGATAAAATAAGTTTAACAAATATTTAAGCATTTCATCGATTTTATTTTTTTGTCTAAAGCTAATAAAATATTTTAGCATAAAATAATTGCCCTAAGAATGTCTGTTAAAACCCCAATTGTCCTGCTTAAAATTGCAACAGTTACAGTATTGTCGATTGCTTTCGCACTCGGTATGAAATACTATGACAGTTTGGAGAGGTATAAAAAGCTAGAGGAAACCACTAAAATTGATAAAGAAACCTATACAAACGATCTAAAAGAGATTTTGAATCGTTATGATGCAGAGGTTCAAAAAAATAATGCATTGCAATCTTCTGAAGATTTGAAAGTAAAAGAAGTGATTACTGAAAAGGAAGAGGATAAACCTGCTAAACAAATGATTGGTGTTGCTAATGTTTCTAAAAATTACTTAAAAAAAATAGATTCATTTGAAACGGTTCTTAAAAAACGAACCCGCGAGAATTCTGAATTAGACAACCAAGTAGCTTTATTACGAGATAAAAACAGAGAGCTGGCAAAGAAAAACTTAGCCAACGAAAGTATTATTTCATTAACAAAAAACCTCACCGCTGTAAATGTTGTAGCCAACGGAGTAAAAATAGTTGCCAACAATATCATTGAAACCAAAAGATTTAATGCAACTGAGCAAGTAAAAGTGTGTTTTACACTGCTTGAAAACAAAGCGGCAATAAAAGGGGATAAAGATATTTACATTCAAATTGTAAATCCTGATAATAAAGTGGTTTCTAAAAACGGAGAAATCATTGAATCTAATGATAAATTATTACGTTTTAGTGCCAAAACCAACGTTTATTATGATAACGAAGATTTAGATGTTTGTGTGTTTGTTGATCCAAACAAACAACAAATGACCAAAGGTGACTATGAAATTAATATCTATTCTGGAATTAATTTAATAGGAAGCACCGTTTTTTCACTGAAATAACCAACAAAAGATAGAATATTATAATGTAAAACGGATTTTTTAAGTCCGTTTTTTTTATTTTTGCACCACTATGGCAAAACAAGAAGATTTATTTAAGAATGTAGTTTCGCATGCAAAAGAGTATGGATTCATTTTCCAATCGAGCGAAATATATGATGGTTTGAGCGCAGTATACGATTATGCGCAAAACGGAGTAGAATTAAAAAAGAATATTAGAGAGTATTGGTGGAAATCAATGGTGCAAATGCACGAAAATATTGTAGGTATTGATGCTGCAATTTTTATGCACCCAACGACTTGGAAAGCTTCTGGTCACGTGGATGCTTTCAATGATCCGTTGATTGACAATAAAGACTCTAAAAAAAGATACCGTGCCGATGTTTTAATTGAGGATTATGCCGAAAAATTAAATCAGAAAGCACAAAAAGAAATTGAAAAAGCGAAAGGTCGTTTTGGAGAGGCTTTTGATGAAGAGCAATTTGTGGCTACCAACGAAAGAGTAAAAGGATATTTAGATCAAAAAAGTGCCATTCTACAACGAATGGCTAAAGGTTTAGATTCTGGAGATTTGGCCGATGTAAAAGCGTTAATTGAAGAATTGGAAATTGCTTGTCCAGATTCTGGTTCTCGTAATTGGACCGAAGTACGTCAGTTCAACTTGATGTTCGGAACGAAATTAGGAGCTTCTGCCGATACGGCAATGGATTTATACTTACGTCCGGAAACGGCGCAAGGAATTTTCGTTAACTTCTTAAACGTTCAAAAATCAGGACGTATGAAGATTCCGTTTGGAATTGCGCAAACAGGAAAAGCATTTCGTAATGAGATTGTAGCGCGTCAGTTTATTTTCCGTATGCGTGAATTCGAACAAATGGAAATGCAATTTTTTGTGAAGCCAGGCGAGGAAATGAAGTACTACGAATATTGGAAAAATACGCGTCTAAATTGGCATTTATCTCTTGGATTAGGAAGAGAGAACTACCGTTTTCACGATCATGAAAAATTAGCACATTATGCTAATGCTGCGGCTGATATTGAATTTAATTTTCCATTCGGATTTAAAGAATTGGAAGGAATTCACTCGCGTACCGATTTCGATTTGAAAGCACACGAACAACATTCAGGAAAAAAATTACAATATTTCGATACCGAAGAAAACAGAAACTATGTGCCATATGTAGTGGAAACCTCGGTAGGATTGGATAGAATGTTCTTGGCGGTCTTCTCAAATTCTTTAAAAGAAGAAACTTTAGAAGACGGTTCAACCAGAACAGTATTGCGTTTGCCAAGTGTATTAGCGCCAACAAAAGCGGCGGTATTGCCATTGGTTAAAAAAGACGGGTTGCCAGATATTGCCAAAGAAATCATCGAAGATTTGAAATGGGATTTCAATGTAGCCTATGATGAAAAAGATGCAGTTGGACGTCGTTACCGTCGTCAGGATGCCTTAGGGACACCTTTCTGTATTACGGTTGATCATCAAACGCTAGAAGATAAAACGGTTACGATTCGTCACCGTGATTCGATGCAACAAGACCGTGTGGCTATTGCTGACTTAAGAGCGATTATCAGCAATGAAGTTTCGATGCGTAATTGGTTGATGAAAATGTAAGAAGATATAAGTTATAAATAAAAAATCCCAAACCGTAAGGTTTGGGATTTTTTATTATGTCATGTGCTTCGCTAAATCGCTGTTGTACGCTGTTTACTGTAATCATATTTTAATATGCGGAGTACTAAAAGTCTGTATCTGGTTGTGAAATTTTAAGCATTTAGAAGATCAGAGGACAAGCCCATTTTAATCAAAGAATTAAAATAGTTGTAATCCGTACCAGCCAATCAGGGTGAATACAATACAACGGACTATAACGCCAATACAGCACCAAGTGACCAATTTTTTAATATTTGCGTTTAACCCAATGCCTACAGCTAGGCTTATTGGTGCGCCAACGGACATCGTGCCTAAAAACCCCAGCCCAATTATGCCATATTTATTCCAGAGATGAAGTATCATAGGATGTTTTTTTTCAACATTATCTCTAGTAGGCTTGTTTTTGTGAAACAAAGCCCTAATATTATTGCCTAAAAAAGCTGCGACAAAAGTTCCAATTAAACCACCAGTAACGCTTGCAAAAAAAATGATCCATGGCGATAACTTGAAGGCGAATCCGACAGGAATTGCTGCATAAATTTCAAAAGTGGCAAGTCCGACTACGGTGAGTATTTTTAATAACATATTGTATTAATAAGACCTGATTCTTTCAGGGGAGGCGAAATTAACTAATTAATATTTCCCAAAAGGTTTTCGTCGCAAATAAATCGTGAATTAACAATTCAAACTGCTATGGCACGTAAGTTTTGTTGTAATGAACTGGGTCTTTCTGATAGCGACAACTATATAATTTCTAATAGCCGCTTTAGCCTCTCAATTCCTGCAACCTCGCTACATACTTCCCAATCACATCAAATTCTAAATTGATTTTCGTGCCCACTTCAAAACTGTGAAAATTGGTGTGCTCATAAGTATACGGGATAATCGCTACGCTAAACTCATTGATTTTGGAGTTGACCACTGTTAAGCTCGTTCCGTTAACGGTTATAGAGCCTTTTTCAATGGTAATATTATTTAGGCTTTTATCGTATTCAAAAGTGAAATACCAACTGCCGTTGGCTTCTTCAATATTTTTGCAAACAGCGGTTTGGTCCACGTGTCCTTGTACTATGTGTCCGTCTAATCGGTCGCCCAGTTTCATAGCGCGTTCCAAGTTTACTTTATCGTTTATCTTCCAATCGCCTAAATTGGTTTTGTCAATTGTTTCTTTAATGGCAGTTACGGTATAGGTGTCGTTATCGATAGTAATAACTGTCAAACAAACGCCATTGTGTGCTACACTTTGGTCGATTTTAAGTTCGTTGGTGATATTCGATTGTACGCTAACGTGTATGTTTTCGCCTTCTTTTCGTAATTCCTTGATGGTGCCAAGAGTTTCTATGATTCCTGTAAACATTAACTGATTTAATTTTAGTAAATTTGCAGTTCAAAATTAGCAATAAATACATTGAACTGATGACAAAAAGACCAGAAAATATATTCGTAGGAATTTCAATTGGAGATTTAAACGGAATTGGGAGCGAAGTAATCCTAAAATCGTTTGAAGATACTCGTATGTTGGAGCTTTGTACGCCAATTATTTTTGCTAATGTGAAAATCCTTTCTTTTTTGAAAAAGCAATTGGATTTGAATGTCAACCTTCACGGAATTGATAAAATTGATCAAGCGTTGGTTGGAAAAATCAATGTATTGAATGTTTGGAAAGAAGGCGTAAATCTTGAATTAGGTAAAGAAGATGAAACGGTAGGAAAATATGCTGTAAAATCATTCACATCGGCAACCCAAGCTTTAAAAGAAGGTTTGGTAGATGTATTGGTGACCGCACCTATTAGTAAGTCAAATATACAATCGGAAGAATTTTCGTTTCCAGGACATACTGATTATTTGGATCAGGAATTGGAAGGCGATGCTTTGATGTTTATGGTGCAAGACAATTTGCGTGTGGGCTTGTTTACCGACCACGTGCCTATTAATGAAGTAGCAAAACATTTAACGGAGGCATTAATTCGTAAAAAAATAAAAACCATCAACCAATCGTTAATCCAAGATTTCGGAATTACGAAGCCAAAAATCGCGGTGTTGGGATTAAATCCGCATTCGGGTGATAATGGTGTAATAGGAGATGAGGAAGAAAAAGTATTGAAACCAGCCTTGAAAAAAATATTTGATGAAGGAACGTTAGTTTTCGGACCGTATTCTGCGGATGGTTTCTTCGGAAGTGCACAATATGAAAAATACGATGCCGTAATCGCTACGTATCACGATCAGGGCTTGATTCCGTTCAAAACGCTATCTTTTGGTAAAGGCGTAAATTATACGGCGGGATTAGATAAAATAAGAACATCTCCCGATCACGGAACCGGATATGATATTGCCGGAAAAGGAATTGCCGACTATAATTCGTTTACAGAAGCCATTTATATGGCAATCGATATTTTTAAATCGCGAATTGAGTATCAAGAAATAACCGCAAAGCCTTTAAAAATCAAAGAAAAGCAGTTATGAACAAAAAAAGGTGAATAACTCTTTTGATTTTATAAAATATTTATATCTTTGCACACCCTAATTAAGGGCAAATTGTTGTTAAGATGAAAGTTACAAATGAATTTTTAATCCCATTTTTAGGATTAAAGCTTGGAAAACATCAGTTTGAGTATCAAATTAGTAAAGCGTTCTTTGATCACTTTGAATATGATGAATTCGATTCGTCAGATATAAAAGTGAATCTGGTTTTAGAAAAACAAAGCACGATGCTTGAATTAAATTTAAAGCATTCGGGAACCATACATGTTCCATGTGACGTAACTAATGAAATGTTTGATTTACCGGTTAAAGGGAAATTGAAGCTCATTGTTCGTTTTGGAGAAAAGTTTAATGATGAAAATGAGGAGTTGCTCATTTTGCCTTTCGGCGAACATCAAGTAGACGTTTCGCAATACATTTATGAAATGATTGTTTTATCGATACCATTAAAAAGAGTAAGTCCTGGTGCTAAAGATAAAAAAGCATTAGAAAAGCTTAATAATATTGAAGTCAAAGACGAACAAGAAGTAAAAGAAGAAGAAATTGACCCACGTTGGGCAGCATTAAAGAAACTATTAACGGATAAATAATTTTGTAAAATGGCACATCCTAAGAGAAAAACCTCGAAAACAAGAAGAGATAAAAGAAGAACTCACTATAAAGCAACTGTTGCTCAAATTGCAACTTGCCCTATCACTGGTGAAGCGCATTTATACCACAGAGCTTACTGGCATGAAGGTAAAATGTATTACCGTGGTCAAGTAGTTATCGATAAATCGGTAGCTGTTGCTTAATACGTTTTAGTATAAAAATCTAACTCTCACCTAGTGAGAGTTTTTTTGTTGGAAATAACCGAAAAAATAAAAATTCGAAGTTATAATTTCTATTTTAAAGATTTTTTGTAACTTCATCGTCTTTTAGAACGCAGATTTTAGGACGCATTATTTTGAACTTTATGAATACAATTACTGCCGCAATTACTGCCGTTGGCGCTTATGTTCCTGAGTTTGTTTTATCTAATCAAGTATTAGAAACAATGATTGATACCAATGATGAGTGGATTACTACTCGTACGGGTATCAAGGAAAGAAGAATTTTAAAAGAAAAAGGAGCAGGAACTTCCTTTCTTGCTATAAAAGCAGCTCAAAACCTTATTGAAAAATCAGGTATCGACCCTAAAGAAATAGATTTAGTACTATTAGCAACCGCTACTCCAGATATGCCTGTGGCATCAACTGGTGTATTTGTGGCAACACAAATTGGTGCGGTAAATGCTTTCGCTTACGATTTGCAAGCGGCTTGTTCTAGTTTTCTTTACGGAATGTCAACTGCTGCTGCCTACATTCAATCAGGTAGATATAAAAAAGTATTACTTATTGGTGCCGATAAAATGTCATCAATTATAGATTATACCGACAGAGCAACCTGCATTATCTTTGGAGATGGTGCGGGTGCTGTTCTTTTTGAACCTAACTATGAAGGTCTTGGATTGCAAGATGAGATTTTACGTTCAGACGGAATTGGTCGTGAATATTTAAAAATTGATGCTGGTGGTTCTATACTTCCTGCTTCAAAAGAAACAGTTGAAAATGGTTTACATACCGTTTTTCAAGATGGAAAGACTGTATTTAAATATGCAGTTTCTGGAATGGCTGACGTGAGTGAAAAAATCATGCAACGCAATAATTTAACGCACGATGATATCAATTGGTTAATTGCACATCAAGCGAACAAAAGAATTATTGACGCTACTGCCGACAGAATGGGATTAGACGAAAATAAAGTATTGGTAAACATTCACCGATATGGAAATACAACTTCAGGGACTTTGCCTTTATTGCTTAGTGATTTTGAAGATAAACTTAAAAAAGGAGATAATCTTATCTTTGCATCTTTCGGGGGAGGATTTACCTGGGGATCAATTTATTTAAAATGGGCATATGACAAACAACGATAAAATAAACCAAAAGAAAAATATCATGGATATTAGAGAAATTCAAAACCTAATCAAATTTGTAGCAAAATCAGGTGCTACAGAAGTAAAATTAGAGATGGATGATTTCAAAATCACTATCAAAACTACAGAAGCAGGGGCTGCAGAACATACGTATATTCAACAAATGCCTATGCAACAAATGCCTCAAATGCAAGCAGCTCCAGTTGCTCAAGCAGCAGCTCCAGTAGCAGGTGCGCCAGCAGTAGAAGCAGCGGATGATAATTCTAAATACATTACTGTAAAATCTCCAATGATTGGTACTTTTTACCGTAAACCAGCTCCAGACAAACCAATGTTTGTAGAGGTAGGAGCTACAATTGCTAAAGGTGATACATTATGTGTTATCGAAGCGATGAAGTTATTCAACGAAATCGAAAGTGAAGTGTCAGGTAAAATCGTTAAGATTTTAGTAGACGATTCTTCTCCAGTAGAATTCGATCAACCATTATTCTTAGTAGATCCATCATAAAGAAATTATAAATGCTAAATTTTGAATGATGAATTCCATCGTTCAAAAAAATTTAAAATTTAAAATTCAACATTTAAAATTTCAAGCGATGTTTAAAAAAATATTAATTGCTAACAGGGGAGAAATTGCACTTCGTGTAATTAGAACTTGTAAAGAAATGGGAATCAAAACCGTTGCGGTTTATTCTACTGCTGATGCAGAAAGTTTGCACGTAAAATTTGCTGACGAAGCGGTTTGTATTGGACCTCCTCCAAGTAATTTATCGTACTTGAAAATGTCTAATATTATTGCTGCTGCAGAAATTACGAACGCAGATGCTATTCACCCAGGTTACGGATTCTTATCTGAAAACGCTAAGTTTTCTAAAATTTGTCAAGAGCACAACATTAAATTTATTGGAGCTTCTCCAGAAATGATTGACCGTATGGGAGATAAAGCTTCGGCAAAATCTACCATGATTGAAGCGGGAGTACCATGTGTTCCGGGTTCTGTTGGGATTTTAGAATCGTACGAACAAGCAGAACAATTAGCAGCTGAGTTTGGTTACCCAGTAATGCTTAAAGCAACTGCTGGTGGTGGTGGTAAAGGAATGCGTGCTGTTTGGAAACAAGAAGATTTATTAAAAGCTTGGGAAGGTGCTCGTCAAGAGTCAGCTGCCGCTTTTGGTAATGATGGCATGTATTTAGAAAAATTAATCGAAGAGCCTCGACATATTGAAATTCAAATTGTTGGAGATTCTTTTGGTAAAGCATGTCACCTTTCTGAAAGAGATTGTTCGGTTCAACGTCGTCACCAAAAATTAACAGAAGAAACACCTTCACCATTCATGACGGATGAATTGCGTCACAAAATGGGAGAAGCTGCGGTTAAAGCTGCTGAATACATCAAGTATGAAGGAGCTGGAACAGTAGAGTTCTTGGTAGACAAACACCGTAATTTCTACTTTATGGAGATGAATACTCGTATCCAAGTAGAACACCCAATTACAGAACAAGTTATCGATTACGATTTAATTCGTGAACAAATATTAGTTGCGGCTGGTGTGCCAATTTCGGGTAAAAACTATTTACCACAATTGCACTCTATCGAATGTCGTATCAATGCGGAAGATCCATATAATGATTTCCGTCCTTCGCCAGGGAAAATTACAGTTTTACATGCGCCAGGTGGTCACGGAGTTCGTTTGGATACTCACGTGTATGCAGGATATACTATTCCGCCAAATTATGACTCTATGATTGCTAAGTTAATTACTACTGCACAAACAAGAGAAGAAGCTATCAGTAAGATGAAACGTGCTTTAGATGAGTTCTATATCGAAGGAATTAAAACAACAATTCCTTTCCATAGACAATTAATGGACGAACCAGATTATGTAGCTGGAAATTATACTACAAAATTCATGGAATCTTTTGTAATGAAAGAGCAAAGAGGATAATAAACAAAAAAAGCCCAATCGTAAGATTGGGCTTTTTTATTAAATATGTATTCCGCCTGAGGCTTCTATGCGTTGTCCGTTAACCCATTTCGATTCATCGGAACATAAAAAAGCAACAACACTACCTATGTCATCTGGTTTTCCAACTCTTCCCAACGGTGTCATATTGCTTATCATATCATTTAATTCCTTATTGTCTCTTACAAAGCCGCCGGCAAAATCAGTTTCAATTGCTCCAGGCGCAACAGAGTTTACTCTTATTTTTCTACTTCCAAATTCAACTGCCTGATAACGTGTTAATCCATCTATTCCAGCTTTCATGATGGCATATGCTGCATATCCTGAATAACTAAAACGTGATAAGCCAGAAGAAGTGTTTACAATGCTTCCACCATCATTTAACAATGGTAATAGTTTTTGAGTTAGAAAAAAGGGTGCTTTCAGATGAATATCAGACATAGAATCAAAGCCAGCTTCTGTTGTTTCGCTGATTGTTGCATTGTAACCAGAGCCTGCATTGTTAACTAAGGCGTCGAATTTTTCAGTTCCAAAATCATTTTTTAGCATGTTTTTAAGCTCATCTGAAAAAGTGTTGAAAGAGGAAGTATTCGATAAATCTAATTGGATAAATGAGGCTTTTCTGCCAGAGGCAATTATTTCATTTGCAGTTTTTTCGGCCTCCTCTTTTTGTGATTGATACGTGATGATGATATCAAATCCTTTTTGAGCTAGCTGAAGTGCCGAATTTTTTCCTAAACCACGACTACCACCAGTAATCAAGGCAATTTTGTTTATACCGTTTGTCATTTGTATCTGTTTTTAAATTACAGTACAAATATCGGTTGGTTTTCTAAAAGGCTTATTGCTTAAAACAATCTGTCTTTTGCAAAATTCAAATAATTAATTTCTAAAGGCTACAGGTGATACTCCGATTTGTTTTTTAAAGAAATTGGAAAAATGCGCGACTTCTTCAAAACCTAGCGAGCTTGATATTTCGGAAACATTCCAATGTGTGTTTTTTAGTAAGACTTTAGATTCCTGTAGAATTCTTGAAGTGATAATTTCGGTGGTTGTTTTTCCGGTTCGTTCTTTTAATGTTTTGTTCAAATGATTGACGTGTACATTAAGGGTTTCGGCGTAATCTTTTGGGTTTCGGAGTAATAGTGCTTGAGTGGTTGATTCGATTGGAAATTGTCGTTCCAAAAGTTCTAAAAACAAAGAAGCAATTCGGGAAGAAGCATTCATGTTATCGATTAGGGCATCCATTGGTTTTAATTTTTGACCGTAATGTAAAAGTTCGATAAGATAATTGCGAAGCAGATCGTATTTGTATTTGTAATCCGATTGTATTTCACTGTGCATTTTGGCGAATATATCTTGAATTTCAATATATTGCTTTTCATTCAGCTGAAAAATAAAATCAGTATTAGGTTGGTAAATGGGTAACTCGTCTATGACTAATCCGGTTTTTGATTTGGTCATAAAATCTTCTGTAAAAACACAAAAATGACCTTTTTGGTTATTGTCTTCCGGAGTATATCGATACGGAATTTTTGGGGTAGCAAAGAGAATGGCGTAGTTTTCAATTTCTATTGTTCTGTCGGCATATTCGACTTTATTTTTTCCGTTGATAAGGCTTATTTTGTAATAGGCTCTTCTGTTGTAAGGCATGGCTGGTTTATTTTTGCATGCGCTGTACATTTCACTGATATCAAAAACATTAAAATGACCTACATCTTTCTTGTCCATTTCATCGATATACTGTACAACTTCTGGGCAGTAATCGCCAAAAATTTCGTTATAAAACTCTTTTATAGTTGTTGTAGTCATTTTTATGAATTGTAAAATTCAAATGTACAAAAAATAAAAATCCTGAAATCGATATGACTTCAGGATTTTATTTGAATAATAATATGTGTGTTTTATAATTTCAATTTAGATGCTATCGCAGCAGGAACCGCTTTTTTCTCGCAGGAAAATAAAACGAAATTGAAAATTACAAGAAGTATATATTTATTTTTTAGCTTCATTTATTAAATCGTATATATTATTATAAGTTTCTGTTTTATTAGAATTTAGTGAACCTATATAAACTATAATTCCTTTTTTATTAATTACTAAATATTGTGGAACTCTATCTATATTCAATTTGTTTTTTAGTTCATCATTATCAATGTAAAAATTTTCAAAACTGAACTCTTTCAAATCTTCTAAAGAATTTTTAATATCCCCTTTTCTAATTACTGCATTTAAACCATAAAAAACGACTTCCTTATCATTTTTAAATTCATTTTTTAAGCTTTCAAATATAGGCATCTCATTAATGCAAATACCACAGTAATTATTCCAAACATCAAATACTAAAACTTTCCCTTTTGGTAATTTGATTTTATTGCTGCTTTTATCGATTAAATTTAGTCGCGGTAATTCTTTTCCTATAACTCGATTTTTATCCATATAATCATAATAAAAATTCAAAATATTTAAATAATTAAATGCTATAATTGCAAAAATTATGATGTATGTGATTATGATATTTTTATTATTATATCTATACCATAAATATGCGAAAAGGCTTGAAAAAACATAAATGATATAATCTATAATGCCAGGCATTTTACTTGAGGTCCAAAAACCATAAATAACGGCAGGTGTTATTAAATAAAAATAAAAATAAGTTAATAATGTTCCTACTTTTTTATACGGATTTACTTTCAGCATTACATAACACAATACAAAATTAAAAACCCCAGTAAGATAAAAACTAACTATTATACCATGATCATGTATGCCTCGACTGAATAAATTTGCATACAACAATATGATAAAGCTAATTATAAAAACTGCTTTCTTATTTTTTAAAAAATAATTCATTTATTAAGACGTTATATAATATTTTCATTACAAACATAAGTTGCCTTAGGGATTACTACTTAGAGTCTTAATTACAGGTATAACCTGATTAAGGACTTACCAAAGACGCTTCTTGAGAAGCGCAAGATTACAACAATTTAAAAAAAATGGGTTACGGTTTTTCCGCATATTTGTTGAAGTTTTTTACTTATAATTAATAAGCCCGAAGAAATTTCTTCGGGCTTATTAATTTTGATTGCTTTGCCATTCGGCTCATGTAATTTATATTATAACTTCAATTTAGATGCTATCGCAGCAGGAACCGCTTTTTTGTGTAATAAAATTGCAGTCGCTTTGTATTTTGCAAATTCTTTGGTCATGTATAAATACCCTTTATGGTCGTTTGTGGTTCCCCAAGAGTTTTTTACGATGTAATATTCTTTGCCATTTTGGTCTTTTGAAATACCTACAATGTGCATTCCGTGATCATCAGTAGTAGTGTAATTATCGAATGCTTTTTGGCGCATTTCTTCCGTTACTACCAATTCGTTTTTAGGGCCATTGAATAAGTCTGCTTTTTCTTCAGCAGTCATGTCATCCATTTTCTTTTCAGGAACAAAGGCTACTCCATTTTTCCATGAGAAGCTTTTTTCGCTCACATCACCAGCCCAAGCTACTGAGTATCCATTTTTTAAAGCACTATCAATAATTTCAGTCAATTCATTCATTTTTACATTATACACTTGGTCAAAAGACCAGTTGTCCGGCACCATTAATACAAATTTTGTGTAATATGGATATTCTTGTAAAGATGAAATTTCAACGTAATCATCGCCATTGATACCTACAACTTCTTTAGCAAAAGTTTCTGGGGTGTATTTTTTTCCGTTGTAATCGAAACTTTTAGGAATTGTTCCTAAATAAGAATCAATTATAGCTGCGTAGGCTTTTTCCCAGTTTGGCGTTAATTCTCCATTAGGATTGGTTACAACCGCTTTTAAGAATGCTTCAGTAAGCGCTCCCATTTCAGAAAATTTATTTTTATCAGTGCCATAATTTAAACCAGTATATACTGATTGAGGAACAGCTCCGTATTTTTTGTACATGTTCATTACATCGTGAAATGCTCCACCATCACCAAGTGCTACTGAACCATGCATACGAACATAATTTCTTCCTTTTTCTACATAGGCATTACGAGCAGAAAAGATTTGAGATAATTCAACCGGTTTTTTACCCATTCTGATCATTTCTGATTCTAAAAATGAATTGGCTGAATAACTCCAACATGTTCCTGATGATCCTTGGTTTTTTACAGAAGTATTCTCGATGTTGATTACATCAGAAAATTTGAATGATTCTTTACTTTTTTCACTTGCATTGATTTTTAGTGAGTTTACTAAATTATCTTGTGCTTGCGTTCCAATAGCTCCTAATAATAATGAAGAAGCAATGATAATTGGTTTGATTGGTATCACGTACATATTTTTTAAGTTTTTGATGTCTTAATAGTCGGTAAAATTAAAAATTGTTACGAGCTAAAGTTGATTTTAACAACAATTTAGGTTTTAATTAAGAAATAAAAAATCCCGAAAATTTTTCGGGATTTTTAAATACTATAGGGTTTCTTTTAACCATTTGTAAAATTCACGCTGCCAGATTTGAGCATTTTGTGCTTTAAGTACCCAGTGGTTTTCTTCCGGAAAGTATAAAAACCTACTTTTAATTCCTCTTAATTGTGCTGCTTGAAAAGCTTCTTGGGATTGACCAATAGGTACTCTAAAATCATTTCCTCCTTGAATTATTAAGATAGGCGTGTTCCATTTGTCTACATAATTGATTGGATTGAATTTGGTGTAGGTTTGTTGGGCAACTTTATTGTCTTTTTCCCAATACGGTCCGCCAAAATCCCAGTTGTTGAAGAATACTTCTTCTGTTGTTCCAAACATACTTTGTGTGTTGAAAACACCATCGTGTGCAATGAAAGTCTTGAAACGATTGTTGTGAATTCCAGCTAAATAAAATACAGAATAACCACCATAACTGGCACCAACACATCCTAAACGAGTTTTGTCTACATAGTTTTCTTTAGCAACATCATCAATTGCCGATAGGTAGTCGTCCATTACTTGTCCACCCCAATCACCTGAAATTTGTTCGTTCCATTTTACCCCATGACCCGCCATTCCGCGACGATTTGGCGCTACAATTACATAGCCTTGTGAAGCCATTAAAGAAAAATTCCAGCGGAAAGAGTAACTCTGCGTTAATGGTGATTGTGGCCCGCCTTGGCAGAATAATAAGGTTGGATATTTTTTAGTAGCATCAAAATTTGGTGGAAGGATCACCCAAACGACCATTTTTTTACCATCAGTTGTGGTTACTAATCGCTTAACAGGTTTTGGTAATGTTAGGTTGCTGTAGGTTTCGGTATTCACATTGGTGATTTGTTTCCATGCTTTTTTCTTCAGTTCGTATGAGAAAATTTCGGTAGCATGATTCATGTCGGTTCTAGTCACAATAATATTTGTGCCAGAAAAACCAATGATATCTACTACGTCAAAATCACCTTCTGTAAGTTGTCTTACTTGAATCGCAATTTTAGTTAACCCTGGAAAATTAACTTCAAATAGTTGTTTGGTGCCACCAATTGGAGCTGTAAAATACACTTTTTTACCATCGGCACTCCACATGAAGTTTTCCACAGTTCCGTCCCAATTGGCTGTTAGGTTCATTTTTATTCCTTTGAAATCGACAATAAGGTCATTTTTGTCTGCTTCATAACCATCGCGTTTCATTTGCAACCAAGTCAAATTTCCCATAGGTGAGAAAGCAGGATTCGTATCATATCCTAAATTTTCTTCGGTACGGTTGATGGTTTTTCCGGTTTCTATATTGTACTCGTAAATATCAGTATTGGTCGAAACGGCATAAGCTGTTCCTGCTTTTTTCTTACAAACGTATAAGATACTTTTACTATCGGGTGACCAAATGTAGTCTTCGTCACTACCAAATGGCTTTTGTGGACTATCAAAACGTTCGTCCTTCATAATATCTATAGGTGCCGCCAGACGTACATTTTCTGCAGGAACACCACCATAAAACACATGGTTGTATTTGCCTTCATTCCAAGTGTCCCAATGACGATAATCTAATCCGTCATAAATTTGAGCATTTGATTTGTCTAATTCTGGGTAAAAATCTTTACCATGAACATTCATCAATTTTACTTCTTGAGAAGATAAAAGGTATTTGCCATCGGGAGAAATGTTTTTATCTCTTAAAACATCTTTGGTGTCCTTAATCTCAGTTGCTTTTCCGCCAATAATCGGAATGCTATAAAAAGTGGTTTTAGATTTATTTTCTTCCACAGACGGAGTGGACACTTTGTAAATAATATTTTTTTGGTCTTTAGAAATACCTAAAGCAGTTACACGACCTAGTTTCCAGAGTATTTCTGGCGAAAGCACATTTTGTGCGTTTGAAGTTAATCCCATTAATGCAACAATTAAAATAACTAGTTTTTTCATTGGATGAATTTTAAAAGCCTAAAATTAAGTATTTTTTACAGAAGTAAACGATAGTCAATAAAAAACGCCTTCGGTTAAGAAGGCGTTTTTCGTGTTTAGTTTGGTTATTATGATTAGTTTTTGATAAAACGTTTGGTTGTTGAAGTTCCGTTATCAGAAATTTCCATAATGTAATTTCCGTTAGTTAAACGAGAAACATCAATAGTTCCATTAGTTATTTTATCCGCTAAAATAGTTTGTCCCATTACATTATAAACTTTAAATGAAGCATTTTCAGAAACTGAAGTTACATTTAAAATTGAAGATGTAGGATTAGGATACAATCTTATTTCTACTCTTTCAGCTACAGAAGTTTCATCTTCTTTTGCAGCAGAAGTAATATTAACGGTATAATCTTCTACTTGACCATAAGAAAGTGTTTCGCAAGAAGTTGGAACACCATTATATTTCATAGAAACTCTCATTCTAGTAGCTCCTAAAGTAGCTGTTGCAGGAACGGTAAATGAACCGGTAGCTGTTGTAGCTGTAGAAGTAGCTTTAGTAAATACTGTTTCACCTGCATCGGTAAATACACCGTTTTGGTTGTAGTCAATAAATACAGCATATCCTTCACTATACACAGTGCTTGTCCAAGTTGGTGTAATAGTAATGGTTTGAGAAGCTCCTCTAGCCGCATTGGTAGAAATTGCAGTGAAGTTTTCGTAACCTGCAGTTCCAGTAGAAGCATTGTTGATTGTTCCAACAGCCACTCTTCCAATTCTTTCGTCGTTAGTATTGCTGCTTGTTGAGGCGCAATATGTAATTGTGGTAGAGCTAGTTGTTACGTTAACTGTGTTGCTAGCTGTCGAAACATTTCCAGCAGCATCTTTTGCTTTTACTGAGAAAGTATAAGCGGTAGCTGCAGTTAAACCTGTAACAGCGTATGAAGTTGTAGTTACTGTTGCTTTTAAAGTTGCACCTTGGTATACATCATATCCAGTAACAGCTAGATTGTCTGTAGAAGCAGTCCAAGATAAGTTAGTTGAAGATGAAGTTGTTCCAGAAGCTGTTAAACTTGTTGGAGCAGTTGGAGCAGTTGTATCAGCAGTGCCTGCAACAATGTTAACGGTATAATCTTCTACTTGACCGTATGAGAAAGCCTCACAAGCTGTAGGAATTGCGTTGTATTTCATAGAAACTCTCATTCTCGTTGCGCCTAAAGTTGCTGTAGCAGGAACTGTAAAAGAACCAGAAGCAGGAGTAGTTGTAGAGGCGGCTTTTGACCAAACGGTTTCACCAGCATCAGTAAACACACCATTTTTGTTGTAATCGATAAATACAGCATATCCTTCAGCATAAGTAGATGAAGTCCATGATGGAGTTACTGTGATTGTCGATGTAGCGTTTTGAGTAAGATTGGTTGATAATGAAGTAAAATCTTCATATCCAAGCGTTCCAGTTGATGGATTATTGATTGTGCCAATAACTACTCTTCCAATTTTCTCATCAGCTGTACTGTTTCCTTGAGAAGCACAGTAAGTGATAGATACAGTCGAAGTAGTTACATTAACTGTGTTACTAGCAGTCGAAACATTTCCAGCAGCATCTTTTGCTTTTACTGAGAAGGTATAAGCTGTTGAAGCAGTTAAACCTGTAACAGCATATGAAGTTGTAGTAACAGTCGCTTTTAAAGTAGCGCCTTGGTATACATCATATCCAGTTACACCAACGTTATCCGTTGAAGCAGTCCAAGATAAATTGGTTGAAGATGAAGTTGTTCCAGAAGCGGTTAAGCTTGTTGGAGCCGTTGGAGCCGTTGTGTCAACAACAGGAGCTGAAGTAGTTACATTAACTGTGTTACTTGCAGCAGAAACATTTCCAGCAGCATCTTTCGCTTTTACAGAGAATGAATAAGCAGTTGAAGCTGTTAAGCCAGTTACATTGTAAGAAGTTGTTGTTACAGTTCCTAATAATGTAGTGCCTTGGTATACATCATATCCAGTTACGCCAACGTTATCCGTTGAAGCAGTCCAAGATAAGTTAGTAGTTGTTTGAGTTGTTCCTGAAGCTGTTAAAGCTGTTGGAGCAGAAGGGGCAACAGTATCAGATGAACCAGCAGTAATTGTAAAGTTGGTATTTGAAACATCAAAGAAGATGTGGTTAGAACCTTTTACCATAATTCTGTTAGTAGTTCCAGCTGTGTTAGGAATTGTAACATTTTCTGTACCATCATTCGGAGTTCCAGCTAATAAAGTAGTCCAAGTAGTTCCTCCATTAGTAGAGATTAAAATATCTACATTGGCACAGTTTACACCATTAGCAGTAGTACCACCTACAACCCAAGTAACAGCTTGTGAGCTTCCACCAGCGTATGAAACGGATGTATTTGGAGAAGAAACTGAAAACGGACCAGCAGTAGCATTAACCGTTACAATCGCATCATCACTATTGTTTGCTGAACCACCTGCTCTGTTATCACGAACAGTTAATCTAAAGGTCATTGTTCTAGCTACTGAAGGTAATGCTTCCACAGTAATTTCACTTCCAGCTGTTGTTGTTGCTCCTGTTAATACTGAAGCCATTCTAGGAAAATACCTTACCGGTGAAGTACTTGAAGAATAAGATCTAAAAATTGGGCCTGTTGTTTTCGTAGCACTTGCAGCCGAACTTGCGCCTGTTTGTGCGCTTGAAGCATTGTTGAATTGTTCCCAATTGTAAGTTAAAGCATCTCCGTTTGCATCTGTAGCCGTACCGGTTAACATAAATGGAGTGCTCTTTGGAATGGTATAATCTGCACCAGCATTTGCTGTTGGGATAGCATTTCCTGTAGCTGTATTGGTTTGGCAATTTTTTGTTTTAACATTATTAGTTACCTGTTGGATACTGAATGCATGAAAATAAGCATCCGAATGTGGTTGAACATCCTGAGCAGTAATTCCTGCATATCCCATGATAGTAGACCCTGAACCTGGTTCCATATTAGCACCTGTTCCTTCGTTGCTCATAGAAAAAGTGTGGTTAGCACCAAATTGATGTCCTAATTCATGCGCCACAAAATCAACATCAAAGTTATCTCCAGATGGAATTCCGTCAAGAGGCGAGGTGTACCCGCTACCTTTTTCTCCGTCGTCACACACACATCCAATACATCCGGCATTTCCGCCTCCACCAGAAGCACCAAATAAATGTCCGACATCGTAATTGGCTTCTCCAATTACATTTGTTAGAGTGTTTTGTAATTCAGCATTCCACGCGCCATCTGCGCCAGCAGCAGCAGCTGAGTAAGGATCTGTCGAAGCAGACGTGTAAATTACCGCATCAGTATTAGCAATTAATACCATTCTTACGGCAAAATCTTTTTCAAAAATACCGTTTACACGAGTCATCGTGTTGTTGATAGCTGCTAAAGCTTGTGCTTTGGTTCCTCCGAAATACGCGGTGTACTCTCCTGTAACAGACATCGCTAAGCGGAAAGTACGCAAAGTAGCATCATCAGCATTTGGACGTAAAGTTTCACCACTAATTGAAGGTTCTATTTTATCGATTACCTTACATTCAAAAGGAGTAAGATTTTGTTTTTTATCTGCTTTTTTATAAACAGAATAGGTTTTTAAGTCATTTGAAATTGGCTCAATAAATACTGCCGATTTGTCTGAGTTTAAAACCATAGATTTAAATCCAAGTGGCGACATGCTAAAGTAAGCAGTAGCAGTAGGATTGTCAATTCCAATCCCAATATAGGATTTAATATTTGGGTATTTAGCTTCAAGTGCCGGATCCATGTTTGAGTTTTCATACACACGGAATCGTTCTGCTTGACCCTCTGCATTTGGTAAAGAGATTACACTGGAAGAAGCTGATTTAGAATTTCTCTTAGGAGAATTTGCTAATGTCGATTGAAGTGTAGTAACATCTAAATCGTAAAGATTTTTTTCGGGTAATTGCATTCTGCTTTCAAGAGCCGGTTTGTTGGATGAAGTAACTTTCTTCCACAAACCATCTTGTGCGAATGTCAAACTTGTAACCGCTAGCATTGCTAGGGAAAGTAGTTTAATTTTCATAATTTGGTTGGTTTTTTAGTTTATCGGTTGCGAATATATTAATATTTTTATTTAAAAAATGAATATATGATAAAAAAATTAACGTCAAAAAGTGTAGTTCATCGATTTTAACAAAAAAAGAGCTATTCTGTGGTAGAATAGCTCTTTATCAATGAGTTGTAAAAAATTATTTCACATTAACTACAAAATAATTTTTCTTTCCTCGTTGTAATAGTATGAATTGGTTGTTTATCAAATCAGCAGTAGAAATTTGATATTCTTCAGTAACTTTTTCTTTGTTTACTGCTATTGAATTTTCGGTCAATGCACGACGCGCTTCTCCGTTTGATTTTAAAAAACTTGTTTTAGCGTTTAAAACATCTACAATGTTAATTCCAGCTTCTATTTCTGCTTTTGCTATTTCTGCTTGTGGAACTCCTTCAAAAATTTCTAGAAAAGTTTCAGAATCTAATCCTTTTAAATCATCAGAAGTAGAGTTTCCAAATAAAATATTACTTGCCGAAATGGCTTTTTCTAAAGCTGCTGCACTATGAACAAAAACAGTTACTTCTTCTGCCAATTTACGCTGTAAAACTCTTAAATGTGGTGCTTGTTTGTGTTCTTCAATTAATGCTTCCACTATTTCTTTGTCTAAGAAAGTGAAAATTTTGATGTATTTTTCAGCATCTTCATCCGAAGTATTTAACCAAAATTGGTAAAATTTATATACCGAAGTTTTATCAGTCGTTAACCAAACATTTCCGCCTTCCGATTTTCCAAATTTAGAACCATCGGCTTTTGTAATTAATGGAGTGGTTAAAGCAAATGCTTTGGCACTTTCTCCCGAACCATCAACATTTAAACGACGTACTAATTCGGTACCCGTAGTGATGTTTCCCCATTGGTCACTTCCACCCATTTGAAGTAAGCAGTTGTATTCTTTGTGTAAATGGTAAAAATCGTATCCTTGAATTAATTGGTAGGTAAACTCTGTAAATGACATTCCGTCACCAGCTTCACCCGACAAACGCTTCTTTACCGAATCTTTTGCCATCATATAGTTCACGGTAATTCTTTTTCCTACTTCTCTAGCAAAATCGATAAACGAAAAAGTTTTCATCCAATCGTAATTGTTCACCAAAACAGGTGCATTTGCATCAGAACTATTAAAATCTAAAAATTTAGATAAAACAGCTTTTATTCCGTTAACATTTTTAGCTAAAGTGGCTTCGTCTAACAAATTACGTTCGTCACTTTTACCAGAAGGATCACCAATCATACCGGTTGCTCCACCCACTAAAGCGATAGGTTTATGTCCGAAATTTTTAAGATGAACTAAAAGGATAATTTGAACCATACTTCCAATATGCAATGAATCGGCGGTAGGATCAAACCCAATATAAGCAGTTGTTGCCTCCTTTAGTAATTGTTCTTCGGTGCCCGGCATGCTATCGTGGTATAAACCTCTCCACTTTAATTCTTCAACTAAATTTTTCATTTTTCGTACTAATTTGGCGCAAAGATAGTTTTTAGATTTCAGATTTTCTATTTCTTTGACAGAATCGCTTTTGTTTTATGTTCAAATATATATCTTTGAAATATGATTTTAGTAACTGGTGCTACAGGATTAGTTGGTTCGCATTTGGTTTTGCAATTACTGTTGCAAGAGCAAGAAGTTGTGGCATTGTATCGTGATGAGGCCAATAAACAAAGAGTGAAAAAAGTTTTTGACAACTGTCAAAAACCAACCTTTTTTGAAAAAATTAACTGGATTCAAGGTGATATTTTGGATATTCCTTCACTCGAAAATGCATTTCAAAATATTGACAGTGTTTATCATTGTGCTGCGTTAATTTCTTTTGATCCTAACGATGAAGAAAAATTACGTAAGACTAATATTGAAGGAACTGCGAATATTGTCAACTTCTGTATTGATTATAAAATCAAAAAACTGTGTTATGTTTCGTCTATTGCTGCTCTGGGGGATTTGGCTGCTCACGAAACAATCATAACAGAAGAAACCGAGTGGAATCCTGAAACACATCATAGTGATTATGCGATTTCTAAATATGGTGCCGAAATGGAAGTTTGGCGTGCCTATCAAGAAGATTTAGATGTTGTTATCGTTAATCCAGGTGTAATTCTTGGACCATTATTTTGGGAAGAAGGAAGTGGGGATATTTACAAAAAAATCAAAAATGGACTTCTTTTTTATACAAATGGAGGAACCGGATTCGTAACGGTAAATGATGTGGTTACTATAATGATAAGTTTAATGAATTCGTCAGTTTCAGGAGAGCGTTTTACATTGATTGCCGAAACATTGGCCTATGAAAAATTAACGAAGTTAATTGCTGAAAAACAAAATGTAAAAGCTCCAAAATATGAAGTTTCAAAATGGATAACCAACTTGGCTTGGAAACTGGATTGGCTTGCGGGTTTGTTGGGTAAAAAAAGAATGCTTTCTAAAGATATGGCTAGGAGTTTACATAATATTGACTATTATGATACTTCAAAAATTGAAAAAACGCTGGGCTTTGAGTTTGAAAGAATCAATACGTATATTCAAAATCAGAATTAGCCTTTTGCAATAACAGCAGTTTTTTTGTTTTTGGAAGATTTTACAATCGAGTCCTTTATTTTTTTCTGTTTTGCTTTCAGCTCTTTTTTAACTTTAATGTCTGCCAGTTTTTTCTCTTGGGTTATTTTCGCAATTACATTTTCATACATTTTTCTGTATCCTACAACATCAGAAGAATAATACCTATTGCTTTGTGAAAATTGAGCGCTATCTATTTTATATTTTTGAAAAATATAGGTTTTAGGATTGATGCTATTTTCAGGTAGTTTTTTTGGACTGTGCCCTTTTATAGCTTGAAGCATAGCCAAGTCATACAGGATGTTTTCCATAGTAGTGGCGTCAATCAATTTTTCGGGTTTTTCTACCGTATTGTCAGAACAAGAAAGTACTAAAAAGCCTAAAAAAATAATTATAATCTTATTCATCATTTATCGATTAAATTCTAAACGTTTCCCTTTGCGGATTTCTTTTACTTGATCATTGTCATAAACCAAAGTTCCGTTGACAAAGGTATGAGTAATTTTTGAACTAAAAGTTGTACCCTCCAATGGTGACCAGCCGCATTGGTACAAAATATTCTCTTTAGCGACTGTCCAAAGTGAATTTGGATTGACAATGGCTAAATCGGCATAAAAACCTTCTTTGATAAAACCCCGACGGTCCATTTTAAAAATTTTAGCAGGATTATGGGCCATTTTTTCTACAATTTTTTCTACAGAAATTTTACCTTGCTTGCTTGCTTCAAACATTGTAATGACTGAATGCTGAACTAATGGTCCGCCTGAAGGAGCCGATGTATATGAGTTTGCTTTCTCTTCCAAGGTGTGAGGAGCGTGGTCTGTGGCAATGACATCAATTCTGTCGTCCAATAAAGCCTCCCATAAACCGTCTTTGTCTTTTTGTGTTTTAACAGCAGGATTCCATTTGATTAATGATCCTTTGGTTTTATAATCCTCATTGGTGAACCAAAGATGATGTACACAAACTTCAGCGGTGATCTGTTTTTCTTCTAACGGAATGTCATTTCTGAAGAGTTCGGTTTCTTTAGCAGTCGAAAGATGGAAAATGTGTAATCTTGCGCCTGTTTTTTTAGCCAATTCCACCGCTTTGGAAGAAGAAAGATAACACGCTTCTTCACTTCGTATTAAATGATGAAATTCCATCGGAATATCATCGCCATATTTTTCTTTGTATTCGGCCAGATTGTTTTTGATAGTGGTTTCATCTTCACAATGTACTGCAATCAGCATTTTGGTGTTGGAAAAAATTTTGGTCAATACTTCTTCTTTATCCACCAACATATTTCCGGTAGAAGAACCCAAGAAAATTTTAATTCCGGCGACATTCTTCGGGTTTGTTTTTAAAACTTCTTCCAAGTTGTCATTCGTTGCGCCCATCATGAAAGAATAATTGGCATAGGATGTCTCGGAGGCAATCTCGTATTTTTGTTCTAAGATTTCTTGAGTAACGGCATTCGGAACGGTGTTGGGTTGTTCGATGAATGAAGTTACGCCGCCTGCAACAGCGGCACGCGATTCAGAAGCAATATTGCCTTTATGTGTTAATCCAGGTTCACGAAAATGCACTTGATCATCGATAGCTCCCGGAATAAGGTAGTTGCCTTCGGCATCAATAATTTGGCAATTTTCAGGAATGCTGAGGTTGGTTCCTATTTTTGTAATGAATTCATTTTCAATTAAAAGATCGCCTTCGGTTATTTTTCCTTCGTTAACAATTTTTGCGTTTTTAATTAAAATCGAGCTCATAGTTGTGTGTTATAATCGGTTGAAAATTTTTCGGATACGAAGCATGATGACGCCTAAGATAGCCTCACGGATAATGGCTCCGCTCATTTTAGATTCTCCTTTGGTTCTGTCGGTAAAAATAATAGGAACTTCAATAATTTTGAAATGATTGACAAATGTGCGGTATTTCATTTCAATCTGGAAAGCATAACCAGTGAATTTTAGTCGGTCTAAATTGATTTTTTCCAAGACTTGTCTTTGGTAACATATAAAACCAGCCGTTGCATCATGAATTTGCATTCCTGTAATCATACGGACATACACCGATGCGAAATACGACATCAATACACGGTTCAATGGCCAGTTAACGACATTTACACCTGTGATGTATCGTGAGCCAATTGCCATTCCTGCATTTTCGTTTTTGCAGGCGTTGTATAATTTTTCTAAATCATTAGGATTGTGTGAGAAATCGGCATCCATTTCAAATATGAATTCATAATGGTGTTGGATTGCCCACTTAAAACCATGAACATAAGCAGTTCCTAAGCCTGCTTTGCCCTGTCTTTTTTCGAGATGTAAGGAATCTGGAAATTCTTTTTGAAGCTCCATGATTTTATCAGCAGTACCATCGGGTGAATTATCATCTACCACTAAAACATCAAATTTTTTGGGTAATGAAAAGACTGCGCGAAGTATCGCTTCAATGTTTTCAATTTCGTTGTAGGTTGGGATAATGACAATTCCGTCTTGCATAGTCTAGTAAAATCTGATGCAAAAATAAACTTTTTAGGGAATGAGTTTCTTAAATTATTTATAATTAAATATTAAGATTAAAAAATTTGTAATTTTGCGCCATGGATAAATATGAACTTATTCCTAGAATCGTTGAAAGTAAAGATTGGATAACAATTGTTTTTGTTGTCGCACTCGTTATTGTGGCTATTGCAAAAGCTGGTTTTGAAAATAGGTTTAACGATTTTATGAATTTAATTGTAAACAATAAATATTTAAAAATATACAAGGATCCCAGCAACTTAATGAGTTGGTTTACTATTTTGTTGTTTTTTGTTCAGTTGATTTCTTTTTCCTTTTTTGTTCAACTGGTCTTGAGCTATTTAGGGTACACCACAAAAACCAATTGGATTACCTTTATTCAAATTATTACTTTTTTAAGTTTTTTCGTTTTATCTAAGTACTTGATAGAGAAAATTATAGCTACTTCGTTTAACATGGAACCTTTCATAGAGCAGTTCAATTTGTTTAAAGTGAGCTATAGAACCTATGTTGGTTTGATATTGCTTCCTGTTAATATTGTATTGTATTATACTGATTATGTGAATAAATATGTAATAATGAGTGTTTTGATTATTTTATTGATAATAAATACGCTTACATATTTGGTTTCATTAAGAAATTATCAAAAATTACTTTTCGGTAAGTTGTTTTATTTTATTTTATATATTTGCGCACTTGAAATTGCACCGTATTATTTTATGTATTATCTAATTTCAAACAAGTAATACACAGAGTACTACTCCAAGAACAATGTTGAATATGAAAGTGAAAACAATTTTAGTATCGCAACCAGAACCGAAGGTTGAAAATTCACCTTATTTTGAGTTACAAAATAAGCATAAGGTAAAAATTGATTTCAGATCATTTATACATGTCGAAGGTGTTCCGGCCAAAGAGGTTCGTGCACAAAAGATCGATTTGAATAATTTTACTGCGATAATTTTGACTAGTAAAAATTCGGTAGATCACTTTTTTAGAGTGGCCGAAGAAATGCGATACAAAGTGCCAGAAGATTTAAGATACTTTTGTCAATCGGAAGCAGTTGCTTACTATTTGCAAAAATATGTGGTATATAGAAAACGTAAGATTTATGTTGGGCAAAAAGATTTTGCAGACATGTCTTCGCTTTTCAAAAAATACAAAGACGAGAAGTTTTTATTACCATCTTCGGATAAGTTAAACGCTGACGTTCCACAAACCTTGAATAACTTGAAAGTAGATTGGACACCAGGAACGTTTTATAAAACGGTAATGAGTGACTTGTCTGATTTGAAAGACGTGTATTATGATGTACTGGCTTTTTTCAGTCCAACAGGAATTCAGTCATTATTCAAAAATTTCCCTGATTTTCAACAAAACAATACTCGTATAGCGGTATTTGGTAGTACAACTCAAAAGGAAGCTTTAGAGCATGGTTTGCGAATAGATATTTTGGCGCCAACGCCAGAAACTCCTTCGATGACTATGGCACTTGAAAAATATGTTGCTGAAGCGAACAAAGGAAAATAAATTTGAATCCCGATTTAATCGGGATTTTTTATGCTTTTTAATTAAATTTGTATAATGAAATTACTATTATGAGCACTTCAAACGGAACAATTGAAACAGTTATTGAAAACAAAGTTGCCACGATTACATTTAGTCATCCGGCAAGTAATTCTTTTCCAAGCAATCAGCTAAAAGATTTGACGAATCAATTGAATGTATTAAGCGATGATGCAACTGTTTCTGTCATTGTTTTAAAAAGCGCAGGAGAAGGTGCATTTTGTGCCGGAGCTTCGTTTGATGAATTACTTTCCATTACTAGTTTAGAAGAAGGTAAGTTGTTTTTTAGTGGTTTTGCCAATGTCATCAATGCCATGCGTACCTGCAAAAAGATAATTGTAGGACGCGTGCAAGGAAAAGCTGTTGGTGGTGGTGTAGGATTGGCTGCGGCTTGTGATTATGTTTTGGCTACCGATTATGCTTCCATAAAACTTTCTGAATTGGCAATTGGTATTGGTCCGTTTGTAATAGAACCAGCCGTTTCCCGAAAAATTGGCAAAACAGCAATGTCTGTGCTTACCATTGCGGCCCATGAATGGAAAAATGCAGATTGGGCTTTAGAAAACGGTTTGTATTTCGATATTTATCCTTCCACAAAAGACATGGATTCTGCTTTAGAAGCATTTGCGTTGAAATTGACCGAGTACAATCCGGAAGCTTTATTTGAATTGAAAAAAGTGCTTTGGGAAGGAACCGATCATTGGGGTGAATTGCTTTATGAAAGAGCGGCCATTTCTGGAAAATTAGTATTGTCTGATTTTACAAAAAACGCGTTAAATCAGTTTAAGAAATAGCAACTAATCTAAATTAGGTTTTCTTCTGGTTTTTTTGACTTCCGAAATGTTTTTCTTATCTTTTATACGTTTTCGAATTACTGATTTTGGAATTTTTGTAGCTTTTCTGATTTTCGGAATTATCAAATTTTTTTCGAGTACTTCAAACAGTTTTTTGGTAACGATTTCTTTGTTTTTGAGTTGGCTTCGGTCTTCTTCAGAAGTTAGAATAAGTAAACCTTCTTGACTTAATTTCTTAGCTAATTTACTCGATAATAATTCTTTCTCTTCTTCTGAAAAACCATTGGAGTTTTCCAAATGAAAACTTAAAACCACTTTGGAAGCCACTTTGTTCACATTCTGACCACCAGCACCACTACTACGAACAGCTTTGTAGGTAACTTCCGATTGAATGATATCTTTATTCATGATTGGCTTGGTGAGCAGGCTTGAGCAAGTCGTTGACGGTTTTTACTGGATTGAATGTCGATAGCGGTACTTCTACAAAAATAGTACTCCATTTTGCCATAGCGCCATTCCAAAGCCCTGGTAATTCGAAAGCTTTAATAGGTTTCCCGAGTTTTGTTTTTTCGGTAATAAAAGCAGCTTCGGGATCAACAAATTTATTTAAATCAAATTTATTTCCTTGAAAATCTTTTACGCCACATACAATATCTACGGGATTGAAATGCGTAGCATGATGTAAAATGTTTTTTTGTGTTTTATCGGTTAAGTCTACTTGAGAAGATTCTACAATTTGTAGTGATAATCGTCCTTTGTCATCTTTTACCCAAAATGGACCGCCTCCCGGTTCACCTTCATTTCGTACCATACCGCAAACTCGAATGGGGCGATTCAGTATTTTAATTAAATATTCTTTTTGGTATTCCGATTGAAATCGGTCAAAATCTTCTGTCAACGGAAATGATAAGGTGTTTTCAATAAACGCTTTGATTTCATCAATTTTGTCTTTTGAGCAAGTCGCTTCCTGTAAAAGATTTAGATACGTGAAAACATGAAATTGGGTGTGCAATAATATTCCACCCAGTATTTTTTTGTTTTGAATAAGTTCATTGATTCCAATCTGAGAGACATTATCTATGTTTTTAATGAAAATAATATCCGACGTTAATTGATTTAAATTTTCAATCAAAGCGCCATGTCCTCCAGGTCTAAAGAATAAAGTACCGTCTTCTAATCTAAAAGGAGTATTATTGGCGTCAACCGCAATGGTATCACTGCTCTGGTCTTGGTAGGAAAAAGTAGCTTCTATATTTGGGTATTTGCTTAAAATGCGTTCAAAATCATTTTGAAATTCTACAGAAACGGTGAAATGAATTTTAGTTTTCTGATTTTCTTTGACGAAAAAAGCGGCTTCCCATACATGTTCGTCAATCGGGGTTTCAATTAACTCTTCCTTTAAGTGAAAAGGTAAAATTCCTTTAGGTTTGTTAGCAAAATCAAGCCCTTTTTTATCTAATAATGTGTAAATAATAGCATGTACTTTTTTGTCAACACTAAAATTGGAATACTCAGGGAATAATTCTTTTGTTTTTTCTTTTAATTCGATATAAAATGGAAAATTTCGAATCCCTACAATAAACACAGAAAGATTGGTGTCGTTGTATTTGTTTACATAGCTGTTTATAGTATCTGTTTCTGGATTAAAACGATTTAAAAATTCAGTCAAAAACTGAAACATTCGTGTTGCAGCACCCGAAGCAGGTACAAATTTCTGAATACTATAATTTGATTTGTGCTGATCAAAATACGTCACCCAATGCTCTTTTTCTGTTGCATCTGGACACAAAATACCATTACCAATCGTTGCTGATTTGTATAAATTAATTTTCGGAATGCCATTTTTGAAATAATGCAATTGCTGCATTATTTTATCTAATGAATTCCCTCTTTTTGATATATAGTCTAAATCTGTTTGGCTAAATGTTTTTTCCATTCTAAATAAGCTGCAATAGCTAAAATTGTAAACACAATGTATTGAATACTCGTAAAGGTATATCCTTTTGCAAAATATAACGGAATAGAGATGAAGTCACCAATAATCCACAAAATCCAGTTTTCGATTTTTCGTTTGGCCATAAGCCACATTCCAACAAAGAAAATACCAGTAATGAAGGTGTCAACATAAGACGCCCAACCCGTAAATTTATCAAAAAAAAGATAAACAATAATAACAAAAACCTCTGTTAGTGCAAAAATAATGAGCGCGTTTGTTTTTTCTCTTGGTGTAATTTTTGAAATGGGAAATTCAACCACATCTCCTTTTTTTCTAGTCCAATGGTACCAGCCATAAATACTCATGATAAAATAATACACATTAATCATAGAATCGCCCAATAATGACCATGTCCACAATAAATAAGCATAAATTAAAGTGCTAATGATTCCCGTTGGAAAAACTAAAATATTATCTTTTTTAGCACACCAAACACTCCATAAACCAAAAAATATAGCGGTAAGTTCAAGGATAATTTGATAGTCTGGGTATTCTTTATATTGTGAAAATAAATAGTCGATCATTTTAGGAATTAAAAAAATTAATATCATTTTCAAAAGCAGTTCCAATGACAACTAAATCGGCTCCAGCTGAAAATGCCTCGTCAATCGCTTCTTTAGAACGAATTCCTCCGCCGACAATAATCGGAATTTGAATGTTTTCGGATACTTTTTGAATCATAGGTAAAGGAACAACTTGTTGCGCACCACTTCCAGCCTCAAGATAAATGAGTTTGTTGCCAATATATTCTCCAGCCTGTGCGGTTTGAAGCACATAATCAGTATTATCTCTGTTTAAAGGTGTCGTTTGACTCACACGTTCTACAGCAGTTTGCTTCCCACTTTCAATTAAGATGTAGCCGGTTGAGATGACTTCTAAATGGGTTTTCTTTAAAATGGGCACGGCATTTACCTGGTGTTCGATGAGGTAATCTGGATTTCTGCCGGATAACAGTGTAAGGAATAATATGGCATCGGCTTTATCGGAAATTTGTGATGGATTTCCAGGGAATAAAACAATTGGTAAGTGTGTTTTTTCTTTCAATATGAGAATTAATTCATCAATAATATTGGCTTCCACAAGACTTCCGCCGACAAAAATGTGTGTCGCTGGTGAATTGTTAATTTTTTCAACCAAAGAAGGTAAGGTGTTCAAGTCAATTTTGTCAGGATCGAGTAAAATTGCAAGCAATTTTCTCTTTTCTTTTTTGGCCAATACAATTTGCTGATACACCATTTGTTTTGTCTTATTCAGTTGTAAAAATAAGTCTTTTGGGAAGAATATGGTTCAGAATTCAAAAAGTATATGACTAAAATATTTTTTATAACATGATTTTTGTCATGAAATAGATTGAATGTCGGAAGTACTTTTGAAGTATAAAATTATAGAAATCATGACATTATATCAAAAAACATTTCAGGACTTTGAAGAAGGATATTTAGGTTTTACAACTTTAGCAATTATTGGACAAAGTTGTTTGGGAGGAGCGGCAGCAATGTATATTTTACAAAATGGTGTTTCTCTTTTTCAAATGATTCAACTTGCATTTGTGGTGTTGGCCTGTAGTTTTGCTAATGGTGCCATTTTAGCACAACAAAAACACAAATTGGTATTTGATTTAATTGGAATTAGTGTTGTAATTAGTGCTTTTACGATTGCTTTAAACACTTTGATTATTTAGTGCGATTAGATTATTTCAAAGCACAAACCAGAGTGTAATTTTCAATTTCTTCAAAATAAATGATGTACTGTTGAATAGTATTGTTAAAATGCAATTCGGCAGTACATTTTTTATCAGATAAATAAAACGGATTTTCAAAAATATGATCCTGAAAACTAATACCTGCTTCGTTTTCAAGTTTGAAGATTGATTCCTTTATTCCCCAAATAACGGTGGCTTTTCTCATTTGCTCTTTATGAGTTAGCTCGTCTAAATGCGTAACATCCATGAAACGAGGGGCAATTTTCAACACTTTTTCTTTGATAAGTTCCATATCAATCCCAATGTTTTCATCACTAATTGCAATTGCTGAAAAATCAAACGAGTGAGAAATGGAAATATGTTTGTTGTTTTTTAAATGTGGCTTGCCAAATTCATCATAATACAAATCAAAGTCAGTTAATCCACAATGGTTAAGCAGCATTCTCACTGAAAGAAATCCTTTTTGGTGACTTTCCGATTTCATAGTGTTTAATCGGATATAATTGATGTCTGTTAAAGCTACTGCATCAAATAAATCTTCAAAAGTTTCTTCTATTTTCCACAGGTAAATAGTTGTTGAATCGTTGATTTTTATGGTCTGATATAAAGGCATTGTAATCTGTTTAGTTCATTGAGTTGAAAATTAGCGAATTAGATTTCTTAAACAATTATTAATTATTGCGTATAAATTGGGAAATCGAAAACTAATCTGTAATTTTGCAGTCCAAAATATTGGACATTTATTAAAAAACAAATATACTAAATAGATGAGTACAACAACATTGCCTTTTGTGGCTTACAAAGTAAAAGATATTAATCTTGCTGCTTGGGGAAGAAAAGAAATCGAATTGGCGGAAGCTGAAATGCCAGGTTTAATGGCACTTCGTGCAGAGTATGGTGCAAGCCAACCGTTAAAAGGAGCGCGTATCGCAGGATGTTTACACATGACCATTCAAACTGCAGTTTTAATTGAAACGTTAATTGCTTTAGGAGCTGAGGTGACTTGGTCTTCTTGTAATATTTTCTCGACTCAAGATCAGGCTGCTGCTGCTATTGCTGCCGCTGGAATTCAAGTGTATGCTTGGAAAGGTTTAGATGAAGAGTCTTTTGACTGGTGTATCGAGCAAACTTTATTCTTTGGTGAAGACAGACAACCATTGAACATGATCTTAGATGACGGTGGAGATTTGACAAATATGGTTTTTGACCGTTACCCAGAATTAATTCCTGGAATCAAAGGATTGTCTGAAGAAACAACTACTGGAGTTCACAGACTTTACGAAAGAATGAAAAACGGTACGTTATTCATGCCGGCTATCAACGTTAATGACTCTGTTACTAAATCGAAATTTGATAACAAATACGGTTGTAAAGAATCAGCTGTTGATGCTATCAGAAGAGCTACTGACGTAATGTTAGCAGGTAAAAGAGTTGTAGTTTGTGGATATGGTGACGTAGGTAAAGGAACTGCTGCTTCTTTCCGTGGAGCTGGTTCTATCGTAACTGTAACTGAAATCGATCCAATCTGTGCTTTACAAGCTGCTATGGACGGTTTTGAAGTGAAAAAATTAAACACTGTAGTTGGAAATGCTGATATCATCATCACTACTACAGGAAATAAAGATATCGTAATGGGAAGCCACTTCGAGCAAATGAAAGATAAAACTATCGTTTGTAACATTGGTCACTTTGATAACGAAATTGATATGGCTTGGTTGAACAAAAACCACGGTGCTTCAAAAATTGAAATCAAACCACAAGTTGACAAATATACTATCGCTGGAAAAGATATTCTTATCCTTGCTGAAGGTCGTTTAGTAAACTTAGGTTGTGCTACAGGTCACCCATCATTCGTAATGAGTAACTCTTTTACCAACCAAACGTTGGCGCAATTAGAGTTATGGACAAATGCTGCAGCTTACAAAAATGAAGTGTATATGTTACCAAAACATTTAGATGAAAAAGTAGCAGCGTTACACTTAGCTAAATTAGGTGTTGAATTGGAAACTTTAAATGCTGAGCAAGCTGCTTACATTGGAGTAGAAGTTCAAGGACCATACAAACCAGAATACTACAGATACTAATACTCCATATTGTCATTCCGAGGAGGAACGACGAAGGAATCTCATAAAAAAAGCCTCTCAATTTTTTGAGAGGCTTTTTTTGTATTCTTTAATTTTAAAGGTTGAATTTACTTTCGTAGTAATTTTTCAACAGTGGAATTTGTATGCATAACATGATCGTAGTCAGCACAACAGTATACGTCGTTATGCTAGAAAAACGCAATGATTTTACCGGATTATAATTAGACAATATATTATAATTCAGATTCATAAGTCCATTATTTGATGCTGCAGTACTATTCAATAAAACATAAGCTATTACAGCTGTTAGGCCAATGAAAATAGCTATAAAAGCTTGTTTCGAAATTAATGGTTGATATGTCGTAACATTACTCATTTTAGTTGCTGTTACTTGCGACATCACTTTTGAAGTAAAATCAAACGAAGGAGACTCTAATGTAGAATCCTTCATCAAATGATCAATCAGTTTTTCTATGTTTTTATCTTCGCTCGCTTTCATAATATTCTACTATTTCAGGTTCTAATCGTTCTTTTAAAATGGAAGCCAATTTTTTTCTGGTTCTAAAAAGTTTTACTTTAATGTTACTCACACTATTGTTCATCACTTTAGAAATTTCATCAACAGATTGACCATCAAAATAATACAAGGTCAATAAGAAGGCTTCGTCATTTGGTAATTGTTCTAGGCAATTTTGTATCACTTGATTTCTTTCTTTTTCATCTATGGTATCCAAAGCGCTCTCTATTTCTTTTACTTGATGTTCGCTAAAATCTTCTATATACGAAGTGTTTTTTTCTCTTTTGCTTTTCTTCAAAGAATCAAGACACGTATTGTAGGTTATTTTATACACCCAAGTCGAAAACTTAGATTCCCCTTTAAATTTATTCAATGAACTATACACTTTAATAAAAGTATCTTGGGCAATTTCTTCGGCTTCTTCTCTATTGGTTACCATTTTTAGTGCCAAAGTAAACACCATATCTTTATAACGGTCGACCAAAGTAGCAAACGCATTTGGGTTTCCATTTAAAATTAAATTGATATAATGTTGGTTTTCTATATTGGACATATCTTCATAAGACGATAAAACATCTAATTAGGTTACAAGTTACGCCAAAAAAAATATTTTTTATTTTTCTGTAACCAAAATGTAACTCTTGTCGTCATAGCTTATGAACTTATAATAATTATCAATTTTTAAATCAATCAAATCATGAACGGAGACATTTTAGTACCAATGAGTATGTTTTTAGCAATTTTCGGGGTAGTATACCTTTATTTGTCAACTAGAAACAAAGAGCGTTTAGCACTTATCGAAAAAGGAGTAGATGCTAGTATTTTTATGGGAGGAGCACAAGATCGCCAACCTTTTTACAAAGTTATTCTTTTAAACTTAGCCTTATTATTAATGGGAATCGGAGTAGGTGTTTTTGTAGCATTGCTATTAGCTACTTATACTTCATTAAATGAAAACGCATTGTATCCAGCAATTATTTTCACTATGGCAGGAGCCTCTTTATTTGTAGGGTTTAATATGACAAAAAAATTAGACGAAAAGTAAAATTTATCATTAATCATCAATCAAAAAAATCAATCAAACTATGAACAAGCAATTTATTGTTGGAGTATCACTATTGGCTTTGTCGATAGGAAGTTCCACACTACAGGCTCAAGAGCAACCTGCAAAAACGACATCAAAGTATAATTATCAAGATGTTTTTGCGCCGAATTTTTACACTAAAAATGCGACCGAAACCCGTTCGGTTAGTGGACAGCCCGGAGCAAAATATTGGCAAAATAAAGCCGATTACCAATTGACGGCGTCTTTAAACGAGAAGAAAAACGAGATTATCGGAACAGAAATTCTGACGTATACCAATAACAGTCCGGATAAAATTTCATTTTTATGGATGAATGTTGATCAGAATTTATTTAAAAAGGATTCTCGTGGAAAATCAATAATTCCAGTTTCAGGAAGTAGAAATGGAGACAAAGGGCAAATTTTCGAAGGTGGTCATAAAATTAAGTCGATTAAAATTGTGTCGAATCATAATGGAAAAACTGTTGAAAAGGATGCGAAATTTGAAATCATTGACACAAGAATGCAGATTTTTTTACCAGAAGAATTGCAATCAAATGGAGGGAAAGTAAAGCTTAAAATTGAATTTTCGTTCATTTCTCCTGATTATGGATCCAACAGAATGGGCGTTTTAGAAACCCAAAATGGTAAAATATTCACCATGGGACAATGGTATCCAAGAATGTGTGTGTATGATGATGTAAAAGGATGGAATTCATTGCCATATTTAGGCGCAGGTGAATTTTATTTAGAATATGGAGATTTTGACGTTACAATTACTGCTCCGTCTAACCATATTGTAGTTTGTTCGGGTGCGTTAATCAATCCAAATGAAGTATATACAGCGGAGCAACAAAAACGCTGGAATCTAGCGGCTCAAAGTGATAAGGCTGTAGTAATTCGTTCGGCTGAAGAAGTGTTGAATCCAAATTCAAGACCTTCAGGAAAAGCAACTTTAAACTGGCATTTTAAAATCAAAAATGCACGTGACATCTCTTGGTCTTCATCAGCAGCATTTGTTGTAGATGCATCCAAAATTAACTTACCAAGTGGAAAAAAATCGTTGGCCATTTCAGCATATCCTGTTGAAAGTGCTGGTCCAGAAGCTTGGGGTCGCTCTACCGAATATACCAAAGCATCTATCGAAAATTATTCTAGAAGATGGTTTGAATACCCTTATCCAACAGCGATAAATGTGGCAGGAAATGTAGGCGGAATGGAATATCCTGGAATTGTTTTCTGTGATTGGAAAGCGACTGGAGAAGATTTATGGAAAGTGACTGATCACGAGTTTGGTCATACATGGTTTCCAATGATTGTAGGTTCTAACGAGCGATTATTTGCTTGGATGGATGAAGGATTGAATACATTTATCAATTCTTTGAGTTCAGTTGATTTTAATAAAGGCGAATACAAGTCGAGACCGAGAAACATGCATCGTGGGGCTAATTTTATTACGAGTCCAGAACTAGAGCCAATCATGACAACTCCTGACGGAATGAAAGAGCAAAATTTAGGAACGTTGGCTTACGAAAAACCCTCATTGGGATTAGTAATCTTGCGTGAACAAGTATTGGGTACAGAACGATTTGATAGAGCGTTTAGAATTTATACGGAGCGTTGGGCTTTTAAACATCCTACTCCAGACGACTTTTTCAGAACAATGGAAAATGTTTCAGGAGAAGATTTGAATTGGTTTTGGAGAGCTTGGTTTGTCAACAACTGGAGACTGGACCAAGGAGTGACTAAAATTAAGTATGTAAAAAATAATCCAAAAAATGGAGCTTTGGTTTCTATCGAGAATTTTGAAAAAATGGCCATGCCTGTTGTTTTGGAAGTAAAAACAATATCAGGAGTCGTGAGTCGATTAAAACTTCCTGTAGAAGTGTGGCAACGCAACGCCGATTGGAAATTTAAGGTCAGTACAACCGAAGAAATTGCAACAATAACAATAGATCCAGATCGTGTTTTTCCAGATGTGAATCCGAGTAATAATGTGTGGGAAGCTGGTAAAAGTGAATTAGAAAAAGAACCGGTTTTAGATGCTTATTTAGGGAAGTTTTCTAGCAAGCAAATTCCAATTAAAATTAATTTCACAAATGAAGATGGAACACTTGTAGGAACACCACAAGACGGTCAAGGACCACCACTTTCTTTTGAAGCGGTTGCTAAAGATAAATTCAAATCGGAAGAAGCTGGAGTTGAACTTCAATTTAATGAAGCTAAAAATGAATTTGCCATCAATATGGGCGGACAAAGTTTCGTATTTACGAGAGAATAGTTTTTGAAATATAGATTTTATAAACCCTTGCAGCAATGTGAGGGTTTTTTGTTTTAGAAGTCTAAAATTTTAATTTAAAAATATCTCAAATTTTTCAGAAGTATAATTCCCTTCAATAAAATTAGGGTTATGAATAATGTTTTTTTTCTCTTCCTCTGAAAGATATTTGTCAAAAGGTTTTTTTAATAAGTAAATAGAGAAGTCCAAGTAATATTTTGAATTTTCATCTAAATAATATTCAGTGTCCATATAAGAAATATTGCGAAGCTTATTCCAGCTTAAGTCATAACTCATTGATAGGACGTCACCTGGTTTTAATGTCATTACTTGAGATATTAATTCTTTTTTTCTGTACTGTAAAGTATATTCTGTAGTGTTTTTATATGACATTGCCTCTTTCATCATAGCATCTACTTGTATTTGCATTTCTGCTTCTCTTTTTTCCTTTTCTATAGGATTTATTTCTGTCGATCTGTTAAAAATGGGGGCATTAATTAAATTGTCGTCCTGATAAAACCTATAGATTACTGAATTTGACATTGAACCAGTTGCATTACTTGTAATCTTATTTTTATTGAGAAAAAAGGAAACGTCTTCAGAAGAGATGTTTTTTACTGAATAATTTATTTCATAAGTATAGTTGGTTTTGAATTTATTTTCTATTCGATTTATTGAAGTGATTTTAAATTCTAATTTGTTTTGACCAAAACAAAATGATATGAAACAAAGCTGTATAGCCAAAAGAAGGTTTCTCATTATAGTACCATTAAATTACATCCTCGAATATCTGAGTTGTCAAATCTTCCAAGGACTTCAAAAGCATTATTGCTAGTTATTTTTCCTAAATCTTGTGTTGCGATGAATGAGCAAGAATTGATATTGGCAAGATCAATGACGTTAATTCCGCCAGTTTTACCATCGGTAATGTACGTTAGAGCATCTTCGGTATCTCTAATCAGAATTTGCATCCAGTTCGGACATTCAAAAACGCCATCACCTAAAGAATAAGCTTGAGAAAGCAATTCGGTCATCCCGTATTCGGAGTGGATTTCAGAAACGCCGAAACCATCACAAAGGATTTTATGCAATTCTTCCCTAATGATTTCTTTACGGCGGCCTTTCATGCCTCCAGTTTCCATGATGATAGTATTTTTAAAATTGAATTTGTGTTGTTCAATTAAATCCAATAAAGCGTAGGTCACACCAATTAAAATCACATTTTGCCCATCAGTATCTAATCGGATGAGTTTTTCGATTAGTTCATCGTGGTTATGAAGATAGAATCCGCTTTCAGCATTGTTAGACAATTGAATCAAATCGTCTACCATATGAATCAAAGAAGAGCCTTCTCGTTCCAAATAAGAAGGAAGCAAGGCCAAAACAACATAATCCTCGATATTACCATAAAATTGTCTAAAAGCCAATCGGTAACTTTCTTCGTAAAAAGACAAATCAGTCACATGATGTTTACTGGTACTCATTCCTGTGGTGCCACTACTGGTAAATGTAGTTTGAATCGACGCTGATGAACTTAACACCTCATGACTTTTAAAAAATTGGATGGGTAAAAAAGGAATGTCTTCTATTCGTTTTACATTGCTTTTGTCTTTTTTTAAAAAATCGCAAAACTGCTTGTAAACACTATTGTTATCATATTGAAATCGGAAAACCTTAAGTGTGATTTTCTCAAATTCTTTTTTCGAACCAATCTGAAATATGTCGGAAGTCGTTAACATGGGTCAAAAATAAGTAAAATAAAAGGCCCCGCAAAGCGAGGCCCCCAAAAGATATTCATGTTTGTGTGTGTTATTCTATCGTGATTTCTTTAAATTCCGTTTTTTTGTCTTCTTTAATTTTTACGGTGTATTTTCCTTTTTTGAATTTAGAAAGATAGATAGGAGATCCTATAGTTGCTTTAGTGTATACTTTTTCTCCTTTTTCGTTATAAAATGTAATTTTTTTCTTGGTATATAAATCGGAAACTATATAAATGTGTTTCCCGTTTTTTTGTGATTCGTAAGAAACAATCTTTAATCCTGAAATTGCGCTTTTTACAGGTTCTGGATTGTTGTTAAAAGCATTTGTTGAAAATGTAGTAAGACTTAATACTAGTAAAAAATAAATAGTTTTCATATTGTTGTTGTTTGTTTATCATTTATTAACAAGACAAATTTAGAGCGAGTATTCCTTGTAAAATAATTTAATCGATAACTAATTGTTATTTTCGATAAATGACTGATTTTGTTTTTTTTAGCTAGTGAGTACTCACTAAAATTAGTGATTTTAAAATAGCTGGTATTTGTGGTTTTTTTAAATAAAAAGCCCCGCATTGCGGGGCTTTACACATGTGTTTTGTTGAGTAATTATTCAATTACTAATTTACTTGTGCTGATTTTTCCTTGCTCAACAATTTGTAGAAGATATATTCCTTTAGTCAAGTTGGCTACATTCAATTCTGAATTGTCGACATCAACTGAAGCAACTAAGTTTCCTAACGTGTTGAATATTTTTACATTTTTAGAGGCAAAACTATCAGAAGTAATATTTAAAACTGATTTTGCTGGGTTAGGATAAACTTTTAAACCTGCAATTGTGTTTTCCTTCACTCCTAAGGAGCTGTATGCAAATCTAACGTTGTCTATTTGCCATCTGCCATTATTTCCATTGTAGCCACCTCCATTCACAGATGCATAAGCGGTGTTAGTTGGTTGAGCAAAAATGGAAACTATCCTAAATGCTAAATTAGCATTGTTATCACAACTCGCAGGTAGTGTAAATGATTTTGAACCAAAAGCAACGGTTAATAAGCTGCTTCCGTTATTGCCTAATGATGTCCAAGTTGTTCCATTAGTAGTATATTCATACTGTTGCCATGCCGATGATTGATTGGTTCCTGATACATCAAATGACACAGAGATTCCTGAATAACCAACTGTGCTAACGGCAAATTGATATCCTGCAGTGCCAGATGCGGCAGTATCTCCAGGGTATGTGGTTGTGCTGTATGATTTTCCAGAAGCTGGATTTCCTACAGGGAAAGCTGTTGCTGATGGGGTTATTCCGCCAATTAAAGACAAGGTTCCAGTTCCTGTAGTTGGAGTAGTGACGCTTGAGTCAAAATTCCACAATGTCAATGTGGTTTGAGCGTTTAGAAGTGAGGTGCCAATTAGTATAATTAGCAACGATAAAAGGTAGCTTTTTTTCATACTTGTTCTTTTTAGGATTGTTTATTATGCAAACATAGTATGTTTCTTTTTAAACCATTGTGAATTCCGATAAAGAGTAGTTTTTTTCAGTTAAAAGGAGTTTTATAAAATAAAAGACCTCGCTTTGCGAGGTCTTTTAAAGGATATTTTTTTGAAGAACTATTCAATCACTAATTTTACAGTAGCAATTTTGCCTTCTTCAGTAATCTTGGCAACATAAACACCTCTAGTCAAGCTAGACACGTTTATTTGTGAATTATTTACTTGAGTTGTTAAAACTTTAGCGCCTAAAACATTGTAGATTTCTACATTTTTAGAGGCAAAACTATCAGAAGTTACAAATAATGCAGTTTTAGCAGGATTAGGATAAACGTTTAAGCCATCAATGTTGTTTTGATTTCTAGCAAGAGTTAATTCAGCTAATGAACGCGCAACTACCTTAAGGACACCATTGTTCTCAGAAACTATTACTTGAATACTTCTAGGTCCAGTTGGGATTGTTGCTCCAATATAATCAACTTCAGTTGCAGGAAACATTGGTCTGAAAAGAGATGCTGTTCCGTCATCAATTCCGGTATCGGTGTTTACTGCAAATACAGCACTTCCATCGGCAGCAGTAAATGATAATCCGTTGATTTGAACTAATTTACTTTCGTATGTGTCAATATTTCCTGAAAGAGTTGCTAACGTAACAACTTGAGGTGTGATTGTGTTTCCAGTTGATGGTTTTGTAGCATCTTGATTAGGAAGAAGTTCTATAACACCATTAAAGTTTATTAATTGCCCTCTTAAATTTGAGATGCCATCTCCATTAACGAATGCTGTTGTAATGAATGGACCTCCATTTGCTGTTGGATCATCAACTAAAACTCCTCCAGTTGCATCTTGAACATATTTTTGATTTCTACCAGTTCCAGTTGGTCTAGAAAAAGAAACCAAAGCAGTACCTGTATAGTTTACATAAGCTCCTATTCCTGCAGCTCTAATACCAGCTAATGTTGTAGCAGTAGTATAACTAGCTTTAGTAAAAGTAACTGTAGCTGTTTTAGCAGGTACAAGTGGGTTATTACTTGCGTCTACTAATTCTGCAACAACAGTGTAAGCTTGTGAGGTAGGTGTAGATACAACAATTGCGTTGTCTGAAGAATTGTCGTGAGTGATTTTGTAACTTGGTGCACCTCCATTAATGGTGTATTTAATTTTACCAGTTGGAATTGCAAAGTTAAATATTGATAAAACAACATTTACATCTGTTGTTTCTGGTGAAAATACAGTTGCATTAGCTGGAGAAGTAATTGCAAGAGTAATAGCGTTACAACTGTTAGCAGCAGTTGCAGAGTTTCTTGGAGTTACACTTCCTAAAGCGAAATCTGCAGAATTGTCGTTAGTGTCATTACATCCATTATTTCCTCTTTGAAAAGACATCGTGTTGTTAGTTCCAGTTGTTGAAAAAAAAGCAGTTTCATATGAAGTTGCAGTTGATCCAAAACCTAATAAATCTACATATCCAGTTGTAACAACTGCACCTGATAATGCAGTAGTATTATTAACCAATGCGACTTTTCCTGCGGTACCAGACATGTTACTAGGAGAAGTAGTAATATCTGCATCAGGAGTTGGTAAAGCAATACCTACTGTACTTCCTGCTAATTTAACTAAAAAATATTTTCCTGCTCCAATAGATGAAGAAGCTGGAATAGCATTTACAGCCCATGCAGTTCCAGCTGCACTTGCATATTGAACTGACCAGCCAGAGATATCTACTGCAACTGCTCCTTTGTTATATAATTCAACAAAATCGTGTGTATACGTAGCACCAGTGTTTCCACCACCTCCATAGACTTGACTAATTACCACTTGTGCATTTGAGGAAAATGTAGCGGTTAGGATAATTAATAATAAGTAAATTTTTTTCATTTGAAATTTGATTAAAAATTGGACGACAAATATAACAAGTAATTTCTTCTCTTTAAAGAAATAAGTGTAAAATTATTGTTAACGATTATAAGAAGAGAATATCTAACTATTTAATAATTAGTTTTCTAGTGGCGCGTTGATCTCCTTCTTTAATTTTTATAATGTAAACGCCAGGACTCAAGAGGGATATGTTCAACTCCTTAGTGGTTAAGGTAGTTTGCATGACTCTTTTTCCTAATACATCATAAATTTCAATATCTTTTGGGGCAGATGTTTTTGAAGAAATATACACTTTTCCGTTTCCAACTGGATTGGGGTATACGTTTAAATTTTCAAAAGGTTGTTCTTGTTTAGAAACCAAAGCGCTATCCTTATTCTCCTGAGCACTAACACTCAAGGAAAATAAAATAAACAGTGATGTAATATAAAAGTAGTTTTTCTTCATTGATTTCTATAATGTGGTAAAGTTATAAAATTATTTCAAATATTATACCAAAAAAGCTCCAGAAATTTTTATCTGGAGCTTTAAGCATTTATTTATTTGAAAAATTAACTATTGCATTAAATTTACACCATCAACTGTACTCCAAGCGCCGCTTGTAATGCTTGCTCCAGTTGTTGAAGATGTGGTATATTGACCTGTAGGGAATGCGATTGTAAAGGATGCTCCAGCCCCAGTTTGTGGAGTTGAACCATTAATTTTAACATTTGTCAATTTAATCTTTGAAGTGTTTACCTGATTGTTATTGGTTGCAGCATCTTGAATTCTTACAGCAACTGCATTAGCGTCATTGTAGCCATCTATTAAAACGTTGCTGAAATCACCATTACCTTCTTTTTTAAATTGAATAGCGTCATATTCAACAGAAGCATTTTCAGTTAAAGTACCAGAGGCTCTTTTTAAAGTGATGTCGGTAATTTTAGGCCAAAATGCATTGTTAACCGATTTTGCTTCTACTTCCATACCGAAGTTTGCTGTTCCTGATTGGTAAGCATACCAGTTAGAGTTGTCTTGACCTCTCCATCCATCTTGCCAGTCAAATGAATCATCGGTATTACCATAAGCGATAATGTTTTTAGCACTTACTGTACCTCCGTAAAACTCGAATCCATCATCAGAACCTTTGTAAGCTACTAAGTTTTCTAAAACTGTTCCACTACCTACTGCGTAGAATGAAAAAGCATTTAATTCTTTTGTTCCGTCAGCAATTTTTCTTCCGGCATATTCTACACGTACATATTTTAAAGTTCCGCTATTATCTGCAGCAACAGTACCACCGTAAGTTGTACTTGTTCCATCTTCAGATGTTGCTGTAGTTGCCGTAGTTGAAGGTACAATAGGAGCATCTCCGTATAGTACAATTCCTCCCCATGCACCAGCTGTTTTGGTATTTGCAGTACAAATGATTGGTTCAGCAGCAGTTCCAATCATAATTAATTTTCCTCCTTTTTCAACAGTTAAAGTAATCAAACCATTTGCGTCTTGTGCTGTTAATACAGAACCTGCTTCAATTGTTAAAGTAGCTCCAGACTTTACTCTTATTGAGCTTGGTAATGTGTAGCTTCCTTTTACATATGTCATATTTGAAGTGATATCTCCTGAGATTTCCCCAGTTACCGGCTCTACAGTTGAGTCGTCATCACTTGAAGTACAACCTGTAAATAAGGTTGCTAAAATTGATAGACTTAAAATGAATTTTTTCATGGTGTTGTTGTTTTTTAATTTTCTGGTACAAATCTAGTCTGCTTAGTTTTTTTAATGGTTATCAGAAAATTATTGAATTGTTATGGTTTTAATTCGGTATTTAAACTTTGTGTTAAGTGTGTTAGCTTTTTAGAAAGTATAACCTATTGTTAAACCAAATCCAGTACCTTTTTTATATTGACGAACTGTTAGATCGTTTTCGTAAATGGTAACGTTACTGTTGTCACCCATTACTCTTTTGAAATTTGGATTTAGAATGTTGTCAATAGATAATTTAGCTTCTAAGTTTTTAGATAATTTACTAGTCCAAACGAAATCCAGTTTTTGGAATGGTTTTTCATAAATGTGATCTAATCCTGATGTTCCTACAGCATAGATTCTATCTCCTGTTACACCATAAACCAATGTTACGGTGTTCTTCATGTCTTCATTGAATTCAAACTCGTATTTCAAGTCAGAGTTAATTACCCAGTCAGCAGCACCTTGTAGTTTTCTAGTATTTGAGTTTTCAGAAGGATTATTGATTTTGTCTACTTTAACATTGGTTTTCATCAAAGAAGTATTGAATCCAAATGTGAATTTGTCTAATGCAGGAACAATACGTTTCAATTGTAATAATAACTCTAATTCAGCACCGAAAATGGTCGCGCTTTTCGAATTGTCAAAAGTTGTGATTTGACCACCACTGCTCGCGCTTTGAACAAAGATTCTTTCGATTGGGTTTTGAATTTGTTTTCCAAATAATCCCACTGCAAGCATTTCGCTTTCTTTAGGGAAAATTTCGTATTTCAAGTCAAAATTCAAGTTGTCACTGTTTTTTAATGATTTCCAATTAGCCTCTGATTGGAAAACGGTTTTTGCTAAAGGATAGTTTCCTAATACTACCGTTCCGTCAGCATTTAAGTATTCAATTGGTAATAATTCTGCCGATGCAGGTCTGGTAATTGTTTTTGACGCTGCAAAACGTAAATTGCTTTTTTCATTCACGCTGTATTTTGTATTGACAGATGGTAAGAAATCAATTTCATCATTTGTCAGTTTTGAAAAATTACTGTTAATTCCATAACCTAAACGTCTGAATTTAATTTCACGCAATGATTTTTCTACACGAACTCCTCCGTTTACTTCCCATTTCTCTCCAAAATTCCAGAACAAGTTTGCGTAACCTGATTGTATATTTTGGTATAATTTTGATTTGTAATCTTCGTTAGAAGTTTCGGTAAAATTGACGATACCATTTTCAACAGCATTAGATATTACTCCTTCGATGTTGTTTAAGCTTGTTGTGAATTGTGGTATACTTGATGAGATTGGTTTTCCGAATAAGAATCGGTAAGAAGAAATCTCTTCATTACTAAATCCGTTATACCCTACAGATAGTTTGTTATCTTTTCCTTCTGCAGTTGTGTTCAATTTTACGTTGTATTCCAACATTCCTGAAAAGAAACGATCACCTGAAATGTCAAGATATTGCCTGATTAAGTTGTTTCCTCCAAAATTAGCAGTGATTTGATCTTCTCCGTTTAATTCACCTACGATGAATTTTCTGTCTGGTTGTCCGAATTTTGTCTTTACAAATGAAAAGCCACCTTTGATTGTGTGCTTTTTATCTGCGGTAATATCATAGTTTCCTAAAATCTGATTGTTCCAATATTGTGTTTCTTCCAATTGGTTCATGCGGATAATCATATTAGGCTTATTTGCTTGACTATTTGTGTAACCAAACTGATCTTCAATTTTAGCAGAAGTAGCTCTCAATAAGAAAGAGTTTAATCCAACTGAGAAACGGTTGGTTTTGTATTTCATACTCGCTAATCCAGAAACGGTTGTTTTGAAATCGTATGATGTAGTGAATAAATTGTTGTCGTAATTTCCTTGACCGAAGTTGAAAGTACGTTCCACGCCCTTTCTGATGATATAAGCATTATCCTGATTAACAGAAACAATATAATTTAAGTCATTATCACCTACTTTAACTTTGTTGGCATGTAAAAACCCTAAGCTTGTGTTGATTGGACTTGATGATTTGTCAGCATTCCAGTTACTATTTTTGCTATAATCTGAATATTGATTCGGACTCATTACTACCCCTGATGGTTTTCCGCCAAAATAACCGGGTAATACTTTGTCATCTCCATTTAATCCTAAAAACCCTTGAGTTGTATTAGCGTCTTCAGATAATAAGAAGTCTTCACCATTGTTATTGGTTACATAACTAAAGCCACTTGTAATTTTAGTTATGTTGTTTTTAGGTTGAGAAGTTTCAATATTTATGGTTGCGCCGGCGAAATCTCCTGAAATATTAGGGTTAAACGTTTTGTACACATTTAATACACCAACAATATCAGTTGGGAATAAATCGGTTGGAATAATTTTTTTGAACGGACTGTTAGATGGTGCTTGCAAATCGTTAATTAATAAATTGTTGTAACGATCTTCTAATCCACGTACAAATAATCCACGACCATCTACTTTAGCGATACCAGTGATTTTAGTTAATCCTTCTTCAACATCACTCACACCTTTTCTAGACATTTCTTGCGCGCCTATACTTTGTTTGATTTCTACTGCTTTCTTTTGTTCTAATAAAAGTGCAGTTTCTTTTTCTCTACTTCCTGTGGCTTTTACAACTACATCTTGTAAAGAAACACTTCCAGAACCGAGAGTTTCATTTATAATTTTGTTTTCTCCTTCTGTAATAGTAAATGAAACTTCTTTAGATTCGTATCCTAAAAAGCTAAAAACAATTATATGTGTTCCAGCAGGAACTTCAATTGCGTATTTTCCTTCGATATTGGTAGTGGCTCCGAGACTGGTTCCTTTTATAGTTACATTGGCAAAAGCTAGTGCTTCATTATTCAAGTCTTTGTCACTAACCACACCACTTACGGTGGTTTTTTGAGCAAAAAATAATGTGCTAAAAAAGACTAATAATACAGTTAAATTAAGTTTCATTGTTGTGTGTTTAATTTGGTGCAAAGAAACATTTGCATTGTAAATTTCTTGTTAAACCAAGGTTACGTTTTAGTTTTAGCAGTGTTATTAAAATGTTATCAGATTAAATTTGTGTTATTCGAATATTTTCTTTTAAAAATATCTTTACTTTTACAGCACAGAACAACAAAAACTTATGAAAAAGAAAGATATCAAGATACTTTTAGTAGATGATGAAGTCGATATTTTAGAAATTGTAGGCTACAATCTAAATCAAGAGGGATATCAAATTTTTACTGCCGAAAACGGAAAAAAAGCAGTTGAAAAAGCCAAAAAGCACCATCCGCATCTTATTATAATGGATGTAATGATGCCTGAAATGGATGGTATGGAAGCGTGTGAAATTATTCGAAATACACCTGAGCTTAGTCATACTGTTATTACATTTCTAACAGCTAGAAGTGAAGATTATTCTCAAGTAGCTGGTTTTGATGTGGGGGCAGATGATTATATTACTAAACCTATCAAACCAAAAGTGCTTGTAAGTAAAGTAAAAGCTTTACTTCGTCGTTTTAGAGAAGATGAGGTTGTTTCCGACAGTATTAATATTGGAAGCATAGAAATCAATAGAGAAGAATATAAAATCATAAAAGAAGGAGTAGAAATTAATTTGCCTCGAAAAGAGTTTGAATTGTTTTACTTATTAGCTTCCAAACCTGGGAAGGTTTTTAAAAGAGACGAAATTTTAGATAAAGTGTGGGGGAATGAAGTGGTTGTAGGAGGAAGAACCATAGATGTTCACATTAGAAAATTACGCGAAAAAATTGGAGACGATTTTTTTAAAACGATTAAAGGAGTAGGTTATAAATTTGAAGTGTAGATGGGCGTAAATTTAAAAAAAACATACAAGTTTGCAGTAAAATCATCAGTATATATCACATTATTTTCAACTGGGTTAGTAGCAATACTAACCTATTTGCTTTTCGAAATTTCGTGGTTGTTTCTGTTTGTTTTTGCAATGTCTATAATGGTTTTTTCGTTTTTCATGCTGCAATATCGTGTTGAACGGTTTATTTATCGTAGAGTAAAAAAGATTTATGACGAAATTTCGTTTCTAGATGCGAATGATTTTAAAAATCAATCCATAACTACTGATATGGCTACTTTAACCAAGCAGGTTAAAAAATTCGCCACAGATAAAAAATTAGAAATCGAAATGTTAAAGGATCGCGAAGAATTTCGTCGCGAATTTCTAGGAAATGTTTCCCACGAACTGAAAACACCTTTGTTCACAGTACAAGGGTATATTTCCACTTTATTAGATGGCGCACATAAAGACAAAACACTTCGTAAAAAGTATTTGGAACGTGCAGAAAAAGGAGTGGAACGTTTGGCCTATATTGTCGAAGATTTAGACATGATTGGAAAGCTCGAAATGGGTGATGAGAGTCTTGAGGTGAAAGAGTTTGATATTGTTGAGTTATCACAAAGTGTCATGGATTTATTGGAGATGAGTGCTAATAAAAAAGAAATTTCATTAAATTTTGATGAAAAGTACTACCGTCCCATAATGGTTATTGCCGATTATGAAAAAATTCAACAAGTCATGTTGAATTTGATAATGAATTCGATTAAATATGGTAAATATGGGGGGTCTACCGAAATTAGTATTGAAGATTTAACCAATGATAAAGTAATTGTTCGCGTGATTGATAATGGAGAAGGAATTGAAAAGCAGAATATTTCACGCCTGTTTGAACGTTTTTTTAGAGTTGATAAAAGTGGGGCACGTGCTGAAGGTGGTTCTGGATTAGGATTATCTATCGTCAAACACATTATTGAGGCGCACGATGAAAAAATATATGTTAAAAGTGAATTTGGAAGAGGCTCGGAATTTTCTTTTACGATTGAAAAAGCATAATGTCAATGTTAAATTATTATCAATGTTACCAAATTGTTAAGTAAAAGTTTATTTATTGTAAACTAATTGTTTATATTTGTTATGTTATTTATTCATCCTTAAATCACATAACCATGAAAAACATTTTATTATTGTGCGTTTTGTTAGTGTCAGGAGTTATGCTGGCGCAAAAAGTAGAGACTACTTATGAAATTCAAGGTAACCTTGTAAAAGCTACTTATTATTACGATAGTGGCAAAGTAAAACAAGAAGGATTTTACAAAGATGGGAAAGTTCACGGTAAGTGGGTTTCTTTTGCAGAAAACGGAAAAAAACTATCTTTAGGAGAATATAAAAACGGAGAGAAAACTGGTAAATGGTTTTTTTGGGATGCGAGTACGTTAAATGAAGTTGATTATTCTGATAGTAGAGTAGCAAATGTTAGCAAATGGGAAAAAGAAACCGTTGCATTTAGAAAATAGTTTAAAACTAAACACAAATAAAAAAAGAGTTGGCTTAGCCAACTCTTTTTTATTTAAATATCTCAAATAATTCTTTCCATTTTACGGTGGTTTCAATATTTGAAAAACCACGATATAAACCTAATTTATCTAACTTGGATAATTTAAATTTATCTTGTTTGCAGCTCGGTGCTAAGCCTTCGTTTTTGAATTTTTTCGCCAAGTATTCTTGTTCGTATTGTCCCGGGGTTGGAATGAAAAAAGCTTTCTTTTCCAAATAAGCCAAATCCATTATAGTAGTATATCCAGAACGGCATAAGATTATTTTACTTTCGTTAAAAGCAACTTCTAATTGTTCGGAGTTCATGTAATTGTAAAAAGTAAATTGTTCTGTTTTTTCAACTATTTGCTCGGGCTCTATTTTTCCTTTTATAAAAAGGACGTTTCCTTGGTAAAGACTTAATTCGGTAATTAATTTTTCTTCCAATAAAGTTCGTTGTGGCTCCGGCCCAGAAATAATGACCATTAAATCATACTTGTTTTCAAAGTTTTTCTTTTTGAGCCTGCTAAGCGGACCGATATAACGGATGTTTTTTTCTTCACGATCCAAATGACCCAATTTTCCTGATAAATTTGGAATTGAATTTACATCAGGAACCCAGCACTCATCGAATTTTTTAATGACATAGGAATGTAATTTTGTACTCAACCAAGTTGTGTTTCCAGTCATTACTTTTAATTGATGGGTAATAAAAACCGAAGGGACTTTACTGCTTCGCACTCCCAATCTGTTGTCCGATATTATTCCTTCAATGGAGTGTTCTTTAATTATTTTTCTAACTTGATTTTTTTCGGTTAAAATGGCTTTTACCATTTTGGGACTATTTGCTAGCATTTTCAATTTGAAGTTTTTGCCATTTTTTGGATATTCAATTTGATATGATGCGAGTTCAATAGTTTGAAGTTGTGGAAATTCTTTTCGTAGTAAGTCTAGTGCTATTCCATCAGAAGCTATGATGGGATTGTAGTTGTTTTTCAATAAGGCATTTATAATTGGGATGCATCGAGTGGCATGACCTAATCCCCAATTTAAAGGAGCAACTAATATGTTTTTACCTGGTGTAGAAATATGGGTCATAAATTAATTTTCAATTACGCTTATAAATTGGTGTAACAATTGCGTTTCATATTCGAAAGTTTCCTCTTCTGTTTCAAAAGTAAGGCTTTCTTTTTTATGTTCATACAGTCGCCATTTCTTCTTGTTGTACTCTAAAGCGGTTAGATTTTCTATCCAATCGCCTGAATTAAGGTAGGTAGTTTTTCCATGTGCATTTTCAATGATCTCAATCTTTGGTTCGTGTATGTGGCCGCAAATCACATAATCGTATTTTTTTTCGATGGCCAATTCAATACAAACGTTTTCGAAGTTGGAAATAAACTTCACTGCTGATTTTACACTCGATTTTATTTTTTTGGAAAGCGAATAAGGCTCTTTGTTGCATTTTACCAACATCCAATTGATGGCTCGGTTGAGTACAATTAAAAAATCGTAACCCCAACCGCCTAATTTGGCTAGCCATTTGGCATGAGTAATGGAAGAGTCGAAAACATCACCGTGAAAAATCCAGGCTTTTTTACCATCTAAATCCAAAGTGAGTTTGTTGAGTAAACTAAAATTTCCCAAGTGAATATTGGTAAACTTTCGAAGTAATTCGTCATGGTTACCTGTCAAATAGTAGACTTTAGTTCCTTTAGAACTCATTGAGATTATTTTTTTTAAGACTTTTAAGTGACTTGGAGGGAAGTACGACTTTCTAAATTGCCATATATCAATGATGTCGCCATTTAAAATTAGAATTTTTGGTTTTATAGAAGACAAGTAATCTAACAACTCTTTTGCGTGACAGCCATAAGTGCCTAGATGAACGTCAGAAATTACAGCAACTTCAACTTTTCTTTTTTTCAACTTATTTTTGTTTCAAATTAACCCTTTTAGTGTTTTGCGAACGTTAGGGTTTTGTTATAAAATATTTATGATTTTTAAAAAGAATTTAATTAAGTACTTTTGCCAAAATTTTGAGAGTCGTGGGAAGTAAGAATAAATTGAAGAGATTTAAGGAGAACGAAACATTTACTAATGTTTTTCAACCAACAAGAGAAGAAGTTGTGTCAGGAGATTTCCCTTTGAAAGGAAAGTGGAACAGTGATTTTTTTAAAAATGACAATCCTATTGTATTGGAATTAGGTTGTGGGAAAGGTGAATACACTATTGGTCTTGCTGAAAGAAATCCGAATGTGAATTACGTAGGGATTGATGTTAAAGGAGCTCGTTTTTGGCGTGGTGCCAAGACAGCGGTTGAAACTGGGATGAACAATACTGCCTTTGTGCGTACTCAAATCGAATTGATTGAAGATATCTTTGGAGCTCATGAAGTATCTGAAATTTGGATTACTTTTCCTGATCCGCAAATCAAATACAAACGTACCAAACATAGAATGACCAATTCAGAATTCTTAAAACTATACAAAAGAATTTTGAAACCTGATGGTGTAATGAATCTTAAAACCGATTCTGAATTTATGCACGGCTATACTTTAGGATTACTTCACGGAGAAGGTCACGAAGTGTTGTATGCCAACCATAATGTCTATAAAAATGAAGGTTCGCCAAGCGAAGTGCTGGATATTCAAACGTTTTATGAAAAACAATATTTGGAAATTAACAAGGCAATTACGTATATTAGATTCAAAATAAAATAGTGTCCTATATACTAACTTTTGCTTTAGCGGTTTTGTTTTCTTTTTTGGGTGTTCTGCCTCCCGGAATCGTGAATATGACGGTGGCTAATTACAGCGCTAAAAAGTCGATTAAAAAAGCAAAAAAATTTATTTACGGAGCAGTTTCAATTGTTCTTTTACAAAGTGCCTTAGCATATTATTTCGCTACATTTTTGCAAGATCATCCCGCAGTTATTCAAAATCTAAAATTGGTGGGAAGTGTTGTTTTTATCTTGTTGACTCTTTTTTTTCTAGGAAAAGGAATACAAGGTTTCTTGCAGTCTAAAGAAAAAGTAAAGCAAAAACCAGCCAAAAGTAAACTCAAGCCTTTTTATCACGGGGTTTTTATATCTGCAGTAAACGTGTTTCCTATACCATATTATGCGTTTGTAAGTTTGTATATGTCGGCATTTATTCCTGATTTTTTCAATTATTATGTTGGGTTATTGTTTATTTTAGGAGCTACATTGGGGACTTTTTTGGTCTTTATTGGTTATGCACATCTCTTCAGAAAAATTAAGCACAAAGTTTCTTTTTTTACCAATAATATTAACTTTATAATTGCCTCAATCACTGCGTTGATTGCCATTTTTACGATCTATAATTTTATTTGATTATGCTGGTAAAAGAGGATAATTTTTTCGAAAGAGTATACGAAATTGCCCGTCAGATTCCCGAAGGTAGGGTTACTTCCTATGGTGCGATTGCGAAAGCTCTAGGTGCAGCTCGTTCGGCAAGAATGGTAGGTTGGGCTATGAATGCGAGTCACAATCGAGAAGATATTCCGGCACACCGCGTAGTCAATAGAAACGGATTATTATCAGGGAAACATCATTTTGATGGAACCAACTTGATGCAACAATTATTGGAAAGCGAAGGGGTTAAGGTTGTAGATAATCAAATTGTCGATTTCGAAAAGCATTTTTGGCAGCCAGAGATACGGTTGTAATTCTTTAATTGATTTTAGTAAATAAATATTGTTTTAAAGACCAATTATTTTTTTGAATTTTTGAATTGGAAATGGCTTGCTCAGTAATTTTTTCACATGTTTATTGTCTTTGGCTTTTTGAATATCATTATAGTCTAATGTTGAAGAAAGCATGTAGATATGAATTCTATTTTTAGTTTCTTCTGGTAAGTTTTCATATTCCGATAGAAACTCAAATCCATCCATTTCGGGCATCCGAATATCCAAAAGAATAATTAATGGTTGACTGTTGAGGTTGTCATAATTGTAAAGCCATTGTATGCCTTCTCTTCCATTGTTTACAATACTGATTTCTGGAATTTCAAGGGTTTTTTGCAGTAATTTACTGGTAACTATTTGATCAATTACGTTGTCGTCGACTAACAAGAATTTATAATTAGATAGCATAAGGCTCTGGTATTGTTACTGTAAAGGTTGTTCCTTGGTTGATTTCTGAGTGTACGGTGATTGTCCCCTTTAGGTTCTCTACTGCTTCTTTAGTGATATAAAGCCCTAAGCCAGATCCGGTATTGTTGTTGGTTACAAAAAACATCTCAAATATCCGATTTAAGTATTCTTTCTTTATACCAATACCATTATCTTTAATTTCTATGATATAATTATCATTGTTGTTAGAAGTAGTAATAACTATGTCGTTTTCTTTCTTTTTACTGTCAGAATATTTGATGGCATTCGAAACTAAATTGTTTAAAATAATTTTTAATCGCAAACTGTCAGAATTTATATAGTCTACAAAGATGTTTTTCTTGATATCAATACTATTTAACTCATTTAGGTATTGGTGTTGTTCAATGGTCTGATTAATTAGTTCGCTTAAACTTACCGATTCAAGAATAACTTCTTTTCTTTTGTTTCGGGAATAATCAATAATATCGCTAATGAATTTATCCTGTAAGGTAAGGCTATGATGCATTAAGGCCAAGTACTCCTTTATTTGCGGTAAACTATTTTCCATTTCTGCGATTTCGATTAAACCTTTTAAAGAAGTAATGGGCGAGCGTAAATCATGTGATGCACTGTATACAAATTTATCAAGTTCTTGGTTGGCAAGTATTAAATTGTCATTTTGAGATTCAATTTCCTTTTTGGATAATCGTGTTTTTTTAAGTATCTTGGAATAATAAAGAGTAACACTACTGATTATTATTAAAATAAATAAAATGTTTGTATAAATTAAATAGCTTTCGATTTTTCTAGTTCCTTCATTAAGTGAATTTGAATAATTTCTTTCGGCGAGGGTTAATTTATCACTGAGAATACTTATGCGAGTTAGGAATGTTTTTTGAGATTCCGGATTTAAGCCAATTGTGATTATTTGCTGATGTACTTCTTTGCCAAGTATCTCTAATTGATCTATCCAATAATCTCCTGTTTTCCATTCGTTTATAGCTTTTGCAAAAAAGGGGATGGTGTGAAAGTTTTTAAATTGCCAAATCATGCCATCCAAGTCTTTCTCGTTATTTCCTCCGTCTCGCAATCCTTTTTTAATGACTTCAGTATCTCCGTTCGTTATTAGAGCAATTCGGGCAATGCCATCTCCCTGAGGGATTTTTAATTCTTCTTTAAATAAGAGCCATTGTTTCTCATTTTGAGTATAAATGTAACTAATCAGTTGACGTGTAGCTTCTTTTTGTCCTCTAGAATAATGCGATTCTCCGCTTATGTAGGCTCGGTTTATAGAAAGGATTCTAATTGTGAAATAGTTGATAAAAATCAGTAAAGCACAGGAGAAAAGGACTATTAAAGGAAGCGTGAAACCATTCGGTAATTTTAACTTCTCAATAATTTTAAGATTCTTCATGGCTTTTACCTGAGAGTAATTATTCTAGGTAAACTCAAGTTAATATTTTTTTTTAACATTTAGAAAAAAAGTAAGAAATTTAACATTATTTTCATTTTTATATGCTGATATTCAATAAGTTGATTTTTTAAATTCAAAAAAAATGGAGGTCTAAAAAGGTTTGTAGATCTATTGGAATTTTCTATAGAAGCATAAAACTTTAAACTCATAAACTTTTTAACTCTTAAACTAAAAGTTTATCTTTGCAATCTAAAATTAGTTTAAATAAAGATAACTGAAGATTCCATTACTGAGATGAAACTAGATAGAAAAGAAATCCTGAAAGCATTAGAAACCATTTCAATAGCGGGTGAAGGAAAAAATATGGTCGAAAGTGGTGCTGTTCAAAACGTAATCACTTTTGGTAACGAAGTAGTAGTCGATTTAACCTTGTCGACACCAGCCATGCACATAAAAAAACGCGCGGAAGATGATATTCGTAAATTAATTCACGAGACTTTTTCTGCAGATGTAGTGGTAAAAGTAAATATCAAGGTAGAAGCGAAAGAAAATCCAAACGAAATCAAAGGAAAATCAATTCCTGGAATTAGTAATATTATTGCCGTTGCCTCAGGTAAAGGTGGTGTAGGAAAATCGACAGTAACCGCAAATTTAGCCGTAACATTAGCTAAAATGGGATTCAAAGTTGGTGTTCTTGATGCCGATATTTACGGTCCATCGATGCCAATTATGTTCGACGTTGAAACGGAAAAACCAATTTCGATAGAAGTTGACGGTAAATCTAAAATGAAACCTATTGAAAGTTTTGAAGTAAAATTACTTTCTATCGGTTTTTTCACTGCGCCAAGTCAAGCCGTTATCTGGAGAGGACCAATGGCGTCTAAAGCATTAAATCAAATGATTTTTGATGCTGCTTGGGGAGAATTAGATTTTATGTTAATCGATTTGCCTCCAGGAACTGGTGATATCCATTTGTCTATTATGCAATCATTGCCAATTACTGGTGCAGTAGTGGTAAGTACTCCGCAAGCTGTGGCGTTGGCCGATGCTAAAAAAGGAGTGTCAATGTTTATGTCAGACAGTATCAATGTTCCGGTTTTAGGAATTATAGAGAATATGGCATATTTCACACCAGAAGAATTACCAAATAACAAATATTATATCTTCGGAAAAGAAGGGGCTAAAAATCTAGCAGAAGATTTACAAGTGCCATTTTTAGGAGAAGTACCATTAATACAAAGTATTCGTGAGGCAGGTGATTATGGTCGCCCAGCAGCATTACAAACCGCTTCACCATTAGAAGGAATTTTCGAAAATATTGCTCGAAATGTGGTGCAGGAAGTGGTTAGCCGTAACGAAAATTTAGCGCCAACCGAAGCAATTAAAATAACAACAATGGCAGGTTGTTCGGCAGTAAATAAAAAATAGAAAAAATGACAAACGAAGAATTAACGCAAAATATACTAAAAGCTCTAGACGAAATTCGTCCCTTTTTAAATTCAGATGGTGGTGATATTTCATTGGTTTCCATTGAGGATGAAAAGCACGTAAAAGTACGTTTAGAAGGCGCTTGCACCAGTTGTAATTTAAGTATTAGTACACTTAAAGCTGGGGTAGAAACGACTATCAAGAAGTATGCGCCACAAATTGAAAGTGTGGTTAACGTAGCCTAATTTTGTTTGGGCGTTACTTTCGCTAACACTCAAGTCGGGCTGTTCGCAGTACACGGTACTTTGCTTCCATCCCTAACGCAAATACAAGTAAGAATAAAATTTATAGTAAAATATTAAGCGAAGTTGAGATTGCTTCGTTCCTCGCAAAGCCATGATTGAAACCGATATACTTATCATTGGAGCTGGTCCTACAGGTCTTTTCACTGTTTTTGAAGCAGGATTGTTAAAATTAAAATGCCATATTATTGATGGTTTACCACAACCGGGTGGACAATTAACCGAATTATATCCGAAGAAACCTATTTTCGATATCCCGGGTTATCCTTCTGTTTTAGCGGGAGACTTGATTGATAATTTGATGGAACAAATCAAACAATTTCAACCAGGTTTTACATTAAACGAAACGGCTGAAACCATCAAAAAATTAGAAGACGGAACTTTTATCGTCACCTCTAACAAAGGAACTGAACATCATGCGAAAGCGGTAGCCATCGCTGGCGGTTTAGGAAGTTTCGAACCTAGAAAACCACTTATTGAAGATATTGAATTTTACGAAGACAAAGGGATTGAATATTTTGTAAAAGATCCTGAATTGTTTCGCGATAAAAAAATTGTAATTGCTGGTGGAGGTGACTCTGCTTTAGATTGGAGTATATTTTTGGCCGATGTAGCTTCTGAAGTTACTTTAATTCACCGTCGTAATGAATTCCGTGGCGCGTTAGATTCTGTTGAAAAAGTACAGGAATTGAAACACGCGGGAAAAATACATTTAATTACGCCTGCTGAAGTCGTTGGATTGAATGGTGCAGAACATTTAGAATCTATCGATATCGATGAAAATGGGGCACATAGAAATATTAAAACCGATTATTTTATTCCGCTTTTTGGTCTTACACCAAAATTAGGTGCCATCGCACACTGGGGATTAGATATCGAAAAAAATGCCATCAAAGTAAACAACGCTTTAGATTATCAAACCAATATTGAAGGGATTTATGCTATTGGCGATGTCAATACTTACCCTGGTAAATTGAAGTTGATTTTATGTGGCTTTCACGAGGCAACTTTAATGTGTCAGAGTGTGTACAACAAATTGAATCCAGGTAAAAAATATGTGTTGAAATACACGACAGTATCAGGAATTGATGGTTTTGACGGCACACGTAAAGAAGCAGAAAAAGCGGTTGTAAAATCTATCGACTAGATGAAAATTAACCATCCCGAATTAATCGATTTACTCAAAAAAGCATATTCTGCCGAAAGAGCAGCTTCGTTTGCTTATCAAGGACATGCGGCTTCGGTTAAAGATGCAACCGAGAAGAAAGAAATCCGTCAAATAGAAATAGACGAGTGGAATCATCGGGATGAGGTGTTGCAAATCATGAAGGATTTGGAAATTCCGGTTTCCAAGTATTACGAAGTTAAATTTTATATCATCGGAAAAGTAATTTCGTTTAGCTGTTTTGTAATTGGGTGGTTTATGCCGTTTTATTTTGCTGGCCGATTAGAAAGTGGTAATGTATGCGAATACTTCCGTATGAAGCAATTTTTCAATTCCTTAGGTATCACCAAATATGATGAAATACTTTATGAAATGGGAATAAAAGAAAAAGAGCACGAAATTTATTTCCTTGAAAAAATCAAAGACAATAAGTTACTTCCTTTCTTTGAAAAAGTATTTAGCTGGGGCGGTAATCAAGGGTTTAATAACATTGATTTAGATAAAAAATACCCTGTAGAAGATTCGGGTCATTACTGCAAAACAAAATAAGTTTATTTCTTACTGGCCAAATACACTCCCGATAAAATTACACCTGCACCCACAAGTTGCATAAAATTCAAACTTTCACCATCTAAAAATCCCCAACTCATCGCTATAATTGGGATGAAATACGTCACAGAGGACGCAAATAATGGTGATGTAATTTGAATGAGCTGATAATACAAGATATTAGCAATTCCAGTACCTATCATTCCAAGGATTACAATGAATAAAGTCGAATGGATGACTGCTGGTTGTGTCATAACATCTGCATATCCGTTGGCGAATAAAATGATTACAGCGGGGATTAATAGTGTCAAGAAGTTTCCAGTGGTAATGGCTATCGGACTTACATCAGAAAGGTATTTCTTAATCAAATTCACATTTAAAGCATAGCAGATGGTCGCAATAACGACTAAAAATGCGCAAAAATAATTCGTTTCACCATTGGCAGTTTTTCCAAATAACACCAATAAAAAGCAACCAGTCAATCCTAAAACAACGCCTATCACTTGACTTCTAACAAAGGTCAGTCCGAAAGCTAGTACACCAATTAACAAAGTATATAAAGGAGTCAACGAATTTAAAATACCACTTACAGAACTTTTCATTCCGGTTTGAGCATACGCAAATAGAAAAACGGGTAATCCATTTCCAAAAACTGAAGTTATCGCTACATATTTCCACTTGGTAAGAGGAATTGAAGACAAACTTCTAAATCCAACCACAAGCATAAAAAGGCAAGCAAATATAATTCGTAAGGCGCCTAACTGAAAAGGATCAAGTCCTACTAATCCGCGTTTGATTAAGATAAATGAACTTCCCCAAATAAGCGAAAGCAAGATCAGTAAAAGCCATTTGTTGTTTTTGGATAGCATGGGTTTAATTTGAATTGTCAAAATTCTGTTATTTTTTTCAAACTAAAGGTTGATTTGTCTAATTTTGTTTCACATTTTAAAAGAAATTAGTGATGAAAAAGATATTTATATTGGCAGTAGCGACTTTAGCCTTGGTTAGTTGTAAAAAAGAAGGGGTAGAGAGCAATGGTACAACTGCGTCAACCGAAGTAAAAAAAGACCAGCCAGTAGCCGAAGCTAAAAAAGCAACGATGAAAATTGAGGGAATGACTTGCGCTATGGGTTGTGCAAAAGTGATTGAAAATAAATTAGGAGGCCTTGATGGTGTTCAAAAGGCAACTGTAGATTTCGATAAAAAAGAAGCGACGATAGAATATGATGCTCAGGTGCAAACTATCGAAACCCTTTCAAAAACAGTTGAAGAAGTTGCTGATGGGAAGACTTACAAAGTAAAAGAAGCTAAGAATATTTAGTTAATAGTATTTATAATAAAAAAGGCTTGCAATTGCAAGCCTTTTTTATTTCCATTGAAAATAATTAGTTGATTTTTAAAATTCCAATTTGGTCATTTGCATTTAATAAAATTTCTCCTGGAGCAGTTATTCTACTAGAGCCTAAATAAGGTTTTATCTTAGATTCTTTGTAGGTGTAAATGATTTCTTTTTTCATTTCACCACTTGGAAGAACGGTTAATAAAAACATAGCATCGTTAGAACCTGAAGAACCACTACTTCTCTTTGTTTCTTTGTCGTTTTCTGCATTTATATTTTTTGCTACATCTTCATAAATAATATAAGTGTTTCCATTTTTATAGGTGGAAATAATAGAAGGGTTAGATGCGTTTAACTGATATTTAGGCATTTTAGAAACTGAAACCACTTCTGATTTGTTGTTTACATGAATTACAGCTATATCACAATAATAATATCTATAATATGTGCTTTTCTGTGTTTGAACGATAACCAATTTATATTGTTCAGCAACAACGACATGTCCTCCGTCTTCTTTGTCAAAAATTTCACGAACTTTATAGGGTACATAATCCCCAGATTTTAATTTTTCAGGATATAGTCCTTCTAGTTCGTATTTTTTTGAAGACTTCAAAGTAAGTGTATTACAGTCGATGGTGCTAGTGAAGTATTCGTCAGAAATAAGGGTTTTCTTGTTACGGCTTAAAAATCCTTTCCCTAGAGTTTTTAAGAATCCAGTGCAAATGATGGTATTGTTTTTTCCGGCAATTAAATCAATAGATTCTATGTCTTTTGTTACATAATCAAAATCAAATTCTTTGGTTGTGCCATTAATGCCAAAAACTATAAGTTTATAATAAAATTTAGTTTGATCTTTTACTTTTTCAGCCTTTTCTTTTTGAATGTTGGCTAATACATAAACATTTCCTAAATTATCAACGGTAATGTTTTCTGTTTCGTAATTTTTAGCTTTTATGGGTAATTGAGCGGCTTTGTCTAAAAGAGTGGTGGTCAAATTAGAATCGTAAACTTTAAAGTTTAATGTGTTGGGTTCTTTCTTTTTTCCTTCATATTCTTTGTATATAAGTATTTTTGTTGAATCGGGTGAAATTCTTCTTTGTCCAAACGAATAATACGATTTTATTTTATCGGTATCTCCTTCATCCAAAACTAATACTTTATCGCTTGTTTTTAAGTCTAAATCCGTTGTGCCTGAATATAAAAATATACGATCTTCTTTTCTTTTTGTTTCTTGCATGAAGTGAACAATTTTGTTTTTAACAAAATAAGCCCCCATATAAGCATATTTTTTTTCGTCTAGGTTGAAATTAACAATTTGTTCATTTTTCAGCTCCATCTTTTGGTTGTATTTTCTTACGACCAAATGGTTGTCATTATCAGGGTGTGTGGTATAGTAATTACCATTCATTCCGCCAAGCAAAGAGGCTTGACCCTTAGTTTTTATTTTTTCCGCCCAGGTTAATGTAATTTCTTGAGAATAAGTCGAATAAATGCTAAGCAGCAATACAATTTTTAAAAATTTCATGATTTTTTAATTTTTTTTGCAATAATACTCTAATTTCGCCAAAATTTATTTAAAAAAAACGTAATAAAATGAAAAATTTTTTTTTAATTCTGACTGTTGTTTTTACGCTAGTTATGAATGCTCAAGAGCCAACACAATCAAAAATTAAGGTGTATACTCCAACTGGAAACTCTGGTGAACTTGCATCAAGTTCAAGTAATTCATACAAATGGGCCGTTAAAACAGATTTGTTTGGATATGCTTCTGGGGAATTTCCAATAATTGGAGAATATAGAATTGCTAAAAAATTTAGTGTTGAAGCTTCTGCTGGTTTTACTTATTCTTTTATAGAGAATAACTTTTTATTAGAAGAAGAAGAAGATTCAAATGTTAGTATGGTAGACACCAAAGCAGGAATTGGAAGTGCTTTTAGAGGAGCTATTAAGTATTATCCTTCTTCTGATTATGACGCAATAGAAGGGTGGTTTTTCGGGATCCAGTTATTCAATAAAGTAAATAATAGAGAGTATGTTGATACAAATGATAGTTATGAAGCTGGATTATTAGAAGGTCAAAAGGATAAAAAAGTAAAAACAGGTGTTTCTTTATTGATTGGAAAACAGATTTTTGCAGATTCAAATGTAACTTTTGAATCTTTTATAGGTATAGGATTTGCAAATAACAAAAGAACTTATTCAGGAATTTTAAATGAATATGATTCAGATACAGGTGAATACACATATAGTGCAAAAAGATTTGAAACTAATGAAACAAAGCCAAACTTTCAAGTTGGTTTTAGAATAGGATTTGGTAACTAATTTATAAAAATGGAAATAAAAAAGGCTTGCAATTGCAAGCCTTTTTTTATTTCCATTTTAAAGATTCCATGAGCATCCTTAAGTCATTTTTTATATAATGAGCCGCTGGTAAAACAGAGTCAAAATTAGGTTTCGCATAGAAATAGATAGAACCCATCAAAAAATGCTTAGTGCTGTCTGTCAAATAAAATTGTGATTGAGAGGCAGCATTTCCGCCAACTTCATAAAACATGCCGTAAGTTTTGTGTTTGTCGTTTATGAAAGGTTGTTCGGTAATTTCGTCTGCTTTCACTACGTGTTCGTAGGTTAGCTTTTGAGCGTCACGTAACAAAACATCAATATTTTTGTTTACTGGACGATAATTCAAATAAACGGTCGCTTTGATGTTTGGATAAACAATGTGAAAATTGCAACCTCCTTTATCTTCAATTCGTCCAATAGAGTTGTATTCGAATGAATATCCGCAAGTCTTGTCAAAAGAAACATATTTTGGCTCCGGATAGTTTAAACTTAAAAATGCTTTAGGTTTTGGGAGTACCTCGTCCTTACAGCTCACTATGCAAGTACATATTCCTATGAAAAGGAGTACACTTATATAATTTCTAATCATTGTTGTTTTAAAAAGGTAAATCGTTTTCAACTGGGTTGTCAAAGTTAGTGCTTTTGGGAGGTTCAGGTTGTTTTACATTTTCAGCATCTTTTTTCGTGGTCAAGAAAGTGAATTCGGTTACCTGAATTTCGGTGGTATATTTAGTGGAACCATCCTCTGCTTGCCACTGACGTGATTTAATTCGCCCTTCCACATATATTTTATCTCCTTTTGAAAGGTATTTTTCACAAATTTCAGCCGCTTTATTTCTAACAACTACATTGTGCCATTCGGTAGAGGTGATTTTTTCGCCTGTAGTTTTGTTGATGTAAATATCATTGGTGGCTAATGGAAATCTTCCGATACAGTTTCCTCCGTCGAAATAGTGCATTTTTACTTCATCGCCCAAATGTCCTATTAGTATTACTTTATTTAGTGTTCCGTTCATGGCTTGTAGATTTTTGGTTTATTCAAAGATAGGTATTTTTTTAGAAACGATTACGCTCTATAAAATGGTGCAACACAATAGGAACGGGAAATCCCATCAATTCAGTATGATCAACCCCTTTTTTGTGTATGGCGTCGATTTCTATTTCCCAGAAATTAATATGTAAATGTTGATGCGATAATTTATGAATGGTGGTTTCTGACTGCAAATGAGTAATGTTTTTAATGTTAGAAACTTTTGCTCTGATCATTTCTAGAACAACTTCGTCTGATTCTGGTTTCTCCGTTTCAATAACCGGAAATTCATATAAATTATGCCAAATTCCTTTTTGAGTCCTTTTGTGAACAATCGTTTTCTGCTGATTATCTATTACTAATAGGTAATTAAAATAACGATTAGTGACTTTTGTTTTTTTAATTTTTACCGGAAGTTCAGCTGTTTTTTTGTTTGCCAAAGCAAAGCAAGAGTTGTTCAGTGGGCAAATTTCACAATTTGGACTTTTGGGAACACATTGCAAAGCACCAAATTCCATTATAGCTTGGTTGAACAAAGCTGGTTGCTTCTCGTCTATTAACTCGGTAGCCAACAACGTGAATTCTTTTTTTGCTTTTGGAGATGAAATGTCGGTTTCGACACCAAGATAACGAGACAACACGCGATACACGTTTCCGTCAACCACAGGAATTACTTCGTTATAAGAAAAAGAAGCAATGGCTGCAGCGGTATATTCGCCAACACCTTTTAATCGTAACAAGTCTTTGTAATTATCAGGAAATTGGCCGTTTAGTTCGGAAGCAATATATTGAGCGGTATTATGGAGGTTTCTGGCTCTGGAATAATATCCTAATCCTTGCCAAAGTTTTAAAACTTGCTCTTCGTGAGCATTTGCCAAATCAAAAACCGTAGGAAAAGCTTCTAAAAACGCAAAATAATAGGGTAATCCTTGCGCTACTCGTGTTTGTTGAAGCATGATTTCCGAGAGCCAAATGTGGTAAGGATTATTGGTTTTACGCCAAGGTAAATCGCGCTTGTGGGCTAAATACCACGTAATTAATGGCTTACTAAAATGCATGGTTAATAATTAGGTTGCAAAAATAAATCTTTATGTGATTAAATTTTAATCATTTATACTTGAAATATTGTTTTTTTAATTTATATATTTGCAACCTCAAAAAATTACATAAACTTAATTATATAATTAAAATGACAAAAGCAGATATCGTAGCTAAAATTGCTGACAAATTAGGCTTAGAAAAAGGAGATGTTCAAGCTACAGTAGAGTCTTTTATGGACGAAGTAAAAAATTCATTGGAAACAGGTGATAACGTTTACTTAAGAGGTTTCGGAAGTTTTATCGTTAAAACAAGAGCGGAAAAAACAGGTAGAAACATTTCAAAAAACACTACTATTAAAATTCCTGCTCACAATATTCCAGCATTCAAACCTGCAAAAGTGTTTGTAGAAGGAGTAAAAACAAATAACGAAACAAAATAATTTACTAATCAATAAAACTACAAAGTTATGCCAAGTGGTAAAAAAAGAAAAAGACATAAGGTAGCTACTCATAAACGTAAAAAGAGAGCGAGAGCTAACCGTCACAAAAAGAAAAAGTAGTTCTAAACTACTTTTTTCTTTTTAAACGTTCATTGAAATTGAAATTTAAGATTGTAAACCTAAGATTGAAGATAACAGAATTTTCTAATGTCTAAGTCAAAATCTAAAATTTCTTCGGGTGTAAACCTGTAACATAATGTTTAATCCATCTGTAACAAGTTAGAAGTTGGAAGTTAAAAGTTAGAAGCGTTTCGCTGATAGCTGATGGCTGATAGCTAATAACCTAGAAGCAGATAAAAATGTATAGTGTGAATAAAGAACTTATTATTAGATCAAGTCAAGACGCTGTAGATTTTGCCTTATTAAAAGATGGAAAACTAGTTGAATTACACAAAGAAGAAGAAACAAGCAACTTTCAGGTAGGTGATATTTTTATCGCCAAAATCAGAAAACCAGTTGCGGGGCTTAATGCGGCTTTTGTAAATGTTGGGCACGAAAAAGATGCCTTTTTACATTACCACGATTTAGGTCCTAATTTAGCTTCTCAGTTGAAATTCATCAAACAAGTAAGCGCAGGTAAATTAAAAGATTTTTCCCTAAAAACATTTTCTTTTGAGCCAGAAATAGATAAAGATGGTACGATAGCCGATGTGCTAAGTGCCAATCAGTCTATACTGGTGCAAGTAGTTAAAGAACCAATATCAACCAAAGGTCCAAGAATAAGTTCAGAACTTTCATTGGCAGGAAGATATATCGTCTTGGTTCCTTTTTCTGAAAGAGTCTCAATTTCTCAAAAAATTGAATCCAAAGAAGAAAAAGAACGACTAAAAAGACTTGTACAGTCTATTAAACCAAAAGGATTTGGGGTTATTGTTCGCACAGTAGCCGAAGGCAAAAAAGTGGCTGAAATTGACAAAGATTTACAAAACTTGATGGACAAATGGACATCAATGAGTAAAAGACTTCCAACGGCACATCATCCATCTAAAATTTTAGGAGAGCTAAACAGAGCTTCTTCGATTTTAAGAGATGTATTTAACGACACATTCAGTGCTGTTATTTTAGATGATAAAGAATTATTGGAAGAAACAAAGGACTATTTACAGGAAATAGCTCCAGGAAAAGAATCAATCGTTAAACTCTATAACTCTAAAGAAGTTCCGCTTTTTGAAAAGTACAATATTGAACGACAAATTAAAACTTCTTTTGGCCGAACCGTTTCTATGAGCAAAGGTGCTTACCTTATCATAGAGCACACAGAAGCCATGCACGTTATCGATGTTAACAGCGGTAACCGTTCCAACAAAGCAGCTTCACAAGAAGACACTGCTTTAGAAGTTAATCTAATTGCAGCAGCTGAGGTTGCGCGTCAATTACGATTACGAGATATGGGAGGAATTATAGTTGTCGATTTTATTGACATGCAAAATCCGGATAACCGAAAAGTGTTATACGATTTCTTAAAAGAAGAAATGAGTGACGATAAAGCAAAACACAAAATATTACCTCCAAGTAAATTTGGATTGGTTCAGATTACTCGTCAACGAGTACGACCAGAGGTGAATATTAAAACTCGTGAAGAGGATCCGAATAATGAAAATGGTGAAATTGACGCACCAATTCAAATTATTCATAAAATCGCTTCCGATATCGAAAGAATTATCAAGCAACATAAAAAAGTGTGTTTAAACGTACATCCTTTTATTGCTGCATACCTTACCAAAGGTTTTCCATCAATACGCTCAAAATGGTTTTTTGAGTATAAAAAATGGGTAAAAATCATACCGCGTGACGCTTACACGTATTTAGAATACAAGTTTTTTGACGAAAACGGAAATTCTATACTAGATTAAAAAACAACCGCCTTGAGAAATCTTGGCGGTTTTTTTATTTATTGTTTAGAACGAATAAAAATAACGTTTTTAACACTTATTTTTTCGATGAAATTCAATTTTATAATTGTTATTTAATTCTACCCAATTATCTTTGTAGTTCGGATAAAACTATTCAAAATTTATGCAAACAAATCAGTTAGATTTTATACCTATCCTAATGCAAGTTGGTTTGGCTGTAGGATTTGTAGGTGCTACGATCTTTATTTCAGGATTGTTAGGGCCTAAGCGTCATTCGGCGAATAAAGATAAGAACTTCGAATGTGGTATCGAATCCGTTGGAAACGCACGTGTTCCTTTTTCTGTAAAATATTTCTTAGTAGCTATTCTTTTCGTATTGTTTGATGTAGAGGTGATCTTTATGTATCCTTGGGCAGTAAACTTCCGTGAAATGGGAATGGATGGATTGCTAAAAATGGGCCTTTTCATGGCGCTTTTAGTAATCGGATTCTATTATGTGATTAAGAAAAAAGGATTAGAGTGGGAATAACCATTTAAGAATTAAGATTTTCGATTTTTGACTTTTCTGAAATCTGAAATCTACAATCTAAAATACAATGAGTGATACTTCTAAATATACAATGGCTGATGCACCGGCAGGTTTTGCGGGAGAAGGTTTTTTTGCTACCAAATTAAGTGATGTAGTAGGATTGGCTCGTGCCAATTCGCTATGGCCGTTACCCTTTGCAACTTCTTGTTGCGGTATCGAGTTTATGGCAACTATGGCATCGCATTACGATGTAGCACGTTTCGGTTCTGAGCGAATGAGTTTTTCTCCTCGTCAGGCCGATATGCTTTTAGTAATGGGGACTATTGCAAAAAAAATGGCGCCTATTTTACGTCAGGTGTACGAGCAAATGGCAGAACCTAAATGGGTAATTGCGGTTGGAGCTTGTGCTTCATCTGGTGGTGTTTTCGATACGTATTCTGTTTTGCAAGGAATTGATAAAGTAATCCCGGTAGATGTATATGTGCCAGGATGCCCTCCAAGACCAGAACAAATTCTAGACGGAGTAATGCGTTTACAGGAAATTGTAAAAAGTGAATCGGTTCGCCGCCGTAGTTCAGACGAGTATAAAGATTTATTAGGTTCTTATAATATCAAATAAGTATGGCTTTAGAAAGCGCTGTAATTCAACAAAAATTAATTGACCAATTCGGACTAAAAGTTGCCGATTTTGTGCAATTACACGATATCTTAACTTTTGAAGTAGCACCCGATGCTATTTTGGAAGTAATGAAATACCTTAAAGAAGACGAAACACTTCGTTTTAATTTCTTAACTGACATTTGTGGGATTCATCATTCAGAATATGCTGAAGAGCGTCAATTTGCAGTGGTATATCACATGCACAATTGGATGGATAATGTCCGCATCAGAATAAAAAGTTTCCTTCCGGCATCTAATCCGGAAATCGATTCAGCGGTTCCTTTGTTTTTAGGAGCGAATTGGATGGAGCGTGAAACGTATGATTTCTACGGAATCATTTTCAAAGGACATCCGCAGTTAAAACGTATCCTGAATATGGATGAAATGACTGTTTTTCCAATGCGAAGAGAATTTCCTTTAGAAGACGGCGGACGTACCGATAAAGACGACCGTTTCTTCGGAAGAACACAACAAAATTGTTAATAAACCTGAAATACGATATCAATGTCAGAGTTATTATTACCACCAGAACAACGTTACGCTAACGTCATCAATCAAAGAAGAAATGAAGATGGGAGCGAATTAACGATATTAAATTTAGGACCTACGCATCCAGCTACCCACGGTATCTTTCAAAATATCCTGTTAATGGATGGTGAAAGAATCTTAGATGGCGAAGCAACTGTAGGGTATATCCATAGGGCTTTCGAAAAAATTGCTGAAAATCGTCCGTTTTACCAAATTACCGTATTGACAGATCGTTTGAACTATTGTTCGGCGCCTATCAACAATATGGGTTGGTGGATGACACTTGAAAAAGCATTAGGAATTGAAGTGCCAAAACGTGTTCAATACATGCGTGTTATCGTAATGGAATTAGCGCGTATTGCCGATCATATTATTTGTAATTCGGTTTTAGGAGTAGATACGGGAGCCTTAACAGGTTTCTTATACGTATTCCAGTTCCGTGAAAAAATTTATGAAATCTACGAAGAAATTTGTGGAGCTCGTTTAACAACAAACATGGGCCGTATTGGTGGTTTCGAAAGAGACTGGTCACCTGCAGTTTGGACAAAATTGGATGCTTTCCTTGAAGAGTTTCCAGCTGTTTGGCAAGAGTTTGAAAACTTATTGCTTCGTAACCGTATCTTCATGGACAGAACCATTAACGTAGGGCCAATTTCTGCTGAAAAAGCAATGAGTTATGGTTTTACAGGTCCGAATCTTCGTGCTGCTGGTATCGATTATGATGTCCGTGTAGCGCAACCGTATTCGTCTTATGAAGATTTTGAATTTGATATTCCTGTAGGAAAATCAGGAGATACGTACGATCGTTTTTGTGTTCGTAATTCAGAAGTTTGGGAAAGTTTGAAAATTATCAGACAAGCCTTGGATAAAATGCCGGAAGGTACTTTCCATGCTGATGTTCCTGAATATTACTTGCCTCCAAAAGAAGACGTATATACTACAATGGAAGCGTTAATCTACCACTTTAAAATTGTGATGGGTGAGGTTCCAGTTCCTTTAACAGAGGTATATCATCCTGTAGAAGGCGGAAATGGAGAATTAGGGTTTTACTTAATCACGGATGGTAGCCGTACACCGTACCGCTTACACTTTAGAAGACCGTGTTTTATATATTATCAAGCATTTAACGAAATGGTGAGAGGTCAGAATCTTTCTGATGCTATTGCAACACTATCAAGTTTAAATGTTATCGCTGGCGAATTAGACGCATAATGAGTATGGAAAAACATAATTTTAAACAAGAAATCAATATTACTCCGGGGTTAATTGCTCGTATTAATAAGTTAATTAGCCATTACCCGGAGGATAAGCGTAAATCTGCTTTAATTCCAGTATTACATGAAGTGCAAGATGCTCATGACCACTGGTTAAGCTATGAGTTACAGGATAAAGTGGCTGAAATTTTAGGTATTTTACCCGTAGAGGTTTATGAAGTTGTATCATTTTATACGATGTTCAACAGAAGACCAATTGGGAAATATATGTTTGAATTTTGTCAGACTTCATGTTGTGTGACCCGTGGTGTAGAAAATTTAATGGATTACACTTGTGAAAAATTAGGCGTAAAAATGGGTGAAACTTCTGCTGATGGACTTTTCGAAGTGCGTGGCGTAGAATGTTTAGGAGCTTGTGGTTATGCGCCAATGTTACAATTAGGGGATTTTTATCATGAAAATCTAACCAAAGAAAAAGTAGACCAGCTTATAGAAGACTGTAAAGCAGGTAATGTAACATTATTGGACAAATAGTGCTATGGGAAAGAAGATATTATTAGACAAAATAAATATTCCAGGAATTAAAACCTACGAAGTGTATCGTCAAAACGGCGGTTATGCTTCGGTTGAAAAAGCATTGAAACAAATGACTCCTGATGAAGTTACCGAAGAAGTAAAAACATCTGGAATTCGTGGTCGTGGTGGTGCTGGTTTCCCTGTGGGAATGAAATGGAGCTTTATCGATAAAAAATCGGGTAATCCGCGTCATTTGGTTTGTAATGCCGATGAATCGGAACCGGGTACGTTCAAGGACCGTTATTTAATGGAATATATTCCGCACTTATTAATCGAAGGGATGATTACATCTTCTTACGCTTTAGGTGCGAACCTTTCATACATCTACATTCGTGGAGAATATATGTGGGTGTATAAAATTTTAGAAAGAGCTATCGCCGAAGCAAAAGCTGCCGGTTGGTTAGGTAAAAATATATTAGGTTCGGGTTACGATTTAGAATTGTACGTTCATGTTGGTGCAGGAGCATACATTTGTGGAGAAGAAACCGCGCTTATTGAATCGTTGGAAGGTAAAAGAGGAAATCCTCGTATTAAACCACCATTTCCAGCGGTTAAGGGATTATGGCAAAATCCTACTGTAGTAAATAACGTTGAATCTATCGCCGCTGTGCCTTGGATTGTTTTGAACACAGGAGAAGAATACGCTAAAGTTGGAATAGGCCGTTCTACAGGAACAAAATTGATTTCGGCATCAGGACACATTAAAAATCCTGGAGTATACGAAATTGAATTGGGACTTTCTGTGGAAGAATTCATGAATTCCGACGAATATTTAGGAGGAATGATGAATGATCGTCCTCTAAAAGCATTAGTACCAGGAGGATCTTCGGTGCCAATTTTACCAGCACATTTAATTTACAAAACAGCAGCCGGTGAAGACCGTTTGATGTCGTATGAATCATTATCTGATGGTGGATTTGCAACAGGATCTATGTTAGGTTCTGGTGGATTTATCGTGTACAATGATACCGCTTGTATCGTTCGTAACACTTGGAATTTTGCCCGTTTCTACCACCATGAATCATGTGGTCAATGTACACCGTGTCGTGAAGGAACTGGTTGGTTGGAGCAAATTTTACACCGTATCGAAAACGGTTACGGTCGTGAAGAGGATATTGAATTATTATGGAGTATACAGTCTAAAATTGAAGGAAACACGATTTGTCCTTTAGGAGATGCGGCTTCTTGGCCTGTAGCTGCTGCAATTCGTCACTTCAGAGAAGAATTTGAATACCATGTTCGTTTCCCTGAAAAAATTAAAAATAGAGAGCACTTTGTGAGCGAGCCTTTTGAAAAAGTTCGTCATTTAGTAGCAAAACAAACAGTATAAGTTGAGTTAAAAGTTGAAAGTTAGAAAGTTGAAAGACATTCAAACTTTAAACATTCAAACAATATAAAGAATGAAAGTAACAATAGATGGTCAATCGATAGAAGTCGAACCAGGAACAACAATCTTGCAAGCTGCAAGAATGATTGGTGGAGAAGTAGTTCCGCCAGCCATGTGTTATTATTCAAAATTAGAAGGTAGTGGCGGAAAATGCCGTTGCTGTTTGGTGGATGTAACCAAAGGTAGCGAAGCAGATCCAAGACCAATGCCTAAATTGGTTGCCTCTTGTGTAACGGGTTGTCAAGATGGTATGGAAATTGCTAGCAAAGCATCACCAAGAGTACAAGAAGCGCGTAAATCGGTAACCGAGTTTTTACTAATCAACCATCCGCTTGATTGTCCAGTTTGTGACCAAGCAGGGGAATGTGATTTACAAAACTTGAGTTTCGAACACGGAAAATCAGCCACTCGTTTCATCGAAACCAAAAGAACGTTCGAACCGGAAGATATCGGTCCGAATATTCAATTACATATGAACCGTTGTATTTTATGCCAACGTTGTGTTCAAGTAGCCGATCAGCTAACAGACAAACGTGTTCATGGTGTAATGGATCGTGGTGATCACGCCAATATTTCAACCTGTATTTCTAAAGCGATAGATAACGAAATGTCAGGAAATATGATTGATGTGTGTCCAGTTGGAGCCTTGACAGATAAAACTTTCCGTTTCAAATCGAGAGTGTGGTTCAGTAAGCCTTACAATGCACACAGAGATTGTGACAAATGTTGTGGAAAAACAACTGTTTGGATGTTTGGTGATGAAATTCAACGTGTAACAGGACGTAAAGATGAATACCATGAAGTGGAAGAATTCATCTGTAATACGTGTCGTTTCGATAAAAAAGACGTTAGCGATTGGACAATAGAAGGGCCTCGTACTTTCGAGAAAACTTCGGTAATTAATCGTAACAACTATGCGCTTAATGTTCCGAAAGTGGAAATTCAAACGGAAGACCACATTCTTATCGGACGTGAAGAGGACCGTAAAAAAATTAGTATGATTGATGTTCCTTTAGAGAACACTGAAAATTCAAAACAATAAGAAATGGACAGTGCAATTTTAATAGAAAAAGGAATATTTATAACCGTAATTTTTGCAATTACTATGGTAATGGCAATGTATTCTACTTGGGCAGAACGTAAAGTTGCCGCTTGGCTTCAGGATCGTGTTGGTCCGAACAGAGCAGGACCTTTCGGTTTGTTTCAACCACTAGCAGATGGTTTAAAACTTTTCTCTAAAGAAGAGTTTATGCCTGATACTCCTAATAAATTTTTATTCATCTTAGGACCAGCCATCTCTATGAGTATGGCCTTAATAACCAGTGCGGTTATTCCTTGGGGTGATTCCTTACAAATAGCAGGTCGAACGGTAATTCTTCAAGCAACTGATATCGATGTAGCATTACTTTATGTATTTGCTGTATTGTCTACAAGTGTGTACGGAATTATGATCGGAGGTTGGGCTTCCAACAATAAATACTCTTTAATGAGTGCACTTCGTGCGTCTTCTCAAATGATTTCTTATGAAGTGGCGATGGGATTATCTGTCATTGCTTTAATCATGATGAGTGGTACATTAAGTTTACGCGAAATTGCTGCACAACAAGCAGGAATGAATTGGAATATTTTCTACCAACCAGTAGGTTTCCTAATCTTCCTAGTGTGTTCTTTTGCAGAAACCAACAGAACGCCTTTCGATTTAGCAGAATGTGAGGCAGAGCTTATTGGTGGTCACCACACCGAGTATTCATCGATGAAAATGGGATTCTATTTGTTTGGTGAATATGCTGCCATGTTTATCTCATCAGCAATATTGTCTATTTTATATTTCGGTGCTTATAATTATCCAGGAATGGACTGGATGGCTGAAAATGTGGGTGTAAACATCGCTAATATTTTAGGAATTGTAGTCTTGTTTGCTAAAATCTGTTTCTTCATATTCTTTTATATGTGGATTCGTTGGACAATTCCACGTTTCAGATACGATCAATTAATGAATTTAGGTTGGAGAATGTTAATTCCGTTAGCTATTGCGAATATAGTACTGACAGGAATTGTCATAATCATAGCTGATAAATTATAATAAAATGTCATTAGATACCATTTCATTATCAGGAAGAAAAAAAGAAGTCTCTAACAAAAAGATGACCTTCTTAGAAAGTTTGTACATAGTTGCCATCGCAAAAGGATTGGTAATTACCATCAAACACTTATTCAGAAGAAAAGTTACCATTAAATATCCCGAACAAAAGCGTGAGTTCAGTCCGGTGTATCGTGGTCAGCATATGCTAAAGCGTGATGAGTTAGGTCGTGAAAACTGTACTGCTTGCGGTATGTGTGCGGTAGCTTGTCCGGCAGAAGCCATTACGATGACAGCTGCTGAGCGTCAAAAAGGAGAAGAACATTTGTACAGAGAAGAGAAATATGCTTCGGTATATGAGATCAATATGTTACGTTGTATTTTCTGCGGATTATGTGAAGAAGCGTGTCCGAAAGATGCCATCTATTTAACCGAATCGAAAGTAATTGTAAAATCAGCTACGAACAGAGAAGATTTCATTTACGGAAAAGATAAATTGGTAATGCCATTAGATATGGCGATTAAAAATTCTAAATCAGTAAACTAATATGTCGATACTAACTATATTCTATATTTTAGCAGCAGTTACATTGGCTACAGGATTTATGACTGTAATCAGTAAAAATCCAATTCATAGTGCCATTTATTTAGTGTTGTGTTTCTTTAGCATTGCCGGACATTATTTATTGTTCAATGCACAGTTTCTTTCTTTGGTTCATATTATCGTGTATGCTGGTGCCATCATGGTATTGATCTTATTTACCATCATGTTAATGAACCTGAACAAGGAGAACGAACCCAATAAGAACTTATTGTCAAAAATTTCGGCAGCTATCGCTTTCGGATTATTGTGTTTTGTGATGTTGGCTACGTTTGTAAAAACCATGCCAATTATTGAAACATATAAGAAATCAGGACAAGATTATCAATCGATAAAAGTATTGGGTAAAGTATTACTAAACGAATATATGGTTCCTTTCGAATTTGCTTCTGTTTTATTATTAGTAGCGATGATTGGAGCAGTATTATTGTCTAAAAAATCACCATCAATTCAGTAACATGCAAGATATATTAGAACAAATAAGAATTGAAAATTACATATACTTATCAGTATTACTGTTTTGTATAGGGGTTTTCGGAGTGTTATACCGCCGAAATGCCATCATCATGTTTATGTCTATCGAAATTATGCTGAATGCGGTGAATTTGCTTTTAGTAGCATTTTCAACGTATCATCAAGATGCACAAGGACAAGTATTCGTGTTCTTCTCGATGGCAGTTGCTGCGGCTGAAGTAGCCGTTGGATTGTCCATTTTGGTTTCGATTTTCAGAAATACAGGATCAATTGATATTGATAATTTAAAAAATTTAAAAGGATAAATACTAATGGAGAAAAATTTAGCTTTAGTATTAGTTTTAGCACCATTTTTTGGTTTCCTTGCTAATATCTTTTTTGGAAAAAAAGCAGGAAAAGGATTTGTAGGATTGTTAGGAACGCTTTCAATCTTGATTTCGTTTTTTGCTACCACTTACTTTTTTATGCAATTGCAATCAACAGGAAAGCCTATAACAGTTAATCTGTTTCAATGGATTTCTTTGGAAAGATTTCAAATTGACATGTCATTTTTATTAGATCAACTTTCTGTGCTTTGGTTATTATTTGTAACCGGAATTGGAACGTTAATTCATATGTATTCCATCAGTTATATGCACGATGATGAGAACATGCATAAGTTTTTTGCTTACCTAAATCTGTTTGTTTTCTTTATGATTACTTTGGTTATGGGAAGTAACTTACTAGTAATGTTCATCGGTTGGGAAGGTGTAGGTCTATGTTCATATTTACTAATCGGATTTTGGTATAAAAACCAAGACTATAATGATGCTGCTAAAAAAGCTTTCATCATGAACCGTGTGGGGGATTTAGGTCTATTGATTGGAATTTTCATCTTGGCTTATATTTTCGGAAGTTTAGATTATCATGTGATTGCTAGAGATATCTTTTCACAAGAATTATCAGCGACAAATACAACTTTAATCGGAATTGCTGCGCTTTGTTTATTCATTGGAGCAACAGGTAAATCGGCTCAAATTCCATTATATACTTGGTTGCCAGATGCGATGGCCGGACCAACGCCAGTTTCGGCTTTGATTCACGCTGCTACGATGGTAACCGCAGGTATCTTTATGGTAACCCGTTTGAATTTTGTGTTTGATTTAGCACCAACAGTACAAATGATTATTGCCGTAATCGGAGCTGGTACAGCAATTGTTGCAGCAGCGATCGGATTGGTGCAAAACGATATCAAAAAAGTATTGGCGTATTCTACGGTTTCTCAATTAGGATTAATGTTCTTGGCATTAGGTTTAGGAGCGTATGAAGTAGCTGTTTTCCACGTAATTACACACGCTTTCTTTAAAGCTTGTTTGTTCTTAGGTTCAGGCTCTGTAATTCATGCTTTACATGGTGAACAAGATATGCGTAATATGGGTGGCTTGAAAAAAGTGATGCCAATTACGTTTTGGACAATGATGATTTCAACGTTAGCGATTTCGGGAATATTTCCTTTCGCTGGTTTCTGGTCGAAAGATGAAATTTTAATGACCGCTTTCCACGGAAATACTATTTTATGGGTGGTTGGTTCTATCGCTTCGATTATGACCGCTTTTTATATGTTTAGATTGATGTATTTGACATTCTTCAATGATTTTAGAGGCACAGAGCATCAAAAAAGTCACTTACACGAAAGTCCAGCGTTAATTACAATTCCATTAGTAATTTTAGCGATTTTGGCGGCCATTGGTGGATTAATTAGTTTGCCAGGAAACAGTTGGTTGAACCATTATTTAGCACCGTTATTTCACAAAGCGCATGAAGCGCATCATTTGGATGGAACCGCTTATATGTTGATGGGAATTGCAACGGTTGGTGCTTTAATAGGTATTGCATTAGCGTATTCAAAATACATCAAAAAACAAGAAGTACCAGTTCAGGATTCGGAAATTACAGGAATTGCAAAAATCTTATATAACAAGTTTTATGTAGATGAAGCGTATGAAGCTTTGATCGTAAATCCATTATATCACTTGTCACATTTCTTTAGAAAATATATTGAAACGGCTGTTTCTGGATTTGTTTTCGGATTAGGAAAAGTAACAAATTCAATTGGAAATCAAGGGAAATTAGTACAAAACGGAAGTGTGGGAGTGTATCTTTTTGCTTTTGTTTTAGGATTGTCTTCGATTTTAATTTATTTATTTTTAGTTTAATAATTACACATAATGAACGTATCATTTATACTCATTCTTTTATTATTTGGAGCAGTAGCGACCTATTTTGCTGGAGATAAATTGGCTAAAAAAGTGGCGCTTGTATTCAGTTTAGCATCGGCAGTATTTTCAGTTTATATTTTGAATTTGCATAATGCGGGAATTAATCCAAGTTTTATTTCGCAATGGATTACCAATCCGAATATCTTTATTGCATTAAAAGTAGATGGTTTGTCATTGGCAATGATGCTTTTAACGACTTTTTTGACCACAATAATTATATTTTCATCCTTCGGAAATCAATACAATAACAGCAAGACATTTTACGCCTTAGTATTATTTATGTCGTTTGCCATGATTGGAACGTTTTTAAGTGTTGATGCGTTTTTGTATTACATTTTTTGGGAATTATCATTGATGCCAATTTACTTTATCGCTTTAATTTGGGGTAATGGTGATGCCGAAGAAAGAAAAAGAGCCATTATAAAGTTCTTCATCTTCACATTGGCGGGTTCTTTATTTATGTTAGTGGCATTTATTTATCTGTTCCAAAAAGCAGGATCATTAATGATTAGTGATTTATATGCAATCCAATTGACGTCGGAAGAACAATTTTGGATTTTCTTAGCTTTCTTTTTGGCTTATGCGATTAAAATTCCAATTTTCCCATTCCATACTTGGCAGGCAAATACCTATCAAAAAGCACCAGCTGTAGGAACAATGTTGTTATCTGGTATTATGCTTAAAATGGGATTGTACAGTGTAATTCGTTGGCAATTGCCTTTAGCGCCAATAGCCGCTAAAGCCTATATGAATATTTTTATTGCTTTGAGTGTAGTAGGTGTTGTATACGGTTCTATTGTCGCTTTGAAACAAAGAAATTTAAAAAAATTATTAGCTTATTCTTCGTTAGCTCACGTAGGTTTAATAGCTGCTGGAGCATATAGTTTATCAATTGATGGTTTGCGCGGTGCCGTTTTGCAAATGATTGCACACGGATTTGTAGTGGTCGGTTTGTTCTTTGCAGCAGAAGTTATTGAAAGACGCTTTCAAACGCAAGAAATCGCCGAAATGGGTGGCATCAGAATTCAAGATTCTAAATTTGCTTCTCTTTTTATGATTATCATGCTCGCCTCAGTTGCTTTGCCATCTACCTTTAATTTTGTGGGAGAATTTACTTTATTGTACAGTTTATACAACGTCAATATTTGGTTTGCAATTATAGCCGGAACTACCATCATTTTAGGGGCAGTTTATATGCTCAATATGTTTAAAAATGTAATGCTTGGCGATAAGGATTCTAGAGTTTTTGCTGTAGTAACGACGCAAGAAATCATCGTTTTTGTGGTAATAATTGCGGTATTATTGTTTTTCGGATTGTATCCAAAACCAATTAGCGATTTAGTGACACCAGCGTTACAAGAAATTGTTGGAAAAATTAATAGATTATAATTTAGATATAATTTGAAGTGCATTAATTCCACTTTAAATAACAAATTTTAAAAAATGAATACATTAATAGCGATATCGGGATTAGGAGTACTTTGTTTACTTATTGAAATGTTCAATGTAAGAAAAGCAATTGTGCCTGTTACTGTTTTAGGATTGTTGGCAATTTTAGGTTACAACATTTCTGAAATGAATCCTATCAATGCTTCGTACTACACGAACATGATTTTTGTTGATAAATATGCTGTGGCTTTTTCAAGTTTATTTATTGTAATTACAGCTGTTTTAATAACAATGAGTCATGAGTTTTACAAAGACAGACCTACTAAAATTTCTGATTTTGTTGCGATTAAAGTTTTTATGTTGGCAGGTGGAGTTGCTATGGTCTCTTTCGGAAACCTAGCCATGTTCTTTTTAGGAATTGAGGTGTTGTCTATAGCACTTTACATTTTAGCAGCTAGTAACCGATTGAGTTTAAGAAGTAATGAAGCTGGAATGAAGTATTTCTTGATGGGTTCATTTGCATCTGGAATCATCCTTTTTGGTATTGCCTTAATTTATGGAGCTACTGGTAGCTTTGATTTGACTACTATTTATCAAATAATACATACTTCAGCTTATCCTCAATGGTATTTTATTGGGGTTGTTATGGTTGTTATAGGAATGTTATTCAAAATAGCAACGGTACCTTTCCATTTTTGGGCACCTGATGTATATGAAGGATCACCGACATTAACTACTGCTACAATGAGTACATTGGCCAAAGTAATTGCGATGGCAACATTGTTTAAATTGGCTTTAATCTTGGTTCCTCTACAAACGTATGCTTTTCAAATGTTGATTGTTGTTGTTTCAATGGCATCGATGTTGCTTGGAAACATAATGGCATTACGCCAAAATAATGTGAAGCGTATGTTGGCTTTTTCAGGTATTTCGCATGCCGGATTTATGGTTATGACGTTGTTAGCGTCTAATAACTCAGCTAATATTTTATTCTACTACGCAACTTCGTATGTTGTGGCAGGATTGGCCATTTTTGCGGTGATATTATATGTAATGAAGGATAAAGAAAACGAAACTGTCGATAATTTTAATGGATTTGGAAAAACCCACCCGTTGTTAGCAGCTGTAGTTACAACTTCATTATTATCAATGGCTGGAATTCCGATTTTATCTGGTTTCTTTGCTAAATTCTTTTTATTAAATCAAGTGATTCAAACAGGTTGGATTGTGCTTGTAATTATTGCTATTATAAGCTCAATTATAAGTGTGGGATATTACTTTAAAATCATTTTAGCCATGTATACAAAAGATAGTGAGCAAACACTTCCAAGTGTGCCGTTTGTGTATAAAATTGTAGCTGTTTTATTATTAGTAGTTAATATAGCTATTGGTTTATATCCTAATGTTATTCTTAATCTATTAGGTTAATTTAGCAGTTCTTAAAAAGTAAGCGGCTATTATAGTCGCTTTTTTTATTAAAATAATTGATGTTATTGAATTAAAAAATAAGCATGAAGATTTTTATTTATTTACTCCTTTTTTTTAATACCTATTCAGTTGTTTCTCAAAACTCTGTTTTAAAGAATAAAGATTTTGTCAATTTACAAGATAAGGTTAGGATATTAACCTCTTCTAATGTAGATAGCGCATTTATTGTTGCGGAAAGAATTGAGCAATCAGATAACTACATCCATAAAGCTTTCGCCAAAGGAGTGAAGAGCTATTTGTACCAACTTAAAGGGCAAAGTTCAAAAGCTGCGATAAATTACAAGGAAGCTTTTGAATATATTTCTAAAGCGCCAGCCTCAGTTGAAAAAACAAAAAATACAGCATATTTGTTTAATTATGGTGGGGTTTCCGATATGCAAAAAGGAGATTTTAGTAAAGCTTTAGAAAAATGTCAGCAAGGCGAAAAATTATCTAAAGAGGTTAATGATGTTGTTCAGTTAGCTAAATTCAAAGCTAATATTGCTAAAATAAATGCGGAAATTAAAAATTATAATATAGCCATTAAAAAAACTCAGGAAGCGGATAGACTTTTAGATAAAAACAGGTCTCTCTATTCTTCCGAACAATTTTTACTTAATAAAAGTAATTATTACATTAACCTTGGATATTATTATGAAGCTAGTTTTAAGAATAAGAATGGGATAAATACAGTTTTAATCGATTCTGCCTTACATTTTTATAAAAAAGCAATTCTTTTTTCTCAGAATATAACTGACAATAAAATTCTAGCCCAAAATAATATTGCTAACATATATTATCAACAGGGTAAATTCAAAGAAGCTGAAAAAATTTATCAAAATGTGATAACAGAAGCGAAAGAAAAGGAGAATAAAAAGGTTTACGCTTTGGCTTTATATAATTTAGGGGATTTATATTTTTATTTCAAAAAATATGATATGTCACTAGTCTACCTTAAAAAGTTTGATTCAATCCATAATCTGAGTAATGTAAATGCGGCTTCTTTTTGTTTATCCAATTACTATCAGTCAAAAATATATGAACAAAAAAAAGATTATGATAATTCAATAAAATTTGCAGACTTGTATATTGAAAATGTTCTTAAAAACGAAGAAAACCTTAACAAGGAGTCTCAAGTTATAAACTACAAACAAAACAGCAATGAACTGAAAAAGGAAATGATAGGGATGAAGGCTAAATATGCTACACAAGTTTATTTAAAAAAAGGATCCCTTTTCTTTCTCATCATTTTGCTAATTATCTTAATTTCCTTTTTGATTAAGAACATTAAGACGAGAAGAGAAATGCAATCAAAATTTAATTTGATAATAGAAGAATATAGAAAACAACCAATTTCAATTTCTGAAAATGATTCAGATTTTAAAGAAGAAGCTTTTCAAAAAGAAATAAGCTCAAATACGTCGTTAAGTATTGATGAGGAAAAAGAAACAGAAATAATTTTTAAATTAAAACATTTAGAAGATAAGCTTGTTTTTTTAAATGAAAATTTCACCCTTTCCTTTGTTGCAAAAAAAATTAAAACGAATACAACTTATCTTTCTTATGTAGTAAATAAAAGATTCAATAAGAGTTTTAGTGAATATGCGAATGAATTGAAAATTAATTATGCTATTAACGAATTAGTAAACAATCCTATTTATAGGAAATATTCAACTCAAGCAATAGCGGAAAGTGTTGGATTTAAAAAAGCAAATTCTTTTGCCAAGTCATTTAGTAAGCGAACTGGGTTAACTCCAACTCAATTTGCAAAAAAACTAGATGAGTTTGAATAAAAAAAAGCTGAGTAGTAATTACTACTCAGCTTTTTTATTCAAAATAGAAGCATTAAGGTTTAATTCCTCCTGGATTCATTAATGTTGCTGAAGTAGTTCCGGAAGCAGTACCACTTCCTGGTCCTCCCCAACTTGGATCGTTTGGATCGTTTGGATCGTTTGAATCCCACTCTTCTAGTTCAGGTGGTAAAGAACCTTCTTGTGTTAACCCCCCATAAATAGCTAAGCTATTTTTTTTTGTGAGCTTATAAGTGATAAAGTCAACTAAGCTTGATTTAGTTTTTTTCATGATAAATAGTTTGTCATTGATTTTGACAAATATAAAACTTAATGAATGAGCTTTTAATGTTTCTTGTTTTTCGATCCTTCGATTTGAATTATCTCCTTGTTTTTTAATTGGTTAGCGGTTTTTTTAATATGGATAATTTATAAATTATGTGAAGTATAATTTATAAATTATAAAACCAGTCCCTTTTTTCTTAGATAATATAACCAAATATTTGTCATAATAAATTATACAATTTCAACAATTGAAAAATTAATGACATGATAGATTTAGTAAAAAAATATTTAGAAATTAATAAGTTTTCTCATTTGCATTCGGAATTTGATGAAGCCTTTTTGTCTCACCCTAATTATCCTAGTTTATATGCAATAACGGATTCTTTAAGTCTGCTATCTATAGAGAATATTGCCGTAAAAGTTCCTAAAGAGCAATTCTTTGAATTACCCAGCAACTTTTTAACGATTTATAAAAACAATATTGCCTTAGTTTCAAAAAATGCTACCTCAATTACTGTTTCAATGGAGGGTGTTAAAACGCAAACACTTACGTTCAATGAATTTCTTAATGATTGGAATCAAATTGTTGTAGCAATAGAACCTAACGCTACTTTAAATAATAACACTAAAAAAACGTTTTCTAAATGGTACTTGTTTATTTTGCCTTGTATTGTATTGACTTCATTGTCTCTAGTTTTTAATTCTCATAGTTTAAATACGATTTTATTATTAACAACATCTGTAATAGGATTAATCTTCAGTGTGTTCGTTTTACAAGAGAAATTAGGTGTAAAAAATGAAATTGCTTCAAAGTTGTGCTCATTAAATGTGAATACATCCTGTGATTCTGTCATAAAATCAGACAGAAGTGATATAAATAAATGGTTTGGATTTTCTGATTTATCACTACTATTTTTTTCTATTAGTGTAATGTCAATTCTAATTCAACCAAACGAATCAGTTCTGTGGATAGGTGTTTTAAGTGGATTTGCCATCCCAGTAATAGTATATTCTATATGGTTGCAAAAAGTGGAATTAAAAAAATGGTGTGTACTTTGTTTGATAATTTCTTCAATTATTTTGTTGCAAAGTTTGATTTTTGGATTGATGATATCTTTTATAAAAATGGTGTATGTCAGTTCCTTTGGTTTTCTGTTCTCCGTGGTTTTAATTGCTTCTTTATGGTTTCTTGTTAAGCCAGTTCTAAATGGTAAAATAAAATTTGAAAAAGAAACTAATGAACTTAAAAGGTTTAAAAGAGATTACAGGCTTTTTGAATTTTTATCGAAAGACATTCCTTTCATTGATGGTTTAGATGGATTAAAAGGGATTCAAATAGGGGACAGCGATGTTGAAAATCAAGTAACGATCATCATTAGTCCTAGTTGTGGGCATTGTCACAAAGCTTTTAATGACGCCTATGAATTAATCAAAAAATTTCCAGAACGTATTTCATTAAATGTGCTTTTTAACATCAATCCTGAAAACAAGGATAATCCCTACAAAGTAGTTGTAGAAAGTATGTTGGCTATTCATAATATAAATCCGGAAAAAGCTGAAGAAGCTATTGTTGATTGGCATATTAATAAAATGGAATTTGAGCAATGGAAGCAAAAATGGGCAGTTGCATATGTTGATATGCTGGTAAATCATCAGGTATATGAACAATATCATTGGTGTTTGAAAAATGAATTCAATTTCACCCCTGTTAAAATAATTAATGATAAAATGTTTCCTAAAGAATATGAAATAAATGAGCTAAAATATTTTATTAATGATTTTTCAAATGAAAAAGGAGAAAAACTTGTTTTAGCACATATTTAAAAATATCAAAAAAATTCTTGGCCAAGAATAGACAGAACTCTCAACTGTCTTTAAATAATTTGAGATTATCAATTAAATTTTAAACTAAAAATCATGTTAAAAAACATTTTAAACTTAGAGGGAGCTCAAAAATTATCTAATAATGAGCAAAAATCAATTAACGGAGGAATAACACAAGCTTGCGCTAACGCATGGTCTACTATGTTTTGTGTGCCAAAAACAACGACAAAATGTCCTACAGATTTAGACGGGAATCCTGGAATGGTTGCTTGCGGTAAATGTTGTTATTAATCCTTAAAAATTAAATCATGTTAAAAAACATTTTAAATCTAGAAGGTGCTCAACAATTGTCTAACAATGAGCAAAAAGCAATTAATGGTGGTAAGCAATTTTGTGAAGCAACAACTGATTATTCATGTCCTCCTGGATATTGCTGTAAAGCTATCGGTAGTTATTGTGTTAAAAATGATGGATCACAAGGTTTGTGTTCAGCACCATTAATGGAATTATAGTAGTATTATTAAACTGCCTGAAAAATCAGGCAGTTTTTACTTATTTTTGAAAAAAAACAAAGCCTTGAAAAAATTTCCTAATTACATACAAGCCGATACCAAAGACTGCGGGCCAACCTGTTTGAAAATAGTTGCCAAATACTACGGAAAAACCTTAAATATTCAACAATTACGAGATTTTAGCGAGACTACTCGTGAAGGAAGTAATTTGTTGTTTTTGAGTGATGCCGCTGAAAAGATAGGCTTTAGGACTCTAGGCGTAAAGCTTGACCTAGAAAGTCTTGAAGAAGCACCTTTGCCTTGTGTTTTGCATTGGAACAATGAGCATTATGTTGTTTTGTATGACATCAAAAAGGGGAAGTATTTTGTTTCTGATCCTGGTTTTGGATTGATTGAATATTCCAAAATAGATTTCATAAAGTTTTGGATTGGAAATAATGCGAATGAATCTACCCAAGAAGGAATTGCCTTATTAATAGAACCCACTCCTAATTTTCATCTATCAGATTTTGATAAGGAGGAAAAAAAAGGATTAGGATTCGGCATGTTGTCTCAATATGTATGGCGTTACAAATCTTTTTTAACTCAGTTGAGTGTCGGGTTGTTAGCAGGTAGTTTGCTGCAATTAATTTTCCCATTTTTAACACAAAGCATAGTAGATGTCGGAATACAAAACCAAAATCTAAGTTTTATCTACCTTATTCTTTTTGCGCAATTATTTCTATTTGCAGGAAGAACAGGGTTAGAATTAATTAGGAGTTGGATTATGTTGCATCTTTCTACAAGGATTAATATTTCGTTGATTTCAGATTTTTTTGTCAAGTTAATGAACCTTCCTATCTCTTTTTTTGATGTTAGAATGACGAGTGATATTATGCAGCGTATTAATGACCATCATAGAATTGAAAAAATCCTTACTACTTCTTCATTGAACGTGCTGTTTTCGGTAATAAATATGTTTATAATGGGTGGTGTATTAGCTTACTACAACCTGCAAATTTTCACGGTTTTCTTTGTTGGTAGTTTTCTGTATTTTGGTTGGATAACCTTGTTTTTAAAACGCCGCGAGGCGCTTGATTACAAGCGATTTTCTGAAGTTTCCCAAGAACAAAGTAAAGTCATGGAGCTTATCAACGGAATGCAAGAAATCAAGCTTCATAATGCTGAAAAGCAAAAGCGATGGGGATGGGAATATGTTCAAGCACGATTGTTTCGAGTGTCTATGAAAGGATTGGTTTTAGAACAAACACAAACCATAGGTTCTTCAGTCATTAATGAATTAAAAAATATTTTTATTGTTTTTATTTCGGCCAAATTAGTCATAGACGGTCAAATTACTTTAGGAATGATGATGGCCATAAGTTCTATTGTTGGAAGTTTAAATGGACCAATTACTCAATTGATAAGCTTTGTAAGAGAATTGCAAGATGCAAAAATATCCTTAGCTCGTTTGTCTGAAATCCATGATAAGGAAGATGAAATCCAGCAAGAAACCATGCAAACTCACGATGTGCCGCAAGAGGAAGATATTGTTCTTGAAAATTTGTCGTATCGATATTTAGGGAATAATGTTCCAGTGCTAGATAATTTAAATCTTACAATTCCGGCAAAAAAAGTAACTGCTATTGTGGGGGTGAGTGGAAGTGGTAAAACCACATTAATGAAATTACTCCTTAAGTTTTATGAGCCAGAAAAAGGGGAAATTAATATAGGGAATACACAATTGAAAAACATCTCTCAAAAAGCATGGCGTAATAATATTGGAGCTGTCATGCAGGAAGGCTTTATATTTAATGATACCATTGCTCATAATATTGCAGTCGGAGTTGATATTATCGATAAAGAACGCCTTGTTTATGCGGCTGATGTGGCGAATATAAAAGAATACATATCGGGATTGCCTTTGGGGTATAATACTAAAATTGGTTCAGAGGGTGTGGGTATGAGTACCGGGCAAAAACAACGATTGCTTATTGCTAGAGCGGTCTATAAAAATCCTGAAATGTTGTTTTTTGACGAAGCAACTTCTGCACTAGACGCAAACAATGAAAAGGAAATTATGCGTAAACTAGACTTGTTTTTCAAAGATAAAACCGTCGTGGTTATTGCGCACCGATTAAGTACTGTTATGAATGCCGATCAAATTGTTGTTCTGGATAAAGGTAAAATTATCGAAATGGGAAATCATTCGGCACTAGTAGAACAAAAAGGAAATTATTTTGAACTGGTTCGAAATCAGTTACAATTAGGGAATTAATTATGGCAGATAAAAGTTTAGACACTTCTTTCGAACTTCGCAGTGAAGAAGTACAAGATATATTGACAAAAGTACCGCATTGGATGATTCGATGGGGAACGGTTTTAATTTTTGGAATAATCTTAATGTTGTTTACGGTTTCTTGGTTTTTAAAATATCCGGATATTGTTAGGACTGAAGTTATTATCACCACAAATGTCCCGCCTGAAAAATTAATTGCCAAAGTATCAGGGAGAATTCAAACGATATTGGTTAAAGACAAATCTCAGGTTGCAGCAAACACTCCATTGGCTGTCATTGAAAATTCCGCAAGCTTTCAAGATGTTTTTAAGTTAAAAAAAGAATTGGAGAATTTTCAAAAGTCTTCTTCGAAAATTTTCCCATTTGATGCTTTAAAAAACTTGCAATTAGGAGAAATAGAAAGTGCTTACGCTATGTTTCAAAAGGATTATGTGGCTAATACTCTAAATGAATCCTTGCATCCGTATCAAGTAGAAGGAAATGCTCAAAAATCTGAAAACACACAAATTAAAGAGCGCCTTGCTTTGCTTGTACAGCAAAAAGAAATCAACGAGCAAGAATTGCAATTACAACGAAATGACATTGCTAGATATACCAAACTTCACGATAAAGGAGTTGTTTCTTCGCAAGAATATGAGGCTAAGAAACTAAATTATTTACAGGCAGAAAAAAACTATAAAAGCCTACTGACTTCTATTTCTCAACTGAAATCTTCTTTAATAGAAAATACTAGAGCTTCAAAAGGGACTGTAATAAATGATGTTAAAGAAACGGTGAATCTTGACAGAAGCCTTTCACAATCTTTTTATCAGTTAAAAAAAGCAATTAAAGACTGGGAACTGAACTATGTGCTTCAATCGGCAATAGAAGGAACCGTAAGTTTTACCCAAGTTTGGGTAGAAAACCAAACAATTGCTGCTGGAGATAATGTGTTTTCGGTTGTGCCAACCGTTGGAAATGGGTATGTAGGAAAAGTTAAAGCACCTTCTTTAAATTCAGGGAAAATACAAGTAGGTCAAAAAGTGAATATTAGACTGACCAATTTTCCTGATAGGGAATTTGGAATACTAAAAGGTAAGGTAAAGAACATTTCTTTGGTACCTGATAAAGAAGGTAATGTAATGATAGATATAGTGTTGCCGGAAGGAATGCAGACTAGTTACAAGAAGAAAATTTCGTTTCAACAAGAAATGAGAGGTTCTGCCGAAATTATTACCGAAGATTTATCGCTTTTAGAGCGTATCTTATATCAGTTTAAGGATATGTTTAAAGTAGAATAAATGTATTATAAATTATCACTAGCAAACCATTCTGCAAACGAAGATTCTGTTTCTTGAAGGCGTAAAGAGTGCAATGCAATTCCTTCCGGTAAGCGGCTTTTTATTTTTTGAGCGAAATCTATCACCATGTTTTCACTAGTCGGCTGGTAATCGACTAATATTACGTGGTGCCCACGTTTTTTAAGTTCATTTGCCAGTTCAACATGAGGTGTTGTAGCATTGAATACTGTGGCATGATCAAATATATCTACAATGTCTTCTTTGACAATCTTTTTCAAATCGGTAAAATCAATCACCATTCCGAATTTCACGTTACTTCTATCGGTTATTGGAGTACCTATTACTGTTACAGAAAGTTTGTAACTATGTCCGTGCACGTTTTTGCATTTCCCATCATAGCCAAATAAGGCGTGACCGGTTTCGAAACTAAATTGTTTGGTGATTCTAATTTTACTCATACTCTTAATTCTTATTGCAAAGGTAAATATTTAGGCATAAAAAAACGCTCAACTAGTGAGCGTTTTTAATTTCATATGTTCTGTAAAGACTAAGCTTCAAATGGAACTACAGAAACGTAAGATTTATTCTCACCTTTTTTCTGGAATTTCACAACACCAGCTACTCTTGCATGTAATGTATGGTCTTTCCCCATATATACATTTTCACCTGGATTGTGTTTAGAACCTCTTTGTCTTACAATGATATTTCCAGCGATTGCCGCTTGACCACCATAAATCTTAACGCCTAGACGTTTTGATTCTGATTCTCTACCATTCTTCGAACTACCGACACCTTTCTTGTGAGCCATGACGTTTTGGTTTTATAAGTTATTATTCTTGAGTATCTTCTTTTTTAGCTTTTGTTGCTTTTTTCTTTGGAGCTTCAACTACTTCTTCAGTAGCAACCTCTTTTTTAGCAGCAGCTTTTTTCTTAGGAGCTTCAACTACTTCTTCAGTAGCTACAGCTTCTTTCTTAGGAGCAGCTTTTTTAGCACCAGTTAAAGAAATACCCTCAACTAAAATCTGAGTAAGGTATTGTCTGTGACCGTTTCTTTTCTTGTAACCTTTTCTTCTTTTCTTTTTGAAAACGATTACTTTGTCTCCTTTTAAGTGTTGTA
>JAZKHA010000017.1:0-5269 GCA_040385625.1 Bacteroidota bacterium
TACTGATTTATTAGAATTACAATCCAATAATTTTGTAGAAAAGCAGAAAAGAACTCTTTAGTCTTAACGCAAAAAAGTGAAAGTCCTAAAGTCAAAAGGAAGAATATCTTTTGACTTTAGGACTTTCGACTTTAATACTAAATAAATAAAGCTTACAGTTGAAGTTTGAACTACTTAAATCATAAAAAGATCTAGTGTAAGGATGTCTGGAAAACTCCAATAAAAGAAAGATAATTTTGTAGTCCTATCGAGTTTTCTGAAACTGATGGGTGTAAATCCATAAAACAGTTTAAAAGCTGCCGAAAAATGAGACACATCTTTATAACCACACCTGTAAGCTACTTCCCCTACATTTGTAGCCTTATTTTTGAATAAGTTTTTAGCATATTCCATTCGGAGTTTAGTGATGTAGCCTTTTACTGTTGTTTCAAAGCAAGATTTAAATCCTTTTTTCAATTTAAATTCGTTAAGTGATATTGCTCTTGAAAGTTCCGGAAGTGATGGTGCATTTGTAAAATTAGCCTCTAAAATTAATTTGGCCTTCTGAAGTTTAAGATAATCTTCCTCATTTACAAGTACTTTCTCTTGAGGTTTTTTTATCAATGCATCCAGTTGCAAAATTAAAAGCTCTTTTATTTTAGCCTCTAGATACATTTTCTTGATAGCCCCTTTGTAGGTACAGTTTTTAATTTCGTGAATAACCCATTGCATTACCGGATTAAACGGAACGTATTTTGGAGTTAAATAACTGGATTTTTTTTGAATGATCGTTGCAGAAAATTTTTGATGAAGCTCCCAATCTTCATTAATTAATTGATAATAATAATCCAGCGATAAAATAATGGACAAATAGTTAATCTCTTCAAAAGCGGGAATTTCAAATGTGCCATTAAAGTTGTCAGTGTATAGAATATTATGGGTGTTTTGCGTTGTATATTTCTCGCTTTCCACTTGTTCAATAGTAGCTTCTACATTGTTACAAAAAATAAAATTCATCACAATAGATTCGCCAATTATCTCCGATTGTATCGTTTGTGGAGTCGAAAAACACATTTTAAAATCCAGAATCACTATGCCTTCACTAATCAAATTAGTGCTCGTTATTTGCTCTGTTTTTCCATTCTGGATACTAATTTTCTCTTCAGTAAAACGGCTCTTTTGATTATAAAAATCCCCTGTTTCCAAAGCAATCAGTGGTTTTTCGTGTGCTAAAATTTTCGATATAAGTTTCAAAATAATAATCCGTTTTTACAAAATAATAATCCGTTTTTCCCTACTTATTTTATGGATGTTAATAGTAGTTTTGCAGCAAAGTTATTTATAATAAGTCTAATTAAGAATAGTTTTTAGTTAAATATTACATTAAAAAATACCATGTTTAAAAAATATACCTCATTCATTTTATTTCTGTTAACGATTCTCCCCGTAGTATCGCAAACAAGTAATCCTAAAAATAAAGCCCTAAAAATCGAAAAAACCGCAACAAAAGATACTTTAGTAAAAGCCCTTAAAAATGTAACTATACAAGGAAAACCTAAAAAACAAAAAATTGAAACTAGTGGTTTTGCCGTAGCAATTATTGAAACTAAAGAAGCTTCATTACGCAACTTAACTACTAATGAATTACTTGATAGATCTGTTGGCGTACGCGTAAGACAAAACGGCGGTATAGGCTCAAACGTGGAATACAACTTAAATGGAATGTCTGGAAGTGCTATAGGGATTTTTATTGATGGAATAGAAATTTCAACTTTTGGTTCCTCATTCAATTTAAATAATATTCCGCCTTCAATGATTGAGCGAATTGAAGTTTACAAAGGAATTTTACCCTCACACTTAACAGGAGATTATGTGGGTGGTGCCATTAATGTGGTTTTAAAAAAGGATGTGTCTAAGAATACTGCAACTGCAGCAGTTTCTTATGGCTCGTTTCAAACTTTTCAATCTGATTTGGGAGTTACCTTACGAGATAAAAAAACGGGACTTTCTTTTAGAGGATCTGCTTTTTACACCTATACTGATAATAGTTTTGAAACCTGGGGCAGATCGACCACGTTTGTAAATCATTTACAACAAATCACTAGACCCTACAGAGCCAAACGTTTCAACAACACTTATAAAGCAGTAGGAGGCCGTTTTGAAACCGGATTTACTGATACTAAATGGGCCGATCAATTTTTTATTGGATACAATGGCTCTAGCAATTATACTGAGATTCCGCATGGAATAACAATGGCCGTACCATATGTAGGAAGATTTAACGAAACCAAAGCACATGCATTACTTTTAAATTATACGAAGAAAAATTTTTTAGCTCAAAACTTAGCTCTGAATGTTAACGCAGTAAGAAGCGAACGCAGTACCTACTTACAAGACACCATCAGTTATGCCTATAATTGGGACGGAAGCATAAGAGAAGTAATTGAGTTTGGAGAAAGAGTCCCTTTGCGCACCAATGGAGGACAGCAAGGTCCAAAAACAATAACAAATACCGATAGAAAAATTACAAATGTCAGATCAAACTTGGGGTATTTGATAGCAAACGGACATCGTATTTCTTTGAATCATAAATACGAAGCAACAAATAGAAAAGACCAAGATTTATTAAATCCAACTTTAAGAGATTTGGCTACGAAAAGCTTGGTTACAAAAAACATTATTTCATTAAATTATGAAGCCGAAAATTTCAACAGGAAGCTGACAACAAATATTTTAGGAAAATACACTAGCAATAGAACCAATCAAACAAAATTTGACATTGCTACCACTGATGGCGTTAATTCAATAGTAAAAAGTAAAAGCACTACCTCAAACTATAATTTTGGGTATGGTGCAACTGCTTCGTATCAAGTAATTGAGAAACTCTTTGTCATTGGTTCCACCGAAAATTCATATATAATGCCTACCGAAAATCAATTATTTGGAGCGCCTGAAATTAACATTTTATCCAATCTTGAATTAGAACCAGAAAAAAACATCAACTACAATTTAGGCTTTAGATGGGGACCAATAGATTTTAAAAAACACAAAATTTCCTTTTATGCAAATGCCTTCTGGCGCAATGGATTCAATAAAATAACACAACAAGCAGTAGATGTATCCGAAATTGAAGAGGAATCTGATGCTGATATTCAAACCACAAGATATGTGAATCTAGGAAAAACGCAATCTCGAGGTTTTGAAGCAGAAATTATATACGTGTACAATAACAAATTGAATGCCTCAGTAAACTTTTCTAAATTCAATAATGTGTTCAAGCTAGAACGAGATAATAACGGATTACCACATACTTTTTTTGGGCAACAGGTTCCAAACGAACCCTTCCTAACTGCAAACGCCAATATTCAATACCGTCTTAATAATATATTTCAGAAAAAGTCAATACTCAATCTTTATTACAACACTGGTTATGTAGGCGAATATTATGTGGTGTGGGGACAGCCAGAATGGTCCTTAACTCCGAGTCAATTTACACATGATCTGGGTATAAGTTATGGATTTCCATCCAAAAAACTCATTGCAAGTATAGACGTAAAAAATATTATGAACGCAGAAATATATGATAACTTTTCTATACAAAAACCCGGAAGGGGCATTTACTTCAAATTGAATTACACTTTTAGCAAATTTTTATAATCAAATTAAAATCAATATCATGAAAAAAAATCTATTTAAAATAGCAGTATTAAGTACTGTAATTACAGCATTTGCATTAGGAAGTTGCAGCAATGACGACGCCGGTACTGAGACAACTCCAATAGTTGATACTGCAAGATGGATCACGCTAACAGGTTCATTTCCTGACGCAGCAGGGACCGCAGGAAATGGTGGGACTCGTGCCTACGCTATAACGCCACAAAATGCCGCTAATCCAGATTATTTAGTAGATTTATTTAAGTTGAACGGATCAACATATGTTGAAGGTTTCGCTTTAAAATCAAGCCGGACTGCCCGAGTGCAAGCATCAGCAGATGGAAAATTTTTATACAACATTCAATACACCGGAACTGAAGGTGGTGTTTTTAACAAATACAGCGTAACTAGCGCAGGAAAATATGAAGAGGTAGGATTTGAATTAAATACCTCGGTAATTTTAGGAACTTCACCGCGCTGGGTTAAAGCTGCCGAAGGTGTGGGAGTTGGAGTCTCTTTTGGTGATGCACTTGAACCTTACACAGGAACCGCTCCTAATTATGTGTATAGAAATCCAAAAGGAGTAATTAAAATTGCAAATATTGACTTAAACAATACTGCAATTACTAATACTGGAGCTATAAACGTTGATCTTGGAGCTGATTTAGAATCAAAGGGATATCATATCTGGAGAGCTGATGTACCTGTTTTAAATGAAGCTAAAACAAAACTGTACATTGGTGTGGGTATTAGAAGGCATAATACAAGCGGAACAGTAACAACAAACGCTACATCTGGAGCCATTACAGGTTGGGCAACTACTACAAATAGGGATCTAGGAACTGTGTCCTATGTAGTTGATTATCCGTCTTTAAAAAATCCAAAAATTATCATCTCTGATAAGAGTATCATTGACAACTTAGGCTACCGTACCTTAACACAGTATGTAGGTACTGATGGTAATCTATACCAAGCTACTGCAACATCTGGTCCAGATATTCTTCGTATTAGTAAATCAACAAACGAATATGATGCATCATTTCATTTTAATTTAAACACTGCTTTGAACACAACTGGAGCAACTATTAAAGCTTGGAGATACATCAAAGACGGTATAGCAATTGTTATGTATACCGTTACAGGAACTAATGGCGGGTATGTTGCACTTATAGATTTAAATACTAAAACAGCAACTAAATTAGCTACAGAATTAGAAACTGACCCAGCATTAACAACTACATTTGGTCAATTTCAAAACATAGGTCTTATTGGTGATAATGTGTATTTACCCTTTACGCCTGCAGGTAAAGACGGGAATATTTACATTGTAAATTGGAAAACCAAATCGATTACAAAAGGTGCAAAACTAAAAGCAGCTTCGGGTAGTTTTTATTTAGGTGCCTACTAAATAATTAACTTTTGTTTCTAAAAAAAACTTTTAAAAAAGTGAAAGTCCTAAAGTCAAAAGGTAACAAACTACCTTTTGACTTTAGGACTTTTGACTTTAAGACTAATTACATAAAACCCAAAATTTCTTTTTTGAAAGCATCATATTCGCCTTGTAAAATCAATCCGTTGTCTAATAATTTTTTATAATTCTGTAGTTTTTCAAAAAGTTCGTCTTGAGATAAATCAC
>JAZKHA010000018.1:0-2911 GCA_040385625.1 Bacteroidota bacterium
TTATCGTCTTGTGTTTTCACAATAATTGGTTTTGAAGGTTGGTTTTGGGATTATGATGATAATTTGATAGAATAAGTTATGTTTAGTTGTGGTCACGAGCGAGACGTTCGCCATAGCTGGGTGGAACGGCTTTTTATACTCAAAAAACATCAACATATCGCTCACTAAAAAAGTTGTTGAAAACTTTAATCGTTTTACATAGGAACCCTAGCTGTTGGCAGGAGTTTATTTCTTTTTAGCAATTTTTCTTACTTCAGGATTAACAAATTTAGGATCTATTTCATCCGTTTTTTTTATGTATTTTACTAAACTGTCTTTTTGCATTAAATAAGCATATGAACTTGCTAATTGTCCAAATGCTCTTCCATTTTTAGGTTCAATTTTTATCGCTTTTTTTAAATTCCAAATTGTTAAATTTAAATATTTAATGTCTTTTGTTTTAAAAAATATTTGCCCGTAACTTGTTGATATACATTCGTAAACTTTAGCATTGTTTGGTTCTAATTCGATTGATTTCTGTAAGTATTTGACCGATTTCTCGAATTCGTTTTTTCGGCCTAATAAGTTTCCAAAACCCCAATAAACTTGTGGATTTGTTTTGTCTAAAAGCCAAGCCTGATTAAATCGTTTCATAGATGTATCATTATCATCTTTATAGAAATATTCCCAACCTTTTGACACATAGTATTCAGATGCTTTTTTTCTGTCTTTGAATTGTTTTTCAGATTCTAAAATAAATTCGTTATCTAATTCAATTTGTTGTTCACATTTTTTTACTTCTCCATACATTGGTAGCAAATTTATTCCTTCAGGACAATCTGTTTGTGATTTGCAACTCAGTTGACTTAAAATAATTAAAAATAATATTCTCTTCATTCTATTTTAGATATTGATTTCTCCTTCTGATTTTTTTTTAATGTATGCAAACTCATAAATATATGCAACTCCAAAAGTGGTTCTGAATCTAAAAATCCTCATTTTGATTATTTTTTCTAGGGTTGGCTATCCGAAAACAGAATTGAATTTCCTGTATTTTCAGTTTTGTTTTTTAACAAAAAAACACATAAATTTATTTTATAAAAGCAACATATAAATTAAATAATCTTCACCGAAGTCATACTTAAAGAACCCGCCAATAGTTTATCATTGAACAAACTCAGTTCTTCGGATTTTCCTTTTAATCCCAAAGTGTAAATCAAAGGCAAATAATGTTCCGGTGTAGGAATCGCTAATTGAAATGCTTTACTCTGTTTCTCAAAATCAATCAATGGTTGGAAATTTCCATCCAATAAGTAATTGTTTACCGTTTCCCTTGCTTCAATTGCCCAATCGTAACCGTAATTATCTTTATCGAAATTCTGAAAATCGACCAACCTTAAATTATGCACAATATTACCGCTGCCTACAATCAGGATTCCTTTGGTACGCAACGCACTTAATTTTTGAGCCAAGTCAAAATGGTATTGCCCGGATTTTGTATAATCAATACTCAACTGAATCACTGGAACATTCGCTTCGGGATATAAATGTTTGATGACACTCCAAGCACCGTGATCTAAACCCCAATGTTCGTCCAGCTCTACTTCTACCGGTGTTAACAATTGTTTGGTTTCGATCGCTAATTCCGGACTTCCTTTTGCAGGATATTGCACGTCAAACAATGCTTGCGGAAAACCGCCAAAGTCGTGAATCGTTCGTGGCATTTCCATTGCGGTAACCTTTGTCCCTTTGGTAAACCAATGCGCCGAAATACACAAAATGGCGTTTGGCTGTGGTAACGTTTTAGCCAAGTTTCGAAAACCCGTCACAAACTGATTTTCTTCAATGGCGTTCATCGGGCTTCCGTGTCCTAGAAACAGCACCGGCATTTTTTCGGTATTCGAAAAAGAGCCTGAAATTTTATGTAAGTCGTTTAGTGTATTCATGATAAATATTTATTTTTAAACCATTAAGAAATTTAAGGTGTTACTATAATGACTTAATAACCTTAAATTTCTTAATGGTTTAATTTAAAAAAATTATTCTACAAAATTCTCATCTTTAAATCCTATCAAATATAATTTATTTTTTGCTCGGGTCATTGCAGTGTACAACCAGCGAATGTAATCTCGATTGATGCCATCCGGCAAATACGGTTGTTCTATAAAAACGGTATTCCATTGTCCACCTTGTGATTTATGACAGGTTATGGCATACGAGAATTTCACTTGTAAACCATTGAAATATTCGTTGGCTTTTACTTTTTGGAATTGTTTGTACTTCGTTTCGCCTTCGTAATCTTTCAACACTTCCTGATACAATCTATTGGATTCTTCATAGGTTAAAGATGGCGATTCACTTTTTATAGTGTCCATTAACAATACCGTTTCAAACGGAATCTGATTGGGATAATCAATCATTCGAATTTTTACTTTGGCAAACTTAAAACCGTACAATTCTTTGATATTGAAAATTTCTAATATTTCGATAATATCACCATTGGCAATAAAACCGGCTTCATCAGAATCTTTCAACCAAAAATAATTGTTTTTCACCACCATCAAGAAATCGCCTGTGGAAAGTTCGCTTTCTTTATCGAGGATTTTAGTTCTGATTTGCTCATTATATTGATTCGCCCTTTTATTGGAACGAACAATAAACGCGGTATCTTCAATACTATAATTACTGTAGGCAGAATTGATGGCATCTTGAATATCATAACCATCGGTCAACCGAACAATATCTTTGAATTTCTTGACATCAAATTTGAATTCATCTATAAAGGAATCCTTCAATAATTCCCGAAGTTCAGTTGCGTTATGCAAAATTCCGGAATTTTCTTCCTGACGCATGACTTCGTCCAACTCAATATGTTCTACTTCCTTATCATAATTCATTCCCAAAGTACGAATGTCCAAAGCCGGACTGATAT
>JAZKHA010000019.1:0-97641 GCA_040385625.1 Bacteroidota bacterium
AAAAGATATGATCGCTCAATCTTCGGGTTTTGATTTCTATTTTACGAACTTTTTTAAGTAACTCCTTGGTATCCATTTAGGTGAACAGTTTGCAATTAACGGTTTACAGATTTCTACTAAGGAACCTCGATTTCGTTTACAATTTTGTTGATGATTTCAACAGATGTAATATTTTCAGCTTCGGCTTCGTACGTAATTCCGATACGGTGACGCAATACATCATGTACAACAGCACGTACATCTTCTGGAATTACATAGCCACGACGTTTGATAAATGCATAACATTTAGCCGCCATTGCTAAATTGATACTTCCACGAGGAGAAGCCCCAAAACTAATAAGTGGTTTTAACGATTCTAATTTGTATTTCTCTGGATAACGAGTAGCAAATATGATATCTAAAATATATTTTTCTATTTTTTCGTCCATGTACACTTCACGAACGGCTTCTTGTGCTCGTAGAATTTGTTCTACTGAAACCACAGGATTAACTTTTGCAAATCCACCGTTTAAATTTTGACGAATGACCATACGCTCGTCTTCCATTTTAGGGTAATCGATAACCGTTTTTAGCATAAAACGATCGACTTGTGCTTCTGGCAATGGGTACGTTCCTTCTTGTTCTACTGGATTTTGTGTCGCTAAAACCAAGAAAGGTCTGTCTAACTTGAAAGTAGTATCTCCAATCGTCACTTGTTTTTCCTGCATGGCTTCTAAAAGCGCCGATTGCACTTTGGCAGGCGCGCGGTTAATCTCATCAGCAAGGACGAAATTAGCAAACACTGGTCCTTTTTTTATGGAAAAAGCATTTTCTTTAATGTTGTAAATCATGGTTCCTACAACATCGGCAGGAAGTAAATCGGGGGTAAACTGAATACGGCTAAAACTTCCGTGAACAGCCTGTGATAAAGTGTTTATGGCTAACGTTTTTGCCAAACCAGGCACTCCTTCTAACAAGACATGTCCTTGTCCTAAAAGGCCAATTAGCAAACGTTCAATCATGTGCTTTTGGCCCACAATTACTTTGTTCATCTCCATTGTAAGAAGGTCTATAAAAGCACTCTCTCTTTCAATTTTTTCATTAATCGCTCTAATGTCTAAAGTGGTTGTGTTTTCTTCCATTACTGCATTTTTTTAGGCCGTGAATTTAACATCTTAATTAATACGACGCAAATTGAAAATTAAATTAGTTTAATGGTGTTAATAATCAGTTAAATGTTAAAATCAATAGTCGTTTTTAAGGATAGTTTGTGAATAAGTTTTACTATTTTTAAGAACTCTAAATAATTTACACTTTGAAACCGAATCTTTCTAGAATAATTGCCGGTACCATGACTTGGGGCAATTGGGGTAAAAACCTCAATACTAAAGAATTCATCGAACTCATAAAAGTTTGCTTAAAAAGCGACATTACCACATTTGATCATGCTGATATTTATGGCGGTTATACTACTGAAAAAGCCTTTGGAAAAGCGTTTATAGAAAGTGGTATTCAGCGTGATCAAATTCAACTCATCACGAAGTGCGGAATTAAATATGTCACTGAAAGTAGAAATTATGGCATTAAGCATTATGATTATTCGGCTGAATACATAATTTGGAGTGTGGAAAATTCGCTTAAAAATTTAAAAACAGATTACCTCGATGTGTTGTTATTACATCGTCCCAGCCCACTAATGGAAGCTGATGAGATTGCCAAAGCCATAGACAAACTTAAAAACCAAGGAAAGTTACGCAGTTTTGGTGTTTCCAATTTTACCTCATCACAAACTGAATTGATTCGCCAAAAAATTGCTGTTGATTTTAATCAGATTCAATTTTCAGCTTCACAATTGGACGCCATGACTGATGGAAATTTAGATTACATGCAACAACATCAAATTACACCAATGGCTTGGAATCCTTTAGGGAGTGTTTTTAGAGAAAAGAACGAACAAACCATTAGACTGAATTTGCTATTAGAAAATTTAAGCCAAAAGTATGATGTGGAACCTGATACTCTTCTACTAGCATGGATAATGAGACATCCTTCTCAAATTTTACCAGTAATTGGGACAACAAATCCTGAAAGAATTAAAAATGCTGTTTTAGTTTCTTCTTTGATTTTGGAATTAGAAGATTGGTTTTCAATTTGGGTTGCGAGTATGGGAAATAAAGTTCCATAAAAAAACGCCAATCCTTTTACAGAATGGCGCTTTTAAACTAACTCAAATCTATTTATTTCTATTTACTCTAACGTTATGGGGTCAAGATTCGTAATTTGTCCATTAACCACCGTGACATTTTCTACCGTTTTTACCGCCAATCCAGAAGCGGGATCAGGCGTTAGTGTCAATGTGTAGGTTCCCGAAGGAACACCATTGATTTGAAAAACACCTTCAGCATTGGTATAGGCCGAAACCGTAGTTTCACCAATTTGAATCGAAGCTAATGTTTGTACATTTGCTGGTAACACAGAGCCTTTTATAGCTCCCGAATTTACATTAGTTGTAACGCGCAACACAGGATTTAAATTATAATTTCCTGAAGCTCCTGCTTCTACCACAACAGATTTTGCAACATCAAAGTCAATTAAAAAATCATACGTAAAATCAGGCTGCAAAGTAGTGTTTACTTGAAGCTTCAGTCCTGATTGTTGGCCACTAGGTGTGTTTAACGGGAAAGTTTCTCCATCTTTTACCACAGTATTATTACTACCTAACAATAATCTAATTTGTCCTAGTTTTCCAGAAGGAACATTGCTATCTGCTAATAGTAAATTTACACCACCTGTTAAATCAAGTAGATTAATTACTTTAGGCATTCCATCTCCAATACTTACCCATCCATTTTCGTCTGAATCGGTACTACTTTTGATTAAAACATCCTGTACTTCTATGTTCACTTCATCATAATCTCCAGGGGCATCAGTAAGACGAACGGCAACTCTTGACTGTCCATCACTGTTATCACTACAACCCTGAAAAGTAAAAACTAAAACAAGCAGTACCAAAAAGTTAAACCATTTTAATTTGTTAATTTTCATAATTTGGGAAATTAAAATTTATCGATTAATAACGCTAAAAAATGTAATTTAGTATTCAAATACCTAAAAATGATTAATAAACGTCTTCTTATTAAAAATTTATTGGCTCATAATGATGAAAACAGTTTTTATGATAAGAAGCGCCAACTTAATCTACATAGTCGAGAAGGAAAAAGCAAGTTTTTGAAGCATATTTGTGCGTTATCAAACTCCAATCCGAGTAACAATTCATACATCGTTGTTGGAGTTGAAGATCAAGACAATGAAATAGTGGGCGATGATTTTTTTGATGATAGTCGAATTCAGAATTTAGTAAATGCCTTCTTAGAAAATCCTCCAAAAATTCAATACGAAAACATTCCATTTCCCAATTTACCAAAAGACAAAGTAGTAGGTTTGGTTACAATAAAACCCAACCATAAAGTTGCTTTTTTTAAAAAAGGAATTCACACCATTGAACCTAATAGCATTTTCGTAAGAATTGGCAGTAATACACTTCCAACATTTGATAAAATATCTTATTCGAAGCAAAATATTGAAACCGTAATTAGCATAGAAAATAATTCAAGAAACAGTATTGCTCATACTCTTGAAGGCGTGCTTGACTTTATGAATGTTCGACATAGAGATATGCATACCAAACATCATGTTTTTAAAGAGTTATTTGTGGTTTGCTGGGCTGGAAATAAGAAAAAAATTAGAGACAAAACTTACTATTCAAGAGTAGATATCGAGTTAATTAATGAGCAAATAAAATTGTTTTATTCTAATCAAGATGAAGTCACTATTGAATATACAGATGCTTCTTTTATTCTTACCGAATTTGTTGTTTTGGGATTGAATGACAAAACCAGCTACTATCCACTTGAAAAAGTAACGATTACTTTTTTTGATAACGGCTATTACAAAATGGAAACGAAAATGTTGTTTGAGCCCCCACAGTACAACAAAAAAATGTTGCATCATATTTATAATGCCAACAAATCATTACTTGAAAAATTGGAAAAAGGAATGACATTAAATGAAAGGGAAGAAAATGACTTACAAAACTTACCTTCTACATTTATGCTTTGCTACCTTAACGGATTTAGTGATGCAAAACAACGATTGATTGATGCAAAATTACTTTTAAAACTACATGCATCAGTATATCTTAACTTTAAAGAAGCCATGAGAGTTTTAAGAAAGATGAAATATGATAATTAGAATTACACAAATGCCAATTAACCCTGAATTTTGAAGAAAATCTAAAAGATATAGCTTAGCGATTTATGAATGCTTCTTAAAGTATGATAGGTCATTAAAAACCACAAGGAGAGAATGCCAATCAAATTTAAAAAGATTGAAATACCTCTTTTTTCTCCATTAATAGTATAATAGTCATCTTTAAATGACAGCAATATAATATCAAAATCAGGTGAATTGATTATTTCCATTGTATATATAATGAAAATAAAAGCATTGATTACCAATACTGAAAATATGGCAAGTGCTAAAGTTGAGGCTAACAAACCCATCTTGGCTCTTTTTTCTAGTTTTTCCATTTTTAATATTATTTATATTTAAAAGAATAAACCGACGAACAATAACTGTATGTTGTTCTTTACATCTAAGTCCCTAGATAAACGAAAATATTAGTAACGATATGTGCTGGTTCATTTGTAATAGGAGTGTTACTGCCTCCCGAAGCAACTGTGACTGTGTGACTGTGATTTCCTGCAGAACCTGTTGTGTATGAGCCAGAGGTGTTATCAGCACCATTAGCTAAGCCCACCAAACCTAAATTAATTATTGTAGTGTCTCCTTGATCTGTGTAGGAATGTGTATGCTCACCCGTTGAATTGGTTGTACCGGTAAAATTAACATTTGGAAGATTAGTCTGTCCAACCACAATGGTAGCACTACCTCCAGTATTTCCCAAGGTTTCAGTCCCATCATTTGCTTTTAAAAACCGATCAGTAGCATTGGGCAAATTACCCAAAAAACCCATTGCAATTGCATTACTTTGTGCATTTGCTGGCAAACTAGTTAAGGCTCTGCCATTTAATAGATACCATCCATTGTGATCTGCAGGATTAAAACTATATTTTATATCCCCAATATTTACCGTTGCAACTTTTAACCAAGAAGAAGCATCGTTAAAATAAATCCCTGGAACAAGCCCTAAACCTGAAGTCGTGTTGTAAACCACCATTCCTGGGACATTACTTCCCAAAGGCGTTGAAGAACTTGGTGAAGACAATGGCACTCTCGTTAACAGAAGTCCTTTATTAGGACTTGATAAGTCAAGAATAGAATCGGGATCAGGATTTGTGGTTCCAATTCCAACTTGTGCAAAAGTAAAGCTGCCGGATAAAAGTGTAATAACGCAAAGTCCTTTTTTCAAAATGTATTGTTGTGTCATTTGCTCTTTTTTAAAGGATTCTCTAACAAAAATATTTCATTTCAAGAGAGTTCACTTACGGTTTAACCGCATACTTTGTTAAATATTAACACATTACAATTGTTCGATTTTAACTTGTAAAAAAAAACACCCATTTATAGAAACTTTTCTACAAGTGGGTGTTTGTGAAATAAAACTGTAAAATTACTTTAAATAAGACCTAATTTTTTTGCTTCTCTAATGATATCCTCATCAGTGCCTTTTTCAATACTGAGATAATCTTTTATCTGAATTTTTCTTTTTTCAATCGAACTAATGGAAAGATTCAGATGGTTTGGAAGGCTTTTTGTTTTAACCCCTTGAGCAAGTAGTGTTATAATTTGTCTATTAGAATTGTCTAAATAAGTTCTTTTTGAACCTAATTCTTTTATTCTTGATTTGGCAGTTATACTATAGTAGATTTCTCCATTCATTATAGCACTGAAGGCAGAAATCAGATCATCAGCACTGAAATCACTTTTAACCAATAGACCTTCAGGATCAACAGAAGAGACCATATGGCATAAAATAATGGATTCAGAATGAGAAGTAAGAATAACGATTTTAGTCTTTGGCGAAACTTTTCTAACAATCTTAGCTAAATCAATACCTGAGGTGATATTTTCTTCTTCAAATGGAGGTAAACTATAATCTAAAAAAATTACATCAAATTTATTCGATCTAATAAGAGAAAGAGCCGTCTCACAATTGTAGGCTGTTGTTGTTTCTATTTCGTAACCCAATGTATTATATGATAATATTATTTTGTATCCTTCAAGCATAGAAGGATGATCATCAACCATTAATGTTTTTATTTTCATTTTATATTGGAATAGTAATTTTTATTGAGGTTCCAAGTCCTAAAACAGACTCTATATTGAACGTCCCTTCTAATATTTTTATTCTCGATTGCATATTTTTCAAACCGATTCCTTCTCTAATTTTCGCCACATCAAATCCTTGTCCATTGTCCTTGATTGAAATTAACAACAAATCATCCTCTTTGCTGATTTCTAAGTCTACATCAGTAGCATTTGCATACTTATATATATTTTGAAGTGCTTCCTGAAATATTCTGTACAAATGTATTTTTGTAGCGCTCTCAATTTTCTTCCAAATTATTTTTTCATCCATTTTTATGAAATAGTCCAGCCCAATTATATTCTTGTATTCGCTAAACAAATCATTTACAATTGCTTGAAAGCTATCTTTTTCGAGTAAGGTATCTCTATTTAAATCGTGTGAAATATTTCTGATTTCTTTTTCAATATCCTGAATTTCATCTATATGTTCTAAACATTTTTTTATGGTTTCTTCATCATTCTTCTTGCTCAAAATAAACAAATTGAGCCGAGTACTTGTAAGTTTACTCATTACACCATCGTGCAATTCTTGAGATATTCTTTTCTTTTCTCCTTGTCTTGCCTCGTTGATGACACTTTGTTGTTTAAGCATCAATCTATAGATTTCCTCATTGGCTTCTTGCTGCTTTCTCTCAAACTGTAATTCTTTATTTTTAGCATGCTGCATCCTAGTAATGTATACCAAAACAACTATAATTATAGCTATAATACTACAAATAAGAATGAACCATCGTTGTGAAGAAAGCTTATCTTTTTCAGCTGCAATACTATTTTTTTCGTTTACAATTTCATCTGTTTCAAATTCAATCCTTGCAAATTTATTTCTTGTTGCTCTTTCAATATTATGAAGACTATCGTTAAGACTTATATATTTATTAGTGTAATACAAGCTTTTTTGAGGTTCGATTTTGGACAACAATTCCAAGGCGCTTAACTCATCTTCAAAAATTTTATTCGAGGCTGCTTTCTCTCTTGCTTTTAAGGCAAACTTTAATGCAGTAGTATTATCTCCTTTTGCTAAATAATATTTAGACATATTCAGATTACTGGAAACCAATCCTGGAATATTTTGCAAACTATCCCTAATTTGCATGGCTTCCTTTAAATACTTTATAGCCGATTCATTGCCTAACTTAAAATTACTATATCCTAAGTTGTTCTTTAAATTTGCATATAGTAAAGATTTTGATGTCTCAAAACGCAAAGCTTTATTAAAGTAATCAATTGCTTTTTGATAATCTTCTTCTTTTTGATAAATCTTACCTATGTAATTATAGGTTTGAGCTTTTAGCAATTGATACTGCTTATCATTACTCAATGTTTCAATTAAAGCAAAAGCCTTTTTATAATACTCAAGTGCTTGCTCGTCATCGTTCAGTCCTTCTAATGCATTCCCGAGTGTTATATAACAATCATAAACTAAACGTGTATTATTATGGTTTTTAGCCAATTTTAATATGTCGATAACTGAAGTTTCACAGCCTGAAAAATCTTTTTCATAAAATAAAATATTCGCCTTGTATAGTTTTAACCATAAGGCATCTTTAATATCTTTCTTTTTAGAATAAATTTTTTCGGCCTTAGAATAATAAAAATAAGCACTGTCATTTTTGAACTTAGAGTAATAAAAATCTCCTATATATCCCAAGCTTTTGGCCATACTTATAGTGTCATTTGCTTCAACGGACAACACATAAAGCTCTTTACTAATGGCTAAATACTTTTTATACTCTTCTGCATTAAAGTACCTTCCCGCTAGTTTGTAAAACCCAGCTCTTTTTATACTGTCGTTATCTCTATTTTGAAGTAATTCAAAAAGTTTGTTGGCTAATAAAACACGTTGCTGCTTATTAACATTAAAATCATTGGAAACAGAAAACAAAGAATCAACTTCTTTTAAAACAATTGGGTTATTAACATCTTTCCTGTTGTTACAAGAAAATAATGCAATAACCCAAAAGATGTTAATTATTCGTTTCAAATTGTTTTTTTGATGTAGTATACCAAATCTACAACTTTATAAAAGTATTACAAACTTTGTTTATCCATTTTAAAATAAAACAGTAATTTAAGGTTTTGTAGGCATGATTGGTGGGTCAATTGTAGAATCAATTCCTAAGGCATTTTCAGCATTCTCTACCCCTTGACTTATAGCTTGTTCCTGACCAGAATTAATCTCATCAATTGCACATGAAACTGGAGAAGCAAGTAAAGCTAAAAAACTGATAGTGTAAAAAAATGTTTTCATAATTTTGGTTTTTTGAAGTTAAATGATTTTGAAATTTTAGTTTTTAAAAAATGATCTCTCAATTGAGATTATTATTATAATTTTTTATAAAATTATAACCATTACTCTAATTCATTTTACGGTTTTTCCGCATATTTTGTTAAATGTTAACTATTTAACAAAAACTCATTTTATAATTTTTATTATCTTTATCGAAGATTTATTATATGTCGAAAATATTTGTAATAGGAGACATTCATGGAGCTCTAAAAGCCTTAAAACAAGTTTTAGAACGAGCATCTGTTACCCAAAATGATACTTTAATTTTTTTGGGAGATTATTTAGATGGCTGGAGCGAATCGCCTCAATTGTTGGATTTTTTCATAACACTCAACAAAACACATCAATGCATTTTTTTACGCGGAAATCATGACGAGTTGGTACTCCATTGGTTGCAAAACAATCATGATAATCCTATGTGGTACGAACATGGTGGTGAGTCAACAGTAAACGCCTATAGTTTCATTTCTGAAGAAAGAAAACAACAACACATCGAATTCCTTCTTCAATTAAAGAATTACTACCTCGACGACAAAAACAGACTTTTTATTCATGCAGGATTTACTAATTTAAAAGGAGTTACCGCCGAACATTTTCCAAGGTTACTCTATTGGGATAGAACTTTATGGGAAATGGCTATATGTCTTGACACAAATCTATCTAAAAGCGCCGTTAATTATCCCAAAAGATTTAAAATATATAAAGAAATATTCATAGGTCACACCCCTGTGACTCAAATAAACGAAACTACTCCTATAAACAAAGCTAATGTTTGGAATATAGATACAGGCGCTGCTTTTAGAGGACCTCTATCTATTTTAGATATTGATTCTAAAGAATATTGGCAAAGCGATCCTGTACATTTATTGTATCCTAATGAAACAGGTAGAAATTAGAAGTATCTTGTTATATTTGCATCGATTTTAAAATATTTAAACCATGAATAAAAGAATTTTAATGATTTTATGTGCTTTTTCTGCTTTTATGGCCAATGCCCAAGAAGCTTACAAAGGAAAAGGAGATACAAAAATGAATGTTGGTGCTAATTTTCAAAATGGAGGAACAGGAATAACAGCTGGAGCCGATTTTGGTTTAGGCGAAAATATTTCGATTGGTTTTTCTGCTTCTTATTTATTAGGGGTTGAAGAAGTTACTGTTGCTGATGAAACTTTTAAACCAGAATTCAAAGACCGTATTGATGCTAAAGTTAAGTTCAATGCCAATTTAGGAAAAGTAATGACTTTACCTGAACAAATGGATGTATATCCGGGTTTAGATTTAGGGGTTAAAAATTTTGGAGGGCATTTAGGCGTGCGTTACTTCTTTTCTGAAGGATTTGGTTTACAAACTGAATTAGGTGTTCCTTTTGCAAAATATGATACCAATGTTCAAGGTTTTGAAAAATTAAACAATCAGTTTTATGCTAATTTTAGCATGGTATTCAATCTATAATGAGTGTAATTGAAAAAAAATTAAAAGATAGAAGTAATTCTATTTGTGAATTATGTGGAAATCCTCATGATTTACAAGTTTTCAATGTCGCACCCAATACAACCGAAAGCCTAGAGCAATCTATTTTGGCTTGTAAAACCTGTGTAGCTCAAATTGAAAACCCTGACAGTGTAGATGCTAATCATTGGCATTGTCTGTCTGACAGCATGTGGAATGAGCACTTACCTGTTCAAATTGTTTCGTGGCGTATGCTTACCCGTTTAAAAAAGAACGATTTATTGGAGATGATGTATCTTGATGAAGAAGCTTTAGAATGGGCAAAAGCTACCGGTGAAGGTGAGGAAGAAGAAGGTAAAATTATTCACAAAGACAGCAATGGAAATATTTTATTTGACGGAGATTCTGTTGTTTTAATCAAAGATCTTGATGTTAAAGGGGCAACTTTCACTGCAAAAAGAGGTGCTGCTGTTCACAACATCAAATTAGTTTGGGATAATGCCGAACAGATTGAAGGTCGTGTAGAAGGTCAGCATATCGTAATTTTAACACAATACGTTAAAAAAACTAAGTAAAACATATTTACTTTCAAAATAAAAAAGCGCTCTGTGTAAACAGAGCGCTTTTTATAAACAATATAACCCCAATTAATTAATAATCACTTTTTTGGTTGGATTTCCGTTATCAGAAATCAATTTCACGATATAAGTACCATCACCTAATTTTTTTAGTGGTACTTTAATATTTGTTTTAAATAAATTGTCTAAACTCGATTTAAACACTCTTTGTCCTAAAATGTTGAATAATTGAATTTCTTTTAAATTAGCATTGGTATTATTAACAACATTAATTAAATTGTCGTTTTTAGTATAATAAATTGTTATTCCATTTGTAATAACATTATCATCAGTTCCAAGTGTTTGTTTGTCAAATCTTATCGAGAATCTATTAACATAATCACCCTTGTCAAGTACTGTTTTAAATTCTCCTTCTCTTAAATCATGACTAATACCTGTTAATTCATCATGCAGGTAAATCTCTTTTGTTGAATCAATATTTTCAAGAGTTGCAATTTTAATTAAAACTTCACCTTGACTCTCTGTTTTGATTCCCAAAGGAATTTTTTGTTCCAAGTTAAAATTCGAAATCCCTTGAATAATGAATTTGTTACCTGATAAATCCCAAAACATATCATCCGTTTGAACATCAATCATAGGAGCATCAAAGCCTAAATCATAATTACTAGATGCGTTTTCATCAGTTCCAACAAGCAACTGTCTATTAACTCCTGATGGCGAAATAAATTGCAATCTGATTTTTTGACGTAAATCACTTTCGTTTAAAACTTCATCAGATGAATTGGATGCTGTTCTCATCATAACAGAATTTCCACTCGCCTCTGTAATAAATGCTCTTTGGCTATTTCTAAAATTTATGGTTCCGCCTGTAATAGGCGAAGTCAAATTAGGATTATTGGTTGTCAAAGAAGCATCTATATCAGTACCGATAAAAAATCCTTGTGCCACAGGTATGTATCTTTTAGGAACTTTTGTTCCTGACGCACCAGTATTGGCCGTCGAAGGGTCATTTGAAACCGCTACAACACCTCCCATAAGAGTGTAAGTTGCATAGCCTCCAACATAGGCAGACAAATAATGTGAAAATCCTCCAAAATGATCCCAGAAATAAAGCACTCCACTAAATTTATTGGAAGCTGCATTCCCTCCGTCCTTTATGTTGTCTCTAATAAATTTATCAGCATCAAGAGCGGATGGATAAGGATTTCCTACCAGATAGGTTTGAGTAGCTCCTAAATTTATATCAATGTTTCCATTATTAGGTTTTCCTACAAATACTAAGTTTTGTAGCGCCGATGGATCAACAGTCCCATCACAACCTTTCATGAGAAAACCTTCCCCAGCTTTTACAATTCCTGTATTTCCTATGCGTTCCCAATTACTATAACTACTTCCTATTGCTGCATATTTATATAACCATCTGTTACTTATTTTAATAGGATTAGTTGCAACACCATCTGCAAATGCAGATCCGTCTCCAAACGTAATATTGGTAACACCAAAAGGATCTGTAGTAACATCAGTACCATCTTTCATATTTGCTGAAAGAGTATAGTTGATATTGTCATTGCTAACCGGTGAAGACCAATACGTATAATGATAACTACTTTTTTTACCTTGCTGATCTCGAAACAATCTTCCAGTCCCTACTAAAGGATTGGCTACCGAACCTAATTGAAGCAATTGTGCCTCTCCTGTTAATCTTAAATCGCCACTTTGCAATGTTAAATTATTTCCTACTGTTAATTGGAAATTGTCTGAAAGATTAATTCCTTTGGCCCCTCCTGAATTGTTTAAAGTTAAATTATAAAAATCCTCATTCGATTTAATTCCATTATTTATCTGCTGTACCTGATTTAATGTAGCACCTCTAAAAGCAACTGTTCCATTGCCGGAATTAAAAACACCATTATTTCTCCAATCGCTACCAATATTTAGAGTTGAACTGTTAGACATCGTTAATGAAGAACTTCCAGAAATCGTTATATCTCTTGCATTGGCAATTCCACTATAAGGAATCGCTTTGCTAGTTAAAGCATCAATATTAGGCATGTTGGGTCTACCAGATGGAATAACTACATCAGTAGTAATACTTGGCGGATTGACTCCTCCACCAGCCCAATTCATACAATCAAACCAATCAGTTCCCACTAATCCTGTCCACATTCCTGGTGTCCCGTTTAAAACAGATACATTAGCTACTGCAGTAAAATCAGCGGCTATTGCTGTACATCTTGAATCTGACAAAGCTGTTATTCTATATGTTTTATTTGTCGTTAAATTAGGTGTATTGAAAATATACGGATTTGTATTGGTAGATACCGTTGTTGACGTTGTCCCATCATTATACGTAATATTCCATGGCCCAACTCCGGTTAAAGCAACACTAAAAGTAGCTGCAGTGTTATTACACACCGTTTGTGAAGGTCCAATTATCGCAGTAGGTCTTTGATTTACTGTTACAGTTACATAAGTCGTTCCTGCTGTACCCGAACTCACACAAGTGGTTGATCCATTTATGACAAAAGTTGATCTAACCCCATAAGTTGTTGTCACTAAAGGTGAGACTGTGTAATTTGCCCCAGTAGAAATTACATTTCCAACAGTATCAACCCATTGTGTTGTTATATTGACAGGAACATCAGGTATGATTATATTGTCAACAGCCCAAGAGCTTGTTCCAACGCCATGATAATTAAATCTAATTCTCAAATTTGGTTGTCCTATGTATGAATTTAGATTAATTGTTTGAAGTGGAAAATTAGTATAAGGTGTTCTTGTACTCACTCCATTGTATTGCGATAAAATGGTAGTATAAGTAGCTCCTCCATTTGTTGACAATTCAACTCTTACCCAAGCTCCAGCTCTTAAATTAAAGGCGTGATTAAATTGCAGTGTAGCTGTCCCCAATCCTAATGTACTAAAAACAGGAGTTTCTAAAATTGAATCAAAAGGTCCATTTGCAATTACGAATTTACCTGTTGCCGTATAAGTTATTCCAGAATAAGTTCCTCCATTGGTTGCGCTTAACTGAAATGGACCAGGATTGGTATTACTAGCTCCTGCATTCAAACAGTTTGGACAACTATCAACTAACCATCCCGGAGGATTTGAGTTATTAAATGTTCCCCCTGTTGCTAAATTTTGACTTGTTGCATATCCGCTTAATGAAGATAAAATTGAGGAGTCTCCCGCGCATATAGTAGGAGGAGTTGCGACAACTGGATCTGGTTTAACATTTGGTATAACGTTAACCAAAACACTAGACGATCTCACAACAGGACAAAGTACCCCATTTTGAATAATGGCTCTAAAAATGGATGTAATAGTCAACCCTGCATAAATATAAGATGTCAATCCTGCCGTACCTACAATATTTGACCAAGTAATCCCTCCGTCTGTAGATTTTTCCCAACTAGTAACTATTCCGGCCTGTCCCGTTAAATTTAAAGTTCCACTTGGACTACTATAACAAACCGTAACTGGATTAACTCCAGAGGTATCACTCACCGTTCCTCCAACCGCTAATGGCTGAATCGTGATTGATCCTCCCAACGAAACCGCTGGAGCACAACCGCCGATTGTAGTCACCGTATAATTGAATGTTCCAGAAACACTTGATGTTCCGCTGATTGTATAAACACCGGCCGAAAAATTCCCGACAACACCTGCTGGTAAACCAATTACAGAAGCGCCAGTAGCATTTCCAACATTGTATCTAATATTCGCAATAGCTGTATTGATACAAACCGTTTGCGTATTGTTTCCAGTGGCTAATGCTAAGGTCATTGATGGAGTAACCGAAATACTACCTCCTAGAGACACTGCTGGAGCACATCCACCTGTTGTAGTCACTGTATAATTGAATGTTCCTGCCACACTAGGTGTTCCACTAATTGTATAAATACCTGCAGAATAATTCCCAACAACACCTGTCGGTAATCCACTAACCGAAGCACCAGTGGCATTGCCAACATTGTATCTAATATTCGCTATAGCTGTATTGATACAAACCGTTTGTGTATTATTTCCAGTAGTTAATGCTAAGGTCATTGATGGTGTAACTGTAATACTGCCTCCTAAAGACACTGCTGGCACACATCCACCAGTTGTAGTTACTGTATAATTGAAAGTTCCAGCCACACTTGGCGTTCCGCTAATCGTATAAACACCTGCAGAATAATTCCCAACAACACCTGTTGGTAACCCACTTATTGAAGCACCCGTGGCATTACCAACATTATAACTAATATTAGCTATAGACGTATTGATACAAACTGTTTGCGTATTGTTTCCAGTAGTTAATGCTAAAGTCATTGATGGTGTAACCGCAATGCTACCTCCAAGTGACACAGCTGGAGCACATCCACCTGTTGTAGTCACTGTATAATTGAATGTTCCTGCCACACTAGGTGTTCCACTAATTGTATAAATCCCTGCAGAATAATTCCCAACAACACCTGTCGGTAATCCACTAACCGAAGCACCCGTGGCATTACCAACATTATAACTAATATTAGCTATAGCTGTATTAATACAAACAGTTTGCGTATTATTTGCAGTCGTTAAAACTAAAGCCATCGACGGAGTAACCGTAATGGTGCCTCCTAACGAAACTGCTGGTGCACATCCGCCCGTTGTCGTTACGGTATAATTGAATGTTCCTGCCACGCTTGGTGTCCCGCTAATCGTATAAACCCCTGCCACATAATTCCCAACAACACCGGTAGGCAAACCACTTACGGAAGCACCAGTCGCATCATTTATAGTATAGGAAATATCATTTATAGGATCATTAATACAAACAGCTTGAATATCATTGGCAGAAGACAAACTAATTGAAGGTTGGTTATTTACAGATATTGTAACTGTATCCGTTATATCTGTAGCACAAAATGGCACAGTTGTAAAGGATAGTACATTGTAAGTAGTGGTTGACCCCGGTGAAACATCAAAAGTAATATCACTCCCGTCTCCTAAGATAGGCGAACCGATATTGTTATTTAATGCATCTCTTAATTGATAACTTACTAAATTTTCAGTACTAAAAAGAGTGATTGTAGTGGATTCTCCAATACAAATTGACACATCATCAGACAATAGCTTTTGAATGGAACAATCTTGTCCGTATCCAATTTGTGTCAATAATAATGATAATAATAAAAGTCGAATTTGTTTCATACTCAAAATATTTAAGTTAACATTTGGAAATTTGTTCTATTTCAACAACCTATTTAAGGCTGAATTCCTTGTTAATTCGTCTTACAGTGGTGGTAAAACGACATAAATACTCTGGGTAAAATTTGGTTTTGTTAACTAAAATTAGTCATAAAAGTCAATCAAAAATATATTGGAGGCCGTTTTTCGATGAGATGAATTTATAATCCGATAAACGGAAATTAGAATAATTATTTGACCATTAAAATTAGGGATAAAAAAAAGCGCCACATTTCTGTAGCGCCTTTTATATGATAAATTGATTTTTATAAATCGAATTTAATTCCTTGTGCCAGTGGTAATTGATCAGAATAGTTCACTGTGTTCGTTTGTCTTCTCATGTACACTTTCCAAGCATCTGAACCAGACTCACGTCCACCACCAGTTTCTTTTTCTCCACCGAATGCACCACCAATTTCAGCACCAGAAGTTCCGATGTTTACGTTAGCGATTCCACAGTCAGAACCTGCGAATGATAAGAATTTTTCCGCTTCTTTCATGCTGTTGGTCATAATCGCAGAAGATAAACCTTGAGCCACACCATTTTGTTTGTCAATAGCGTTTTCAACTTCCCCTTCATATTTCATTAAATATAAAATTGGAGCAAAAGTTTCGTGTTGAACAATTTCGAAATGATTTTCCGCTTCAATAATTGCTGGTTTTACGTAACATCCAGATTCGTAACCTTCTCCAGATAAAACACCACCTTCCACTAATACTTTTCCACCTTCCGCTTTTGCTTTTTCAATTGCCGCTAAATAGGTGTTAACCGCATCTGTATCGATAAGTGGACCGATATGATTTTTTTGATCTAATGGATTTCCGATAGTTAATTGCCCGTAAGCACCAACAATGGCATCTCTTACTTTATCGTAAACACTTTCGTGGATAATTAAACGACGAGTAGAAGTACATCTTTGTCCAGCTGTTCCAACCGCTCCGAAAACCGCTCCAGGAACTACTACTTTTAAATCGGCAGTTGGCGTGATAATGATTGCGTTGTTTCCACCTAATTCTAATAAAGATTTTCCGAAACGTTGTGCTACAGTTGCACCAACAATTCTTCCCATTCTTGTTGAACCTGTTGCAGATACTAATGGAATTCTTACGTCAGTAGTCATCATTTCACCTACTTTGTAATCTCCATTAATAATACAAGAAATTCCTTCTGGTAAGTTGTTTGCTTTTAAAACATCAGCAATAATATTTTGACAAGCGATTGTACAAATTGGTGCTTTTTCAGAACCTTTCCATACACAAACGTCACCACAAATCCATGCTAAAGCAGTGTTCCAAGCCCAAACAGCAACTGGGAAGTTGAATGCAGAAATAATTCCAACTACACCAATGGAATGCCATTGCTCTCTCATTACGTGACCAGGACGTTCCGATGGAATTGTTTGTCCGTTTAACTGACGAGATAAACCAACTGCGAAATCACAGATGTCAATCATTTCTTGAACTTCACCGTAACCTTCTTGAAGAGATTTCCCCATTTCGTAAGAAACTAATTTCCCAAGTGGTTCTTTTAATTCTCTTAATTTATTTCCGAACTGACGTACAATTTCTCCACGTTGTGGTGCTGGCATAGCGCGGAAAGTTTTGAACGCTTCCGTTGCGCTTTGCATCACTTTTTCGTAATCTGCCGCCGTTGTTGTTTTTACTTTTCCGATTAATTGACCATCAACTGGTGAATAACTTTCAATAATTTCTCCTGAAGCAAAATTGTTTGAACCTGTTGAAGTTCCATCGTTTATTGCTTTTACGCCTAATTGCGCTAATGCTTCGGTCATCCCGAATTGTTGTGCTATTGTTGACATTTTAACTATTTTATCGTTTTTTGTTATTTTTTGGCAAAGGTAAGATTTTTTGTTTAATCGAAAAGTGGTTTCAATGTAAAGTTGATAACTAGCCCCGGTAGAAGTGATATCCTTTTTGTCTCGTTTTTTGAACGAGACAAAAAGATAAAACGGATGGCGGGAATAGCTCCTAAAATAAATTTTTTCGCTTAAACATAAAGACACCAAAAATGGAAATAATTAATGAAATTAAAATAACAATTATAAAACCGTTATTATTTTCTTGAAGATTGTTTGGCACATTCATTCCATATAAACTCGCTACTAATGTTGGAATCATTAATATAATTGAGATGGAAGTTAATCTTTTCATAATCACATTTAAGTTGTTTGAAATCACCGAAGCATAAGCATCCATCATTCCCGTTAAGATGTTGCTGTAAATATTGGTCGTTTCTTCGGCCTGGCGCAATTCGATTTCGACATCTTCGACCAATTCCGGATTAAAGGTTTCCCTATGATTTTTTAGGTTTTTCATTCGGTGGAACAAAATATCATTTCCTTTTAAAGAAGTAATAAAGAAAACCAAGCATTTTTCCATTTGAAGTAAGGCTTGTAACTCTTCATTTTTGATGGATTTTTCCAGATTGTCTTCCGCTAATTTGATACGTTGGTTGATTTGCTTCAGGTATTTCAAAAACCAAATGCAAGAAGATAAAAGCAATTTGAGTACTAAATCGAAATGGTTTTCTATCGAAATTTTCTTGCGTTGCGTGTACACCACAAAATCGGAAAGAATATCATTTTCTTGAAAACAAAGCGACACAAACGTATCGTCTTTAAACATTAACCCTAATGGCGCAGTGTTGAAAGGCAGTTTTGGATCATTGCTTTTGAAAGGGATGCGCAGAATAATTAAAAACCAACCGTTTTCGATTTCGATACGGGGACGTTCGTCGATATCTTCAATGTCGTTGTAAAAGGCTTCTGGGATTTGTAATTCTTCAAGAAGGTATTTTGTTTCTTCTTTTGTGGGACAAACGGCGTTAATCCAGCAGTTGTCTTTTTGGTTTTCGGTTGGAACTAATCCGTTGTTGTTTTTGTAAAAGTGTATCATAATGCAAAGCGCTGTTTGGGTATAGCGTTTACATTTAGCAACGGCTATTCCTGTTTAATTTTCCTTTTCCTCGAATAATAATCCATATGGATGATTTAATTTTTGGCGAAAGTAAAACTTTTAAAACAGAAAAACTCTTAATTATTTCTTAAGTATTATCAAACTGGTTTCATGACCGTTCCACATTCACCACAAGTTCTTAATTCTTCCGAATTATAAAAATGATTGAAGTGCTTTTGAAAATCATTTTCAATGTCATTTAACCCGAAATAGACCTCATGCAATTTGTGATTACAGTTCTCACAAAACCATAACAATCCATCTTTACCTTCTGTCCTTTTACGTTCGATAACTAATCCGATGGAGCCGGCAGAACGAACCGGTGAATGGGGCACTTTAGCTGGGTGCAAATACATGTCGCCTGCTGAGAGCTTCATGGCTCTCTTTTTACCCGCTTCTTGAATATAAACCGTGATCTCTCCTTCTAATTGATAAAACAACTCTTCTGTTTCGTTGTAATGGTAATCTTTTCGGGCATTTGGCCCAGCCACAATCATGACGATGTAATCTCCAGAATCGACATATAAATTTTTATTGCCAACGGGTGGTTTTAGAAGATGACGGTTTTCATCTATCCATTTATTTAGGTTGAAAGGTTTTGCAATGGCCATACTATAATTTTTATGTAAAGTTATAAAATTAAAAAATCCCGACGAATCGGGATTTTAGTATTATTTATATTCTTTTATCAGATAAACAAAAGAAGGAAAGTGATCGGAATATCCTGGCTCATCACTTGAATTTCTCAGAGGGTATCCTTTATACTGTCCAGTTTTTTGAATCATAAATGATTTGTTATACACTCCAGCTTTCCAATACGTCCAAGTCGAATAATTATTGTTTTTAGGCAGTAAGGTTTCTGTCATGATAATTTGATCGAAAAAGTCCCAAGCATCTCTATGCGCTAAGGTTCCAATTCCTTTATTTAACATTTTTTCAGCAGGATTATACAATCCTAAAGGTTTAACATCTTTTTCATCTCCTTTAGTTCCTAAAACCACTTTTAAACTTCTATTGAATGGACCGTCATTTAAATCACCCATCGTAAAGATTTTAGCCTTTGGATTGATGGTTTGTAGAGAATCAATTATTTTTTTGTTTAAAGCAGCAGCCGCTTCACGAAGTGGACTACTTTTTTTCTCTCCACCACGACGAGATGGCCAGTGATTCACAATAAAACTCATTTCTTCACCATCAAGCAATCCAGTCATTAAAATTTGATCTCTGGTGTAAATTCTTTTGGTTGACGCATCAACAGCATTATCATCAGTATCCTCCACTTTTTCTTTGTCTTTGGCTTTCTTGTCAGTCAAATCATCAGAAATAATCAAAGGGTAATTTTGATAACTTGTTGGATTAAAGTGTTTCTTTTGATATAAAAAACCAGTATCTATACCTCTTCTATCCGGAGAATCAAAATGAACAATACCATACCCTAAGTTTATTAATAAAGGATGTTTTATTAAATCTTCCAGAACGGTTCTGTTTTCTATTTCTGAAACCCCTAATACTACTGGAGCGTTTTTTTGAACATCGCTAGTCCCTAGTTGGTAAATAACGTTAGCCAGTTTATCTATTTTTTTTGCATAATTAGCCTGAGTATAGATAAAATCTTCATCATTTATCTTTGGATCGTTTACTGTGTCAAAAAAATTCTCAAGGTTATAAAAGGCTATGGTGTTCACAGCAACTTTTTTGTTTTGTGAGTAAGCATTACAAGCTATTACTATGATAAACAGCCAGATAAATTTGTTAATTTTCATATCTTTACTTTATTTTTTTTACTTTTTTAAATACAATTTCTACGCCAAAAGTAAATAATATTATTAAATGATGTACATTTGTTGCCCTGCTTTGCAAAAAAAGGCAGAAAAAAGTAAATTAATTTTAATTTTATTTATGAAAAAACTTGTATTTAGTACACTTTTTGTATTGCAGGCTTTTTTAGTTTTTGCTCAACAACCTACCGGAATTAGTGGTAAAGTAATTGATTCAAAAACCAATTCGCCCCTACAAAATGTGATTGCTTCTATTGAGAACACGAATTTAACCCAAATTACAAACGAAAAGGGAGAATTTGTTTTTACTGGAGTAGGAACGGGAAGCCAATTATTGAAAATTAAGAGTGATGGTTACAAAGAACAATTACTCCCAATTGAAATTATTGCTGACAAAATGTTGGATTTAGGTGTTGTTGTTCTTGAAGAAGACAATCAAACTACAGAACAACAATTAAGCTTGATTACAATTACTGAAAATGATTTAGGTGATGACAACAGTGGTTCAGAAAGTACTTCAGGATTATTACAAGCGTCACGTGATGTTTACCAACAGGCCGCCGCTTTTAACTGGGGTGGCGCACGTTTCAGAATTCGTGGTTTAGATAATGAGTACGGTACAACTATGATTAACGGTATCGTAATGAATAAATTATACGATAACAGACCGCAATGGGGTAACTGGGGCGGATTGAATGACGCGACTCGTAATCAAGAGTTCACCATGGGTTCTGCACCTTCAGATTATACTTTTGGAGGAATATTAGGAACTCAAGAAATAAATACTCGCGCTTCTATTTACAGACCTGGAACGAGAGTTTCATTCTCAGGAACTAACACAAACTACAACTGGAGAGCTATGGGAACCCATGCTTCAGGATTGGATAAAAAAGGATGGGCATATATCGTTTCTGCCAGCAGACGATGGGCTCAGGAAGCGCACTTTGAAGGGACAGATTATGCTGCAAATTCATTATTTGCGAGTGTTGAAAAGAGATTTGGAAGCAAACACGCTTTAAACTTCACTTCTATTTACGCGCAGAACAGTCGTGGAAAAACATCGCCTAACACACAAGAGGTAATCGATTTAAAAGGTTACAAATACAACTCTTACTGGGGATGGCAAGATGGTAAAAAACGTAACTCAAGAGACAAAAACATCAACGAGCCAATCATGATGTTAAGCCACTACTGGAAATTTAACGACAAAACTTCGTTAAACACTAACGTTGCTTACCAAACAGGTTCTGTAGGGAATACTCGTTTAGAATACCCTTACGGAAACAGCCCAGATCCAACATATTACAGAAATTTACCAAGCTATGGTTTAAATTACCACACAAGCACTGGACAATGGTATCCTGACTATGCTGAGGCAGATAGACTTAAAGAGGCTTTCTTAGCAGACGGTCAAATCAATTGGACTGAAATGTATTTAGGTAATACAAGAACAGCACTTGACGAAAATGGCGAACATAAAGCTGCTTATTTTTTAAGTGAGCAAAGAAGTGATGACACACAAATTTCTGCAAATTCAATTATCAATTCACAATTATCTGATAATATAAGCTTAAACGCTGGTGCCACTTTCAGAAAATTGAAATCACACAATTATGCAGCAGTTATTGATTTATTAGGTGCTGATTATGTTTTAAATACAGATTCTTTCTATACTGGTGATAAAGCTCAGTTTGATTTGAATAATCCTAATGCAAAAATCGGTTTAGACGGAACTTTTGGTTTCAACTATAATTTACGTGCTATTGTTTTTGACGGATTTACACAATTCAAATTCAACTACAAAAAAGCTGATTTCTATTTAGCACAAACATTCTCTCGTTCTCAATACCAGAGAGAAGGTCTTTTTAGAAACGGAAACTATATGAACAATTCATTCGGAAAAGGATCTAAAGAGATTTTTGAAAACTTCGGTTTCAAAGGAGGTATGACTTACAAGATTTCTAGTCAACATTTATTAGATTTCAACGGAGCTTATATGACAAAAGCACCTAGTTTGAGAAATGTATTTGCTAATGCTCGTGTGAATGACAACGTGACTTTAGATTTAAGTGACGAAAGAATCACAAGTGCTGATGCAAGTTACATCATTAGAACGCCAAAATTCAAATCAAGAATTACAGGATTCTACTCAAAAATCCAGAATGCAACTAACGTAGCGTTCTTCTTTGGTGAAGGGATTGCTGATGAAGATGACAACAATGGTAGTGAAGATGCTTTCGTAAGTGAGATCGTTACTGGGATGAACAAAAAGAACTTCGGTGGAGAATTAGGATTGGAATACCAATTTACTTCAACACTTAAAGCAAGTGCTGCTGCTTCATACGGTGAATATACTTATGATAATAACCCAACTTTAAGAATTAACAATGATGCAGCTGCATCTGAAACAAATACTTATCCTATTGAAGATTTCGGTAAAACGTACTTAAAAGGATACAGAGTAGGTGGTATGCCTCAAAAAGCAGCTTCAATTGGTTTAGAGTACAGAGATCCACATTTCTGGTTTGTTTCTGCAAACTATAACTATTTTGATGATTCATATATTGGAGTTTCAAATATTTTAAGAACAAACAACTTCACAATTGACAGTAACACAGGTGTTTCTTATCCTGGTGCTGATGAAACTTCGGTTAGAAAAATACTACAACAAGAAAAGCTGGATGAATTATATTTATTAAATTTATCTGCTGGTAAATCATGGAGAGTAGATGGAACTACATTTGGTTTCTTTGCAACTGTGAACAATGTATTGGACGAAGTTTTCAAAACTGGTGGTTTCGAGCAATCAAGAAAAGCGACATTCCCATCAGCTCAGGAAGATTTACAAAGTGGTGTAAGAACTTTTGGACCTAAGTATTTTTATGGTTATGGAAGAACTTATTTTGTGAACTTATACATTAACTTCTAATGATTCCAATTATGAAAAAGTATATAAAAAGATTATTCGTATTATCAGTTCTTGCAAGTGCTTTCACTGCATGTGATACTGAAGAAGAATTTGACATACCGTCAGTAAGAGTGCCTTATTTCAAAGAAGATTTTCAAGCTGCCGTTGACGGAACTGTTTTTGACTTAGCTGGTTGGACAAATTTTTCAGAAGCTGGTACTAAAAAATGGGGAGAAGAAGCCTTCAGTGGCAATGGTTATGCCGAATTCAGTGCTTTCAATTCTGGATCAGTTTCAAATAAAGCTTGGTTAATTTCTCCGGCTATTAATGTAGATCAGTATGATAATGACCGTATGACTTTTAGAGTAGCACAACACCACTTAGATGTTGATTCTCCTAATAATAGTTTACAAGTACTTATCTCAACAGATTTTAACGGAACGGATGTATTGGCTGCGACATGGACTCCTGTTAATGCAAATATTCCTAAAAAAGCTGTCGCTTGGTATGAATTTTTAACCTCTTCGGTTGATCTTTCAGGTTATTCTGGCAACATTTATGTAGCATTCAAATTTACAGGATCTGGAACAGATCTAACTTTGGATGGAGCATTTCAGGTTGATGATTTATTAATTTACAACGAAAAATAACATTATATGAAAACATTAAACTTAAAAGGTTTTTTACTTTCATCACTGTTTTTATTCACAACCGTCGGTTGTGTTGACGAATACTATGATGCCCCAAACCTTGATGAAGAATGTGTTACCCTTACTGCAACCAAACCAGTAAGCGATATTACTTCTACATCCACAGCTGCTTACCAACAACATGTAGGTGACGATATAATTGAAGCCTATGTAACATCAAGTGATGAATCAGGAAATTTCTATAAATCAGTTTCCTTCATCTCTTTAGATGGAACAGTTGGATTTAGTATGCCGATAGATGCCTATAACACCTACACTTATTTTGAACCTGGAAGAAAGGTTTATGTAAAAATGAAAGATTTGTATTATCAAACAAAAGATAATGCAACAATCATAGGTAGTTTATATGACAATGATACTCCTGCTAATGCAGCTGATGATGCTGTAGGTCGTATTGCTGGTGTAGATTTTAAAAATATCATCAAAGCTTCATGTACTAAAGTAAATGAAGATGATATTGTGAAACATTTGACCGTAACACAAGCTAAAAACAACCAATACCTAAACTCATTAATTGAGTTTGATGATGTACAGTTCACAGACCCTTCAGTAGGCAAAAAATACTATGATCCGTCTGTCAATGATCTTGGTGGTGCTACTAACCATGAAATTGCTGATAAATTAGGTAACAAAATAATACTTCGTGTAAGTGAGTTTGCTAGCTTTTCAGCTAATACGATTTCTGGCAAAAGTGGTAAAATTAGAGGTGTGTTGACTAAATTTGGTTCTACTTTCCAATTTATGGTAAGAAATGAATCTGACATTAAATTAACTAATCCTCGTATTGTTCCAATTTTTGAAGAAACATTTGCAAACAATTTCCCACTGTGGACTAAATACAGTGTAATTGGAGCTCAAGTTTGGGCCTCTGCAGCTTTTGGAAATCCAGCTCCATGTGCACTAATGAATGGGTTTAGTGGAAGTGCTCAAAATAATGAAGATTGGTTAATTTCACCAGCTATTAATTTAAGTAATACAACTTCTGCTGTGTATGCATTCGAAACTAGTACTCGTTTTGCTGGACCTGCATTAACAACATGGGTTTCTACAAATTATGATGGAGTTAGTGCTCCAAGTACGGCTACATGGACGCAAATTACCACTGCTAATTTCCCTGTTTGGATTAGTGGTAGTTTTACCCCTTTTACATCTTCTGGCGGAATAGATATTTCATCTTACGTTGGAAATTCAAATTTTAGAATAGCTTTTAAATATACTTCTACAACAGCTGGTGCTGCTTCTTGGGAAGTAGACAATGTAAAAGTAATTGCAGATTAATCTCCGAGAATATTTATACTTTAAACCACGCCAATGGCGTGGTTTTTTATTTCCTCTCTTTATTAGTAACTTTGCCCTTCATTAAAGAAGCATGTTAGAAAAAGTAGAACATAATTTTGAGAAAACGATTGTGGTTGGAATTGTAACCCAACAACAAAGCGAAGAAAAACTAAACGAGTACCTTGACGAGTTAGAGTTTTTAACTTTTACCGCAGGAGGAGAAGTGGTGAAACGGTTTTCTCAAAAAATGGACAAACCCAATCCTAAAACTTTTGTGGGTACTGGTAAATTAGAAGACATCAAAACATATATCGCAGAAAACCAAATTACAACGGTAATTTTTGATGATGAATTGACACCTTCTCAACAAAAAAACATTACTCGTGAGTTAGATTGCAAAGTATTAGACCGAACCAATCTGATCTTAGATATTTTTGCACAACGCGCCGAAACATCCTATGCTAGAACACAGGTCGAGTTAGCCCAGTGTATATATCTTTTGCCGAGACTTTCTGGAATGTGGACGCACTTGGAACGTCAACGAGGTGGTATTGGAATGCGTGGTCCTGGGGAGACTGAAATTGAAACCGACCGTCGTATTGTTCGTGATAGAATCTCTTTGCTTAAAGAGAAAATAAAAGTGATTGACAAACAGCAATCGATTCAACGAAGTAATCGTGGTGCCATGGTTCGTGTTGCCTTAGTCGGCTACACCAACGTTGGGAAATCAACATTAATGAATGCTGTTGGAAAAAGCGAAGTGTTTGTCGAAAATAAATTATTTGCTACACTTGACACTACCGTAAGAAAGGTGGTGATCAAAAATCTTCCCTTTTTATTATCTGATACCGTAGGATTCATCAGAAAATTACCTACTCAATTGGTTGATTCTTTCAAAAGTACGTTAGACGAAGTTCGTGAAGCCGATTTATTGCTTCATGTTGTAGATATTTCACATCCAGAATTTGAAGATCATATTGCTTCGGTAAATCAAATTTTACAAGACATTAAAAGTGCCGATAAGCCTATCATAATGGTTTTTAATAAAATAGATGCGTATAGACATCTTACTATTGATCCAGATGATCTAATGACCGAAAAAACAACCAAGCACTATACGTTAGAAGAGTGGAAACAAACGTGGATGAGCAAACTTGGGGAAGATAACGCCTTATTTATTTCGGCCACCGAAAAAGAAAACTTCGAAGAGTTTCGTAAAAAAGTATACGAATCAGTGAGGCAAATTCACATCACTCGATTTCCTTACAACAAGTTTTTGTATCCTGATTTTGAAGATGCGATTGAAAAAGAAGAAGAATAAAAAATGCCAGCAAATGCTGGCATTTTTTATTTATAGTACAAGATTAAAACCCGTAATTAACTCCTAACCCAAAGACTTCTCTAATTTGAAAGGCGCCAACCGCATTATCATCATAAATAGCTTGAAACGAAATATTGGTAGAAATGTACTTGTTTACTTTCATTACTAAATTGGCTTGGTAATCAATATCTACATTTTGGGGTTTGTCTAAATAATTAGCATACAAGTTCAAAATGTTTTCCCAAGAAACGTTTTCCATCACGTTAAACTTATAATAGCCTTGAATTCCGGCTCCAAATTCAAATCTTGATGTTTTTCCTTGTTCAACACCAAAAGCCGGTCCTAAATCCGTAAAATGATCGTGAACGAATATCACACGAGATGTAGCCGGAGCAAAATTTACTTTCAAGTTGTCACTTTTCTTCCACAACATACCTGGTCCTGCTTGTAAATAAGCCGGTGAAAAGAAATGGGAAATTTTAATTCCAGTTTTAGAATCAATACCCGAATCCATTTGGGTTTTAAAATCTAAAAAGCCCGAATAGAACCAATATCCTGAAGCCTTTTTACCCAATAATGATGAAAATTGCAAACGATCATCTGATTTTTGAACATCAGCCCCTTTCAATTTTGTCAAACCATAGGAAACAATAAACTTGTTATCCCAAATCATTTCAGGCGTCTTGTAATTGAAGTCGTAGTTCAGCCCGATATTTCCAGCCATATTAGAAACGCCTCCAGCTCTCCAGTCGTTATTAAATGCCGATTGATTAAAAAGAAATACAAAATTCCCTTTACTTTTCCACCCCATGTTGGTGGTGTCTTTTGCTTTCGTTTCAGCAGCAGAAGTTGTGTTTATTAGTTCTCTTTCTGTTTTTTGAGTAAAAGAAAAAGCCGTCACAAACAATAGTGACACTACTAAAATTGACTTATTCATATCTTTTGTGTTTTTATGATTACACAAACTTATTAATATTTTTCTTATTTTTTTGCTTTATAGATTGGCACAGCCGAACAAGCCTCCCCATACATCACACTTTTGGCATATATCTGCAATTTTTCAATCGCAAAAATGTAAGCTGATTCAGGAACAGGTTTTTTAGAGCAACCTTTAAGGATTACAGGTTTGTCTTGATAAAGTGAAAAATCAATACTTGCCAATGCTTCTTGATAAATCGATGTTTCTAAATCGGTAAGATTTCCTAAAACCACTTTTTTAGCAAAAGGAGTAACATAGGAAGCTACCAAAATAGATGCCCAAGCAGGCAAAATAGCATCAGTAGCACAATGAATGGCTACCAATTGATTTTGATATTGTTCCCAATTATGATTTTTTAAGGCTTCGCGGAAATCTTTTTCTTTCAATAAAAAGCCTTCTATAAGCCATTCAGAAATATCAATTTGCGTACGAATCCCATCTTGATAGTAATCTTCTAAATCGAATACTTCAAGGATAGAGTTGGTTACTTTATTTACAATTTCTTCCATATGATAGTCGCAGTTTTAGTCATAATTCCGTTTTCACCGAACTATATCAAAACTGTTTACTTAATTTTAAAGCATCCCTAATTCTAATTTTGCTTCTTCGCTCATTAAATCTTTAGACCATGGTGGGTCGAAGGTAATTTCGACTTCACAGCCTTTCACATCACCAATTTTCTTGATCTTTTCTTCAACTTCTTTAGGCAACGTTTCGGCTACTGGGCAATTCGGTGAAGTTAAGGTCATCAAAATTTTGACATCTAAATCTTCATTGACAAAAACGTCATAAATCAATCCCAATTCGTAAATGTCTACAGGGATTTCTGGATCGTAAATCGTTTTTAAAACCTTTACTACTTCTTCTCCTAAGTTGATTGTATCTTTAAATTCTTCCATTTTTATGTCATTGCGAGCTTGCCAAGCAAGCTCATTAATTTATTATTTTCTGCTTTGAAAAGCCAAAGCGTAGATTTTTATTTTTTTAATCATCGAAACCAATCCGTTCGCACGTGTAGGTGACAAGTGTTCTTTTAATCCAATTTCGTCAATAAAATCGGTATTGGCATCCAAAATCGCTTGCGGAGATTGATTGGAAAAAGTGCGAATTAAAATTCCGATAATTCCTTTAGTTAAAATCGCATCACTATCGGCAGTAAAAACAATGTTACCGTCAATTTCTTCAGCATGCACCCAAACTTTTGATTGGCAGCCTTTGATAATATTATCCTCTGTTTTGTATTGTTCGTCAATCAACGGAAGTGATTTTCCTAGCTCGATAATGTATTCGTATCGTTCCATCCAATCGTCAAACATCGAAAATTCGTCAACGATAGTATCTTGTATTTCTTTAATTGTCATTTGTTTTTCTTATTTCTGTTCGGTATAAGAAACCAGTTTTTTTACTAATTTTTCAATTTCGGCAGGAGGAAATCCATGATCGAAATCAACTGTATTATATTCTTTTCCTGCTTTTACAACCTTAAGATGAGCAATGGCTGCGCCATCGTAAAATCTTTTTTGGGTTGGATCTTTCAATTCCGGCAATGATTCCACTTTTGTTGATGCCAACATAGTATTTATCTCCTCTTGTTGAGCTTTAGTTAGCGTCACCAACGTCAATTTATCATTATCTCTTTCTTTCGTAAATCCTAATTGATTGTTAGCATACTTGAGTTTCATAAAATACCCTCTAGTATTCGCTTCATATTCAACAATTGGAGCTGTTTCTTGAACCTCCTTTGAAGCATCTAACATTACCTCTCCAGATTCTGAAATATTTTTAGATGGCTCAACCGGATTGGTAGACATTTCCTTATTAGGTATTTGTGAAACTTCTTCTTTATTTTCTGATAATTCGACCACATCAGAAGTTGCCTTTTTACATTTACAAGAAGTTAGCATTACAATTACTGAGAACAAGGTCAATAGAGTCGATTTCATAGTTTTAATTTTAAATTAAGAAAGCATCGTTTTTGCTTTTTTAACGGCTTCCACAAAGATATCAATTTCTTCTTTTGTATTATAAAACGAAAAACTAGCGCGAACCGTACCTGGAATATTAAAATAATTCATAATAGGTTGTGCGCAATGATGTCCGGTGCGAACCGCTATTCCTAATTTATCTATAATCGTGCCAATATCATACGGATGAATGCCTTCGATATTGAAAGAGATAACAGAAGTCTTTTTCTCGGAAGTTCCATAAATTTTTAAACCGCCGATTTCAAGTAATTTCTGGGTAGCATACGTCAATAACTCAAGCTCTTGTTGCTGAATATTGTCAAAGCCCACCTCGTTTAAATAATCGATTGCAGTTCCTAACACTATACCATCAGCAATATTAGGAGTTCCCGCTTCAAACTTGTGTGGCAATTCGGCGTAGGTGGTTTTTTCGAAAGTAACTTCTTTAATCATTTCACCACCGCCCATATAAGGTGGTAACTTATTTAACCATGCTTCTTTTCCATACAGAATTCCAACACCCGTCGGACCACAAATTTTATGTCCTGAAAACACATAAAAATCACAATCCAATGCTTGGACATCGGGTTTTAAATGCGGAGTTGCCTGTGCACCATCGATTAAAATAGCTGCACCTACTTGGTGTGCTTTTTCAATCATGTATTCAATAGGATTGATAGTACCTAACGCATTTGAAATATGATTTACAGTAACTATTTTAGTATTTGAAGAAATCAATCGGTCGTATTCCGACATGATTAATTCTCCTTTTTCATTCATCGGAATGACAACTAATTTCGCTCCAGTTTTTTCACACAACATTTGCCAAGGCACAATATTACTATGATGTTCTAATGCTGAAACCATGACCTCATCACCCACTTTCAGTAAAGAAGCAAATCCATTAGTCACTAAATTAATTCCTTGAGTTGTTCCTGAAGTAAAAATAACTTCGTGATTGTGCTTCGCATTAATGTGTGCTTGTACTTTATCACGCGATTCTTCATACGCATCCGTGGCCAGCTGACTCAACGTATGCACACCTCTATGAATATTGGCGTTAATTTCTTCGTAGTATTTAGTAATGGCATCAATGACTACTCGAGGTTTTTGAGACGTTGCACCATTATCGAAATATATCAACGGTTTTCCATTTACTTTTTGAGTAAGAATAGGAAAATCGGCACGTATTTTTTGGATATCTAACATTTTGCTATTTAGAAAAATTCTAAATACAAAAGTAGTCAAATAGCCCCTAATGCAAGAATAAAACAATAAAACTTTTTTATTATGCGATAGATCGCTAACGAATATCTGTAAAAAATAGTCGAGCTTTCGTGGCAAATAATTAAATTGCAGTAAATATGCTGTTTTTATGAAAAAAACTTTTCGTTTTCTTGGTTTAGTTGTATTGGCTGGAATTCTTTATTACGGATATGAAACCTATCCGAAATTGGATTTGATTTCAGGATTTTCGTCAAAAAGTGTTGCATCTGCTCATTTTCTCGACAACCGTTCGTTAGGTGTAATTGAAAAAGGCGACAACGACATCAATTTGATTGATTTAGCCAAAAACGAAATCAACGAAAAAGAAAAATTTGCCGAAGCTTCTGTTTACGGATTAAAAACTCGCCGTGCCATTTACCGTGAAGGCTTAGGTGCCGTTTTGGTAAACGAAGATTATGATGCTTCTAAACCTTATGATGTTCCAAAAAGAAACTTTTCAATAAACAAAACCATACCGTTTCCTTATGGAGATGGCGAAGCCGAAAAACCCACTTTTACCAATGTGGATTACAAACGAATTGACGCCGCCTTAAACCAAGCATTTGAACCCAATGCAGAAGGCAAAAAAACAACCCGAGCAGTAGTCGTGGTGTACAAAGACAAAATTGTTGGCGAAAAATATGCGTCTGGATTTAATAAAGATTCCCGTCTATTGGGTTGGTCCATGACTAAAAGTATTACTTCTACGTTATTTGGAATCTTACAAAAACAAGGTAAACTGAATGTAACTCAACCTGCTCCAATTAAAGAGTGGCAAACTGACGAACGCAAAAATATTACCATCCATAACTTATTACAAATGAATTCGGGTCTGGAATGGGACGAAAACTATGATAAAATATCGGATGTAACCAAAATGCTTTTCCAAGAAAGTAACATGACCCAATCGCAAATCAACAAACCTTTAGTAGGCAAACCAAATGCGACATGGAACTATTCTTCGGGAACCACAAATTTATTATCGGGAATCATCCGCAAACAATTTAAAACACATCAAGAATATTTGGATTTTTGGTATAGTGCTTTGATTGACAAAATTGGCATGCACTCAATGTTGGTGGAAGCTGATTTGGAAGGCAACTATATTGGTTCTTCTTATGCTTGGGCTACTGCACGTGATTGGTCAAAATTTGGATTATTATACCTACACAAAGGAAACTGGAACGGCGAGCAATTATTCGAGGAAAGCTGGTCAAAATATGTGGCGACGCCTACTCCAACTTCCGACAAGCAATACGGAGCGCAATTCTGGTTAAATGCCGGTGGTGTGCTACCAGATGCTCCAACGAATATTTATTATGCTGATGGTTTTCAGGGGCAACGCGTGTTTGTAATGCCGTCTCACGAGATGGTCATTGTACGCTTAGGCACCGGTCATATTGATTTGAACGCCTTGGTAAAAGAAGTTTTAGGAAGTGTGAAACAATAAATTTATAAAAAACTAATAATCAATTATTTGTTTGCAATAAAAGCTATCACAATTTAAGAATTGTAATAGCCTTTATTTTTTTACATAAAAAAATTGAAATTTATTTGTCTCCAATTAAAGTTTAAACAAATATTTTATTTACTCCTTGCGCAAGAAAATAAACCAATAAATGTCTTAAACAAAATTTTGGATAATCATATAAAAAATTAACTATGAAAATTAAATCTTATTTATTAGCAACTGTGCTTGCTTTTGCACTTTTTTCTTGTTCAAAAGACAATGATAATGGTATTGAAAACAATTCTACTACTGAAAAACAAATTTTAAATTTTTCTTCTGAGAAAGAAATGCAAGAAAAAATTGCAGAAATTGAGGCTTTTAAAAATGCTAAGGAACAACAAATCATACAAAAGATTTCACATAGAAACAATTTAAGCGCTCCAACATTAGCAGACATCAAAAACACATCAAAAACACAACTAACAGAAGCTGACAAAGCTAAAGTATTAGAGGGTGTGAAATTTTATCACCAAGAAAAATTAAAAGCAATTTATGCGGAAAGAGCTCATTTTGGGTTTACAAGTATTCAAAGTATTGCGGACGAGATTAATTCTTTAAAATTAATTAATAATACAAAATCTAACCAATTATATGATAATTATAAATCATTTTTAACTAAGAATGAATATGAAATTTCAACTATTTTTGACAAAAATGCTTCTATTGTAACAAATAAAAAGGGAGAATTGTATTTGAAATCTAAAGAAATATCTAATAAATATTTGATGAATACTGATGCCTCAAATAGGTTTGTCGCTAATTTATACATTAAACAAGGAATTGTTACAATAGGCTATAATGGTTTTATACAAATTACGTATCATTCCTATGTAAGAAGAACAGATAAAGAAATTTATATGGGGGACTTATATTTTAATACAACAACTCAACAATATGAACCAATGTATAGAACAGAAGAAACAGATACCCCATCAAATAAACTTGCTTGTTATGTTTTATCAAATGTTGGTTATGTAGCATACCCTTGTTATTTCTATACAAATACAAACTCATATGCTACTTTTAGCGGAAACGCTAGTGTAAATTTGAATAATCAAACAATACCATTCCCTGTTGGAGTAGCTAAAGAAATCGATTATTATGGAGCAGGCACTAATTATGCAAATCAACCTAGTATAACAGGAAGAGTTTCTGGAAGTTTTGCAGTTCCTGTTTCAGGCACAAATAATTTTTTATGGGTTACGGGCTCAACGACTTTCTAAAAATTGCAATTAAAAAGGTGAAAACTTAAAGTTTTCACCTTTTTAATATATTCTGAGAATTTACAAATCAAATCCCATTTTCACGCCGAGTTTATCGGCAATGATTCTGGCGATTTTCGCTTTTAATTCTGGTATTTTGATACTTCCTGTTACTTCGCTGGTAAAGGCATACATCAATAACGCTTTCGCTTCTTTCTTAGGAATTCCACGTTGTTGCATATAGAACATAGCGCTATCATCTAATTGACCAATCGTACAACCGTGAGAACATTTTACATCATCTGCAAAAATTTCCAATTGTGGCTTGGCGTTGATTGTCGCTTTATCACTCAATAGAATGTTATTGTTTTGCTGAAATGCATCTGTTTTTTGCGCTTCTTTTTCTACAAATATTTTTCCATTGAAAACACCCGTCGATTGACCGTCTAGAATCGTTTTATAATTCTGATGGCTTTCGCAGTTTGGCGTCGCATGTTGCACTAACGTATAATGATCAACGTGTTGCTTGTCGCCAATAATTGTAATTCCTTTCAAAGTCGAATCGATATGTTCTCCTTGGTGATAGAAATTCAAGTTATTACGGGTAATGTTACCTCCAAAAGAGAAAGTATGTACAGAAGCGTGGCTTTCTTGCTTTTGAGCAATATAAGTATTGTCAATCAAATTAGCCGTTTGCACGTCATTTTGTACTTTATAGTAATCGACAATGGCGCGTTTTTGAGCGAATATTTCGGTAACCGAATTGGTCAACACCGGATTCTCATTCAAACTCTGATGACGCTCAATAATTTGTACGTGTGCGTTTTCGCCCACGATAACCAAATTACGAGGTTGTACCATTAAAGCTTCTTCCGAACCTGTAGAAAAATAAATGATTTCGATTGGTTTCTCTACCACTTTACTTTTCGGAATATTGATATAGGCTCCTTCAATAGCAAAAGCAGTATTTAAAGAGGTTAAGCTTTCTTCGTTACTGGCAATTTTATTAAAATATTGATCAATATACATTTTGTATTTCGGTTTGGTCAATGCCGATGACATCAAACAAACATCCAATCCGTCGTGCGTCGTAGACGACAAAAACGAACTGAAAATCCCATCAATAAAGACCACTTTATAGGTGTCAATTTCATGTAAAAAAAACTTTTTTACTTCTTTGAACTCGATGTTGTTTTCTTTCTTTGGGAATACACTAAAATTGTTTTTTAAAACAGCATTTAGCGACGTATATTTCCAAGCTTCCTCTTTTTTAGTCGGAAAGCCTTTTGCTTCAAAATTCTTGATGGCATTATTTCTCACTTCGTGGAGTTCTGATGTAGTATCAATTTTCTCCTCGAAGGCCATAAATGATGAGATTAATTTTTCTTTCAACTCCATTTTAAGCCTCTTGTTCTTGTTTAATCCAATCGTATCCTCTTTCCTCTAACTCTAAAGCCAAAGAAGCATCGCCCGATTTTACAATTTTACCGTCCATTAAAACGTGTACAAAATCAGGAACAATATATTCTAACAAACGTTGGTAGTGCGTAATTACTAACACCGCGTTGTTTTCATTTTTTAATTTATTTACACCATTGGCAACAATACGTAACGCATCGATATCCAAACCAGAATCGGTTTCGTCCAAAATAGCGATTTTAGGCTCTAGCATGGCCATTTGAAAAATCTCATTACGTTTCTTTTCACCACCCGAAAAACCTTCGTTTAACGAACGAGAAAGGAATTTACGATCCATTTCCAATAATTCGGATTTCTCACGGATTAATTTCAACATTTCGTTTGCCGGCATTTCTTCTTTACCGTTGGCTTTTCTACTTTCGTTAATGGCTGTTTTGATAAAGTTGGTTACGGAAACTCCAGGAATTTCTACTGGATACTGAAACGAAAGGAAGATTCCTTTATGTGCTCTTTCTTCAGGTGCTAATTCAGAAATTTCTTCTCCCTCCAAAAAGATTTCTCCTTCTGAAACTTCATAGTTTTCATTCCCAGCAATAATCGAAGAAAGTGTCGATTTTCCAGCACCGTTTGGTCCCATAATCGCATGAACTTCTCCAGCTTTTATTTCCAGGTTGATTCCTTTTAATATTTCTTTGTCTTCTACGGAAGCGTGTAAATTTTTAATTGATAACATTGTCTTTTATTTTATAAAAAAGCTAATTCTATATTTTGTGTTTCTTCGGGTACATCAGCATTAAAATGCTTACTTCCCAGATAATCCATTCCTAAATATTCGGCAGATTTTACAAACGGCATGTAAAAATTGTAATCCAGTTCGCTTTCAAAATCATGTGAATTTGAAATCACTGCCATTTTTTTTCCTCTTAATTTTCTTCCCCATTCTTTTTCGATTCGGATCAAATCTGAAAAACGATCAAAAAAGACTTTCATAATACCACTCATGCTGTACCAGTAAATAGGTGTGGCAAAAATTAAGGTATCGTATTTTTCAATAATTCCTTTTATCAAAGGCAGAAAATCATCATTTCTGTTGGTACTGTCATAATCGTAATAAGAAAAATTATGATCACTTAAGTTTACCACATCAATTTCAAATTGAGAAGCAACCGCTTCAATGATTCTAGTAGTATTCCCGTTTTTACGTGAAGAACCTACGATGATTACCGTATTGCTCATTATCCCACCGAACCTTCTAATGAAATTTCCAATAATTTTTGAGCCTCTACAGCAAATTCCATTGGTAATTTATTCAACACTTCTTTACTGAAACCGTTCACGATCAAAGCAATTGCTTTTTCGGTTGGAATTCCACGTTGGTTGCAATAAAACACTTGGTCTTCTCCAATTTTTGAAGTCGTTGCCTCGTGTTCGATTTTGGCCGAAGTGTTTTTACTTTCGATATAGGGAAAAGTATGTGCTCCACAATTGTTTCCCATTAACAACGAGTCGCATTGTGAGAAGTTACGAGCATTTTCAGCACGTGAACTAATTTGCACTAAACCTCTATAACTGTTTTGTGATTTTCCAGCAGAAATACCTTTAGATATAATGGTTGACCTAGTGTTTTTTCCTAAGTGAATCATTTTTGTTCCGGTATCGGCTTGTTGGTAATTATTGGTCACTGCAATCGAATAAAATTCTCCGATTGAATTATCTCCTTTTAAAATACAAGAAGGATATTTCCAAGTAACGGCAGAACCCGTTTCTACTTGTGTCCAAGAGATTTTTGCATTTTTCTCACACAAACCTCTTTTGGTTACGAAGTTGAACACGCCACCTTTACCTTCTTTATTTCCAGGATACCAGTTTTGAACCGTTGAATATTTGATTTCGGCATCGTCAAGAGCAATAAGCTCTACTACCGCAGCGTGCAATTGATTTTCATCACGGCTTGGCGCCGTACAACCTTCCAAATACGAAACATAACTGCCTTCGTCAGCAATTACTAACGTACGTTCAAATTGTCCGGTTCCTCCTTGATTGATGCGGAAATACGTTGATAATTCCATTGGACATCTCACCCCTTTTGGAATATAACAGAAACTACCGTCAGAGAAAACAGCCGAGTTTAATGCCGCATAAAAGTTATCTTTTTGCGGGACCACTGAACCGATATATTTCTGAACCAATTCTGGATGTTCTTTAATGGCTTCGGAAATAGGACAAAAGATAATGCCTTTTTCCGCCAATGTTTTTTTGAAGGTCGTTGCTACCGAAACCGAATCGACTACAATATCCATTGCGATATTGTTCATCTTTTTTTGTTCGTCGATAGAAATTCCTAATTTTTTATACATTTCCAACAATTCCGAATCGACATCGTCTAAGGTTTTGTTTGGATCTGATTTTTTAGGTGCCGAATAATAGGCGATCGCTTGAAAATCGGGTTTTTGATAGTGGACATTTGCCCATTCTGGTTCTTCCATTTCCTGCCAAGCTCGAAAAGCTTCCAAGCGCCAATCGGTCATCCATTGTGGTTCTTCTTTTTTCAAAGAAATGGCACGAACAATGTCTTCATTTAAACCAATAGGAAACGTTTCCGCTTCTAGTTCGGTATAAAATCCATATTCGTACTCTTTGTTTTCGAGTTCGACTTTTAAATCGTCTTCAGTATATTTTGACATTTTTTTATTTAAAAAATTTAAAGAGAAAAACTCTCTCCACAACCACAGGTTCTATTCGCATTTGGGTTATTAAAAACAAACCCCTTTCCGTTCAATCCGCCTGAAAATTCTAAAACAGTTCCTACTAAGTATAAAAATGATTTTTTTTCAACGGCAATTTTCACGTGATTGTCTTCAAAAACCTTATCATTTTCACCAATTTCTTTGTCGAATTTCAACTCATAAGACAATCCTGAGCATCCTCCGCTCTTTACCCCAACACGAACAAAGTCGTTTGTAGGGTCAAAACCATCGTCTTTCATCATATCGACAATTCTCTTACTTGCTGATTCTGAAACTTTTATCATCGCTTATTTTGATTTTGTCTAAATTAATTGTTTTAAAGTGCAAAGATATGACATAAAAAGCCTTTTTCATAATTACTAACATTTTTATAACTTATCTTGTCATAGAAAGTCTTTATTCAGAAGAAATTCCCGTTGTTTTTATAAATTTGCTTTTATACAAAAGTTCAACCATGAAAATATACCCAATAGAATCCGGAAATTTCAAGCTTGATGGCGGCGCCATGTTTGGTGTAGTACCCAAAACCATTTGGCACAAAACCAATCCGGCTGATGAAAATAACCTTATTGATATTGCAGCACGCTGCATGCTGATTGAAGATGGCAATCGATTAATTCTGATCGATACTGGAATGGGGAACAAACAATCCGATAAATTTTTTGGTTACTATTCACTTTGGGGTGATGACTCTTTAGACAAATCATTGGGCAAGTATGGTTTTCACAGAGATGATGTGACCGATGTTTTCATGACGCACCTTCATTTTGATCACTGTGGTGGTAGTGTCATTTGGAACAATGACCGCACCGGTTATGAAGTAGCCTTTAAAAATGCCACTTTTTGGACCAATGACAATCATTGGGAATGGGCCACAAAACCAAATCCTAGAGAAAAAGCATCTTTTCTAACTGAAAACATACTTCCTATGCAGGAAAGTGGGCAATTGAAATTCATCAATCGTCCCGAAGGTGATTTTGGTGTTTCCAAAGAATTAGAATTTGGAATTTTCTATGTCGATGGTCATACCGAAAAAATGATGATACCGCATCTTCAATACCAAGACAAAACCATTGTATTCATGGCCGACTTATTACCTACTGCAGGTCATTTACCCTTGCCATACGTGATGGGATATGATACTCGTCCGCTGTTAACTTTACCAGAAAAAGCAAAATTTCTTACTACTGCAGCCGAGAATAATTACTATTTGTGGTTGGAGCACGATGCGCACAACCAAATCATAACCGTGGAGCAAACTGAAAAAGGAGTCCGTTTAAAAGAAGTCTTCCGCTGTGAAGATGTATTAATCTAATGTTAAATTCGTTATTTTTGTTAAGATAAATAAGATATTTACAACCCTAAAAGAATAAATAATGAGAATTTTAAAAACCATAACTTTTACAGGAGCAATTGCTATGCTAATTGTAAGTTGTAGTGCACCTAAAGGAATTGTAAGCGTTGATCCATCGAAAGTTGATCAAATGCCTTTAAAAACAACACCTTTAGCAGAAAAAGATTTAAAGCGCTGGAGCGATTTAGATTTAGTGAAAGACACTGTCCCTGGCATGAGTGTTGATCGTGTATATGCAGAAATTTTAAAAGGAAAAAAAGCAAATAAAATTATTGTTGCCGTAATTGATTCAGGTATTGACATTGAGCATGAAGATTTAAAATCATCTGTTTGGAAAAACCCTAAAGAAATCGCTGGAAACAAAAAAGATGACGACAATAACGGATATGTCGATGATATTAACGGATGGAATTTCTTAGGTGATTCTGATAACGAACAATTAGAATTAACCCGTATTGTAAAAAAAGGAAACGATGGTTCTGTACAATATGAAAATGCTTTGGCAGAATTGACCAAAAAGAAAGCAGAGCTGGAACCTCAAAAACAACAATTGGATATGATCCTTAATGCGGACAAAGCTATTGGGGATTATCTTAAAAAAACCAATTATACATTAGCTGAAGTAAAAGCTATTAAAACGACCGATCAAAATTTATTACAATCTCAAAACATTATTACTCAAGTAATGGGCAGTATTGGTGGAGACAAAGCTAAATTCGATGCGGAAATAAAAGAATACAAAGACTATGTCTATGACCAATTAAACTACAATTTGAATACTGAATTTAATGGTCGTGCTGTCGTGGGTGATAATCCTTATGACATTACTGCCACCAAATACGGAAACAACAACGTCATTGGTCCTAAAAAAGAAAGTGGTAAACACGGAACTCACGTAGCTGGTATTATAGCACAAGTTAGAAACAACGGAAAAGGTGGTGACGGTATTGCTCCTGATTTTGTACAAATCATGGCTTGTCGTGCAGTCCCTAATGGAGATGAATACGACAAAGATATTGCTCTGGCCATTCGCTATGCAGCTGATAATGGAGCCAAAGTAATTAATGGAAGTTTCGGGAAAAGCTACTCTCCAAACAAGCAATGGGTTTTTGACGCCATAAAATATGCTGAGTCTAAAGATGTATTGTTTGTTCATGCTGCAGGAAATGATGGACAAAATATTGATGTAGCAAAAAACTACCCTAATGACGCCGATGGCAAAAACCCTGAATATGTTGATAATGTAATAACTGTAGGGGCTTTAAACTATGAATATGGCTCAAAAATTATGGCAACTTTCTCCAATTACGGTAAAGAAAATGTAGACGTATTTGCCCCTGGTGTAAAAATTTACGCTACTACGCCAAACAATACTTACGATTATTTACAAGGAACGTCAATGGCATCGCCAAATGTTGCCGGTGTTGCTGCTTTGATAAGAGCTTTTTACCCAACATTGACTGCCTCACAAGTAAAACATATCATAATGGATTCAGGAACAGCATTAACTAATACTTTTGTAATTCCTGGAGAATCTGGAGAACAAACCAATTTAGATAAAATTTCAAAATCTGGAAAAATAGTAAATGCATACAATGCACTTCTTCTGGCGGAAAAATTAGCTAAAAATTAATACACAAGTTTTAAGTATACGGGAAGGGAATAATGCCCTTCCTTTTTATTTACAGTCTATGAAAAAGTACCTTTTATTACTACTTCCTTTAGGAATAGCTGCGCAAAACAATCCAAATCCAGGATATTGGCAACAACATGTTGACTATAAGATGGAGGTAACTATGGATGTAAAAACTTACCAATACAAAGGAAAACAGGCATTGGTATATACCAATAACTCACCTGACACACTTAAGAGAGTGTATTTCCATTTGTATAACAATGCTTTTCAACCCAACAGCCCAATGGATGCTCGATTAAAATCGATTAAAGATCCTGATGGAAGAATGGTGACCAAAGTAAAAGTAGGCGACAAAGAGGTCAAAGAGAGTCGAATTTCTGCCTTAAAACCGAATGAAATTGGGTTTTTGTATATCAATAATTTAAAACAAGATGGAGTTGCTGTTAACAACAAACGAGTGAGTACCATTTTGGAAGTAGATTTGGCAACACCACTTTTACCCAAAGCTTCGACTACGTTTACTATGGATTTTGACGGACAAGTTCCAGTTCAAATTCGTCGTTCCGGCAGAAACAACAAAGAAGGAATTGAATTATCTATGGCGCAATGGTATCCAAAAATGGCCGAATATGATATGGACGGATGGCAAGCTGATCCCTACATAGCAAGAGAATTTCATGGCGTTTGGGGTAATTTCGATGTAAAACTTACCATTGATAAAAACTACATTTTAGGAGGAACTGGATATTTACAAAACGGAAATCAAATTGGCTACAATTACCAAGACGAAGGTGTTAAAGTAGTGATTCCGAAAAAACAAAAAACACTCACTTGGCATTTTATAGCGCCAAATGTACATGACTTCACTTGGGCCGCCGATAAAGAATACATTCACGATGTATACAAAACTAACTTTGGCACAACCTTGCATTTTTTATATCAAAACAAGCCTCAATTTATTCAAAACTGGAAGAATTTACAGCCAAAAACAGCTCAGTTAATGGAAATTTACAACAATACTGTGGGTAAGTATCCGTATAAACAATATTCTGTAATTCAAGGAGGTGATGGCGGAATGGAATATGCCATGTGTACCTTAATTTTAGGAGAAGGCACTTTTGATGGTTTGTTAGGTGTAACTGCCCATGAAATGGCTCATTCTTGGTTTCAACACGTTTTAGCAACAAACGAAGCAAAACACAGCTGGATGGATGAAGGATTTACCACTTGGTTGGAAAACTACGGATTAAACGAAATCGCTGACAAAAAAGTGGCCAACCCACATGCCGATTCCTATGCCGGTTATTTAGGTTTAGTAAAATCTGGGAAAGAACAATCGCAAGCTACTCATGCCGATCGTTATGATGAAAATCGCCCGTATAGTATTCAGGCGTATAGCAAAGGGAATTTATTCCTTACTCAATTAGAATATTTAATTGGGAAAGAAAATCTCTTAAAAACACTGAAACGCTATTTTGCTGACTATAAATTAACGCATCCGACCCCTAACGACATCAAACATGTCGCAGAAAAGGTTTCTGGCGCAAATTTAGATTGGTTTTTAAGCGATTGGACCAAAACCACCAACACGATAGATTATGGCGTTAAAAGTGTGTCAGAAGATGGAAAAAACACCAAAGTTACTTTAGAGCGTATTGGTCGCACACCAATGCCTTTAGATGTTCTGGTTACTTATGAAGATGGTACTTCTGAAAGTTTTTATATCCCAAACACTTTATTGCGTTATACAAAAGATAATCCGTTTTCAACTATTCGTAGAACAGTTCTAGAAGGATGGGATTGGGCCTACCCTACTTTTGATTTTACCATCAACCAAGAAAAAGGAAAAATAAAATCAATTCAAATTGATCCTTTAGAAATAATGGCCGATGTGAATAGAGCAAATAATATGTTTGGAAAATAGATTTTGAACAATAAAGTAATCGAATTATAAAGGTTTAAAGTAAAAGGACGTTCCAATTAAAGAACGTCCTTTTACTTTTTGTTAAATTTATAACTCATTGCTAATGTGATTACTTTTCCTTTTTTTCTGTTCTGCTAAAATGGTACTCAAATAGGGTGCTGTTTGCTTTTCAATTTCAGTTATAGAAATATCCAAAACACGAGGGTTTTCAACTAATTGCAACCAAGGTTTTGGCGACCCAAAATCATAACTACCAAAAATAATGACCGGTGTCCCTTTAGTTTGAACCGTTTCTTTATCGGCTAAAACCCATTCATCGGCCCAATTGTATAAATAACGAGCATCTTTTTCTTGCAATCTCAAACAAGAATGCGATGCGGGATAACCCGGTAAAGCATATTGATGCCAACCCACTCCTAATTTGTTTTCGATATTGAAATTCCATCGCAAATCCCACTCATCGTTAAAGGTACTGGTGGTTTTTTCTGCCTTCCAATTGGTGTAAAAAAGTCCAGTTGGTGTGGGGTCTTTTTTTCGACCCATATTGGTTGGGCCAGTATAAACGAGTTTTCCTTTTTCGTATGCCGCGAATACTTGCGTGGGATAAGAGAAAAAAATGATTTTTTCAATGACTTCTAATGAAGCTACTTCAACTGGAAATGGAAGATAATCAGAAATACGACCATCTCTTTCGTTTGGAACAAGTATCGAATCCATATGAATCAGATTTGCTTTATCAGTTCTATTGACAGCAAGTACTATACGAACTAGTTTGGCATTAGAGCTATTAGCCGTTATCCAAGTTTTTGGGCTTTCCAAATGATAGGAAACGACTTTGGGTGGCTCTTGCTTATAAACTGCTTTCAAAGCTGATTTTTCTTTACAAGAAAACAAAACTAATAGTATACTTAAAACGAAGATTGACTTTTTCATGACTGAATTTTATTTGTAAATTTCAGTTTATTAAGCCGTTAATGTCTTATATAATTTTGAGAAATTGTTGTGCAATTTGATTGCAAAAAGCTACTTCCATCACTTTTTAGGAAAGTCTTTTAATTTAAATATGGTGCCAGTTCTTTTGCTAAATATTTTCCAAAAGTTGCATTTCCTTCATAATTAAAATGCCCTATGGTTTGGTTCAATCCCCAATAATAAGGATTTATTCCTCTAGCTCTTACCTCATCAAGTGCTTGCTTGGTTTCAATAACGGGAATGCGATAAGGTTTTAATTTTGATTTTAAAATGGCATCCGCCTCTTCTCTAAAAACGAAAACAGTATTGTCCTTTTCCATTTCGGACACAATTTTAAAATATTGATCTGAAATATGATTGAAAACTTCTGAAGTTGGAATAGCCTGATATGCTGAAGCAGTGCTTTTTGGATAAAATTTATCAAAAATAATTGGAAAAGCCTGCTGGCGACGCACCATCAAATACCCATCAAAAAGAAAATTGATATAAGATGATTGATCAACCAATGGTTTTATTTTTTTATACACCTGATAACCCTTCGAATTACTTGTCGTTATCGTTAATTTTCCGTTATGATCTCTTAGTTCAACACTGCTTAAAACACCTTCTGGCTGATAAATAAAATCATAACTATCCAGAACATACACAAACAAATCGATGTCAAATTGATCGGCAAGTGTTTTCTTTCTGATATACATTTCAGGTAATACCACATTACTCATTCCGAAATTAAGCACCTCTATACTATCTTTCGAATGTTTGTTTAATGATTGCTCCAAAATTTTAGAAAAATGAAAAGGAGCAAATAACTGAAACCCTTCGGTAAACGAATCACCCAACAACGCAATTCTAAAAACATTTTTCGGCTTCTTTTTAGATACATTGCCGACAAATCCGTAAGCATTGGTTTCACCCATATAAAAACCTTCTTTGGCCTCATGAATAGGTATGCTGGATTGGTAGGTTTTACCTGTTTTTTCATCGAGTGTTTTAAAAGGCAATTTTATTTCGCTGAGTATTAAAAACCCTTCCAACGCAAAAACCAGAAACAAAAACCCTCCCGCAAAACTAACGATATGTCGAAAATATGTTCTCAAAATTGAAAATAGATAAAAGGCAATGGTTTTTTCGTCAATATATACAGAAAGCTGACCAACAATAAACTACACGAAATACCATAGGCAAAGGCTTGATTTTTAAATTTTAGTAAAAAAGCGTCCGATTGGTATTTTATTTGAAGCCAGTCTATAAAAAACAAAACACCTCCAAAAGTCAATATCATTTTTATAAAGCGCAAAGGAAAATCGCCCCAACTCCAGATTTTTATTTGCTCAAAAAATAATTCAAATTGAGTTATACTCGTCAATCGAAAAATGGTCCAACCAATGACTACCACCATAAAAGTCAATCCAATACTTATAAATTTAGGTAAAGAGATTCTTTGAGTTTTGCGATACATCACCAATAAAAGTCCATGATAAAAACCCCAAAGCAAAAAATTCCCTCCTGCACCGTGCCATAAACCTCCTAACAACATCACGATCATTAAATTGATCAGCGTTCTGTTACTTCCTTTTTTATTCCCTCCAAGCGGTATGTATAAATAATCGCGTAACCAAGTAGACAGTGAGATGTGCCATTTTTTCCAAAATTCTTGAATGTTACTCGCCCAATAAGGCTTATCAAAATTCACCATCAAATCGATTCCCATTAATTTTGCCAAACCTCTAGCGATATTAGAATACCCAGCAAAATCGGCATAAATTTGAAATGTAAACAGAAGTACTGCACTAAAAACTTCAAAAGAAGCATACTTGTTTAAATCGAAAAAGATAGTGTCTACAATTCGACCACAAGCATCGCCAATCATTACTTTTTGAAACAGTCCAATCGTAATTAAAAAAAAGCCTTCTTTAACCTGTTCTTTGGAGGGAATTAAAGTGGACGAAAACTGAGGAATTAAATGACTGGCTCTTTCAATTGGCCCAGCTATTAACAAGGGAAAAAAACTTTTATATAGTCCAAAATCAATAAAATTGGATACAGGTTTTATTTCTTTTCGATAAATATCAACCAAATAAGCGATCGCTTGAAAAGTATAAAACGAAATTCCGATAGGTAAAATAAAATGCAGGTGTAAAAAATCTAAGGAACCACCAAACCCGCTGAGACTATCAATAAAAAAATTGAAGTATTTAAACAATACAATGATGGATAGATTTATGGTAACTCCAAAAGCTAGCCATTTTTTGGAAGCAATTCCCGAATCAGCAATTTTAAACCCTACTAGATAATTGAATACAATAGAAAAGCCAAACAATCCTAACCAATGCCAATCCCAATACCCATAGAAAAACAAACTCGCTATAAACAACCAATACTTTTTCCAAGTAGTTTTTTTTAGCGCATAAAATACACACAAAACGATACTGAGAAAGATAAAAAAGATATAGCTATTGAAAAGCATCTGTTTAGTTTAGCTCAAATATCTATATTTTTTGATAAAGTGGAGAGATAATGTTATAAAATTATTTCAGAAAAATTTTATTAAATTTACATAACAACATAAAATCAGCGAGTTGTTGATTATGATTTCTGTAACTACAAGAAACAACTAAAAAACAAACATGAAAAAAACAATTCTAGCACTTTGTTCAATACTACTAGTGCTAAATCATTCTAAAGGTACTGCTCAAACTTTTGGTCAAAACGGAATAGTTGTTTCCTCCAACTCCGTTGCTTCTCAAGTGGGTGTAACTATCCTTAAAAAAGGTGGAAATGCCATCGACGCAAGCATTGCGACAGCCTTTGCTCTTGCGGTAACACATCCCGAAGCTGGTAATATTGGAGGTGGTGGTTTTTTAGTTTTTTTGAATACTAAAGGAGAAGCAACTACCATAGATTTTCGCGAAAAAGCTCCACTCGCTGCGACTCCAAACATGTTTTTAGACAGCAACGGAAAATTAATCGAAAACAGCAACCATGACAGCGCAAAAGCCATAGGTGTTCCCGGCACAGTTGCAGGATTGTATTTGGCGCATCAAAAATACGGTAAATTACCTTGGTCAGAATTAGTACAACCAGCTGTCGAATTGGCTAAAAAAGGATTCAGTATGCCTTGGGGGATTTATTGGCAAGCGCTTAGTTATACTGAGGCCTACAAATCAAATGAATTTATAGCAAGCTATTTTAAAAGCGACAAAGAAAGAATTACTAAGCCTGGCGAAATATGGAAGCAACCCGCACTTGCCAAAACACTTGAACTTATCCGTGACAAAGGACAAGACGGATTTTATAAAGGAGAAGTTGCTCAAGAGATAGAAGATTTCATGAAAAAGAATGGTGGCATCATCACCAAAAAAGACCTGGAAAAATACACTGCTGTCGAGCGCAAACCCATAAAAGGAACGTTTAAAGGATATGAAATTTATGCTATGCCGCCACCAAGTTCGGGTGGTACCGCATTAATTGAAATGATGAACATGATGGAATTGGCTAATTTTGATTCCATTCCGTTTAATTCTACAAAATATGTGCATCTCATCACCGAAGTCATGCGAAGAGCCTTTGCCGATCGCGCTGCTCATTTAGGTGATCCTGATTTTAATCCAGAGCTTCCATTGGAGAAATTAACGTCCAAAGAATTCGCAGCGATGCGGTTTAAGAATATCGACATGAATAAAGCATCTGTAAGTGATGCTGCTAAATACGGACAACCTTATGATGGCAATAATACCACTCATTTTTCTGTAGTAGATAAAGAAGGGAATGCAGTTTCATTAACCTACACTTTAGAAGATTCCTATGGGTCTAAAATGGGTTCCGATAAACTTGGCTTTATTTTTAATAATGAAATGGGAGATTTCAACCCAGTACCTGGCGAAACAACAGAAAAAGGGCAGATTGGATCAGCCGCTAATATTATCGCTCCTGAAAAAAGAATGCTTTCGAGTATGAGTCCAACTATTGTGGCTAAAAATGGGAAACCCTATTTAATTATTGGCTCTCCTGGAGGCAGAACCATCATTAATACTGTTTTTCAAACCGTGTTGAACGTGTTGGCCTACGACATGCGCATTGACCACGCTATTGAAGCTATGAAAATACACCATCAATGGTTGCCGAACAAGCTCTTTTATGAAAAAAACCTTATGTCACCCGATACCAAAGCGGCACTTGAAAAAATGGGACATCAGTTAAAAGGAATTGATAACCTTGGGGAACTTATGGGAATTACTTATGTGGAAGAATTCAAAGTCTATGTTGGCGTTTCTGATTCTTCAAGTCCAGATGGTGGCGCAGCCGGTTATTAATAGCGTTTATATTATTAAAAGACTTGGTTAAATCTTTTGTATTTTTGCGGCAATATTTTCAATAATGAAGAACACCTACCCGAAACACGAAAAGCTCAAAAGCAAAACCACAATCGATCTTCTTTTTTCCGAAGGAAAATCGGTTTCAAAATACCCGTTGCGATTGGTCTATTCGCCTATAGCTTTGGAAGAAGGAGAGCAATTCAAATTCGGAGTTTCGGTGTCTAAAAAGTACTTTAAAAAGGCTGTGGATCGGAATTATTTCAAACGCGTGTTACGAGAAACCTATCGATTAAACAAACAATTGTTACTCGAACACCTCGATAAACCTTACGCTATCATGTTTTTCTACCAAACGAAAGACCGACTTTCCTACCAGGAAATCAACGAAAAAACGATACGCCTTTTTGAAAAATTTACTGAGGCCATACAAGATAAATAAAAAAGAGTTCCGAAATTCGGAACTCTTTTTTTCTATTCAATAGAATTAATAATCGTATTATAATTGTGGTCCTGCTTGAACAAGGTTTTTGCCTTCTTCATTGTCAGTATATTGAACGAAATTTTTAATAAATCTTCCCGCTAAATCTTCTGCTTTAGTTGCCCATTCGGCAGCGTCAGCATAGGTATTTCTTGGATCTAAAATATTAGTATCTACATTTGGTAAAGCCGTTGGCACATTGAAATTAAATACAGGCACTACAGTAGTGGCTGCATTTTCAATAGAACCGTCTAAAATAGCATCGATAATGGCACGAGTGTCTTTGATAGAGATACGTTTTCCTGTACCATTCCAACCTGTGTTTACCATATAAGCGGTTGCTTTGTGTTCTTCCATTTTCTTCACTAACTCTTCACCATATTTAGTTGGGTGTAACGTTAAGAATGCCTTTCCGAAACAAGCCGAGAATGTTGGTTCTGGTTGTGTAACACCTCTTTCAGTTCCCGCTAATTTAGCAGTAAAACCTGATAAGAAATAATATTTAGTTTGTTCTGGAGTTAACTTAGATACTGGAGGCATAACTCCAAAAGCATCCGCAGTTAAAAAGATTACTTTGTTAGCGTGACCAGCTTTAGAAACTGGTTTAACAATGTTATCAATATGATTTATTGGATAAGAAACACGTGTATTTTGTGTAACTGAACCGTCTTTGAAGTCGATTTTTCCGTTAGCGTCAACAGTAACATTTTCTAATAATGCATCTTTACGGATAGCATTAAAAATGTCTGGCTCGTTTTCTTTACTTAAATCGATAGTTTTTGCATAACAACCCCCTTCGAAGTTGAAAACACCATCATTATCCCATCCGTGCTCATCGTCTCCGATTAATTCACGTTTTGGATCGGTTGATAACGTTGTTTTTCCTGTTCCAGATAATCCGAAGAATACTGCTACATCACCTGCTGCTCCTTTATTTGCAGAACAGTGCATTGAAGAAATTCCTTGTAATGGTAAGTAATAATTCATTAAGGCAAATAAACCTTTTTTCATTTCACCACCGTACCAAGTACCACCAATCAACTGAATTTTTTCTGTTAAGTTGAAGGCAACATATACTTCAGAATTTAAATTATGAGCAGCGTAATCTTTAAAAGAAGATTTTGAACCATTCATAACTACGAAATCTGGCTCACCAAAAGTCACTAATTCTTCAGCAGTTGGTCTAATAAACATATTCGTCACAAAATGTGCTTGCCAAGCCACTTCCATAATGAAACGAACTTTTAAACGAGTATTTTCGTTGGCACCACAAAAGGCATCTACTACAAATAATCTTTTTTCAGATAATTGAGAAACAGTAGTTGCTTTTAAGGCATTCCAAGTTTCTGTAGAAATTGGTTTGTTATCATTAACCGCTTTTTCAGAATTCCACCAAATGGTGTTTTCTGTTGTAGCGTCTTTAACAATGTATTTGTCTTTAGGAGAACGACCTGTAAATTCACCAGTCATTACGTTAACGGCACCAAGCTCTGTTAACTGTCCTCTTTCAAATCCTTCTAAGTTCGGATTTAGTTCTTCCTGATATAATAGTTCGTATGAAGGATTATATACAATTTCTTTAACGTCTTTGATTCCGTATTTTTCTAACGAAATCGTTTTCGTAGATGGGGTGTATGTTTCCATAAATTTAACGATGTGTTGTTTTTTGTACTATGGGGCAAAAGTAAAAATATTATTTGAATTGCTTCACAGTTTATCCTTTTTTTGTGATAATATAGAAGAAAGCCATCCCCCAAGAAGCAATTAGCAATAACCCTCCTAGTGGAGTTATAGGTCCTAAAAATTTAAAACTCACACCTGTTAGGCCGCTAGTTGACAATAAAAAAATTGAAACAGAGAACAATATAGTCCCTGCTAATGACAAATTGTACACTACATTTTTTTGTTCAGGCAATAAAAAAGATGTAGTGCTCACAAACAGTAAAAATAACGCATGATACATCATATATCGCACACCTACTTCAAAAGAAGACAACTGATCTGGATTCATGACTTTTTTAAGGGCGTGCGCCCCGAAAGCACCTAAAACAATTGACACAAAACCAAAACACAAAGCAGTCAGCAAAATTTTCTTTTCCATGAATTATTTTTCTTCAAAAATACGACAGCCCAATTAATTTTTTAGCATTTCTTCATTAAAGACTTTCCAAAAAATAACATTTTACTACATTTGTGTGATTTTTTATCAGTCAAAATGAGAAATGTACTTATTATTGGTGCCGGTCGATCGGCTTCATCGCTTATAAAATACCTTTTAGAGAAATCTGAAAGTGAAAATTTACACCTTACAATTGGTGATTTGTCTTTAGAGTTAGCCGAGCGCAAAACCAAAGGACATAAAAATGCCACTGCTATTGCTTTGGACATTCACAACGAAGCGCAACGTCAAGCCGAAATACAAAAAGCCGACATTGTGATTTCGATGTTGCCTGCCCACATGCATATTGAAGTAGCTAAAGATTGTATTAGCTTCAAAAAACACATGGTTACCGCATCTTATATTAGCGATGCCATGCAAGGGCTTGATGCAGCCGCCAAAGAAAATGGCTTGGTTTTTATGAATGAAGTAGGTCTTGATCCCGGAATTGACCACATGAGTGCCATGAAAGTATTGGATGAAATTCGCGAACAAGGTGGGAAAATTATTTTATTCGAATCGTTTTGTGGTGGATTAGTAGCCCCAGAAAGCGATACCAATCTTTGGAATTACAAATTCACTTGGGCCCCACGAAACGTAGTTCTAGCCGGCCAAGGAGGTGCTGCCAAGTTCATACAGGAAGGCACCTACAAGTACATTCCGTACAATAAATTATTCAGAAGAACCGAATTTTTAGAAGTGGAAAATTATGGTCGTTTTGAAGTATATGCCAATCGCGATTCGTTAAAATACAGAAGTGTTTACGATTTAGATGATGCACTTACCGTATATCGTGGTACAATTCGTAGAGTGGGTTATTCCAAAGCGTGGGATATGTTCGTGCAATTAGGAATGACAGACGATACTTATATAATCGACGATTCGGAAAATATGAGTTTTAGAGAATTCGTAAATCTTTTCTTGCCTTATCATCCAACGGATTCCGTTGAAATCAAATTACGTCACCAATTAAAAATTGATCAAGACGATGTCATGTGGGACAAATTGGTGGAACTAGATTTATTCAACCCTACTAGAATTGTGGGCTTGAAAAAAGCAACTCCCGCGCAAATGCTGGAAAAAATCCTAACCGAAAGTTGGACGTTACAACCTGAAGATAAAGACATGATTGTCATGTACCATAAATTTGGTTATGAAATCAACGGTGAGAAAAAACAAATTGATGCCACTATGGTTTGCCTTGGAGATGATCAAACCTATACTGCAATGGCCAAAACAGTTGGACTACCCGTTGCTATGGCTACTTTGCAAATTTTAAACGGCAATATAAAAACTGCCGGGGTACAATTACCAATTAAAAAAGAAGTATATGCTTCTATTTTAAAAGAATTAGAAGATTATGGGGTTATTTTTCATGAAAAAGAAGTACCTTATAAAGGTTATAATTAGTACTTAGTATTTATTAAAAAAAAGACCTATTTCAAATTGAGATAGGTCTTTTTGCTTAAGAAACTTTCAAAGTGTTTAACTTTTTTTGTCTATTCAGTTCGTCCTGTAGTTGACGACTTATTTTTTGTTCTCTTTCAATCGCTTTCCGTTTGTATTCTTGGTATTCTTCTTCTAAATCGGATAAAACACTTTTAGAATGTTGCGAAATCGCATTGGATTTATTGTGCTTTATGGCAAAAAGACATGCTAAAATCAAGGATCCGAAAAAGAGAATACTAAACAATGTTCCAAAAACAATTTGGTCAAATTGAATTCCTAAAAAAGTAATTGTCGGTCCTGAATTGGTGTAGGTCAAAAGGACTTCGTTAGTTTTATTAAGTTTCGATTTAAGATCATCGATTTGAGCCGATTGTTCCTTCAAAGTCGATTTTGAAGTATGCAATTCACTTTCAATGTTTGAAACGGAACTCAAAACCTCTTGTTTTAAATTTTGAATCCATTCCCTTTTTACAATTTTCAAGTCCTTATAACTTTCTGATTTTTCTAAAATAGAATTAAATTGATCGTTAATAGAATTTGAGGAACTCAACGTTTGTTGACCGGTAACAGATGCAATTGTAAAAAAACAAAGTACCATCCATGATACCTTATGAAATTTTCTCATTTGATGATAGAATTAGAGTTAAACATATAGTAGGTTGATACTGAAACGATAAGAAAACTGATTTATTGCATTTCAAATTTTGAATAATGTAGGAAAAAAGAAAAATTGTTACAAAAAAGAAAGAATATTGTATATTTAAACTTCAAATTGAAACCACATGAAGATAAATCACTTACAAATTGAAATTGATGATTTGATATTAAAAGGAGAATGTCCACTGGACATTCGGTAGTATTTTCGATGCATACAAAATTTTTAATTTATTACTATGAAAATAAACCACTTACAAATTGAGATAGACGGCATCGACAAAGAAATCCTACGCGATTTGATGGACGACGCTCGAAAACCCATCTTACAGATTGCAAATAAAATTGGAATCTCAGGTGCTGCAATTCATCAGCGTTTGCGAAAATTAGAAGAAGCCAATGTGATTTCTTCCTCTAAATTAATTGTAAACACTAAAGTTTTAGGCTACAGCACTATGGCTTTTGTGGGTATTTATTTGGATAAAGCCGCTCGAAACCTAGAAGCCGTGCGGGAATTAAAAAAAATTCCAGAAGTATTGGAATGTCATTACACTACTGGAAATTGGAGTGTTTTGATTAAAATAATCTGTCGCGATAATGAACATTTAATGCATTTATTAAACACCAAAATTCAAGCCATTGAAGGCGTTTCCAGAACGGAAACCTTTATTTCTTTAGACCAACAGATAGAAAGACAAATTCAGCTTTAGATAGCTTCATTCCTAGCAATGACAAAATAAAAAAATCCGCTCTTGTGAAGCGGATTTCATTTTATAAATTCATATTTCTTAATCTCTACTGCCAAAAACACGCAAAGCAAAATACATTAAAGTCACTAATGAGCCTACAGCCGCTACAACATATGTTCTAGCCGCCCATTTCAAAGCATCTTCTGCACCTGCATATTCTTCTTGGCCTAACATGTTTTTATTTTTCAACCAAGCCAAAGCACGGTTACTTGCGTCATATTCAACTGGTAATGTTATAAAACTAAACAATGTTCCAAAAGCATATAAAACTAAACCTGCCACGGCAACATAATAACCCATTGACGTAGTTGCCATTAGTATTAATCCTCCCATAATCACCCATTGTGACATATTGGAAGCAATGTTTACTACCGGAACCAGTTTCGATCTCATTTGTAACCATTGATAAGCTTGAGCGTGTTGCACTGCGTGACCACATTCGTGAGCAGCAACTGCAGCAGCCGAAGCATTTCTTTGATTGTATACGCCTTCTGATAGGTTTACCGTTTTATTCGCCGGATTATAGTGATCGGTTAACATTCCCGGAGTAGAAATAACTTGTACATCTCTAATTCCATGGTCGGCTAACATTTTTTCAGCGATTTCGGCACCAGACATTCCGTTACGCAATGACAACTTCGAATAGTGTTCAAATTTACTTTTAAGTCTTGAGCTTACAATCCAGCTCACCAACATAATAAGTCCGATAATTAAATAATATCCCATTTTAATTTTTTTAAGTTTGAATTAATAAATTTACTGAAATAGTATCAAAATACAAGCCAAATTTTAAAAATGACAAGATGTCAATTTAAATTTCAACAACACTACCTTTTTAAAAATATAACTACCCCACCAAGTTGATAATCTTCCCTGGAACAATAATCACTTTATTGGGTGTTCTGCCTTGTAACTGGGCTTGTGTTCTTTCGTCGGCCATGACAATTTCTTCAATTTGAGCCGCGGTTAAATCTAACGGCAGTTTGATGGTGAAACGCATTTTGCCGTTGAAGGAAACTGGATATTCTTTTTCGCTTTCGACTAAATACTTTTCTTCAAATTTTGGAAAAGCGACGGTTGAAATCGAACCTTCGTGACCCAAACCACTCCATAATTCTTCAGCGATGTGAGGCGCATAGGGTGAAACTAAAATCGCTAAAGGCTCTAAAATCGCTCTATGGTTGCATTTTAATTGTTGTAATTCGTTCACGCAAATCATAAATTGAGAAACCGACGTGTTGAAGGAGAAATTCTCGATGTCTTCGGTTACTTTTTTGATAGTTTTATGCAAACTTTTGTGCATTTCTGCCGTTGGTTCGTCATTGATAATTACCGAACCGTTATCATCAAAATACAAACGCCATAGTTTTTTCAAGAAACCAGAAACTCCCGTAATTCCGGCAGTGTTCCACGGTTTTGCTTGTTCTAATGGTCCTAAGAACATTTCGTACAAACGCAAAGTATCGGCACCATAATCGTTACAAATATCATCCGGGTTGACAACATTGTACCAACGCTTCGACATTTTTTCAACTTCTCTTCCAACTACATATTTATCATTCTCTAAAATGAATTCAGCATCATTAAATTCTGGAATCCAATTCTTCAATTTATTCAAATCAATTTCATCAGAAGCATTTACAAAATTAACATCAACTCTTATCTCTTCTGTATCATGTTGAGATTTCAATCCTTTAGAAACATATTTGTTTGTACCTGATATTCTGTAAACTATTGCACTCATTCCCAAAATCATTCCCTGATTGATCAGTTTTTTGAACGGTTCTTCGGTAGGTGCAAAACCTCTATCTTTTAAGAATTTGTTCCAGAAACGAGAGTATAACAAGTGGCCTGTCGCGTGTTCGCTTCCACCAATGTATAAATCGACGTTTTCCCAATATTGTAAAGCCTCTTCAGCGGCGAAATCTTCAGTATTGTTGGCATCCATATAACGCATCCAATACCATGAACTTCCTGCCCAACCTGGCATCGTGTTTAATTCTAATGGAAATACTTTGACATCATCAATAAAATCATTGTCAACGACTTTGTTATTTACCGAATCCCAGGCCCAAATGGTTGCATTCCCTAATGGCGGTTGTCCGTCTTCAGTCGGAAGGTATTTTTCAACTTCTGGCAACACAATTGGCAAGTGTTTTTTGTCAATCATTTGCGGCAAACCATTCACGTAATACACAGGAAAAGGCTCTCCCCAATAGCGTTGACGAGAGAAAACAGCATCACGCAAACGGTAATTTACTTTGGCTTTTCCTGCGCCGATTTCTTCTAATTTCTCAATTACTTTTTTCGTTCCCGATTTGTAATCCAATCCGTTTAAGAAATCAGAATTGACCAATTCGAAACCGCCTTTTTCTCCAAAAGCAGCTTCTGAAATATCTTGATTGAAAATGTTTTTAATTGTTGGCATTCCGTTGGTTCCTTTGAAGAAATTCGCGAAAGCATAATCTCTTTCATCACCACATGGAACCGCCATAACGGCACCTGTTCCGTAACCCGCTAACACATAATCGCCAATCCAAACCGGAATCGCTTCTTTGGTAAACGGATGCTCAGCATACGCACCAGTGAAAACTCCCGAAATGGTTTTTACATCAGCCATTCTTTCACGCTCCGAACGTTTAGCAGTTGCTTCTACATAGGCTTCTACCGCTGCTTTTTGCTCTGGAATAGTAATTTGCGCGACTAAATCGTGTTCTGGTGCTAAGGTCATAAACGTTACACCAAAAATTGTATCAGGACGAGTTGTGAAAACATCAATTTTCGCGTCGTGATTATTCACGTTGAAAGAAACCATCGCGCCGACTGATTTTCCAATCCAATTGCGTTGTGATTCTTTGATTGATTCACTCCAATCAATCGTATCCAATCCTTGTAATAAACGTTCCGCATACGCAGAAATACGCATCGACCATTGGGTCATTTTCTTACGAACCACTGGGTGTCCACCACGTTCTGAAACGCCGTTTACTATTTCGTCATTCGCTAAAACCGTTCCCAAAGCCGGACACCAGTTTACTTCGGTTTCCGCCAAATAAGTCAATCGGTATTGTAAAAGGATTTGTTGCTTTTTTTCTTCCGAATAAAACTTCCAATCGGATGGAAAAAAGATCTCAATATTATCATCGCAAACCGCATGTACCGTTGCATTTCCGCTTTTTTCAAAAATACCAATCAACGTTGAAATGTCTTCGGCTTTATCAGTATCGATATTGTACCACGAATTGAACAACTGAATGAAAATCCATTGGGTATGCTTATAATAATCCGAGTTTGAAGTACGCACTTCACGACTCCAATCGAATGAAAATCCGATTTTATCTAATTGTTCACGGTAGCGTGCAATGTTTTCACGAGTGGTTTTTTCAGGATGTTGTCCGGTTTGAATCGCATATTGCTCGGCTGGTAAGCCAAACGAATCGTATCCTTGCGGATGCAACACATTAAATCCTTTGTGACGTTTAAATCGCGCTACAATATCGGAAGCAATATAACCCAGTGGATGTCCTACGTGTAATCCAGCTCCCGAAGGATACGGAAACATGTCTAACACATAATATTTTGGTTTATCCGAATTATTTGATGCTGCAAAAGTTTGGTTTTCTGCCCAATATTGTTGCCACTTGGCTTCTATTTTTTCGTGATGGTATTTCATTCCAGTTTGATATTGTTTTTTATTGAACCTAAAAAGGTTGTTACTTCCAAAAAAGAAGTTGCAAATTTACATTTATTATAAGAAACAGGAAATTTTGCAAGCTATTAAGTTTAATTAAAACTTTTAACTGATTTACACCATATCTTCAGGTTTAACCCAAGCATCAAAATCTTCCGCAGAAACGTAACCCAAACGTATGGCTTCTTCTTTAAGAGTTGTACCGTTTTTGTGTGCGGTTTGTGCAATTTCAGCTGCTTTGTAATACCCAATTTTGGTATTCAGAGCTGTAACCAGCATTAGCGAATTATCTACCAATTCTTTGATTCTTGCATGATTTGGTTCAATCCCTTGAGCGCAATGTTCATCGAAAGACACACAGGCATCACCCAACAAACGCGCAGATTGCAGGATATTTGCCGCCATCATCGGTTTAAAAACGTTCAACTCATAATGTCCTTGCATTCCGCCAACGGTAATGGCTACATCGTTACCTATCACCTGAGCACAAACCATCGTTAAGGCTTCGCATTGTGTCGGATTCACTTTACCAGGCATGATTGACGAACCAGGTTCGTTTTCCGGAATTAAAATTTCCCCAATTCCTGAGCGTGGTCCAGAAGCTAACATTCTAATATCATTAGCTATTTTATTCAAAGAAACGGCCAATTGTTTCAAAGCACCATGTGATTCAACAATGGCATCATGTGACGCCAATGCTTCAAACTTATTAGGTGCGGTTACAAAAGGATGGCCGGTGAATTTTGCAATGTATTCAGCAACTTTTACATCATAACCCTCGGGTGTATTCAATCCTGTACCAACAGCGGTTCCTCCTAATGCAATTTCAGACAGATGAGGTAAGGTGTTTTTAAGCGCTTTCAAACCGTAATCCAATTGTGCTAAATATCCCGAAATTTCCTGACCGAGTGTAAGCGGCGTTGCATCCATAAGATGGGTACGTCCAATTTTTACAATAGATTTAAAATCATTGGCTTTTGACTGTAATGTATCTCTTAATTTTTCAACTCCAGGAATGGTGATTTCCACAATCATTTTATAAGCCGCAATGTGCATTCCGGTTGGAAAAGTATCGTTTGAGGATTGAGATTTGTTTACATCATCATTTGCTTTGATGAATTGTTCACCATTACCAATTTTCGAGCCCGCCAAAACCTGTGCACGGTTGGCAATGACTTCATTGACATTCATGTTGCTTTGCGTACCTGAACCCGTCTGCCAAATAACCAATGGAAAATGATCATTCAATTTTCCGGCTAAAATTTCGTCGCAAACAGCACTGATAGCATCCCGTTTTTCTGTAGAAAGCACACCCAAATCACAATTTGCATGAGCAGCTGCTTTTTTCAGATAGGCAAAACCATTAATAATTTCTTTCGGCATGGATGCTGAAGCACCAATTTTAAAATTATTTCTTGAACGTTCCGTTTGGGCTCCCCAATATTTATCAGCAAGAACTTTCACTTCACCCATGGTGTCTTTTTCTATTCTGTATTCCACTTTTAGTTTATTTACGTTTTTCGAGTATAAAACTTCTGATAAATTTACATTTATTATAAGAAACACGAAACTTTGGGCGTTATTAACTTTAAATAAAGAAATTCTTTGTTATTTTTACCCCAAATAATTTTGTTGTATGAGTTCATCTTTTGAAAAATTTCAAAAACGCCGATTAATTACCTCTTATTTTTCAGTGGTATTGAGTGTTTTCCTGGTTCTTTTTATGTTAGGTTTATTGGCTTTGTTTGTAGTGAATTCTAAAAAATTGTCAAACGATTTTAAGGAAGGAATTGCTATGTCTGTCTATTTTAAAGATGAAGCAAAAGACACAACGTTGACGAAATTCGGAGAAATGTTGAAAGCATCAAAATATGCCAAAGATTCCAGATATGTTTCTAAGGAAGAAGCGGCCATTGAACATCAAAAAACATTGGGAGAAAATTTTACAGAATTTTTAGGTGCTAATCCACTTAAAAACTCTTACGATATTCATATCAAAGCCGATTATGTGCAAAGCGATAGCGTTGCCAATATAGAACGAAAATTACGTGAAAACCCACTGGTAGCTGATATTGTTTATGACAAACAATTGGTGAAAATGGTCAATGAAAACGTGAAAAAAGTGAGTCTATGGATTCTTATTATTTCTGGATTTTTGACCTTAGTGGCTGTATTGTTAATCAATAGCTCGTTGCGTTTATCGGTATATGCCAACCGTTTTATCATCAAAACGATGCAAATGGTGGGGGCAACCAAAGCCTTTATCAGAAAACCATTTATCTGGCGTAGTGTAAAACTAGGAATGATTGGTGCCGGTGTAGCTGTAGTGGCTTTGCTTGGGGTTCTTTTTTATGTAAATAGTGTTTGGCCAAACTTGGGCGTTTTTAATGATATTACCTCAGTAATCTTTATTTTATTAGCTGTTTTTGGCGCTGGAATATTAATCACTTGGTTAAGTACACATTTTGCTACACAACGCTTCTTGAATTTAAGAACCGACGATTTATACTAATTTTATGGAAGAAAACAAACAAGGCTTTCTGTTTGAGAAAGTAAACTATAAATTTTTACTGATAGGATTAGGTGTTATTGCATTGGGATTCATCCTAATGGCTGGTGGCGGAAGCGACGACCCGAAAGTATTTAACGAAGATATTTTTAGTTTTAGAAGAATCCGATTAGCACCAACTGTCGTGTTGTTTGGTTTTGGCATTACGATTTACTCCATTTTAAAAAATCCAAAGAAAAACTAATAAGACTCTTTAGATTTTTCAAATAATCTCACCCTCTAAATGGATTTACTACAAGCGATACTTATTGCCATCATTGAAGGGCTAACGGAATATTTACCGGTTTCTTCAACGGCTCACATGATCTTTACTAGTTCCTATTTCGGAATACAAGAAGACGATTTTGTAAAATTGTTTCAGGTTTCGATTCAATTTGGAGCGATTCTAGCAGTTGTGGCATTGTATTGGCGAAAGTTTTTCGATTTTTCAAAACTGAATTTCTTTATCAAATTGGCAGCTGCGGTTTTACCTGCACTTGTTTTGGGTAAATTATTCGATGATAAAATTGAAGCTATTTTAGGCAATCCAATTCCAATTGCCATTGTACTTATTGTTGGTGGAATTATCTTGCTATTTATCGATAAACACTTCCAAAATCCTACCATTGTAAAAGAAGAAGATATTACCATCAAAAAAGCGGTTACCATTGGTTTTTGGCAATGTTTGGCCATGATGCCGGGCACTAGTCGAAGTGCAGCTTCCATAATTGGCGGGATGCAACAAGGATTAAGTCGTCATGCGGCAGCGGAGTTTTCTTTCTTTTTGGCGGTTCCAACTATGTTGGCTGTAACGTGTTATTCGGTGTTTTTGAAAACCTACGAACACAGTCAGATGAAAGGATATGAACTGATTTTACAATCCAACGACACGATAAAAATGTTTTTAATTGGAAATGTAGTCGCGTTTATAGTTGCGGTTTTAGCCATCAAATTCTTTATCGGAATTATCAAACAATACGGTTTTAAACCGTGGGGTTGGTACCGAATTGTAGCAGGAACGCTGCTTTTAATTTATTTCTCATACCTTAAATAATTCGATTTGTATACTGCAGAAGAAATTTTAGCGGGGCAAGTGCTATTGATAGACAAACCGCTAACTTGGAGTTCGTTTCAAGCCGTAAATAAATTAAAATACACCTTAAAAAACCGATTGGGACTTCCTAAAAAGTTTAAAATTGGCCATGCCGGTACTCTAGATCCATTAGCCACTGGTTTGTTGATTGTGTGTACTGGAAAGTTTACCAAAAGTATTACTGAAATTCAAGCACAAACCAAAGAATATACAGGCACCATCACCGTTGGAGCGACTACTCCGTCCTATGATTTGGAAACTGAAATTGACGCTACTTTTCCAACCAGTCATATCACCGAAGCCTTAATTCATGAAACGCTCACACAATTTTTAGGAGAAATTGATCAAAAACCACCAGTTTTTTCAGCCATAAAAAAAGACGGTAAACGTTTGTATGAACATGCACGTGCTGGGGAAGAAGTGGAAATTGCAGCGCGAAAAACCACTATTTACGAATTCGAAATTACTCGAATTGCTTTGCCTGAAATTGATTTTAGAGTATCCTGCAGCAAAGGAACCTATATTCGTTCATTGGCATATGATTTTGGCTTATCTTTGCATACTGGAGCACATTTAACTGCTTTACGCCGAACTAAAATTGGCGAATATTCAGTTGAAAATGCGGTTACCCCAGAAGCATTTGATAAGTTGATTCCAAAAAATGAGAGCTAATTTATTATTTCTTTTTTCCTTTTTATCAAGTACAGTCTTTTCACAAGACATATCCCTTTACGTCTCAACAAGTAAGGACTCAGTAAAAACAAAATATGAAAGAACCGAACCCATTAGTCCCGTTTTTAAACAATTTGAGCTAACGACTTCCTTTAGCATAAACGACGAGGATGACAACCCTTTTACAGAAGATGATGAAAGCAAACCGCTATTTATACCCAACAGTTTGGGGCTAAAATATGGGGTTGGACTTCAAAAAAACAAATGTTTAGGAATTAGTGTCCATAGCGGTATTGATATAAGACTGAATCAAAAACTAGTAGCTGTTCCTATTTTCGGAAATTTACGTTTAAGCCCATTTTTTAGAGATGACAAAACTAGAGTAGCAATAAATCTCGGCTATGGGAAAGGATACGCCATTGGCAGAGGAGATATGCACGGCAGATATCGTCGTGTTAATTTCTCTTTCGAAAGCCCTGAAAATATTGGCTTGCTACTAGAAATAGCCGATTATGACATTGATTTTAATAACAAACCCACGACTGTAATCTTTAGTTTGGGTTTTTATGGTCGTTTTTATTAAATCTTTTGATGTACCAATTCCTCTAAATGAACCATTAAATTGGTTAGTTCTTGCATGGTACTCCAACCTTTATCATGCAAATACCACATTTGCAATTCCGTTTTTGCGGTTTCGTCTACTACTCCATATTGCGCTTTGTAACTTTTAATAAGATGCGTGGCTCCTTCTGGTCTTGGACCCCAGCTTGCCTTTAAATCATTATGTTCTTTATCCAATACAATCACTTTCGGAACAGAACGACTTCCATTGGTCAAAAAACAATTCATTAAGCCATTATTTTCGTCCCTAAAAACAAATCGCAATTCAATCTTATCCGTCATGGAAACAATTTTAAATAAAATCGGATTAATCTGAGCCGCATCTCCACACCAGCCTTCAGTCAGTACCAACCAAGTATAGGATTTGTTCAAATTTTTTAATTGGGAAACAATTTCATCGGGAACCTGTAACGTTTTATCCAAACGATTCATACGTGTTTCGTTGAGTATGCTGTACTTCAATAACTCTTCCGACTGCTCATTTCCTGACGACATTCCTTTTAGCAATAAATCAGAAACTATTTTTCGGTACTCGATATAAGAATGACTGTTCAAAAGTCCTGCTGCGATTTCTGTTTTCATTTTTACAACCTTTATTTATGTAAATTTACAACTAATTCAAAAATCAATACCTAACAAAAACCACAAAGAATGGAAAAAAAGCGTTGTGCCTGGTGTGAAAAAGACGATTTATACCGCAATTATCACGATAACGAATGGGGAAATCCAGTGTATGATGATGAAACCATTTTTGAATTTTTGGTTTTGGAAACGTTTCAAGCGGGATTGAGTTGGTATACTATTTTAGCCAAACGCGAAAATTTTAGAAAAGCCTTTGACAACTTCGATTATACAAAAATAGCCGCCTATAGCGACGCAAAAATGGAGGCTCTGAAAGAAGATGCTGGAATCATTCGAAACGGCTTAAAAATTAAAGCTACTGTAACCAATGCACAAGCTTTCATGACCGTTCAAAAAGAATTTGGCAGTTTTTCGAAATACATTTGGGGATTTGTTGGTGGGAAACCAATTGACAATAATCCGAAATCACTAAAAGACGTGCAAGCCACCACCAAAATATCGGATACCTTGAGTAAAGATTTGAAAAAACGAGGCTTTAAGTTTGTGGGGTCAACCGTGGTGTATGCGCACATGCAAGCCACCGGAATGGTCAACGATCACGTAGAAGATTGCTGGAAAAGAAATTAATGTATGGAGACAAAACATAACGACCCACTTCACGGTAAAACCTTAAAATCCATTGTAGAACAACTGGTTGACTTTTACGGTTTCGACACTTTGGCAGAATTGATAAACATTAAATGTTTTAAAGAAAATCCATCGGTAAAGTCGAGTTTGACATTTTTACGCAAAACCGATTGGGCCAGAAAAAAAGTGGAAGAATTGTACGTAAGAACCTTACCGAAGTTGAAAAATTAATACCACACTCGAAATTTAACGACTAATCAAAACTGTTAAAAAATCGTAATCATTTGATCAAGCTTCTTCTTTATTGTAAATAAATTTTTACATTTGTCTCACTTTAGGGGTGTCTGCAACATGCAGGCTGAGATTTTACCCTCTGAACCTGATCTGGTTAATACCAGCGTAGGGAAAAGTAAGATGACTTCATTTATGCCATTGCGCATACCTTGTTGCCATTCCTAAAGTAGCACATACTAAACAAAAAAAGGAATGGAACTGAAAATCAACAACCAACTCAAACAATTCGAAAGCGATAACCTTTCCGTACAGGCTTTGCTCGATATCGAATTTCCCAACAAACAAAACGGAATCGCCCTTGCCATTAACAACACCGTTATTCCTAAAACGGAGTGGGCCACGCATTTTCCAAAAATCACCGACGACATTTTAATCATTACTGCTACACAAGGAGGGTAAGGCTGCCCCGCGGGCTGTCCGTTGCAAGTCCTCAGTCAAAAGCTTTAAAACATAGCGCCGCAAACAGCTTCCCTTGGTCGCTGCATTCAACACTTGTTTCTAACCGCTTTTGCCTTTACGGGCTATCCACTTCCATCCCTGGCAGAAATCAACACTTTAAAAAACTTATAACTCATAACCAACATGAATCACGAAGAAAAAATATCCAGAAAACCCTTTCCCAATTCTAAAAAAGTCTACATCGATGGCGAAATCCATCCAATTAAAGTCGCCATGCGCGAAATAGAACTCCACGACACTAAATTATCCAACGGTGGCATCGAAAAAAATCCTCCGGTTACTATTTATGATACTTCCGGACCGTATACAGATCCTACTATCGAAATCGATATCCGCAAAGGATTACCGCGCCTCCGTGAACAATGGATTCTAAACCGAAATGACGTAGAAGAATTAACCGAAATCTCTTCTGAATATGGAAAAAAACGATTGAATGACGAAAAACTAAATCATTTGCGTTTCGAATACTTACACAAACCCATGCGTGCTAAGAAAGGTGCGAATGTGACCCAATTATATTACGCCAAGCAAGGCATCATCACTCCGGAAATGGAATACATTGCCATCCGAGAAAACCAACGCATCGAGCAATTGGAAACGGCACAAAAAGCCATGCAATGCCAACATGCCGGACACAGTTTTGGAGCCAATACCCCCAAAAGTAAAATCACTCCCGAGTTTGTTCGTAGTGAAGTAGCCGCAGGGCGTGCCATCATCCCGAACAACATCAACCATCCCGAAAGTGAACCGATGATAGTGGGACGAAACTTCTTGGTAAAAATCAATGCGAACATCGGGAACAGTGCAGTAACCTCATCGATTGAAGAAGAAGTAGAAAAAGCCGTATGGGCTTGTCGCTGGGGCGCCGATACCATCATGGATTTATCTACGGGTAAAAACATTCACGAAACCCGCGAATGGATCATCCGAAATTCTCCGGTGCCTATTGGAACTGTGCCTATTTATCAAGCTTTGGAAAAAGTAAAAGGAATAGCCGAAGATTTAACTTGGGAAATTTACCGTGATACTTTAATTGAACAGGCTGAACAAGGCGTTTCTTATTTTACGATTCATGCCGGAGTTTTGTTGCGCTACATTCATTTAACGGCGGATCGTGTGACCGGAATTGTGTCGAGAGGCGGTTCGATTATGGCCAAATGGTGTTTATTTCATCACAAAGAAAACTTCTTATACACGCATTTCGAAGAAATCTGTGAAATTATGAAGCAATACGACGTAGCCTTCTCTTTGGGCGATGGTTTGCGTCCGGGTTCAATTGCCGATGCCAATGATGCTGCACAATTTGCCGAATTAGAAACTTTGGGAGAACTGACAAAAATTGCTTGGAAACACGATGTTCAAGTATTTATTGAAGGTCCAGGTCACGTCCCAATGCACATGATCAAAGAAAATATGGAGAAGCAATTGGAACACTGTGATGAAGCGCCTTTTTATACTTTAGGACCTTTGACTACCGATATTGCTCCGGGTTATGATCACATTACCTCAGCCATCGGAGCCGCTATGATTGGTTGGTACGGTTGTGCAATGTTGTGTTATGTAACGCCAAAAGAACATTTAGGGCTTCCGAATAAAAAAGACGTAAAAGACGGTGTGATTACCTATAAAATTGCAGCACATGCTGCCGATCTAGCCAAAGGTCATCCGGGAGCGCAATACCGCGACAATGCCTTGAGTAAAGCCCGATTTGAATTCCGTTGGGAAGATCAGTTCAACTTGGCTTTAGATCCTGATACTGCAAGAGAATTTCACGACGAAACATTACCGGCGGATGGTGCCAAAGTAGCGCATTTCTGTTCGATGTGCGGACCGAAATTCTGTTCGATGAAAATCTCTCAGGAAATCCGTGATGTGGCCGAAGCCGAAAAAGGCATGAAAGCCAAATCGGAGGAATTTGTAGAAAACGGTAAAGAAATTTACATCTAATATCATGATTGTAATCACCAATCCAACAGCTATTACTAATGAAATCGAGATCATCCATTCGCTTTTCGCGGAAGGCTTGTCGTTGCTACACGTCCGAAAACCGGAGTATTCGGTTGTAGCAATGAAGTCATTCTTGAAGGCTGTCGGATTGGAATTCAAACACCAAATGGTTTTACACCATCATCATCATGAAGTAGCCGAAGAATTCGAAATTAACCGACTACATTTTCCGAAGCAATTTCGAAATACTAATGTTGCAAAAAAAGAAGCTTCCATTTCTACTTCTACGCATTCGATATCCGAATTCAACGCTTTGGAAAAGGAGTATGATTATGCTTTTTTAAGTCCGGTATTTCCTAGCATTTCCAAAACGGGTTATAGTTCGGAAATGGATCACATTGAAGCTGTGAAACAACGCACCAATTGTAATACAAAGTTGATCGCCTTAGGTGGCATTTCAGCAGAAAATGCGCAATTGGTTTTAACCGCAGGTTTTGATGATGTGGCGCTTTTGGGAGCCATTTGGAACACTACTAATCCATTAGAAAATTTTAAAAGATGTCAGCAAATCGTCCTTTCGTTTTAAGTATTGCTGGATTTGATCCTTCGGCTGGCGCTGGTGTTTTGGCGGATATCAAAACCTTTGAACTACATCAGTGTTTCGGCTTGAGCATTATTACTGCCAATACGTTGCAGACCGAAAACGAATTTCAAAGCATGCAATGGATGGATTTGAATTTTCTGCTGGATTCCATTCGACTACTTTTTAAAAATTATCCTATTAAAGCGGTTAAAATTGGCATAGTTCCTTCGTTAACCTTTTTGAAAGCCATTGTTTTGGAAATAAAAAAACATTCTCCCAAAACCAAAATTGTTTGGGATACTGTTTTGAAATCAACTACCGAATTTGAATTCATTACCATTGAAAATCAATCGGAACTCATTGAAATTTTAGAAAATATTGATCTGATTACGCCGAATTACAACGAAATTCTGAAACTTATTCCACAACAAACATCAGCAGAAAATAACGCTGAAGCACTTTCAAAATATTGTGCTGTTTTACTCAAAGGTGGTCATAATCTTGACGTAATTGGAACGGATTATTTGTACACGAAAGACAACAAAATTACGCTAATACCAAAAACAACAATAATTGCAGCAAAACACGGTTCCGGTTGTGTTTTATCATCTGCGATATCGGCTAATCTGGCACTCGACTATGATTTATCCAAATCCTGCCAAAAAGCGAAGCTTTACATTGAACACTATTTAAACACCAACAACACACTATTAGGATACCATTATGTTTAGCAAACTACAATACATTTCGCAAGGGGATTCCATTTCCAAACAAATTAGCAATATTCATAATGCTTTAGACCAGGGTTGTGATTGGATTCAATTGCGATTCAAAACCAATCATGAAGGGCAATTATTTGATGTAGCCGAATCGGCAAAATTACTTTGTGATGCTTATTCTGCAATGTTCATCATTAACGACAATCCGTATTTGTGCCAACAGGTTGATGCCGATGGTGTTCATTTGGGTTTAACCGATATGAATGTTGCGGAAGCGCGTGCCATTCTAGACGAATACAAAATTATTGGAGGAACGGCTAATACCTATGAGGATATCTTAAGAAGATTTGAAGAAAATTGCGATTATATTGGACTTGGACCATATAAATTCACAACTACCAAACAAAATTTGAGTCCGCTTCTTGGCTTAGAAGGTTATCAAAACATCTTACAAAAACTAAAAGAAGAAAACATACACATTCCAATTTATGCCATTGGAGGAATTCAAATCGAAGATGTGGAAAATCTTATGAAAACCGGAATTCACGGAATCGCCGTTTCCAGCATGATTACAAATCAAATTCAAGAAAAAAACTACTCAAAACTAAACACAACATTATATGTCAACTCTTAAAATAGCCAATACAACTTTTGGTTCCCGATTGTTTTTAGGAACAGGGAAATTCGGTTCCAATCTGCAAATGGAAGCAGCCATTTTGGCATCTGGAAGCGAACTGGTAACCGTTGCTTTAAAACGTGTGGATTTAGAAACCGAAACGGATGCAATTTTATCCCATATCCATCATCCACACATTCATTTGTTACCCAATACATCAGGTGCTAGAAATGCCAAAGAAGCTATTTTTGCAGCACAATTAGCACGCGAAGCTTTGGAAACCAATTGGCTGAAACTGGAAATACATCCTGATCCGAGATACCTTCTACCCGACCCTATTGAAACTTTAAAAGCTACCGAAGAATTAGCCAAACTAGGTTTTATCATTCTGCCTTACATACATGCTGACCCAGTGTTGTGCAAAAGACTGGAAAATGCTGGAACTTCAGCAGTAATGCCTTTGGGTTCTCCTATTGGCAGTAATAAGGGATTGAAAACGGAAGATTTTCTGGAAATCATTATCGAACAGAGCAAAGTACCTGTAATTGTAGATGCCGGAATTGGCGCACCTTCCCATGCGGCAAGAGCTATGGAAATGGGTGCCGATGCAGTATTGGTGAATACCGCAATCGCTATCGCAGGAAATCCGATACTTATGGCTGAAGCTTTCAAACAAGCGGTTATTGCAGGAAGAAAAGCCTACGAAGCCCGATTGGCACAAACCGTAAACAATGCAATTGCTTCGAGTCCGTTAACTGCTTTTTTAAACGTTTAATCCATGACTACTTTTGCATCGGTTTTTGATCAATACTCTTGGGATAGCATTCAAAACAGAATCTATCAAACAACTTCAAAAGAAGTGGAGTTGGTATTATCCAAAACCAAAAAAAACCTGGATGATTTTCTGACTTTAATTTCACCGGCAGCGCAACCTTATTTGGAAAAAATGGCGCAAGAAAGTCATCAACTGACTAAAAAACGCTTTGGAAAAACCATCCAAATGTATGCGCCAATGTACCTCAGCAACGAATGTCAAAACATTTGCACCTATTGTGGTTTCAGTCTCGACAATAAAATCAAACGCAAGACTTTAACTGAAAGTGAAATTAGTTTGGAAATTGCTGAATTGAAAAAAGCAGGTTTTGACCATGTTTTGCTGGTAACCGGCGAAGCCAATTATTCGGTAAACATTCATTATTTTTTAAACGCTATTCAACAAATTAAAAAGCATTTTTCGTCCATTTCTGTTGAAGTGCAACCGCTTTTGGAAGAAGAATACCAACAATTGCACGAAGCAGGCGTTCACACTGTTTTAGTCTATCAGGAAACCTACCATCAGGAAGTGTACAAAAAGTACCATCCGAAGGGTAAAAAATCAAATTTTGATTTCCGATTGGAAACACCTGACCGAGTTGGTAAAGCCGGAATTCATAAAATTGGATTGGGTGTTTTGTTGGGTTTAGAAGATTGGCGTACCGATAGTTTTTTCAATGCATTGCATTTGGAGTATTTGCAGAAAACTTATTGGCAGAGTAAATATTCGGTTTCTTTTCCGAGGTTGCGTCCCGCGGAAGGCATTATGGAGCCCAATTTTATCATGGAAGACCGTGATTTACTCCAATTAATTTGTGCTTATCGTTTGTGGAACGAAGATTTGGAAATTTCTATTTCGACACGTGAAAACGAAAAATTCCGCGATAACATCATTCCTATCGGTACCACTTCGATGAGTGCCGGTTCTAAAACAAATCCGGGCGGTTATGCAGTGGATACTGAATCGTTGGAGCAGTTTGAAACCAGTGATGAACGTTCTGCCGCTGAAATTGCTAAAATTATTACCGAAAAAGGCTATGAACCGGTTTGGAAAGATTGGGACAAAAGCTATATGTAAAAATTTCAAAAACTAAATTACAATGCTCACTATACACGATTTTTTACGCTACGGAAAACCCATGTTATTACCCGAAGTAGGTAAAAGTGGTCAATTGAAATTGAAAAATGCCAAAGTGCTGGTCATCGGTGCCGGCGGATTGGGTTGTCCCGTGCTGCAATATCTGGCTTCCTCTGGAATTGGAACTTTAGGTATGATTGATTTTGATAACGTCGAATTGCATAACCTACACCGTCAGATTTTATATACCGAAGAGCAAATTGGTTTACCAAAGGTCGTTTGTGCTAAAACTGCTTTGGAACACTTAAATCCACATAGTAATTACCTCATTTTTGAAGAAAAACTCACCAATGAAAATGTTGAAAGAATTGTATCCGACTTCGATGTAGTTGTAGACGGTTGTGATAATTTTACAACCCGTTATTTAGTCAATGATACCTGCGTAAAACTGCAAAAACCATTGATTTACGGCAGTATTTTAAAGTTTGAAGGGCAAGTGGCAGTTTTCAATCATAAAGGCGCTAAAAACTTACGTGATGTTTTTCCGGAACCACCCAATCCTGAAGACGTACCGAATTGTAGTCAGAATGGAGTTTTAGGAACATTACCGGGAATTATAGGGACGATGATGGCACATGAAACGATAAAGCTGATTATGGATTTACCGACACTGGAAAACGAATTGATTATTTTTAACACCTTGCATTGGAATTTCACCAAATTGCGGTTTTAATCTTCAGAAGACTTTGATTTAAGAATATCCAAAAAATCGGCTCTCGGTATTTCGCGACAACCCAAACTCGCTAAGTGGTCGTTGTACATTTGGCAATCTAACAATTCGTATTTGTTCTTTTTTAAGTAGGCCACTAAGGCAATAAAGGCCACTTTGGAAGCATTACTCATCAACGAAAACATACTTTCGCCACAAAATACATGATCCATATCCACACCATACAAACCACCAACAAGTTTGTGCTCAAACCAGACTTCGATCGACATGGCGCGTCCTATTTCATGTAAAAAAGTATAGGAATCTAACATTTCATCGGTGATCCAAGTGCCGTGTTGTCCTTCGCGCTTGATCTGTTGGCAATTTTGCATTACACCTCTGAAATCTTTATTAAACGTCACTTCGTAAATGCCTTTATTAATGACATTTCGCATGCTTTTAGACGGTTTGAATTCTGCAGGAAACAAGACCATTCGATCGGCGGGGCACCACCACATTATGGGATCATTATCGTCAAACCAAGGAAAAATGCCGTTTTTATACGCCAACAGCAATCGCTCCGGAGACAAATCGCCACCAACAGCCAAAATGCCTTCTTTGGAGGTTTGTTCTACAGGAGGAAAGTATAATTCTTTGGTGATGAAATACATATTCAATTGTAATGTCAAAAAAAAGTCATTCGAATAACTTTAAATTATTGAATGACTTTTTGTTCTATTTTTTACTCTTTACTCTTAATTAAAAAGGTAAATCGTCGTGCTCTTCTTCATTGAAGCTTGGCGCTGGTTCGAAGGCTTGAGCTGCAGGCATTGCCGGCATTGCTTGTCCAGCAGCAGGAGTTTCTTGCTGCATACGCTCAATTCTCCATCCTTGAATCGTGTTAAAATATTTGGTTTCACCTTGTGGGTTAACCCATTCGCGACCTCTTAAATTAATCGACACTTTTACTTGCTCGCCTGCTTGGAAGTTATTCAAATCATCCACTTTTGCTTGCGTAAATTCTATCATTATCGTTTGTGGGTATTGCTCTTCAGTAGTAACCACTAACTCTCTTTTCTTAAATGATGCGCTAACCTCTTGTGTTGGGTTAATCACTTTAATTCTTCCTGTAACTTCCATTGCTCTTAAATTTATTATTTTGCTAACAATACTTTCCATGCCGAAAGTATGTCTTGTTTTTCTAAGTATTCTTTGGCTAACTGATTGACTTTATGACGATCATCAGCACTCAAAACGGCTTTAATTGTAAAATTTTCTTGGACAAATATAGCAATTTCTTCTTCAGTTGGCAAGGCTTCGATATTTCCTAACATTCCCAAATCATTCCCCGTAAAAAATCCACTTTTCTTAATAAAATCCGGAATCGCATCTACTCCTATTCCTAGTGTAACCAATGGTTTTGGCACTTCAAACAATCCCATATTGGAACGCGAATACCAATTTCCACCCAATCTTGAAACCAAGTCAATTTTATGTTGATCTATTACTCCGTTTTCATCCAAAACCGCTTCGTTCACATGAATGCGAACTACTTCACAAATGATTAAATTTCCAGCGCCACCTTCTGTTCCCAAATGGATTACTTCGTTTACTTTACATTCAAATTGGACTGGCGATTCGGCCACACGGGCTGGTTTAACAATATCTGATGGAATCGCAGTTAATCCTGCTTTTTGAAATTCATTAACCCCTTCAGCATATTCGGTACTTGATAACGACATTTGTTGTACGATATCATAATTCACCACATTGATCACCACTTCTTTAGTGGCCATAGCATTTTCCAAGGTATGTTTAGTGGTATTTCCTCTCACTCTTCGCGCAGGCGAAAAAATCAAAATAGGTGGATTAGCACTAAATACATTAAAAAAACTAAAAGGCGACAAATTAGGTCGGCCTTCTTCGTCTAATGTACTGGCAAAAGCAATAGGTCTCGGGGCAATGGCTCCTTGCAAATAACCTTGCAATTGCGGTGTTGGAATATCTTTTGGTGAAAAACTTTTCATTTATAACTTAATTTGACACAAAAGTAAGAAAAGAAGAAAGAAAAAAGAGCAAAGAAAAATAGAGTTTTACTATATTTATCCACTCAATACATTCTATGAATTTTTCAGATCGAAGTAACACCACCCGATGGGTTTTAGTTGGGTTTTCATTCCTTATCATTGTTTTGATTTTATGGAATACTTATACCTTATTTCAAATTTTCAAAGAAGAAGAACGCAACAAAATGGAACTTTGGGCAACCGCTCAAAAATCATTGCATAATGCAGGGGACAATACTGATGTGGATTTACCATTGCAAATTATCACCAACAACACGACCATTCCAACCATTTTAACTAATGAAAAAGATAGTATTCTAGGAAGTAATAACATTGATGAAGAAATTATTAATGATACTGTAAAAGCGAAACAACTGCTGAAACAATTTAAATATGCTAACCAAAGAATTCAAATAAAAATAGACAAAGGCAGTTATCAATACTTATATTATAGTAATTCACCTTTATTGAGTCAGCTAAAATATTACCCAATTGCACTTTTGCTTATTATTTTTCTGTTTGCCGCGTTGGTTTATAATTATTACCGAACCAGTAAAATATCAGGTCAAAATAAACTTTGGGCAGGAATGGCCAAAGAAACTGCGCATCAAATCGGCACACCTTTGTCTTCTTTAATTGGTTGGATCGAAATCATGAAGGCAGATAACGTAGATGAAACTACTGTAAGTGAAATTGAAAAAGATGTATTTCGATTGCAAAATATTACCGATCGCTTCTCTAAAATTGGATCAGAACCTGTTCTAGACGAAAAAGATTTAGTGGAAGAAACACATAAAGCCTTCGATTATTTAAAATCTCGATTTTCTAGTCAAATTCTGTTTTCATTCGAAGCTCCTCAAGAGCCAATTTTTGTCAAAATGAACCCTACGCTACACAGTTGGACCATAGAAAACTTGGTTAAAAATGCTATTGATGCGATGAGGGGGCGTGGAGATATAGCCATTGTTATTGAAAATGACGGTCATTATACTAGAATAAAAATTAGCGATACTGGCAAAGGCATCCCGAAAAATCAATTTAAAAAAGTATTTGAACCTGGATATACAACCAAAAAAAGAGGATGGGGATTGGGTCTTTCATTAACCAAGCGTATTGTGGAAGAATATCATAAAGGGCGAATTAAAGTACTTCAATCAGAGTTAAACAAAGGAACTACCTTTCAAATCAGTTATACAAAATGCAGTTAAGTTATTGGGAAATAAAAAATTGGTTTACCAACATTGATTATACCATTGTGGGTAGTGGTATTGTGGGATTACATACCGCATTGCGTTTGCGTGAGCGATTCCCTGAAAGTAAAATTGTAGTTTTAGAAAAAGGAATGTTACCAGAAGGTGCAAGTACCAAAAATGCTGGTTTTGCCTGTTTTGGAAGTCTTTCAGAAATTATAGACGACTTAAAATCACATACCGAAGAAGAAGTTATTCAACTGGTACAAAAGCGGTGGAACGGACTCCAACTACTTCGTAAAAATCTGGGGGATACCGTTATTGATTTTAAACCACACGGTGGATATGAGTTGTTTTTAGAAAATGACGATTCAACATATAACGAATGCTTACAAAAATTACCTTTTATCAATGATATTCTTCGTCCTTTATTTAAAGTTGATGTGTTTGATAAAAACGTAGACCGTTTTGGTTTCCAAAATATAAAAGAATACACCATTTTCAATCCGTTTGAAGCCCAAATCGATACCGGAAACATGATGCAAGCCTTGTTGAAACTGGCTTATCAAAATGGAATTTTAATTTTGAACAATCAAACCGTTAATTCTTATACTGATATTGGCAGTGAGGTTGAGGTTAGTGTAAATGATTATACGTTCAAAACCAAAAAATTACTTTTTGCTACCAATGGTTTTGCTGGCGAACTTACCCAAGGTGAAGTAAAACCGGCACGCGCTCAGGTTTTAATTACGGAGCCGATTCCGAATTTGGATATCAAAGGAACTTTTCATCTCGACAGAGGCTATTATTATTTTCGAAACATCAATGACCGCATATTGTTTGGTGGTGGCCGTAATCTCGACTTTGAAGGAGAGACCACGACTTCGTTAAATCAAACCCAAATTATTCAAAATAAATTGGAAGAATTACTTAAAACGGTAATTTTGCCAACCACCGAATTCAAAATTGCTCATCGCTGGAGCGGCATTATGGGGGTTGGCGCGCACAAAAGCCCCATTGTCAAATCATTATCCAACAATGTTTTTTGTGGGGTTCGCATGGGCGGAATGGGTGTCGCTATAGGCAGTTTAATAGGAAAAGAATTAGCAGATTTAGTATAAATGGCAACAAAAAAAGCAACGTCAACAAAGAACAATAAAAAAGAAAATACAACTTTCGGGAATAAACTAAAACGTTTCCTTTTCAAAGCATTTCTTTGGTTTAATGGTATTTCCATTGCTTTAGTAATTCTTTTTAAATTTGTCCCAGTTCCTTTTACCCCTTTAATGGCGGTGAGAGCATTAGAACACAGTGCTGATGGAAAAGAGATGGTGTGTAGTCATGATTGGGTGCCGTTAACCGAAATCTCCATGAACCTGCAAAAAGCAGTCGTAGCCAGTGAAGACGGCATGTTTTTAAAACACAACGGATTCGATTTTGGCGCTATGAACAAAGCCTTTAGTGGTAATTTAAAAGGCAAGAAACTTAAAGGCGGCAGTACCATATCGCAACAAACAGCTAAAAATGTCTTTTTATGGCAAGGCCGAAGTTATATCCGTAAAGTTTTTGAAGCCTATTATACCGTTTTAATTGAACTTATTTGGGGTAAAGAACGCATCATGGAAGTCTACTTGAACAGCATTGAAATGGGCGATGGTGTATACGGTGCCGAGGCCGCCAGTAAACATTGGTTTCACAAAAGCGCCAGCAACCTAACCAAATATGAAGCAGCCTCTATCGCAGCCATACTTCCAAATCCTCGCAAATACAAAGCAGTAGGTTCAACCGGTTATGTAGAACGTCGTAAAAACAAAACCCTTCGCGTGATGCGTCATGTGGGAAGGCTGAAGTATTAATCAAACGTACAAACATTTTGGCTACATTTTTGATATAGAATTTAATACGTCTAATCCTATTAATTTTATCATTATGAAAAAGTCAATTCTTTGCCTGCCTATATTACTTTTAGTATTTGGTTGTAAAGATCAAGCCGCGACTGCTGATGAAGCAATGATGGTTACTGAAGTGAGTTTGAAATCTCCTGCAATAGCCTCTTATAAAAAAATGGACAGTAATGCCGAAGCGAATATGGAAGCACCTCCTGCTCCCTCTCAAATCGAAACCAAAATTATCAAAAATGCGAATCTAAAATTTGAATCGGAAGACATTAATGGTTCATTCGTTTCTATTCAAAAAGCGGTTTCAAATTATCAGGCGACCATTTCTAATGACGCTTCAGGTAAAGATTACAATTCGACGTATAGAAATCTAACGATTAGAATTCCAAATAAACATTTTGATGCCTTTATTGATACTATCAGTCAAGGAGTCAAACATTTTGACACCAAAGAAATTTCGCAACAAGATGTAACCGAAGAGTATATTGATATTGAGTCCCGAATGAAATCCAAAAAGAAACTGGAAGAGCGCTACTTGCAACTGTTGGGTAAAGCCAATAAAGTTTCGGAAATGTTGGAAATAGAAAAAAAATTGGCAGAAATTCGAGAAGAAATCGAAGCCAAAGAAGGGCAATTGAAATACATGCAAAATCGTGTGTCGTTAAGCACCATTACCATTGAAATGTATACCAACAATCCTTCAGAAAGCGGCGCAACGGTTTCTTATGGTGGTAAAATTTGGAATTCTATAAAATCAGGTTTCAACGAATTATCCAATTTTGTGTTAAGCATGATTAGTATTTGGCCACTTATCCTTATTTTCGTTGGAAGTTTCTTCTTTATCCGAAGACGATTTTTTAAGAAAAAAGCATAATATATGGGTACTTCATTCAAAAAAAGATACATCCTTCCGGTTTTTGCCAGTGCATTTTTATTTGTGGGCGTTAGTTTTCAAGACGACTTTTTTGAAATTGCCAAACAAATAGAAATTTTTACTACGCTGTTCAAGACTGTCAACATGAATTATGTGGATCAAACCAATCCTGCCGAATTGATGGATAAAGCCATTAAAAGCATGTTGGCCGATTTGGATCCGTACACCAATTATTTTAACGAAGGCGATGTAGCCCGCTTCAAGATTAACAATACAGGCGAGTACACCGGAATTGGCGCCATGGTGAGTCGAAAAGACGGAAAAACATTTATTAGAGAACCTTATAAAGGCTATGCTGCCGACAAAGCTGGTCTAAAAGCTGGTGATGAGTTGATACAAATCAATGATGTGATTTTGTCTGATTTCAAAGAAGATGCGTCACAGCTTTTAAAAGGAAGCAAAAACACCAAATTGGTGGTAAAATACAAACGTAATGGCGAATTGAAATCGACACAAATTACGCTCGAAGAAGTCGACTTAAAAGCTGTGCCGTTTTTCGGAATGGCTGATGCCAAAACGGGATACATTGTCCTTTCACAATTTAATGCCAAAGCTTCTAGCGAAACTCGTGACGCATTAGAGAAATTAAAAAACCAAGGAGCGACACAAATTATTTTAGATTTGCGCGGTAATCCTGGTGGATTACTACATGAAGCGGTTAATATTTGCAACTTATTTGTTCCTGCCAACGAGATAATTGTTACGACCAAATCTAAAATTCAAAAACACAACAATACTTACAAAACTTCAAAACAGCCCGTTGATTTAGATATTCCGTTGGCAATATTAGTTGACGGCAAAAGTGCTTCGGCCAGTGAAATTGTTTCGGGAGCTTTACAAGATTTAGATCGAGCAGTTGTAATTGGCAGTCGTAGTTATGGAAAAGGATTGGTACAACGCCCAATTGATTTGACGTATGGGACACAGCTTAAAGTGACTATTTCTCGCTATTACACTCCGTCAGGAAGATGTATTCAAGCGTTAGATTATTCTAAAAAAGATGCCAACGGTAAGGCGACCAAAACTGACGCTAAAAACTACAATGCATTTAAAACCAAAAAAGGAAGAACCGTTTATGATGGTGGCGGAATTCAGCCGGATATTGAATTAGCTGAAACTAAAACCAGTACCATTGCTGATGCATTGACAAGAAACGATGCTATTTTTAATTATGCCACGCAGTATGTGATTAAAAATCCAAGCTTGGGAGATAAAATTCCGAATTTGACCGATGTTGATTTTGCTGATTTTAAAAGTTTTTTGAAAACACAAAAATTCTCGTTTGATACCAAAACCGAATTGGCTTTAAAAGAAGTATTAGAACAAGCCAAGAAAGAAAAAATAGAAGCTTCTATCAAAACGCAATATGATGTATTACTGGCCTCGCTTCAAAAAGCTGAAGAAGTGGAATTGGATAAAAACAAAGCGGAAATCCTTAATTTATTAAAGGATGAGATCATTAAACGTTTTCAGTACAAAGAAGGATTGTACTTGTATTACGCCAAAAACAATTCGGAAATAAAAAGAGCCACACAATTACTGAACAATCCAACCGAATACAGTAAGATTTTAATGAAGTAACACATTGGCGAATTCGTTTTTAATGGAACTATTTCGCTAATTTGAGTGTTACAAGAGATTTTACAAAAAATGATAAAGTAAAACTTTAACAAAACATGCGGAAAAACCGTAATTCGTCTTGTAGCTGCTTTTCTATGTTTGCCTGAAAATTAAGCAAACACAAACTAAATGAAATTAAAAATTAAGCAACAATACAAGTTACTTGTTTTTGCAATTCTATTATCCATTTCAAGCTGTCAAAATGAAGACAATATTCTTGATAACTTAGACCAGCAAAATCCCTTTATTCAAAAAATTGAATATTCTTCTTTTTTAAAAGAACTAAACTACTTTAAGATTCAAAGTGATAAATTAACACAAGACATTTTTTATTCACAAAATAAAGCAAGTGGTAAATTTGGTAATGATCAAATCACCTTAGATATAAACAAAAAAGATGTACTTAAAATAATTGGCGCTAATAATTTAATTACTTACGTTTTTGATGCAAAAACAAATGATTTAGATACAAGAGAACATTACTACAAGTTGATTCTAATTGCACAAAACGATAAGTTTGACTTAAAATTTTTGAAATTTTTGCCTAATGAAGTTGATAATCTTGCGCCTTCAAATTTAAAATTCAAAGGTACAATTATTGCTATACCCTTAAAAGCAAACCCTTTAAACTCTAAAGGTTGTCAAACGGTTACTTACGAACAAGAGTTTTTGTAGAGTGTGAAAATCATCATCAGTTTCAAGCCAGTAATGGTTGTTGGGGAGGACATTGGGAAACACATATTGTTACCGAAACGCTATGTGACGATAGTGGCGGAAATGGAGGTAGTGATGGGGGTCCTATTTGGACAGACATGGGCTCTTCTACTGGTGGTGGATATTCAACCTATACAAGTTCATACCCAATAAACTCCTACTCTTATACTCAATTAGAAGAAATGTTTGATTCTTTTATCTCAAACGAATTGAACCAAGAACAGCAACGATTCATAATGTTTAATCCTCAAATTAGTGACTCTATAAAAGACTATTTATTTGCTAATATTGACCCGCAAGGTGGATACAAAATAGAAGCAATGACTTTTGTAAAGCAATTGATTGATTTGGCAATTACTAATAATTCAACTTTTACTTTTGATAGTAGTCTAAATGCTACAAATTCTTTGAGCTTTAATAGTGTTGAAGAGTTTCAGGATTATTTAACTTCGACAGATGGTTCTCAGATATTAGAAATTGTTGAAATGCCAAATCAACAAAATAATTATATTGGTGTTTATAAATTTAAACTTAGAAGTTTTGGTGGTGTTGAAGTAAACATTAAAATTACTAATTCTAATGGTACTCAAAGTGTAGAAAATGTTACATCTAATGACTACGGCTTAACTATCTTTGATAAATGGGAACAAAAAGAATTTGTTGTAAATAACGTTAGTGGATTAATCAAAATAAATGTTATAGGTGTAATAAAGTCAGAATATAACATAGATTCGATTGGTTTTAATTTTAATCAGAAATATAGTTTAACATTAATTATTGACCCAATTACCTCAGGAATACAATCATCAAATTGGAAAAAAATATAAAATTATGGAAAATGTTAAAGTGCACGAAACTGAAGTTCAATGGAATTATGATTATATTATTAATTGTACAATGGATTCGTTAAAAATTTTAGCAATCCTATTTGTTTTGTATCATTTAATCATTTTATATCGTAAATTGATTAAATATCTAGATAAAAACTCATAATTAAACCCAATTTCAATAAAAATAAACGGTTTACCTTAACAAATTTATTATATGGGAAATATTAGTTATGCATTGCTATTTTGGCAAATTATAATGTTATTTGGATTTGTTGCTTTAGTTATTTTTATAGTGAAATCTATTTTGAAGTTGGACACAAAACTTTTAATAGAAAAGAATTAGAAAAATATATTCAAAACCATATAAAGCAAAACTAAAATACAGATGCTAACCGCGGTTTGGTGTCATTGCTAAGCTTGCGCTACAGACTTCCAAGCCAACGGGACGTTAACAGCAAACCAGAACGATGGACAATAAAGTAATTAGAATAAACGATTATAACGATATCGAATCTTTGAAAGTTTTTATACTTCAACAACTAAAGCTTGTTGACTACAAGAAAAACTATGTCGCAGAGTTTGACGAGAGAGTAAAAAACTATATTGACAGAAATAAAAATTTAATAATAGTATTACAGTTTGATTGTGACAAACTTGAAAAAGATATAAAATTATATCTATCATTAACAAACGGAAAACCTGAACCCTATCCTGATAATCATGAAATGAGGAACCCACTCAACAGATGGTTTTCTAACAGTACAATAAAAACAGAAGATGAAATAGATAAAGAAGAAGCTTTATCGCAGAGAAATCTTCAAGACAAACTTGCAGAAATTAAGAATTTTTTGGAAAAACTTGAAAAATTAGGCAACGGACGAATTTGCATTAATAACAATAATCGAACTGATCCCTATTAATTATTGTTTCTTCATTTCGATATGCGGAATATCATCTTCTAAATACGTTTCGGAAGTGGTGACAAAACCGTGGCTTTCATAAAACTTTTGCAAATACAATTGTGCCGAAATCGTAATGTGGGTTCGATTGAATTCTTTTTCAACGGCTGCAATTGCAGTTTGCATTAATTCATGACCTAGCTTTTTATCACGGTGTTTCGGAGAAACAATAACACGGCCAATAGACGTTTCGTCAAAATAATCACCTGCATTAAACAAACGGCAATACGCTGCTAAATCGTCCTGATAATAACCTAAAACGTGAATTGCTTTTTGATCTTTACCATCCACATCCTGATAGATGCAGTTTTGCTCAACCACAAACACCTCTGAGCGCACTTGTAGTATTTGATAAAGTTCTTGGGTAGAAAGTTCGTTAAATCGCTTTATTTTGAATTGTAATTGCATTGTTGCCGTTTTACACAAAAGTAAAATAAAAAAGGGACTCTTTCGAATCCCTTGGTTTTATATTTTTAGCTTCATCCCTGGTTGCAGGTCGTTTTCTTTGATATTGTTTTTCTTTTTAAGCTCGGTTACTGTCGTTTGATGCTTTTGAGAAATTTTAAACAACGAGTCGCCTTTTTGTACGATGTATAATTTTTGCTCTTCGTATTTCGTATTTTTCTTTTTCGGTGCTTCTACAACAACTTCCGCCACTTTTTCAATTTTCAATTTATCACCAACGTTGATATTGGTGGTAGTCATGTTATTTGAATTCATGATATCATTTACACTTACTTTATTCAGCTTAGCGATTTGAAAAATGTTTTCTCCTTTGGCAACCACATGAATAATTTCTTCTGCTTGACTAGTAGAAGCCACTACTTCTGCTTTCTCATCGGTAACAATTTCAGTAGTTGGTTTTAATTTTAATCTATCGCCAACTTTAATCGCTCCATCTTTAAGGTTGTTGAATTTCTTAATATCAGCCACATACATTTTGTGCATTTTTGCAATCGTAGTAAGGGTTTGTCCTGGTTCTACAACGTGTTCTGCAACTGTGTTATTTTTTTCAACAATTGATTCCTTTTTGGTTTTGCTGTCAGCTTTAACCACTTCAGCAAGCGCTTTCTCTTCTGTTTGCGCCACCAATTCCGCTTTAGGTTTTCTAATCTTTTCTGTAACAACAATTTTATCGTCGTACATGATTTTTAATTTGGTACCTAACTGAACATTATTGCTTTTTAAACGGTTCCATTTTTTTACGTCTGAAATCGCTACATCGTATTTATTGGCAATATCACTAATGTTGTCACCACGTTTAACCGTATGATATTTCGTTTTGGTCACTTCTTTGGTCACTTTTCTGGTTTCAACAATAGCTTCTTCTACTACCGTTTCGTTACCCAAAGTATCTTTAACTACTTTAATTCTAGGTTTTGGCACAAATTGCTTTTCTCTTTTGCCTTCCTCATAATCAACATAGGCATACACTTTGTTTTCATTGGAAGCTAGCACGGCAATTTTTTTCTTTGGTAAACAAATGAAATTCGTTTTTCCAGTGATATAAGGAACTACTTTCATTTTGTAAGACGGATTCAAAAACTCGATATCATTTTCAGAAACATCTAAAAGATTCGACAGTTGCTTGAACGTGATTTTCTTTTTTAAACCAATGGTGTCGGTTTCGAAATGATTTACTACCGCTTTATGAGGTACCATTCCGTGTTCTTTATGGTACTCAAAAATGTACATCGTCGCCAAAAATGCAGGAACATAGCCTGCTGTTTCTCTTGGAAGTTTGCCTTTAATATTCCAGAAATTTTGATGTCCGCCAGAACGACGAATCGCTTTGGAAACATTTCCAGCACCCGAATTATAGGACGCTAAAACCAATTCCCAATCGCCAAATATTTTATACATCCCTTCCATGTAACGCGCTGCGGCATCGGAAGCTTTGTAAGTATCTTTTCGTTCATCAACATACGAATCAATTTTCAATCCGTATTGTTTTCCCGTTTCAAACATAAACTGCCACAAACCAGTAGCACCCACGCGTGAAACCGCGTTAGAACGCAAAGCTGATTCTACGATAGCCAAATATTTGATTTCCAAAGGCACGTTGTATCTGGCCATAGCCTCTTCAAACATTGGGAAATAATATTGCGACAACCCCATTAAACGCTCATAAGAACGCTTACGGTTTTTTAGGAAGTTCTTTACTAGATTTTCTAATTGTTGATTGTATTCAATGTTGAATGGCGATTTCTCATCCATCAACCGAAGTCTTTCTTTAAAAACATCGGTTGGCAGATCATAATCGACAGCAACATTCAAATCTAAATTTTTAATATCAGAAGCTAATCCGTCAAAAATATCTTGTGTGTTGGAAAGTTCTTTGATGTACTGATTGTCAATACAATCTGATGTTTCCTCAACAACAAATGTATTTTTTAACGAATCTAAAAAGGATAACTTTAGTACTGGTTTAATGATAGAGTCTTGGGAAACACCATCTTGAGCAAAAGTCACACATGTAGGTAGAATCAGCAGTAGGGTTAGGGCTATTTTTTTTCTAATCATAGGCTGTTTTTTGTAAATAGTTAATTATCAACTATTTATAATTAGTTTACAAACATAAAGGCTAAAAACGGAAATCAACAATAAATATTGTTAAAATTGCCTTAATTAACTTAAAATAGCAGAAATTCCTGGCAAAACTTTACCTTCCAGCATTTCAAGCATAGCGCCACCGCCAGTAGAAACGTAACTCACTTTAGGTTCAAACCCAAATTGTTTTACAGCGGCCACACTATCTCCTCCTCCAACAAGTGAGAAAGCTCCATTTTGAGTTGCTTCGGCAATAAATTCACCAAGTTGAATGGTTCCATTAGCAAACGAATCCATCTCAAAAACACCCAAAGGACCATTCCAAAGGATAGTTTTAGATTGCAAAATGACTTCTTTAATCGCTTCTAACGATTTTGGACCAGCGTCAAGTCCTTGCCAACCATCAGGTATTTGCTTCACATCTACCACTTGCTTTTGTGCATCATTGGCAAAAGCATTGGCAGCCACAACATCTACAGGTAACAGAATTTTGACATTTTTTTCTTTCGCTTTTGCTAAAATTTCAAGTGCCAACTCTAATTTATCATCTTCACAAATGGAATTTCCAATTTGACCACCCAAGGCTTTGATAAACGTAAACGTCATCCCACCTCCAATAATCATGTGGTCAATTTTATCGAGAATATTTTCAATAACAGTAATTTTAGACGAAACTTTACTTCCACCCAAAACGGCTGTTACCGGCTTTTCGCTGTTTTTAAGCACTTTGTTTAAACTTTCTATCTCTTTCGCCAGCAAGGTTCCAAAACATTTTGTTTGTGGAAAAAATTGCGCTATAATAGTGGTAGAAGCATGTGCTCTATGTGCTGTACCAAAAGCATCATTAACATAGACATCTCCTAACGACGCTAATTGTTTAGCAAATGCAACATCACCAGCTTCCTCCTCATTATAAAAACGCAGGTTTTCTAATAATAAAACTTCTCCTGGTTTTAAATGAGCAGCAGCATTCTCCGCTACATGACCTATGCAATCGGAAGCAAAAGTAACTGGTACTTCTAGTATTTCCGAAACTTTATCGACAATGTGACGTAAAGAAAACTCATCTTGAATTCCTTTGGGTCTACCTAAGTGCGACATCAAAATTACGCTCCCGCCATGAGCTAGAATAGCATCAATAGTTGGTTTAGCCGCTTCTATACGAGTAGCATCGGTAACTTTGAAGTTTTCATCCAAAGGCACATTAAAATCTACCCTGATTAATGCTTTTTTATCGTTAAAATTAATATCGTTAATCGTTTTCATTTTGGCTTTTAATTATTTTTAATCGTCTGAAAGGCTGGTTTGTGTACACGGACAGTTGCTTAATCCTTGGAAGAAATCCCAACCTAAAGTAATCATATGGGTTCCTGAATTAAAACTCTGCAATTCGTTAAGTGTTACTTGATAGGCATAGCCCACATAAAAACCTCCTTTTTTCATCCCAATCATAGGGCCAATAGTTAATGGTTTTAATGGTTGATCATTCAAGAATCTATATGTAGCACCTAACCAAAAATATCCTGTTCTTTGATTGTCTAAATAACGCATCTTAACGTTAACGTCTGTACTAGAACGACCATCACTTTCGAAATATTGAAAATAAGCTGATGGTTCAAACTCGGTTCTACTATCACGATTACTTCTGAATGTATATCCCGTATAAAATTGATAGTTTCTCAATAAACTAGGTTCTGGAGATAAAACAAACTTCTTAATATCCTTAGCAAGTAAATTACTCACATTGAAAGCCGCGTAGAACTTATCTCTACGGTACAATAAACTCACATCAAAATTATTATTTGAGGTATAACGATCATTGGTAATGCCATTATCGGGAGTTTCAATCTTGTCGGTTTCAATTTTAAAACTATTAAAGTTGTAAGACAAACCAAACGACAGATATTGTTTAGACACATAATCTAAAATAATATGGTGAGCAAAAGAAACCTTAGCTCCTGCCTGTCGAGTATCTCCATTTTTATCATTATAAAAACTAATTCCAATACCTGATTGATCCAATATTCTTAAATCGGCATATACTGCTTGGTTATCAGGAGCATCTTTGATCCCAACCCATTGGAAAAAGCCATTGACTCTAACACGGGCATTGTCTCCAATACCCGCATAAGCCGGTGCTAATACAAAAGGATTATCAGCCAAATATTGTGTTGCTGCAGGTAAATTTAACTCCTGAGCAAATCCGCTAGTAAACGAAGCCATAAAAACTGCTAAAAGAAGTTTTTTCATTGCGCTTATATTTTTTTTAAAATTCATAGCTCTCAAGTTAAATTATCTGTACAAGGTAAAGTGACCTACAATTTCTTGACCATCACTACTATCCACTTTAATCACATACCAGTAATCACCAGATGGTAGTTTTTTTCCTTCATAGGTACCATCCCATCTTGCACTAACAGGTAAGGTGGCAATTAAACGACCGTAACGATCGTAAATTTTTGTTACCAACTTAGGATAAACAGTAGGATCAATACATCCTGGTCCCCAATCATCATTTTGACCATTACCATCAGGTGTTAGCACATCTGGAACACAAATTGGAATGTAAGGGAATGAAGCTATAGCTTCAGCCGTACAACCGCTATCATCTGTAACAACAACTCTAATTTGTCCATACTGTCTTCGGTAAATGAATGTATCACTTGAACCAGATTGGACTACTTGCCCATCTCCATAGAATGTATAAGTGAAATTACCTGACCCACCATTTACAGTAGCCAATGCCGTATTGATAACTGGATTAGTTAATGTTACTGACAATTGTATCAATGGAGTAACATTTAAAGGATCTGGAATAGCAATCTTATCACAACCGTTTGGTCCATACACATAAATCGTGTGAGGTCCAGCTGTTAACAAGGTTGGGTAATCGGCTGACGTGAAAATATGATCTAAACTCGCATTTGTAGCCACATTAGCTAATCCATCTAATGAGAATTGGTAAGCCGTTGCAAATCTATATGGAGAAGCAGCTTTCATATTCAACACTTCAATTCGTACCGCTGGTGTATTGTTCACACAAGGATAAGTCACTACAGCCACTGGATCATAATCGTCACCAGGTAAAATTCTAACTGGGAAGGTAAACTTACAGCCTAATCGATCCAATACGAAAGCTTCAAATATACCACCATTTATATTGGCGTCAATTCCTCCAATAGTTTCTGGACCAGGTCCTGCAACTGTAGCCTGTTGAATAGGTGTAGGGCTTGGATTAGCATTCGTACTAGGTAATGAGTATCCAATAGTATACGGACCACCATTACCACCAGTAATATTGGTAAATATGATCGAACCATTGTCCAGTTCAACACAGGTTTCATTAGTAGACGTAACTGTTGCGCTTACTGCTGATGCAGGTTCGCTAATCGTTATTGGAATCTGTGTTTGACATCCGTTACCATCCGATAACGTTAATGTATAAGTACCTGCAAATAATTCACTAATAATAAATGTCCCTCCAAATGGATTCGTTATCGTTCCTGTTCCTACTGACTCAGATCCAGGTGTCTTATCTAATTGGTATTGGATGACTAATTGTACTCCGTTGTTTGCAATATCAAGTAAAATTTCTCCTGTTTTATCTCCTCTACAAGTTACATTGGTAACGTTTGCAACTGCCGCTAAAGCAGGATTTGCATTAGCTATGGCTTGAGATAAACCAATTGTACAAGTTCCATTGTTAACTGTAATGTTATAAGTTCCTGCTTCAAGGTTTGTGAAAATACCTGTAGTGTTTGTACTGTTATATCCATTAGGCCCTGTAACTATGTAGGTGTATGTACCACCCACACCGCCTGATGCACTCAAGTATAAAGAACCACTAAAATCACCAAAACACGTAATGGCAAGATTCGACTCAGGTTTTACATTAATTCTTAAATCCTCTAAATCTTGAACCGTAACCGTAGCTGGCAAACTCACACAATTATTATTGTCTCTCACATAATAAGTATAAGTGTTAGGTCCGTTATTAGGAATCAACATAGGATTCGTAGTCATCAGCGTGAATGGTCCACCCGCTGTTGTGGCATATGAATAAGGTCCAGTACCACCACTAGCCAAAAGACTTAATGTTTCTGTATTTGTAAGACAGTCTAAAGTTCCGGCAACTTTTGTTAAAGTCGCTTTCACTTCAGTAGGATTAGCAATAGTTACTCTATATCTAGGTGAATCACAACCTGCATAGCCATCGGTAACCACAACTTCATAGATTCCCGCTGGTAAATTTTGGAAAATGTTTGTGGTTTGTGGCGCAGAAGTAGCTACTACTGTTGTTCCAGCGGTATCATACGTTAATAAAATATAAGAATATGGTCCAACACCTCCGCTAACTCCAGTTACTGTTATAGAACCATTAGTGTCATTCGTACATAATAATGTACTTGGAGTAACGGTAGCGGCAATTTGTACAGGAGTTGTTAAAGTCAATACTGGATTGGTTGTAACAATACATCCTCCATTATCTCTAACATTAACCACATAATTTCCTGCAGGTAAATTACTGAATGAACTATTTGTGCTGTACGCTGCCACAATTGTTGATGGTAATCTAACCAATTCGAATTGATAAGGACCACCCCAACCACCAGAAGCAGAAGCAGTAATTACACCACCGGTGTTGTTACAATTCACCAAGGCATCTATCTGAGCGCTTGCTATTAAAGGAGTAGCAGGTGCAGTAATATCTACTGGTATACTAGCATCACAGAAAGGTGCTTGTGTTTCAGTAATTAATAAAGTATAATTTCCAGCAGGAACATTACTTATAATTAAAGGAGTTCCAGTATTTCCAGAGCCTGATAAAGCACTTCCTTGAAGTACCCAAGTATAATTTCCTGTATAATTATTAATTTGTATTGGAAATGCCACTGAACCAATCGTTCCTGTAGCCGAACCAGAACAAGTAACATTAGTAGTTACCGGGGCGCTTATGGTTATGAGATCAAAAGCTGGAACATCATGTCTTGCTAAATCAACCCAACAACCTGTATTATCCGTTACTCTAAAGTAATAAGATCCTGGTTGGGTAATATCAAATATGTTATCATTTGGAAAAGCATGTTGCGTAACTGCTGTTGCATTACCCGCTACTAAAGTGTAGGTATAAGGCGCCGTTCCACCTGAAGCTGTTATGGTGTAGTTTCCAGTTACTGGCGGTGCAGAACAAGTTACTGGTGCTGTAGTTGCTGTAGCACTCAACGGAGTGTAAGCAGCCACATTGGCACTTGATGAAATGGTACAACCCTTAGCGTCTCTTACTGTAAAATTAATCGTTTGAGAACTTGTCGTAGCAAATACTGTAAATACATTATTGGAAGTAAAAGCTCCTCCGTTAAAACTATACAAATAAGGTGCTGTTCCGGTTGATGGATCAACATTAACAGTCACGGTAACAGGCTGAATCGCATTATTACTACATGTTGGGCTTGTAACACCCGTCGCATTTAATACCAATTGAGCAGGTTGATTTATAGTGATTGTCTTATTCACAAGTAATTTACATCCTCTCGCAGAAGTTACTTCTACTTCATACGTACCAGCACCTAAACCTGTAAATAAAGGAGAGGTTTGTGGACTAGCTGGCATAACAATTGGTGAAACAATTTGATACTCAAATGGCCCATCCCCTACCACATTCGTTACAGTAATGGTTCCATCCGAACCACCAAAACAACTTACATGTGAGGCAACTAAATCATAGTTTACTGCAATCGGATCTGCTAAAGAAACTCGAACTCTAGCAGTACAGTTGGTCGTAATATCTCTTACCTCTACCCAATAAGTACCTGGTGCAACAGCGGTGAAAGCATTACTTGCTTGTGGGCCAAATAACACACCAACACCGGTACTGTCGTACAAAGTATATAGATAATTAGCAGGTACTCCGCTTCCACCTGAAGCATTAGCAGTAATAGTACCATTCGCTGCATCACAAACAGGCAATAAAGTAAAACCTGCATTAATATTTAATGGCGGAGTGATTGTCACACTTAATGGTGCAACATTAGTAACACCACAACCATTTTTGTCAAGTACCGAAATTGTATGAGTACCTGAACTTAAATTACTAATTGTAAAAGTATACGGATAGGTTAAAGGATAAGTCGCTATCAAATTTTGATACGCCCCTCCGTCAAGACTAAACGTGTATGGCTCAATTCCAGCTGAATTGATGGTTACATCAATTTCAAAAAGTCCTTCAGCATTACAAACCGAGCTTGCATTTACCACCGCACTGATAGACGGTACTGGATCGGCAGGCAAAATTTCTTCATCAAATTGAATACAACCAAACGCATCCAATACATATACTCTATAAGGTGTTGCACTAGCTGGTAGATTCGCAATATTTGAACTCGACCATAATGGATCACCCACTGCTGGAGCAGCACCTGGTGATAAAACAAAATAATATAAATATGGAGCAGTTCCTCCTGAAGCGTTGGCTTGTATTGTACCATTACTATTACAATTGGCATTTTTAAGAATTTGTGCCGTAACACTCAATGGAGTAGCCGATTCAGTTATAGTAAATACTGGTGTTGCAAAAGTACAACCAAAAGATGGTCCAGGAGTAAGTTCTCTAACCAATACATAGTAAGTACCTACTGGAAGTGGACCAAGATTAGTAATTGTAACTGGCAACCCTGTTAAACCTGCTAAAACTACTGGTGCCAAAGTTGGTGCTACTGGTTGATTCGTTGTTCCATTAAAAATTTGATAAGACACAGAGGTTCCAGCATAATTGGAAATTGTAAACGTTACATTTCCATCAGCGGCACCGTTACAAGTCACATTATTGTGTGTTTCAGCAACTCTAATTGTGCCAAAAACCTGTGTAGGTGTCGTAGCTTGTCTAAAGAAATAACAACCTCCTACAGAATCGTATACAATGAAAGAATATACCACACCTGAGGCTAAACCACAAAAAGTATATTCTCCAGGTGATGTTTCAAGTTGATAGAAAGCGGCATTCGTTGCATAATCATACGTTCCCGAAGGAAGTGGGTATTGTGCAAAGTAATAAGGACCAACTCCTCCCGTTGCGGTAAGTCTAATACAGGCTCCTGTAGTACAATTACCAGCAATAGTAGTAACATCAATAGTAAGATCTGATACTGTATTGGCTACAGTTGTAGTAAATGATGTTGAACATCCGTTTGCATCGCTAATAACCACTTGGTAATTACCAAAATTTAGATTACCAAAGGTATGAGGTGCAGTAGCATTGTTAACTACCACATTTGGAGTGCCTCCAGATAAATCTATCAATCTTAATCTATAAGGAGCGGTACCGCCACCTAAAGTTAAAATTTCAATTGATCCTAAAAGAGTACCTGAAGGACCACAAGTAATTGGATTTGTTCGTTGTGTAAAAACAATAGGATCTGGTGCTGTAATATTAATAGTCAATGGAGGTACTAAATTACACAGGTTGGCATCTCTAACATTAACCGTATAAGTGCCTTCACCAAGACCTGAATAAGTCGTTTGCGAAGTATAGACTCCCGTAAAAGTTCCGCCTGTTACACTAATTAAATATGGTGGTAATCCTCCTGAAGGAACCACGGTAAAACTACCATTGGTATCTCCATCACAAAGATTATTTGTCTGAGTAAAAGTAGCGCTTATCGGTATTAATGCAGAAATCGTTGGTGCGGTTACTGTAAAAGTACATCCTCTCGCATCGGTAATTAAGAACGTATACGTTCCTGCGGTAGCCGCTGAATAATTAAACGTGGCTCCTACTACAGCTACTGAAGAACCATAAGTGGTTCCGCCATTTGTAGATACTTGATACGAATAAGCTGGATAACCACCGGTAATATCTACACGAATAGTAGCATTTGGTGAACCCGTACAATCTAACCTTTTGGTAATTGTTGCGTTAGCTCTTAAAGTAGGATTTATTACTGGTAAAGTAATAGTACCGATACAACCGTAAGCATCCCTAACAGTTATCACATGACCTGTTCCGCCTGTAGAAAGATTAATATATTGGTGTCCTGGTAGTAAAGGTAAGTTTGCCGGTACATAAGCTCCTCCATTCAAACTAAATTGGAATGGTCCCGTTCCTGTTCCTGAATTTACCTGAACAGTAACCTGAGTTCCACCCGCATCTACACATAAATCGGAAGACGCAATAGAAAGTACAGGAGTAACTGGTGCTGATAATGTAAATGATGGTAGTGCTTTTCTACAACCGTTCGAATCAATAATAGTTACCGTATAAGAACCTGTTTGTGTTAAAGGGGTAAAAATATTACTAGATTGTGGCCCTAAGACAGTTCCGTTTGGTTGTAATAATTCATATCGGTAAGGACCGCCCCAGCCGCCTGAAACATTTAATACTTCCACAGATCCTGAAGCTGGTACACATCGTATCGGGGTAACCTGTAAAGTTCCTGTTATGTCTGAACCAACAGGAATAGTAATAGTCGTGGTTCCACTACAATTGGTAGCAGTGTCAATAACTGTAATGATTACAGCGCTTCCAGTAGGAACCGTTACATTAAAGATATTACTTCCTGGATATGGCTGATTAGGACCTCCATTAATCGAATATTGGAAATTAGTTGTACCTGTTACCGTTACTGTAGTAATAGCAGTTGTCGAACCAAAACATGGTCTTGGAATCGTTGCGCTAACCGTAACCGTTGGTAAAGCCGGAATCACTAAATCTTGTCTGATGGTACATCCATTAGCATCAACCACTTGGAAGGTATAGGTAGTTCCTGGGTTTAAACCCGTAAACTGATTCCCTGATTGAACTGCACTCGCTGGAAGTGGTGAAACAATTTGATAACTTAACGGTGCTGTTCCTCCTGTAACACTAACTGTCACGGTAACATTTCCGGTAGTTGACGTTACGTTACATTGTAATGGAGATACCACAAATGACATTGATGTTGGTGGCGTTAATGGTAATACCGTTACTGTTCTAGAAACTCTACACCCAACGTTATCCATAAAGATAACGGTATAAGTACCAGATCCGTTAACTGTAAAGTTATGAGGAACAGGGAAAAAAGTTGTTCCACCATTAATACTGGCCTGAATTGGTGTAACACCTCCTGAGGCAGTTGCCGTAATAACGGCAGTTCCAGGATTGTTGGTGCCAGCAGTACAAGTTAAAGCTGTTGTAATATCTAAAGCAGCAATGATTTCCGGGTTTCGGTCAATAACCAGTGTTACCGTAGGTATTGTACAAGTGTCACCATTGTAGGTATACTGTGCTGAACAATAGTAAGTCCCTGGCGCTAAATTATTGAATACACTTTGTGTAACATATGTAAATGGTCCTGTAGCGGAAACCGTACTTATGGCAAACATCATCGTGTTTCCGTTAAGAGTAGGTCGGAAATCAATTTGCCCCACATTACCATCAGCAAAACATCTAATATCTGTTTCAATTGGATTAATAGTTGATGCCGGTATAGGTGTCACGGTAATTTGTGCTGTTCCTCTACAGTTTTTAGAATCTAATACATTAACAGTATACGTTCCTCCCGGAGTACTTACCGGGAAAGTATTTCCTGCCAAATACGGTTGTGGAGGGCCGGTGTTAGGCGATACATATATAAAGTAAGGCGCTTCTCCTCCTGTAACATCTACCTGAACTGTACCTTGAGTACAAGTGATATTTTTAATTAAAGATAAATTGACTTTTATTTCTAAAGGATTATCGATAGTGACAGTTCCTGTAGCGGGACATCCATCAGTAGTAGTGGTGTTCCAAGTATAGGTTTGTCCTTGAGCCAATCCACTAAATGTATAGGTATTGCTGGTTTGCGCTCCAGAAGAGGCAACTAAACCACCCGTACTATTAAATAAATTAAAGAAATAATTTGGTCTACCGTCTGATATAGCTAATGTAATACTAGCTGGATCACCATAACAAATTGGTTGGGTAACATTAGTCACCGAGGTTGATGGTATATGCTCATTGATTACAACTGGTGTCTGATTATAAAAAACACATCCGTTTGTTATACTTGTTTGTTGAATGCTCACTCCGTAAATTCCTGCAGTGCCCACAACAAAAACATTATTACTACTTGGCTGTGGTCCTTGAATCACAACACCACTTGAGTTTAATAATGAAAATGAGTAGCCGCTTGTAGGAACCCCTGTAATAGTTACACTTCCAGGAGTAGTACAATAAATATCTTGTGTTACAATTTGAAAATCTAAAAGATTTTTTAACACGTTAAAATAAAATATTTTAGAACATCCGGTAGAATAAGTAAGTACGATACGGTAGTTTCCTTCTAAAGAAACATCATAACTTGAACCCGAAGCCACATTACTCCAACAAGAAGCGGTAGTATTAGGACAATCTAAAGGCGAATAGGCCCCACAAGCTGGGTTGTATATCTGCCAAGTAATAGATTGTGCATCGGTAATTCCTGTGTTTATAAGCTGATGATCGGCTGCTCCACATAAATAAATGTATGGCATTACCTCATTGTTATTAACACATGTTCTTATCGGACTGGCCTCGTTATAAGGCAATACCGGATTAGTAATAGACGAACTAAATTGTCTAACATGGAAAACATAAGTAAAAGGAGCGCAACCTGCTTTAGTAGCATTTACTGTATAATCCCCTAACATGTTCACCGTTACGTTTTGACTGGTATTGTTAGGAACAAATACAGCTCCTGTTGGTCCAGTCCAGATATAATTATCATATCCAGCAGGTCCCGACAAACTTGTAGTAGTACCACAAATGTAAACGTCACTTTCTAATCTACACGTTGGTAAAATAGTTGAATTGGTTGGACTTGCATTTCCTACCAAACAAGTCGTATCAAATACTGACGAACTCGGATCGGTAGTAATTATTTGCCCTCCGTTTTGTCCTTGGTAAGTAACAAAAGCCTGATTTCTTACGGTTGTAGAACAAGCATCACTAATATCAGCACAATTACAAGCTGTTTTTACATAAATTTCAAACGTATATCTCGGATCATTCACCTCAAAATAGGTTCTAGGAATACTAATTGACAATGTTCTCGTTCCTGCATTATAGGTAGCAGTTGATCCTGGAATCAATGAAGTATTTGTACTAACATAGGTTACGTTAGCCGGTAAAACATCTGTAATAACCACAAAGTTAGGATCGGCCGGAGCCACTCCTATAGCATTGTCGGAACCTAAATTTTGAAATCCAATTATATATTTAAAATCGGTACATGTAGGTATTTGTTGCCCATCAATGTTGGCCCCTAACAAGTTATTCACCGTTTTAGTTAACGCTACGTTTGGAACATAATCATCAACCGAAAATGTAGCCACGTAGGGCATAAAAGCATCTTCTGTATTTCCTTGTGTTGTTAATCTAATATAAGCGTTACTGGCTCCATTTACTAAATTACTTTGTCCTGGATTGGGTAACTCTACCTGATCCAAATCGAATCCGTATGTGTTATTTTTAACCGGATTAATATTGTTTACAATCGCATTATTATCCGTTAAAGAGGAATCAAAGAAATTATCAAACGCATTAAAACTGTCCTTCATATCGATAAAAGGCCCAACAGCAAAACTTGAAAACTGATAACGATCATTTCCTTTTTCTCTATCACCATCTAAAGCGGCAACTCCAATATTGGTGTCAAATTTTCCAGTAAGTGTAGATCTAAATCCACTGATGTTAATCGTTACATCGTGAGTCCCTGTAATTCTTTCCAAACCATCATACACAACAAAGTGTCTTGGTCTAACGTTACTATTAGGAGATTCATAGATAACAACTAAATTCCATCCAGCAGAAGCACCATCTAATCGTTTTCCTCGAGCTGCTTTTACATTTCCAACAGTATAATTTCCATTAGCATCTGCCAAACCTTGTAACATCGTAGTTACATCCTTAAAACAAACATAAGGAGCCCCTTTAAAGGAGCTGGAAAGTGTAGTGCTATTGTAGCCGTCAAAAATAATTTCATCGGCCGTAATATTAGTATAGCCTCCAACCGGAAGCTTAAATTTTATTTGATTGAACCCACCAACTCTAGGAGTATTGGCAGGGAATGAATTCCATTCTGCATTTTGGTCCGTACTTCGTTCATACGGATAGGTTGCTGCCCAATACAACCCAGCAAAAACAATTCGCTTACACGTAACGACTCTAGGATCAATATCAAGAAAAGCACTGCTGGAACTGAAAGTAGAAGCATCACCGTCAATGTCAATATATTCCATATTTTCATTGTCGTTTTGTCCATTTGCTCCATTCGACGTAGCTTGATTTGCTTGATTGGTCAAAGTTGCTAAATTGGTTACATTTCCTGAAGCGTCAAACGTTGGCATGGTGTTCGTATGACCCAAAACGGTGTTTCCAACTAGTTTTATATTACCTCTAATTTTGGTAGCGTTTGCTCCCAAACGAGATTTAAAAGGCGTACCTGTTTGAGCATTTACAGAGTAAACACTGAACAAGAACACCAATAACATTAGGTAGTGTTTTATTCTCATAGGGCGGTTGGTTTAATTTTTTTCAATCAATAAAGTTAATCTTTTTTTATTAACGTTTCTTTTAGAAATGAATTATCAAACCTTAAAGAAACGTTAATTTTTTTATTTTATTATTTTTCAACTTTAAGAATTACCATTTTTCCGTTAAATGGTTTAGTTCCTTTTGTTTTCATTGCATTATCAGCTTCCCCAATTTCTTCAAATTCTTGGTAGTAAATATGGTAGGTACTTGTATTTACATCATAGAAGAAATCGATATTAGTTTGACCTGCTTGAATAGCTTTCTTAATGAAAGCATCACGTCTGGCTTCATCCTTATGAGACGCTACCACTAAATAGAAGCCTGGTTTTACATTATCAATATTTTTAACAATTTGCATATTGGTCTGATCACTATCTCCATAATCAAAGTCCGTTGGCTGATACACTTGACCGGTTGGTGATGTTGTCGCTTTTATTTGACTTAACGCCGCTCTGTCTTTTTGGAATTTTTCTTGAGTATTATCAAAAAGTGCCTTTTTGATTCGACGTTTTTTCTCTACCTCAGTATCTACTTTAATTTGTTCTAATTTAGTGATCAACTCATTACTTTGTCTTTCAGACAATTCTCTGTCAATTTTTAATTTTTCTATCGTTTTAGTGTAATTCAAATTCACTAAATCATTTTTATTAGGGATTTTTTTCAAGCGTTCAGCCGCCAATGTTTCGTATTCCTTAATAAACTGATCTTGTTGTTTTAAATTCTCTTTGATATCTACTTTTAATGCTTCAAGAGCTCTGTTTGCTGTTGCTCCACTTTGGAATTCAACCTCTTTCACCTGCGTAACAATTCCTTTATCTGAATCGTCATTTGCTTTACGTAATTCTAATAATTCTTTCTCTTTATCAGAAACTAACGTTTTGAATTTATTAATTGATTCCGACTGGATTTTCTTAGAATCCTCAATAACACCAGATAGGTTATCAATTTCTTTATCTTCAGCTGTTTTAAGAGCGTCTAAACGTGCTTTTTCTTCAGCTTCTTTACGAAGTCTTTCGGCTTCTTCATTGGCTTTTGCATCCGCTTGCTCTTTAGCTATACGATCGGCTTCTGCTTTCTCTCTAGCGATACGGTCTACTTCTGCTTTGGCTGCATCTGCTCTTTCTTTAGCGATTCTATCCTGCTCTGCTTTTAAACGAGCTGCTTCGTCTGCTTTCGCTTTTGCGTCCGATAAAGCTTGTTCTTTAGCTATACGATCGGCTTCTGCTTTCTCTCTCGCTAAACGATCGGCTTCCACTTTAGCGGCATCTGCTCTTTCTTTAGCAATTCTATCCTGCTCTGCTTTTAATCGAGCTGCTTCGTCTGCTTTCTCTTTTGCATCCGCTAATGCTTGTTCTCTAGCAATACGATCGGCTTCCGCTTTCTCTCTTGCTACACGATCCGCTTCTGCTTTGGCTGCATCGGCTCTTTCTTTTGCAATTCTATCCTGCTCTGCTTTTAATCGGGCTGCTTCATCAGCTTTCACTTTTGCATCCGCTAAAGCTTGTTCTCTAGCGATACGATCCGCTTCTGCTTTCTCTCTTGCTACGCGATCCGCTTCTACTTTGGCTTCGTCTGCTTTCGCTTTTGCATCCGCTAAGGCTTGTTCTTTAGCTATACGATCGGCTTCCGCTTTCTCTCTTGCTAAACGATCCGCTTCTACTTTAGCTGCATCTGCTCTTTCTTTGGCAATTCTATCTTGGTCTGCTTTTAATCG
>JAZKHA010000020.1:0-10135 GCA_040385625.1 Bacteroidota bacterium
TTCGCAGCAGTGAAGACGGATGTACCCAATATTTAGATTTCACATTCAATGTGAGCGATAGTTGTGAGAATGCAGCAGATCAAGTTGTGGTGACTTACAGCAGACATTGGGACCAAACAGCACCAGAATTGTCTTGTCCTTCAAATTACGAATGGGATGGTTGTGAAGAGATTCCTGTATTGGTTCCTCCAGTAGCTTCCGATAATTGTGATGGTGATATAGTAGCAGTTGGTACTCGTTCAGACGGATTGGCATTAAATGATCCATTCCCTGTAGGTCAAATAATAACTGTTACTTATACTGCAACCGATTCATGTCTAAATTCAACATCTTGTGATTTTACAGTATACATAAGTCCATGTGCAGGATCTAATTGTTCTTATACTCAAGGATTCTATGGTAATGTAAACGGAAATGCTTGTTTACCTGATGGAGGTTTCTCTAAAGCACAAGCTATTATGGCAGCAGCAGTTAGCGCTAATGGTGGATCAGTTGTTTTTGGTAATCAAAGTAAAAATGGTAATTATTTCTTATTAAAACTTTCGGACATCAATACTTATAATGGAGATACGAAAGAAGTGGCTAGAAATAATATATTTAAAATGTTGCCTGGTGGAGGAACTCCAAGAGCTTTAGTAGACTTTGCTACCTATGATGATACTTCAACATGGTATCCTGATAGCGACCCATTAAATTATGCGAAGGGAAAACGAGGTTCAATCAACAACAATTTGTTGAGTCAAACAATGACTTTATTCTTCAATATTTCTTTGGATAACGGTTTAGGTAATGTGAAATTGAAAACCAGTTTCAGAACTGTTGATGAAGTTGGTTGTGGAACAGATGAATATAATCCTTCAGATCCAGGAGAAATGTTTAGCATTTCCCAAAATGTTATTGATTACTGGGGAGCAGGAGCTACACCAACTGTTGATGATTTGTATGAACTGGCTAATTTAGTTTTAGCAGGAACTGTAACAAGTGTGTCAGCATCTGAAGTTAATGGAGCAGTAGATGCTATTAATAGAGGATTTGACGAATGTAGAATTGAAGTTAGCACAGTCGTTACTCCTAGTGTTGTAGTTGTGGGAGCATCGGAAGATGAGCCAGTATTTGAGTCTTTCCCAGTACCATTTAATGATGTAATTACATTGAGATATAAATTCAATTATAAATCAGATGTAAGCATTCAATTGTTTGATACTAAAGGAGCTTTATTGATGACAGAAAGAGATAATAATCCTTTCTTAAATAAAGAAATTACCATCCGACCTCGATTCAATAGAGGAGAAGGACAAATGTTCTTTATAAAAGTGATTACTAATAGAGGAGTAAGTATCAAAAAAGTTATTTCTGAAAAATAAATAAAAGTTTAATCTAAAATAAAAGGCACGCTAAGCGTGCCTTTTTTGATATATAAACAAAAGATTATTTTACCAATCCTCTCGAAATTACAATACGTTGAATTTCTGAAGTTCCTTCATAAATCTGAGTGATTTTAGCATCACGCATCATACGTTCTACATGGTATTCACTAACATAACCATTTCCACCGTGAATTTGTACGGCTTCAATAGTAGTATTCATAGCAGTTTCCGAAGCAAATAATTTGGCCATAGCTCCTGAATGTGAAATATCTTGACCAGCATCTTTTTCAGAAGCTGCTTTAAAACATAACATTCTCGCTGCTGTAATTTGTACATGCATATCAGCTAATTTGAAAGCAATGGCTTGGTGTTGAAAAATTGGTTTTTTGAATGCCACACGCTCTTGAGCATATTTTAAAGCCAATTCATATGCTCCTTGTGCAATACCTAAAGCTTGCGAAGCGATACCAATACGACCTCCATTTAAAGTTGACATAGCAAAAGCAAATCCGAATCCATCTACACCAATTCTATTTTCTTTAGGAACTTTTACATCATTAAACATTAAAGAATGTGTGTCAGAACCACGAATTCCCATTTTCTTTTCTTTTGGACCAATTGAGAATCCTTCCCAACCTTTTTCAACAATAAAAGCATTAATACCTTTATGTCCTTTTTCAATATCTGTTTGAGCAATTACAAGATAGGTTGAAGCTGTGCCACCGTTAGTAATCCAGTTTTTTGTACCGTTTAATAAATAATGGTCGCCCATATCAATGGCAGTAGTTTTTTGCGATGTAGCATCAGATCCTGCTTCCGGCTCCGATAAACAAAAAGCACCAATTACTTCACCTTTTGCAAGAGGAACTAAATATTTCATCTTTTGCTCTTCGTTGCAATATTTTTCTAATCCAGCACAAACTAATGAGTTGTTTACCGACATGATAACTGCAGCAGATGCATCTACTTTTGCAATTTCTTCCATTGCCAAAACATACGACACACTATCTAAGCCAGCACCGCCATATTTCGGATCAACCATCATTCCTAAAAAGCCTAATTCGGCCATTTTTTTTACTTGTTCTGCTGGAAAAGTAGAATGTTCGTCTCTTTCAACAACTCCAGGTAATAATTCAGTTTGAGCGAAATCTCTTGCCGCCTGCTGAATCATTAATTGCTCTTCGCTTAAATTAAAGTTCATCGTATTTTGTGTTTTGTTCGTTCTTTTTAAAAAGTTCCCAAATATAAGTATTTATACTAATTTTTCAAGAAGATTGAGTAATTTTGAATCTATGAATAATCAGAATTACAACGTTGTAGGAGTGATGTCGGGTACTTCGCTCGATGGAGTCGATTTAGCACACATTAAATTTACTATTGCTAACGGGAAATGGGCTTTTAAAATTTTAGAAAGCGAGACTGTTTCGTATTCAGATGAATGGGTTAATAGATTAAAAGTAGCCGTAGATTTTTCTGAAGAAGAATTACAAGAATTGAATAAAGAATACACCGAAATTTTAGGAGAAATAATTAAAAATTTCCTCCAAAAGCATAATTTAGAAAACCTTGATGCGGTTTGTTCGCACGGACATACCATTTTGCACCAACCTCAAAACGGATTCACATTACAAATAGGAAACCTTCTAGAAATTGCCAAAATAATCAAACAAAAAGTAGTTTGTGATTTTAGAGTGCAAGATGTACAATTAGGAGGGCAAGGAGCACCGTTAGTACCAATCGGAGATCGAATTTTGTTTTCAGAATTTGAGTATTGCTTGAATTTAGGAGGTTTTTCCAATGTTTCATTTGAAGAAAAAGGAAAACGAATCGCTTTTGATATTTCGCCAGTAAATACCGTCTTAAATTTTTATACCAATAAAATCGGATTACAATATGATGATAAAGGTAAAATTGCAAAATCTGGCGAAACTTCTAAAGAATTATTAGCAGAATTAAATGCTTTAGATTTCTATCAAAAAAGCTATCCTAAGTCGCTCGGGTTTGAATTTGTTAAAACTACAGTACTTCCCATATTAGAAAAGTATTCGTTGTCTATTGAAGATGTTTTGCGGACATTTACGGAGCATGTTGCATTTCAAATAGCTTCAGCATTGCCTGTGAAAAAAGGAAAACTTCTAATTACAGGAGGCGGAGCTTATAATGATTTTTTAATAGCTCAGATTGAGAACTATCTTCCTGAAATGCAAATTGTAATTCCTGATGCAAAAACTATAGAATTTAAAGAAGCCTTAATTTTCGCGTTGTTAGGCGTTTTAAAGTTAAGAAATGAAATAAATGTGTTGTCTAGTGTAACTGGCTCCAATCGAGACCATTGCTCTGGAGTACTGTTTGATTCTTAACAAAAAATTCACATTTCTGTTAATGACAAATTGGTCGATTTATGCTACTTTTGCACACCCTAAATGTAATAAAAATGAAAAAAAATGCAATTATTGTGCTACTTTTTTTAGCACAGTTCTTATCGGTTAATGCGCAGTCTCAATTTGAAGTAGAAGGAGTTACAGTTCCAAGAACTATTAATTTTGAAGGACAAAAATTAGAGCTTAATGGTTTTGGAGTACGATCAAAAGCTTGGATGGATGTTTATGTTCAGGCACTTTATTTGACTACATTGAGTCAAGATCCTGAATTCATCATGAATAGCGAAACACCAATGGGGATCAGAATTGAAATACTTTCTTCTTTAGTTTCTTCAAAAAAATTATCGAAAGCCTTGTATAAAGGTTTAGAAAGATCGGTAGGAGATGAAGGAATGACAAAGATTGAGAAAGAAGCAAGATTACTTGAAACGTTGGTTAATTCTGAGGTTACTAAAAAAGGTGATGTATTTAAACTAATTTATAACCCTTTGGATACCGCTATTTGGATAATTAAAAATGAAAAATTAGCAGGAAAAATAGAAGGGTTAGAGTTTAAAAAAGCCTTTTTAGGGATTTGGTTGTCTAAAAATCCTGTTGACGAAGACCTTAAAAATGATTTACTAGGCAAATAATAATTTACAGCCTTATTAATACGAATAACTTCCTTGAATACTTTTTTAAGGAAGTTATTTTTTTAAATTTGCCAAACGAATAACGCAATTTATATACAATGAAAGACCTTTTAAAGAAATTTGAAGATAAAGAACCTGAAGTAGTATTCCATTGGAAAGATCCAGAAACCGATGCAGAAGGATGGACAGTGATTAATTCACTTCGTGGCGGCGCTGCTGGTGGAGGAACTCGTATGCGTAAAGGACTTGACATGAATGAAGTGTTGTCTTTGGCTAAAACGATGGAAGTTAAATTTTCAGTTTCTGGTCCAGCTATTGGTGGTGCAAAATCCGGAATCAATTTCGATCCGGCCGATCCAAGAAAAAAAGGGGTTTTGCAACGTTGGTATAAAGCGGTTTCTCCATTGTTAAAAAGTTATTACGGAACGGGTGGCGATTTAAATGTTGATGAAATTCACGAAGTAATTCCGATGACCGAAGAGTGTGGTGTTTGGCACCCGCAAGAAGGCGTATTCAACGGGCATTTCAAACCGACTGAAGCCGATAAAATTAACCGCATAGGTCAATTACGTCAAGGTGTAGTTAAAGTAATCGAGAACACAACATTCTCTCCAGATATTCAAAAAAAGTATACCGTTGCCGATATGATTACAGGTTATGGCGTAGCACAAGCCGTTCGTCATTATTATGATATTTATGGTGGAAGCGTCGTAGGTAAAAAAGCTATTGTACAAGGGTTTGGAAACGTAGGTTCTGCCGCTGCTTTTTACTTGGCTGAAATGGGCGCGAAAGTGGTAGGAATTATCGATAGAGATGGTGGGGTGATTAATGAAAACGGATTCTCTTTTGAAGAAATTAGAACGCTATTCTTAAATAAAGATGGAAACAAATTGGTTTCTGATAAAATGATTCCTTTTGAAGAAATCAATGCTAAAATTTGGTCAATTGGTGCTGAAATTTTCACACCATGTGCTGCTTCAAGATTAGTAACCAAAGCGCAAGTCGATAGTATGGTAGCTGCTGGATTGGAAGTCATTTCTTGTGGTGCTAACGTTCCGTTTGCAGACAAAGAAATTTTCTTCGGACCGATTATGGAAGAAGTAGATAGCAAAGTAAGCTTGATTCCTGATTTTATTTCCAACTGTGGAATGGCGCGTGTTTTTGCTTACTTTATGGAAAGAAAAGTGCAAATGACGGATGAAGCAATCTTTAATGATACTTCAGAAATCATTAAAAAAGCCATCGAAAAAACACATGCATCAGGTTCAGATACCAAAAATATCAGTGCTAGAGCATTCGAGATAGCTTTGAAACAATTGGTATAATTGATTTCAGTTATTTGTAGTTTTCAAAAATGAAGAAATAGTATAAAAAAATAATGAAAAGTAAATTTATTTTAATAGCCTTATTCTTTTTAAGTTTAAGCACTGTTTCCCAAGTTAAAAAATTCAGTGTTGATTTAAATTATCCTTTAGCATTAAAAAGTGGTTATGGGGATGAAAGTAGAGGAATAATTGATGGTAGTTTTAAATATCGATTCAAAGAATTGAATTCAATGACAATTGGTGCCTCATATACATTCGATTTAATAAAAAGAGAAAGTACATTTGCAGAAACAGAATTAGGTATGAATTATAATTTTCATCACGTAAATTTATTTAGTGAATTTAAATTAAGTTCAGAAGATAAATTACATCCTTTTATTGGTTTAGGATATTCAATTCTTTTTTCAGAAAATGAGTACATTTATTCGAATATGGAAGAAGTAGAGATTAAAGTTAAAAAAGAGAATAACAGCGGTATTAATGTGAATTTTGGGTTCTCGTATGACGTAACCAAAAGTTTTTACGTGCAATCCTACTTTCATTATGTTAGAGTATTTACAAAAAGTTTTGTGGAAGATGGTAAAAAAGTAGGGGTTAACTATAATCAATTAAAATTAGGATTAGGATATCGTTTTTAATCGAGTTGCTAAAAGTAATTTTAAAACTTCAATTGGTATAATTATTGATTTTTCTTCTGTAACATAACAAATAAATAGTATTTTCGTTAGTACTAGTGTTAGACAACAAAAGAATTATGCAAACCTTAGAATTATCAGCAAAAGAAAAGAGAAAATCGTTACTATTAACCGTAGTGATTTACTCTTTGTTTTTGCTGATTTTGTTTTTTATACGTTTTTGGCCACCGTCCAATATGAATGAAATGCTTCTTGCAGGAGGCGGTGGAGGCGGTGGTGTAACCATTAATTTCGGGAATAGCGATTTTGGCTCTGGAAAAGATTTTCAAAGCGAAGAATTGGATATTAAAAATGTAAAAAATGTCGCTTCAAGTCAAGAACCTGATGAAGATATTATTTCGGGTGAAAACGATGAAGCCGATGCAGTAGTAATTCCCAAAAAAACGGTACCTGTAAAAGTAAAACCCAAAGTTAAAATAGATCCGAAACCGGTCGTAGAAAGCAAACCTAAAGTAAATAAAAATACGAACGATGCTTTATCGAGTATTTTAGGTGGTTCTAAAAAAGGCGGAGACGGAGACGATTCGCGTTCTGGAAACAAAGGAAAAACCAACGGAAGCTTAGGTTCCAACGATTATTATGGCAGTGGTGGTTCTGGAGGCGGAACTGGTGGTGGAACTGGAACGGGTAACGGGACTGGAACAGGAAGTGGAACAGGTTCAGGCTCTGGCGGAGGCTCTGGAAGTGGAAGTGGCGGCGGAATTGGTTATTCGTTAGGAAATAGAAAAGCACTATCCAAACCACAACCTAATTATACCTGTAACGAAGAAGGAAAAGTCGTGGTAGAAGTTACGGTGGACCAAACCGGAAAAACAATTAGTGCGGTTGCAGGGGTTCGAGGAACAACCAATACAGCTTCTTGTTTATTAAGTCAGGCAAAACTGGCTGCGATGAATACCAAATGGCAAGCGAGTGCTGATGCGCCTGCAAAACAAACGGGTAAGATTATTTATAGTTTTAGTTTGAATTAATTCAAAAACAATTTAAAAATATAATAGCATAAAAAAAGCCTTTCAAAATGTTGAAAGGCTTTTCTCTTTTTAAGAATTACTTCGATGCACTCGTAGCGATTACAAATTTTAAATTGTTTTTTACACCTATCTGCAGTACATCTACTAAATCCTGTACTTGTAAGTTGTATGGAATGCGAACCACAACCGCTTGTTCTTTGTTGTCACCAATTTTAGCGAGTAATTCTGCTTCCAGTTTGTCAAAAGTAATTTCTTGCTTGTCTAAGAAAAAGCGTTTTTCTTCGGTAACTGATAAACTAATTAATTGTTTGTTGGTTTTTTCGTTGTTTTTCGCTTTCGGTAACGTCATTTTAATCACGTTCGGATTGGCTAATGTCGAAATGATTAAAAAGAACAAAAGCAGGAAGAACATAATGTCGCTCAGTGAGCTGGTAGCGACTTCGGCTTCAAATCGTTTATTTCGTCTTATCGGCATTGGGTCTCTGAATTATATTAACAAATTCTAATACGTGTCTTTGCATGTTCAACGAGTAGTTGTCGATCATACTATTGTATAAGTGATAGCCAGAATAGGCTACAATACCCACAATAAGGCCAGCACCACTACTAATCATTTTTTCGTATAAACCACCTGAAATGTTTCCGATACTGATATTTTCTGTCACCGAAATGCTGTAGAAAATTTTAATTACCCCAGAAATAGTTCCGATAAAGCCCAAAGTAGGCGCAATACCAGCAACTAATCCTAGAATGGCTAGTTTTTTCTCCATTTCACCAATTTCAATATTGGCAACTTTTTCCATATTCGATTCAATTTCAGCAATTGGTCTTCCAATGGTTTGAATACCTTCTTTAATCACATTGGCTGATGCGGCTCCATCTCTTTCGGCGGCACTAATGGCTAAAGCAATATTGCCACTATTTAAATGGGTACGAATATCTTTTAATAAATGAGGATCATGTTTGGTCGCTTTTTTTATGTAAATAAAGCGTTCTATAATTATGTAAATAGTGTAAAAAAGGAGCAGGGCAATTGGGATTAGAAAAAATCCACCCTTGAAAATGAATTCCAAAACTGAAATTTCATTTTCTTTTCCAATGTTTTCCACCACAACTCCTGTTGCTTTAGCAATGGTGTCGTTTTGCGCTTGTAATAAAAATCCAATCATAAAGTATAATCGTTGTAATTTATTTTAAAAATAATCTCAATTTTGCAATAAAGATAAAGTCTATATGCTAAATAACTAAAAAAGATCTTATTTATTTTATAGTTGTAGCGTTAACTTGTCAAATAATATTTCAGCATGACTTATCAAGAAACTATTAATTGGCTGTTTGTTCAATTGCCCATGTACCAACAGCAAGGAGTATCAGCTTATAAAGAGGATTTGACGAATACTCTTTTACTGGTTAATCATTTGGGAAACCCGGAAGATAAATTCAAATCAATACACGTAGCAGGTACCAACGGAAAAGGATCTACCTCTTCTATGATTGCTTCTGTTTTACAGGAAGCAGGTTATAAAGTTGGACTGTATACGTCTCCGCATTTAAAGGATTTTAGAGAGCGAATAAGGATTAACGGGGAAATGATTTCTGAGGAGTTTGTAGTCGATTTTGTTTCAGTGAATAAACCTTTCTTTGAAGAAAATCAATTGAGTTTTTTTGAGATGACCGTGGGTCTAGCTTTCGATTATTTTGTCAAAGAAAAAGTAGATGTAGCTGTGATTGAAGTGGGTTTAGGAGGAAGATTAGACTCTACGAATGTAATTACCCCATTGGTTTCAGTAATTACTAATATAGGTTTTGACCATACGCAGTTTTTGGGAAACACATTAGAAGCAATTGCGTTCGAAAAAGCAGGAATTATAAAACCGAATATCCCAGTTGTTATAGGAGAATATACTACAGAAACTAAAAAAGTATTTGTAGCAAAAGCTTCCGAATGTAATTCGGAAATTTATTTTGCATCCGATTTAATATCCGAAGATTATCCATCCGATTTACTTGGCGATTACCAATTTCACAATAAAAAAACGGTGATGCAAACAGTTGAAGTGTTACAAAATCATTTCTCTATATCAGAATCTGATTTGAAAAACGGATTGTTAAACGTAGTCAATAATACCGGTTTGTTGGGAAGATGGCAGCAAATTAACGCGAATCCGAAAACAATTTGTGACACGGCACACAACAGTCACGGATTGAAAATTGTATTAAATCAAATTAAAAAAGAAGATTTTGAGCAATTGCATTTTGTTTTAGGGGTTGTAAATGATAAAGATTTAGAAGATATTTTGCCGTTATTTCCTAAAAATGCACAATATTATTTTTGTAAACCAAATGTGCCTCGCGGTTTAGCAGCGGCTATTTTAAAAGATAAAGCTAAAGAATATGATTTAGTTGGAGAAGTATTTAATTCGGTATCAGAAGCTTATAGTCAAGCGTTGAAAAATGCGAGGAATAGCGATTTTATATATATTGGAGGAAGTACTTTTGTAGTGGCAGAAATTGTGTAATTTTTTTTGATTAATGTTTGCAGATATAAAAAACTGTCCTATATTTGCACCCACAATAAGAGAATAGTACTATTCTTTTTATTGGGCGATTAGCTCAGCTGGTTCAGAGCACCTCGTTTACACCGAGGGGGTCGGGGGTTCGAACCCCTCATCGCCCACAAAATGTTTCTCGAAGACATTCAAAATAATTTCGGGCGATTAGCTCAGCTGGTTCAGAGCACCTCGTTTACACCGAGGGGGTCGGG
>JAZKHA010000021.1:0-4838 GCA_040385625.1 Bacteroidota bacterium
AGGTCCTTTTTTTAATGAACGTGCCATATCTTATTATTTCTTTCTACGTTCTACAATATACTTGTTGCTCGGGTTTTGCTTAGAACGAGTTCTATAACCTTTAGCCGGTAAACCTTTTCTTGAACGTGGGTGACCTCCAGAAGAACGTCCTTCACCACCACCCATTGGGTGATCAACTGGGTTCATCGCTACTGGTCTAGTTCTTGGTCTTCTACCTAACCATCTTGTTCTACCTGCTTTACCAGATACGATCAATTGGTGGTCAGAGTTAGAAACAGCTCCAATTGTTGCTGAACAAGTTAACAAGATTAATCTTGTTTCTCCTGAAGGCATTTTAATTGTAGCATATTTACCATCACGTGCCATTAATTGAGCAAAAGTACCAGCTGAACGAGCGATTGTAGCTCCTTGACCAGGACGTAACTCAATACAAGATATTACAGTTCCTAATGGAATTTTGCTTAATGGCATAGTATTTCCGATTTCTGGAGCAGCATCTGCACCTGAAACGACTTTTTGACCAACTTGCAATCCGTTTTGAGCAATAATATACGTTTTCTCACCATCAGCATAAGCTAATAAAGCGATAAAAGCAGTTCTGTTTGGATCATATTCAATAGATTTCACTGAAGCTGGAATTCCATCTTTAGTTCTTTTGAAATCAATGATACGATATCTTTGTTTGTGACCACCGCCTGTATAACGCATGGTCATTTTTCCTTGACTATTTCTACCTCCAGAGTTTTTTATCGGTGCGATTAATGAACGCTCCGGCTTATCAGTTGTAATGGCGTCAAAACCATTAACAACTCTAAAACGCTGACCCGGGGTAATAGGTTTTAATTTTCTTACTGACATCTTTTTTTATTAGATATTGTTGTAAAAATCTATTGTTTCTCCTTCTTGTACTTGTACAATTGCTTTTTTGTAAGCATTTGTTTTACCAGTGATCATTCCACTTTTAGTGTACTTCGTTGATCTGTCTGGACGTACATTCATTGTATTTACTGCTACAACGTTTACTCCATAAGCAGCTTCTACAGCTTTCTTAATTTCAACTTTGTTCGCTTTTTTATCTACAACGAAACCAAAACGGTTGAATAATTCTCCGTCTTTGGTTATTTTTTCTGTTACGATAGGTTTAATTATGATACTCATGGCCTATTATTTGCTTAAATTTTCTTCAATTCCTTCTAAAGATCCTTCTAAAAGAACTAAATTATTTGCGTTTAATATCGCGTAAGTACTTAATTCTGAACTAGTTACAACAGAAGAGCCTTTTAAATTACGAGACGACAAATATACATTATTATTTGCATCACCTAAAACGAAAAGGGATTTTTTGTTATCTAATCCTAACGCTTTCAATACGTTAATGAAATTTTTAGTACTTGGAGCTTCAAAATTGAAATCCTCTACTACGATTAAATTTGATTCTTGAGCTTTTAAAGTTAAAGCTGATTTACGAGCCAATCTTTTTAAAGCTTTGTTCAATTTGAAAGAATAACTTCTTGGTCTTGGACCAAAAACTCTACCTCCACCTTTAAACAAAGGGTTTTTTGCACTACCCGCACGAGCAGTACCTGTACCTTTTTGTTTTTTGATCTTACGAGTACTACCTGCTACTTCAGCTCTTTCTTTAGCTTTATGCGTTCCTTGTCTTTGATTAGCCAAGTATTGCTTAACATCAAGATAAACCGCGTGCTTGTTAGGCTCGATTGCGAAAACTGAGTCAGAAAGTTGAACTTTTCTACCCGTTTCTTTTCCGTTGCTATTTAAAACTTTTACTTCCATTACTTCTGAATGATTACGTAAGAGTTTTTACATCCAGGAATACATCCTTTAATAACAAGTAGGTTCTTTTCAGCAACTACTTTTAAAACTCTTAAATTTTGAACTTTTACATTATCACCACCCATTCTTCCAGCCATACGCATTCCTTTGAATACTCTAGATGGATAAGACGAAGCTCCTACAGAACCTGGTGCTCTTAAACGGTTATGTTGACCATGAGTTGCTTGACCAACACCACCAAAACCGTGACGTTTTACAACCCCTTGAAAACCTTTACCTTTAGATACACCTTGAACATCTACGAACTCGCCTTCTGCGAATAGATCTACAGTGATAACATCTCCTAATTTGTGCTCATTCTCGAATCCTTGGAATTCAACGACTTTTTTCTTAGCAGAAGTACCCGCTTTTTTAAAGTGACCTAAGTCAGCTTTAGTAGCGTGTTTTTCTCCTTTGTCATCGAAACCAAGTTGAAGAGCTTCATACCCGTCAACCGCATTGGTTCTGACTTGGGTAACTACGCAAGGACCTACTTCAATAACAGTACAAGGAACATTTTTCCCATTCTCGTCAAAGATGCTAGTCATTCCGATTTTCTTTCCGATTAACCCAGACATATTAATTAATTATTAATTATTTACTAAACTTTTTATTTTTGAGTGTGCAAAAGTAGGGATTAAGTTTTGAATTTCAAAACTTAATCCCTAAATATTTTACTTTGAGGAAATTATACTTTAATCTCTACTTCTACTCCACTTGGTAACTCTAACTTCATTAGAGCATCGATTGTTTTAGAAGACGAAGAATAAATATCTAATAATCTCTTGTATGACATTACTTCAAATTGTTCTCTCGACTTTTTGTTAACGTGTGGAGAACGTAATACAGTAAAAATCTTTTTGTTTGTTGGTAATGGAATTGGACCCGTTACCACAGCACCTGTACTTTTTACAGTTTTTACGATTTTTTCTGCTGATTTATCAACCAACATGTGATCGTAAGACTTTAATTTTATTCTGATTTTTTGACTCATTTTCTTAAAAATTAAGCGTTACCTTTTGCTTTCTTGATTACTTCTTCTGAAATGTTAGATGGAGTTTGCTCATAATGAGAGAATTCCATTGTAGAAGTTGCACGACCTGAAGATAAAGTTCTTAAAGTTGTAACGTATCCGAACATTTCTGATAACGGCACATTAGCTTTAATTGTTTTAGCTCCATTTCTGTCTCCCATATCACTCACCTGACCTCTACGACGGTTAATATCACCTACGATATCTCCCATGTTTTCTTCTGGTGTAATTACTTCCATTTTCATGATTGGTTCTAAGACTACAGCTCCAGCAGCTTTTGCTACTTCTTTGTAACCCATTTTAGCCGCTAATTCGAAAGAAAGTGCATCTGAATCCACAGGGTGGAAAGATCCGTCAGTTAAAGTTACCTTTAAACTATCCACCTGGTAACCAGCTAATGGTCCAGATTTCATAGCCTCACGGAAACCTTTTTCTACAGATGGGATATATTCTTTAGGAACGTTACCACCTTTTACAGCATTAACAAATTGTAATCCTACAGGAACTTTACCGTCAACTGGCTCTGCTGGCTCTAATGTAAATACGATATCACCGAATTTACCACGACCTCCAGATTGTTTCTTGTATGTTTCTCTGTGTGTAGCTGTTTTTGTAAAAGCTTCTTTGTACTCTACTTGAGGTTCACCTTGGTTTACTTCCACTTTGAACTCACGTTTCATACGATCTACTAAGATATCTAAGTGAAGCTCACCCATACCTGAGATAATTGTTTGCCCTGAAGCCTCATCTGTTCTAACTGTAAACGTTGGATCTTCTTCTGCTAATTTAGCTAAAGCCATACCCATTTTATCTACGTCAGCCTTAGTTTTAGGCTCAATAGCGATACCAATTACCGGATCAGGGAATTTCATAGACTCAAGAATAATTGGGTGTTTTTCATCACACATTGTATCTCCAGTCTTGATATCTTTAAATCCAACTGCTGCTCCAATATCACCTGCCTCGATATATTCGATTGGGTTTTGTTTGTTAGCGTGCATTTGGTAGATACGAGATATACGCTCTTTGTTTCCTGAACGAGTGTTCAAGATATAAGAACCTGCATCTAAACGTCCTGAATAAGCACGGAAGAAAGCTAAACGACCAACATAAGGGTCAGTAGCAATTTTAAATGCTAAAGCTGCGAACGGCTCTTTTACATCTGGACGACGTAATATTTTAGTTTGATCTTCTTCTAATAAATCAGCATCATCAGGATGAATTCCTTCAATACCTTCTTTATCTAAAGGAGATGGTAAGTATTTACATACCGCATCTAACATGAATTGAACTCCTTTGTTTTTGAAAGAAGAACCAGCAATCATAGGAATGATAGCCATATCAATAGTAGCTGCTCTTAAAGCCACGTTGATTTCTTCCTCTGTAATAGAGTTTTCATCTTCCATGTACTTATCTAATAGATTTTCATCATAATCAGCAACTGCTTCAATAAGAATCGATCTGTATTCTTTTACTTCTGCAAGCATATCTTCCGGGATAGGCACGATATCAAAAGTAGCACCTTGAGTTGCATCATGCCATACAATAGCTTGATTTTTAACTAAGTCAACTACTCCTTTGAAATCATTCTCTTCACCGATAGGCAATGTAATTGCAACAGCATTAGACTTTAACATGTCACGAACTTGTTGACATACCATCAAAAAGTTAGATCCTTGACGGTCCATTTTGTTTACGAATCCCATACGAGGAACTCTATATTGATCAGCAAGTCTCCAGTTAGTTTCTGATTGTGGCTCAACACCATCAACAGCAGAAAATAAGAAAACTAAACCATCTAATACACGTAACGAACGGTTTACCTCTACTGTAAAGTCAACGTGACCTGGAGTATCGATAATGTTAAAGTGGTACGGTTTAGAATCAGCAATTACTTTACCTTGTTCTGTTGGGAAACTCCATTCACAAGTTGTAGCAGCAGAAGTAATTGTAATACCTCTTTCTTGCTCTT
>JAZKHA010000021.1:4848-79867 GCA_040385625.1 Bacteroidota bacterium
CCAGTCCATTGTTGCAGCACCATCGTGTACTTCACCAATTTTGTGTGATTTTCCCGTATAAAATAAGATACGCTCAGTTGTAGTGGTTTTACCAGCATCAATGTGAGCTGCAATACCAATATTTCTTGTGAATTTTAAATCTCTAGCCATTTCTGTATGAATTAAAATCTAAAGTGAGAGAATGCTTTATTAGCATCTGCCATTTTGTGAGTATCCATTCTTTTCTTAACAGCAGCACCTTCTTCTTTAGCCGCAGCTAAAATTTCCGAAGCTAATTTACCTGCCATCGATTTTTCGTTTCTTCTTCTTGCATATAAAATCATCCATTTGATAGCGTAAGATATCTTTCTATCTGGACGGATTTGCATTGGAATTTGGAAAGTAGCTCCACCCACACGACGTGAACGAACTTCTACGTGAGGCATAACATTTGTTAATGCATCTTTCCAGATTTCTAATGATGATTTTTCTGCATCTTGTTTCTTAGACTCTACGATGTCCATTGCATCATAAAATACTTTGAACGCTGTTGATTTTTTACCGTCCCACATTAAGTTGTTCACAAAACGCGTTACCAATTGGTCATTAAACCTTGGATCCGGTAAAAGGGGTCTCTTCTTTGCCGCTCTTTTTCTCATGTCTTTTTCTTAAAAGTTTTAAAAATTACTTTTTAGCCTCTTTTGGGCGTTTTGCTCCGTACTTAGATCTTCTTTGTGTTCTTCCTGCTACACCTGATGTATCAAGCGCACCACGCACAATGTGGTATCTAACTCCTGGTAAATCTTTTACCCTTCCGCCTCGCACTAATACTATCGAGTGCTCTTGTAGATTGTGTCCTTCTCCAGGGATGTAAGCATTTACTTCATTTCCATTAGTCAAACGTACACGCGCTACTTTACGCATCGCTGAGTTTGGTTTTTTTGGAGTAGTAGTGTAAACACGCGTACAAACACCTCTTCTTTGAGGACAAGAATCTAAAGCAACCGATTTAGACTTCTTAGTCATTTGGGTTCTTCCTGTTCTTACTAATTGTTGAATCGTTGGCATAATTAAATACTAAAAATTACTTGTTTATAAAATCCCGCTTTTTACGGGGTTGCAAATGTATGTATTATTTTCAAAAAAAACAAAACGTAATTAATTAATTTTCAGACTGCTTGTTTTTGAATACTCATTTTTACTTTTTAGCGTTATTTTGAATTTGATAATTGTATTTTTAGCAAAAAATATACAACAACTCAAAACAAGTTACCTCCTAAGATTTAAGAAAACACATATTGTTCAATTCATCCTTAGCAAGGTCGCTCCAAATAATTATTTTTGAAAAAATTTATTCTTTTATTTCTATACTTTCTAAGCTTCCAAACTTTTCTGGGACAGGAACTTCATTTAAAAATTAAATCCGATAAAGAAAGTGAAGCCAAAACAATAGATTCGATCGGATACATCAAAAAACACAAAAATGCAAAGCTAATTACAGATGAAGCAAAACTATTAGAGCAAAAACTCTTACGATTTGGATTTTTAAACCAATCGCCACCTGAAATAAAAAAAGTTAACGATACTTTATTTGAAACAAAATTCAATCTTGGCAAACAACATAAATTTATACATATATATATAGGTGATAATTTTGAGCTTTTAGGCTCTACAAAACCTATTGAAATAAAACCAATTCAGGAGGTAGAAAATTTCATGAATAGCACATTAGCGATTCTGGAAAAAAAAGGATATTCGTTATCCAAAATTCAATTGATCAATTTTAGAGAAGAAAACAATGAACTTCATGCCGATTTAAATACCAATGTTGAAATAAAAAGAACTCTTGATGACATTATAATTAACGGTTATGAAAAATTTCCTGAAGGCCACATCAAGAACATTAAGAGGATTTATAAAAACAAGACCTTAAATCAAATCACTTTAAAAAGCTTATCCAGCGATTTTGACAAAATTAGATTTGTCAAGCAAATTAAAGCTCCTGAAATTTTATTCACTAAAGATTCCACCAAAGTTTATGTCTATTTAGAAAAAACAAAGCCCAACACTTTCGATGGCTACATAGGCTTTACTAACATTGAAAAAAAAATAACACTTAACGGCTATTTGGATTTAAAATTGCAAAACATTTTAAATGGTGGTGAAAAATTTAACATCTACTGGAAAAGCGATGGCAAGAACCAAAAAACTTTCGATGCTAGTCTCGAAATTCCATATGTACTAAAATCATCACTAGGCATAAAAGCACAATTAAACATCTTTAAACAAGATAGTATTTTTCAAAATGCAAAAACCGCAATCGACCTAGGTTACTATTTCAATTATAACTCTAAAGTCTATTTAGGTTATCAAAGCACCGAATCAAGCGACATTCAAAACACCAACAACTCAAGCTTAAGTGATTTTAGTAATTCTTTTATCACTACACATTTCGATTATACTAACATCGACAATGAGAATTTTTTGTTTCCCGAAAAAACCATCATTTATTTTAAAGTTGGTTTAGGACGAAGAGATTCAAATTTAGCTCCAGAAAAACAATTTTTTGGAAACCTCAATTTGAGTCACAATTTTTATCTGAACAAAAAAAACAGCATTAATATTAGAAGTCATAATTTTTATTTAAGGAGTAACAATTACATCATTAACGAATTGTACCGCTTTGGAGGCATAAATTCCATAAGAGGTTTTAACGAAAATAGCCTACAAGGAAACATTTTTACCTCACTGCTTTCAGAGTACAGATACAGCTTTAACGATGGCCTTTACCTCCACTCCATCATTGACTATGGCTATTATCAAGACAAAACCAGCAACACTACAAACAACTTAATTGGTCTTGGCTTCGGATTTGGATTAAGCACTAAAAACGGTCAATTAAACCTAGCCTACGCCAATGGAAGCACGAAAGAACAAGCAATAAAACTATCAAATTCAATCGTACATATTAGCTTTAACACAAGATTCTAAAAAAAATATCCTTAAATAAAAGTTAATTTATTAGATTTGCGTAATTAACTTAACAAAACAAATATGGGATCAAAGTTTAAATGGATTTATTTGCTAATATTAGCATTAACAATGCAGTTTTCTTTTGCTCAAGAGAAAACAATTACTGGAGTTGTATCCGGCGCCAACGAACCCCTTCCTGGTGCAAATGTAGTTATCAAAGGAAGCAATAAAGGTGTGTCAACAGGATTTGACGGATCATACTCTATCAAAGCAAAAGAAGGAGATGTACTTGTATTCTCTTTTTTAGGAATGACAGAAAGCTCTAAAACAGTTGGAGTTTCTAATGTCATCAATGCAATTTTACAAGATAACTCCAAAGTTTTAGGAGAAGTTGTTGTTCAAGGATATGGAAAAACGACAACAAAAGCCAAATCAACTGGCGCAACACAAACTATTGGAGCTGCAAACATTGAAAACAGACCAAACGTAAACGTATTACAAACTTTACAAGGGCAAGTAGCTGGAGCTAATATCGCTTCATTTTCTGGACAACCAGGATCTAACAAAATTGATGTAATAATTAGAGGGGTTGGCTCTCTTTCCGCATCAGCAGATCCGCTTTATGTTATTGACGGAATCCCTTTAACACAATCTTTTTTTAGAAATTTAAATGCCAATGACATTGAAAGTGTTTCTGTTTTAAAAGATGCATCTGCAACGGCTATTTATGGTAATAGAGGAGCTAACGGTGTAATCATTATCAATACAAAAAAAGGAACCTACAAGAAATCATTCCAAGCAAATTATTCTTCTTCTTTTGGTACTTCAACCATCAGAGATCAAAAATACAACTTACCAACTGCGATTGAACATTTAAAAATGCAACAATCGTTTAACGCGGCAGGAGTAGGAACAGGCGGCTTAGGTGTTACAGGTTCATACTTATTTGGCGGTGTGACAGCAGATCCTGCAAATTTAGATGCATATGCTGTTAACACCGATTGGAAAAAAGTTTTTTTCCAAACAGGGAAAACAACTTCTCATGACTTGAACTTTACTACTGGAGGAGAAAACTCTAATAACTATTCAAGTTTAGGTTATTTCGAACAAGATGGTATTGCTAAAACTACTAAATTCAAAAGATTTACCGTACGAAATAATTTTAATGGAAAATCTTCAAACGAAAAGTTCAGCTATGGATTAAATTTTTCAGCAACTTATTCAAGAAGAAACCAATTTGAACAAGAGACAAGAGATAATATCAGTAATAACGTATTACAAAACCCTCTTAATGGATACCTGCTTTCATCAAAATTTTTAAGCCCTAGTTTATACACTAGCGGAAGTCAATTACTTGCTGACTTCGGAAACCCATCTGGCCCTCTAACACCTTATATGTTGATGGACTTATTGAATGGCAATAATGCACCAAGTTTCTTTGACGAAACTAAAATGATTATTTCAGGAACAGCTGCATACAAAATCACTAATGATTTAACATTTAGCACAACTGCCGGAACAGATTATGCCCATGATAAAAGAAATTTTGCCATTGGACCAGAGGCTTATCTATCTGTTGTTCGTGCTTCGGGTGCTGGCCAACCTTTTCATGGTTTAGAGCAAATTAGAAATACGCAAGAATTCACGTTTGATATTGTCAACAAACTAACTTATAAAAAAGTTTTTGCTGAAAAACACACTATCGAAGCATCTTTATTTCAAGAGTACATGAAGGCGCATCGTAGAGAATCTTTTTACCAACAAATTGGCTTAAACCCATTAACATGGGAACCTGGCGCTGGTACCGGATACATTGCATATAACCCTGCAACAATGCCTACATCATATGCTCCAGCCATTGGCGCATCGAAAGTAAACGCTGGTTTATTAGCCTATTTTGGAAGCTTAGATTATGATTATGAAGGAAAATACGGTTTAACCGCTACAGCTCGTAGAGACGGAAGTTACCGATTTGTAGACAAGTATAAGTGGGGAACCTTTTGGTCAGCTGGTGCACGTTGGAATATTTCTAAAGAAAACTTCTTAAAAGATTCTTCAGTAATTACCGATTTAAAACTAAGAGGATCATATGGTATTACTGGTAATCAAAATGTATTAGCAAGAGGAATAGATGCAAATGCAGCGACAATATTTATAGGTTCTCAGATTGTTCGTGATTTAAACTCAACACTAATTGGATATGAAAATCAATCTTCATTCGGAGTCTCAAGCTATGCCAACAAAGATTTACATTGGGAAGAAACTAGTCAATGGAATATTGGTCTTGACTTCGGAATTAAAAATCGTTTAACAGGTTCTGTAGATGTTTATAACAAAAAAACAACCGAGTTGTATGTTCCAACAGGAATATCTGCAGCAAATGGTATTGTTACGCTTAGCACAAATAACGGCGCACTTCAAAACAGAGGTATTGAAGCTTCATTAAAATATGATATCTTAAAACAAACTGACTTAAGGCTTTCTATCTTTGCTAATGGTGCTTACAATGAATCCAACTTTCTTGATTTAGGAGTGTTAGATCCAGACGGTGACGGGAAATATAGTCCAACTACCGGAATTATGTATGAATTAAACCGCCCAATAAATCAATACCATTTAATACGTTATGTAGGTGTTGACCCAGCTGATGGTAACTTATTATATGAAGACATTAATGGGAATTTAACACAAAATCCAACAGCTGCCGATAGAAGAACTACCAATAAAAATAGTTTACCTAAATACCAAGGAGGTTTTGGTTTAAATGCAGACTACAAAGGATTCTTTGCTGATTTGAATTTTGTTTATGCTTTTGGAGCGTATAAATTTGATATTGATTATGCTGGTTTCATGGACCCTACTTTTATTGAAGACCAACCTGTATCAAAAGACCTTCTTAATGCATGGACCCCGACCAACACTAACACAGATGTTCCAGCATTAACTGCAACAAATGACATTTATACAGCCTCTGATAGGTTCTTAAGAGACGCTTCATATGTGAGACTAAGAAGTTTATCTTTCGGATATGATGTTCCTGCTAAATTTTTAGAAAAAACTTTTGTGAGTAATGTTAAATTTAGATTACAAGGTGAAAATTTATTAACTTTTACAAAATGGAAAGGTTTTGATCCTGAAAGTTTAGTAAATAGTCAAACTGGTTATTATCCTACTCCTAAAATTATAACTTTTGGAGTTGATGTTAAATTCTAAAACATAAAAAAATGATAAAGAAAATATTAAAAATAAGCATATTATCACTGTTTTTATTCTCATGTGATGATGCGATTGAGATTACTCAAGACGGAGAATTAAATGATGCTGCTTTATTTACTAACACATCAAATATGAGGTTGTTTTTAAATGAAACCTACGATCGTTTTAACATGGAAAACAATCTCATGTTAACATCAATTTTGACTGACGAAGTTGGAATTGGAAGTGCTGGAGGTACATCACAGACATATAAATTTCAAATCTTTACAGACAACACTTTTGCGTTAAACATTTGGAATATTAACTATCAAGCTATTAATTACGCTAACAGATTAATTAGAGGAGCACAAAGTGTAACTCCTGTTGACGCTAATGACCAACTTGTTTACAATGACATTATTGCACAAGCCAAAGTTCTTAGATCATTAGCTCACTTCCAATTAATGACATATTTTTCAGAAGATTTAACTGATGACAATGGATTAGGAGTTATGAAAGTTGACTTCGTTCCTACAGCTCAACAAAAAATCTCAAGAGCAACTAATGGAGAAGTTTTTCAATTAATAGAGGATGATTTGGCGTATGCCACAACAAACTTAAAATCGACAAACACTTATAAGTATGCTAATAAAAACATGGTCAATGCTTTTAGAGCAAGAATGTATCTTTATAGAGGCAACTACACATTAGCGGAACAATATGCAGATGAAGTGATAACAAATTCTGGAATAGCATTAGCAAGTTGTTTATTTACTTTACCTGCTAATTTCCCAACAACGTCTGACGCAATCGTACCAACAGGTGCAAACACAGGCTCTTCATCATTTGATGCTGCCCCTACAGGTGCAAATAGTGCAATTCAATTAGCGTTATACACAATGGATCGTTGGGCACCAACTTCATCAGCAAATTCTCCAATGTATAGAAAAATGTGGGTAGATAACCAACAAGGAGAATCGATTTTTTCAATATCAAAACTAAATAATGCTACAAATTTTAGTTCAAGATACAACACGAATCAATCTTATACAGGTGGAGCACCATTATACGACGTAGGAAGAACTTTGTATAATTTATACACACAACCTTTAGGAGGTGGAGCACAAGACTTTAGACGTTGGGCATTTGTTGATCGCTCATCTTTGATATTAGCAGACCCAACTACTGCATCTAAATCGAATGAAGTAATTGTTATAGACAAATATCCTGGAAAAGCAGGAAGTCATAACAGTAATGACATTAAAGTGTTTAGAATCTCTGAAATGTATTTAATTAAAGCAGAATGCAGAGCTCGTGCAAATGATTACATAGGTGCTGCTGGCGCATTACAAACATTAAGACAAAGTAGAAATTATATAAATGGCGCAATTGTTCCACTACCAGTGTATGTAACATTACAAAACGCACTTCAAGATATTTTACTAGAAAGAAGAAAAGAGCTTTGTTTTGAAGGCCATCGCTACATTGATTTAAAACGTTTAGGAACAGAAGCAGGTATTCTAACAACTGATAGATATTTTCAAGATTCATTTCTAGGACAAGCTGACACTCCTTACAATATTGATACGAATGATTACCGTCTAACGTTACCAATTCCTCAAAATGAGATAAATGTAAATCCTATGACACAAAACACAGGATACAACTAGACAAAAATTATCAAATTTTCAACAAAAAGCCTCCAAAATTACATGGAGGCTTTTTATTTGTATAAAAATCAAGTAAAATCTAAAACATCTTAGTCAAAAATAGTTAACCCCCATATTTTTCTTGCATTTTGAATTTGAATTCTATATATTTGGGCAAAATTAACTAAATCAAAAAAAACATGAGATCGAAATTCAAATGGATTTTCACGCTATTACTAGCGTTAACGGTTCAGTTTTCTTTTGCACAAGAGAAAACAATTACTGGTGTTGTCTCTGATGCATCAGGACCACTACCGGGAGTAAACGTAGTTGTAAAAGGAACTACTAAAGGTGTTTCAACAGGTTTTGACGGAACTTACTCTGTTAAAGCTAAAGAAGGGGACGTTTTAGTATATTCTTTTATGGGTATGAGAGAAATTTCTAAAGTTGTTGGTAGCTCAAACGTTATCAACACCATTCTTCAAGATGATTCTAAGATACTTGGAGAAGTAGTAGTAACTGCGCTTGGTGTAAAAAAAGCAACAAAAGCATTATCTTCAGCTTCACAAAATGTTAAAGGTGACCAATTAACAGAAGCAAGAGAATCTAACATTGTAAATGCTTTATCTGGAAAAATTTCAGGTGTACAAGTAACAAATTCATCAGGTGCCGTGGGAGGTTCTTCAAGAATAGTCTTGAGAGGAGCTTCAACAATTTCTGGTAATAATCAAGCTTTATTCGTTGTTGACGGCGTGCCAATTGACAATACAAATAGAGGATCTGCTACAAGTGGTGGTGGAGTTGATTTACCAAACGGTGTCGCATCTCTTAACCCAGATGACATTGAATCTATCAACGTTCTAAAAGGGCCAGCTGCTGCTGCTATCTATGGAATTAGAGGAAGTGCTGGGGTTATTGTTGTAACTACTAAGTCAGGAAAAAGAAAAGGCGGAAAATTTGAAGTTGGATTCAACAGCAATATGACATTCGCAAACCCACTTTTATTACCTAACTATCAAAACTCTTACGGTCAAGGTTCTACAAGTGATTACTTTGAATTTGTTGACGGACAAGGTGGTGGATATAATGATGGTGTTGACGAAAGTTGGGGACCTCAATTAGATGCAGGCTTAGAGTTTGTACAATGGGATTCATACAAAGTAGGTGGAGCTCCACTTCCTTGGATTTCTCAAAAAGACAATATTAAAAATTTCTATGACACAGGTATAAATGTTTCAAACACTTTATCTATTGCTACTGGAAATGAAGATATGAGTATTCGTTTTTCTATTGGAAATTCTGAAGAGAAAGGAATGGTACCTACAACTGAATTCAAAAAATTCAACGTTGGATTTAACGGTTCTGCTAAACTTGGTGAGAAATTTTCTGTAACAGGTGGAGCAACTTTTTTTAGAAACAATAGTGATAATTTACCTCCAGTTGGATATACAGCGAGTAACGTAGTACAACAGTTTATCTGGTCTGCAAGAAACGTTAAGTATACTGATTTAAGAGATTGGAGAAATTTACCGCTGACAGGAGGAAATGGAACGCCATTAAACTGGAATAACAATTTCCAAAACAACCCGTATTGGTCATTAGACAATAATAAAACAGGATTCATTCAAGATAGAATTATTGGTAATTTTGGTGCAAATTATAAGTTTACCAAAAATTTATCTATCAATGGTAAATTAATGATGGATACCTACAACCAATCTATAGACTACAAAACTCAGATTGGTACGTATGAAACTGCTCTAGCAACATCTGGATTAAATGGTTTCTATGGTGTTTCTAACACTAACTATACTGAAATCAACGCTGAAGCTTTATTAACATATGACAAAAGATTAAGCGAAGACTTTAATTTAAACTTAAATGTAGGTGCGAACAACATGAAACGTACTAGAAATACATTTACAGGATTCTTAAACGGTGGTATTGAATTACCAGGTTTATTTACTTTATCAAACGCTAAATCAGGAACTACTCCTGCAATTGACAGTGACTTATTTGATCAAAGAATTAACAGTTTATTTGGTTTTGGTCAAATTTCTTATAAAGATTTTGCTTTCCTTGATTTTTCTGCAAGAAATGACTGGGCTTCAGTTTTACCTGCATCAAACAACTCTTTCTTATATCCATCAGTTACTGGATCATTAGTATTATCTGACATGTTAGGTTTTTCAGATTCTAAATTCAACTATTTGAAATTAAGAGGAGGTTGGTCTAAAGTTGGAGGACCTGGACCATTAGCAGAATACAGTACTAACTCAAGTTATACAATAGGTAATACTGGTTTAGGTTCAAATTCAAACGTTCCTAACGTAAGATGGAATCCAAACATTAAACCTGAATCAACAACAGGTATTGAAATAGGTTTAGATGCCAATGCATTTAACAACAGACTACGTCTTGCTGCAACCTATTACGATCAAAAATCAAATGATTTAATTGTAAATGCACCAATTTCTTCAGGATCAGGTTTTACCTCTTCATGGGAAAATATTGGAGAAATGAGAAACAAAGGTTTCGAAGTACAATTAGGCGCTACAGTATTGAAAAAAGATAGCTTCAGTTTTGATGTTGATGTTAACTTTGCTAAAAATGAAAACCAAGTTGTTAGCTTAGGAGCTTTAGAATCTGTAACCCTTGGAGGACAATGGGGTATGGAATTACAAGCTGTTGAAGGACAACCATACGGTGTAATTGCTGGATTCCCATTGTTAAGAAACGAAAATGGTGATGTTATTTACGAAAACGGATTACCTGTTACTGACAATTCAAGATTAGTAAATCTTGGTAATATCACACCTGATTGGACAGGAGGTGTTAATTTTACTTTAAAATATAAAGGCTTTGATTTAGGCACGCTTATTGATGCTAAAATGGGAGGAGATGTATATTCTATGTCATATATGTGGGGTAGATATGCAGGTACTTTAGAAGAGTCATTAATTGGTAGAGAAGGTGGTATTGTAGGTAACGGAGTTGTTTCTAACGGAGCAGGTGGCTGGGTACCTAACAACGAAGTTGTTACCGCTAAAGAATTTAACCAATATGCATATAGCTATTCTAATTTCACTGAAACTGGTATTTTTGATGCAAGTTATGTTAAATTACGTCAAATTAATCTAGGTTATTCTCTTCCAAAAAAATGGTTACAAGGTTCTTTTATTCAAGATTTAAAAGTGTCTGTAGTAGGAAGAAACTTAGCATTATTATATAAAAAGGCACCTCATATAGATCCTGAAACAGCTTTTAGTAATACAAATGGCGAACAAGGACAGGAATTTGGACAAATTCCATCTGCAAGAACTTATGGATTTAATATTAATGTTAAATTTTAATTTTATATAACATGAAAAATATAGTAAGAACTCTTGCAATTACTTTAGGATTTTTTGTAACCAGTTGTACGAATGATTTTGAAAAAATCAATACCACTCCTAACAACGCATTAGAAACAGATCCTAATCTATTAATTGCAGCAAGTATACAAAACTTAGAAAACACCTTATACAATATGCAAATTGGAGGTGATATGGGTATGTGTTGGGGTCAACACCAATCGAAAGTTCAGTACAACGATGAGGAAAAATATATTCCTAGACGTGGACAAATGAATGCTCTTTGGGATAACACTTATGCAACAGTTATTAAAGAATTAAAAGAAGCATATACGTTTGCTGGAGATCAAGGCAACACGAATTTACAAGCTGTTTCTTTAGTTTTAGAAGCAAATGCTTTTCAAATTTTAACTGATGTATATGGTCCTGTAGTTTATTCTCAATTCGGAGCAACTTTCCCGGCTTATGATTCACAAGAAGCTGTATATGATGGTCTTTTATCTAAATTAGATGAAGCAGAGACATTATTTGCTAATGGTACTGGTGATTTCAAAGCTACTGCAGATTTACTTTACGGAGGAAATATTGCAAAATGGAGAAAACTTGGAGCTTCATTAAAATTTAAAGCTTTAATGAGAATCTCTAAAGTGAGAAATGTTTCAACACAATTACAAGCGTTATATGATTCTGGATTATTAATGTCATCAAATGCTGATTCTGCACAAATGGCATATACTTCAGCTGCACCTGATGCGAATCCAATTTTCGAAACAATTGTTAGTAACAATCGTAATGAATATAAAGTTTCTTCTGTATTGGTAGAGCAACTTAATAATTATAACGACCCAAGATTAGCTGTTTATGCACAAAGAAACAATGCTAATCTATATGTAGGAAACGCACCAGGGGTTGAAAATGCATCAAACTATAATGGTTTTTCTGCATTAGGTACAAAATACTTAGGTGCAACATTACCTGCAGTTATTTTATCTTACGCACAAGTTGAATTATTTGTTGCAGAAGCGATAAATGAAGGTTATGTATCTGGAGGCTTAACTGCTGCTAGAACTCACTTTGTAAATGGAATTAATGCTAACTTCGCATTTAACGGTTTAGCTGCTGATCCTGCTTATACTTCAAATCCTTCTGTTGATTTTGGTTCACAAAACGACGCAAGAGTTAAAATTGCAACACAAATGTGGTTAGCTCTTTACGGTCAAGGAATTGAAACTTGGACAGAATGGAGAAGAACAGGTTACCCTGTTTTAGCCCCTGCTGCTGGCGCTGCAATTGCAAGTATCCCAAAAAGGTTTTATTATTCAACTGATGAGTCTACTTTTAATAAAGATAGTTATAATCAAGCAATCAGTACACTTAACAATGGTGACTCAATGTTATCAAAATTATGGTTTCAACCTTAATTAAGTTTATTCTAAAAATTTAAAAACATGAGAAAAATAAAATATTTAGCAATTGCACTTACTCTTTTCTCTGCTGCTTTTGTAGCATGTGAAGAGGATAGCGATGAGCTAACAGGCGACAAAAACGAGGGTGGTTTAGTTGAAATAAACACTCCTATTGTAGGCTATGTAGTAGGTAATGGTGTGACTTTGCCTTATGATGGACAATTCACCATAAATCAAGGAACTGTAAAGACAACGAAAGTTGATATTTACAAAAGCTTTACAGATTCAAAAGGAACAGCTGATCCTGCTGATGATGTGGTTTCTAACGAAGTATTACTTCAGTCTATTGACTTATCAGGTGACAAACATGAAGTTGTAGATTTCACTTATTCTTACAATGACCTTATTCAAGGTTTAATTTTGGATGGAGCGCCATTAAGCACTGATGATCAAACGTTAAACATTGGTGATTTTTGGACTGTTCGATTTTCATCAACTACATCTAATGGGGTTCACCTTAACGCTGAAATAATGAAAATTGCTGTGGGTACTAGATTCGCAGGACAATACAAATGTGTTAACGGAGAGTATTACAGAATAGGTGTTTTCAATGCTGGAACAGGTAGCTGGCCAGCGGTTACAGTTATAGAATCTGTAACATCAACTTTATACAGAGTTAAAACGTATTTCGGTATTTTCACAGGAAATGAGTTTTACTTCAACATTGATGCTAATGATATCATTACTTATCCAGCAAACCGTCCTGACGGCACTGCACAGGTAGGAAATGGTCAGCCAATGATTACTTGCCAAACGAATCCTGCAGACATGAGTGCTGTTCACTGTGGTGATTCAAACTATGTTACTCGTGATGATGTAAATGGAAAAGACAAATTAACAATGTCATTCGGTTATTATACAACATCTGGTGCTGTAGGACCAAGAACTTTCTATCAAGTTCTTGAAAAATTGTAAAATTTTAAAAAAAAATTATGAAAAAAATAACTAAAATAGCTCTTATCGCTTGCTCTGCAATTGTATTATACAGTTGTGACAACGAAGACGGCACAGGTTACTCAACCACTCATGCAAATGAAGATGTAACTGGTTTTGTAGCAAATAATGCTGTTGAGACAATTACAGAAGGAGAATCATTTCCTTTAGTAATAAATATTGACAAACCACAACCTGTAGACATTCATGTTAAAGTAAAATTAGTTTCTGCTACTGCAGATCCAGATCATGATTTCGAATATCCACACGAAATCATAATCCCAGCTTATGCTACTTCAGGTCAAGCATTAGTAAAAACTACTGATGATTGTGATTATGAAACTCCTACAGATTTTACTCTTGAAATTGGAGATAACACAACTTCTAACGCTGCTATTCCAGTAAAAACGGTTAAGTTTAACATCTTAAACAAAGTTGGAACTGACTTAGAAATAGAATTTGACTATGACAAAGCATATGTTGATGGTTCGACTGCAACAACTTTATATGATGAAGGTTATGATGTAGATTATTACATCCTAGATTCTAACGGTGATGATATCGGAAACTATGAAGCTGCTACTGGAGATATGCCAGAAACTTTAGCCTTATCTGCTGGTGAACTTCCTGATGGAGAATACCAAATTTGGCAAGATTTATGGGAAGATGCTGGAGTTCCTCTAGCTGTTACTACTCCTTTCACAATTCCAACCCATGTTAATTACTACAAATGTGGTTCTGAACAACTAAATGGTACTTTCACACAAGAAAGTGGTTTTGAGCTTAACAGTACTGACATAGAGCATAATCCTTGGAATTATGTTGTAACTATTGTTGTAAACGGTGGAACATACACTTTAAAAAACAGTGGTGGTTCAACAATTGCTACAGGAAGAAGCTTAGCTAAAATACATGCTTCTTTATTACAAGCTAGATTAAACAATCCTAATAGAAGATAATTTTATCAGGATAAAATAGTGAAGCCGCAACATATGTTGCGGCTTTTCTTTTTAAATGATTATCTTTGCCTCATGGAAAAAGAGAATCAAATATTCGGGATTAGAGCTATTATTGAAGCCATTAACGCTAAAAAAGAAATCGATAAAGTTTTTATTCAAAGTGACACTCAAGGAGATCTAATGAATGAGTTGATGAAAACCTTGAAAAAAAATAGCATCAATTTTTCTTATGTACCTGTTGAAAAACTAAACCGATTAACTCCAAATAATCATCAAGGTGCTGTGGCAACCATTGCTCCTATCACTTTTATAAAACTTGAAACTTTAATTGATGGTGTTGTAGAAAGTGGCAAGACTCCCCTTTTTCTTATTCTTGACCAACTAAGCGATGCTAGAAATTTTGGCGCCATCATACGAACTGCTGAATGCACTGGTGTAGACGGAATTATCATCCAGAAACAAGGTTCTGCCCCCGTGAATGGTGATACTGTAAAAACATCAGCTGGAGCTGTCTTTAATGTTCCTATCTGTAAAGTTGACCACATTAAAGACGCTATCTTTTACCTTCAAGGTTCAGGAATAAAAACAGTAGCTGCAACCGAAAAAACAGATAATACGATTTATGATATTTCATTAAATGAAGGTGTTGCCATCATTATGGGTAGCGAAGATCGCGGAGTAAATCCATCTGTTTTAAAAATTGTAGATGAGAAGGCTAAATTACCTATGTTTGGTACAATTGAATCTTTAAATGTTTCCGTAGCTTGTGGTGCCTTTTTATATGAAACAGTAAGACAGAGACAGTCTTAATTGAAAATATTAAAATTCAGATTTTTGAATTTCTTCATTTGATTTAAATTGATAAATCACCGGCAAATTAGAAACAAAATAATTCCATTTTTCTGTTTCCATTTCTCGAAATTTAGAGCTGGAAATAAAATTTCCTTTTTCATCAAAATGCTTCATAAAAGAATCTTGTGAAGCATCAAAATCAGATTTTTGCCAATCATAAATAATCGATTTTACATATTTTTGCGTATCAAATAGCAAACTAAAAACAAATCCAACAACAAACCCACACAAGTGAGCTTCCCATGAAATATGTTGCTCACCTGTAATTTCTGGGCTGGGAAACATATACCAAATCATTCCTCCATACAGTAATACAACGGTAAAAGACACTGCAACTAATCTATAATATTGAGTTTGAATTCCCTTAAAAAAAATAAAACTTGCCAACACATATACTAATCCACTTGCTCCAATATGGTAACTTGGCCTACCTATAAACCACGTTCCAATCCCTGAAAACAGTATACCTAAAAATAAGACTTTAAGGGAATGTTCTCTGTAAAAAAAACGCAAGCAGCTTAACAAAAAGAATAAAGGCAATGAATTATTAAACAAGTGACTTATATCAGCATGTAAAAAAGGAGAAAAAAGAACACCTTTTAATCCTGAAATCTCCCGAGGGTAAATGCCGAATTGAGTCAAATTGATTTTGAATTGTTTCTCCACCCAAAAAACCACCCATAATGACAATACAAAATAAAGTGGTAACAAAACGACTGATGGTGTAAATTTAAAATCGGTGTCTTTCATACTTAATGTTTATCAAAAACATATCCAAACCGAATTTAATGAACTTTTGTCAGAAATTGATAATTGTTAATCACTCAAATAGTTCATTTAATTACCAAATGTCATAAATTTGAATACTGATTGTTTCATTTACCCGAATCAACAAATACAAGAATTATCATAAAATGGAAGCACCATTAGCAGAGCGTATTCGCCCAAAATCATTAGAAGAATATATTAGTCAATCCCATTTGATTGGTGAGAATGGTTCGTTGACACAACAGATTGCGCGTGGAATCATTCCTTCTCTCATTTTATGGGGACCTCCAGGAACAGGAAAAACAACCTTAGCACAAATCATAGCCCAAGAAAGCAAACGTCCATTTTATGAACTGAGTGCCATCAACTCCGGCGTAAAAGACATTCGTGAGGTTATTGAAAAAGCAAAACAAAGCGGAGGTTTATTTACCGCAAAAAATCCAATTTTATTTATTGATGAGATTCATCGTTTTAGCAAATCACAACAAGATTCATTATTGGCAGCAGTTGAAAAAGGATGGATAACATTAATAGGTGCAACAACCGAAAACCCTAGTTTTGAAGTCATTCCCGCTTTATTGTCACGTTGTCAGGTTTATATATTAAATGCATTTACCAAAGAAGATTTAGAAGCTATTTTAAAACGCGCAATAACAGAAGACACCTATTTAAAAACAAAATCCATACAGCTGAAAGAAACCGAAGCATTACTAAGACTTTCGGGTGGAGATGGAAGAAAATTGTTAAACATTTTCGAATTGATTGTCAATGCTTCAGAAGGTGACTCAGTTGAAATCACCAATGAAAAAGTAATGCAATTGGTCCAAAAAAACACGGTGTTATACGATAAAACAGGTGAACAACATTATGATATAGTTTCCGCTTTTATAAAATCAATACGTGGAAGCGATCCTAACGGAGCAGTTTATTGGCTAGCTCGCATGATTGAAGGCGGTGAAGATGTAAAATTTATAGCTCGACGAATGCTTATTTTAGCATCGGAAGATATTGGCAATGCCAATCCAACCGCTTTGATTATGGCAAACAATACTTTTCAAGCCGTAACTACCATTGGTCATCCAGAAAGTCGAATTATTTTGAGTCAATGCGCTATTTACCTAGCTACTTCTGCAAAAAGTAATGCTAGTTATATAGCAATTGGGAAAGCACAACAAATAGTAAAACAAACAGGCGATTTACCCGTACCATTGCATTTACGTAACGCACCAACCAAACTAATGAAAGAATTAGGCTATGGCGACGAATACAAATACTCACATGATTATACCAATAATTTTGCTGAACAAGAGTTTTTACCAAATGAAATTTCTGCTACTAAATTTTTCGAACCTGCAGACAATGCTCGCGAACGAGAATTACGTCAGTTTTTAAAAAATAGATGGAAAGATAAATATGGTTATTAAAACTTAATATCAAGCTTAATTGAAGTCACTTTGTCATTTTCGATAGCCTCAAAAAACCAATTTGATTCCTTGTAGACTACTACCCCACTTTTACCGTTGTAATTGCATAGATAAATATCTTGTTTAGAGGTTTTGAATAAAACCAATTCTTCCTTTGTAGTCGAATTATAAACCTTTACCGAAATTTCGTTTTTTTCAGTCTTTACGTTAGCAACAGAAACATCAACTTTATCCATAGATTTTAATTTTTCCTGTGCTTCTTCGTCATAATATGTTTTCCCGGAGTATTTGTATTTGGCTTTCTCAAATGACTTCAACGTTAACAACAAAGCTTCATTATAGGCTTTACCATAATCTTTTTCTCTCGACTCACCAAAATCGGTAGTAAAAAGCACATTATTTTTACAGTCCTTAAATTCTATTTTAAGAGCCGTTTTAAACATTGAATTATCTTCAACAACTTTGACAAATACTTTGTTACAATTGTAATCTATAAATCCTTCTGGTAAAACATCAGAAGAAAGATAGACTTCAAATCCTTTTTGCTTTAAAAAAGCCTTAATAGTTGAATTAATTCTGTATTGATTATCTTCTCTTTGAAATTCAAATTTGGCAGGAATAATTGCCATATTATAATCATTCAAACCTGATTGCGCCATTCCAAGAGCGGAAATAAATAATATAAATAGTATGATTAATTTTTTACTCATTGCTGATTTATTTATTTTTTGGTATTCGTGAATCTTCGATTTCATTTTAGAATATATTTTTTAGTTCGACTAAATTAGTGATTTGTTTGATATGTTTTTCAACTTCAGTTGCATTGGGATTAAAAAAAAGAGCATCCATTCCGAAATTTAAGGCTCCCCCAATATCTGCATCCAAACAATCTCCAATCATAATGCTTTCATTTTTGGATGATTCAGCAACCGATAAAGCGTGTTCAAAAATTCCTTTATGTGGCTTTTTTACTCCTGCCATTTCCGAATTAGTCACCGTGTCAAAAAAATGATGAATACCCGAATTGTTTAGCTTTTTAAACTGAACTTCAGCAAAACCATTGGTAATAATGTGTAATTTGTATTTTTTATGGAGGTACTCTAAAGTTTCTACACAACCTTCAAATAAATGATTACTATTAGGCAGATGTAAAATATAATCTTCCGAAATTTTATCAATCAAATCATCAGACACTTCAACGTTTAATTCCACAAAAGTTTCTTTTAACCTTTTATAACGAAGCTCCTGGTGCGAAATAAGATTGTTTTGATACAGTTTCCAACAGGCCTGATTAATTGGCGCATAAATAGAAATAAACGCTGTCATATTAACTTGAGGCAATACTTCCTTAAAAATTAATTCGAAAGCCTTTTCGGAATTTCTGTCAAAATCCCAAAGTGTGTGGTCTAAATCGAAAAAAATATGTTTAATTCTATTTTTCATTTACAAGATATTTTCATCTGCAAAGCTAAAATAACTCTTTTCGGTGATAATGATGTGATCCAGAACTGAAATATCCAAGCACTTCCCTGCCTCCTTTATCTTTTTGGTAATTTGTTTGTCAGCATCACTCGCCTGTAATTTTCCTGATGGATGGTTGTGCGTCAAAATAATACTTGTAGCGTGATGCTCTAAAGCCATTTTGAACACTAAACGAGTATCCACAACCGTTCCAGTAATTCCGCCTTTGCTAATCTGAAATTTGTAAATCACTTTATTGGAATTATTAAGGTATAAAACCCAAAATTCTTCGTGTGGTAATTCCCCCATTATGGGTTGCATGAGTTCAAAAACAGCTTTACTGGAAGTTATTTTAGTCAATTCTTGAACTTCCTCATCCCTGCGGCGACGTCCCAATTCCAGGGCTGCTGCTATTGTAATGGCTTTGGCTTCTCCAATTCCTTTGAACTGCATAAGTTGTTGTGCTGATAGTTTTCCTAAATAATTTAGATTGTTACTGGCTGAAGCCAATATACGCTGACACAACTGAACTGCACTCTCATTACGAGAACCAGAACCTATAAGTATTGCTAATAATTCTGAATCGGATAAGGCAGATTTGCCTTTAAGAAGAAATTTTTCACGTGGACGATCATCTTCAGCCCACTGATTGATTGGCGTGTACATATTATTTATTTTGGCGTTTATAACAACAAAGCTAATTTAAAAAAAATGATTCTAAAATATTAAAATCAAAAATTTTGCGTTCAATATTTAAATTGGCACACATGAAATTAACAAGCACTTTAATCTTTGCGATATTTTTATTGAGTTGTAAAAACGAAAATCAAGGAAATTTAGCCAAAGCTATTACTGAAAAATCAATTTATACGATTGAAAATCCAACTGATTTCTATGAAAGACTATCTAATGCTGCTATTTCCATTATTGATGCTGAAGTAATTTACACCCCAAATTATATCGGCATAAAATACCCAAACGGAGATGTTCCACCAAAAACAGGTGTTTGCACAGATGTTGTCATTCGAACCTACAGAAAATTAAATATTGATTTACAAAAAGAAGTCCACGAAGATATGGTAGCCCATTTTAATTTGTATCCGAATTTAAAAAAGTGGGGATTAAAATCAACCGATACTAATATTGACCACAGAAGAGTGCCTAACTTAGAAGTTTTCTTCGAAAGAAAAGGTAAAAAAATACCCGTTTCACAAAATCCTTCGGATTATAAAACGGGTGATATTATAACCTGGATGATAAATGACAAACTTCCACACATTGGGATAATTACACATTTAAAATCAGAAGATGGGAAACGACCAATGATTGTTCATAATGTTGGTAGTGGCCAGATTTTAGCTGATTGTTTACTTAATTATACCATAGTTGGGCATTTTCGATATGGTGACTAATTATTGAATAAGTCCTTTCACTTCATCAAAATTTAACCCTCCATAATTACCTGAACTCATCAAAAGCAAAGCAGTATTGTCAAAATCTTGAGAAAACAAAAACTGTTTGAATTCGGATGGATTCGTGTAAATGACTAAGTCGTCACGCTTGAAAGATTGCGCAATTTGTTCGTATGTCACTTCTTCTAGTTGTTTTATTTTAACTGCATCAGGCGAATAGAAAACCACAGCCACATCGGCATTATTTAAAGCTCCTTCATACTCTTTAAGAAACTCCGCATTTAAACTACTATAAGTATGCAATTCTAAGCAAGCTACCAAAGTTCTATCCGGATATTGTTCTTTTACTGCTTTTGTCGTAGCCGCCACTTTACTTGGTGAATGCGCAAAGTCTTTATAAGCGACTTTTCTAGAGCTTTCCGCTATTTTTTCTAGGCGTTTTGAGGCACCTTTAAAAGAAGCAATCGCTTCATAAAATTCCGCTTCATCGACACCCATACACTGACAAATCCATTTGGCTCCAGCAAGATTATTCAAATTATGCGCTCCAAAAACTTCAATTGGCATTGGTCCTTCAGGAGTTTCTAGTAATGTCACCCCATTTTCAACCGAATATTCAGGGGTATGATAAGCAATTTTACGAATTGGATTATCCGCTTTTTCGGCTACTCGTTTTACTTCCGAATCATTTTCATTGTAAATCAAAACTCCACCATTAGTGATTTTTTGAATAAAAACTTCAAACTGTTCCACGTAGTTTTCATACGTCGGAAAAACATTGATATGATCCCAGGCAATACCTGAAATCAAAGCAATATTAGGTTGGTACAAATGGAATTTTGGTCGACGGTCAATTGGTGATGACAGATACTCATCCCCTTCTAAAACGATAAAATCATTTTTTTCTGTCAGATGCACCATGGTATCAAAACCTTCCAACTGTGCTCCTACCATATAATCAACTTCGATATTATGATAATGCATTACGTGAAGAATCATAGAAGTAATGGTGGTTTTTCCGTGAGACCCACCTATAACCACACGGGTTTTATTTTTAGACTGCTCGTATAAAAATTCTGGATATGAATAAATTTTTAATCCAAGCTCCTGTGCTTTTAACAACTCTGGATTGTCTGCTTTGGCGTGCATTCCAAGAATGACAGCTTCAATATTTTGCGTGATTTTTTCAGGAAACCAACCCATTTCAATTGGTAGCAATCCTTTCTTTTCTAATCTTGATTTTGAAGGTTCAAAAATAGCATCGTCGCTACCTGTCACTTGATATCCTTTATTGTGTAATGCTAATGCTAAATTATGCATGGCGGCTCCGCCAATAGCGATGAAGTGTGTACGCATTTGTTAAATCGTATAATCGTTTTTTAAATTTTGGGCTTTTTCCTTATTCTTTAGCTTGTTCAAATATAAATCATATAGCTTTTCAAAAGTAGTTTTAGAATACCCTATTTCGTGTGCTTTTATATAATTGCTTTCTGCTTTATCGTAACGTTCGAAATAAACATCAATATAACCTTTGGCCAGATAGCCATCTACTTTGGACAAATTCAAAAGTTGATCGGCAAATTTTTGTGCTTTACTTTCACTACCGCCAAGTATTCCTGGTAATTCTATGTAAAACATAACCAAAGCCCAACGAACATTAATGTGCTTTGCATCAAGCTTTGCTGAAGTTTCAAAAGCTTCCTCTACATCATCAATCATTCCCAGCGCTTTCAATTTATTACTGTTTTTTGCTTTCATTCCTAAGGCCCCACCGTACTTAAACCAATAATCGGCATTTTTCGGAAAAGCATTTCTCAATTTTAACGCATACTTAATCGCCTCGTCCCAATTTTGGGTATGGAAAGCAATTTCGCCTAAGCAATCAATAACTTTGTAATTATTAGGTGTCTCTTTAAGTATACTTTCAAAAAGAGGTTTTGCCTGAAGGTATTTTTTTTGATCCAATAGTTTTTGCCCCTTTTCAAAAGTGGTTTGTGACCAAAAAGCTATTGGAAAGAATAAAAACAGAATAAACCATTGCTTCATGTTTCAAAAATAGGCAAATCAAGTCAATAAAAAAATCCGAATTCATTCCTGAATTCGGATTCCATTTAAAAACTCATTGAAAATATTATTTCACTAATGTCATTTCGTCAACGATATGCTTCGCTCCTGAGAAATTCTCAATTACCCACAATACATAACGAATATCAACATTGATTGTTCTTTGTAATTTTTTGTCAAAGATTACATCACCTGCCATTGCTTCAATATTTCCATCAAAAGCCAAACCGATTAATTCCCCTTTTCCGTTTAATACTGGAGAACCTGAGTTACCACCTGTAATATCATTATCTGTCAAGAAGTTAACGTGTAACGAACCGTCTTTGTCTGCAAAACGTCCAAAATCTTTGTTTTTGTTCATTTCCAATACACGAGTTGGTAAATCAAATTCTTGATCACCCTTTTTGTATTTTTTAACTTGACCATCTAAAGTTGTATAGTTGTTCACTTTAGCATCGTTACGCTTATCAGCTGGTAACGAACGTACTTTTCCGTATGTTAAACGTAAAGTAGAGTTTGCATCTGGATATTTAATTTCTCCAATTTTAGACTCTCTTAAACCTTCTACTAATTTACGGAACGCTGCTCCGTAATCATTTTGCGCTTTTGCAATCGCATCTGATTTTGAACTAAAATGAGCTGTCATATCATTAGACAAAGCATTTAAAGGATCATTTGATAATAAACCTTCACTTGGTAAATCTAAAAATGCTTTGATTCTATCTTTTGAAGTTAAAATACTCAAATCGAAAGCAGCATTTACATATTTAGTAAAATCACCATTGTTTTCTTTTCCAATTTTTTCTACCATTGGCGCAATTGCGTAACCTGTAGATTTAGTTGAATACAATTTTAATTGCGCTGCTAATAAATCTTTTTCAGCAGGAATATGAGCTTCTTTAAACAATTCGTCAGCCATTTCTAAAATTCCAGGAGCCATTTGAGTACGTTTTGCAGCATCAGCTTTTGCATACGTTTCTAACTGTTTTCCTAAAGTTCTTCCGATAGTTCCAAAAGTTGTTGTTCTGAACAACTGTTGTAAATAATTATCGTGACGTGATTTCTCGTTTGTTAACTTATAGAAGTTATTGATCGTTTCAACAACATTTCCGTATTTAGCTTTGTTTGCAGGTAAATTAGCCCATTTATTAAATTTAGCTTCTTGTACTCCTTTTAATTTAGCCGTTTGGAATTTTGATAATGCATCAATCATTCCTTGACGGTTTTTCCAGTAGTTTGCTGTTGAAGCAAATTTTGAAGCATATACCAAGTTCAAAGCATCACTTTGATTCATGTATTTCTTCATGTTGTCCATACCCGTTTTGGCACCTTCAACCCAAGCCGGGTAAGCAAATTTAACATTTTGCTCAATTCCGCCAGCTGGCATCCAACGATTAGTACGTCCTGGATAACCTAAAATCATAGCGAAGTCATTTTCCTTCACTCCTTTTAAGTTAACAGGTAAGTGATGTTTCGGTTGTAACGGAACGTTACTTGTAGAATAATCTGCTGGATTTCCATTAGCATCTGCATACACACGGAACATAGAGAAATCGGCAGTATGACGTGGCCATTCCCAGTTGTCAGTATCTCCTCCAAATTTACCTAAGCTTTCTGGTGGAGTTCCAACTAAACGAACGTCTTTATAATCTTGGTATACGAAAAAGTAATATTCGTTTCCTTGAAAGAATGAACGTACAGAAACTGTATATTTTCCTCCTTCGTTGTTTTCTTTTTCAATTTTCGCAATTTCAGCATTAATCGCTTTTTCGCGTTCTGCTTCTGTCATTGACGGATTTACAACTGCTAAAATTCTTTTAGAACAATCGTCCATACGAACGAAGAAACGAACAAACAAACTTGAAGGTTTAATTTCTTCTGCTCTTGTTTTAGCCCAAAATCCATTTTTTAGGTGATTTTTTTCTGCAGTAGATTGTTCAGCAATAGCATCATATCCACAGTGGTGGTTTGTTAATACTAAACCATCTTTAGAAATCAATTCAGCAGTACAACCTCCATTAAATTGAACGATAGCGTCCTTTAAACTGTGATTGTTGATACTGTAAATTTCTTGAGCTGTAAGTTGCAAGCCCATTTTTTGCATATCTCTGTGATTTAAACGCTCGATGAACATTAAAAACCACATTCCCTCATCTGCTTTTACACTTGATGGTACAAGCATAATAGCCGCGATTAGAGATAAAAGTAATTTTTTCATAATAAATTTTATTTTTAGTGGTGCGAATATAGTCGATTTGCGATTTATCCGAAAATATTACAAAAACAAAATGACTTTCTTAAGATAATTTTAACGCATTTTAAGCAAAACTCAACACTATACGATTCTGATTTTTAATTTATTAACTAAATAATGCAATGGCAAATTTTATTTACTAAATTTGAAAGAATAACAAATTAAAAACTAAAAAATTATGGGATTGTTTTCATTTATCAAAGGAGCCGGAAAAAAAATATTTGGTTCTAAAGAAGAGGCTGCACCAGCAGAAGAAAAAGCACAATTAAAAGCAAGCGCCTTATTGGGTCACGTTCAAGCCTTAGGATTACCTTTTAATTCGTTAAAAGTATCTGTAAAAGAAGATGGTGTAGTTGCCGTGAGTGGTGAGGTTGACCAACAGTCAGACTCTGAAAAAATTGTATTAGCACTAGGAAATGTTGAAGGTGTTGAAACTGTTGACAACCAAATGACCGTAGCTGTACCTGCTCCAGAAGCGAGATACCATACTGTTGCTGAAGGTGATTGGTTATCTAAAATTGCCGACAAGTACTATGGAGATCCTATGAAATATGATGCCATTTTTGAAGCGAACAAGCCCATGCTTAAAGATCCGGACGAAATTTACCCAGGTCAAGTTTTAAGAATTCCAAACTTAGACTAAAGAAATAAATTGATAATAAAAAATCCCGCTTTGGCGGGATTTTTTATTATATAAGAATGGTTAATTATACTTTGCTATTCAATAACAATCTTTTTAATTGCAATTGAATTATCTGCTTTTATTTTTACAAAATAAACACCTGTGGCTGCAGAATTTAAATTTACAGTTTGCGACAAATTAGAGCTATTTGTAAATTCATTTGTATAAACAAGACGAGCTGATTGATCAAGTACTTGAACACTATAATTACCTATTACCTCGGGAAACTGAATAGTAAAACTTCCTTTACTTGGATTAGGGAATAACGAGATACTCTTCTCAAATGCATAATCATTTCTTGATAAAGTATTCAAATTGAAAGCAGGTTGAATTACATTTAAATGTGCCTGAGCACGTTGTGCTTGCCCTGCGGTTAGCATATACATACACACGTCATTAGTATAATCCATATAATTCATAGTTAGTTCCCTTGGAGTACCAGCACAAGTAGACAAATGTCCTGTTGCCGGACAACCAAAATTTGATGCATTATGTAATGGGGTGTCTGCAACAAAGTCGTTACCACAATTAGCATCTCCCCATATGTGTTCTAGATTTAAATAATGACCTAATTCGTGTGTTAAGGTTCTCCCTAAATTATAAGGCGCACCTGGAACGTAACCTGTACAACCTGCGCCTGAGCCAAAAGCACCCGCATCAATATAAACCGCAGCACCATCTGCTGGTGATGAGCCTAAATAAGCATATCCTAAAGTTGATCCTGATAAATTTTCAACTACTAGATTTAAATATCCAGCCCAATCAGGATCCCAGTCACCATCGGGACCTCCACCAAAACGAATTCCAAATGTAATTGCCTTATCTCCATTAACTAACCCCATCCCAGCCGGGTGGTTTTGTGTAGCAATTTCGAAAATTACATTTAAACTTCCATTATTCACTCCCGGAAAATATGTCTTAGTTGTATTATTCCAAATAGATATATCTGAATTGGTTCCGTTAAAATCGGCATTAAGAATATCAACCTGATTCTGAGCTAAAGCTCTCAAACAATCCTTTTGAGCTGGAGTTGCTGAATTAGCGCCGGTATAATGAACTGCAACTGGAATATGTATTTCACCAGCTCTTTGAGTAATCCCATTCGCTTGATTATTTACTAATCTGTTGAGCTCAATTTCAGATAAAGCTTTATTCTTTTCGTATTTTGAGTGCATCGTTGGATTATTCTCCAACTCAATCTTTTTTTGGACCACTCCACAATTTCGCTCTTGCGCAAAGCCAAATTGAAAAGCCAAAACAATTAAAAGTAGTTTTATTTTCATAATGTGAATTTTATTCTGCTAATATATGTATTTTATTGCTAAACAATATAATAACAAAAAAAGTCCCGATAAATATCGGGACTTTTTTATGCTTCTGTATTTAACATTTGCCATAATTTGTCTTTCAACTCTGTCAAACCTTGTTGGGCGACAGACGATATAAACATATATGGGATTCCTTTAAAATCTTTATCCAATTGCTTTTTCATTTCAGCTTTAAGCTCATCATCAAGCATGTCACATTTTGAAACCACAATCAAACGATCTTTGTCTAACATTTCTGGATTGTAACGACGTAATTCATCTAACAAAATATCGTACTCTTTCTTAATATCATCAGCATCAGCTGGAACCAAAAATAATAGTGTTGAATTTCGTTCAATATGACGTAAGAAATAATGCCCTAATCCTTTTCCTTCAGCAGCACCTTCTATAATCCCAGGAATATCCGCAATCACAAACGATTGAAAATCTCGGTATGCCACGATTCCTAAATTGGGTTTTAAAGTTGTAAAAGCATAATCGGCAATTTTAGGTTTTGCAGAAGTAAGCACCGACAATAAAGTCGATTTTCCTGCATTTGGAAACCCAACCAAACCAACATCTGCTAAGACTTTTAATTCTAAAACAATATCTGCTTCTACTGGAGGCATTCCCGGTTGAGCATAACGAGGTGTTTGATTTGTTGACGAGCGAAAATTCCAGTTTCCTAAACCACCTTTACCACCTTCGGCAACAATTCTTTTTTCTCCATCCTCTGTGATTTCAAAAAGAATTTCATTCGTGTCTTTATCACGAACAACAGTCCCTAAAGGAACCTCAATTATTTTATCTTCACCATCATGACCTGTACTACGAGAACTTCCACCATCACCACCATGACCAGCTTTGACGTGACGCGCAAATTTCAGGTGAAACAAAGTCCAAAGTCCTTTATTTCCTACCAAATAAACGTGTCCACCACGACCACCATCTCCACCATCTGGACCACCTTTTTCAATAAATTTTTCTCTGTGTAAATGCGAAGATCCTTTTCCGCCTTTACCAGATGAAACATATATTTTTACGTAGTCTACAAAGTTACCCTCTGTCATTGTTTCTTATTTTTCAATATTAATGAATTAAGTTAAAAGTACCTGACAGCCACTGGCTGTCCTCCTCTTAATCTCAAATCTTCTGTCATTCTCTAAGTATTCAGTTATAAGTGTTAAGTGTTCAGAAAATTATTATCTGAATACAAACTATTTTAATTTAATTCTTTTAAGGAACGTACTAAAACCTTATCGATTTTAACACCATCCATATCTATAACTTCCAATTCCATTTTATTCCACAACAACTTCTCTCCTACTTTTGGGATGTATGATAATTCGGTCATGATTAAACCACTTACGGTAGTTACGTCATAATCGTTAATCAAATCATCCATATCAAAATAAGTTAAGAAATCATGTAATGAATAATGACCATCTACCAACCAAGTACCATCTTCACGAGCAATCAGTTGAAATTCATCATCATAAAACTCAGCCGCATCTCCTACTAAAGCTTCCAAAATATCATTCAGGGTAATTATCCCTTGAACCATTCCGTGTTCATCAGTTACAAGTGCATAATGCACTTTTGTTTTTTTGAAAATTTCTAAAGCTTTATATGCTGAAGTGTGTTCAATAAAATATACTGGCTCTTTTGAAATAGTTTTAAAATCGAATTTTTCTTCCTTTTCAAAACCTTTAAACAAATCTTTCAAGAAAACTACACCAACAACATTATCCAGATTATCATCACAAACAGGATACACTGAGTGAAGCTCTTCGAGTACTTGTTTTTTCAACTCTACGACATTGTCTTCAAGCGAAAGATACATCATTGAGTTACGATGTGTCATCAATGAATTAATTTTTCTATCCCCAATGTGAAACACACGTTCCACGATATCTTGTTCAATTTCCTGGACTTCACCACCTTCAGTTCCTTCTTTGATGATGGCTTTGATTTCCTCTTCTGTTACTTTACCATCGGCAGTCGGCTTTATTTTAAAAACACCCAAAATAAAATCAGTCGAAACGGTTAACAACCAAATAAATGGAGCTGTAATTATTGAAACAATTTTCATTGGAACCGCAACCCCTTTTGCTATTGCTTCAGGATAATTCAACCCAATACGTTTGGGTAATAATTCACCGAAAACCAAAGAAAAATAAGTCAAAATAACCACAACGGTTCCAACTGACAATGAAGCCGCATAGGGTTGAGTTAGAGCAAAACTCTCATAAAAAAAGCGAACATCTTCGGTTACTTTTTCACCCGAATAAATACCGGTTAAAATACCAATAAGGGTAATCCCTATTTGTACCGTCGATAAAAATTTGTTTGGCGAGTTCGCCAAATCTAAAGCTGTTCTCGCACTCGTATTGCCTTTTTTGGCAGCGGTTTCTAACCTGTTCTTTCTTGCTGATATGAGTGCGATTTCTGACATAGAAAAAATTCCATTAAGTAAAATCAGCAAGAAAATTATGAGTATTTCCAATTGTTTCTGTTTAGTTTATAGTTTGTACTAATTTACAAATTTTCAATTACATTACTCAATCGCTCTGTAATTTCTGCAATAGTACCGATACCGTTTACGGCATAAAATTTATTTTGCTCCTTATAATAATCCATTAGTGGAGCTGTTTTTTCGTTATACTCTTGGTAACGATTTCTTATCTTTTCTTCGTCTTGATCATCAGCTCTACCCGAAGTTTTTCCTCTTTCCAACAAACGTTGTACTAAAATTTCATCTTCAGCTTCCAAGGCTATGGTTGCCGTAATTTTTTGATTTCTTGAAGTCAAAAAAAGATCTAAAGCTCCCGCTTGTGCCAAAGTTCTTGGAAAACCGTCGAATAAAAATCCATCGGAATGTGGGTTTTTCTCCACCTCATCTTCCAACATATTGATAGTTAAACTATCTGGAACCAAATCCCCTCTATCAATGTATGTTTTGGCTTCTATACCAAGTGGCGTGTTATTTTTTATATTGAATCGAAAAATATCACCTGTAGACAAGTGGGTTAAATTGTATTTTCCTTTTAAAAATTCTGCTTGTGTGCCTTTTCCTGCACCAGGTTTTCCGAAAAGAACGATATTAATCATTTTAATTTTTTAATTATAAAATTTGAATTTCTCTCTCCCGATACTTCGGGATTACTCGAACTACAAGTTAATTATTCTGCTAATTGGTAAACATCTTTCAAGTTTCTTCCTAAACCATCATAGTCCAATCCGAAACCAACAATAAATTTATTCGGAATACGTACTCCAACATAATCTAACTTGATGTCTTTTTTGTATGCTTCTGGTTTTAGGAAAAGAGTCGCGATTTTAAAATGCTTTACTCCTTTATTTTTGAAAATATGCTTCAATTCTTCAATCGTATTTCCAGTATCAACAATATCTTCTACTATAATTACGGTACGTCCCTCCAGATTTTGATTTAAGCCGATTAACTGCTTAACTTCATTGGTAGATTGTGTTCCTTCATACGAAGCCATTTTTACAAATGACACTTCACATTGATGTTCGTAATGTTTCATCAAATCGGACATTACCATAAAAGAACCATTCAAAACACCAATAAAAACTGGCGTTTCATCTTGAAAGTCATCTGAAATTTGCTTGGCCATATTGGCAATAGCAAAGTCCAATTCTTGTGCCGAAATAAACGGAACAAAGTATTTGTCGTGTAACTTAATTTCCATAGTTGTGATTAGAAATAAAGGGCAAAGATAGTAAAATCAAATTCAGATTTTGGTTTTTAGATTTTAGATTTTAGAACTTTTCAAACTCATACACAATAAATTGTATTTTTGAAAAATGAAATCTGAATTATACCAACTTTTAGAAAATTGCACAATCGCCCGAAAAGAGCGTGACAAAATGCGCAATTTGGTGATCCGGAAACCAGAATTAACACCCGAATTATGTTCGATAGCGTTTCATTTAGAAGATGAAATTCATATAAAAGCCTATTGGATTTTAGAATTAATAAGCGAAAAGAAACTCAAACTTTTAGTTCCATATATTGAAGATTTTTGCGAAACTATCCCAAAACTGACAGACGATTCTGCAAAAAGGACCGCCTCACATATTATTTATTATTTAGCCAAAAGCAATCACCGAGCTAACGGGATTAACCTCACGCAATTACAAGAAACGCAAATCATCGAAATGTGTTTTGATTGGCTCATTCGCGACGAAAAAGTAGCCACCAAAGTCTACGCTATTAAAGCTTTATTCGTACTCGGAAAAAAATACGATTGGATTCATCCCGAACTCAAAAACATCATTCAGCAAGATTACACGCATCATACTGCAGCCTATCAAGCCGCTACGAGAATTATCCTAAAAAAGCTGAAATAGTAAACATTAACAATTTTTGCGGAAAAACCGTAAGGTGCAGTGGAAAATTATATATATTTTTAACTAAGAATTTCTTACGGAATTAAAATAACAATACCACATTTTAATTCTTGTACATAATTCTATCATAAATACCTACTTATTCTAATAAAGAAACTATTTAACCCAAAGTAACTTTATTTATAAACCCCGACAAATGTTGGGGTTTTATAATTAAAAGAAGTCCTGTCTAACTAAATTTAGTGAACGGAAATGTAAAAATCATCCTTTTCATTATTTTCCGAAAATTAATTCAATACACTCGGATTTAAAATTCCAGCAGTCAAAACAGTAACCAATAAATCTACTTGTCAACATTTTTAAAAAGTTTATCTTTGTGCACACAACTAGATTACAATGAACTACTTTTCTTCCGATTTTAAATTAGGAATACTAGGCGGAGGCCAGTTAGGCAAGATGCTCTTAACCGAAACTCGAAAATACGACATACAAACTTTAGTCCTTGACCCAAGTGAAGAAGCGCCGGCTCGTTATGGTTGCAATGCTTTTTACAAAGGAAGTCTATTAGAATACGACACCGTTTATCAATTTGGCAAAATGGTTAATGTATTAACCATAGAAATTGAAAATGTAAACCTTGAAGCGCTAGAAAAACTAGAAGAAGAAGGATTACCTGTTTTCCCATCTCCTAAAACGTTACGACTTATACAAAATAAAGGACGCCAGAAAGATTATTATGTAGAACATAAAATCCCAACTTCTGGCCACCAACGATTTGTAGATATTTCCGATTTAAAGAAAGCAATAGAAAAAGACGAATTGGATTTTCCTTTTGTTTGGAAAGCTGCACAAGGCGGATACGACGGTAATGGTGTGAAAATTGTTCGCTCCACTATCGATTTAATTGATCTTCCAGAAGTGGAATGTATCGCCGAAGATATGGTGCCGTTTAAAAATGAATTGGCAGTTATTGTGGCTCGTAGTCCAAAAGGAGAAGTAAAAACCTATCCGGTAGTCGAGATGGAATTTCATCCTGAAGCCAATCAAGTAGAATACACCATTTGTCCAGCACGTATTTCCAAAAAAGTCGCCAACAAAGCCCAAAAAATTGCCTTACAAGTTTCTGAAGCTTTTAATCACGTAGGATTATTAGCAGTAGAAATGTTTCAAACGGAAGACGATGATATTTTAGTAAATGAAGTGGCTCCTCGCCCACACAATTCGGGACACTACAGCATTGAAGCTAGTTATACTTCACAATTTGAACAACATTTACGTGCCGTTTTAGATTTACCTTTGGGTGCTACCGATAGTAAAGTTGCCGGAATTATGGTAAATTTGGTTGGTGAAGAAGGATTTTCGGGACAAGTACATTACGAAAACATCGAAAAAATTATGGCCATTGAAGGTGTAACTCCACATATTTATGGCAAACGCGAAACGCGTCCGTTTCGTAAAATGGGACACGTGACAATTGTTAACGAAGACATGAAGGAAGCCAGACGAATTGCGGAAGAAGTGAAGAATAGTATTCGAGTGATTAGTCTTAAATAAGCCGTATTCCGTTTATCATTTTATTAAATAATTTAAAAATCAAATAACCAAATCAATAAATACAACACAATGAATAAAGTAGCGGTAATCATGGGAAGCATATCCGATATGCCTGTAATGCAAGAAGCCATCGATGTATTAAAAGGATTTGACATTGAAGTTGAAGTCGACATTGTGTCGGCACATCGTACCCCTGAAAAACTTTTCGATTTTAGTCAAAATGCTCATACTCGTGGAATTTCGGTTGTTATTGCTGGTGCCGGTGGCGCTGCTCATTTACCAGGAATGGTAGCCAGTATGAGTCCGTTGCCTGTAATTGGAGTTCCTGTGAAATCAAGTAATTCTATAGATGGCTGGGATTCGGTATTATCGATCTTACAAATGCCAGGTGGTGTTCCTGTAGCTACTGTTGCCTTAAACGGAGCAAAAAACGCAGGGATTTTGGCCGCACAAATTATTGGTTCTGGTGACAAATCTGTCCAGGATAAAATGATTGCATACAAAGAAAGTTTGAAAGAAACTGTGCTTTTGGCATCAGCAAATTTGAAGAAATAAAAAAGCTCCAGTGGTATTTGGAGCTTTAAGTAACACAAACATAAATACCGATTGGGTTAAATCAATACTTAAATTTTAAATATTTTAGACTGTAACAGTACTTTTCTGATTTTCAGTCACGAATATAGTATTAGTTTCGATATAACACAAATAAAATCGACGAAATGCACAAAAATATGAAAATTCTTACATCAAAATTCAACACAAAATACGACACAGCACCATTCCAATCAATAGAAATGGACGATTATGTTCCCGCTATTAAAGAAGGAATTTTAATCACCCGAAAGGAAATTGATGCTATCGTAAGTAATTCTGAAACGCCAACTTTCGAAAATACGATTGAGGCTTTAGAATATGCTGGAAACACATTAGATCGAATTACAAGTATTTTCTTTAATTTGAATTCGGCAGAAACCAATGACGAAATGCAAAAAATGGCGCAAGAAGTTTCGCCTTTACTAACCGAATTGGCCAACGACATTTCTTTAAACGAAACCTTATTCAAAAGAGTAAAAGCGGTTTATGAAAAAAGAGATGATTTAACGCTAACAACCGAACAAGCTACTTTATTAGACAAAAAATACAAAGGTTTTTCTAGAAATGGAGCACTTCTAGCAGAAGAGAAGAAATCACGCCTGAGAGAGATTGATACTGATTTGGCAAAATTAAAATTGACGTATGGTGAAAATGTTTTGGCGGAAACCAACAACTACGAACTTCATCTTACGGATGAATCTGATTTAAAAGGCTTACCACAAGATACCATTGAGTCGGCACATTCCTTGGCCAAAAACAAAGATAAAGAAGGTTGGATTTTCACTTTAGACATGCCTAGCTACTTACCTTTTGTGACTTATGCCGACAATCGTGAGTTACGCAAAGAAATGGCTATCGCAGCTGGTAAAAAAGCATTTCAAAACAACCAATATGACAACCAAGAGAATGTCAAAAAAATAGTAGCCCTTCGTCATGAAAGAGCGCAACTATTGGGTTATGAATCGCATGGCCATTTTGTTTTGGAAGAACGCATGGCTCAAAATCCAGATAAAGTCAAATCTTTTTTGAATGATTTATTGACCAAAGCCAAACCAGCTGCCGAGAGAGAATTTGCGCAACTGACTGCTTTCGCTAAAAAATTAGATTCGATCGAGCAATTACAAAAATGGGATGGAGCCTATTATTCAGAAAAATTAAAACAAGAACTATTCAATTTGGATGACGAAATGTTGAAACCGTACTTCAAATTACAAAATGTTCAAAATGGAGCATTTGAAATAGCTAAAAAATTATACGGATTAACTTTTACAGAAGTTTTTGACATTGACAAATACCATGAAGACATACATACTTTTGAAGTAAGTGATGAAAAAGGGGATTTAGTGGCGGTATTCTATTCTGATTTCTTTCCAAGAAAAGGAAAACGAAACGGTGCTTGGATGACTTCATTCAAACACCAATATGTAAAAGAAGGAGAACAAGAGCGCCCACACGTTTCTATCGTTTGTAATTTTACCAAACCTACTGAGACTAAACCTTCGCTATTAACTTTTAATGAAGTAACGACATTATTCCACGAATTTGGACATGCGTTACACGGCATGTTGGCAAACACTACGTACCCGAGTTTATCGGGAACTTCGGTGTATTGGGATTTTGTAGAATTACCAAGTCAGGTGATGGAAAACTGGTGCTACGAACCGGAAGCCTTGGCAATTTTTGCCAAGCATTATGAAACAGGCGAAATTATTCCGCAACAATATGTAGACAAAATCAAAGAAAGTGCTTCTTTTCTAGAAGGAATTGCAACGATGCGTCAAATAAGTTTCGGTTTGTTAGACATGTCATTTCATGGTCAACCTGTTACTGTCGAAAATGTAAAAGCCTTTGAAAAAAAGGCAATGAAAAACACTGCTTTGTATCCAGATGTAGAAGAAAACTGTATGAGTGTTTCGTTTTCACATATTTTCCAAGGGGGCTATTCATCAGGATATTACAGTTACAAATGGGCAGAAGTTTTGGATGCTGATGCATTTGCCTATTTTCAAGAAAAAGGCATTTTCAACAAAGAAGTGGCAGACAAATTTAAAAACAATGTACTTTCTAAAGGAGGAACCGAACTCCCGATGGAATTGTACAAACGTTTTAGAGGTCAAGAACCTAAACCAGAAGCTTTGTTGAAAAGAGCAGGCTTGATTTAGATTATTAGTCTATAGTTAAAAATGAACCGAAGTTAATAGCTTCGGTTTTTTATTTCCAAAAAATAACTAACAGCCACCAAAAAACAGGCACACTTTCTACCCAAAATGAAGTGTAATATTCAGAACGCTTTGGACTTGAAAAAATTGTAAACAAAGCCAGTACTAATATTAAAATTAAATTAATCCAAAGTTGTTGCACCTGAAAATCTGATTTTAAAAATTCAAGACAATAAAACGGAATTAGTAGAAAAAGATTTAAGCGTTTTGTTTTCTCAATGCCTAGTTTTTGAGGAACGGTTTGTAACGATAAATCATCATTTTTTAAGTCGATAATTTCAAAAATCAGAATCAAAATAATAACCAGCAAGAACCGCTGAGAGAATTTTAGCCAAACATCATGGCTAAGTGGCGAATCTGCATTAATAATAGGCAGAAAAAGCGTAATTCCCGCCCAACAAAAAGCAACAATATAAATTTTGACACCAGCCCAGTTTCGAGCATTCCCCATCTTTGGAAAAACCGGCAAGGTGTACAAAATTGTTAATCCAAAAAAAAGAACGGTGACTAACTGTGTTGCTAATTTCAATTGAAAAAAACAATATCCTGATGCGAAAAAAGAGAAGATACTTAATACAACAATTGCTTTTCTTTCTAAAGTCAACTTGAGTTTTTTAGCTCTGACTAATTCGTCATACTTCACAAAGTTATACCCTACAATGGTTCCAAAAAAAGCAAAAAAAGCCATTGGCACATCGTATTCAATATGAAAGAAATGAAAAGTCATTCTGACCAGAGCATACACAGCCAAAGCCACATGAATACTTCCATGAATATAGAAATCGAGTATTTTTTTAAAAAAACTAATCATTCACAATTTCGACTTTCTGTTTAATTTCATTTCCTTTCTCATCTACTACAGTAATTAAATGCATCCCTGAGCTAACTACGACAGGCATTTCATGAAACGTTTGAGTCGTCCCTTTGTATTCCTTATCAATATACCAAAACAATTTATAATCCCGATTACTATGTGCCACTTTTAAAACAACAGGTTGGATTTTTCCTTCAAAATTTTTGGTTAAGTAAATTTTACTCTTTCCTTTTGGATAAATGAATCCCATAGTAGATTGCTGCGCTCCCTGACAATCATTTCTAAAAGGCGGCATTGGTCTGTAATCGATATGTTGGTTTTTATAATACCATTCCATCACAGGAGGCAATACAAACCAACTTTGCGTAATCATAGTATCGACATTCTCACAGGTACTGTTTACCCGAAATTGTCGCGTTTGATCCAAATGAATCAACTGATGATAAGGGCACGCCTTAGTTTTTTTACCGTTTTTCGAAATCATTTGTTCAATCTTCGGACAATTATCCTGTGCCAAATGACCACTTAGTACACAACATTCAACGGTTACTAAATCATGCAAAGGTTGTTTAAACCATTTTTTTCTTGGCAAAAGATTGAAAACATCAAACAAAATCGGTGCGGCACTCTCAATCCCAGTTAATTGTGGCCGCCCTTCACCCGATGCATTTCCTACCCAAATACCCACCACATAATCACTATTTGTTCCTATTGCCCACGCATCGCGATTCCCGAAACTTGTCCCGGTTTTCCATGCAATTTCCATGGAAGAATCATAAAAACGCCAAGCTTCATCGGCTTCGGGACGATTGACTTCCTTCATGGCATTGTATGTTAAATAAACAGCGCCAGCACCAACAATTGGTTTTTCAGTTGTCTCATCACCGAAATCCTGTTCGAAATCATTTTGATAGTTCAATTCAGAAAACTCATCCTCTCTGTATTTCCCAAAAGTCTGAACATGATAATTTAATGTTGATGTGAGATTTGCATACGTTCGGCACAAATCCCATAAATTACTTTCGGCTCCACCTAAAATCAAAGACAAACCATAATGATCCGGATGCTTATTGATGTTTTTTAATTTGAACTGTTGTAGCGTTTCATAGAATTTATGCACTCCATGTTCTTGCAACATTAATACCGAAGGAATATTCAATGATCGCGACAACGCTCTTTGTGCTGGTACCGCACCATCAAAAGTCAGATTAAAATTTTGTGGTGCATACCCCGATATCTGAGTGGGTACATCCGCTACAAGTGTATTGGGTAAAATTTCACCTTCATCTAGCATCGAAGCAAACAACAACGGCTTAAGGATACTTCCGGTACTCCTAGGTGCTGTGATAATATCAACATCTTTATCATGCATCCCATCTGTAGGCGAATTCCCTACATAACTGATGATGTTCCTGTTTTTAATATCAATAACCAAAACCGCCATATTATGCACTTCATTTTGACTGTACTGACTGTGGTATTGTTTTACGATTTGATTAATCCTATTTTGCAATGAAAGATTAACCGTGGTTTTAATTTTCTGTCCCTCATTATCTAAAGCTACTTTTTCCAATAAATGAGGCGTAATTTGCGGCAACAAATAAGGTTTTTGAGGCAATGGTTCTCTCAATGATAAATCGTAAGTCATGGCGTCAATAATACCATTATCCATTAACTTTTTAAGAAGCGTATTTCGTTTTCTTAAAAGCTGCTGCTGATTTTTACCCGGATAAATAAGTCGAGGTGCGTTAGGCAAAACTGCTAGTGTAGCACTTTCTGCCCATGAAAGTTGATGCGGTTGAACTCCAAAATAACGCCAGGCTGCCATTTCAAGTCCTACTACGTTTCCACCAAAAGGAGCGTGAGCAGAATACAATTCTAAAATACTTTCTTTTGAATATCTGAATTCTAATCGGGTGGCCAATATAATTTCTACAACTTTTTCAAAATAGGATCTTTTCTTATTCTTTCGGGACAAGCGAATAACTTGCTGGGTAATAGTACTCCCCCCACGAACTACCTTTCCAGCTTTTCTGTTTTGCTGAATTGCTTTTACCATTGCCACAGGATTAAATCCGAAATGATACTTAAAGTGCTCGTCTTCAAAATTTATCAGGCATTGCTTAAATTTGTCCGGAATACTATCCTGTTCCGGAAAACGCCACTGACCATCCCTTGCAATTTTAGCCGCTAACAGATCTCCTTCATTACTCTCAATCACGGTTGAAAACGGTTCTTCAAATAATGTTTGTGGCAACGAAAAATAGTAAAGCACGAGCAATGTAAACCCAACTGCTGATTTTATCCTGTTTGCTTTAACCCAATTGATTGTCTTGACAAGCCTTGGAAACTTATCAAGTTTGATTTTATCATTCATATTATAAAACTGACAGGTCCTAAAACCTGTCAGATAGCTAAACTTTACTTTATAATTTCAATCCACTGACCTTTACTTCGAGCCACGAAGCTGTTGTCATACATCGCTTCACATTGTACACCCGGGAGATAATACTGACCAAGATATGACGCATTGATTAACATCTTGAAAACACGAGTTTCTCTTGATTTCAATCCGAAATAATAATTAGCCCTATCATCTCTTATATCAATGTAGTCTGCTAAATTTTCAGTGGCATTACCGTAATCGGTATAACGTGTGTTCACGATTTCAAATCCGGATGGTAGAATTTGGGTCAAAGCGATATTTGGTACAAATTCTCCTTTTTGATTAGTTAGAACTACCTCAGCAATCAGTTCAGTTCCTTGGTTGATTTTACCAACATTCACCGCATTACCTTTTCGATCTTTGAAAGACACTTTGGCCGTCACATTATTACTCATTACCTTTTCCTGCCCCACAGGAAGGATACCGCTATTGATCACACGGACAAACAACGTATTCTTTTTATTGTTTTTAATGGATAGTTTATTGGCTTTACCAATCACAATCAAATTACGCTGTGCAATTGCTTTCGTGGAAGTTATTTTAAATGTTTTTCCACCAGAAGTATACTGAATATCAATCCCTTTTCCTCCATTGTATTTAGCAAATTTAGCCATCGCATATAATGAGTATGCCGTAGTTTGAGTACTCATCCAACGATCAGAAGATAGACTTTTGGCTAAATTTACCGCCATTGTAAACGCTTTCTGTTTCTGACCTAGCAAAATTAAAGTCTCCAATGTCATTGCTCTGTTTCTATCCTCTGAACCGTAACTGTAATAATAGTATGGAGAATAACTTTCAGTAATGTTAGTTTTTGACAATAAAGACAAGCCAGCTGAATTTTGTTTTATCACAGCATAGGCCGCTGCTAATCTCAATTTACTTTCATTCGAAATCTTCTTGGTTTCTCTCAATCGGTTCATTGAGGCTAAATCGGCTGAACCAGCCAAAGCCAACGAATACAAACGATACGCCTGACCTAAATCACTTTGGTACTGACTTTCATAACGCCATTGCTTTGCCATTTTTTGCTGATAGGCAATCCATTTCGTTTTAAAATTAATTGGTAATGCATAACCTTTTTTCTCTGCTTCAAGCAAGAAATGGCCGGCATAACTTGTTCCCCAGTCATCTGCTTCAGGATCACCAGGCCAATAACTAAATCCACCATTCGCTAATTGGAAACTTGTTAACCTTTCAATCGCTGCTGATACATTTCGTTGAATCGATTGTTTTCTACTTGGATCCAAATCGATAACATCGGTTAGATATAATTGCGGGAATACTGAAGAAGTCGTTTGTTCCACACAGCCGTGAGGGTATTGAATTAAATAATCTAGTCTTCTTCCAAAATCGATCGTTGGAATGGATGAAATTTCAACCATTGCTTTATTACTTCCAGCCACACCAAAACTATTCCAGCTGATCGTTTTACTTGCTCCGGAACCTAATGTTGCATCTGTAAATGCAGTTGTTACAGGATTCGGGTTTGTCACATCTATTTCTACATCGTACACCGATCTTTCGGCACCAGAAGTAGCAATAATTTGAATTTTTCCAATTCCTGTTGTATTTCCTACAACCAAATCAAAATAAGCCATTTTTTCATCTGGAGTTGCAAAATACAATTTCTGCGAAGCCGATCCAGCCATTCTTACCGCACTGTTTGTTTTCACTTGAACCGTTACATTTTTCACATGCTTTTCAGTTGCAAATAAAGTAACCGGAAGTGTCACTTTTTCGGAAGGTGATATTTTTCTCGGTAAAGAAGCCAATACCATCAGTGGACTTTTCACTGCTGTTGCTTTTTCAGCCATACCATATGCACTGTTTTCTGCATTGGCAGCTACCACCATCGTTTTAACCGAACCGATATACTTTGGTAATTTAATCTGATGTGTTTTCGAATCGCCTTTATCCAACTTAAATGGACCTAAGTACATCACAACAGGTTTGAACCTATTCGCTTTTTTAGCCTGTGATCCACCTGCATCCTGATCTCCACCAATACTGAAAATCTGATTTACTTTACCACCGTAAGCTCCAATTACATTATCATAGATATCCCAAGTACGCACACCTAATGCTTCGCGTGCATAGAAACTATCCCAGGCGTTCGGGGTTTTGAATCGTGTTAAATCCAGTAAACCTTCGTCGACAACCGCAATGGTGTACGTCATGGCTTTACCGTTTTTCTCGCTCACTTTAACCGCAACTTTTTGCTCTGGTTTTAGTACATCAGGCATCGAAATTTGAGGTTCGAGAACCGTTTGTTTGTCCACTACACTGATTGGCACGATGCCATACATACGAATAGGTGAATCGTTTTTGGTTGAAGCATGAGGTTGCAGTAATGTTACATTAATATAAACATTTGGTGTCATATCTGATGTAATATCCAAATCAACCTTGGTCTCTCCTTTTTGAGTTTTTGTCCAAAATGCTTTCACCACTTTTGATCCGTTTTCTACAGAAATCAAGGCACGGCCACCTTCACTGGAAGGGAAGAATACTTTAGCCGTTTCGCCTACTGCATAATCTTTTTTATCTGTAGAGAAACGAAGCATCGTCGCTTCTTTCCCATCGGTATTTTTAGACCGCTCCGACCAATATGGATAATCTAAAAACACTGTTTGCCCCGAAGCATGACCATCATTAGGGTCAATAGCACGGATTAAATAACGTCCCCAATCCTGTTCCGGAACTGAGAAATTAAGACTTCCTCTACCCGAGGCATCTGTATTAACAACAAACGTTTTATACGCAGTTGTAGATGTTCCAGTACTGTAACTTGATAAATTGTCAGACGATTCATCCCACCACCAACGAGAATCTACTTTATATACTTTTACTTCCAGACCTCGTACTGATTTTGGTTTTCCGTTTTCTCCCAAGGTTACAAATTCATAGTGATTGTTTTTCCCGGTTTCCAATAGACCATATTTATTAGGCTCTGGTGCTTTAATGCCTACATACGTTGGATACGGAGAATATTTTACAGAAGTAACATCGGTACTCACATCACCTCCGTTTTCATATACTTTGGTAATGAAAGCTGCATTCAACATACCTGGAGCCTGCCCTTGCAATGAAGGATTAATTGGAAAACTCACTTTTCCTTCCTGATTGACTTTACCGGAATACACATTGATTTCTTCAGTAGAGAAATTACGGGTTGGATCATCAAACACATATTGATCGTATCCTTTAAACGAAGTAGCCTGCTGAGAAAATTTAGCCTGAACTTCCGTTTTTAAATCTTTGGCAACAGCACCATGCATCCACAATACCTGAACAGTATTGATGTTCTTTTTTGAAGCTGACAACACACCTTCATTAAAACTGTTTTTGATTTTTAAACGGTTTGGTTTAATCGTCTCTATTTTTACACTCTTATAAAATTGAGCACCACCTACGCTTATCATCGCTTCCCAATTTCCGGTAACAGCAGAACTCTGAGTAAGCAAACCAAACTTATAATGATGGAGGTCATTTGCCTTTTGTATTGTTTGATATATTGTTTTTCCCGCTGGATCATTCAATCGGAATTTTATTGGATGATTCTCTGGAATCTTATTTGCTTTATCATTCAGGATAAAAGATAAATGGATAGAATCTCCTGGACGCCAAACCCCTCTTTCTCCATAAATAAAACCTTTTAATCCTTTTTGCAAGGTTTCTCCTGAAACATCAAAATTACTAATTGACAATGACAGCTCATCATCTAACTTAACATAGGTACTGTTATCTCCTTTAGTAACAATAGCAAAATACGCATATTTTTTCAGATCGAAATGAGCCATACCATCCCCATCCGTAATCGTGCTGGCTAATTTTTGCTGTTGGTAATTATAGAGTTCGACTTTAGCTCCCGCAACCGGATCAGTACTCACAATATCACTTACTGCTACCATAACCGATTTATTGTTTCCTCTTTTTGCAATTACACCTAAATCAGTCGCAAGAATATTAGTCGAAACTTTAGTATTGTAGTAGTAATAATCAGTACATGGATCTTGGCTTTCTCTCCATTCATAATCCTCTTCATAGTAATAATCATAATTATCTGACCCACTGTAATTCACATCATCTTCGTCTGTTTCCTCTTCGTCTGCTTGATTATCTTCGTCTGTAGTTCCGGTGCATTTGAATAACGAATATTTTTTCTTGAATGAAAACTCTACACGGTAAATTGCTCCGGGTTCCGGAGTAATTACTTTCGATAAATCGAGTGCATAGGTATTCCATTTGGTATAATCCAGCAACTCATTCTGTTTGAGCTCCAGTGTAGATTTCGCCACAGGTTGGCTGACTTTCTTAAGGTTGTTTGCTCCGTTCAGTTCGTTATCTTGTAAAAACTGAAGAATATTATTTTTATAAATTTTATAGATTTTAACATCAACCTTTTTAAGGTTAGCTGCCTCAAAATTAATTTTTAAATTATTGGAACTTGGCAAAATTGTTCCGTTTTTAACAAATTTCACTGCTGGATTGATAGGGTCAAAATCAATTCTCTTCGAATAATTCGTAGTCATTTCGTCCCCATAAATATTCTTGATTCCCTGAAATACTTCCACCAGTTTATTTCCTGAAACCGTTACCGAATTTGCAACTGGTTGGGCATATTCTTCCTCATCGGCTTCCTCCACAACTTCCTGCACAGGCTCAGCCACTACCGCACTATCGACCGCAGCTACTGCACTATCCACAACCGTTGAAGCAGCAACATCAACTGCTACAGTTGAATCAACAGCAGTCGTCTCAACTTCTGTAGCTATAACCTCAACAACTTGTTCAGACTGAACTGGAGTTTGGTTATTGAAATATACTTTTAGTACATTCCCCATAGTTGCATATTTTACATCGCTGGTATTCTCAATAGCAACTAAGCCTTTAAAATCTTGGTCTTTTTTTAAGGGATCCGAAAAATTAATCAATAACGACTGATTGTTTTCATCACCAATTTTTATATCCATCACTTTAAACTCTCCTTTTGCAGGAATGGCTATTTTAGATTTTCCTTCTCTTTCAATATCGGCATCGTCACCATCCCATTCCAATACAATTTCACTTGCTTCATCAAAACGTTTTATTCCTTCTACTCTGAATTTAAATTCGGTTGTTGAACTATTATCTTTATCAAAAATTACTTTTAAGTCATCCCCATTCTGACTGCACTCCAGCAATTCTGCAACTTCATCAAATTCTAAAAAATCGGCAGTTTTTAAAGTACCATTCATATAATAGGTTTCTTTGTCAGACGACTGTATGTCATCAGTTGTAACCGTAAAATCTTGTTTGATGGTTTTTAAAGAAAATTTGAATTCCGACAATTCCTTTGGGACATTCGTAATTTTATCCAACTTTAACGAAACCTGATACAAGGTATTCTGGTCTAATTTTTCACTCGGAACAAATGCAAGAGTATTTGGCGAAAGCGCCACTAATTTACCACTAACATTTGGTGAAATATCCAACAAATCACTATCTAATTCCTGATTGACCTTCCATGAAGGATTGTTGAATGCAAGTTGCACCCTGATATCGGATTTAACAGAAACAAATCCGGAAGTAAATGCCGAAATGTGATTTTTGAAAAGCTCAAAATTGGAATCAAAATCGGTCGCTTTTTTACCACAAGAAAAAAGAACGGAAAAAATCAGGAAAATCCCGATAAACCTTGTTAGTTTCATAGAATTTTAAAGTTGTTTTTAAATTGTTTTATGTAGTAAATGTAAGAAGATTTTGTCAAAATTTAACATTAAAATTAATTTCGTGAAATACCAATTTCTTTTCTAAATAATAGCTACTTTTGTTCCTCAAAAATCAGATTATTATGTTGTAATTTTTAGCAAAAAGGGCATTACAATCAAGGTAAAACATCAAGCATAGTTAACTGATTTTGAACACACAACTTTATATTTAGCATTTATCAAACAAAATGAGAACAGACGCATTTGCATTAAGACACATTGGTCCGAGAGAAACTGATCTACAACACATGTTTAAAACTATTGGCGTAAGAGATATGAGCCAATTGCTTTATGAGACTTTTCCTGACGGAATCCGTTTAAAAGAAGATATCAAATTAGACCCAGCCATGACGGAATATGAGTATTTAACTCACATTACGCAGTTGGGAGCCAAAAATAAAGTATTCAAATCATACATTGGTTTAGGATACCACCCAGCTATCGTTCCACCGGTAATTCAAAGAAATATTTTTGAAAACCCGGGTTGGTACACTGCTTATACACCATATCAAGCAGAAATTGCACAAGGTCGTTTGGAAGCTTTATTGAATTTTCAAACTACAATTATCGAATTGACTGGAATGGAAATTGCCAACGCATCTTTACTTGACGAAGGTACAGCAGCTGCAGAAGCAATGGCTTTGTTGTTTGATGTTCGTTCTCGTGATCAAAAGAAAAATAACGTTAGCAAATTCTTTGTTTCGGAAGAAATTTTACCACAAACGTTATCGATTTTAGAAACACGTTCTACTCCTTTAAATATTGAATTAGTGGTTGGTAATCATGAAACTTTTGATTTTTCTGCTGATTATTTCGGAGCTATTTTACAATACCCAGGGAAATTTGGTCAAGTTCACGACTATTCACAATTTATAGCAAAAGCTGCTGAAAATGAAATTAAAGTAGCAGTTGCTGCCGACATTTTATCTTTAGTAAAATTAACTTCTCCAGGAGAATTAGGTGCAGCTGTTGTAGTAGGAACTACACAACGTTTTGGTATTCCAATGGGATTTGGCGGACCTCACGCAGGTTTCTTCGCCACTAAAGAAGAATACAAACGTTCGATGCCAGGTAGAATTATTGGTGTTTCTATCGATGTAAACGGAAACCGTGCCTTACGTATGGCGTTAGGTACTCGTGAGCAACATATCAAACGTGAAAAAGCAACTTCAAACATTTGTACTGCTCAGGTGTTACTAGCCGTTATGGCGGGAATGTATGCAGTTTATCACGGGCCAAAAGGATTACAATACATTGCTAATAAAGTACATGCTTCGGCAGTGACTACTGCAAAAGCGTTGGCTTCTTTAGGTATTAATCAAGTAAATTCAGCGTTCTTTGATACACTTTTAGTGAAAGCAGATGCTGAAAAAGTAAAAGCTATTGCAGAAAAGAACGAATTCAACTTCTTCTACCCTAATAAAGACTGTGTTTCGATTTCATTTAACGAAACAACTTCAATTGCCGACATCAACACCATCATCGCTATCTTCTCTGAAGCAGCGGGTAAATCGGCAGTGCACGTTTCTGAATTGACTTCAGAAAACAACATTCAAAACAATTTAGTAAGAACTTCAACATTCTTACAACACGACGTATTCAACAACCACCATTCGGAGAGTCAGTTGATGCGTTATATCAAAAGATTAGAGCGTAAAGATTTATCGTTAAATCATTCGATGATTTCGTTAGGCTCATGTACAATGAAATTGAACGCTGCAGCAGAAATGTTACCACTTTCAATGCCAAATTGGAACAACATTCACCCTTTTGCGCCAGCTGATCAAGCACAAGGTTATATGACCATGTTGAAAAAATTAGAGCAACAGCTGAATGTAGTTACTGGTTTCAAAGGAACATCATTACAACCCAACTCAGGAGCACAGGGAGAGTATGCTGGTTTAATGGCAATCCGTGCCTACCATATTTCACGTGGTGATGGTCATAGAAACGTATGTTTGATTCCATCATCGGCTCACGGAACCAATCCGGCTTCGGCAGCAATGGCAGGAATGAAAATTATCGTAACCAAAACTACTCCAGAAGGAAATATTGACGTTGAGGATTTAAGAGCAAGAGCTATTGAACACAAAGATGACTTATCTTGTTTAATGGTGACTTATCCTTCAACTCACGGAGTTTACGAATCTTCAATTATTGAAATCACTCAATTAATCCACGATAACGGCGGATTAGTATATATGGATGGTGCAAATATGAATGCTCAAGTAGGATTAACCAATCCTGCCACTATTGGCGCTGATGTTTGTCACTTGAACTTACACAAAACCTTTGCTATCCCTCACGGTGGTGGTGGACCAGGTGTTGGACCAATTTGTGTGAATGAAAAATTAGTTGACTTCTTACCTACTAACCCAGTAGTAACAACTGGAGGAAAAGACGCTATCACTGCTATTTCAGCTGCACCTTACGGATCAGCCTTGGTTTGTTTGATTTCTTACGGTTACATTACGATGTTAGGTGCTGAAGGATTACGTTCGTCAACTGAACATGCGATTTTAAATGCCAACTATATGAAAGCGCGTTTAGAAGACCATTTCCCTATTTTATATTCAGGAGAATGTGGACGTGCCGCTCACGAAATGATTTTAGATTGTCGTGAATTCAAACAAAACGGAATTGAAGTAACTGATATAGCAAAACGTTTAATGGATTATGGTTTCCATGCCCCAACGGTTTCTTTCCCAGTAGCTGGTACTTTAATGGTTGAACCTACTGAGTCGGAAGATTTAGGGGAATTAGATCGTTTTTGTGATGCGATGATTTCTATTCGAAAAGAAATCACTGAAGCTTCAGCAGAAAACCCAAACAATCCTTTGAAAAATGCACCTCATACTCTAGCCATGTTAACATCAGACGCGTGGGATTTACCGTATACAAGAGAAAAAGCAGCCTACCCGCTAGAGTATGTTGCCGATAATAAATTCTGGCCTTCTGTACGTCGTGTAGATGATGCTTTTGGAGACAGAAATTTAGTTTGTTCTTGTGCGCCAATTGAGGCTTACATGGAAAATTAATTCAATTGAATTGAAAATAAAACAAAAAGGTTTCAGACATTTTATCTGAAACCTTTTTTAATTTTACAGTATGAAAGACATTCAAACCCAAGAAGATTTATATGTATTGGTTGATGAGTTTTACAAAAAGCTTCTCGCCGATCCTGCTATTAGTTATATTTTTACCGATGTGGTTAAAATAAAAATTGAAGAACATTTACCTATCTTGGTTACCTTTTGGTCACAAGGTATTTTAGGCACTGGCGGCTATACCAAAAACTTGACAGAAATTCATTTGGATATTGACAAAAAAGAGCATTTAACTCCCGAATTGTTCCAAATTTGGTTAGAACTTTTTAATTCGACCGTAGATGAATTATTTTCAGGAACAAAAGCCGAACAAATAAAAACGCAGGCGCTAAGTATTGCAACGATTATGCAGATTAAAATCCACCAACAAAATCAGTAATTTTTACATTATCAATAATTTAACGTTAAAATAATTTTGATTTCAATAAAAATGAATTCTTTTTAAAATTTTTAACCTCGAAACTTATATTAATTGGTAATTTAGTAATATAAAAATATCCATAATGAATATCCGAATCTCTGGGTCTGGGAGTTATATCCCAACCGAAATAGTAACCAACAAGGATTTTGCTAAACATGTATTTCTTAATGATGATGGTTCGCCATTTCCATTACCAAATGAAACCATAACTGAAAAATTTCACGATATTACGGGAATATTAGAACGTCGTTATGTTACCGATAACTTAAACACTTCCGATATCGCATCGATTGCCGCTAAAAAAGCTATTGAAGATGCTAAGATTGATCCAGAAACTTTAGATTATATCATTTTCGCGCACAACTTCGGAAATGTAAAAAAAGGAGCCATTCAAACCGATCTTTTACCGAGTTTAGCCACACGTGTTAAATTTGATTTACGCATTAAAAATCCAAAATGTGTAGCATATGACATGTTATTTGGTTGTCCAGGATGGGTTGAAGGCGTAATACAAGCCAAAGCTTTTATTAAAGCCGGAATGGCCAAAAAATGTTTGGTTATTGGAGCAGAGACATTATCTCGAGTAGTTGATTTACACGATAGAGATTCTATGATTTATTCGGATGGTGCAGGTGCCACTATTGTAGAAGCTACTGACGAAGAAGGCGGTATTCTGGCTCATGAAAGCGCTACATTTACATATGATGAGGCTTATTATTTATTCTTTGGAAATTCATTCAACAAAGACCACGATCCAGATGTGCGTTATATAAAAATGCACGGACGCAAAATATATGAATTTGCATTAAATCAAGTCCCAAAAGCGATGGCGGCTTGTTTAGACAAAAGCGGTATTCATATTTCTGAAGTTAAAAAAGTATTGATACATCAGGCCAATGAAAAAATGGACGAAGCCATTATTCAGCGGTTTTATAAAATTTACAAACAAGATCCACCAGAAGGAGTCATGCCGATGAGTATCCATAAATTAGGAAACTCAAGTGTTGCAACCGTGCCTACACTTTATGACTTAATCATGAAAGGAGAACTAGAAAATCAAAAACTTAACAAAGGAGATGTGATTATATTTGCATCAGTAGGTTCAGGAATGAATATTAATGCGATTGTGTATCGCTGTTAACCTTCATAGTCTTCTCATAAACATAATGCCATTTCTAATGAAATGGCATTTATTTATTTGTCTCTAAACAATGATTTAGGCAATACTTCTTTAATCGGTATAATTTTAAAAATCTGATTTCCTAAAGCGAAAATCACAAATGCGATAGCGGGTTTGTAGCAAAGTGAAAGGAATTTATTATCAAAATCCGGCAATACTTTTCCAACAAACAAAACCAGCGACAAAACACCTAAAACATATAGGTATTTTACTCCAAATGGATGCACACCAAACTTCTTATAATTGAATACAATCTTAATTAGATTATACGTTGTTAATGACAAAGCAGTCGCCAATGAAACACCAACAATTCCCATTTTAAACCAAAACAGGAAGATTAAATTAGTAGTAATTGTTAACAGTGCCAAAGCAACTGTAGTGGTATTATTGAATTTGTAATATTTAGAATTCGAGATAATATAACCGTTGAATCCGGTAGCCAAATCAAACAAAAAGGCAAAACCCATAACATACACCACATTCAATCCTTTGAGTAATTGATTGCCGTTTTTCATCAACCCGAACAGATCTTCAATACCCACAGCTACCAATCCGAATAACACCGCCCCAATAGCAAATAAATAAAATGAGGTTTTATAATGCAGACTTTTCAGGTCTTTCTTATTATTCTCGGCAATGTAACCTGCAATAATAGGTGCAGAAATCGTATAAACACCCAATGCCGGAACCGTAATCATACGCACCAGATTCAATGATGTATTGTAAATAGCTACTTCGGAAAAAGTCAACAATTCACCAATCATCGTGGCGTCAATATTCAACGCAATGACAGAACCCATGCTTCCTAAAAAGGTATACATCGAATACACCATCAGTTCCCGTCCGAATCCTTCTTTCTTCAGAAACGAAAAATTGATTTTCTTAGACACTTTCTCCAATCGGTTGAGATATAGCATCATTCCGAAAAAGGCCAATACAAAAAAAACAATGTATAAAACAATCGAATTTTCTTCCGAATACTGATAAAAGACAAAGAGAATGAAAGCTGTCAACATTCCTATTTTCGGGAAGACATTCTCAAAAATATTAGGTACAACAATACGTTTTTTGATGGAAATATATTTCGAGCACAATTGGATCAAAGCCAACAGCAAAGCCATGGGTAAAATGTACTGACTCATTTGCCAGAAATCTGTCGCTTTCAATTGCGGGAAAATCAATACGGCCAGCAACAATAAACCAACACCTATCAGGAAATTGGCAATGATAAATACGATTGAAAATTTGAACAGTTGTTGCTGTTGATTATCTACGGACATTTTGGGAAAAAATCGCACATTGGCATGCATAATCCCAAGAGCAACAACAGGCAAAATAAGTAGTGCTGTCTGAAAAACGAATTGCAGTTTTCCGGCAAACTCCAAATCGTTAGGATACAGAAATACAGTCGACAGAATACCTATCAACGTACTGAAATAGCCTACGATGCTGTATTTTAAACTTTGCCTTGCTACTACACTCATTTGATTATGAATTAGGAATAAAGATAAAGTTATTGATATAGGTATTGAAATCATTCAAGTATTCATCTTTTTGAAAATCGGCCATTTTTGACACTTCAAAAGGTTTTAAACTTAAAGTCTTTCTGTCGAAATAAAACACCTCGTATCCAAAACCTTTAATGAAATCGAAAATTTCATTGATTTCATATTTTGCGTGTCGCAATTCAATTTCGATGATGAAAATGGGCTTTATTTTTTCAAGGATTGATTGACATCCTTTTACCGAATCAAATTCATGACCTTCCACATCGATTTTCACGACGTCGATTTTAGCAACATTTTGTTGTTTCGCCCAATCGTCTAAAGTGATCGTTTGGATTTCGATTTTTTCCACAGCATCACCCATAGCCTCCAATGAAGCACGGGTATCTTGTAAACCATTTCCTTTTTTAGGAATATTCAATACCGCTGTTCCCGTTTGTGAAGAAACCGCATAAGTAAACAGTCCGACTTTTGGGAATAAGGGTTTAATATAGTTGACCAAACTTTCATTCGGTTCGAAACCAAAGATTTTACCAGTAGTAATGACTTTTTCCGCCTGATACAAGTAAATTCCTTTATTGGTTCCAATGTCTATAAAAACAGAATCGGGCTGAAGCACCTGATGCAGGTACAATAATTCCGGTTCGCATTTGTAATTTCCTGTTGGTAACGAATTCAACGTTTTGTAATAACGTTTTTTGTATAATGACGACCAGTATTTATAGGCCAATTTGATCAGACTTTGTAACATTTAGTTTTGTGTTAATTGAAGAAGTTGTTCTTCTAATTCGTATTTGACACTATCAAAAGTATACTTTTGAATGTATCCCTGCAAATGGGCGTATTCTGCTTGCAGTTTTTCAATAGTCAATCCGTTCAGTATTTCTGAAAGTTGTGTTGCATTTTCATAATACAAATTGTGCCAGTCCATTTTGGGATAAGAAGTAGGAAACAAACCTATTTTACCATTGTACATACAATCGGCTTCGCTGCCACTAACTTTAGTACTGCCGTAAAACTCATTCACCCAGTAAAACGATGTTTGGTTTTTTATTGGACACAATAACAAATGTGCCTTACTGATAATTTTACTGTAGCTCACCCAAGGGATAAACTGATTAAAATACGTAATCCTTATATTAGAATGGCAATTCTTTTTCAGATGTTCCAATTGGTTCAATACCGAATTGTTTTCCGGTTTTCCTAAGAATGTAAATTGTAGTACCGTTTGAGGATTTAAACCTTCGAGAACCTTAAGAACCAAATCAATATCTTTCCGTTTATTGGAAACATTACCCGGCATCACGATATGAATAACATCATCTTCCGGAAATACTGACTGATGACAATAATTCATTTGAACCAATTTTGACTTTGCCGAATGCCTTCCGTCCTTCTGAATTTCACCTAAAACCGAATCCGAAATCACTCCGAATTGTTTTGCTTTCAGAATCACTTTTCTTCGGGAAGCCACTTTTTCTTTGAGGTATAACTTCAAAAAATAAGTAAGTCGCTCCTTCTCTTTAAAAATATTACGCAGTGAAATCGTTTTGAAAAACAGACTGAAATTCAGATTATGCACCAAGCATAAAACTGGCTTTGATTCAAATAACCTTTGATAGTCATTGAAGTCCCGATGCAATGTGTTCACCACAATTCCATCAAAGTGTGAAAAATCAGTTTCTGAAACCGACAAGATAACCGAAATATGTTCCTGTGGAATAGCCGTCAGTTTTTCATTCACTTTCGGACTTACAAAAAAATGAAAACTGAGGCGCTCCATCGACGTAACTAGCAAGTACCATTGTTCCAGCAAAGCGGAATGCGTTTCCATTTCAATAAAGGCAATTTTCTTCTTTTCCAACCGAATGATTTTCTATTCCCACAAAAATAAAGATATTTGTAGAACTTATTAGAAACAATGAACTATTATATCGTCATTCCCGCGCATAACGAAGAAAAATTTATAGGATTATCCCTTGACTCTTTAATTAATCAAACGGTTTTGCCTAAAAGAGCGGTTATTGTCAACGATAATTCCACTGACAACACCGGAGCGATAGTGCAATCGTACATTGAAAAACATCCTTGGATATCTTTGGTTGACAAAAAATCAGATGCCATTCATTTGCCGGGCAGTAAAGTGATTCAAGCTTTTCAAGCTGGTTTGGATACTTTGAACGAGGAATATGACATTATGGTGAAAGGTGATTCGGATTTGATTTTTCCTTCCAATTACTTTGAAACCATCATCAAACATTTTAAAAGCGACCCTCAAATTGGCATGGCCGGAGGATTTGCCTACATTGAAAAAAACGGCGAGTGGATTTTAGAGAATTTAACCGACAAAGACCATATCCGTGGTGCTTTCAAAGCCTACCGGAAAGCAACTTTTCATCAAATTGGCGGATTAAAACCAGCTATGGGCTGGGATACCGTTGACGAATTGCTTTCCAAATTCTACAATTGGAAAGTCGTTACTGATGAATCTTTAAAAGTAAAACATTTAAAACCAACAGGAGCCAATTACAATAAAACGGCACGCTACAAGCAAGGAGAAGCTTTTTATACTTTAGGATACGGTTTTTTCATTACTGCTGTGGCATCTTTAAAACTAGCGATGCGAAAAGGGAAACCTTTTTTGTTCATAGACTACATCATGGGATTTTGGAAAGCCAAAGCAGAAAAGAAAACGATGTTAGTTACACCCGAACAAGGAAGGTTTGTAAGAGGATACCGTTGGAAAAAAATGAAGGCGAAGATTTTTTAATTTCTTCGCCTTTTATTTTATTGAATGTATAAACTTATTTCTTTATGAACCTTGTGTTAGAAGTTCCTTTATCAGAATTTATTTTTACAAAATAATTCCCTGATGATAAATTGGAAACATCAATTGTGGATGCATTTTTTGCATTAGGTACTACCATCATTAATTGTCCCAAAACATTATAAATCTGAATTGAAGAAATCTCAATACTTTCTTTTTTATTAATATTTAAAACATCACTAACAGGGTTAGGATATAAGTTAAAATAATTACTAAACGAAAAATCCTGCACACTTAAAGCCTGAATTGTCGTTGTATAGGTATTTGTAGTGATTGGATAATTATAATCGAAATAAATATTAGCCAAACCACCAAAAGTATCACCCGAAACTAATGTTGATTTCGTTTTAATTTTAAATGCAACATAACCTGTGTTGGTTCCTGCTGTATAAGGCAAATTAATATTATCGAATTTAAACTCTACTTTATTTCCTCCTGAAATTTTTGTGGTGAATAACGCGCTACCGCTCAATGGTACCAGTGTATTTACATCAAATTTATTGGCATCAATTACATCGGTAACGTTTATGTTTTGCGCGTTGTAGGTTCCTGAATTTTCAAAACGAATTACATAATGTGCATATTCACCCACTTTATCTGTACCAACTGAAGGTCCAAACATACATGTTTTATCATTTGGATCTAACGAATTTACCACTGTTTGATTTAATGTAAATGTATTATCATTAGGTGTTTCATCTGTTTGCGTAGAAGTGATTGTTGTAGTATAATTTAAAACACTTCCTGCGTTAAGTGGTGGGGATTCTACTGGTGAATTCAAATTAAGCGTAACCAAAACTTCTCTTGTTTCATAAGGATTCAAATTAGTGAAATTCCAAGTCCTTACATTCGTTGCTGATGTTGAAGCAGCAGGAACAGCTGAAACATAATCGAGTACCGCATCATCAAAATTTAAAGAAACCGTTCCTGATTGCAACTGATTGCCTTTATTTTTATATACCAATTTATATTTAGCATCAGAACCTGGTCTTGCTGGATCTATAGGAATCAAGACAACCTCAATATCTGGATGTACACCATTAGGTGTAATACAGAAGTTTTGCATAAATGGAGAAGCTTGTGCTGGAAAACTCACATTTATGCTAGTTGGTGTTACGTTAAAATAAGTTGGGTTTTCGAATGACGGAGTTAAAGTGTAATTACCTGATTTCAACCCTATATTAAAACTTCCTGAAGTGTTTGTAACATAATTAAAATTGATAGCTCCTGATGAAATGTTAAATTTTAAATTATTATATCTTAAATCATCAACATCACAACCATTCAAATTACTATCTAATCTGTTTTCACCTTTAACAATGTAATAATTCTCTCCTAAAAATCTCATCAAACCACCTATTTTATCGCCATTATATTTTGTAAAATATCCTCCTGCAAGTATTTTACCATTATTCTGTATTAAAATAGTGCTAACCCCATTATTAAAAGAGCCTTGAGTTTGAAAAGTTGAATCTAAATTCCCATCTTTAGTCAATCTATACAGATTTGATGTTGAGTAAGTAGAATTTGCATCATAAAAAACTCTTTTAGAAACTAAAATTGTATTATCTGGCATCACATTAGCTGTATTGGGTTGATCATTAACAGAATCAAAATAAGTTGAAACCACATGAGTATTAAAAGTATTATCAACAGTACCATCAGAATTCAAACGTTTAATTTTTCTCACGCCTGACTCATCATCATACCAAACAATCATTTTTCCATCTGATTGCAAACCAATAAAACCTACATTTAAACATAATACAGTATCAAAACTTCCATTATTATTAAATCTTGCAATTCCTGGTTGATTTGATGAAGTATAACCTTCAAAAATTAACTTACCATCGAGCAATGCTGCTACGGGTTCTCCAAGAAATGATGATTCAGAATATAAAAAAGACACATCTTTTGTGTGATCAGTGTTATATCGAACAACTCGGTTACTCGTTGCTAAATCATTACATAAATAATATTTCCCCGACAAATCCTTAAATATTGATCTCCAATAGATATCCGACATTGCTCCATTTGTACGAGTACTATAGACAGTACCATTAGAATTTAATATATATATGTATTTATTATTATGCATAAAAAGAACCTTCCCATCATTCAAAGCAAATAATTTAGGATTACCGTTTCCGATTGTTAAGTGAGTATTTGGATTTGTAAAATTAAAAGTTTCATCAACGCTACCATCTTGATTTAATCTAAATACTAATTTTTTAAACGATGTATTATATGATTCAGAAGACCCAGTTATTAAAATTTTACCATCTAGTTGTTCTGATATACTAGATACACTTTTACACCCTTTTAAATAATTGGCATACGTATTGTCGAATGTCAAATTACTATTCAACCTAATAAGTGAATTATATTCTTGAGAATTAGAGACCAACAAGCCAGCATGAACTAATATCCTATTATCGTTTAGAACTAAAAATTTATTAATACCAGAATTAGTACCACTTATTGAACCAAAAGTAGTATCAATAGTTCCATCTATATTAACCCTAACTAAATTACGTATTGTTGTCGAACCATATTGTGAAAAAGAACCTCCTATAATAATTTTCCCATCAGGATTAATATGAAAATCACTTGCTCTATTGATATTTAAAAAAGTAGAATCAATTGTACCATCACTATTCAGTCTACAAATTCCATTACGAGAAACTCCATTTACAGAACTAAAACTTCCTTTTATTATTAATTTACCATCTGATTGTTGACTAATTTTCTCGTAATAAAAATTATTAAAACTATCCAACACAACATTATTAAATGTACTATCCGACAGACCATTTTGAGCATATCTTTTTAAGGTAGTAGTATTATAATCTAAACAAATTAATTTCCCATCCGATTGAACAAACTTTAATTCAGACCCCGCAGGAATGACAACATTTCCAATGGTTCCATTAGAATTAACACAAATAATATTTGTAGAATTTTGGCCATTATAACTAGTTGCAACTGGCCACGAAAAAAATATTTTACCCACATCATCAATAAAAAGTTTTCCAGGATAGTTTATACTACCTCCATTATCAACATGTGTAAAGCCTGTACCGTTATTAAAAGTAATATCTAATGTAAAATCAGTATTCAATCTTACAATTTTACCTTTAACAATGCCGTTAAATTTTGTAAATGCGCCACCAACAACAATTTTCCCATCTGGTTGCACTAAAAAATCATAAACTCTACCTTCAAATTTATCGGTTAAATCTACAACTAACCTATTTTCATTTAAACAAACAAATCTTGTTGTGTTTAATTCATCATAAACATATGAATCAAAAATAACCAACATATTTCCATTCGGAAGTTGTTGCATTTTAGTTATTGAACCATTAATATAAAAATTATCTTGTAGTATATTTGCAACATTAAAATCTAGATCTCTATCTCCTGCATTCTGCCCAAAAGCAATCGTAAAAACAAAAAAAGTAATTAGGAAGTATAGTTTTTTCATGGTATTTGAATTTGGCCGTAAATGTATGATTTAAAATCAATAAAAACCATCGCGAACAAACCAAATACAACAGAAATCACTTATAAAAAAACAAACCATCCCAACCCAATGTTAAGATGATTTGTTCTTTTAATTATCGTAAAATTGATTTTCTTAATTCAATAAAGTGACATCAATGTATTTGTTTACAGCGAGTTCAAATTCTTTTCTAGAAACTGGTTTAGAAAGATAACCGTTAAAGGCATTACCATAACTTTCTTTATTGTCTTTTAAAGAATAAGCCGATTGCGCAATAATAGGCATGTCTGGCGCTTCATTTTTAATCAGTTGCGCCGCTACATAACCATCAACTTGAGGCATACGCAAATCCATTAAAATCAAATTGATATCCGGATTCTTTTTGTATATCTCGTAGGCTTCTTCCCCATTTTTAGCTCGTATGATTTTAACATCTCCTTTTTCCATTAATTTTTTCAGCAACATAAAACTGATTTCTTCATCATCGGCAATTAACACCTTGATTGTTTTTTTGGATTCTACTAGAGGCCCTTCTACTGGCGCCGGAACATAAGGCACTTTAAACGAAAATAACGTTCCCACCCCTAGTTCTGATTCTACTTTTAAAGATCCACCCAACAAATCAACGTAACGCTTAACAGTTGCAAGTCCTAAACCTACTTCATTCCCTTCATCTGTCACTTTTTCAATTTGGAGTTGCGAGTCAACAAGTTTTTCTTTTAAGCTTTTATCCAAACCAACACCACTGTCTTTTACATAAAATTTTAGCTCATCATTTAGCAATTTATAACCCATTTCAATAAAACCTTTATGGGTAAATTTTAATGAATTATTGAGCAGGCTTGTCAATACATGAGTAAGTTTGCCTCCATCAGTCAAAACAGTATCATCATCATCCGACAAACCTTTGACAGATCTAAAATTCAATCCTTTATAAAAAACTTGATCAACAAACTTGATTTTTAAATCATCCAAGAGTTCATTAAGCGAAAGTGCTTTTGCTTCTATGACTTCTTTTTTAGATTTCAAGGAATTGTAACTTACAAATTCAGAAAAAACGCCTTGAATTTCATTGGAGCAATTTGCAATAATTTCAGCAAGGTTATTTCTTTCTTCAAAATCTAAATTAGCTGTACTTAATAATTTAGACAACCCCACAATAGTATCCAAAGGGGTTTTTACTTTCTGAAAAACCGATTCAACCAATTCTGAATTTAATGATTTATATTCCCCCTCTTTTTCAATTTCCAAACTATCTAAAACAGCCCTTGACTCTTTATCTGTTACATTCAATAACAAAGACAACTTAACCAACTCTTCTTTTAAATCAGCCACCTGATTCTCTAGCTCCACGTATGATGGTTTATTCGCTTTCATATACTCTGATTTTTAAATTAGTACTATATTTTTTGAACAGGGGCAAATTTATTTTCAACAGAACAAAAACAGCCAATAAGTCTTAACTATTTAATTATCACAAAGTTACTATTTAAAAAATAAAAAAAAAGGTTTTACACAATTCATTTACAACACATTACAAAAAAATAAAGTTGAGATAAAACAACAATTTCTCGAAAGTCTAATTCAATCCTAAAATATATACCAATCATTCAAAATAATCTTAGGCCATCATCCTAACTCATAACAATTTTCGTATTTTCGCTATTATTTTCAAGCCCATGATGCTAGTTCGTTACTTATCGCAAATAGGAAGGTATTTTATAATGCTTCGCGAAATTTTTAAAAAACCAACCAAATGGTCTATGATGCGCCAATTGATTTTCAAAGAAATTGATGATTTGATTATTGACTCTTTGGGAATTGTTGCTTTTATTTCGTTTTTCGTAGGAGGTGTTGTAGCCATTCAAACGGCTTTGAATTTAACCAATCCTTTAATTCCAAAATATTTAATTGGTTTTGCAACACGCCAATCGGTTATTTTAGAGTTTGCTCCAACTTTTATCTCTATTATTATGGCAGGTAAAATGGGTTCTTTTATCACCTCAAGTATTGGAACCATGCGAGTTACGGAGCAAATTGACGCATTGGAAGTAATGGGAGTTAATTCCTTGAATTATTTGGTATTCCCAAAATTGATCGCACTATTACTTTATCCTTTTGTCATCGGAATCAGTATGTTTTTGGGTGTTTTAGGTGGATGGATGGCTGCTGTATACGGTGGATTCACCTCGGCTGACGAGTTTATTACAGGAATACAAACCGAATTCATTCCGTTTCATGTTACCTATGCATTTATAAAAACTATTGTATTTGCATTTTTACTAGCAACAATTCCTTCGTTTCATGGTTATTACATGAAAGGTGGTGCGTTAGAAGTAGGTAAAGCCAGTACCGTATCCTTTGTTTGGACCTCAGTAGTGATTATTTTAACGAATTACATTTTAACACAACTTCTTTTAGCTAATTAATTATGATTGAAGTAAATGATATCAAGAAATCATTTGGAGACCAAATGGTTTTAAAAGGAGTTTCTACCACTTTAGATGCAGGAAAAACCAACTTAATTATTGGCCAATCAGGTTCAGGAAAAACGGTATTTTTAAAATCCTTATTGGGCATTCACACTCCCGAAAGCGGAACCATCTCATTTGATGGAAGAATTTATACGGAATTGAGTGATGATGAAAAGCGTGAATTACGTACAGAAATAGGCATGGTATTTCAAGGAAGTGCTTTATTCGATTCCATGACTGTAGAAGAAAACATAGGTTTCCCGTTAAAAATGTTTACCAACAAAACCAAAAAAGAAATCAAAGAAAGAGTTGACTTTGTAATTGACAGAGTAAAATTGGTTGATGCACATACTAAAAAACCATCTGAAATTTCTGGAGGGATGCAAAAGCGTGTGGCGATTGCAAGAGCTATTGTGAACAATCCGAAATACTTATTTTGTGACGAGCCTAATTCAGGTTTAGATCCAAAAACGGCAATTGTAATTGATAATCTAATTCAGGAAATTACCAAAGAATACAACATTACCACTGTAATCAATACGCACGACATGAACTCTGTAATGGAAATTGGTGACAAAATTGTGTTCCTGAAAAACGGATTAAAAGCTTGGGAAGGTGATAAATCACAAATTTTCAAAACCGATAACGAAGCCGTTACCGATTTTGTGTATTCTTCTGAATTGTTTAAAAAAGTAAGAGAAGCTGTTTTGAAAGAAGGAATTTAATCCTTACTCAACTTTGCCACAACCGCTTTAATGTCCTGCTCTTTACTTTTCGGATAAATTAGTAATACATCATCTTTATCAACAATGATATAATCGTCTAATCCATCGATGATGATTAGTTTTTTTCCGTCAGTTCGAACGATATTGTTTGATGCATTTTCCAAAACCACAGTAGCATTAACTACCGCATTGTTGTTTTCGTCCTTGTCTAGTTTTTCGTGAAGCGAACCCCAAGTTCCTAAATCATTCCAATCGAAAGTAGCAGGCAAAACATATACATTTTGCGCATTTTCCATCACGGCATAATCAATAGAAATATTTTCGGCTAGTGCGTAATTGTCTTCTATAAATTGTTTTTCGGAAGGCGTATTATAGCTGTCAGAACCTTGATGAAACAAGCTGTTCATTTGCGGTTGAAATCTTGAAAAAGCTTCTGTTATCGTTTTGACACTCCAAATAAAGATTCCGCCATTCCACAAGAAATTCCCGCTATCTAAAAACGATTTTGCCGTTTCATAATCCGGTTTTTCTCTGAATTGATTTACTTTTTTAATTGGATTTGCATCAGTTTTATCAAATTCAATATACCCAAAACCTGTATTAGGAAAGGTCGGTTGAATTCCAAGAGTCATCAACGCGCTTTCTTTGGCACAGAAATCAAAACACTGTTGCAAATTTTCAGTAAAAGCGACTTCATCTTCAATCCAGTGATCGCTTGGCGCTACCACCATTACTGCATCTGGATTTTGCTTTTGAATTTTTAACGACGCATATAAAATACATGGCGCAGTATTACGCATTGCCGGCTCCAACAAAACTTGTTCTTGCTTCACTTGTGGCAATTGTTCTAAAACCAAATCGTTGTATTTTTCATTGGTTAAAATCAAAATATTTTCAACAGGAATTAGTTTAGCCAATCTCGAGAAAGTCTTTTGTATCAAGGTTTCTCCAGATCCTAACATATCGTGAAATTGCTTTGGAAATTCGGTTGTGGAAACTGGCCAAAAACGAGAACCAACTCCTCCAGCCATTAATATTGCGTAATAATTTTTGTTCATATATTCTAAAAGTTACAAAGTAACAAGTTGGCAAAGTTACAAAGAATTATATTTAACTTGGCAACAACTCGACTTCTGCATTTGGATTAAACAAATAGGTTCTGCCTGAACTGATTTCAAGACATTCATAACGCTTGGTGCGTTGGGCAATTTTCTTAAATATTTTTCCATTATGGATTCTAAAAACACTACCGTAAGGCAATTCGAAAATGTAATTTTTATCGTTTACGGGATCGAATTGTTTTAAGGCTAAAGCCAAAGTAGCATCGGTATCACTACTCGCTTTCGGGTTTCTGAAATGACGAGCCAATAAAGGCAATAATTGATGTGGAAAAATTTCTGGCCGAATAAATGGCACCATCAATCGTTGGAAAGTCAATTTCCATTCGTCCCCATGCGGTTTGATGAATCGTCCGTATTTTTCAAAAGCGACCAAATGGGCAATTTCATGAATCAACGTAATTAAAAATCGATACTTATTCAAACTGGTATTGACCGTAATCACATGATAGCCTTGCGCATCTTTTCTATAATCGCCATGACGTGTCACACGTTCGTTGACAATTTTAAGATGCACATGATTGGCTTTGATTAGCTCAAAACACATGGGAACTGCATGTTCCGGTATATATTTTAACAAAACGTCGCTCAATTTTTAAGGTGTTGTTGAAGAAACCTGAAGCACTTTTCCGTTGTAAAATTTATTTCCGGTCAGTGCAAAGTTAAAGATATAATCAGCCATTTCTTTTGCTGAAATTGGCGCTTCATACCCTGGAAAAGCTTCTTGCAGCATTTCGGTATTAACCGCTCCAAGCGCTAATACGTTAAAAGCAATGCCGCGATCCTTGTATTCTTCTGCTAATAATTCCGACAAGGTAATTACAGCTCCTTTACTAGAACTATAGGCAGCTAATCCAGCGAATTTCATACTTCCTTGAATCCCTCCCATCGAACTAATAGTCACTACATGGCTTCCTTTTTGCAAAAATGGAATACCGATTCGAGTCAGATTAGCTACACCAAAAACATTAACTTTATAAATGTTTTCAAATTCTTCTGAAGAGATTTGGTCGAATGGCTTTAACAATAGCGATCCGGCATTATGAATGACAACATCAACTTTTTTCCACGTGTGTGAAAGGAAATTTTCAACTTTTTGTAAATCTTCTTCCACAGACAAATCAACCGAAAGACATGTAATATTTGCGTTTTCGATTAAAACTTGCGGTGTTTTTCTCGAAATAGCCAATACGTTATGACCGGCTTTTGCGAATTGCAATGCCAATTCGTAACCAATTCCGCGAGAAGTTCCTGTAATGATGATATTTTTCATTCTAATGAATTTTAGCTAAAATAAAAAAAATCTCATCAAGATAGTCAAGATGAGATTTTATATTTAAAACCGATTGACAATTACGCCAACATGGTCACTGGATTTTCAACAAATTGTTTTAATGTTTGCAAGAATTGAGCACCTGTTGCTCCGTCCACAGTTCTGTGGTCGCAAGCTAAAGTAACTTTCATCGTGTTACCCACAACGATTTGACCATTTCTAACAACAGGCTTTTCAACGATAGCTCCTACTGATAAAATAGCTGAATTTGGTTGGTTGATAATCGAAGTAAATTCAGTAATACCAAACATTCCAAGGTTAGAAACCGTAAATGTACTTCCGTCCATTTCTGCAGGCGTTAACTTTTTAGTTTTAGCTTTTCCAGCCAAATCTTTAACACTTGCACCAATTTGAGTCAAACTCATTTGGTCTGCAAAATTTAAAACTGGCACTACTAATCCATCTTCAACGGCTACCGCCACACCAATATTTACATGATGATTGATAATCATAGCGTCTGCTGTCCATTGAGAATTTACTTGCGGGTGTTTTTTCAACGCCATAGCACAAGCTTTCACTACCATATCATTAAATGATACTTTAGTGTCAGGAATAGTATTGATTGTTGCTCTTGATTTCATCGCTTCGTCCATCGCAATTTCGATAGTCAAATAGAAATGAGGAGCTGTAAATATAGATTCTGATAAACGCTTCGCAATGGTTTTACGCATTTGCGAATTTTTGATTTCTTCTGAGAATTTTTCTCCAGCCGGAACAAATGGTTTTACAGCAGCTGCAGTAGAAGTAGCTTGAACTACAGCTTGCCCTGCACTTGATGCTGCTGAAGGTGTGAAATTCTCCACATCTGTTTTTGTAATTCTTCCGTTTTCACCAGAACCTGCTATTTGTGCTAAGTCGATTCCTTTATCTTGTGCAATTTTTTTAGCCAAAGGAGAAGCGAAAATTCTACCTGAAGTATTTGTAGATTCTTGTGCATTATTTGCAACTGGAGCAGCAACAACTTCTGCCGCTTTTTCAGTTACAGGAGTCGCAACGGCAGCACCTGATTTGAAACCAGAAACCACGCCAGAAACATCAGTTCCTGCTGGACCAATAATCGCTAAGATGCTATCCACTGGAGCCGTTTGTCCTTCGTTAATTCCAATATATAAAAGTGTTCCTGCATTGAATGACTCAAACTCCATCGTTGCTTTGTCTGTTTCAATTTCAGCCAGAATATCGCCTTCTTTGACAATATCTCCAACTTTTTTCAACCAAGCAGCAACGGTACCATCCGTCATCGTATCACTCAAACGAGGCATGGTAACTATTTTAACTCCCGCTGGAAGCTCAGCTGCTTTTGGCGCTTCTGCTTTAACTTCAGCCGCTGGAGCAGAAGCTTCAACAGTTTCCGTTTTTGAAGCTGGAGTTCCACCGTTTAATAAAGCTGAAATATCTTCCCCTTCATTACCAATAATAGCTAAAAGTGAATCTACTGGTGCAGACTCTCCTTCTTGAATTCCAATATGCAAAAGTGTTCCTGCATTGAAAGACTCAAACTCCATTGTCGCTTTGTCCGTTTCAATTTCAGCAAGAATATCTCCTTCTTTAATTTTGTCACCCACTTTTTTTAACCATGTTGCCACAGTTCCTTCCGTCATGGTATCGCTCAAACGCGGCATTGTAATTACTGTTGCCATAATCTTATAATCTATGAGGAATGAATGGATAGTTTTCTTGATCGTATACTACATCATACAATTGTTGCACTTCTGGGAATGGAGATTCTTCGGCGAACTTTTCACATTCTGCCACTAAATCTACTACTCTTTGATCAATTGCTTCAATTTCTGCTTCGGTAGCGTATTTTTTCTCTTTGATAATATCTAGAACCTGAGTAATTGGGTCGATTTTTTTGTATTCTTCCACCTCTTCTTTAGTTCTGTATAATTGTGCATCAGACATAGAGTGTCCTCTGTAACGGTACGTTTTCATTTCAAGGAAAGTTGGTCCGTCTCCACGACGTGCTCTATCAATAGCTTCATGCATCGCTTCCGCAACTTTTACCGGATTCATTCCGTCAACCGGTCCGCAAGGCATTTCATAACCTAAACCTAGTTTCCAAATATCGGTATGATTGGCAGTTCTTTCTACAGAAGTTCCCATAGCATATCCGTTGTTTTCAACGATAAAAACTACTGGTAATTTCCATAACATAGCCATATTGAATGCTTCGTGTAGCGAACCTTGACGCGCTGCACCATCTCCAAAATAGGTTAAGGTTACACCACCTGTTTCAAAATATTTATCGGCAAAAGCCATTCCAGCACCTACAGGAATTTGAGCTCCTACGATACCATGACCACCATAAAATCCTTTTTCTTTTGAGAAAATGTGCATAGAACCACCCATTCCTTTTGAGGTACCGGTTACTTTCCCAAGTAATTCAGCCATAACTGCTTTTGGATCAACACCCATACCAATTGGCTGAACGTGATTACGATAAGCAGTAATCATTTTGTCTTTCCCTAGTTCCATAGCGTGAAGAGCTCCCGCTAATACTGCTTCTTGACCGTTATATAAGTGAAGAAATCCTCTTACTTTTTGTTGAATATAAAGTGCAGCTAATTTATCTTCGAATTTTCTCCAAAACTGCATGTCCTCATACCATTTAAGGTATACTTCTTTTGTAATTTCTTTCATTGCTTTCGTGCTAATTTTTTGTGCTTACAATTATTTATACGCAAAATACTGACCTCACACAAATTTGCGAGGAGCAAAAATAAGACATTCCGATTAAGATGTAAAATTTAAAGCCTACTTTTTATTTCTTTTATAAAAAGTTCTTATCAAATGTTAGCGGAAGTAAATTTTTAATGGAATCTGACTTATAAACTTCTCCTGTTTCTCCCATAAAGAAAATTTCAATATTTGCATCTTGTTTGAACTCGTATTCAAATATTGATTGCCTACATGCACCACAAGGAGGAATTGGCTTAGTCGTAATATTTTCCGTAGAACCTGCCGTTATCGCCATTTTTACAATTTTCGCATCAGGATACACTGCTCCTGATTGAAAAATAGCCACTCGTTCTGCACAAAGCCCAGATGGATAAGCAGCATTTTCTTGATTGGATCCCACTACTACTTGTCCATTATCTAATAAAATAGCCGCGCCAACTTTGAATTTAGAATAAGGAGCGTAAGCATTTTTTCTAATTTCAATAGCTCTTTGCATTAGCGATTGATCATTTGAAGACAATTCATTCAAAGATTCGAAAGCAATAAGTTGTGTGTTAATGTTAATCTCCTTCATACGTTCTTTTTAAGGGAAAAAAAATCCAAATCTCATTTTACTGAAATTTGGATTATAAATGTATTAAATATTTATTTAGTATTGATCATAGTCATCTCCAAAATTAAACGTCAAGGAGAAACGTAATGTATTTTCTAATGGGTTTTTTACTTTAGACATCGAAAACAAATAAGAAACATCTATATTGATTGTTGAATACTTGAATCCCGCTCCTAAAGTCGCGAATTTTCTAGACCCTTTATCTTTACTTTCATTGTAATATCCTGTTCTTAAAGCAAAAGAATCTTGGTACCAATATTCTAACCCTAAAGCATAATTTACTTCTTTCATTTCTTCTTTTAAACCATCTGGCGCATCACCGAATGATTTAAACATACCCGAAACCCAACCAATACTATTGTACTCATCGGCAGCAGCTTGATAATCTGGCCCATCAATAAATCCGTCATTGTTAGCATCAAACACTTTTTGAGGAGTCGGAACTAACAATTTATTAAACTCAAGTCCTAACGCTACTTTGTTGTAATCATCAAAAATAAAGTCAAAACCACCTCCTAATTTTAGGTTGGCCGGTAAAAAGTTTGAACTTCTTTCTACATCTCCATCATATGAAATTTTTGGCCCCATATTTTGAAGGTTAAACCCAAGTCTCCAACGTCCGTTAAAATCAGTGTAAGCCACTTCAGACGACTCGTAGTAACCCGCTACATCAACCGCAAAACTATTAGCAGCTGAAGCATCTCCTGTTGAAGATGGAATTTTTAAATTAGAACGAATGTATCGTCCCGCAATACCCATTGCAAATTGTTCGCTTAACTGAAGTGAATATGATAAATCAAAAGCTAATTCGTTTGGTTTTACGACTCCAGTTTCCTGACCTGATTCATTAGTAAGTTGAATTTCCCCTAATCCAAAATATCTTAAACTTGCAGCAAAAGCACTTCTTTCATCATATCTATTAAAATAGTTAATCTGGCTCAATGAAATATCATTAACCAAATCTGTTAGATACGGAGTATAACTAGCCGTAAAACCTGATTTTTTAAGTGAAAAAGCATACTTCGCAGGATTGTATTGTTGCGAGAACGCGTCCGGAGAAGTAGCAACTCCCATATCTCCCATACCAGCAGCTCTAGCATCGGCAGCGATCAATAAAAAAGGAACCCCAGTAGTTATAGGTCTTTCATTTTGAGCATTCATATTGAATACAAATAGAAAACCCAGTATTAATAAACTTATTCTTTTCATTATAGTTTTATAAAATGTTCGGCAAATATAATTTCTTTTATTAAAGTATTACTAATTTCTCGAATTTTTCAGCCTTTTTATTCGTCAAAGTTGACTTAACAGTCAGTCTATAAACATAAACACCCTTACCTATTTTGTCTCCGAAATCATCCTTCCCATTCCAAGTAATATCTCTCGATGTAAAACCTTCGTTGGTAATTGTTTGGCTTTTTGACCAAACAACCCTCCCTGTTATAGTCAGAACTTGCACCTGGACATCTAAAGGCTCAAAGGGTTTATTATGCGTAAACCAAAATTCAGTATGATTGACAAATGGATTCGGATAGTTCAAAACATTGGTTAATTTCAATTCGGAATCATCAATCACAATAAATTGTAACTCGGAAACCGTAATATTATTGTACACATCCCAGATTTTAAATGTTAGCGTATGCAATCCTGGACTCAAATTTCTAAAAGGGTAACTTACTTTTCCTTTCGTGTAATCATCTTTTTCGGTTTCATAATAATCATTTAACGGTATCGGTTTTGTCTCATCGCCATCCAAATACACCACTATATCATGCCCAATACCACTTGCAGTATTCATTCCGTTTTCATCTTCAACAAAAGCCAAAAACAAAGGAGATTGATTTGTTATCCCTCCCGAAACAAAACTTTCATCATTCATGTACAACCTAACACGTGGAGGCGTTGTATCTGCAACAGCATTGGTATTCACGCCACCTACTTTTACACTTAAATCATACCCTGCATTATCTTCTTTTACATCATTTTTTTTGGAGTAAAAACTGATTTTACCATTCCCTAGTGGAATTCGTATATCTTTAGGAACTACGAAAGATAACTCAAACATACCGTTTTGAACAGAGGCATTACCTCTAAAAATAGTTTCTCCTGAAGCGTTAAAGTTCATTTTATATACCGTTCCTCCAACCATCGTATTATCATTACCTAAAGTTGTCTTACTAACATCTTTATCAAAAATATTCACAAATAACTCCCCATTATAATTAGATTGTAAAGCATCAAACTCATCAGTCACCTCACCTGATAATTTAACTTTAGCTAAAGCTTCTAAAGACCCTGTAAAAGATGAAACCGGAATGTCATTAATTTTTGTCAATCTGATTTTTGGTCTAGGAATAGCTAATTTCATTGCTGGATCACCAATAAAAGACACCACATTATTACCCGAACTTAAATAACTAGTTTTTACCAATCTTACCGCTTCAGCAATTGAAACATAATTATTAGATCCAAAAGAAAACAATATCGGAGCTAATAATGTATTGAAATTTTCCCCTGTCGACTGACCAATTTGCCTTGTTGTTGTTATTAAAGCTATAGCTCCACCTGTTGGGTTAGTAAAAGTTAACTCTCCACCTGTTGGTCTTAACGGATTATCAAAACGCGTAAACTCACAAGTAACCGTTATAAATAAAGGATACTTATATCTATTACTTAATTGATTTGCATCACTAATTTCAAATAAGCGCTCCGCTGCCAATCCATCTTCACTACCGTGACCAATATAATCCATAACCAAAGTCCCTTGAGAAAAAGCATTTAAAAACTCTTCTTTGGCTTTCGGATATTTTTGTCCTCCAGAAGTTGTCTCTTGCACAAAAGCATCAGTATGTATTTTTTTTACATTAAAAAAAGGCTTATCATTTGTGATAGCATCAGCCATACTGTCTAAATTTTCTTGTAGTGTCGCGTCTGAAGTAGCATCAACATCATCAGACAAGAACAATAAATTATTCCTCCATCTTCCATACGACTTATCATCATGGTAATCTATAATTTTTGTTACCATTTGTTCTGCGATTGCAACATCGCTACACAAAATTCGTCCAACCGCAATATCCAACCCTTGAGAACCAACAATATTTCCTTCAGCCGGATCCATTAATCCAAAATAATCATCCGAAACAAAAGAAGAAAAAAGCGTATAGCTTTCTAAAGACTGAAAAACAGGTACTATATTCGTATTATTTAAAATCCTGTCTTTAAAGTCAAAAGAAGCATCACCAAAAAGACATACATATTTCAATTTTTTATCCGGTGCTGATGAATTTTGATAAACATATTTTATAAAATTTCTTATCGCACCTATATCCTGTTTTCCTGAAGAAAACTCTTCATATATTTTATTCAAAGTAACAACCTTAACATTAAGGTTAGAGTAACTTCTATGAAAATTAGCCAATCGCTCTGCTTGTGTCACAAGAAAAGCAGGTGTAACAATAACATAATCTATATCCTGAAAAACACCATTTCCATCCAGAAAAATTTCTCCTTTTAAATCCTGATTAACCACTGAAGCATTTGAATCCCTAAAAGGAGTTAAAAAATCTGTATTATCAACTGCAATATATTTTTTTGCAGAGCCCATTACATCTTTAAAAGCGAAGGCAGCTTGCCCAGTATTTGTTTTTGTTAAAACATTATAGATGTCGGTTATATTCCAAACCTGCCCAATACTAGTTGCATTTGCAAACTGATACTCACAAATCCCAATATTACTAGCAACTTCATCTACACTAAAATGAAATTGTTTATTAAACCCTTTCAATTGTGATTTCGCTTTGACTTTAATAAAGTCAAGATATGCATTAGAAGAAGGAACTCCATTATTATCATATGTAAGTCCTACAGTTATTGTTGAATTTGCGGAAGTAATATTCCCGTTAAAACTTCCTTCATCAGCAAAAACAGCACTTCCTGAATTAATAGCTGCAAAATTCAAAAAACCGCTATCACTACCATTTAATTTTACTTTTATAAAGGTATCAACCACACTAGCTCCAGCTCCTCTAACAGAAATTGCCACAGGACTAGCAAGGTCAATATTTGGAAAATTGAACTGGTAGCTTTGATTATTTTGAATATTAAACTGTTCCCCAAACCACTTTCGTCCCAACTTTACAATATTTAAATTGTCTTTTTCATGGTATTGATAGTCGTCAAAAACAGAGTATGTCGCATCTGGAGTCCCAGCTGGCTCAACCATATCTACAATTCGCTTACCATTTACCCCTCCGGTTGTCACATAATAATACGTCTTATCAGCATATTGATTAATATGGGTTTGACTTTCCTCATTCCATCCTTCAACTCCTTGCGCATAGAACAGCACATAGTCTGAATCATTGAAAATACCATCATTTTCGCCAATAATTTGAATAGCATTTTCTTCCAGGTCATTCGGATAAGAAACCGAATTAACTAAAGGAAGCATCCTTCCTCCGTTCCCATATATTTTTATGGTTCTTGGATCAACATTAACGTTCACTCCCAATTGTGACAAAAACGACTTTGATATTCTATAAACACCAGATTTTTGAATGTAAAATTTCTTCCAAGTACCATTTTTAAGAACTGAACTTACAACAGCTCTTCTGTTTGAATATGAATTTATAACTGACTCATTACTTAATTTGAAATTATAGTCAAAAGATTTCACCCTTTTGTAAACACCTTTATCTAATATAATAGGAGAAAAAGTAAGCAAAAGATTATTCTTATCTCTCGAAAATATGTTTTCAATTTTAAAATTAACGGTTTTTGCAACATTTTTTAAGTTTAAAACCCCTAATTTTTCAACAGAAACCGTTTCAAACTGCAAATTTGAGACTTCTAATGATTTTTCATCAGCAACTCCTGAAAGAGGAATTGACTTCTGAAATTTTACAGAATTATTTCCTCCATCATAATTAAAGTACTCCGCTTGAAAATATGGCACTCTAAATGAGTATTTTTCATTAAACTTATAGACATCTTCCTTCCACATCAACTCTACATGATCGGATGTTTGAGAAAAACCCAATTGAAAGAAAAAGCAAAACAGTATAAAAAAGTAGTTCTTCATAATCCTAAAAACGTCATTAGACACATTTTATTTCGCTTGTAAAATTATACTTTTAAACAATATATTTTTAATTAAAACGTTATTGTTTATCTTTGTAATTGTAAATTTTAAGATTTTTTTAAAATATTTAATCAAGAGTATTGCAGTTTAATCGTTAATTATTATATTGCGGCACTAAATAATTACCTACTGAAAGTATGAAAGTAAACAAAATCATGGCAGTAAGAGTGCTTTTTTCATTGATGGTGCTTTTAAGTTTTACTAGTTGTAGTAAAAAGTCAAGTACAAAAAACACTTCCGCAGCTACAGGCTGGAAAATTAACGACCCTAATGGTGGTTTTCAGTACAATTCGAACTTTACAAAGCAAGAAACTGCTCCTGGACTAATTTTAGTTGAAGGTGGTACGTTTACAATGGGTAAAATTCAGGATGACGTAATGCATGATTGGAATAACACTCCAACTCAACAACACGTTCAATCATTCTACATGGATGAAACTGAAGTTACCAATATTGCTTATATGGAATATCTTGACTGGCTAAAGAGAGTTTTCCCTCCTTCAGAAGAGAACTATAAAAACATTTATGGCGGTGCACTTCCTGACACATTAGTTTGGAGAAATAGATTAGGTTATAACGAAACTATGACTAATAACTATTTGAGACATCCTGCTTATTCTCAATACCCTGTTGTAGGTGTAAACTGGATTCAAGCTACAGAATATGCTAAATGGAGAACAAACCGTGTAAATGAAGCTATTCTTGAAAGAGAAGGTTACATGAAAAAAGGAGCAAAAGTTGTTGATGTTGATGCAAACAACACTTTTGATACCGAGGCTTATTTAGCTAGTCCATCAACTTCTTTTGGCGGAAATGATAGTATCATTTTAAAGAAAACCAAAGGTCGCTCAAAAAGCAAAAACGGTGCAGATTCAACTAATGTTTACGCACAAAAAACTTCTGGTGTATTATTGCCAGAATATAGACTTCCAACTGAAGCTGAGTGGGAATATGCTGCTGCTGCTGACGTAGGAAACAGAGAATACAACATTTACAGAGGACAAAAGAAATACCCTTGGAAAGGACAATACACTCGTTCTGGAAAAAGAGAGACAAGAGGAGATCAATTGGCTAACTTCAAACAAGGAAAAGGTGATTACGGCGGAATTGCAGGATGGTCTGATGACAATGCTGATATTACAGCTGCTGTTAAATCTTACAAACCAAATGATTTTGGATTATATGACATGGCTGGTAACGTTGCCGAATGGGTACAAGACGTTTACAGACCAATGGTAGATGACGAAGCGAATGACTTTAACTACTTCCGTGGTAACGTTTATTCTAAAAATAAAATTGACAAAGAAGGGAAAATTGAATTTGTAACTTCTGAAACAATTCAATATGACACTTTAAGTAATGGTAAAATCATCGCAAGAAGCAAACCAGGAGAAATTGCTCAGGTTCCTGTAGATGAACAAGAAACATACTTAAGACAAAACTTTGACAAAAGCAACGAGATTAACTATAGAGATGGAGACAAAAACTCTTCTCGTTACTATAGTTTCGGAAGCGATGAAGAAGGAACTGACTTAAAAGACAAAAAGAGAATGTATGATTCTCCAATACACAAAGTTGGTACTGTAGTTAAAGATACCGTTTCAAAAGAAAAACAAATGGAGCGTAAATTTGATAAATCTGACAAAAGAACTTCTTTAATTGGAGATGATGTTAGAGTTTACAAAGGAGGTTCTTGGAGAGATAGAGCTTATTGGTTAGATCCAGCTTCAAGAAGATATATGAATCAAGATATCGCTACAGACTATATTGGATTTAGATGTGCAATGTCTAGAGTAGGTCCAAAATCTGACTTCAAAAAAAGAGCAAGAAACTAACATTTCTTCAAAAATATATAAAAGCCCCTTTTTGGGGCTTTTATTTTTTTATTACTTTCGTATTATGAAGATAGAAGAAATATACCAGTGCTTTTTACAATGCGAATCTGTATCTACAGACACGAGAAAAATAGAGCCAAACTCTCTTTTTGTAGCCTTAAAAGGAGAAAATTTCGATGCCAATACATTTGCACAAGAAGCCTTAAACAAAGGAGCCCAATTCGTCATTATTGACAATAAAAACTATTATACAGATGAAAATAAAATGTTATTGGTTTCTGATAGCTTAAAAACTTTACAAGAACTTGCTAAATACCATAGACAACAATTGGGATTGCCTATTATAGCCCTTACCGGCAGCAATGGTAAAACAACTACTAAGGAACTTATTAATTGCGTTTTGTCAAAAAACTACAACACCAAAGCCACCATCGGTAATTTAAACAATCACATTGGCGTTCCTCTAACCTTATTAAGTTTCAAAGAAGACACAGATATAGGCATTGTAGAAATGGGAGCCAATCATCAAAAAGAAATCGAATTTCTTTGCTCTATTGCCGAACCCGATTTTGGATATATCACCAACTTCGGAAAAGCACATCTGGAAGGATTTGGCGGCTTTGAAGGAGTGATTAAAGGAAAAAGCGAACTTTACAATTACCTTATCCACAACAACAAAACAGTTTTTGTTAATACAGATGACACACTACAAGACGAAAAAACAGTTAATTCAAATCGATATACATTTGCATTAGAGAAAAAATCTGATATTAAAATTGATGATATTACTGCTAGTCCAATGGTTAAAATCAATTTCAACAATCAAACGATACAATCACATTTAATAGGAATTTATAACGCCAATAATATAAATGCAGCAATAGCTATCGGAAAGTATTTCAACATTAGTGATGAAAACATAAAAGAGGCAATAGAAAATTATATTCCGACCAATAATCGTTCGCAATTAATTGAAAAAAACTCAAACCATATTATCCTAGACGCTTACAATGCGAATCCAAGTAGTATGAATGCAGCAATTATCAATTTTATACAGTTAGAAAACACTGATAAAATTGCTGTTTTAGGCGATATGTTCGAGCTAGGTGACGATAGTCTTTCTGAGCATAAAAAAATAGTAGAATCTTTAAAAAATAAAACTCAAACTGAAGTATTTTTTGTTGGAAAAGATTTCTATCACAATAAAACAGAAGACAAACATCTTCATTTTTCAGAAGTTTATGAAAATTTTGTAGAAAAATTCAAAGAATTAGACTTAAAAAACAAAACGATACTTATAAAAGGATCAAGAGGAATGGCTCTTGAGAGAGTATTAGAAATAATTTAATCCAGCCTTTGCTGGATTTTTTTTAAATATCAGACTATGGAACTATTCAATAATTGGAAACATGATCTAAAACCATTACTAGATAAATATGAAGGAAAAAAGCATCCTTTAGAGTATAAAAACAGATATCAATTACTAATCATGGTAATTCTTTCTGCTCAAGATTCGGATGCAAACATAAATAAAATAGCCCCTGTTCTATTTCAGACCTATCCCAACTTAAAAAGTCTAGCTTCATCAAGTACAAATGACTTAATACCACACTTATTATCTATTCGAAATTTCACAACGAAAGCAAATTGGATAATAGAAATTGTCCAATTATTAAAAAATGACGACAATATTCCGTTCTCAATGAATAATTTAGTTGCTTTAAAAGGAATTGGCCGTAAATCAGCCAATGTCATTATGAGAGAATCAAAAACACCAGCAGAAGGAATAATCGCAGACCTTCACGTAATAAGAGTGGCTCCAAGAATAGGAATTATCCCAGAATACAAGGACGGAAATAAAGTTGAAAAATTACTCATGGAAGTACTCCCTAAAGATATTTGGGGAGAAATAGGAATGTCTTTATCTTTTTTAGGAAGAGAAATATGCAGACCAACAAATCCGAAGTGCACTATTTGCCCGATAAATAATACATGTAATTATTACAAAACTAAATTATAATCCACTAGTCTTGTAATGGACAAAAAACAAACAAAAAACGTCA
>JAZKHA010000022.1:0-22793 GCA_040385625.1 Bacteroidota bacterium
AATACGTCCTGCAGTATCAATAAGTTTAGATTTACCTGTGTAAAAAGGGTGAGACGTTCTAGAAATCTCCATTTTGAATACTGGGTACTCAACACCTTCGTGCGTGATTGTTTCTTTAGTTTCAACTGTTGATTTAGTGATAAAAACATCCTCGTTTGACATGTCTTTAAAAGCAACTAATCTGTAATTTTCTGGGTGAATTCCTTTTTTCATAATAAATCTTTTTATGTTTTGCTACACTGGGCCTTGATGCTTTTCTGATTAAAAGGTATCGACTTACTGTAACTTTTGTTGTATTTCTTTTTAATTCAGGGTGCAAATTTACAACTATTTTTTAATAATCAAACTATTATGTAACTTTTTTTGAAGTTTAAGTACTAACCGCATAACTTTAATTATTATTATATTTGCAACTTAAACAAATCAAAAACTATGGAAACAAAAACCTCAACAAAAAAATTTGGACTAGACAACGGCATCTACTATGGATTAGCTATGATTTTATCTTTTGTGGTAATCTATGTGCTTAATATAGACTTGGTAGAGAATCCTTATATAGGAACCATATCAAGTGTTTTGAGTTATTTTGTTTTCCCTATTGCATTCATATGGCTTGCCGTTAATAGTTTTAAGAAGAATAACGCAGGTTTTGCATCGCTTGGTGAATGTATAAAAACTGGTGTAACTGTTGCATTTGTAGCTTCTATTTTACTAGCCCTTTTTACCTTAGTATTCAACTTAGTTTTTCCAGAGTATTTAGACGAGATGATGGAACAAACACGTAAAATTATGATGAAACAAAATCCTAATTTAACTTCTGAACAAGTTGAAGCAGCATTAACGATGACAAAAAAATTCTCATCTCCTGTTTTTTCTTTACCTATAACTATTGTGTTTTTAACATTTTTAGGTTTTATATACTCTCTAATTATTGGTGCTTTAACAAAAAAAGAAAGACCTCAATTTAGCTAATTAATGAACATATCCGTTATAATTCCACTATTAAACGAACAAGAATCGTTGCCTGAATTAACCACCTGGATTTCCAAAGTGATGAATACTCATAATTTCTCTTATGAAGTTATTTTTATTGACGATGGGAGCACTGATAATTCATGGGAAACAATTCAAGATTTATCAAAAGAAAACGAAAACCTAAAAGGCATTCGTTTTTTACGTAATTATGGCAAAAGTCAAGCACTACATGCTGGTTTTGCAAAAGCAAAAGGTGACGTGGTTATTACTATGGATGCCGACTTACAAGATAGTCCAGACGAGATTCCTGAATTATATGAGATGATTACCAAAGGTAGCTTTGATTTGGTTTCCGGTTGGAAGAAAAAACGTTACGATTCGGTAGTGGCTAAAAATTTACCTTCAAAATTATTTAACGCCGCTGCCAGAAAAACTTCTGGAGTTAAATTGAATGATTTTAATTGCGGATTAAAAGCCTACAAAAATGTAGTGGTGAAAAATATTGAGGTTTCTGGTGAAATGCATCGCTATATTCCAGTTCTGGCAAAAAATGCCGGTTTTGGAAAAATTGGTGAAAAAGTAGTACAACACCAAGCCAGAAAATATGGAGAGTCTAAATTTGGCATGAGTCGTTTTATTAATGGTTTTTTGGATTTAATCACCATTTGGTTTTTATCAAAATTTGGAAAAAGACCCATGCACTTGTTTGGACTATTAGGAACCATTATGTTTATGATCGGTTTTGTGTCGGCAGGATATATAGGTGTTTCAAAGCTTTTTAAATTATTTTATTTACACGAAGACACTATTTTGGTAACTGATAATCCATGGTTTTACATTGCATTAACCACAATGATCATAGGAACTCAATTATTCTTAGCTGGATTTTTAGGCGAAATTATTCTTCGCACCAAAAACAATGAAGAACGATATAAAATACAGGAAGTGATATAACTTAAGCTCACGAATTGTGACCTTAAAGAAATGAATAAATTAAAAATTGGCTATAAAAAATAAAGATTATGTACATAGATCAGGCAATTTTAGACAAAGTGAATGTTTGGTTGACTCCAACATTTGACGAACAAACACAAGAAGCTATTAAAGAAATGATGACTTCTTCTCCGAAGGAGTTAGAGGATAGTTTTTATAAAAATTTAGAATTCGGAACAGGTGGAATGCGCGGAATTATGGGCGTAGGAACGAACCGAATTAACAAATATACTTTAGGAAAAAACACGCAAGGTTTAGCGAACTATTTAAAAATCTGTTTTCCTAACGACGAATTAAAAGTAGCCATTGCGTATGACTGTCGAAACAATAGCGATACACTTGCAAAAGTAGTAGCGGATGTATTTTCAGCCAACGGAATCAAAGTCTTTTTATTCTCCGAAATGCGTCCAACACCAGAGCTTTCTTTTGCTGTAAGGTATTTAGGATGCCACACTGGAATTGTTTTAACAGCTTCACACAATCCGCCAGAATACAATGGTTACAAAGTGTATTGGCAAGATGGCGGACAAATTGTTCCACCAGAAGATGCAGCTGTAATTGCCGAAATCGAAAGTCTGCAATACAGCGATATTAAATTTGAGGCAAACGAAAGTTTAATTGAATATATCGATACTAAAGTGGATGAAGCTTTTAGAGATTCAACTATTGAAAATGCAAGTTTCAATACTTCGGCGGAAGCCAGAAAAAATTTAAAGATTGTTTACACTTCCCTTCACGGAACTTCTATAAAAGCAATTCCAGGTGTTTTGGAAAAAGCAGGTTATACTGATGTTAATATCGTAGCCGAACAAGCCGAACCTAATGGAAATTTTCCAACAGTTGTTTCTCCCAATCCGGAAGAACCTGAAGCTTTATCAATGGCAATGGCTTTAGCCGAAAAAATTGGAGGAGATATTGTTGTAGGAACTGATCCTGATTCTGATCGTTTGGGCGTTGCCGTTCGTAATTCCGAAGGTAAAATGATGCTGCTTAATGGAAACCAGACCATGGTAGTCATGACAGCTTTCTTATTGGAACAATGGAAAAAACAAGGCAAATTAATCGGAAATGAATTCATCGGTTCTACGATTGTTTCTACACCAATGATGTTAGAATTAGCTTCTGCTTATGACGTAGAATGCAAAGTAGGATTGACTGGTTTCAAATGGATTGCCAAATTCATCAAAGATTTCCCTAATCAAACGTATATTGGTGGTGGAGAAGAAAGCTTCGGCTATATGGTGGGTGATGCAGTTCGTGATAAAGATGCTGTAGCTGCTATTTTATTGGTATGTGAAATTGCCGCACAAGCCAAAGAAAAAGGAAGTACTTTATACCAAGAATTACTTCAGATGTATGTTGACTTCGGATTTTATAAAGAACACTTAATTTCGATTACCAAAAAAGGAATTGAAGGTGCTAATGAAATCAAACAGATGATGGTTGATTTACGTCAAAATCCATTAAAAGAAATCAATGGACATCGCGTAGTATGTGTAGAGGATTACCAATCTTCAAAAGGAAAAGATTTTATGAACGGCGAAGAATTTGATATCTTAATTCCGAAATCAAACGTATTGATTTATTACTTGGAAGACGGAAGCAAAATATGTGCTCGACCTAGCGGTACTGAGCCTAAAATTAAATTTTACTTCAGCGTAAACTGTCAGATAGAAGCGATTACTGATGTTTCTGAAGCTGAAAAACAATTAGACACAAAAATTAAAAACATTATAGCAGAAATGCAATTGAACTAAATGGACAATAATTTAAAAAAATTAATTCCTTTCGCTCTTGTATACAAGAAAGACATCATTTTAAATATTGTCTACAATATTTTTTATGCTTTTTTCTCCACATTGTTAATGGTATCTATGATTCCAACATTGAATGTGATATTTGGGCTAAACAAAAAAATAACAACTCGTCCAATCTTTAATGGAATTGGGGATATCAAATCTTTTTCTGAAAACTATTTAAATTATAAAGTTACCCAACTAACCGAAAGTAACGGTTTTGAGTATGCCATTCTTTTCGTTATCTCCATTATTATTACAACCGCTTTCTTAAAAAACATTACCAACTATTTTGCATCATACCACGTCACGCGTTTAAGAAATGGTGTATTAAAAAATTTAAGAGAAAAATTATACACTACCATAATACATTTACCTGTTTCTTATTATTCAGAAAAAAGAAAAGGAGACGTAATGTCTCGTATGCTCGGAGATGTAAATGAAGTTAAAAATTCATTCTTTCAAGTATTAGAATTAGTAGTCAGAGAACCGCTGACGATACTGTTTTCAATCATTACCATGTTTTTTATAAGTGCCAAACTTACTTTGTTTGTGTTTTTATTCATCCCCGTATCAGGCTTTATTATTTCCAGAGTGGGAAAAAGTTTAAAGGCAAAATCAACAAAATCACAAGAAGAAAATGGGATTCAAATTTCTATACTAGATGAAACCTTAAGTGGACTAAAAGTAGTTAAAGGATTTAATGCAGAAGGTAAATTTATTTCAAAATTCAACACTTCATTACAGCGTCTTTTACGATTATCAAACTCTATCGGAAATAAAAACAACCTAGCTTCTCCTCTAAGCGAATTTCTTGGAATATTAACCATCGCCATTTTACTTTGGTACGGAGGACAACTAGTTATCATTGACAAATCACTAGCTCCTACCACTTTTCTTGCCTATATAGCTCTAGCCTACACCATTTTAACACCGGCCAAAGCAATTTCAAGAGCCTCTTATCAGGTCAAAGGCGGTTTAGCGGCAGCGGAAAGAGTTTTTAGTATTTTGGAAGAAGAAAATACGATTCAAAATAAACCAGATGCAATTATAAAGAATACGTTTGACAATACCATCAAGTTAGAAAACATCAATTTTGCCTATCAGGAAGAAAATGTCCTAACCAATTTTTCTATTGAAATTCCCAAAGGAAAAACCGTTGCATTAGTTGGCCAATCGGGAAGTGGAAAAAGTACTATTGCCAACTTACTAACCCGTTTTTACGATGTTCAGGAAGGAAAAATAACCATTGACGGTGTTGACATCAAAGATATGGATATGCATTCTCTACGTTCTTTGATGGGATTGGTGACACAAGATTCTATTCTTTTCAATGATTCAATTAAAAACAATTTGTTAATTGGTAAACCGAATGCCTCTGATGAAGAAATCATAGAAGCGCTAAAAATTGCCAATGCATTCGAGTTTGTTAAAGATTTACCGAACGGTATTGAAACCAATATTGGTGATTCAGGGAGTAAACTTTCGGGTGGACAAAAACAACGTTTGTCCATTGCTCGTGCGGTTTTGAAAAACCCGCCAATCATGATTCTAGACGAAGCTACTTCGGCTTTAGATACCGAAAGTGAAAAATTCGTTCAGGTGGCATTAGAAAACATGATGCAAAATCGAACTTCTATTGTGATTGCACACCGACTGTCCACGATTCAAAAAGCCGACACTATTATTGTAATGCAAAAAGGCGAAATTGTAGAACAAGGAACTCACGACGAATTATTAGCAAAAAGTGGTACGTACTCAAAATTAGTCATGATGCAATCGTTTGAATAAATAGATATGTACAAAGACAATCCAAATAGTCAATTGCCTGAAAATCCCGATACCGTGGTTTGGAAATATTTGGATCTGTCTAAGTTTTTAGACTTACTACTTTCTGAAAAAATGTTCATGTCACGATCGGATAAATTTGAAGACCAATATGAAGGCACTTTCAGTGAGCCTACCTTTGAAGAAATCAAAAAAATTGCCGAAAATAATCCGAAGTTTTTAGACTATTACAAACAACATCGTGAAAAAGTAGCCATTAGCAGTTGGCACACTAACGAATATGAAAGTTTTGCCATGTGGCAAATTTTCACCAAAAACAATGAAGGCTTAGCCATTCAATCAACTATCGGAAGACTAAAAGAAGCGTTAGAACCTGAAAAAAACTACGAGCAATACATTGGCGAGGTTAATTATATCGATTACAAAAAAGAACACATTCCTTTTGACGATGCTTTTTTCCCTTTTTTATTCAAAAGAAAAAGTTTTCAATACGAACGGGAGGTTCGAATTATTACCGATGTCACCCATCAAAACATAGTGTTAAACGACGGACTTAAAATTCACGTGGACGTAAACAAGCTGATTGAAAAAATTTACATTCATCCCAAAAGTGAAAACTGGTACAAAAAACTAGTGATTGAATTAGTGACTAAATTAGGCTTCGCTATCGAAATTGAAAAATCTGATTTGGAAAGTGATATTTTGATTTAGATTATAAAAATTAACTTCATCAAAACTTATACTGATTTACCTTTAAAAGTTACTTGGTTTTGTAGCTCTTCTGATTCAATGATTTCAACACCTCTACCAATTGAACTATAAACGTCTTTAAATAGATATTTTTTAGAATCCAGAGGGGTTGTTATTAAATCCATTTTAAAATTCAATTTACCAAAACTTCTTCTTGCAACTTTAATCGAAGAAAATTGTTTCAAATATTCCCTTGAATATTTATTGGCGCAATGCAAGGTAAATAATGCTGCTACAGATTCCAAAGCAATTTTCAAATTAACATTTTTCTTGCTTTTTATTCCATCATGCTTAATTGAATTATATACATTCCACCATTCAGGAATTTTATCGATTGTATTCCAAGAGCTAAAAACATCAATTTTAATATCTAAATCTCTAACATGTAGTGGTCTTGCAATCGAGTATTTTTCCTTTAAGTAAAAATAATCCCTAAAATTCCAATTCCTTGCGCCTTTTTTAATCTCAGTTTTTTTGTTTATTTCATTATATGATTTTAACAATTCTGAGTTATTGTTTTCAGAGCAATCAAATTTTCCCCATTCTTTAAAAAACAGTTCTATTTGCACACAACTTCTTATAATTATATCTCTTAGAAGAGGAGAATATACCTTTAAATTATCATCATCGTTTAGAGGTATAATTTTTATAAAGTCAATAAAGTCTTGTTCAATTATTTGGTATTGTTCATATGTTTCTCCATTTCCGATTACCCCACCAAGCTGATGGAATTTACAATATCCATTATAATTACTATTTTCTTCACATTCAATATGTATACAAGGCTTTAATTCTTTCATATTTCGTTTTCAGGAAACTTATATATAATCTTAAATCGGCAAATACTCCTCCGCTTTCCAATCTTTGGTAAGATTTAAAGAAAAGTAATGTACTTTGTCATTTTTGTCGAAAGCGCCATTTTTATTGGCGTCTTCAATGGTTCTGAAATAAATTTTCTTGGTGCTTTCCAAATAATTCCAATCGATTATTTCTTGTGCATCGGGTGAAATTTTAGTAAAATTCATTCCCATGTCATCACTTATATACAAAGATTTGACATCATCAGAATCAACATTATTGTCCTGATTGGTATCAGCATCGGCCAAAACATACACTAACATTTTTTTACCCTTCAAATAAGTCATTCGTTCAATCATCATGACTTTATCAGTCAAAACATGAAGTGAATCAGTTCCAACTTGCTGGAATTTTACATTACGTAAATACCCGGTAATTTCATCTTCCAACGAGTTCGATATATTAAAATTTCCTTTGTCTTCGTATCCATTTTTTTTCATTTCACTCACGCGTAAATCACCTATAGCGTATATTAACACATTAGAGTTTTGAAATTGCAATGGCAAATCAGCCACTTCCAGTTTAGAGGAATCTTTCTTGATTTCAGCTTTTGGAGTCGTAGTATCGTATTTCACTTTTGGCTTTTGTTCTTCTTTACAACTAGTAAAAAGAGCTAAAAGTGGCAGTATATATAAGGAAAACTTTTTCATCTTGTTGAATTTATATCAAATATACCAATTTCATTTTACAACTTCACATTCAGTTTTACACTAAAAACGCGAGTCGTTAAATAATTAGGAACACCGTATTGTGATTTAGTATATACATCGCGAACCCAAGTATTGGTAATCGCGTTTTGGTTATTGAACATGTTGAATATTTCTAAACCGATGGCTAACTCTCTGAATTTATTCAACCAATTCCCTTTTTCTTTGGCTCTAGCTCTATCAGTCAACACATACGAAAAACCAACATCGGCACGACGGTAATCACGTAAACGCTGCTGATATTGATACGGATCAGCATAAGAAGGGGAACCTCCAGGCAATCCCGTATTATAAACTAAATTCAAATACACTTTCATAGCTGGAATGTTTGGAACATAGTCTTGAAAAAGAATTCCAAACTTCAATCGTTGATCGGTTGGACGTGCAATATCACCTCTTCCATCGATGTTTTCTTCTGTTTTCAAATACCCAAAACTCAACCAAGATTCGGTTCCAGGTACAAATTCGCCATTGACACGCAAATCTAATCCTTGCGCATAAGCCTCCGCATTATTTTTAGCTTGGTAACGAATACGCACATTATCCAGTGTATACGGATTGACATCGGTCATTGATTTATAATAGGCTTCTGAAACCAACTTGAATGGCCTGTTCCACATTTTGAAACTATAGTCGCTTCCTACCACAAAATGAATTGATTCTTGTGCTTTTACGTTGGGCTGCACTACTCCATCTGCGTCACGCAATTCACGGTAAAATGGAGGTTGATGGTACCACCCACCAGAAACTCTAAAAAGAACATCTCTATTCCAATCTGGTTTGATAGCAAATTGTGCTCTTGGGCTAAATGTCATTTGGCTTTTCCCTTCAATTCCTTCTCCACTGACTTGCCATTGGTGCGCTCTAACTCCTATATTGGTAAAAATATCATGATTTCTCCATTTTGAACGGCGATTCCATTGCACATATCCTGACAACCTATCGATATTAGCATAATTAATTGCTCTTACATTGCTATAAGGCACCAATGGACCTGTATAAGGATTGTAGGGTTGTTCGTTAACCGGTAAATCTAAAATTGGATTATTGAGTGAAAATCCAGCAGAATCGATTACTTCCCATTCTCTAATTCTATCACGAATACTTTCACGAGTATATTTGAATCCCCAATCAATTTGATTTTCGTTTTTTTTGTGGTTCCCTTTTATTTCGGCATTAAAAATCAAGGCATCCAAATCATTTCGAGCATGGGTTAACTGAGAACCTATTCCTCTTGAAAATTCAACTTCTCCAAAATTTTCATCTCCTAAGTTTCCATTAACCTCACCTAAGCTGTACTGCCCGAAAATATCAAAATACTCTTGCTCAATCGTGTGATAAGCAGAAGCTATAAATTTAAAATTAGAGTTTTCATTTAAGTTATACGTCGATTTAAAGGCTCCAAACAAAGTGTTGTAACGGTCTTTTTCCTGCCCTTCATAATAAACCAATAAAGCGATAGGCTCACTTATAGTTCCGAAATTTGTTTGACGTGTTAAAGGTTGATAATCGTATTTATTTTGCGAGATATTACCTAGAAATCCAAATTGCCATTTAGTGTTAGGTGTAAACGTAACATACGTTTGTGCATCGGCAAAACGAGGGCGGAAATTGGTTTCGGTTTCCTGACTATTCACCAACAAACTATTATCACGGTAACGTACTCCTGTTATAGCTGACCATTTTTGATTTTTAGAAACATTGTCCATAGAAATGCTTCCGCCCAAAAAACTAGCTTCTAAAGTAGCACCGAACTTTGAAGGACGACGGTAGGTAATATCCAAAACAGAAGATAATTTATCGCCATACTTTGCCTGAAATCCACCAGCAGAGAAATCGATATTTTGAACCAAATCAGAATTCGTAAAGCTCAACCCTTCTTGTTGTCCAGAACGAATCAAAAAAGGACGATACACTTCAATTTCGTTGACATACACAAGATTTTCATCATAGTTACCTCCACGAACAGCGTATTGTGTACTCAATTCATTATTTGCATTTACCCCAGGAAGTGTTTTCAATATATTTTCAACACCTGCATTGGCACCCGGAATTAAGCGAACAGCTTTGGGAGAAATCGTAGTGACTCCCTCTACTCTTTTATTTCTGTTATTGTTAATTACTACCTCCCCCAATTGTTCCGTAGTACTTTTTAGAACAATATTAAATTCATAATCTTCATTTGTCTTTAATTCTAAAGCAACAACAGCTGCTTTTAAAGATAAATGCGAAAATTTTAAGTTTGATTTTGTATTACTTGGAATCGTCAAAATATAGAATCCACTAGCATCAGACTGTGTATTTTTGTCTTGAAAACTAACGTTTACATTAGCTACTGGCTGATTGTTTTCATCTAAAACAACCCCTTTTACTCTGGCTGTTTGTGCCAAAGTAACGAAGGAAATAAGGCTAAAAAATAAGGTGATTTTGGTCTTCAAAATGATTTATTTGGTTTTAAAAAAATAAGATTCAAAAGTAGTAGTATTTCCCATATTATCCTTAACAATAATCTTAAAATCATTTCTACCAATTTCGAACTTATTATCGACTAAATTATGGGTTAATCTATTTAGTTTATTTTCGTATTCCATCAAGATCCATTTCCCATTCAAATAGGCATTGTATTCTTTTACACCCGACAAATCATCTGATATAGAAACTTTTATTGTTTTTTGTTCGTCTAAATTTGCTCCTTCTTTAAAATTGGGATTATAAATTTTTGGAGACGATTCATCTTTTGCCAACAAAAACTTTCCAAGCTTCTTAACTCTTATGGAAAAAATATTTTCTTTTTTATAGGTTGAATTGTATTCCAATTTACCGTCATCAACATTCCCAATAAACATTTTTTCTCTATCGGAAGCTGGAATAGCCGAAACATCATAACTAATCGTCAACGGATTATTTAACGCAACAGAATCATCATGGAGAAACAATTCGTTGCTTTTTACCTCAAACTTGAGGTAAAAATCCTCATAAAAAGTGTTTTCCGGAATAATTACTGAAATATTGTCTTTAGCATAGCTGTTCTCGTTTCTACATTTAAGAAGATAAGGCGTTTTATCAATTATCTTAGGCAAAGTTATCGGAAGCATACCATACGAAATAGGAACATTAATGATGTTTTTATTTCCGTGAAAATCATGTACCACAATTTTATAATTCATTGTAAAATTGTTCGAAACATTTAAAACACCTTCATTTTTGACTGTTTTAATAATACTTTCTGGGTACAAATACCCTACAAATAATTTTTGATAGCGTTGCCATGTTTTTCTATATCTTGGGTAATCAATAAAACAATTAATAAATTTCATTTCATCGAAAGAAAAGGAATCGAACTCATAACCATAATATGGCATGCCGTTTAAAAAAACATCCAATTTATAAATTCCGTTTTTGCCATAGTTAAAATCAGAAATATCATAGGCATTTAGTGCAAAACCAATCTTCCCATTAGTTATAACTCTATCAGCTAAATAGGTGCCGTCTTTTTCGAGAGTAAGCGGAATATTGATTGGAGCAGCAGAACCATTCACACTAGAACTATCTCCAAATGAATATGCTAAAAGTCCATTAACAATAGGCACTTTAGTATCTTTCACTTTTTCATCATAACCAAAGAAAAAAGGATTGATGGCAAACTCCGTTTTAGTATCCCGAATTTCAAAATGCAAATGAGGTCCGCTAGAACCTCCTGTATTACCAGAATAACCTAACAATTCTCCTTTTTTAACTACAATATCATCTGCTTTAGGCCTTAGTTCTACAACATAATTTTTTTCAGCATATTGTACTTCAACAACTTTATTTTGAATTATTGGAGCAAAGGATTGCAAGTGAGCATAAACAGAAGTAAAACCGTTCGGATGGTCTATGTAGAGACACTTACCATATCCATAAGTTGAAACATTAATTCTAGAAATGAATCCGTCAGCGCTAGCATAAACCGGAAAACCTTCTTTTTGCTGCGTTCTGAAATCGATACCAGTATGAAAATGGTTGGGACGCAATTCTCCAAAGGAACCAGCAATTTGTAACGGTATGTTAAGCGGATTCCCAAAATAATCTCTTGGGTACTTCTCCTGACCAAAACTAAATGCTGAAACTAAAAAAAATGCGAGTATAATTCTCATAAAAAACATTTGCGCTAATATAAAGAAATTGTTTTATAAATAATTACTCACAAAGCAACTTGCTAACACAAACATTGTTAAGCTCTTAATACTCAAAAGAAGAAATTTTAAAAATTTCAAAAAACATATTGCTATAATTAAATAGAAAAACTAACTTTGTGAAGTTATGTAATGAATTTTTATTCCAATGAGCGAAATAAAAGGAATAGTTGATTCTCTTGAAGTTAAGTTTCAAATGCTTTTCAAAAAAATGGAAAGTTTACAGCTGGCAAACAATGAGTTGAACATGAAACTAAAATATTCTGAAGCGATTATTCAGAATCAAAAAAAAGAGATTACTCAATTAAAATCTGATTTCGACTCGATAAAAATAACCAATTCATTACTTGGTAGTGACGAATATAAGCGAGATACAAAACTCAAAATAAATTCATTAATTAAAGAAATAGATTATTGTATTGCCCAACTTTCTGATTAGAAAGCATAATGAGTGAAAAACTGAAAATTAAAATATCAATTGCCGATCGTGTTTACCCTTTAACCGTAGACCCGAGCCAAGAAGAAGGACTTAGAAGTGCTTCTAAAAAGATTGATGCAATGATTAAACAATTTGAGCAAAGTTATGCCGTGCGTGACAAGCAAGATGTATTAGCCATGTGTGCCTTACAGTTTGCCGCACAAGTAGAGCAAAAACAAATAGATAAATCTACAATTGAAGAAACAACAAAGTTGAAACTTGAAAAACTGAACGAAGTTTTAAGCGAGTATCTTGATAAATAAAGACGTTCTTTACATACACTAAAAATACTACCTACATTAGTACTTATTTGATAAACTCAACACTAACATTTTAAAATGGGTAAATCTTCAATACTATAGCAAGCCTTTAAGTAGGAAGCTTGAACATTGAGTTAACCCAAAACTTGTCTAATCGAGTTTATACATTTCTTCTAATGTAGGTTTTTTTATACATAAACATTAAAACAAACTATGGACATTTTACTAATCATTATTGCCGCAATAGCTGGTATAGCAGGAGGTTTCGGAATAGCGAAGTACCTAGAAAAGAGCAACGTTTCTAATCTAGTAAAAAACGCTAAAAAAGAAGCTACCTCTATCCTAAAAGACGCCAATCAGGAAGCCGAAAACATTAAAAAAGATAAAATTCTTCAAGCAAAAGAAAAATTTATCGAGCTAAAAGCAGAACACGAACAAGTTATTTTGACTCGTGACCGCAAAGTAGCCGAAGTAGAAAAAAGAGTGCGTGACAAAGAATCACAGATTTCTAATGAACTAGCGAAGGCAAAAAAAGTAAACGACGATTTTGAAGCTAAAACCGTTGAATACACTGCTAAAATTGAAAATTTAGACAAAAAAACAATTGAAGTAGAAAAAATGCACCGTTCACAAGTAGAGCAACTAGAAGTAATTTCTGGTCTTTCTGCTGATGACGCAAAAGAACAATTGATCGAGAGTTTAAAAGCAGAGGCCAAAACCAATGCAATGGCTCATATTCAAGAAACCATTGAAGAAGCCAAGCTAACTGCTCAGCAGGAAGCTAAAAAAATCATTATTAGCACCATTCAACGTGTAGGTACAGAAGAAGCAGTAGAAAACTGTGTTTCTGTATTCAACATTGAATCGGACGATGTAAAAGGAAGAATCATTGGTCGTGAAGGACGAAACATCCGCGCCATAGAAGCTGCTACCGGTGTAGAAATCATTGTAGACGATACTCCTGAAGCGATTATCCTTTCTTGTTTCGATCCAGTTCGTCGTGAAATTGCTCGTTTATCATTACATAAATTAGTAACTGACGGACGTATTCACCCAGCACGTATTGAAGAAGTAGTAGCAAAAACTACTAAACAAATAGAAGAAGAAATCATTGAAGTAGGAAAACGTACGGTTATCGACTTAGGAATTCACGGTTTACACCCTGAATTAATAAAAGTGGTAGGGCGTATGAAATACCGTTCTTCTTACGGACAAAACTTATTACAACACTCTAGAGAAGTAGCCAAACTTTGTGGTATCATGGCCGCTGAATTAGGATTGAACGTAAAATTAGCTAAAAGAGCAGGTTTACTTCACGATATAGGAAAAGTTCCAGATACTGAAAGTGATTTACCTCACGCTTTATTAGGTATGCAATGGGCTGAGAAATACGGTGAAAAAGAAGAAGTATGCAATGCTATCGGAGCGCACCACGACGAAATAGAGATGAAATCATTGATTTCACCTATTATTCAGGTGTGTGATGCGATTTCAGGCGCTAGACCAGGTGCTAGACGTCAAGTACTAGATTCTTACATTCAACGTCTGAAAGATCTTGAGGAGATTGCTTACGGGTTTGGAGGCGTAAAAAGTGCTTATGCTATTCAGGCTGGACGTGAACTTCGTGTAATTGTAGAGAGTGAAAAAGTATCGGATGATATGGCTTCAAAATTATCGTTTGATATTTCTCACAAAATTCAAACCGAAATGACTTATCCAGGTCAAGTAAAAATTACAGTTATTAGAGAAACTAGAGCAGTAAATATCGCAAAATAATTTTTCTCGACTTTATTATAAAAAGCCATTCAAATTTGAATGGCTTTTTTGTTTGAATCTAAATTCATCAAAATAAAAAAACCCTAAACAACTGATGTTTAGGGTTTTTTATTTCTGTAGCGAGACCGAGATTTGAACTCGGGACCTCAGGGTTATGAATTTTACAGTCAGTAAATTTTTAATGTATTTACTGGGCTTACAAAACCAAAATGCAATGTTTTTTATAAAATCGTGTTCAATTTCGTGTTCAGGATTAGAACTTGATTAATAATATTTTTTTTATAAATGCAAAGGTATTTTTTTTTGATTTGAATTTCAATAAATTTTAAAAAATCACTTTTCTTATTAAGAAAAACATACTTATCTATTGTTTACCAATGATACATAAAAAGTATTTTTAAATACATTTCTTTCTTAAAAAATAATTGTACATGCTTCTTTTTACCATATATTGCAATATTATTTAATATAAATAAACTTCTTTTCTTTGTTGAAAATGACTTCAATAGAATCTTTAAAAATGTGTTTTATCACTACCCCTTCTATATTTTGGTTTTTTCTTACTTTAACAAGTTTATTATCAATTCTTACTAAAATTAATTCTTCTGTTTTTTGATTGGACTTGATATAGCCGTAATAATTCATCTTTGGCCATTCTAATATAGGTTTACTATTCACCGTAGGCTTTGGAGCTACAACAGCTTTTTTAGGGCTAGAAACAGTACTTTTTAGTACAATAGGTCTTCTTAGCTTTATTGCCTTATCTAAAAAAGGATCTCGGTTTAATTTTTCAAGCAAGAAAGTATCCTTTTCAATTTTTTCAAAATTGAAATTTTGACTAAAGTTCTCATTCGCAACATCGCCATCCGAAGGGAAAAATCGATATAAACTTTTGTATGCAACAGTACTCCACAGTCCTAAAACCACAAGTAAAAGAATAATATTTAGTCGTCTTTTTTGCATTTTAATTAACCGTGATTTTAAAAACAACGCTATAAGCGCCTACATTAGTAGCTGCATCAATTGCTTTTACTCTCCAATAGTAATCTCCTGTAGAATTTAGAGATAGTGTAACTGTTCCGTTATTTATGTTTGCCGTTGAAGTAATAGTATTAAATGTGTTTGTATTTGAAAACTCTATAACACGTGAAGTAATAGGTGATTGAATTATTCCTGAATCCATTTGACTTGCATTCAATTTAAAATCAACAGATACTGATGTCTGACCACTTGGAATTGAAAAAGAAGCATTATTATTAGGTGCTATTAATTCAGGTGCTAACGGTATTGTTCTATCGATATAAAAAAATCTGTTTGAAGAAATAAGAGTTTCACTAGTAGCATTAATCGCTTTCACTTTCCATTGGTATTTTGCTTCATCAGGCAAATAAGTTGAGTTAATCGTAAAATTAGGACTTGAGATTCCTGTTTGTTGTAACATTTGCATCCCTGATGTAATATTGTTCAATTCGAAATCATAAGTATCAGCTGCTGCTAAATCCTGCCAAGAACAATTAATATTTGTTGCATTAGTATAAATACCATCATGTGGGCTGGTTAAAATCACTTGCTGGTTTGTCAAATCTAAAGTCTCAATTACAGAAAATTTGTTAATTCCTGAATATTTAGATTGATAAGCGGAGTTTTCACCCCTAGCTTGCCATTTATACTGTCCTTGCGCAATAGGATAAGTAAAAGTCGTTTTATTCACAATTAATGTGTCTAAAATTTGACTGTCAACTTGGTTAAAAACCTGAACCCTATACTTGCTAGCGCCTTCAAGGGGTTCCCATTTAAAATTAACTACATTACTTTCAATAACAGCGCCTTCCAAAGGAGATGTAACCTTCAGTGTGTCGTCAGCAATATCCTCCTCTAAAATATCATCACAAGAAAATAGAATTAACGCTAAAAAAAGTAATCCGAATTTATTTAGTATTGCCATAATTTTGAAATATCATTTTAAGATGTAAAACCTCTGTCTTATTATTCTTTTTGGTTGTGTAAAAATTCATACTTGCTAATCGAGACAAATCAAAATCTTTTTCAAAAGCATATCCTAATTGCAAAAGCTGATTTACATTTCCCGTAACATCTATTTGATTCGTACTAATTACATAATTATCGTCATCAGCAATGTGAATAGGTTTCAAATCATTTATGGATACATTAGCATTGTTTGTAGCAAAGTTTACAATTTGTTGCTGTACCTCTTCCGATTTCATTCCTTCCTTACCAATGAGCTTGTCTAAAGCAGCCACTTCTTGTATAAGTTGATCTGAATTTTTAGCCTTCAACTCTAACTCTTCAACGTTTTTCGTAAGTTCCTTGTTTTGTCTTATAACATCGAATAAAACATTAAATGAACGTTTGTACGCCGTAATAGAAAGCATAATAAAAATTATAGTCAGAGCTATAAATTTCTTTTTATAGGTGTATTGCTCAAACATTTTTAATCGTTATTTTAATTTCAAACAAAGTAATATTGTTCTTGTCTTTTTTCAGACTTACAATCTCAAAATTTTTAATCCAATTGTTCTGTTTAACTTTAATCAACCAATCATTAAGAGCGTCCTCATTCAATGTCGTTCCTTTCACACGAATGGTGTTGGACTCAAAATTAATCTTCTTTTCTGCTTTAATTTCTTTTCCTGAAGGAAAAATATTCAACTCTACTAAAGAAATTGCTTTAGGAACATCCTTACTAATAGCATATCCATAAAAAGACAAGTACTTGTTAGAAAAAGTTCCAGATTGATTAATAATATTTATTTTTTCTTCTTTCTCTTTTTCAAGATTTATGATTTTTTGATACGATTGATTGGAATATGTGTTTTGTAAATTCAAATCATTATTCTTAGCTCCGTAATACTGAATCAACAAATAGCTTACTAACAAAGAAGTTAGAAAACCTATGAGCATAAAAAGACCAAAGAAATTAAATGCTTTTTTGTAGATAACTTCTTCAACATTTAAACTACTACTTTGTGTTTTTTCTACATTTTTAGGTTTAATAAAAAAATGCAATAATGAGCCATAAAGTGGCAATTCATAATTATAAATAACGTCACTGCCAATAGTGTATTTTTTTTGAACCGAAGCATCGTTTCCTTTGACAAAATCAACCAACAAACCGTCTTCAAATTCTAGCTCCAAATCACTTGAAGAAATTGTTTTTTCTTCTATCGAATTATATAGTAAAGCCGATAAAAACGACCCAATATAAATATCTATAAGTTGAAGACTATTCTTTTTGAAATTATTGATTATCTCATCAACAGTATTTTTTCTACAGAAACTAATAAAACTACTTTTTTCTGTTTTATAACTGGTAAAATATATTGAATTGTAATCTATATTTTTTTGCCAATTAATATCTGCTTCCTCATTAAAATCGATTTTTTTATTCAGCACTCCTTTACCATCAACGACAAGTAGAATAGGCAGTTTTAAATCGATTTTAGATTTTAGCTCTTCAAACGTTTTAAAAGTCCTTTTAGCCAAAATAGTAATTTTACTTCCACTTTTTTTAATGGTAAGCACATGGAAGATTTCGTCATTATCTTTTTTAATGACACCAACAACATTGATGTTGTTTATCTTTATTATTTTAGATAAATAGCCAATCATTAATACACCACTGTTGGTTTAATAAAAATATGTAGTTTAGAAGTTGATCTTTCTTTGACTCTGCTGCTAAAAAACCATTTTAAAACAGGAATTCTTGACAATAAAGGCGTACCTGTGCCAGCATCATCTCGTCTAAGCTCATCTAATCCTCCCAATAAAATCATTTCTCCATTTTTAACGCGGACTAGCGATTCAAACTTTTGAGTAGTTTTTCCAGGAGGAGACGTTTCTCCAGCTCTTCCCGTGAAGGCACTTTTTTCAACAGTAATCGTCAAAGTAACATTTTCATCAGTAGACACAAATGGCTTAATATTTACCGATAAATTAGCATCGGTTGGAACCCATCTTCCTGATTGCAAAATATTGTTACCTATACCGTTATTGCTTAAGATTTGATTATTTTGCTCAAAATAATACTTGCTTTCTCCAATAGAAAGCTTGGCGTCATGACCACTAATTGTTGCTATTTTAGGAGTCGATTCTAATTTTAAAATAGAGTTGTCTTCTAATAACTTTAAATTCATGTAAAAATTCTCGGTTACTTTCCCCAACTTAAAAATTCCCCAACCATTAAAAGCATTGATCAAACTGTTGATAGAAGATGAGTTTACATCAACTCCCGCCGGGGTAGTATTTGGAAATAACACACCGTTTAACTCTTGTTGTTTTAGTTTGTCTAAACCAGCTTTCATTCCTGATTGCACAGTATGTCCCTTGTTGTATTGGGCAATAATTACCTCTATTTGCACCATAGGAACAACTTTGTCTATTTGTTTGATATAGACTTTCAATTCTTCTAATGCTGTTCTAGAACCTGAAACAATTAATCCATTTAATTCGACAAATTCTTTTATTTCAAGCTTTTCGGTAAATACTTTTGGCAACGATTGAACTACAGTTTCGATAGAACGATTTTCTAGCTGAATCATTTCAGTAACACGCAAACTTTCTGTAACCTGTTCACCTATTAAATATAAATTATCTTGTTTGCGATAGGTGTATTTTTTTCCTTTAAAAATGTTGTCCAACAATTGGTCGAAAGTTAAGTTTTCGGCCGAAAGTGTTGTTTTTTCATTTTCTGGCTTGTTGTACATAAAGTAATTAATATGCAACTTTTCGGCAGCTTCGGTTAACAAATCTGATGCATCAGCCACATTTGCTTTCACAGAAAGAAAACCTGATTTATCTAAATCTACTTGATAAAATCCTAGCTCATCATTTCTAATTTTTCCCTTTTTAGGTTTTGCACCACCACTACTTGAGGATACATTAGCAGTAGTAACTTCTTTGTTTTTCTCTAAATAATAAAAACCATTCTCATCTTTGGTAGCTATTAAATCATTCGATTTTGCCATCATTTCAATAACCTGATCGAAAGGGCGATTTAAAATATAAGATGATACTTTTAATCCTTTTACATCTGGAGCCAAAACTAAGTTCTTAGACGATTTATCTATAATTGCTTTAGCAACAGCTGGCAACGAATCGTTTTCTAGTTTTACAGAAAGGAAATCATTTTGAACATTATAAGAAACATCAATCACCTTAGGAAGTTTCTTTTCTATGATTTTAACTTCTTTACGTTTTTTGAACATAATGATGTTATTCATGAACTCGACATCCAAGTCATACTTTTGAACCAAGTGTAAGAAAACATCTTTAACTGTTACATCAAAGAAATTGTTCACAATAGTTTGGTCAAGCGAATTGTCAACATCAATATTTAATTGGTGTTCTTCGGCAATAGATGAAATAAAATCGTGTAAAGTAAGCCCTGAAACATCAATTTTCAAGACTTCGTTAATTCCTTTTTTTTGTTTTGCCAATTCGTCGAATTTAGCACTCAACATATTGATGTCTTGTTGGGCTGCAACAAGATTGGTAAATAATAATCCTAAAAGTAAGTAGGTGATTTTTTTAAACATGATTACATATTAATTAATACGGCATATATCTCGTCTAATGAAGTTTCACCGTTAGCTAATAAATCGAATGCTTTATCGGCTAATGACTGGTGTTCTTTATCATTAGAATATATTTTGGAAACGGTATTGTGTTTTATTTGTTCGGCAATGGTATTGTTGATATTAATCACTTCATAAAGCGCTGTTCTTCCGTTATACCCTGTGTGATAACATTGGTTACAACCAACCGCTTTATAGTAATTTTTTATTTCATAAGGCATTGTATAATTAGAAGGGAAATCATCAGCGTCACAAGCTACTTCAGTTTTACAATGTGTACATAATTTTCTAACCAAACGTTGTGCTAATGACAAATTCAAAGTTTCTGCAATTAAATAGGAAGGAACTCCCATGTCAATTAATCTTGAAATGGTTCCAACAGCCGAGTTGGTGTGAATGGTTGATAAAACTAAATGCCCCGTTAATGACGCACGAATAGCCATTAAAGCTGTTTCCGAATCACGTATTTCCCCCAACATAATCACATCGGGATCTTGACGTAAAAACGATTTTAAAGCGGAGGCAAACGTTAATCCGATATCTTCTTTCAATTGTACTTGATTGATTCCTTTCAAGGTGTATTCGATAGGATCTTCAACCGTTACAATGTTTCTTTTGGTGTCGTTTAATAATTTTAAAGTAGCATATAAAGTAGTGGTTTTACCCGAACCTGTCGGGCCACTTATTAAGATAATTCCGTTAGGTTTTTTTACTGCTTCCAAGTATTTTTCTAGTTCCTCTTCTTGAAAACCAAGAGCCGTTAAATCGATATTTGAAGCATCTTGACCTAACAAACGCATTACAATTTTTTCACCATATAATGTCGGCAAAATAGAAACCCTGATATCAAAAGTCTCATTGGTAATACGACCATCTTGTGGCAAACGCTTTTCGGTAATGTTTAATTTGGCTTTAATTTTAACTTTATTCACCAATTCCAAATAATTGTCTCTTTCGATTTTGTAGCGCTCCATTAACTGGCCATCGATTCTAAATCGGATACGTGCCGATTGCTCGTACACTTCAAAGTGAATATCACTGCATTTTAGCGATTTGGCTTCGGTTAATAGATTTTCTAAGAAATCACTTGTATCGACAGAAAACGATTTACTCGTTTGAAACTGTCTTTCTTTTCGGTAGTAAATTGATAATGCTTTTTCAATTGAAGACGCACTTACTTCCGAAAAAACAATGCTTTTCCCAAGCAATAATTCTAATTCTTCTGCAATTTCACTTTTATCTCTAGTGTTGTCCACAAACAATTCCAAATCGCTACTAGAGTTGCTTTTGGGCACTACTCTGTAATGATTGGCCAAATCACTAGAAATGGCATGTTGCAAATCGGGGGTGATTACAATTTCGGCCATTATAGTATTGTGAATTTATAGGTTGAAATCGATACTGCATCTACTAGCATTACGATAAACAATAGTAATGATGAAAATCCAGCTAAAGGAACTGTAATATGATTGCTGTGCTTTTTTACTAGTAACTGCATTACCAATGCAAATATCATGGATGCAATAAAGAAAACAGCATATTGCTTGACATTGAAAAAGGGCGTAATAGCGATGTAAAACATCACATCACCCAATCCGAAATAATGTTCTAGTGGATTTAAAAACGCTTTTGCTTTAAGGCTCATATAAAGCACTAAAGAAGCGAATACAATGATGAAGAATACAATATTTACTAAAATCGATTTATAAATAACAAAACCATTGACCATAAACATGCCTATAGCAAAAACAAGCATTGGAAGCAATACGTGTATTCTTCTATACTTCCAGTCTTGCCAAAGCATGATTAGCAAACACAATAATAAACTTCCTTGTGCTAGCATTTATTCTTTGGTCACTTCTGTTAACAATTTTTTATTGTCTATTTCCCACGTATTGAAAGTACCATCGCTATCCAAATCGGAAACTGCGGTGGCACGAGCCATAAACGAATCGTCTGACGCTTCTACAATTTCAATTTTATAAACGGCTTGGCCGCCTTCTTCCACTGTTTTTTCTTGCTCAAAACCTAATTCTTCAAGACTTGAGGTATATTTAGAGTGGCGGTAAAAATGACTTTTTTCTAACCCATACACTTGGTTGAGCATGGCTTGTGCTTCAATTGCTTTGGCCTGACCAATTACCGAAGTCTGATTGGGTAAAACCATAAGTAACAAAATACCTATAATACACAAAACAATCAAAATCTCGGTCAAAGAATAGGCTTTAACCATGGCTTTTTTACTTTTCTTACGTAAGTTATTCAACATAATATGGGTTTTTATTGGCTATACCGTATGTATTTATCGCGCGCAAAAATACAAATTGTAACGAGACGAAGCTGTCGTTTTATTAATTTTTACATAAAATATTTATTATAAACCATTTAGAGCATTTTTAATACGCTGAAACTGTTCTTTATAATTGATTTCTACCGATATTGTATTTCAGAAAATAGTGTTATATTTAGCTTAAATTTTGTCATTGATAAATTTGTTTTTTGTTGCTAAAAAACAGACAAAAAGTACCTAAAAAAGCAAAAATTGACATTATTTTTATAACACTAAGTTCTTATTTTATTGACTTTACAATTGTTTTGATTACTATCCTTTTGGAATGCTAGTACCAAATAGATACAAGTCAA
>JAZKHA010000023.1:0-17575 GCA_040385625.1 Bacteroidota bacterium
CGAACCTAGAAAGACTGCACCAAAAACAGTTGTGTTACCATTACACCATAGACCATTAAACCTGCATTAATTGCTTAATGCGAGTGCAAATTTACTACGATTTTTTATTTCTGCAAGTTTTTTGATAAAAAATATTGAAATTTTTATTTTTAACCTTTTCTTTAGACAAAAAAATAGTTTCTTTGTGATGTAATAACAAACCGTTAACTATTTCTATGTCATTTAACTTCAATAAGTGGAATACCATTTTAGGATGGGTTTCTTTTCTAATCGCTCTTATTGTTTACACCCTTACTGTCGAACCTACAATGAGTTTTTGGGATTGTGGTGAATATATCGCCACCTCTGCAAAACTAGAAGTTGGTCATCCGCCAGGAGCACCTTTGTTCCAAATGATTGGGGCGTTCTTCTCGATGTTTGCCATTGGGAAAGAAAACATTGCGTTGATGGTAAATATGATGTCGGTATTTTCGAGTGCGTTTACTATTTTATTTTTATTCTGGTCAACTACGATTGTATTACGTAAAATTGTGAGCAATTTTAGTGAATTAAATCAGAACAATAGTATTACTATTCTAGGAAGTGCTTTTGTAGGCGCAATGGCTTTAACTTTTTCCGATAGTTTCTGGTTCAATGCCGTTGAAGCCGAAGTATATGCAATGGCTACTTTGTTTATCGCCCTTTTATTTTGGCTAGGGCTTCGTTGGGAACAAGACATGGATGCTCCTCGTGGCAACAAATGGTTATTAATTATTGCTTTAGTTGTAGGATTGTCGTTCGGAGTTCACTTTATGGCTTTATTGACGATTCCTTCTATCGGGTTTTTATATTATTTCAAACACTATCAAAAAGTTACTATAAAAGGTTTTTTAATTGCGAATGTGGTGGTGATTTCAGTATTGTTATTCATCTTCAAATTACTTTTACCTTGGACAATGACCTTCTTTGGAGCTACCGAAGTATTTATGGTCAACAGTATTGGATTGCCTTTTAATTCGGGAACTATTTTTGTGATTATTTTATTGATTGCTTTTTTCTATTTCGGATTAAAATACACAAATGAAAAAGGAAAAGTGTTTTACAATACTATCCTGTTATGTGTTTTATTCATTTTGATTGGTTTTTCAACTTGGATGATGTTGCCTATTCGTGCCAATGCGAATACACCAATCAACGAAAACAAACCTTCAGATGCTCGTGAATTATTAGCATACTACAATCGTGAACAATACGGTGAACAAAAATTATTTTACGGACCACAATTTACCGATACGTACTCTGGCTTAGACGAAAACAACCCATATTTAGACGAAAAACCGAATTACGAACGTGATTACAAAACTGGCAAATATGTTATTGTAAACAATTTCAAAAATGCGGTTCAAAACACCGATGACAATCACAAAGCATTATTACCGCGTTTGTGGAGTAATGAGCACAATGTCAATTATATGAAGTTTACTTCTCCGTTAGAATTTTCGGTAAAAGAAGAATACAACGAAGAGCAAGAGTTATTACAAGTGGTTTCTGAATTTAGAGCCGCTTATAATTCAGGGAAATTGGATTTCGAAGATTATGATAAATTCTTAAGAAATTATGGTGACTATCTAGATATTGAAAAACCAACAATGACAGATAATCTTTCGTTTATGTTTGAATATCAGTTCGGATACATGTACTGGAGGTACTTGATGTGGAATTTTGTAGGAAGACAAAACGATAACCAAGGTGAATATGATTTGAAAGACGGAAATTGGCTAAGTGGCATTTCTTTTATAGATGATTTCAGATTAAGCAAACAAGAAAACCTTCCTGCTGATTGGAAAAACAACAAAGGAAGAAACACTTATTTCTTTATTCCGTTCCTAATTGGATTAATTGGATTTTTCTTCCATGCTAAACGAGATATCAAAAGTTTTTATGTTTTATTAGCCTTATTCTTATTTACTGGATTAGCCTTGAAAATTTACTTAAACGAACGTCCATTCGAAGTCAGAGAACGAGACTATGCTTTAGTTGGTTCGTTTTATGTATTTGCTATTTGGATCGGTATTGGTGTTTATGCCATCTACGATTTCATTAAACAGTATCTTCAACCTAAAATAGCTACACCAATTGCTATTGGAGTTTGTTTATTAGGTGCTCCAATATTAATGGCTTCTCAAAACTGGGACGACCACGATCGATCAAACAAACACACAGCAGTAACCGATGCAAAAGCCTATTTAGACTCTTGTGAGAAAAATGCAATTTTATTTACAATTGGCGACAATGACACCTTCCCATTATGGTATGTCCAAGAAATAGAAGAATACAGAACCGATGTCCGTATTGTAAACACGAGTTTATTAATGACCGACTGGTACATTGATTCGATGAAAGCCAAGGCGTACGATTCGGACCCTATGCCGATTTCTTTCTCTCATAATGATTATGTAGATGGGAAACGTGATTATTTGGTTCATGATCAACGAACCGAAGAACGTTTAGACATCAACGAATTTATGAACTTTGTCTCAAGTGATGATCCGAGAACTTTAATTGAATTGAAAAACGGACAAAGTGTTCAATTTTACCCAACCAATAAAGTTAGAATTCCAGTAGACAAAAATGCTGTAATTGCCAACAAAGTAGTAAATCCGAAGCTAAACGATTCTATTGTTCCGTACATAGATGTCGATATCAAAGGTGATGCGATATACAAAAACCGATTAATGATGTTAGACATTGTTCGAAATAACAATTGGAAACGTCCTATCTATTTTTCACCAGGAGCGTTTGGTGATGACGATTATATTTGGATGAAAGAATTCCTTCAATTAGACGGATTGATTTACAAATTAGTCCCTATTAGAACGCCACTCGCCAAAGATGCTTATGGTTTTGAAATGGGACGTATGGATACTGATAAAATGTATAACATCATCTCTAAACTAGAATGGGGCAATGGAGACAGTCCAAATATTTATCACGATCCACAAACCCGTAAAAATTGTATCTCATATCGAACCAATATGGCGCGTTTGATGACCAATTTAATCAACGAAGGCAAAACCGACAAGGCTAGAAAAATAATTGAATTGGCGCTAACCAAAATGCCTTTAGAATATTACGGCTTTTATAGCTTAGTTGATCCATTTGCTGAAGGGTATTATAAATTAGGTGAAAAAGACAAAGCGCGTAAATTATTAAAAGAATTATCAGCGAAATATCAAGATGAATTGCGCTATTTCAGCGAATTACCTCCTTCTGAACAACGTCAGTTTTTTGCTAGCGACATTTATACCGATTTAATGCGTTATAAAGGCTTATTGGAAATTATGCGTATGTATAAAGACACTGAATTCCATAATCAGGAAAAAGGAGCTTTCAACAGCATCAACAAACGCTTTGAATTTTTTGATGTAGAAATGGAATAAACAAAGCATAAAATAAAAAACACGAAGTACGATACTAAGATTTTAAATTTTAGTATCGTACTTCATTTATGACAAATTCATTTCGTATTTTGTACTTCTAATTTTTCTCTTACAAATGTTTTACTGGGTAAAGACAAATAGATGCATCAAATGGTTATTCAGTAACCAAATTTGGTCTATTCCAAATTCAGAAAACAAAATCTACTTAACCTTTGATGATGGTCCAACAGCTGAAGTAACCGAATGGGTTTTAGAACTATTAAAACAAAATGAAATAAAAGCCACTTTTTTTTGCATTGGAAAAAACATCCAAAACTATCCCGACATATTTAAAAAAGTAGTTTCAGAGGGACATGCTGTAGGAAATCACACCTACAACCACCTTTCAGGCTGGGAAACTTCCACTGAAGAATATCTGAAAAACACAAATAAGTGTGATGTAGAAATCTGTAAAACAAATGGCGTAAAGAGCTCGTTATTCCGTCCACCTTATGGAAAAATAACGCCTTCACAGTCTAAAAAACTCAGAAACCTTGGCTACAAAATAATCATGTGGGATATTTTAACCGCTGATTTTGACACCACAATTTCTCCTGAAAAATGTCTTGAAAACGCCACAGAAAAAGTAGAAAGTGGAAGTGTCATCGTTTTTCACGATAGCAAAAAAGCCTTCGAAAACATGAAATATGCTTTACCAAAGGCTATTGCGTTTTACAAAAATAAAGGGTTTGAATTTGAAATACTTTAACTATTCATCAATGCAATTTTATCTTCTTGAATATTGAGATTGGGTTATTTCTAATACATAAGCCATGTCTTCTTGCGAAAAATTTCTACTGAAACCAAAACATTGGGATATTAGCATAAATTATACAATAAAAATGAATTGAAAAAAATTAGAAATTACCTACAGGTTTGTAATGGTTAAAAGCAAAATAATATCTTTGAGATACTAAATTCACATTATGATAATCAAAAAAATAACATTGTTTCTGTTTATTTTGGGTTCTTTAATTTCATGTAAAATAAAAAATGTTACTGAAACTGTTGTTTTAAAAAAAGAGACTAATTATATTCCGTATTACCTTAAAGTCTATGAAGCTGACAGTTTATATTTAGTTAAGAATTATCAAAAAAGTTATGAAATTTTAGATAATTTATTTCAAAAATATGAACCTTTAAATCTTGAGAGGTATAAAGAGTATGAAACTTATATATCATGTGCACACAAGTTAAACAAAAACTTAGATTATAAGAAAATGATAGTATACTCTATTGAGTTTTTGGGAACCAACACTAAATATATTAAGTATGACAGTTTATTTAATGTAGCTTTTAAAAAAACAAATATACCAACAAAAGAACTAGAGCTACACACCCAAAAATATAGATCTAAATTGAATTTAAAGTTAAGAGATTCAATAATAGAAATATGCAGTGATGATCAAAAAAAGAGACAAAATGGCAATTCAAATCTTGAAGACATTAGAAAAATCGATTCAATAAATGAAATAAGATTAAGTAAAATTTTTGAATCCTATGATTACCCATCTGAAAAATTAATAGGTGAATTTTTCATAGATAGTACTGATGTAAACTTGCGTTTTGTCTTTTTACACACAAAACATGATTTTAGAATAAATTTTCTTTTACCTAAAGTTTTAAAAGCTGTAAAATTGGGTAAAGCTTACCCAGAAGACTATGCAGAATCGTATGATAGATACATGGAAATTACAACCGGGAAGCAATTGTATGGTAGTTACAATTTAAGAAGAGAAAAACAATTTACCGAGTTTGTTGACATAAAAAAAATTGATTCCATTCGAAAAAGCATAGGTCTACCTCATTTAAAGTATAATAGGTGGAGATTTAAAATGAAATACGGGATAGACCCATATAATTAGTTGAATGCTTAATGCTTTGAAAACACATCAAAAAAAGCAGAAAGTGGAAGTGTCATCGTTTTTCACGATAGCAAAAAAGCCTTCGAAAACATGAAATATGCTTTACCAAAGGCTATTGAATATTATAAACGTAAAGGTTTTAACTTTGAAACGTTATAATTATAGTTGTTCTTGTACCAGATTAATAATCGTATTCGCGTCTAACTCTCCTGATTGGCGCCATTTCATTTGACCCTCTTTATAAATCATTAAAGTCGGCAATCCTTTTATGCGAAGTGCTTCTGCTAATTCTTGATTTTTATCAACATCAATTTTTATCACTTTTGCCTTGTCACCAAGGGCTGCAGCAACATCTTTGATTACCGGATGCATAGATTGTGATGACTCATTCCAATCGGTATAAAAGTCGATTAAAACGGGTACTTGAGCACTAATAAGTTCTCCAAATTTTGACATAGTTTATTATTTTGATTAAACTTTGTTATACAAATATACTGTTTTTGTTAAATTAAGCTATATTTTGTCCTTTTTTTAAACGAATCACTGTGATTTCAGGCATAATTCCTACTCTACCCGGATAGGCATGGAACCCAAAACCTCTATTTACATACACATATTTCCCTAAATGCTCATAACAACCTGCCCATTGTTTGTACATGTATTGCGCCAAACTCCATTTAAAATAGCCTGGAATTTCGATTCCAAACTGCATTCCGTGTGTATGACCACTTAGTGTTAAGTGAAAATGTTTTTCATGGTGTTTCACTATTTCTTCCCAATGACTTGGATCGTGACTCATAACTACTTTAAAGTCTTCTTTAGACAACCCATCAGCAGCTTTATTGATATCACCCATAGAACCGAAATGTTTCCCCCAATTTTCTACCCCAACAATAGCAATTTCTTGATTGTCTTTTTTAATTTTGATATGCTCGTTTAGCAATAATTTGAAATCTATTTGACGGTGTAAGTCTTTAATTTCTTCGAAATTTTGAGCTTTTTCTTCTTCTGAATTCCAATCTAAATAGGCGCCATAATCATGATTACCAAGTACTGAAAATTTCCCAAAAGTTGGATTCGTTAACCTTTTGAACGTTTCAATCCACGGATGCATTTCATCCGCTTTTGCATTTACAATATCTCCAGTAAACAAAAGAATATCTGATTGTTGTTCGTTAATCAAATCGACTGCATAATTAATTTTTTCAGCATTATCAAAACTTCCCGAATGAATATCTGAAATGTGCGTTATGGTAAAACCATCAAACGCATCGGGTAAATCAGGGAAAAATAAATTTTGCTTAATGACCTTATAATTGTATTTCCCTTTGGTAACCCCATAAATCAATGATAAAAACGGAATCGCCGCTAATCCTAAAGCTACCTGACTCACAAATTTCCTTCGGCTTGGCAAAAAACTTTCTCGATTATCATATTCAATAAAATAATTAGCCACACCTGAAAGAAGACGAAAAACATCTTCACCAAACATAATTGTTGCCAAAACAATTTTTGGAAGGTAAATGGTTAACAACAATCCTAACGCAAATAAACTACTTTTAGTTTGTCCAATTTTTCTATCAAAATTAAAGATGGTATAAAAAATATAAACGTATAAAAACACGCTTATTATTACATAAGCCCACAAAAACCACTTTGATTTAAGTAAAGTTCTAAAAGCCTGAAAAGCATAAACTTCAACAAAAAACAGTATGGTAGCAAGTATTATAAATCGAAATAGCATTTTTAAAAAATTTTACACAAAATAACGAAGAAACTCTACACAATGAGACTTTGTTAATCAAATTTTAACTAAAAGATATTTTCTTCTTTTTCGAATGCTTATTTTTACATTCAAATTTTTGAAAATGTCACAAAAACGCTTATTTCTACTCGACGCATACGCTCTGATTTTTAGAGGTTATTACGCTTTTATCAAAAACCCAAGAATCAATTCTAAAGGAATGGACACCTCAGCCATTATGGGATTCATGAATTCTTTAATGGATGTGATTCGCCGTGAAAAACCGGATCATCTGGCTGTTGCCTTCGACAAAGGTGGAAGTGATTTACGAAACGAAATGTTTCCCGAATACAAAGCGAATCGTGACGCGACTCCAGAAGCTATTAAAATTGCAGTACCTTATATTCAAGAATTACTTGCTGCCATGCATATTCCAATCATGGAAAAAGCAGGTTTTGAAGCCGATGATTTGATTGGAACACTTGCCAAACAAGCCGAAAAAGAAGGTTTTCAAGTATTTATGGTGACACCCGATAAGGATTTTGCCCAATTGGTTTCCGAAAATATTTTCATGTACAAACCCGCCCGTATGGGGAATGACATTGAAATTTGGGGTATTCCTGAAGTATTGGAGAAATTTGAAATTACCGATCCACTTCAAGTGATTGATTTTCTAGGAATGATGGGTGATTCTGCCGATAACATTCCAGGATTACCAGGTGTGGGCGAGAAAACAGCTAAAAAATTCTTAGCCGAATACGGTTCTATGGAAAATTTACTAGCCAATACACATCAATTAAAAGGTGCAATAAAAGATAAAATTGAAGCGAATGCAGAATTGGGATTACTATCTAAAAAATTAGCCACTATCCTACTCGATTGTCCTGTTACTTTTGACGCCAATGACTTTGAATTATCCAAACCTGATGTTGAAAAAACTGATGCGTTGTTTCAAGAATTGGAATTCCGTCAAATGAAAACGCAATTCGACAAATTATTCGGTTCTGGAAAAGAATATGATGAAATTGACACTAATGGCAACAGCAATGAGACCAATCAAGCATCCGCCAAAAAAGTAACTTCCAAAAAAACAAATTCAGAACAATTTGATTTATTTGGATTTTCTGACGGAGAAGACGCAACCGAAAGCACCAAATCGTATTATGCTACACTAGAAAATACCGAGCATTTCTATCAAATCATCCAAGGAGATTTACCAACGAAGTTGTTACTTCAAAATTTAGGAAATCAAACTTCGGTTTGTTTTGACACCGAAACTACTGGCATCGACGCTTTAAATGCAGAATTAGTAGGCATGTCGTTCTCTTACGAAAAAGGAAAAGGTTTTTACGTTCCAGTTCCCGAAAATCAAGAGGAAGCTCAAAATTTGGTCGAAAAATTCAAACCTTTCTTTGAAAATGAAAGCATCGAAAAGATTGGGCAAAACATGAAATACGATTTAAAAGTATTGGCCAATTATGGTGTTGAAGTCAGAGGTAATTTATTTGACACAATGATTGCGCATTACCTCATCAATCCGGATATGCGTCACAACATGGATGTTTTGAGCGAAACGTATTTGAAATATTCTCCAAAATCGATTGAAACTTTAATTGGTAAAAAAGGGAAAAACCAACTTTCGATGCGTAATGTCGCTTTGGAAGACATCAAAGAATACGCCACTGAAGATGCTGATATAACACTGCAATTAAAAGAGCATTTTCAACCTATTCTAGAAAAAGTAGGCACTAAGAAATTATTTGACGAAATAGAAATTCCGTTAGTCCAAGTACTTGCCGATATGGAACGTGAAGGGATTAATTTGGATGAAGAGTTCTTAAAATCTATGTCTGTAGACATGGAAAAAGAAGTAGCCATTTTTGAAGCAAAAATATATGAAACCGCCGGAGAGAAATTCAATCTGGCCTCACCAAAACAATTGGGTGATATTTTATTCGATAAATTAAAAATTGGTGGCGCCAAGCAAAAGAAAACCAAGACGGGTCAATATGCGACTGGTGAAGAAGTACTGAGTTATTTAGCCCACGAACATCAAATCGTTAAAGACATTTTAGAATGGCGACAATTGGTCAAACTTAAAAGTACATATGTCGACGCTTTACCTGAACAAGTAGATAAAAAGTCACAACGAGTACATACCGATTATATGCAAACCGTGGCGGCTACAGGACGTTTGAGTTCTAACAACCCTAACCTACAAAACATTCCGATTCGTACCGAAAGAGGGCGTCAAATTCGTAAAGCTTTTATTGCCAGAGATGAAAATTACACACTACTTTCTGCCGATTATTCACAAATTGAATTGCGTATTATCGCTGCTTTAAGTGGTGAAGAAAACATGATTGCGGCTTTTCAAAACAAGGAAGATATTCACAGAAGTACCGCTGCCAAAGTATTCAATGTGCCATTGGAAGAAGTAACCAAAGAACAACGTAGCAATGCTAAAACAGTCAACTTTGGAATTATTTATGGTGTTTCTGCTTTTGGATTGAGTAATCAAACCGATTTATCTCGTAAAGAAAGTGCCGAATTAATTGATGCTTACTACAAAACTTACCCGAAATTAAAGTCCTACATGGCCAATCAAGTCGATTTTGCCAGAGAAAATGGCTATGTTGAAACCATTTCCAATCGTCGTCGTTATTTAAAAGACATCAACTCAGCCAATGCGATTGTTCGTGGTGGTGCCGAACGAAATGCGGTGAATGCTCCAATTCAAGGAAGTGCCGCTGATATCATCAAAATTGCGATGATTAACATTCATAAAAAACTAAAAGCCGAAAACTGGAAATCGAAAATGCTATTACAAGTACACGATGAACTAGTATTTGATGTTCATAATTCGGAAATCGAAAAAATTCAACCCATGATCAAACACGAAATGGAAAACGCTTTTCAAATGGCGGTTCCGTTGGAAGTAGAAATGGGATTAGGAAAAAATTGGCTGGAAGCGCATTAATTAGTTTACAATCTACAATTGTCATTTCGACCAGAGGGAGAAATCACATAAAGTTTAAAATTTTCAATGAATGAATTTAATCCCCAATTAGGTTTTCACTCCTATTATGTTTATATAATCACAAACAAATACAGGTCAACATTTTATATTGGCATGACTAATAATTTAAAGTTAAGATTATCTCAACACAAAGAAAACATACTACTTGGTAATAAGACGTTTGCATCAAAATATAATTTAGAATTTTTAGTTTATTATGAAAAATTCGTTTGGGTGGAAGAGGCCATTGTAAAAGAGAAAGAATTAAAAAAGTGGAGAAGAGATAAGAAAATAGAATTAATTAGAGGTTTTAATCCAGATTTTGAATTTTTGAATCATCATTTTAAATAGCATTATTTTTATTATGTGATTTCTCCCTTTGGTCGAAATGACAAAAAAAACGAAATAACTTTTGTCAGTTCAAATATTATTTAGACATTTGTCTAAATATCTAAATTAATGAATTCTATTTTTAAAGCTTTGAACGACGAAACCCGAAGGGGGATTTTAGAATTACTCCGACAGAAGGACATGTCAGCAGGTGAAATAGCAGATGAATTTCACATTTCAAAACCCAGCATATCGCATCATCTCGATATTTTAAAACGGGCCGATTTGGTTTCGAGTGAAAAAAAAGGACAATTTATTGTCTATTCGCTCAACACCACCATCGTAGATGACATTATAAAATGGATAATCACTTTAAAAAAATAATCATGGAAAAAATTAAAAAAGAATTCCCTTATCTAAGCGTTGCAATCTTACCTTTTATCTATTTAACTTTTATATGGAATCAACTACCTGCAAAAGTACCCATGCACATGCAACTCAATGGAGAAGTAGACCGATGGGGAAATAAATCTGAATTAATCTTTATGATCTTTATGCTGACCGGTTTCACCTATTTATTACTACGCTATTTACCAAAAATAGATCCGAAACAAAAAATACAAAATATGGGTAAAAAATTCGATTCACTCCGATTAATGCTTACGATTTTTCTATCCGTTTTAGCCATCTATATTTTATATACCATTCAGCACCAAAACACAAAACCTACATTAATATTTCCTTTAGTTGGTTTACTAATCGCTTTTTTAGGCAATTATATGAAAACTGTAAAACCTAATTATTTTATGGGTATCCGAACACCTTGGACACTTGAAAACGAGACTGTTTGGAAGAAAACACATTTACTTGGAGGAAAACTTTGGTTTGTAGGCGGACTATTAATGACACTGACATTTTTTCTAGAACCTCAATTGCAGTTTTATACTTTTATGAGCATTGTTGCCGTTATCAGTATTATTCCAATGATTTATTCTTATATGGAATTTAAAAAAACGAAATAAAGCAATGAAAAAGATACTTACACTAGTCGTCTTATTACTATCCTTAAGCAATACAGCGCAAGACAACAAAAGACTGAATAAAATTGATAGCTTACTTACTTATTTGAATGTCAATAATAAATTCATGGGACAATTAAGCATTCAAGAAGGCAATAACGTCATTTTTGAAAAAGCTTACGGGTATGCTAATGTAGAATCGAAACAAAAAGCTGATAATCAAACCAAATACAAAATTGGATCGATCACAAAAACCTTTACCGCTGTAATGATTATGCAGCTAATTGAAGAAAAAAAGTTGAAACTAGAAACTCAATTGGCAAAATTTTATCCGCAAATAAAAAATGCAGACAAAATCACCATTCACGATTTATTGCATCATCGCACTGGGATAGTTGATTATTTGAACGCTGACACCACAACGGTTCCTACTAAAAATTACTCCAAAGAGGAAATGATGACTAAGATTGCTAACTACAACTCTTTGTTTGAACCCAACTCTAAACATGAGTATAGTAATTCCAATTATTATTTATTAGGGAGAATTTTGGAAGATGTGACTAAAAAAACATACGCCGAAAACCTTGATGCCCGAATTCTCAAAAAAGCGCAATTACGAAACACGTTACTTTCTCCAAAAGTAGAGTTGAATAATAATGAAAGTTACTCTTATAATTTCTTAGACGAAAAATGGACAAAAGTTAACGAATGGGACATGTCTTTGGCTTTTGGAGCTGGTGTTATTGTATCAACCACTTCCGATTTGACAAAATTCTTTCACGCCTTATTTAACGGAACATTCGTCAAAAAATCATCCTTAGATGAAATGACAAAATTAGAACAATCGTATGGAAAAGGATTGATTACACTTCCTTTTGGTCAACGCAAATTTTATGGACATTCAGGAGGCATTGAAGGTTTTCGTTCGGTAGTTGGTTATTATCCTCCAGAAAATCTGGGTGTTTCTTTAATTGTGAATGGCGACAACTTCAACCGCAATGAAATTATGATTGGTGTTTTGAGTATATATTATAAAATGCCCTATCAGTTCCCTAATGTGATTACCTATAAGGTAAATCCAGAAATTCTAAACAAGTATTCTGGAATCTATTCTTCAAAACAATTACCTATAAAAATTAGCATCAGAAATAAAAACGGAGAAATGGAAGCTCAAGGAACTGGGCAAGCTGCCTTCACTCTAAACGCCATTAGTGAAGACACTTTTGTATTTGATCCAGCAAGTATTAAACTGATTTTTAAAGACAACCAAATGACTCTAAAACAAGGTGGCGCAGAATATTTATTTGCGAAAGATTAATTCGGTTTTCGAACAGAATCCCTATATCGCAACTCCGTTTTAATAACTATCGTTTTGTAACTGTTTATCTCGGCTTTATTTTCGATACGGTCAATCAACAATTTGGCCGCTTCGGTGCCAATTTCGGGACCATGCTGACTAATAGTAGCCAAACTTGGCGTTAGTCTTCGTGACCAAGCACCATCAGCAAAACCAACCATTGATAATTCTTCTGGGATTTTAATTCCTTTTTTAACTGCTAACTTCATAGCCAAGGTAGATGAATGTTCGTCCAGAGCAAAAATACCGTCAACTGTAATATTATGAATTAAATTGGCCAACTTCTCATCAAATTCTTCTACAGCATTTACCGCAATAATTAAATCATTATCAACCGTTATCGCATTCGTTTTTAATGTATCCAAATAACCGTTGATTCTCAATTGCGAAACACTCAAATTGGCTTCACAGGTCAGCAATGCAATTCTTTTGCAGCCAGTAGTAACTAAATGCTGAGTAGCGTGTACAGCCGAATCATAATCATCAACCACTACTTTATCACAATCAACAATATCTGAGATTCTATCAAACATTACGATTGGCACGCCTTCTTTAATTACTTCTTTAAAATGGGAAATTTCATTTTTATTTTGTGTCTCTTCTGCAATAGATAATATAAAACCGTCCACCGTACCATTGCTTAACAAATCGATAGCTTGTTTCTCTTTCGTAAACGATTCATTCGAAATATACGTAATGACATTATACCCTTTGGTGTTAGCATACTTTTCTATACCGCTAAAAACCTTGGCAAAAAAAGGATTCAATATATTCGGAATAATTACTCCTATAGTATTGGTGCGCTGTCTTTTTAGGTTTTGCGCCATACTGTTGGGCTTGTAGTTACTCAATTTCGCAAATTCTTTGATTTTGGTTTTGGTATCTTCGCCAATTTCGGGACTATCCGACAATGCTTTAGAAACCGTAGAAACAGAATATCCTAACTGAAGTGCAATTTGTTTTAACGTTGGTTTTGATTTCATGAAAACACTTAATTGAAGTGTAAAAGTAGTTATTAATCTGTAAACTGTTGATTTGACAGCTTACAAAACAAATCGATAAGTTGCTTTTATAAGAAAAATATTTTCAGGCTTTTTATCTAATATCTGCGAATCTAAACCTCTTAATAAATCATCCTTCGGATTTGCAAGTCCGTTAAGTCCTTGTGACCAAACAAAAAACAATTCAGAACCCGGAATGTACTCCCATCTTATCACTAAGTTAGAGCGAAACTGGACTTCAGAAAAATTAGGATTTCCAATCTCATAATCAGTCGCACCATTCATATCTTCATCAACTAAATAAGAATCAGAAGCAGCATCAAAACTAATTTGAGTTGGAGTATAAAAATCAACTCTGTCTTTATAATTTTTCGCGATAGGATTTGTAATTCTATTGAATGATTTATACAATCCTCTTGATATAAATGGCTGCCCATAATACTGAATGGTTAAATTGGGATTGACATTATAATCCAAACGCAATGTTGCACTTAAAGTATTTTGATCTAAACTTGCGGTTACATACCTCTTTTGAGAACCATAATCTGCTTCTGTCACATATTGGGTTTTGTTTTTATTGATATTAAAATTTGGACTTAATGAAAAGGTAAAAGCATTGAATGGCTTATAGGTAATTCCAGAATCGAACTCTAAATAAGAGTACGAATTTTCTCCTCCTTTTGATTCGTATACCCCAAAATAATAGCGGAATTTTTTTCGAGAATCTGAATTGAAATTAATGTATTTAAATACTTCTTCAGAAAATCTGAATCTTGGCCCTCCTCTTAAAATGGTGTTAGTATATACAAATGGTTTGTAGACAATTTCGGAACTCACATTCCAATTGTTTTTGAAATTTAAATTAGTATTTACTGCCGCTTGAAGCCTGTTGAAATTTCCTTCAAAATCAAAAGTGGTAAATTGATTAAAGCCAACATTGATTTTCCTAAAACTCCCGAAAGGTTTTAACGTTTGATAATAAAGTCCACTAGTCTGTTTTATTTCATCTGCTTGTCTTAAAAACCCAATATCATTTATCTCTAATTCCGGAGATCGCCACATCAATGCTCCATTATATCTCCAATGTCCTTCTCCCGATTTACCCGCTTGAATTCTACCTCCAGTTCCACTCAAAGAAGTTTTATTGGGATCTACATCAATGTGACTCGCATCCACCCTTTGAAATAAGTGGGTAAGCGATTGTTGTGTTAACGCAATAGCTTCTTTACTCCCTCTAACATGACTGGCTACAAAATTTCCATTAATATAGTATTTCCTATTTTTCCAATTGTGCTGAAAATCGACACCACCTGTAAAAGCAGATTTTCTAAGAAAATTCAACTCTCCATCTTCTAAATTTCTTATAGTAGAGGTAAATATTGTACCTATATAACTATTTCTATTATTAAAATCCTTTTGGGCTCTTGCTACAAAATAATTCGTCAAGGGTTCCACAATCTCTTTTCGATTAGTAACTCCATCAGTAATTTTAGCATATTCATCATCTGTTATCGTTTCTAAAATCCCTAATGACCAACCATTTTTAGTTTTTCCGCTAAACTTGGCTGCTCCCAAAATTGTAGTATTTGTTGGTCTTTTAGAAAACTCATTATCGGCCACACTCAATGATCCCTGTGGACTCCTTCCAATTCTTCGAGAATAAAAAACATTGTCAGAACCATCTGCAAAAGCAAAATCAAAAATATTCTTGTTCTCCACAAAAAAAGGGCGTTGTTCTCTAAAAAAAACCTGAAAACCATCTAAGGCAATTGCTGCTGGATCGGCTTCAACTTGGCCAAAATCGGGATTGATTGTCAAATCTAATGTCAAGTCATTTGTAATTCCAATTTTAGCATCTAATCCACCATTTATTTTTTCATCATTTCCAGTTCTAAAAGGATTCCCTTCTTCTTTTTGATACGTTTCAGCTTGCGTAACGATAAATGGTTGTATTTCTAATTGTTTCTGTGGCTCAATTCCTTTTAAACCTCTTAATTCACCAAACTCACTCACCCAACCTGGAGCATCTTGAGTAATTCTTTGCCATACTGATCGTTCTTCGGCTCTGAAGAATCTTCGTTGCACTTGAATGCCCCATACTTGTTCTTCTGCATTCCCAAATTTCAATTGACTAAACGGGATTTTTAATTCTGCGGTCCATCCTTCTTCATCTATATTGGTTTTAAGAAACCAAATTGGATTCCAACTTCCATCCCACATATTTCCATTATTGGAAATAAACTCATCTCCTTTCACACCAGAAACCGATGATGTAAAGGAAAACCCTGTTCTTTTATCATTATAACTATCAATATTTACTTCTACCCAGTCTCCTTCAAACCCGTCTCTTCTTGAAAGTCTTTTCACGATGTCTTTCGGACTTTTATCATAACATTTGAAAGCGAGATAAAGATACTTCTTGTCATAAATGATTTTAAACTTAGTTTGTTCAGTTGGCGCTGTATTCTCATCAGGTTCCCGTTCGATAAAATCTCCTGTCCATTCTACGGTTTCCCAACTTTTATCATCCAATCTACCGTCAATTTCAGGAGGCTGTTGATCCTCTATACTTTTAGTAGTATATATTCTTTTTTCAATAGTACTCGAATTTTGAGCAATACTTACACTACAAAAAAAGGAAAAAATCACAATTACAAACCTAGTATTCGCCGTCATAAACTGAAAGTAAAATTTAAAAAGTATTAAAATTACTGTTAAAACCAATCATTCGTGACTCCTTTAATTTTTAATTAACACTTTTAACTTTCAGCCATCAACTTCAGGTAAACATTGAAATCTAAAATCCAAAAAATACCAACCAATACTTTTATGTTTAAGCCGTTGAAATTCAATATTCAAAGAATTTTTCAAAACCTTTTTGCTTTATTAATAAATAATTGTACTTTTGCACTCCCTTAATTGGGAATGGAATGTTTAATTAAAAAGTAATTATTGTGAACACATTAAGCTACAAGACAGTATCAGCCAACAAAGCTACCGTTCAAAAAGAATGGATCGTTGTTGACGCTGAAGGTCATAACTTAGGTCGTCTTGCTTCAAAGGTCGCTATGATCTTAAGAGGTAAATACAAGCCAAGTTATACACCGCACGTGGACTGTGGAGATAACGTAATTGTTATCAATGCAGAAAAAATCAACCTAACAGGTAACAAACTAGAGGAGAAGACATACGTTCGCCACACAGGTTACCCAGGAGGACAAAGATTCTTAACTGCTAAAGTAATGCAACAAAAAAACCCTGCATTATTAGTAGAAAAAGCAATCAAAGGAATGCTACCTAAAAACAAATTAGGCGCTGAGTTATTCCGTAATTTAAATGTAAATGTAGGTCCAGAGCACAAACAAGGAGCTCAAAAACCTAAAACCGTTAATCTAAACGATCTTAAGTAATGGGAGTTATTCACAAAATCGGTAGAAGAAAATGTGCTGTGGCACGTGTTTATGTATCTGAAGGTACAGGAACTATCACTGTAAACAAAAGAGCTTTTGCTACTTATTTCCCTACTGCTACTTTACAGTACAAAGTTATGCAACCAATGTCTATGACAGAAAATGCAACTAACTATGATGTAAAAATCAATGTATATGGTGGTGGTGCTACAGGACAAGCTGAGGCTGTTCGTATGGCTATCGCTCGTGCAATGTGCGAAGTAGGAGAAGGAAACAGAGCAATCTTAAAACCTGAAGGATTATTAACGAGAGACCCTAGAATGGTTGAACGTAAAAAATTCGGTCAGAAGAAAGCTCGTAAGAGATTCCAAT
>JAZKHA010000024.1:0-58763 GCA_040385625.1 Bacteroidota bacterium
AGATTATGTCAGACATTGCATCAAGAGTAAAAGCGATTATCGTAGACAAATTAGGCGTTGACGAAAACGAAGTTGTAACAGAAGCAAGCTTCACAAACGATTTAGGCGCTGATTCATTAGACACTGTTGAGCTTATTATGGAGTTCGAAAAAGAATTTGATATTCAAATTCCAGACGACCAAGCTGAAAACATTGCTACTGTAGGTCAAGCTATTTCTTACATCGAAGAAGCTAAAAAATAATACTTACTTAAACATCTGTAGGGGTCAAATCTTGCAGATGTTATTATTTTTTACTGTCTTTATCAAAATCTTTTTATAGATTTGTAAAAAACATTGATTGTATTACAATCACAAAATATCATGTAATACCCCATTGTTTCTTTTAGTTATTATTAAAAGTGCTATGGGTTTTTTTATATCAAACAAAATCAACTAAACTATGCAATTAAAGCGAGTAGTAGTAACTGGATTAGGCGCACTTACACCCATAGGGAATAATATTCAAGAATATTGGGACGCATTAATAAATGGAAAAAGCGGCGCTGCTCCTATCACATATTATGATACCGAAAAACACAAAACTAAGTTTGCTTGTGAGGTAAAAAACTTCAATATTGAAGAATTTATAGATCGTAAAGAAGCAAGACGTATGGATAAATTTGCACAGTATGCTATTGTCGCAGGTGAGCAAGCTATTGCCGACGCTGGAATTTCTGACACTAATGTTGACAAAAAAAGAGTTGGCGTTATCTGGGGTGCTGGAATTGGCGGTTTAGAAACTTTCCAAGAAGAAGTCCTTAGCTATGCTAAAGGTGATGGAACGCCTCGTTTCAATCCTTTCTTTATACCAAAAATGATTGCCGATATTGCCCCTGCACATATTTCGATGCGTAATGGCTTTATGGGACCTAACTATACTACTGTTTCAGCATGTGCTTCTTCTGCAAATGCACTTATTGATGCTTTCAACTACATTCGTTTAGGAATGTGTGATGTAATCATCTCAGGTGGGTCGGAAGCTGCGGTAACAATTGCTGGAATGGGTGGATTCAACTCAATGCAAGCTTTATCTACCAGAAACGAAAGTCCAGAAACTGCTTCAAGACCATTCGATGCTACTCGTGACGGATTTGTTTTAGGTGAAGGTGCTGGTGCATTGGTTTTGGAAGAATACGAACACGCAAAAGCACGTGGTGCTAAAATATATTGTGAAGTTGGTGGTGGTGGAATGTCTTCTGACGCTTACCATTTAACCGCTCCACATCCAGAAGGAATTGGAGTAATTGCGGTTATGGAAAATACCTTACGCGATGCGGGAATGAAACCTGAAGATGTTGACCATATCAACACACACGGAACTTCAACTCCTCTTGGGGATGTTGCTGAATTGAAAGCAATTAGCCATGTTTTTGGTGCTCATGCTAAAAACATCAACATCAATTCAACAAAATCAATGACTGGACACTTATTAGGTGCTGCTGGTGCTATTGAAGCTATTGCTTCTATTTTAGCAATGCAACACGGTATCGTTCCTCCAACGATTAATCATACTACTGTAGACGAAAACATTGATCCATCATTAAACTTAACGTTAAACAAAGCTCAAAAAAGAGACATTAAAGTAGCGATGAGTAACACCTTTGGTTTTGGCGGACACAATGCTTGTGTATTATTCAAAAAATTAGATTAATCTCTAGTATGAGTATTATCAAAAAAATATTTTCATCTTCCCGTTCTACCGAGGACGGGATTTTTTTTGATAAACTCGAAAAAATATTAGGTTTCAAACCTTTGAATCTAAACAATTACAAAAAAGCATTCACCCATCGTTCGATGAACAAAGTGGATGAAAACGGAAATCAAATCAATTATGAGCGTTTAGAATTTCTAGGAGACGCAATGCTAGGCTCGGTTATTGCCGCTCATCTATTCAGTAAAGTTCCTACAGGAGACGAAGGATATTTAACTAAAATGCGTTCTAAAATTGTAAGTAGAGAACATCTAAACGAATTAGGCAAAGATTTCAACATGATTCAATTTGTAGAAAGCAAAGTCTCTATCCAACATTTTGGCGAAAACATCCACGGAAATATTTTTGAAGCCTTTATCGGCGCTATTTATTTAGATCGTGGGTTTACTTATTGCGAAAAATTCATTCATAAAAAAATCATCAAACCTTATGTTGACATTGATCGACTGGAAGGCAAAGTGATTAGCTACAAAAGCTTGTTAATTGAATGGTGCCAAAAGGAGAAAAAACCCTTTCACTATGAAATTTATGACGATAACGGCACTGGAAGTCAGAAGTTTTTTGGAGTAAAATTACACATTGACAGCAAAGTCATTGCGAAAGCGCGCGCTACTTCCAAAAAGAAGGCAGAAGAAATTGCTTCCAAACGTGCCTATTTTGTATTTCAGCAAAAAATTGACAATAAATAAACGTAAGTCGTTAAAACGCAATCGTTTTCGTTAATAAATTAGCAAAAACCTAACACTTCATCCTTACAAAAGTGCTTTATTAGTAGTATATTTACATTTTATTTTGAATCTATGGCCATCCATAAATTACAGTTGGAAGATTTTGACCAAATTGATTATGAGCTAATTGCCATACACACGACGTTGGAAGATTACCGATTGGCTTTTAAAATAAATCAGCAGTTGGGTATTTTACTTTCCAAAAACAGCAATGAAATCCCGATAGAAGTCAGCAAACAAAATACTTCATTTTCTAGGTTTACTTTTGAAGATGAAGACAAAATGATGACTTGGGATTTGATTCAAAACAAACAAGAAATAGAATTATCGGTGCAGACCAAAAGCGCTTCACTTTTTGAAGATAAAATGATTGCAATCCAAGTAAACTTGATAAGCGAATTAAAAAAAGTGGACTATCTATTAAAAATTGAACACGAAAATCAAATAAAAATAAAAGATCTAATTAGCAAAATAAATAAGATTGACGCGATTAGCACGGTGTATGAAGTAGATGCTAATGAAATTAAATCGAAAAATAACTTAATTTTCTAAGAAATGCCAACAAGTAAAAAGACAAAAATTGTAGCTACGTTAGGCCCTGCCTGTAGTTCCAAAGAAGTGATAAAAAAAATGATGGATGCTGGAGTAGATGTTTTTAGAATCAACTTCTCGCACGCCGATTATTCTGATGTTTCTGAAAGAATCAAAATCATCCGAGAACTAAACGACGAATTTGGTTATACTACCGCAATTCTTGCCGACTTACAGGGCCCTAAACTTCGTGTAGGGGTAATGAAAGAAGATGTAGTGGTAAACGAAGGCGACCTAGTTACTTTCCAAACAGCTGAAGATGTTCCTGGCACAAAAGACAGTGTGTATATGACCTACAAAACCTTCCCAAAAGATGTAAATCCTGGGGAAAGAATTTTGTTAGACGATGGAAAATTGATTTTCGAAGCGGTTTCAACCGACAGAAAAGCAAAAGTAGTTTGTAAAGTCATTCAAGGTGGGCCGCTAAAATCGAAAAAAGGAGTAAACCTTCCTAATACTAAGGTTTCTTTACCTGCTTTGACGGAAAAAGACATCAAAGATGCCATTTTCGCTTGTGAAAACAAAGTAGATTGGATGGCGCTTTCTTTCGTAAGAACACCAGAAGATTTAAAAGATTTACGCGATTTAATTGAAAAACATTCGGATCATAAAATTCCAATTGTAGCTAAAATTGAAAAACCAGAAGCCGTAGATAACATTGATAAAATCGTAGGACATTGCGACGGTTTAATGGTAGCACGTGGCGATCTAGGTGTTGAAATTCCAGCACACGAAGTGCCGTTAATTCAGAAAAAATTAATCCACAGAGCCAAACTAGCTCGTATTCCTGTAATTGTGGCCACACAAATGATGGAAACCATGATTACCAGCTTAACACCAACTCGTGCCGAAGTAAATGACGTGGCGAATTCGGTAATGGATGGTGCCGATGCGGTAATGCTTTCGGGCGAAACTTCAGTAGGTAATTATCCGGTTCAGGTGATTGAAAAAATGACACAAATCATTAAAGCAGTTGAAGATTCACCGCTAATTCAAGTACCTCAAAAACAACCACAAATTAAAACTACGCGATTTATTACTAAACACATTTGTTATCACGCCGCTATTTTGGCTGATGATATTGAAGCCAAAGCGATTACTACCTTAACCAACAGTGGTTATACGGCATTCCAGGTTTCGGCTTGGCGTCCTCATGCGCATGTATTGGTTTTTACTTCCAACAAACGTATTTTAACACAGTTAAATTTATTGTGGGGAGTAAGAGCTTTCTTTTATGACAAGTTCGTAAGTACTGATGACACTATTGATGATATCAATGCCATGGCCAAAGAAAGTGGCTATGTAAAAAAAGGAGATATCTTGGTGAACCTTGCCGCAATGCCAGTCGTTGCTAAAGGAATGGTGAATACCTTAAGAATTTCTGAGATTGAGTAATTAAAAAACTCCTTCAAAATATATAAAATTAAAACTCAAACCGTAGTTGCACGACTACGGTTTTTTTTATTTCGGTATTGAGGTTCGATAATGAAATACCCAATAATCGCACGGAGTCTTTCATTTTTTCCTGATATAATAATTCTTTCACGCTTTCAAATAACAATCCACTATCGGAAACAAAATACGGCAAAGTCTTGCTTCGGGTTTGTTGGGTAAAATCGGAATATTTAATTTTTAGCGTAATCGTTTTTCCGGAGATTTTATGCTTTTGCAATCGTTTGGAAAGTTCTTTGGCGATGCGTTCCAAGCGTTCTTCCATGAAAATTTCAGAAGTCAAATTGGTGTTAAACGTATGCTCGGCCGCTACCGATTTGGTTGTTCTATTGGGTTTTACCTGACTGTTGGAAATTCCGCGCACCAAATAATAATAATGCCTTCCGCTTTTACTGAAATGGGACTCAAGAAATTCTAACGATTTCGATTTCAAATCCGAACCCGTATAAATGCCTAGTTGGTACATTTTTTCAGTGGTTACTTTTCCAATTCCGTAGAATTTTTTCACATCCAAACCTTCCAAAAAAGTTTCTACATCTTCAGGATTAATGGTTTTTTGACCGTTAGGTTTGTTATAATCGGAAGCAATTTTGGCGACAAATTTATTGACCGATATTCCTGCTGAAGCAGTAATCCCCACTTCTTCAAAAATACGCTTGCGAATTTCTTGGGCCAATAAGGTCGCACTTGGATTTCCTTTTTTATTTTCGGTTACATCAAGATAGGCTTCATCTAGCGAAAGCGGTTCTACTAAATCAGTATAATCGTGGAAAATCTTTCTAATTTTTTTTGAAATTTCTTTGTAGCGATCAAAACGCGGACGAACAAAAATCAAATCGGGACACAATCGCTTGGCTTGAATACCGCTCATGGCACTTCGCACGCCAAATTTTCGTGCTTCATAACTCGCTGCCGAAACCACGCCTCGCACTTCGCTTCCACCCACAGCCAATGGCTTTCCTTTGAGCTCTGGATTGTCCATTTGCTCAACAGAAGCGTAAAAAGCATCCATATCGACATGGATTATTTTTCTTTGCGGAATTGATTCGGTCATTACACAAATTTAATATCTTTATCCTATGATTGAAATAGAACGCAAATTTTTAGTTTTAAATGATGATTTTAAAACGCAAGCCACTTCTCAAAATCGAATTGTACAAGGGTATTTGAATTCGAATCCAGAAAGAACCGTTCGCGTTCGCATAAAAGGTGACAATGGATATTTGACCATAAAAGGGAAAGGTAACGAAAGCGGCACCACCCGAATGGAATGGGAAAAGGTAATTGCTTTACCCGAAGCCGAACAGTTACTTACCCTTTGCGAAAAAGGAATCATTGATAAAATTCGTTATGAAATTCCTGTTGGAAATCACACCTATGAAGTGGATGTTTTTGCAGGAGAGAATCAAGGATTAATTATCGCTGAAATAGAGCTGATTTCTGAGATCGAAAATTTCGAGAAACCAACTTGGTTAGGAAATGAAGTTACAGGCGACAATCGTTACTATAATGCGTTTTTAAGCAACCATCCATACCTGTCCTGGTAATTATTTTTTGTGAGCAATTTCAATTTTAACTCGCATTTCTCCCCCTCCTTTATTGGTAGCTAAATACATAAAAGCTTTTCTAGATAAATCTATTTCACGATTTCTCACATGAGGACCACGATCATTAATCTTCACAATTACAGATCTCCCATTTCTAACATTGGTAACACGTACTTTAGTCCCAAAAGCCAATTTCCTGTGAGCTGCTGTTAGTTTTTTGTTGTCAAAACGTTCACCGCTGGCGGTTCGTCTTCCATTGAATTTATTAGAGTAGTAGGAAGCGTGTGCATTACTTCTGTACAACTTGTAATTGTACAGGCCCTCTTCTATGGAAAGGCTATCAATAATAGCCAATGTAGAATCTGGCTTGACTGTATCCTGTACCACTTGTGTATATACTTTCTGGGATTCAAACTTCTGAAAAGAAAAATTTGAAGTCATGAAGGAAGCTATAATAGTAGTAATCCCGATATATATTTTATTAATCATTGTCGTATTATTTACTCCACATTAAACAAATACCGTACCCAAAAATTAAAAAAGCCCTACAAAAGAGGACTTTAGTATTTTTATGCTAACCAACTAGACCAAGGCAAACGTGATAAAATCAACACTAACCCTAATCCGTACATCACCGCAATTTTTTTGAATTTAGCTTGACTTTCAGCTAATTTTTTATGTTTAGACCAACCGATCGTTATCAATACAATCCCTAAAAGAACCATTAAAGGATGCTCTAAAGAAGTTTCTCTCATTTCAGCATTTTTCATATCAAAACCAGCCAATCCTTTTTGGGAAACGAAATACAAAATCAACCCAACTAATAACTGAATATGAGCTGCAATCAATCCGAATAATGCTATTTTTCTATCTTTAGCCGTAAACTCTCTATTTGATGTTAATCCCATCACGCTATTTAGTATAGCAAACACCAATAATATAAGGGCTATATATGCCCAACCAGAATGAAATTTTTGAATAAATTCGTGCATTTTGTGAGTTTTAGTTTAAACAAATATACTAAAAAAACCACTCATTTCTGAGTGGTTTTTTTAGTATTTCCTTTTGAATGTATTAGAAATTGTAAGAGAATGTGAAGTTCCAAGTTCTTCCAAAACCGAAGAATACTTGATTAGTTTTATCTACTCCATTATATAACTGAGTATCTTGATACGTTTGGTATGCTGCATCAGATGCAAAATCAGTTCTGTTTTTTATAATGTTAGAACGTGATTCAGATATATAAACTTCATCCAAAACGTTATTCACATTAATTCTGAAATTAAAATAATCTTTACTTCCTTTTACTCTATATGTTTTCAATGTTATACCGGCATCAAGTAAACCATAAGCAGGTAATTCTAAAGAACCTTTTTCATTTGCTGCTTGATTTCTAAAATTGACTGGATCAATTGCAGCATAAATTCTATCAGTATAACGGTAATTTGCATCAACTTTAAAGTTTTTAACTACTTCATATGTGGCTCCAATACTAGCTGTAGATTGCGCAGCATCACCAACTCTAATCTTATCGATATATAATGTTTCAGTAAATACATCACCAGAAGGATTTGTAATTACAACATTGTTATCATCTTGGTAATTTGCTGTAACATTACTTCCATACTTCCAATCTCCATAAGAAGCCATACCATTAATTGCTAATTTTTCAAATGGTTTGAAAACGAAATCTAATTCTGCTCCCATATGAATTTGCTCTACCCCTTGTAAAAATGCATTACCAGGAATAGCAGCAGTTGTACCATTTAAATCGTGGTCAATATTTGTTGTAATTCTGATAAATCTATCTTTCCACGAGGTTCTATACAAATTAAGATTTGCATTAAACTTTGAAGAACGGAAACCATAACCAGCTTCAACTCCAAAAATCTTTTCATTTGTTAGATTTTCGTTAACAACAGAAGCGTTGTTAGGATATACAGCATTAAAGAATGGTTGTTTAGAATAATAACCCGAATTAACGAAAACATTCATTTTTTCATTAATATTATAATTAAATCCTCCTTTTACATTTCCACCTAATAATTTTTCGAAATCCGTAGAACTTAAAGGATTCGATGTTTTATATTTAAAGAAATCAACTCTTTTAAACCCTTGTTGTGAAACCGCTCCTTGAATAAAGGCAGTTAAATTTCCAGTATTATATTCTAACTGGGTGAAAGCACCATACCATCTAACTAATCCATCATTGTTAAAATTAATTTTTTCTTGATTTTTAACATTCGAAAAAGGGTTAAAATTCGGCTTAGTCCCATAGGTATTTGTTAAAATTCTCGGTTCTTGATTCCCTAATGAATTAACATTATTAACATCTAAATTATCTAAATAATAATTTGCTCCTAAAACATCATTTAATACTTGAAAATGATATCCTCTATATGTTCTTGCATCTAATCCGAAGTCTAAAGTAAATTTATCATTTAGCTTTTTATTCAAATTAACAATCCCTCCATACCAATCATGTGAATTTACAGAAGATATTTTAGAAATACCATTTGTAGTATTATTACTTGTAGATGCGCTATTGGTAAAACCTGTATATGAATTAGATTCAAGGTTAGTAGTAGTTTGACCTCTAGTTCCAAATGGTGTTACATTTCCAGAATTCCAATCTTGAATTAAGTCAACATTAATACTTCCATCAGGTCTTCTCAAGCCAGGATCAGAATATCTATTTCCTCTAATAGCTCCTGCACCATTAGATCCACCCCCACGACCCCAAGAACCGTAAAAAACTGAAGATAATGATGTCGTCTCATTAATTTTGAAATTATAATTTAATGAAGCTACTGGTTTATGATAGAAATTAGTTCTAAAACTATACTCTGCGCCATTTAAAAGTCCCCAATCAGCATTGTATTTAATATTTGGCTCTCCATCTTGACCATACTTGATATATTGTGCAATTGTTGGCGCAGTACTTCTTTGGTTGTGCCATTGTGGAGCACCTGTAAACGTAAGCTGAACATCATGTCTATAATTAATTTGATAACCCAAACCAATAAAATAGTTTTGTCCTAAGAATTTAGTACCATCAACATATCCATTCCCCATTGTATTACTTAATAAAACAGAAGCTGACAAGCCATTTTCCATTTTACCGGTTGAGTACGATGCTAATGTTTTTAAATAATTATCATTTCCTACAGTTGCAGAAATTGATCCTCCTTGTTTTACATCAGCAGTTCTTGTAAGTACATTGATAGTTCCTCCAACAGAAGAAATAGCTAATTTGGAAGATCCTAAACCTCTTTGAACCTGCATAGCACTTGTTACATCAGACAAACCGGCCCAGTTAGACCAAAAAACAGAGCCGTTTTCCATGTCATTAACTGGAACTCCATTAATCATTACCGCAATGTTCGCTTGAGCAAAACCACGAATATTAATTCTTGCATCTCCAAAACCTCCTCCAGATTTAGTTGCATAAACTGATGGTGTGTTTGCTAAAGCTTCAGGAAATTCTTGGGACCCAAGCTTTTCTTTAATTTCAGATGCTTTAATTGTAGAAACAGCTACTGGTGTTTTTCTGTCTTTTGCTACATCTATAACTGTTGATGTTACCACAATTTCACCTAAAACATTACTATCTTCAGTTAAAGTAATAACTCCTAAATCAGCTTGACCGTTAGAAATTGTAAAAGAAATTCTTTCTGATTTATATCCTAAATAAGAAATTACAACTGTACCCGTTGAAATAGTCGTGTTTAATGTAAAAGTTCCATCAAAACCTGTAGAAATTCCAGCATTACTTCCTTCAACTGCAACATTAGCTCCTGGTAACGGTCCGTTTACATCTTGAATTGTACCTGTAATTTTTCCTTGTGCAAACATCGAAATGCTTAGGAAAAACAAAGAAATTAAAAACCAATTTTTCATGTTTTTCATTTGTGTGTGTTTTTTTAATTTTTCACCACAAAATTGAAATTAATTATCTTTTCAAATGTTAAGTTAATGTTAATTCTCTTAAAATAAATTATGCATGCATAACACAAGTATTTAACATTTCACAACTAAACAACTGTATATTGGTCTATATATTGAAAAATAATCTTATTTTACATCAAATTACAAGTATTTATTCAATAAATTTTTTGTTGAAGAATCATGATTGTTAATCGATTGATTGTTAATTTCTTCTAAAATTGAAGTAGCCAACTGTTTCCCTAATTCGACTCCCCATTGATCATAACTGAAGATATTCCAGATAATTCCTTGCACAAAAATTTTATGTTCGTACATCGCAATTAAGGAGCCTAAAGTCTCAGGAGTGAGTGATTCGATTAAAAATGTAGTGGTCGGTTTATTTCCTTGAAACACTTTAAAAGGCAATAAAAACTTAGCTTGTTCATTTGAAATTCCTTGTTTATCAAATTCTTCCAGAACTTGCGCTTCTGTTTTTCCATTTAACAAAGCTTCTGTTTGGGCAAAGAAATTAGACATTAATTTATCATGATGGTCTTTATTACCGTATAATGATTTTTTAAATCCAATAAAATCGACTGGAATTAATTTTGTTCCTTGATGTATTAATTGAAAAAAAGCATGTTGTGAATTGGTTCCTGGTTCTCCCCAAATAATAGTTCCTGTTTGATAATTTACTGGTATTCCGTTACGCCCGATTGATTTACCGTTGCTTTCCATAATACCCTGTTGCAAGTAAGGAGCTAATTTTTGTAAATATTGAGTATAGGGAATTAACGCTTCGCTTTCAGCACCAAAGAAATTATTGTACCAAATACTTAACGAGGCCAAAATTACAGGAATATTTTTTTCGAAAGATTCGTTTTTAAAATGCTCATCCATTTTATTTGCCCCAACAAGAAGCTTATCAAAATTATCAAAGCCAATAGCCAAACTTATCGTAAGTCCTACTGCACTCCATAACGAAAAACGTCCACCAACCCAATCCCACATCGGGAAAATATTTTCTTCTGCAATACCGAAATCGGTAACTTTTTGAATATTGGTAGAAACCGCCACAAAATGTTTGGCTACATCTTCTTGTCTTGCTGTATTAAGAAACCATGCTCGTATAGTTTCTGCGTTTGATAAGGTTTCTTGTGTGGTAAAAGTTTTGGAAGCTACCACAAACAAAGTAGTTTCTGGATTTAGCTTCTTTAAAACTTCACATACGTGATCTCCATCAACATTAGAAACAAAGTGAACATCCAAATGATTTTTATAAAACTGCAGTGCTTCCACCACCATTGCCGGTCCTAAATCGGAACCACCAATCCCTATGTTTACTATGTCCGTAAATCCTTTTCCTGTAAATCCTTTTCTATGTCCTGAAATAATTTCATTGGAAAAGACTTTCATCTTGTTTTTTACCGCAAAGATTTCTGGCATTATATTTTTTTCATCCACAAGAACTGCGTCAGTCTCTTTGCCACGCAAAGCGGTATGCAACACCGCACGATTTTCTGTTTGATTGATATTTTTACCTGAAAATTGCGCTTCTATTGCTTGCTTCAATCCTACTTCATTAGCCAATTCCAACAGCAAATCAATTGTTTTTTGATTGATTTTATTCTTCGAATAATCAACCAAAAATTGATCCCACTGAATATGAAATTTCTCTGCGCGATTTTCATCTTGACTGAACATTTCTTTCATTTCAACATATTGCATGTCGAAAAAATGTTCTCTTAACTTTTGCCAAGCCTGCGTTTCTGATGGATTTGTAATAGGTAGCATAGTGTGATTTTCAAATGAATGAATAGCGAATTTACAATATTGATTTTGAAAAACCACCAATAAAATCAAGTACGAAGGAAGATTTTAAAACTAAAACGTTGTAGTAGAATAAAATTATTTTATCCCTGCAATGCTATCCAATTCTCTTTTTAGCGGTTTGATGAATTCTAAATACTTTGGTTTGTTTTTAGCATTCATCGGAGTTGAATTGGGTAATTTTAGTTTTAGTGCATCTACTTGCTTACCATTTTTCCAGAAACGGTAGCAAACATGAGGCCCAGTTGCCAGACCTGTACTTCCAACTTTACCAATTATTTGCCCTTGTCTCACTCGTTGTCCTCGTCGCACCAAAATTCGAGACATATGTAGATATTGGGTAGAATAAGTTCTGTCGTGTTTTATTTTGACATGATTTCCGTTTCCGGCGGTGTAACCTGCCAACTCCACCACTCCGTTAGCGGTAGACATAATAGGTGTTCCTGTAGGAGCGGCATAATCAGTGCCGTTATGTGCTTTAAAGAATTTTTGAACAGGATGAAATCGGCGTTTCGAAAAACGAGACGTAATATTGATTGATTTTAAGGGCGCTTTTAAAAAAAAGTTCTTTAGCAGCTTACCTTCTTCGTCATAATATTCTGTTTTGTCATTTTCACTTTGCTTGAAAGGGAAGGCGTAAAACTTTTTGCCTTTGTATTCGAAAAAAGCACATTCTAACGAATCTACTCCATCATAAATAGTATCATTGATGTATCTTTCCGTAAAAGTTACCGCGAATTTATCACCCTTTTTCGATTTAAAAAAATCGATAGACCATTTATAAACATTACTCAACTTGGAAGATAATGAACCTGCTACACCTTCTTTTTTCAGTGTTTCAGAAAGTGATCCGTCAAGTTCGCCAGCAACAGTCCTTCTTTTTATAGTAATAGGAAGAATTTTTTTAGTGGCTTTTGCTATAGAATCGTTGAAGTCTACAATATAGTAGCTTCTAGCATCTGGTTCGTAAATAAAGTATTGTAATTTTTTGGTTTTATCTTTAGAAAGCAACATCAAATAGGTCTTGTGCAGCCTCATATTCTTTACATTAAAAGTGTCTTTGACTTGCGCAACAATATCGTAAACCTGTTTTCCATTTAGGTTTTGCTTTTCAATGATGCTCCCAAAAGTATCTCCACTTTGTACAGTATCACGAATAACTGTAAAATCATTAAGTTTAAACCCGTATCCGTAATAGATCGGCTCAGCTTGACTTTTCTCAATGTTTTCCGCATCAGATTCCTTTTTACAAGAAAAAAAAGTAAAAATGATTAACAGTAAAAATATATGTTTTTTCAAAAGAGCTTAATTTCAGCTAACTTCTTAACTAAAGAAGAAGTAATAATTCAGAGAAGCTAATATAGAAAAAAATTATAAATTTTCTCCCCAAGAGGCTAATTCTTCCTCTGACCAAAGTTCAGGGAAGAAAATACGACGTTGGTAACGTGGGTGCATGTATTTTTTCCAATCGCTTCCTCCTGTTGCTTCACCATCACCTTTACCATTGTCAATGTATTTTTTAGCGGCATTTAAATGACCCATTACCCACGTAATATTAACTGTATAATCATAATGGCGCATGGCTGCGATTAAGTCTGGATTTTTTTGATCTGCTTCTGGAAGTTCTTTGAATTTTTGCCAAAGATTGATGGTATTGTATTCTTCCATACAATCCAAAAACTCTTTTTTATATCTTTTTTCGAATTCTTTTAAGAAATAAGACTTTTCTCCTGTAGTGTAATCTTTTCCAGCTGCCTGCCAATACAAGTGTTCGAAAGCGTGCGAATACGGTGTATTTCTATCTATAGTAGCTCTAAAGCGGTAATCAATAAGGTTAATCAAATCGGTAGAACAAAACTCAATCATACGGTATTGTGCGCTTTGAAATCCACTGGCTGGAGTCAAAGTATGACGGAATTTCATGTATTGCTCGACTTCCATTCCGTCGCCCATAATCGTAAATGAAGTCGTTAACATGTCAAAGTAACGACTAACACGCATTAATCGTTCAGTAAAGAAAGGTGTAGTTAATTTTTCAGCATATGAAATTTGTTCTATTTCCCACAAAATCATTTTAAATAACAACTCATTAATTTGATGATACATAATAAATATGTTTTCATCAGGCAATGTGGTACGTTGTATTTGAAGATTTAACAAAGCATCTGTCTGAATGTAGTCCCAATAGGTTATAGGCTTAGCATATAGCAAACCTTCCAGATGAGCTTCTGTTTTTTGATTTATAGCTTTGTACTTGTTGTCAATTTCGTTTACTAATTCTGAAAAATTATTCATTTTTTATTATTTTGTTACCATGAATGGGTTTTTTAATCCTTTGAAAGAGTCTAAATCAGCCTTTAAAGAACCTACCGCTAAACTTGCTTTAATACGTAATGGGATTTTATTTTCGTCATCGGAAACCCAAACCGTTAAACTTTCTTCTTCTTTAAAAACACGACCGGATTGCACCAAAGGTCTAAAAACCATTGCTTTTGCTTTTCCGAATTTTGTGCTTAGAATTTCTCTGCCTACAAATTTGAGTTTGAATTTATAGATTTCGTCATCAAAAAACATATCAATCATGATTGACTCCCCTTCTTTTAGTTTGTCAATATTCGGATGATTTCTTAAAAAATAAAAGGAAGAAACAATGTCTTGAACATTCTCGGTTACCGAAATGGTTTTTTCAGTCTTGTTTTTGTAGTTTTTAACTAAAACGGTGTTTTTATCTTGATTAAAAAATCCTTCTTGATTTTTTGTGTAGCCGCCCTCATCAATTTTTCTAAGATATTGATATGGCTTCGTGGTTTGTTGATCAAAAACACTTTGATAATAATCGTCTACTTTGAAAAAAAATCGGGACATTCCAGATGTATATCCATGACCCACCGCATAAAAACACTTTCGATTATTTCTTGTGGCTTCTTTAAGTTCTAGTGTAGCGTATCCGGCATTGACCATACCGTAGTGTATGCGGAATTTTAGCCATTCGCCTACAGTATAAGCTTCGGGTTTTTGTGAAAAAGAAACTAAGGCAAATACTGTTGCAATAAGTAGCAGTAACTTTGTTTTCATTTTTGTTGATTTTATTGTTTTCAGTAAAGAATACAATATTCATTCCAAAAGTACTAAAAAACAAAAAAACCCAGTCATTGCTAACTGAGTTTTTATGCTATTAACCAACCAAAAAACTATAAATTATGAAAATTTATTCAAAACTAAGGGAACCACCCCTCAGAATTGCGATGCAAAAATATGACAGCTTTTCAATTATATCTAACAAAAAACAGACTTTAACATATTTTTATCAAAAAAATCATTACTACAACGTTATATTTTAAAAATAGTTCAACAAAATTCATTTTTTATTAATTTATTTTTAACAAAATTTAGCTTTGAGTTTGTCTATTCATTAGATTTTTAGTCTGTTTGCAATAAAAAAAGCAGAATAATCATCTTATTCTGCTTTAGTTTTGAAAATATATAATTTTAAAGTGTTCCTCTTAATGCTTGCTCTCTTTCAATAGATTCAAAAAGCGCTTTGAAATTTCCTGCACCGAAACCTTTAGCACCCATTCTTTGAATAACTTCGAAGAAAAGTGTTGGTCTGTCTTCAATTGGTTTGGTGAAAATTTGCAACAAATACCCTTCTTCATCAGCATCAATCATGATCCCTAATTTTTGAAGTTCATTGATATCTTCTTTGAATTTAGACATGTGATCTTTCAAACGTTCCGGAATAGCGTCATAATACGCTTGTGGTGGTGTACTCAAAAATTCAATTCCACGAGAACGCATATCGGCAACCGTTTTAAGAATATCATCAGTCGCTACTGCAATATGTTGTACACCTTCTCCTTCATAGAAATCTAAATATTCTTCAATTTGAGAACGTTTTTTTCCGTTAGCGGGTTCATTGATTGGAAATTTAATTCTACCATTTCCGTTACTCATAACTTTAGACATCAATGCAGAATATTCAGTCGTAATTTGCTTGTCGTCAAAAGAAAGGAAATTCACAAATCCCATCACATCTTCAAACCATTTTACGGCTTCATCCATTCTGTTCCATCCGGTATTTCCAACCATATGGTCAATAAATTTCAATCCAACAGGTTCTGGATTATAGTCAGATTTCCATTCACTATAACCTGGTAAAAAGATTCCGTTATAATTTTTACGTTCCACAAAAACAAAAACGGTTTCCCCGTATGCACCATAAATACCGGCACGTACTACTTCACCATTTTCATCTTTTTCAACCACTGGTTCAAAATAAGGTTTCGCACCACGTTTTGTCGTTTCTTCAAAAGCCGAACGCGCATCTTCTACCCAAAGTGCAATAACTTTCACACCATCCCCATGTTTTTTCACATGTTCTCCAATAGGTGAATTGCTGTTTAAAGCAGTAGTTAATACCAAACGAATTTTGTCTTGTTTTAACACATACGACGCTCTGTCTTTTACACCTGTTTCTAATCCGGCATACGCCAAAGACTGAAAACCAAAAGCCGTTTTGTAGAAGTGTGCTGCTTGCTTGGCATTCCCTACATAAAACTCTACATAATCTGTTCCTAACAATGGAAGGAAATCTTGTGCTCCTTCAAATATTTTTTCTAAGCCGTATTCGACTGATTTTATTTCTTGTGACATGATATTCTATATTTTTAAGACAAAGTCAATTTGTCAAAAGTTGTGTTTAATTTATTTACTCTACCCAAGATTTATAATATTGGCCATCATCTAATCCCATGGCTTCTTCTGTTACCATTAGTGGACGGAAAGTATCTACCATTACGGCCAATTCCTGAGTTTCGGTGTGACCAATACTTCTTTCCATCGCGCCTGGTGCAGGTCCGTGCGGAATTCCTTTTGGATGTAAGGTAATATGCCCCACTTCAATATTGTTACGACTCATAAAATCGCCATCTACATAATACAATACTTCATCGCTATCAATATTGCTATGATTATAAGGTGCCGGAATTGCTTTTGGATGGTAATCGTACAAACGCGGACAAAACGAACATACTACGAAAGTAGCCGTTTCGAACGTTTGGTGCACTGGTGGCGGTTGGTGCACACGTCCCGTAATCGGTTCGAAATTGTGAATACTGAATCCGTATGGAAAATTATAACCATCCCAACCGACAACATCAAAAGGGTGTGTCGCATAAACAACTTCATGGATCATGCCTTCTTTTTTGATTTTGATTAAGAAATCTCCTTTTTCATCGTAGGTTTCTATTTCGCTAGGCAAAATGAAATCACGTTCGCAAAATGGAGAATGTTCTAAATGTTGTCCCGAATTGTTTTTGTAACGCTTCGGTGTATAAAAAGGCGCAAACGATTCTACATAAAACAATCTGTTTTCTGAAGTTTCGAAATCGATTTGATAAATCATTCCACGAGGAATAATAAGGTAATCGCCATATTCAAACGGGATATTTCCCATCATCGTACGAAGTTTTCCTTTCCCTTTGTGGATGAAAATCATTTCATCGGCATCGGCATTTTTATAAAAATAATCGCGTAATGATTTTTTAGGTGCAGCTAAACCGATTGTACAGTCTTTGTTGACTAACATGGCTTTACGGCTGTCGAGAAAATCGTCTTCCGGTTTCAATTCAAACCCTTTCAATAATAAAGATTTGATGTTTTTTCCGATGGCGATTTTAGGTTCTACCGAATATGATTTTAGAATCTCTTTGACCTGAGTTGGTCTGTGAACATGATATAAAAGAGAAGAATGTCCGTGAAATCCTTCTGTTCCAAAAAGCTGCTCGTAGTATAAACCCCCATTGGGTTTTTCGAATTGTGTATGTCTTTTTTGAGGGAAATCCCCTAATTTATGATATAGTGGCATGATTTGAAATTAATGAATTATAAATTATGAATTACAAATTGGCATAATTCTATATCTCATTCAGGATTTCTCTTGATGAGGAATTTAAGTAAGTCCAATAAACCTGTCCATGACGCATTCATAACACAAATATCGGAAAAATTTAACTTTGCCCTTAATTTCTTTTGAAATATTTATAAAAGAGAAAAAGCATTAAAAAAATGACAACTCATTTTTTTAATGCTTTTTCTAAAATTATTTAGAGTGTTTTATTCTTCTTTTCCTTTTTCTGGATTATTCAAAACACTTCTTTTCTTTCCGTATAAGAAATAAATCGCCAATCCAATAGCCAACCAACCTGCTAATCGCAACCAGTTTGTCCATCCTAATCCAGCAATCATTGCTAAACATACCGCTACTCCAAGAATTGGAACCAAAGGCACGAAAGGCGTTTTGAATTCTCTCTTCATTTCTGGATGTGTTTTTCTTAACACAATTACCGAAATACAAACCAAGATGAAAGCAAATAATGTTCCGATACTTGTCATATCTCCAACGATATCTCCAGGAACAAAAGCTGCAAATAATCCAACAATAACTAAAATAGCAAGATTCGCTTTATAAGGTGTTTTGTATTTAGAATGTAAATCACCGAATGCTTTTGGTAACAACCCATCTTTACCCATAGAGTAAAAAACACGAGATTGCCCTAACAACATCACTAATATTACCGATGTAAATCCGAATAAAATAGCAACCGTTACAAACTGTGCTAACCATTCGTATCCTGGCATTGCAGAAGTAATTGCATTAGCTACTGAAGCTTCTTTTCCGCCAGTTCTAAAAAATTCAACTGATTCTAATCCCGTTAAAACGTGAGCAAAAAGGATGTATAAAACAGTACATACTGCTAATGATCCCAAAATACCAATTGGCATATCGCGTTTTGGATTTTTTGTTTCTTGTGCTGCAGTACTTACTGCATCAAAACCAATGAAGGCGAAGAAAACAGTACCGGCAGCTCCTAGGATTCCCCAAATACCTCCAAAACTATGACCTATTCCATGTTCATCTACAAAAACAGATGGTTGAGGAATATATGGTGTATGATTTGTAGGATTGATAAAATTCCATCCTAAAACAATAATCAAAACTACGATAGCAACCTTAACGATAACGATTAAGCTGTTTACGAATGCTGATTCTTGTGTTCCTTTAATTAAAAGCAAACTGATCACCCCTACAATAAACAACGCCGGGAAGTTAATGATTCCGTTTACACCTTCAGGTGACGTTTGAAATGGTGAATGACACCATTCATAAGGAATCGGACTGACATGAAGCACATTGACCAGTAAATTGTTCAGATATTCACTCCAAGCAATTCCTACTGTAGCAGCTCCTACTGCATATTCAAGAATTAAATCCCAACCAATAATCCAAGCAAGTAACTCACCCATAGTGGCGTAAGTGTACGTATAAGCACTTCCTGCGATTGGAATAGACGAAGATAATTCAGCATAACACAATCCGGCTAATGCACAACCAATCGCTGCAACAATAAATCCTATAGTAACTGATGGTCCGGCACTTTGAGCGGCTGCAGTTGCTGTTCTAACAAAAAGTCCAGCCCCAATAATAGCTCCAATTCCTAGTGCGACAAGCGACCAAGCGGTTAATGTTCTTTTTAATCCTTTTTCAGATTCTGACGCTTCAGCAAGTAATAGCGCCATTGATTTTCTTTTCCAAATAGACATAAAAATAAATGTTTGGTTTTTAGTGTCCCAAAAATAGCCTTTTTTACTTTTAAAAAAAGTATTTATTAAAATTTATATCAATATACTTATCAATTGTAGATTATTTAGAACCAAAAACCTACTGTAAACCAAGTGTAGTTTTTATGAGTTTCTGGCGACCAAGTGTGCTTAATTTCTATCGGACCAATTAGAGTTTCCAGTCCATAACCAACAGCATACCCACTATAATTTGGATTTGTTATCCATTCTTTACTATCGAAAATTTTATACCCAATATTGGCATAATTGGCTGAAAAATTGACGTGATTTTTTTTTATAAACTCATAATTAACTGTACCACTAGCTTTTACATAGCTATCACCTGAAAGATTCAAGAAATCGTACCCATAAAAAGGCTTAATGTTATCAAATTTCTGAAATCCATAGCCCCCAAAAACAAAATCGAAAATATGGTTTGCTTTTTCTCCAATAGTAAAACCACCTTCCGTCTGCAATTTTAAGGCAACTTTCTTAAATACTTTTTGAACAATAGCCATATCTGCCTTTAAAACCGTTACTTTATTAAAATCATTGTTATAATCTGACGAACTTAAAACCGATTGAAAGTCTCCAAAAATGTACCAGCCTTTTGTTGGAAAATATCGGTCATTTAACGCATCGAATTTTAAAAACCCTATCAAAGACAAATAATTACTCTTATCAATATAAGGCCTCATTGCGGTTGCATTAGCAGATCTAATTTCCATGTATTGGTGTTCAATACCTGCTCCAACTAGAAATTTTTGAGCAAAAATAGTTTGAACATAGGCTTGATTTTCAACCGAATTATAATTAATACTTAGTTTTTCAATACCCAAATCGTTTAATAAACTATTGCCTTTGAAATCTACTTTAGCAATTTTATCAAATTGATTAAAATTCGATTTCAGCCCAAAACTCCAGTGGTATCCGTTGTCGTAATAATAATCCAGATTGTACCTGAAATTATCCCCCAAAATAGTATTGAAAGAAAGTACATCATTGTTGAAAAATAAATTTTTCTTAGTTATATTAACTAACGCAGAAGTTTTAAACAAGTCGTCATAGTGTGCACCCAACTTCAAATAGGTTTTTAACATATTCTCCTGAGCATTAACTTTTAACACATCCTCTCCATTTTCTTCTTCAATATTATAATTAATGGCACTAAAATTTTGAGTGGCGTTTAGATTATTTATTCCATTATGTAAATCGCGGTAACTTATTTTTTTTCCTGCTTTAATTCTTAATTTACCAAGCATGTACGATCTCGTATAATTAGGGATATCATTAATATCTATCCTTTTAATATACAAACTGTCTTCACTAATTTTAATAATAGAATTTTTTTTATAATTGGTTCCTAGTTTTAATAATTCATTTACTTGAGCGTGAGCTGCCATCTCACCTCTTTTTACAATTTCTTTACCTTGATTAAAAGAAACAACAGAAAATCCTTTTATATCAGGCTTAATATATATTGTAGTGAGTTTTTTCTTATCCCTCATTTTTTCTAACATTTGATAGTTAGACATTTGAGCAAAAATTCCGGTAACTCCGTTAATATCTTCATTCTTTTTAAGATCATCCTGGACATCTACCCCAATAATAATATCTGCTCCCATTTTTATAACTTCTTCAACAGGATAATTATTAGTAATCCCTCCATCTAGATAATGATTTCCATCAATTTCAACTGGAGAAAACAAAGACGGAAAAGCACTACTTGCTTGAAGTGCAAGTGGCAAAGAACCTTCGTTGAAAATTTTTTCCTCACCTGTTTCTATGTTGGTCCCAATACACAAAAAAGGAATACTCAACTTATTAAAATCACGTATATGTCTTTGATTATGCGTTAGCTTACTTAGTAAATTATAATTGTAAAGCCCTTTTGACAAGGCTTTAGGTACTGATAATTTTAATTTTTGAAACGGCAACGTAAGTGCGTAGATTTCGTCGTTCCTTTTTTCATAAAACGTTTTATTTCCTCTTGGCACAAAATCCTGAATAAGTTCGTCAAAATTTGTTCTACTGAAGATAGAATCCAATTCATTGGCTGTATAACCGCAAGCATACAATCCGCCAACAATGGCGCCCATACTCGTACCTCCTATATAATCAATTTTGATTCCTGCTCTTTCAATTTCTTTTAAAACCCCGATATGTGCCAATCCTTTAGCACCTCCACCACTTAGGACTAATCCAATTTTTGGTTTTCTAATGGTGTCTTGAGAGAAAGAGAGAAAAGGAATAAGGAATAAGGAGATAAGTAATATAAATACAATTTTAGACAATACGCCTTTACTCTCAACAAAGTTATTTTTAACTTTTGTCTTTTGTCTTTTGCCTTTTGCCTCGATTTTCATACTACTGATTTGTTTTGTAAAATTCGGAAATTTTTTTGGCTTTTGATGCACCTACCACATCCGAAATTTCTTTTTCTGTTGCTTCTTTTATTCTTTTGACACTTTTAAAGTGTTTTATAAGTGTTTCCATTGTTTTTTCTCCAACACCGGGAATACTTTCCAAAGAAGAATTTAAAGCCGATTTACTTCTCTTATCACGATGAAATGTAATTCCGAAACGATGGGCTTCATTTCGCAAATGCTGAATGATTTTTAAGGTTTCCGATTTTTTATCCAAGTACAAAGGTATTGAATCACCAGGGTAGAACAACTCTTCTAAACGTTTGGCAATCCCAATAATTGCAATTTTTCCTCGAAGCCCTAAATCGTCTAAACTTTTTAATGCCGAGGACAGTTGCCCTTTTCCTCCATCAATAATAATTAAATTGGGTAACGATTGGTTTTCCTCCAACATGCGTTTGTATCTTCTGTATACCACTTCTTCCATCGAAGCAAAGTCGTTTGGTCCTTCTACTGTTTTGATGTTGAAATGGCGGTAGTCCTTTTTACTAGGTTTTCCATCTTTAAACACCACACATGCCGAAACGGGATTGGTTCCTTGAATATTCGAATTATCAAAACATTCGATATGACGCGGTTCTAAGGATAATCGCAAGTCTTTTTGCATTTGTGCCATAATTCGATTGGTATGTCGGTCTGGATCTACAATCTGAATTTGCTTTAGTTGGTCCAATCGATAGTATTTGGCATTTCGCTGGGACAATTCTAAGATTTGTTTTTTATCCCCCAATTGCGGAACGGTCACTTTAATTTTATCACCAAAATCCAATTCAAAAGGGAGGATTATTTCTTTGGAATTCAAATGAAAGCGCTCGCGGAGCTCTACCACAGCCAATTCTAACAATTCTTCGTCCGATTCTTCTAATTTTTTCTTCAGTTCTAACGTATGCGAACGCACAATAGCGCCGTGGGAGATTTGCAAAAAATTGACATAAGCCATCGCTTCATCCGAAACAATAGAAAACACATCAATATTGGAAATTTTTGGGTTTAATATAGTGGAACGTGCTTGGTAATTTTCAAGAACTTCTATTTTTTCTTTAATCTTTTGAGCGGCTTCAAACTGCATTTCCGAAGCCAATTCGGTCATTAGTTTTTTGAAATCTTTCAAACTTTCTTTGAAGTTCCCCTTTAAAATTTCACGAATCGCATTGATTTGATTTTGATACTGCTCTTGAGTTTCGAATCCTTCGCAAGCGCCTTTGCAATTTCCAATATGGTATTCTAAACACACTTTATACTTTCCAGTAACTATATTATTCCGACTTAAATCGAAAGTACAAGTACGCAGTGGATACAATTCTTTAATCAAATCCAAAATAGTGTGCACCGTTTTAAAACTAGTGTAGGGTCCAAAATATTCGGAACCATCTTTTATCATTTTCCGTGTGGAAAAAACACGTGGGAAAGCTTCATTTTTGATGCAAATCCATGGATAGGTTTTATCGTCACGCAACAACACATTGTACCGCGGTTGAAGCTTTTTGATTAAATTATTTTCCAACAATAACGCATCGGTTTCGGTTGGGACTACGATGTGTTTGATTTCAATAATTTTTTTAACCAATACATTCGTTTTGGCGGTATCGTGTACTTTGTTAAAATAGGAAGCGACTCTCTTTTTTAAATTTTTGGCTTTGCCGACATATAAAATCTTGCCTTCCTTATCATAATACTGATACACTCCGGGACTATCGGGCAAGGTTTGTATTTGAAGTTCGAGTGGCGTTGGCATTAATAGCTTTGATTTGTGAACTTAACAAAGTTAACTGAATTTTTCTTTTTACTTTTACCCAATGAATAAAAAAGACCTCCGCAGCAAATATAAAACCTTACGAAAAGCATTAACTTTTGATGAAATCATGAACGACAGTTTGGCGATTGCCAACAATTGTTTGTATTTGCCTATTTGGGATAAAACCTATTTCCATTTGTTTTTACCAATTGAAGCGCAAAAAGAAGTCAATACCGAATTTTTATTGCAAATTTTAGCTGGGAGAGATAAAGAAGTCGTGGTTTCGAAATCGGATTTTGAAAGTGGTACTATGACGCACTATCTTTTAACAGACAACACTAAATTGAAAGTTAACGATTACGGAATTCCCGAACCTGTGGATGGTTTAGAAGTACCGGCAAACAAAATTGACGTCGTTTTTGTCCCTTTGTTGGCTTATGACAAAAAAGGGAATCGCGTAGGATATGGCAAAGGTTTTTACGACCAGTTTTTAAGTCAATGCAAACCTGATGTTATTAAGATAGGTTTGTCGTATTTTGACGCTGAAGAGACTATTTCTGACCTAACCGAACACGATGTAAAATTGGATTTTTGTGTAACGCCTGAAGGAGAGATTCAGTTTTAACCTTGTCTTTTCAGTGTTGAAAATCCTAAATACCGTTTATTTAGTCGCAAACGCCTTCTTGTTGAATACAATCAAAATTCCAACTCCTGTAGAGATAGCAAAATCGGCTATGTTAAAAATGGCATTAAAGAAAGTGAAATATTTGCCTCCGAAAAAAGGAATCCATTCTGGAAGAGTGCCATGCCAAATAGGAAAATAAAACATATCGACCACTTTACCATTAAACCAAGTTCCGTAAGGTTCGTTACTAAATAATGTAGCAACTTGATTGACACTATGGTTGAAAATTTCACCGTATAAAACAGAATCAATAATATTTCCGAATGCTCCAGCTAGTATTAACGCGATTGAAAAAATTAAAAGGTTGGATACTTTTTCTTTAACCGAAAGCCATAACCAATAACCAATTCCACCTACAGCCAAAATTCTAAAAATCGTAAGAATCAGTTTCCCATACGTCCCCGGAAGTTCTACACCCCAAGCCATTCCTTTATTCTCGACAAACAAAATCTTAAACCAATTGGTTATATGGTATTCTTCTTCTAAAACAAAATGAGTTTTTACGTATATTTTTGAAAGTTGGTCTATTAGTAAGACCAAAAAAACAACGAAATAGGCTTTCTTTAAGTTCATTTTTCTTCTTTTGATATGGCAAAAATAAGCATTCTACATAAAAAACGCTCCTTTTCGGAGCGTTCAGTAGTATATTATTTCTGAAAAATTAACGTTGCAAGTTTTTTGCTTCGATACTCATAGTAGCGTGTGGCACTAATTTTAATCTATCTTTATTAATTAGTTTCCCTGTTACTTTACAAATACCATACGTTTTGTTCTCGATTCTAATTAATGCATTCTTTAAATCACGAATGAATTTTTCCTGACGAATAGCCAGTTGCGAATTAGCCTCTTTACTCATAGTTTCGCTTCCTTCTTCAAACGCTTTGAACGTTGGTGATGTATCATCAGTCCCGTTATTCAAATCATTTAGATAAGCACTTTTGATTAAGTCTAAGTCGTTTTTAGCTTTTTCTAATTTTTTTTGGATCAATTCTTTAAACTCTGCTAATTCAGCATCCGAGAATCTTATTTGTTCATCTACCATAATTTCTTTATTTTGAAATTAATATTTTAGTTCTTAGTTCATCAAACTCAATTTCTGTACCGTTTTCGATACTTTCTGCAAAAATTAATTCTCCTGTAAGTGTTTCTGACTTAATGTACTCCAGATTTGCTTTAACTGCTGGTTGAATTTCCCCATCATTCAACATCGTCACAGTAATTTTATCTGTTACTTCAAAGCCAGAATCTTTACGAATATTTTGGATTCTGTTTACCAATTCACGAGCGATACCTTCTTTTCTTAATTCATCGGAAATCGTGATGTCCAATGCTACTGTTATACCGTTTGAATTTGCAACCAACCAACCTTCAATATCCTGAGAAGAAATCTCTACATCTTGAGTTGTTAAAGTAATATTATTTCCTGATATAACAAGACTTATTTCGCCTTCTTGCTCAAGTTTTGCAATTTGTTCTTGCGTGAAATCTTGTATTTCTTTGGAAATCAAGCCCATGTCCTTCCCAAAGCGAGGTCCTAAATTTTTAAAATTAGGTTTTATTTGCTTCACTAATATACCTGAAGCATCGCTTAAAAGTTCAATTTCTTTAATGTTTACTTCCGCTTTTATCAAGTCTTCAATAGCTAAAATTTCAGCCTTAAAAGCGTCGTCAAGTACCGGAATCATTACTCTTTGTAATGGTTGACGTACTTTAATCATTTCCTTCTTACGTAGTGATAAAACCAATGAAGAAATGGTTTGTGCCTTCTGCATTCTGCTTTCCAGCGATTTATCAACAAAGTTTTCAACCGAAACAGGGAAGTTTGCCAAGTGAATACTTTCAAAACTTTCCTTATTGGTCGTGGCATTCAGGTCTTTATATAGCCTATCCATAAAGAATGGCGCAACGGGTGCCGATAATTTAGCAACCGTTTCTAAACAGGTATAAAGCGTCTGATAAGCCGCAATTTTGTCTTGCGCGTACTCACCTTTCCAGAATCTACGACGGCATAAACGCACATACCAGTTACTTAAATTCTCTTGTACGAAGTCGGAAATTGCACGTGTTGCACGTGTTGGTTCATAATCGGCATACGCTTCATCCACTAATTGAATTAAGGTGTGTAATTCCGATAAAATCCAACGGTCAATTTCAGGTCTTTCCGCTAGTGGAACTTCTGCTTCACTATAGGTAAAACCGTCGATATTCGCATATAACGAAAAGAATGAGTAGGTATTATACAATGTTCCGAAGAATTTTCTACGCACTTCAGCAATTCCTTCTAAATCGAATTTTAAGTTGTCCCACGGATTGGCATTGGAAATCATGTACCAACGTGTTGCATCCGGACCATACTCGGCTAAAGTCTCAAACGGATCGGCAGCATTACCTAAACGTTTCGACATTTTTTGTCCGTTTTTATCCAATACTAAACCATTAGACACAACATTTTTATACGCTACTTTATCGAAAACTAATGTCGAAATAGCGTGCAAGGTATAAAACCAACCACGCGTTTGATCTACTCCTTCTGCAATAAAATCGGCTGGAAAATCTTTATTTTCGTCAATTTTATCTTTATTTTCGAAAGGATAATGCCATTGTGCATAAGGCATAGCACCAGAATCGAACCAAACATCAATTAAATCGCTTTCACGGTTCATTGGTTTGCCTGATGCTGAAACTAATACAATTTCATCAACCACATTTTTATGTAAATCAACCAAATCATAATTTGTTTCTGCCATGTTTCCGATTTCGAATCCTTTGAATGGATTTTCTTTCATGAAACCAGCAGCAATTGATTTTTCAATTTCGTTATATAATTCTTCCACAGAACCCACACAGATGGTTTCTGTTCCTTCGTCATTTCTCCATAACGGTAATGGAATTCCCCAATATCTTGAACGAGATAAGTTCCAATCGTTGGCATTTTTCAACCAATTTCCGAAACGACCTTCACCTGTTGCTTTTGGCTTCCAGTTGATAGTTTCGTTTAAGTCGAACATTCTGTCTTTCACCTCCGTTACTTTAATGAACCAAGAATCTAACGGATAATATAAAATCGGTTTGTCAGTTCTCCAACAATGCGGGTAACTGTGCACGTATTTCTCAACTTTGAAAGCTTTGTTTTCTTCTTTTAATTGGATAGCGATTTCCACGTCTACAGAACGTTCAGGAGCTTCGCCATCGTTATAATATTCGTTCTTTACATATTTTCCAGAATACTCACCTAAATTTTGGATGAATCTTCCTTGTAAATCTACTAAAGGAACAGCATTTCCGTTTTCGTCTAAAACCAACATTGGCGGCACTTCTGGTGTCGCTTCTTTGGCTACTTTCGCATCATCAGCTCCAAAAGTTGGAGCAGTGTGCACTACTCCAGTTCCATCTTCCGTAGTAACGAAATCTCCAGAAATTACTCTAAATGCATTTTCTGGTGTTTGATAGGGTAATGTCCAAGGCAATAATTGTTCGTAACGAATTCCAACTAAATCTGAACCTTTACCTTCGGCTATGATTTGGTATGGAATATTTTTATCTCCTTCTTTAAAGTTTTCAAAATCGGAAGCTTCAGTACTTGCAAAAAATCCTTTTCCGAATTGTTTACCCACTAAATTCTTCGCTAAAATTACTTTTACTGGTCGGAACGTATATTGATTGAATGTTTCAACTAAAGCATAATCGATTTTTGGTCCAACGGTCAAAGCAGTATTACTTGGCAATGTCCAAGGCGTAGTCGTCCAAGCTAAGATATGAACCTCTCCAAAGTTTTGTAAAAAGCTAGGTAACGTTTCATTTTTTGTTTTGAATTGCGCTACAACAGTCGTATCCGTAACATCACGATACGAACCTGGTTGATTGACTTCGTGAGAAGATAAACCTGTTCCCGCTTTTGGCGAATACGGTTGAATTGTGTAGCCTTTGTACAACAAATCTTTATTATAAATTTGTTTTAACAACCACCAAACCGATTCCATGTATTTGGATTTGTACGTTACATATGGATCTTCCATATCAACCCAATATCCCATTTTTTCGGTTAAGTCATTCCACACGTCGGTATAACGCATTACGGTTTTTTTACACGCTTCGTTGTATTCTGTAACCGAAATGGTTTTTCCGATATCTTCTTTGGTGATGCCTAGTTCTTTTTCGGTACCTAATTCTACAGGTAAGCCGTGTGTGTCCCAGCCCGCTTTACGCTTAACTTGGAAACCTTTTTGAGTTTTATAACGACAAAAAATATCTTTAATCGCACGCGCCATCACGTGGTGAATTCCAGGCAATCCGTTTGCTGAAGGTGGTCCTTCAAAAAACACATAGGGAATTGCTCCTTCACGAGAAGTTACAGATTGTTCAAAAACATTATTTTTTTTCCAGAAATCAAGCACTTCCGATGCCACTGTTGGCAAGTCAAGTCCTTTGTATTCAGTAAATTTCGTATTCATTTTGTCGCATTCTAAAATCAATGCGCGAAAGTAGTGATTTGTAAGGCAATAGCCAAAATTACGAAGATAAAAAAAGGTTAAAAAACGGTGATATTTTGGGATTCTTATGTGATTTCTCATTAAAAATATACATTTGCATTAAGAAATAGCTTAAAGACCAATGAAAAAAAATCTATTTTGTCTTATTATTTTACTCCATTTAAGTGTAATTAAGGCTCAAAACTACCAACCTATTGATACCGCCGATTACCTTGAAAGAAAGGCTTTTGTAAAAGATTTCAAAACTAAGAATGAAAAACATATCAAATTTTTAAAAGAAAATTATTCCGGAAAAACCGGCAAAGAATTGGTTAAAATTTATGCTGAGTTTGAGGCTTTTTTTACTAAAGAGATAGAAGAAAAAAACTACACATTCAAATCAGAATTCGAAAAATACATAGTGAATATTATTTCTGAATTAAGAAAAAATAATCCAAATGTTTCTTCTAATTTAAAAGTATTGATAGCCAAAAACAACAATCCAAATGCTTATTGTCTTGCGAATGGAACTTTAATAATTAATATGGGATTATTTACAATTCTTGACAATGAAGACCAATTAACTTCTGTAATTTCTCACGAACTTGCACATAAAATTAAAGAACACGCATTAAAATCTCAACTCATAAAAATTAAAGAGAATGAGAATAATAAAAACATCATCTCATCATTAAAAGAGATTAAATACGACAAATCTTTAAAGGCATTTGATGTTTTTAAAAAACAAACTTACGCTAAAGGTGTCTTAAATAAAAAACAAGAAATTGAATCAGATTCTTTAGGCTATGCACTTTTTCTAAAAACAAAATACAAAAAGAATGAATTTTATAATGCCTTGGAAAATTTAAAAAAAATTGATTCTATAAATCCAATTCCGCTTAGAGAGGAAACATATAAGCAAATATTTATTATACAAAATCAACCATTTAAAGAAAGTTGGTTTAACTCAGAAGATTTTTCTAAATACAACTATAATCATTACACTAGTAAGCTTAACAAAGATTCAATTTCGAGTCATCCAGAAATAAATGAAAGGCTCGCGTTTTTGAAAAAAAATTTCAAGGAACTTAATGAAGTTATTAGCCCTATTGAAGCACAACTAGATTTCAAAAAACTAAAAAAAATTGCAGAAATGGAATTTTTACCAAATTTATACTATGAAGAAAAACACGGATTAGGAATTTACACTTGTCTAATTAATATTCAAGAAAATATTCAAAAAGATTATAACATTGAATGGTTAGGGAGATTTTTAGAAAAAGTTTATACAGGAAGAAAAGAATATAAGCTAAATAATTATTTAGATCAGATTGAGCCTAAAAAACAATCCAAAAGTTATATTAAATTTCTGGATTTTATGTGGCATTTGAAATTAGAAGAAATTAAAAGTTTTGCGGATAAATATAAAAAGCCAATTTAAAATAGGCTTTTCGCTTAATAATTCATTTTTTCAAGACGAATTTTATATTGTTTCTCTTTGTAATTCGCTTCTTGAAACAAAACAAAACCTTCTTTTGCTCTATATATACTTATATAAAAATTATTTTTTAAAGACATAGGAATCATTTCTTGATTAAATTTTCCATCAATTAATGTGTTTACAAAAAGTTTCCAATTACTTTCTTTTGTTTCTTTATTCTTTTGATAATCTCTATAAAAGAAAACCACGTCTTTTCCCTCATTAATGTATTGAGAAAATAAATAATCAGAAGTGAAATATTTAGATTTTTCTTTGTCAAATACTTTTGTTCCTTTTACTTTAAAATCTTTATCAGTATAAATATAAATTAGGTCTTCTGATTTTTCAACAGTCCAACCGTCATAAGGTTTAAACTTTTCTGTTAACACACCCACACTTCCGTCGGACAAAAAAAACAAATCTCTAGGTGACAATTTATAGCCACTTTCTAAATCACCGTTCCTATTTATGTTAGGTAAATACGAAGTCAAATCTGAAAACAGAAAGGCTTGTTGATCAATTTCAAATGTTTTTTTATCTATTAAAAGTCTTGCGAAACCTAAATTTTCATTACTGCCGGAATAAAACACTCCAACCATTACTATTTTATTATCAAAGGTTTTCTGGTTAATAATTTCTCTATTGTTAGAATATAAATATGAAATTTCATCCAATGTTTTTTCATTGAACTTTTTTATTTGGACCTTTTTTATTTCAGCACCAGTTTTCATATCGATAATTAAAAGCTCATATTTTTTATCTTCTTCGATTTCTGTATTTAAAAAGGCATAAATATAATTTTCATCTTTATCGATTAATCTAAAATTAACTTTATTCTTCTTGTCTCCTGATTTATTGTAAGAATATTTCCAAACTTCTTTTCTATCTTCATTCAATTTTATTAAGCTATTATTATTAATATACTTACCGTAATCGTTAAACTCTAATACGAGAAAGCCACCTTCCTTTATTTCATAAACGGAAGAAACATAATTATATCCTTTTAGTTTTTTCTCTTCTTTATTTTCTTTTCGTTCCTGATTCCAATTTTTATTCTCAAAACTTTCCTTTATAGCTCCATCTGCAAAATCATAATATGTTTTTTTTGAAATCGTATTATCTTTAACATTAATGATCATCAATGAAGGTGTAAACAAATCCTTTTGTTTTACACTAAGATAGTCAATCCTAGAAGGTCTTAAAACTATATTATTTCTAAAATCCATATAGGCATAGTAATCTGCAGCAGTAATATCACCTTCAAATTGATTATTAGCAACTGGATTAAGATTCTTATCTAAAATTACATACTCAAATTTTTTTGTTTTATCTGAGGATTTTCCATATCCATACAATGCAACATAACCAAACAACTCTTCATTATTATCATACACTGCATTGAATCCTAAATATTCACCGCTAGCTAGACGCGCTAAATCTTGAGTTTGTGACGTTGCAGAAAATTGAGCAACAAAACATATTAAAAGCAAAAATTTTTTCATTTAATTAATTTTGTTCAAAAATAAAATAGTTATTTAAATACCGAAAACTATTATAGAATTTTTATTACTCAAAAACTTCTCTTAAAACTTCTAACGATTTTGGTTTTTTGAAGCCATCAAGGTGAATTGCATAATAATCTAAAAGAATTTTCAACAGCAATTGTCTCTCTGTCGAGGTAAAAATTCTCTGATTCCCATCAAATTTCAACTGAAGTAGTTTCTTAAACAACAGAGATTCGTTTTCAGGCAACGAATTCACTCCGTGTAAAGGAGTAAAATTTCCATCAAGGACATCAAAAAAAGGAAAATTAATTTCGGAATCATCTGGATAAAATCCGAGAAACTTAGTTACTTCCAGCAATAAAATTAAATGAAAATTAGCGGTTTCATCATGGTTATCTAACCAGACAAGAGCACTTTCCAAAAAATCAAACAACAACTCGTTTTTTTCTTCTTCTCGGATGCCGTGATATAATACTTCCGATAGAAAAATAAGAATGGTGCTTTTTATTATGTTGGTGTTTATAGAATTGTAAGGAATGGCCAATCTAATCTCTTTAAAATGCTCAAGCGTTCCTTTATTTTTATGATTGGCTTCGATTTCAAGAATCGTTAACGGTTGGAAGTATGCTATTTTTTGATTGGATTTTTTGGCCGCAAAGGCATTCGGAACGAAATAGCTTTTCAATCCGTCAGATTGTGTAAAACATTTGACAATTAGTGATTTTTCCTGGTACTTAAGTGCGCTAAGGACAATCGCTTTGGTTTTGACCAGCATTATCGAACAACCATGACTTTTTTAACTTCAGTCTCAAGACCATCTTCCGACGAAATATGAACCATGTAAACACCAGAAGCTACTTTTTTCTTTCCAAAAATAGTAGTATCCCACAGAATAGTTCCGCCTTCTGAAATTGCTTCATGCACTAAATTCCCTTCGATGTCGGTAATTTTTACATTGCAGCTATCCATCAAACCCGTTATTGAAATATTCCCTTTAAATTCAGGGCGAACTGGGTTAGGAAAAATAACCACATTTTTTAAATTTTCAGCTCCTTCTGTAGCATTTCCTCTATAAGAAACCATACCGCCTTCTGTAGCAAAATAAACCTCTCCAGTTTCTTCATTAATGTCTATGTCAATAACATTATCATTAGGCAAGGGAGAATTTGCTTTTGTGAAATGATGAAACGTTTTTTGTCCGTCATCTGAAACATAAAAAACACCCGAACCTGAGGTAGCAATCCATTTATTATTAGAGCCGTCAACCACTATATCATTTATAAACTGCTGATACAACAACTCTTGAGCAACACCTTCTTCTAGAAAAATTATAGGATTTGTAGTTAAACTGCTTTGGGATAAAAAAGAATCGACTGAAGGCAACACTCTTAACCCTAAAGTTGTTCCAATCCAAAGTTTATTTCTCTTATCAACTGCTACTGCTCTTACATCTCTAACTGGTAAATTACCCCCTTCTATATTGTCGTTTAAGAGCATGCATTTATTTATCTTTTCATTAAACCCTATTAATCCAAGCCTAGAGAAAATCCATTTTGTATCATTTTTATCAATTTCAATCCCTTTTGTATTGACCAAAACACCAGGCTGAACACAATTCATTTTAAAAGACTCCCAACTTCCGTTGTTTTTAAAAACATGTAATTGATTCTCGGTAAGCGCTGTTGTAGCCCAAAGATTGTTTGAATTATCAAATTTAGTAATACCCACTCGAATATCATCAGGCACCTGACTGGCTATCGTTGTTAAAGTACTGTTTGAATGATTGTAAATTAATTGAGGTATTTCATTTTTAAAATGCAATAATCCCGAGTAAAAAGAACTCATAAAAAACTCTTCTTGATTGTCTGGTTTATTAACAATACTAGTAATTGATTTTGCATCAAAAAGAGTACTATATGGCACATGAATCCAGCTATTATCTTTGTATCGGCTAATACCAAAACTGTCTAACGGATAAGGATTAAGCGATGACGTATAATCTCCGTAAACAGCCCAAAAACCTTTATAATTGGCCTTTACCCCAAAAATCACATTTCTTGTTGCTTCATTAGGACTTAAATTTATAAAACTTAAAGGATTTAATTTTGTTGATTCTAACAAACCGTTTTCAACTGTTCCTATAAATATTTTATCACCTATCATTGTCCCGCAAGAAAATCGTATAGCAGGATTGGCTGAATTATTCACATTGAATTGTTCTACCAAAGCATCATTATAAACATACACATAATTTTGCGTTGTAATTACCAAACTACTCCCATTGTATCTTACATCTAACGAAACTTGGGGTAAACTTGCAACTGGTGTTAAAACATTAGAGGTGTTTAAGTCATAAACCCCTCCAAAAATATTAACTAAAGCTAAATGGGTTGAAGTAGATTCAATGCTTGCCCAATTACCTGACTGAGCCATTGTCCATTGATTGTAATCGACCAAAAAAGGATTATTAACAGATGCGCTTAGTAATCCATAACCATTGGTTACTGCGTAAATAGTATTATTAAAAACAGCCGTTTGAAATACTTCAATGTTGGTTCCATTTGGTCCTATAAAAAAACTATCCCCAAATTCAGAGTTGGAAAGATCAAATACAGAAATACCATAATCGGTAGAAATGTAAAGTTTCCCATTATATTCATTAAAATGATTAATCCTCTTTTTATTGGAAGGCACCGAAGGCTTATTAAGAATATCTACAACATTTAGCATTTCGCCACTTACTTCATTCACTACAATCATCAAACCACTCGCGTGTCCAATAATTGTTTTTTTATACGCTTCGCTATGATGAATTTGAGTAATGTTTTCTCCGGACAAACCTTCTATCGTGGTTATTTTTTTCTCTAAGTTCGTGCTCATTTCTCTTGTAAAATAAGCATTTTCAGCCGCTGCAAACACTTTTTCAGGACTTATCGATAAATCCTTAATTGAATTATATGAAAAATAACCCGACCATTGCTTACTGTCTTGAGCATTAACTATTAATGTTACAAAAATCAAAAAAACATTAACTATACTTTTCATGGGATACATTTAAACTGAATACAAATATAATATAAAAACGAAGTTTTGTGTGATTTGGTGTTTAGAAACAAAAAAACGCCCAATAATGGGCGTTTTTTTATATTTATTTAGTAGTGTTACAATTAAACTACACCTTGTGCTAACATTGCATCGGCTACTTTTACGAAACCAGCAATATTTGCCCCTTTTACATAGTCAACATAACCATTACCATCCGAACCATATTGTACACATGACTGATGAATATTGTTCATGATTACTTTTAAACGATCATCTACTTCTTCTGAAGACCAGCTTAAACGTAACGAGTTCTGAGACATCTCTAATCCAGATGTAGCAACTCCTCCGGCATTAGACGCTTTTCCTGGAGCAAATAAAATTTTAGCTTTTTGGAATTCAATAACTGCTTCTGGTGTTGAAGGCATATTTGCACCTTCTGCTACACAAATACATCCGTTCGCTACTAATGTTTTAGCATCGTCACCGTTTAATTCATTTTGAGTAGCACATGGTAATGCAATATCACATTTCACTTCCCATGGACGTTTTCCTTCTACGAATTTCGCATTTGGATATTTTTTTAAGTAATCAGAAATACGACCGTAGTTTACGTTTTTGATTTCCATTACGTATGCTAATTTAGCTTCGTCAATACCTTCAGCATCATAAATATATCCTGATGAATCTGATAAAGTGACTACTTTACCACCTAATTGTCTTGCTTTTTCTGCAGCATATTGTGCTACATTTCCTGAACCAGAAACTACAACAGTTTTCCCGTCAAAGCTTTCGCCTTTAGTTTTCAACATGTTGTAAGCAAAATATACATCTCCATAACCAGTAGCTTCAGGGCGGATTAAAGAACCTCCGAAAGTGATTCCTTTTCCAGTTAAAACTCCTGTAAACTCGTTACGTAATTTTTTATATTGACCGAACATATAACCAACTTCTCTTCCTCCTACACCGATATCTCCGGCAGGAACGTCAGTATCAGCACCAATGTGGCGTGCTAATTCAGTCATGAAAGCTTGGCAAAAACGCATGATTTCAACATCCGATTTTCCTTTTGGATCGAAATTCGAACCTCCTTTACCACCACCCATTGGCAATGTAGTTAAAGAGTTTTTGAATACTTGTTCGAAAGCCAAGAATTTCAAAATACTTAAATTTACAGAAGGGTGAAAACGCAAACCTCCTTTGTAAGGACCAATTGCAGAGTTCATTTGGATTCTGTACCCTTTATTAACTTGTGTTTGACCTTTATCATCAATCCAAGCCACGCGGAACATCATTACTCTTTCTGGCTCAACCATACGCTCAAGTAACATTTTACCTTGGTATTTCGGATTTTTTTCGATGAAAGGAATTACAGTTTCCGCAACTTCAACAACGGCTTGCAAAAACTCAGGTTCATTTGGATTGTTTTTACTTACTGCTTCAACAAAAGCATCAATACTTTGTGACATATTATTTTAATTTTAAATACGTTTAAGAAAACGATTTCGTTTGGAGGAGCAAATATACATTTATCTAAATATTTTTCACAGAAAAAAAATGATAAAAAATACTGTTTTTATATCAATAACTGTTTATTTTTAAATTTTTCTTTTTTATGTGAATGATGTTTTTATATATTTGTTGCTTAATGAATTAAACAATAAGTCATGCCCAAGATACTCAAATTAGTCATTTTAACCTTCTTTTTTAGCAATTTATCTAGCGCACAATTCGGATTTTCTCATGAAGTGGGTATTATAACTGGTCCCGTTGCTTTTCAATCAGACTATGGTGAGAGACACAATTTCGAGACCAATGCCGGAAATACCGGATTTGGAATTGGATTAATTCACTACTTGAATTTTTCTTACAGAGCAGACTGTAACTGTTATACTCCTGAAACGTATTTTAATGACCATTTCAAATTAAGAACTGAAATTTCATACAACAAAACCAAATTAGAGCATTTTGGGGAATGGGTAGACAGAGATTCTGAGGCAGCGGCACAACTTAGAGGTATGAAAGGTTCAACAGCAGTTACTGATATAGGAATGCAATTGGAATTTTACCCATTCAGCATTAGAGACTTTACTGCCTCTACTGGTAGTTGGGGACCTTTTGTAAGTTTTGGAGCGCATTATAACTTCTATTCTCCAACGGTTTCTACAAGCTATGGAGATGGAGATCTTTTAAACCAAAGTAATATTTATCCTAAATATTGGACACCTTCTGAAGGAAAAGATCATGGTTTTTCAAATGATAAAGGCTCAACTTGGTCAATTGTTTCAAGTGTGGGTACAAGATATAAACTGACCACCCTTTCCGATTTAATTATTGATCTTAGAGCTCAATATTATTTTTCAAACTGGGTAGACGGTTTAAATCCAAACCCTAATTTATACAAAGAAAACAAAGCCAATGACTGGAACATTTGGTTTAATTTTGGATACATTTATTATTTAGATTAATCGTTTCCAAATAAATACAAGACAATAAAAAACCCGAGAAATATCTCGGGTTTTTTATTTTTATGCTAATGCTTGTTTCAAATCTTCGATTAAATCTTCTACATCTTCAATCCCTACACTCAAACGAACCAAATCATCAGTAATTCCGATTTCTTTTCGCTTGTCTTCCGGTATCGAAGCATGTGTCATTAAAGCAGGATGATTCGCTAGCGATTCTACACCACCTAATGATTCCGCCAAAGTAAATACTTGTACTTTTTCTAAAAATGAAATAGCATCTTCTTTTTTACCTGTTTTAAACGTGAACGTAACCATACCGCCAAAACCGCCAATCATTTGTTTTTTGGCAATTTCATGAAATGGGTGATTTTCCAATCCTGGGTAATACACACGCTCAACTTTTGGATGATTTTGCAAAAAGGTTGCCACTTTTGCTCCGTTTTCACAATGACGTTGTACACGTAAATGCAACGTTTTAATTCCTCTTAAAACCAAAAACGAATCTTGTGGTCCTAAAGTAGCTCCCGTAGCAAATTGCTTGAAGTGTAATTCTTCACCTAATGCTTTGTCTTTAATGATTAAAGCACCGGCAATGACATCGCTATGACCTCCTAAATATTTAGTAGCCGAATGCATTACAATATCGGCACCAAGATCCAAAGGTTTTTGAAGGTATGGCGTAGCAAACGTGTTGTCTACGGCAAACAAAATGTTGTGCTTTTTTGTGATTTGTGCAATCGCAGCAATATCTGCTAATTTCATTAACGGATTGGTAGGTGTTTCAACCCAAACCAATTTGGTGTTTTCATTAATTAATGCTTGAAAACCCTCCAAGTCATTCATGTCTACAAAATGAAATTTGATCCCACTGTCTTTATACAAACGAGTAAACAAACGGTAAGTTCCGCCGTATAAATCATCCATCGCAATGATTTCATCACCCGCTTTGAACAATCGAAGCAAACAATCAGTCGCTGCTAAACCAGAAGAAAAAGCCAGTCCTCTTGCTCCATTTTCGATACTCGCCAAAGCATTTTCTAACGCAGTACGGGTAGGATTTGCTGCACGACTGTATTCGTACTCAGGATTTAAAGGTTTCCCTGGACTCGTTTGTACAAAAGTTGATGTTTGATATACAGGAGGCATCACCGCACCTGTACTTGGGTCATGATGTTGCCCACCATGTATGGTTTTTGTATTGAATTTCATTTTTATATTTTTAAAGTACAAAGTTACTATTATTCTCAAAATAAATAGCCCCGATTACTTCACTTAAACTCTTATTTTTATTGGAGTTCAGTGAACTTCGTTTGAACCGATATCCTTTGTGAGGTACGAACAAAGATAAAGGTGAAAGCGGGACACGAGCGTCAGCGAACTGGCGAAGCAAAAAGCTCCTAGATAAATTTACGAATTTGCATCATAATCCCAGTATGAAGTGCCTCGTGGTAATTATTGAATTCTACAGCAGCTTTCGCACTGGTGATTGTAAAACCAGACATCGTAGTAAACTTGGCATATTCACCAAAAATAGCATTCGCAAAATCTTCTTTGGTTTGTTCCAAAGTGGAAAACAACAGTTTTTTTATTTCTTCTATTTCTTCAAGGGTAATTTCTCTTTCCGGTTTTGTTCCTTTTTTGTAAGTCTCCACCATTTCATCCGAAATCATCATAGGCAAACCAGATAAATTGTACACCAACATTTGTTGTACCGTTACGATATGACCGATATTCCAAATCAAATTATTGGCAAAGCCTTCGGGAACTTTATTCAATTGTTCCAAAGTATAATTTTCTAAAAATTTCAAAAGCACATTTCTGCTGGTCTGATTGATTTCAAAGGTTGATTGCATCGTTTTATTTATAGGGTTATAAAATCGCTAGTTTTAGGAAAAGCATTCATGACATCCTGAACAATTTCGGGTGTTGGTGTCGCTAGTTTTCTCAGTTTAGTATCCATCCAGGCACCATCAACACTGATTACGGCACACAATTCCTCTTTTCCGTTTTTCAATTCATGAACAATGGTCCATCGAGAAGCATCTTCTTTCATTTTTCCCATTTTAGTAGTAATGGTGATGGTATCACTTAAGTGAATTTCTTTTCTGAAAATACATTCTTCTCGAAACAAAACGGGACCAAAATGTTGCTGTTGCATCACTTTCATGGTCAAACCATGTTGTTCTAAAACCTCGATACGGTGTTGTGCTCCAAAATCGTAATAAGCACTGTGTCGCATATGAAAATTCGGATCTAAATCAGACCAGCGAATGGATATTTCTTTTGTAAAACTACTCATCTGTTAAAAAATTTACTCAAAAATAAACAGAATAATTCGCTTATGTAACTCTGCTGCATTTAATTTAAATCTATTTTAACGAAAACCGTATTTTTGCAATGTGAACTACTTAAAAACGCAATAATGAACAAAATATATTTTCTGGCTTCGTGCGACACTTGTCGAAAAATCATCAAGTCATTACCCAATACAGACAAATTGGAGTTTATTGACATTCGTCAGAATCCAATTTCAGAAGCGGATTTAGAAAAAATGTACCAGCTTTCTGGAAGCTATGAAGCGCTGTTCAGTAAAAAAGCACAACTGTACAAAGAGAAAGGATTGAAAAATCAAAATCTAACCGAAACGGATTATAAAAAATACCTATTAGAACATTATACTTTCTTAAGTCGACCCGTTGTTCTTTTTAATAATGAAATTTTTATTGGAAACACACAACCCAATATTCTTAAATTAACGAAAGCCTTGCAAAGTGTCTAAAAGAAATTGGGCCCTTGTTGCCGCAACTTTGGTTTCCATTATTTATGGGGTAACGTTCACTATCGCAAAAGATGTGATGCCGAAGCACATTGATGCATTCGGATTTATTTTTTTACGTGTAGGTGGTTCGATGTTGTTGTTTTGGATAACTTCTGTTGTGATTGGATTGCTTCGCCCAGCTCGCAACGAAAAAATTGAAAAAGCAGATTTCCCAAGAATCATAGCCGCGTCTTTCTTTGGTATTGCTTTTAACATGCTTACTTTTTTCAAAGGTTTGAGTTACACTTCTCCTATTATGGGAGCGGTTTTAATGGTTACTACACCCATGATCGTGCTGGTTTTGTCCGCTATTCTGATTAAAGAACGAATGGAAAACCGAAAAATCATCGGAATTCTTCTAGGACTTGCTGGGACTATTACGTTGATTCTCTACGGAAAATCGATGGTCAATGCCCCGAATGCTTCGCTAGGAAATCTTTTGGTTTTCGTCAATGCTGTTTCTTATGGTTTTTACCTCATCATTGTCAAAAAATTAATGGACAAATACAAAGCGCTTTCCTTTGTAAAATGGATTTATTTCTTTGGTTTTTTGATGGTCATTCCGTTTGGGTGGAATGAATTCCAAGCAGTGGAATGGGCAACAGTTCCTTCTTCAGCTTTTCTAAAAATTGGTTTTGTGGTAGTTTTTTCAACCTTCTTGACGTATTTATTGAATTTACTTTCGATGAAAGAACTGAAACCTACTACAGTGGCCGTTTTTATTTATTTACAACCTCTTTTTGCTTCCATTTTTGCCATTGGCTTAGGGAAGGATGAATTGAGTTGGGTTAAAATCGGTTCGGCGGCGTTGATTTTTGTTGGGGTTTATTTGGTTACTCAGAAGAAACAACTAAAATAGATAATCATATCCGACAGGTTTTTAAAACCTGTCGGATATAGACTAAACTCAGAACCTAAAAAATAATTATCTTTACGCCTTATTTTACAACTATGATACAATCGATGACTGGCTTTGGGAAAGCATCTTTGCAATTACCAACCAAAAAAATAACTGTTGAAATCAAATCCTTAAACAGTAAAGGTTTAGACTTAAATACTAGAATGCCATCGGTGTATCGTGAAATGGAATTGGGTTTACGCAATCAAATTTCGCAACTCTTAGAGCGTGGAAAAGTGGATTTCTCCTTATACATTGAAGTGACTGGCGAAGAAACTTCAACCAAAGTTAACGCGCCTATCATAAAAGCCTATATCGCACAAATGCGCGCGATTTTACCAGATGCCGACAATACGGAATTGATGAAAATGGCGGTTCGAATGCCTGATGCTTTAAAAACCGAACGCGATGAAATTGACGAAAACGAATGGAAGCAAATCCAAACAGTTATCAACGAAGCGTTAACCAACATCAACCAATTTCGTAAAGACGAAGGAAAATCATTGGAAAACGAATTCCTATCCAGAATAAACAACATTCGTACGTTGATGAACGAAGCGGTTTCCTATGACACAGAACGTGTGGAAACAGTTAAAAACAGATTGCGTACTGCACTTGACGAATTAAAAGCAAACGTTGATGAAAATCGTTTTGAACAAGAATTGATTTTTTATCTTGAAAAATATGACATCACCGAAGAAAAAGTTCGTTTGGGCAATCACTTAGATTATTTTATTGAAACCCTTAATGGAATTGAAGCTAACGGACGTAAATTAGGGTTCATCACGCAGGAAATGGGACGTGAAATCAACACAATGGGTTCTAAATCGAACCACTCTGAAATGCAAAAATTAGTGGTGCAAATGAAAGATGAGTTGGAAAAAATTAAAGAGCAAGTGCTTAATGTATTATAATATTTAGCCAAAAATTCACGAATCCATTTTTTAAACATTCGTGTATTCGTGGCGAAAAAGCAATATAATGAAACAAGGAAAATTAATCGTATTCTCGGCACCGTCAGGGTCAGGAAAAACTACTATAGTAAGACATTTATTAGGAATTGACGAATTGAATTTAGAATTCTCCATCTCGGCAGCGACACGTGCTCCGCGTGGTGAAGAAATTTCGGGTAAAGACTATTACTTTATGTCGATTGAAGAATTCAAAAAACACATCAAAGCCGAAGATTTTGTCGAATGGGAAGAAGTATACCGTGATAATTTTTACGGCACTTTAAAAACCGAAGTCGAACGCATTTGGGCGTTGGGCAAAAATGTAATTTTCGACATTGATGTTGCAGGTGGACTGCGTATCAAATCAAAATTCCCAGAGCAAACATTGGCAGTATTTGTCAAACCACCAAGCGTTGATGAATTAAAACGTCGTTTGAAAGAACGTTCTACAGAAACGGATGACAAAATCAACATGCGTATTGCCAAAGCACACGTAGAGTTGGCCACAGCGCCGCAGTTTGATGTCATTATTAAAAATTATGATTTGGATATTGCCAAAGATGAGGCTTTTAATTTAGTAAAGAATTTTATCGAAAAATCATAACAATTGCTTCGCCAAACTCGCAATGACATGAAAATAGGATTGTATTTCGGAACGTTTAATCCCATACACATTGGGCACTTAATTATTGCCAATCACATGGCAGAGCATTCCGATTTGGATCAAATTTGGATGGTAGTTACGCCCCACAATCCGCACAAACAGAAGAATAGTTTATTGGACGATTACCATCGGTTACACATGGTGCATTTGGCCACGGAAGATTTTCCGGAAATAAAACCTTCAGATATTGAGTTCAAACTACCACAACCTAATTATACGGTCAACACCTTATTTCATTTACAAGAGAAATTCCCGCAACACGAGTTTTCTTTAATCATGGGCGAAGACAATTTGAATTCGCTACACAAATGGAAAAACTACGAAGTGATTTTACAAAATCACGATATTTATGTCTATCCCCGTTTGAATTCGGGTGAAATGGAAAACCAATTCACCAATCATCCTAAAATTCATAAAGTGGATGCACCAGTCGTTGAATTGTCTTCAACATTTATTCGCGAAAGCATCAAAAACAAAAAAAATGTAATCCCAATGCTTCCTCATAAAGTTTGGGAGTATGTGGAGCATAATTTGTTTTATCTGAAGTAGTTATGATTTTACAATTTAGAATTTTTCATGATATAAAACCAAATGGCAGAAATCTAACTCTTTCAGAAAAGCTTAGTCAATATTCTCTTATAACTGCTTTTGTTTTTTCCTTAATTCTTTTAGGGGTAGAGAAATTATTTGAAATTAAAGCATATCCCTTTTTAATGTGGATTCCAATTATTGGTTTTTTTATTCATTTAACAAGTATGTTTGTTAGAATTAATGAATATGAAAATCTAAATGGATATTTTGATGGAACATTAATATTGAATGAAGAATTTATTGTTTTAAACAATTTGAATATTCCACTGAATGAAATTGAAAAACTTGAAATTAATTATTTTGATTTTAGTGGACGAAAAACAGGCAATTATCGATACGGTCCAATGTATACAAATGGAATTGGGAATCAAATTAAAATTAAAACTAGACATTCCTCTTATGAATGTTACTTTGAAATAATTTCTGAAACATTAATTTATAATATCGAGCAATATCTTTATAATATTGTTGTAAATAGAAAACTTCCATCAACTAAAAATCATTTAGATTTAGTTCCGAATGATTTAAAGGATAACAAAGCATTTATTGCCATATCGAATGAAGTTAAAAATTAAAACTCTATTAACAAACCTTTACCAATTGTTCCGAAGAAACTTCCTTAACTTTAGCTTTTAAATTTTTAAGCTATGTTAAACTTCGAATTATACAATCCTACCAATTACATTTTTGGCAAAGGACAAACGGCAAAAATCTCCGAACTTATTCCTCAAAACAGCAAAGTTTTACTGGCTTATGGTGGCGGAAGTATTTTCAAAAATGGTATTTACGAACAAGTAAAATCGGCCCTTTCTAATTTTGAAATGGTGGAGTTTGGCGGTATCGAGCCCAATCCGCGTTATGAAACCTTGATAAAAGCGGTTGCCATTATTCGCGAACAAAATATCGATTTCATTTTAGCAGTAGGTGGCGGAAGCGTTATTGACGGAGTGAAATTTATTTCGGCAGCCACAAAATTTGAAGGCAATCCGATGGATATTCTTCACAAACGATTATTAATAAAAGAGTTGTCACAAGTCATTCCGTTTGGAACCGTTTTGACTTTACCGGCAACGGGTTCGGAAATGAACTCGGGAGCCGTAATAACCATTGAAGATACGCATGAAAAATTAGCTTTTGGTGGTAGTGCTTTGTTTCCAAAATTCTCGATTTGTGATCCAACTGTCATCGAATCCTTACCGAAAAGACAAATCCAAAACGGAATCGTGGATGCCTATACCCACGTATTGGAGCAATACCTAACCTTTCCGCACGATGCTTTGTTACAGGACCGCATCGCTGAAGGAATCCTTCAGACTTTAGTCGAAATTGGTCCAGCAGTTGTTGAAAATCCTTCTGATTACAAATTGGCCTCCAACTATATGTGGTGCGCGACTATGGCATTGAACGGATTGATTCAAAAAGGCGTTCCTTCCGATTGGGCGACGCACATGATTGGACATGAATTGACGGCTTTATATGAAATTGATCATGCCAGAACCTTAGCCATTATCGGTCCGAATTTGTACCGTGTGATGTTTGATACTAAAAAAGAAAAATTAGCGCAATATGGTGAAAGAGTATTCAACATTAGCGGAAATACTGTAGAAGACAAAGCCGAGCAAGCCATTGAACAAACCGTTGCCTTTTTTCATAAAATGGGCATGTTAACTCGTTTGTCTGAAAACACAGAAAATTTTGAAGAAACTTCCAATTTTATTGTCAATCGTTTTGAAGAAAGAGGTTGGAAAGCTTTGGGCGAAAGACAAAACATTACTCCAGAGAAAGTTAGAGCAATTGTGGAAATGAGTTATTAATTTCAGCTTTATATAGAAATTCAGAAGGCGCTCTGGGAATGTATATCCTAGAGCGCCTTCTTACTAAACACCAAAAACAAAACGTAATTAACTTAACTTTAATCTATATTTATTTAACTAACTCTTTTTTAACTGATTCTTTTCTCAATGTTGAATCACTTTTAGTTCTAACGGCCGATTGTCGTAAATATTGTATAAACCCTCTTCCAACAAATTCATACGTCGTTCCACTAGCATTATGGTACAATCGAATGCGACTGTCATTAATAACGCTAAGGGTAAAGGATTCATTGCCCCAAAAATCATAATCTAATGTTAAATTTTTAGTGTACGGATTTGAGGTGTTTGAAACGCCATACAATCCGGTAAAATCCCAATAGATATTATTAACACTCGTTCCAGGCGCATCTTGTGATGAACGGAAATTACTATCGTTTCCACCTGCCATAAACTGAATGAAATGTTCGTTGTCAAAATCATTCAACGCTCCTACATTGCTAGTATATACTTTTTCCCACGCTTTATATTCTTGTAAAAAGTAATGGATATTATCGTTAAATAATTTATTGTAATCAAAAGTATTTCTTTGATAACCTACCAAATAATACGTAGTATTTTGATAACGATCGTATAATTTTATTCGGTTAGAAGACAATTGATAGACTTCCAAATCATAGGTTCCATAAGTATTGTGATACACTCGAATAGCATTAGTATAATAATCATAATAACCCACTCGAATACCAAAACCGTCACCGGTAGAGCCAATTCCAGCTAAATTATTATTTGCATACAAATCGCCTCTCAAAAATGAAATCGTAAAAGCTCTCGTTAAAAAAGGCACATCTCCATTTCCCGTAGTTGCATCATAATCTATGTACCATAAATCATACCCTTCCATTAGTTGAGGCAATGAAATTCCGTTGTCTACATAACCGTCATCAACCAAAACCTCGGCAGTACAAGAAGTAAACAAAAAAGGCGAAGCAATCGCAATCAGAAGTAATTTTATCGCTTTCATATCTGTAAAATTTATTTGTTATAGGTCATATATGTTATCGCCTTTATTTATTGATGTTTGTTTGTAACAAACTTATTTTTAGTGGCGATTTCATAACTTTAGTTTTTATAGTTTCACTACTACCTATTCAATATGCGTGCCAAAAAATTATTACCTTTGGTTTTCCTTTGCGTAGAACTTGTTTTGCAGCTATTAATAGGAACTTTTCCTGCATTGTTTCTCTTTATAGGAATATCCAGGCCAAAATAAAACATATGAGTACACAACCAAAATTTGCTGTTATAGGAGGAGGTAGCTGGGCTACTGCCATCGTTAAAATGTTAACCATGAATGTAGACCAAGTCTCTTGGTACATGCGAAGCGTATATGCTATCGAACATTTAAAATTACACAAACACAATCCAAACTATTTGAGTTCGGTAGAATTTGATACCAAAAAATTAAATTTAACCAACGATATCAATGAAGCTATAAAAAATGCTGACTTTATTATTTTTGCCATTCCATCTGCCTTTTTAAGTGTTGAATTGGAAAAAATGACCGAAAGTTTAGACGGAAAAGTTATTTTTTCGGCCATTAAAGGTATTGTACCCGAAAGTAGTTTGATTGTAGGTGAACATTTTCATATAAACTACAACATTCCTTACGACAATATTGGTGTTATCACAGGACCTTGTCATGCAGAAGAAGTAGCCTTAGAGCGTCTGTCTTATTTGACTATCGCTAGTGGAAATTTAGCCAACGCAAAGATTATGGCAAAAAATTTGGCTAGCTACTTCATTAAAACCAAAACATCTGATGACATTGTTGGTACGGAATATGCTGCCGTTTTAAAGAACATCTATTCTATTGCCGCGGGAATTGCTCACGGATTGGGGTATGGTGATAACTTTCAAGCGGTATTAATGAGCAATGCCATCCGAGAAATGAAACGCTTTATCAAACAAGTCCACAAAATGAAACGTAATATTAATAATTCGGCCTATTTAGGCGATTTATTGGTAACGGGTTACTCTGTTTTTTCACGTAACCGTATGTTCGGAAACATGATTGGTAAAGGTTATACTGTAAAATCGGCTCAAATGGAAATGAGCATGATCGCTGAAGGCTATTATGCTGCCAAAAGTGCTTATAAACTAAACCAAGAATACAAAGCCAAAACACCTATTTTAGATGCGGTACACCAGGTGTTATACGAAGGAAAAGAAGCCAAAGAAGCGTTTCGAAAACTAACGGATAAGTTGGATTAGTTTTTAAAGTAAGGGATAAGAGAAAAGGGATAAGTAATCGCAAAACGTTTACTTATCCCTTTTCCCTTATAACTTTTAACCCTCTTATCTTACCTTACTACCACTCCATTCTTCCAAATGTGTGGTACTTCTTCTGTAGCGAATTCATTGATAGTATTTTTACGGAAAATGAATTTTTTATCGTAAAGGGTATTTCCAATAAAGTAAGTTACCATAAACTCATTGTTGAGTTCCAACACGCTTTTTTCAATCAGTTCTACTTTTACCACCGAAAGTGTCGGAACATGTTGAAAGGCATGGCGCAAAAGTGAGGTTTTTTTCATCTCTCCATCAATGGTACCAAAAGCTTTGGAAACCACCATGACACCATCTAAATCAAAATCAGAATCATTGACTAAATGTACATACCAAACGTTTTCCATAAAATCATCGTTCCACTCTTGAATGGCGGCTAGGAATACGTTTTCTACTTTTGGTGGGATAATATCTGCTTTCATAATGAAATATCTTAGTTGTCACTCCGAGCGCAGTCGAGGAGTCTCATAACGAAATGAGATTCTTCACTTCGTTCAGAATGACAAAAATGTGTGTATTAAATACTTGACTTAAATTGCTCTAAGAAACGTACGTCGTTTTCATAAAACATACGGATATCACTAATTTGGTACAATAGCATCGCCATACGCTCAATTCCCATTCCAAAGGCGAATCCATTGTATTCGTCTGGATTAATATCACAATTTTTCAATACATTCGGATCGACCATTCCACAACCCATGATTTCCAACCAACCTGTACCTTTGGTAATACGGTAATCGGTCTCGGTTTTAAGTCCCCAGTAAATATCTACCTCAGCACTTGGTTCCGTAAATGGGAAATACGACGGACGTAAACGGATTTTTGACTTTCCGAACATTTCTTTAGTGAAATATAAAAGCGTTTGCTTCAAATCGGCAAACGAAACATCTTTATCAATATACAAACCTTCCACTTGGTGGAAAATACAATGTGAACGTGACGAAACAGCCTCGTTACGGAATACTCTTCCTGGAGAAATCGTACGAATTGGTGGTTTGTTATTTTCCATATAACGCACTTGCACTGATGACGTGTGGGTACGCAACAAAATATCAGGATTGGTTTGAATGAAGAACGTATCCTGCATGTCTCTTGCCGGATGGTATTCTGGTAAATTCAATGCGGTGAAGTTATGCCAGTCGTCTTCGATTTCTGGACCTTCCGAAACATTGAAACCAATATTTGAAAAAATATCAATTACTTGATTTTTAACCAATGAAATAGGGTGGCGTGAACCAATTTTAAATGGTTCCGCTGGACGCGATAAATCACCATAGATTCCGCCAACAACTTCTTTGCTTTCCAACTCATCTTGAATCGCTTTTACTTTCTCTTCCGCGATGGTTTTTAGCAAGTTGATAACTTGTCCGAATTCTTTTTTCTGGTCGTTGGGTACGTTTTTAAATTCGGCAAAAATATCTTTCACCAAACCTTTGCTTCCAAGGAACTTGATTCGGAACTCTTCTAGTTTTTCTTTATTTTGAGTCGTAAAAGCCTTAGCTTCTTCTATGTATTCTTTAATCTTATCTGTCATCAGTCAATTCTATAAAGGTGCAAATTTACTATTTTTTAGTGATTCGTGAATAGTTAAACGTAAATAGCTTTTTCTATTTTCTAATTACTCTTCACTTTATGCAATTAATCCTTTTTCCAAAAAATAATTGACAATCGCTTCTTTCATCAAAACCGACTGCTCACCTGCTTTTAACGGTGGCAGCTCTTCTTTTATTTTATAATGCGGCCACCCTTCGCTATCGAAATATTCAAACTCGTAATAACCATAGGGCTCTAACAAGCGGCAAATTCCGATGTGCATTAAGTTAAGTTTTTCGTCTTTTTTATAAATCTGACTAAATTTTCCTAATTCCTGAACCCCAATTAAATAAATAATAGCATCAAGGTCAAGGTCTTCTCCTTGAGAGAATTTATCGGAAAGGATTTGTACTAACTGTTCCCAGCGTTCTTTGAGTTGTATATCGCGTGACATTTTTTGAATTATGAGTTATGAGTTATGAATATTGGAATTCACAATCATAAAATGATTGGCAAAGATAAAACTTGCAAACGGACTTTCAGTAATTCTTTTATCTTTGTTCTGTACACTTTACTCTTACCTATGGGATTTATTGATATTGTTATTGCCGCCTTGTTGGTTTTCGGATTTTACAAAGGATTTAGAAATGGGCTTTTCGTTGAATTGGCTTCATTAGTCGCGTTTTTTGCCGGCATTTTTGTAGCCATTAAATTCTCTTATGTCGTGGCCGGCATTTTTGAAAAAAACGTGTCTTGGTCTCCTAAAACCATTCAGGTATTCGCCTTTATTATTACATTAGGAATTGTAATTTTACTTATTCACTTGGCTGCAAAAGCATTGTCTGGTTTGGCTAGTTTTGCCTTTTTAGGTTGGGCCAACACTCTTGGAGGCGGCGTTTTTGGCGCTTTAAAAACCGCTATTTTTATTGGAATTATTCTGAATTTATTTCAAAAAATAAACATTAACAACATGTTGGTGAGTAAAGAAACACAAGAAAGTTCTTTGTTCTTTACTCCGTGTGTGAAAACAGCTGAAACGCTGTTACCCGTTCTTGGCGATTGGTTTACTGATTTGAAAGAAAAAGCTTCTGAAATGGATGCAAAAACAACTACAGAAGAATCGGAAATGGTTAAGGATAGCTTGCAGTAGCTAACAATCAGAATTAATGTTCAATTAAAAAAAGCATGAGAAAAATAAAAATAGCAAGTTCAATCCTACTATTTCTCTTAACCTTGACTTGTTTTAGTCAAACCAAAAAAGAAATTTTTACTCAAGGGACTGTAACACAAAAACATTTCTCAAAAGAAATTCCGTTCAAATACATCAAAAGACATATTTTTATTGAAGTTGTTATAAATTCCAAGAAATACGATTTCCTCTTTGATACTGCTTATTCGTTAAGCGCGATTGACAAAAGTATCATTTCTGATGTCGACCATAAAAAAATATCATCAGATGAAGTCACAGGCAGTGCAATTAAAAAGCCAAGTAATTTGACGATTATAGATTTATCAAAAATTAGTATTGATTCTATCGACTTCCATAGCACTTCTGCTTTAATACAAGACCTATCATTTATTCAAAAAAATTATTCTGAACTAACAATAGCTGGAGTCGTTGGCAATAACTTATTGCGTAAATTAAACTGGCAGATTGATTATAAAAATAAAACCATTAAAATGAGTGATTCGGAGGAAAGTATGCCTGTACAACCATCTGCATTGGTGCTGAAATTGAGTGGCAATACCTACGGAAATGCGTATATCAGCTCGGTCATTGATGATAGAAAAATAGATTTTCTTTTTGATTTAGGTTCGAGTGGTAAATTCACCTTAAACAATAAGCTTTTAAGCAAATTCACAAAAAAAGACCAAAGTCGATTTAAAGTAGAAAAAAACAAAACGGAATATCTTTCTGATGAAATACAACTCGATAAATTGAAGTTCACTAATGAAACTATTACTTTCGAAGAAGGAGTCTCTAATTTGCTTGGAAATATGTTTTTCGAAAATTATGTCGTAAGTATTTTCTGGAACAAAAATGAAATCTGGTTGACACCAATGTAATCATTACTTTACTTTAACTCCTTCACCGCGCTCTTCTCAATCCAACCTTCTTTTAAGTCGGCGAGTTGAATTTTATGGTAATTACTGATGGTTTCGATGATTTGGACTTTCGTTCCTGCGTGAAGTGTAAACGCATCTTGCGAAGCAGCTTTGGGTTCACTTTTTACAGCAATCACTTCCGCAAAAACAATTGCAGGTTTGTCGTTTTGAATTCTGTTTTGTTCAAAAAATCCAGCAAAAACACTAATAACAACCAGCAATAAAAGCGTTACCATTCCTAAAAAGAAAACTCGTTTTAAGGTTGTGGTGCTTGAAAAATAATACCCTAAAAAACTCAATAAAAAAGATACTGCCAAAACAATTGCCATCCACGCCCAAGTATCGTAATGAAATCTTGAGGTAAAATCTTGGATGATTTTTGAAAATCCTACTATAGGCGTTTCTTGAATTTCATCGATCGCCATTTTTTTAGCAAAAGCTAAGTTGTTTTGTATTTCACTATCGTTGGGTTGCAATGCTAGTGCCTTTTCAAAATTATAAACCGCCGGAGCTACTTGATTGAGTTTATAATAACAATTGCCCAAATTAAAGTACACTTCTGCCGACTCTTGTCCTGATTTTAAGATGGCTTCATAGGTTGAAACAGCCTCTTGGTATTGCTCTCTTTGATACAAGGTATTTCCTTTTTCAAAGGCATCTTGAGCCCAAGTAAATTGAGTCAGAAATAAGAATATGTAGAATACTTTTTTCATTTGTCTAAAATTGTCAATTGTGCTGTTATATCTGCTTTTCTAAATCAGAAATAATACTAACTGCTAAATTGTAATCGTTTTGAATCGTTGTGCTGGTTGATGGCGCATAACGTGCAAAATCACAGCTTTCAGTAAGCGCAATAAATTGATTCACTGTATCAACTTCTGCTTTTTTAGCCAATAACATTTCTCTGATGATATCTTTACTCATGTCCGAGGTTTCGATGTGTAATTTGGCTTTCAAGAAATTGTGCATGGCTTTTTCCAAAGCAATATAAAACGGCTCTTTATTCTGGATTTGTTTTTGTGCTTCTGACAAGTATTTCTTTGCTAATTTATTCGATAATTTAATTCGATTTCCTTTGACATCAGCATCCATAGCCTCTTTCTTTCTTCGGAAAGCCATCACTACAGGAATTAATAAAAATGGTAATGCAAACAAAGTATAGAACATTGTTGAACCTAGAAAATCAGATTTGTCTTGAGTAACCAAATTGGTTTTCGTTTTTATAAAACCAAAAGTAGTATTTGCCGTAACTTTAGATTTATTCGGGCCGTTTTCTGTAACAGCAACTGTACCATTGCCTTCTTCGACGTTAATTTCAATTTCGTTGGAAACAATTGTTTTATAACTTTTACTTGCCAAATCAAAATACGTAAATGACAAAGGCTTAATCAGGTATTTCCCTTTCGATTGTGGAATAATGGTATACGTATCAGAAATACTTCCAGTCATTCCTGAAAGTGGCGTTTGCACGTTTTCCTGATGTGCTGGGTCATACATCTCTAAAGAAGAAGGCACGACTGGCTTAGGCAAGGTAAATAATTTCAAATTTCCTTTTCCTGAAACCATCACTTTTAAATCTAGTGATTCACCTGCTTTCAAATTGGTTTTGGATGGAAGTACTTTGAAAGCAAAACTTCCTACTGCCCCACTGAAATCTTCTGGTTTTCCAGCTTCTGGTAAAGGCTTTACATTGATAATTTTAGAACCTGCTGACACCTTTTTATTCCCCATCGTCATAATAGGTCGTCCAAAGAAATCGGTTTCTCCTGACGGCACTTCAACCTCAACATCTAAAGTCAACGGTTCTATTTCCAACTTACCTGATTTTTGCGGGTATAAAACGGTTTTTCGAAGTACAGCATAACGGTAATTTTCTCCTTGGTATTTGCCTTCTTGTACTTGCAGTTGTTTGATGTCTATGTTTTGACTCCAAAAATTATTGTATTTCGGATTGGTAACTTCTCTCCAACCTCCAACGCCTGAACGGTGGCTAACATAGATTTTATAAACCACTGTAATAGGCTCGTTCAAATACGGATTTGGATTTGAAATTTCAGCTACCAAATGCACTCCATCTTTGCCTGTAGCTGTTGCAGGAGGTGGCGTTTGACGCTGTTGTTGATGATACGGATTACCATAAGGATCGTAAGGATCTCTTTCTTCTGCCACTGCGTTACCTACTGTAATTTTAATAGGATTGGTTTTATAAATCTGACCGTTTATTTCTATAGTAGCCGATTTGATAATGAAATTACCTTTTTTTAAAGGTTGTAGAAAATAAGAATACGATTTTTCAAAAGATTTTCTTCCGTTAACCCAAGAGTAACTTACCGATTGACTTGGTCCACCTACAATTTTAAATCCTTCAAAGGCAGGCGCATCAAAATTATCGCCATCGTCATTCATGGCAAAATCAACACGCAAGCGCTCGTTTATTCCAATTGAATTTTTACTAACACTCGCCACAAATTGGACTTGAGCGGTTAGTTTGCAACCTAATAGTAATAATATAAAAAGCAGTTTCTTCATTTTCTTACAATCATTGTTTACCAGTCTTTTCCGTTTTCTACTGGTTTTACTTTTACTTTTCTGGCGTTAACTTTATCTTGAATCTTCTTTTCTTCGTTATTTACGGCATCCAACAAATTTTGCATACGATCTTTAGGAACATTGCCTGGTTTGGGTTGTGGTTTTTCGTTTTGATCGTTTTTAGGCTGATCTTGTTTGTCCTTCTTATCGTTGCCATCTTTTGGCTTGTCTTCTTTTTTATCTTGTTTAGGATCGTCCTTTTTATCTTTATTCTTATCCTTGTTTTTATCCTTCTTATCGTCGTCCTTTTTTGGCGGATTATCTTTAAGCATTTTTTTAGCCAACGCATAATTATACCTTGCCTGCTCGTCCTTCGGATTATTACGCAACGCATTTTTGTAAGCCTCGACGGCTTTATCGTATGCTTTCTCTTTCATAAACACATTGCCTAAGTTATAGTAAGCAGCATACTTTTGTTGTTTGTCCTTGGCTACTTCAATCGCTTTAGTATAGGCTGATTTTGCTTCACTAGGCTGATTTTGCTTGTAAATGGAGTTCCCTAAATTATAGGATGCAGCGGCTCTTTTGGCATTCATCGCTTTGGAAACTCTATAATTCGCTTCTGCTTCGGCATATTGCTTATTCGTAAATTGTTCGTTCCCATTCGGCAAAGCAAAATCCTTTTTCTGCTGAGCAAAAACGCCTACAAAAAGCAGCAAAAATACTATTTTAAAAATGCTTTTCATCTTACTTCTCCTTCTTCTCGTTAAACAAATCTAGTTTTTGTACCCATTTGGTTTTTCTTTCCAATAAAAATACATCTAATAGTAGCACAAAAAATCCAATCCCTAAAAACCATTGAAACTGTGACTGGAAACTAGCCGTCTCAGTAGCTTCAAATTCTGTTTTTTGAATATTGTTTAGTGATTTTCGCATAAAATCCACCACTTCTTTGGTATTGGCACCATTTATATAGCCACCTTTAGCTGCTTTTGCGATGCCTTCAAGAGCTTCAGGTCGCAATTGTGTAATTACTTTTTGACCTGTTGATTTGTCAATATGATAGCTCTCAATTACCCCGTTATTTTTGATTGGAATTGGTCCACCAGCGGTAGTTCCCACTCCAATAGTAATGATTTTAATTCCTTTTTTACGAGCTTCTTCCGCAGCATTTTGTGCGGCTTCCGAATGATCTTCCCCATCAGTTACCATAATGAGAAGCTTACTTGTGTTTCCACTACCTTCAAAATACTTTTGAGTCAACTCTATTGCTTCATTCAAATTACTTCCTTGCGAAGAAATCATTTCTGGATTCATCGTTTGCAGGAACATTTTGGCAATATTATAATCGGTCGTAATGGGCAATACCGGGAAAGCACTTCCTGAATAAGCAACAATACCGATACGGTCGCTCCCCAAATTATTAATAATTTGAGAAACTATTTGCTTACTCTTTTCTAATCGATTAGGAGCAACGTCTTCACACAACATACTTTTGGAAACATCGACGGCAAAAACAATATCAATCCCTTGACGCTTTACTTTTTCTACCTTTGTTCCAATTTTCGGATTGACCAAGCCCAAAATTAGCATTGCTAATCCAAAAAGTACCACTCCAAATTTCAAGGCAGGTTTAAAGTTGGATTTTTCTGGACTTAATTTTTTCACCAAGTCTAAATCACCAAATTCTCGTTGCTTTTTTCTTTTCCAAACTTCAACCCATAGAAAAAGTAACACCAAAATTGGCAACAAAAACAATAAATACAAATATTTTGATTCGTCTAATTCGTACATTCCTTTTAAATAAAACTTCTAAAAATAGTATTTCTTAATAGTATCTCAATCAACAACAACAAACCTGCCAACCAAACAAACGGTCGAAATTTTTCATCGTAATTCACAAACTTTAACTCTTCTATTTTGGTGGTTTCTAACTTATTAATTTCACTATAAATGCGTTCTAAACCAGTATTGTCTTGTGCTCTGAAATATTTTCCTCCCGTTTTTTGAGCAATTTGTTTCATCATTTTTTCATCGATTTGAACTGGCATCATTTTATATAAAAATCCACCATTAGGAGCAATGGCATATGGAAATAAGGCATTACCATTGGTTCCAATTCCGATAGTGTAGACTTTAATTCCTAAATCGGCTGCAATTTCGGCTGAAGTTTGCGGATCTAAAAAACCTGCATTATTAACTCCATCAGTCATTAAAATAACAATTCTACTTTTGGCTTTACTTTCTTTTAGTCGGTTCACAGCAGTTGCTAGTCCCATCCCAATTGCTGTACCGTCTTGCAACACATTATCATATTTAATTTCATTCACCGCTTGTAAAACCACCGCTTTATCGCTGGTAACCGGTGTTTTAGTATAAGCCTCAGCAGCATACACTACAATTCCTATTCGGTCGTTTACTCGTTCCTTCACAAAAGAAGCCGCAACATCCTTTAAAGCTTCCAATCGGTTCGGTTTCAAATCTTTGGCCATCATACTTCCGGAAACATCAGAAGCAATAACAATATCTATTCCGTTCGTATTATTTGTTTTATTACTTACATCGACACTTCTAGGTCTAGCTAGTGCTATTATCAATGCACTTAGAGCCAATAATCGCATGGCAAACAACAACGGTTTTAACTTTGGTAAAATCGAAGTCATCGTTTGGAACCCTTTTAATGAACTTATTTTAAGAGTCGGCTTTTCTTCTTTACTTTTAAAGAAATACCAAACGCCTAATATTGGCAGTAATAAAAACAACCAAAAAAACTCCGGATTTAGAAAAGTTACATTGGTCATTATTGGGCTACTTTTAGTTCGACAGAATTTAACATTCGCTCTGAAATTTTCTTAGCATTTTCATCACCTTCTTTGTACACAATCAAAATTTGTTGCAACCCACCTGATTGACTAAACAGTAGAATTTCGTAATATAGTTTTTCGTCTTGCACAGAAAGCGTACCAAAACCTTTAATTCCTTTTAACCCTTTTTCGGTACTGAATTCTTCTTGTTTGGAGATGATATTTTGGCAACCTTGTGCTTGTAGCGTTTGGATTGTTCCATTCAATGCTTGCGTTAAATCAATTTCGGTTTCTTTTTTAAATTGTGTGGTAGAAACCGCAATCATAAAGCTTTCGAAAACACTTCCATAAGCAAACATTTGCATGTCTTTGATTAATGCCATAGCATCTTTAGGAACTGCTTTGCTAACATCCATTCGTTTTAACACTTTAGGTGTTTCAATCAACACTGAAGGATTACCATACTCCGACTTTATCCAATCGTCATTCAATAATTCTTTAGTGGAATGACCTGTAAATCCGTTTTTCACATAATCAATCCCTTTGGTCACAATGGTGAAAACCAACACGCAACTTAAGACCAACCCTGTAATTCCTCCTAAAGCCACTAAACGTTTTTTGCGCTCTTGTTTTTTTATAAACTCTTCTTGTTCTTTTTTCCACTTCAGACTGTTCTCGTCAACTATAACCGGAATGGCTTTGTCTATGATTACAATTGAATTTTCAATTTTCTTTCTGTCTTCAGTGATTTCAAAATCAAGCGGTTTTGATTTGGCAAATTTTACCAAATCGGCTTGCTTTAGGACTTTTTCTAATCCTTCTAAAGTATCTTTCGATAGTTTTAATTTCTTTTTATTGGAAGCAACGCGAAGTGCAGCAATCAATTCGGAAGTGGTACTTTCTTTCGCTGGAATTTCGATAGCCTCTTCGATGTAATCACGAGCAATATCTGTCAATTCTGAGTAATATTCTTTGACTTCTCCTTTTTCCAACAACTGTTTATTTTCAAGTAAATGCAGTAAACTAGTTGCTTTTTCAATCGGAGAATTATAGGTAATTTTTTTTTCTTTAGGTTTTTGATTTTTCTTCCAAAAGTAATACGCCAAATACCCAATTCCGGATAATAAAATGACTGCCAAAAGGTATTTCCACCAATCGCCCATAGGTCTTTCAACGGCGATGATTGGCTTGATGTCAAACATTTTTTGTTTCAACGTATCCACTTTTACGTTAAAAACTTCCACTTTTAAACTATCTGAAAAAACTTGTTTTTTATCGATTAGGACCGGAATTCTCGGAATGACATATTTCCCAGAATCAAACTGAGTCAATCCGTATTTTTTGATGAATTCGTAACGTGATTCTTCTTTAATCGTGTCGATTGGATACGATTCAATTACTTCTAAAGCGCCAAAACTAGTAGCTTTAGGAAATGCAACTTGTGTGGAAGGTGTACCTTTTACTTTTAAAGTCAAGGTAAATTGCGCTCCAATTTTATTCTTGGTAGTATCAATTTTGGTTTCCAATGATTGTGCAAATACAATCGATTGAAATAGTAGTATTAAAAAGAAACAATATTTTTTTATCACTTTCATTACTCTTTATCTCGATTTAAAATAACCTAATAGTTTCGTTACATAACTTTCATCAACTCTAGTGTTTACAACACCAGAACCACATTTAGAAAAAATATCTTTAAAATAGTTCACCTTTTCGTGATAGTATTTTTCGTATTGCAAACGCACATTTTTAGAATTGGTATTGACCCATTGCGTTTGACCGCTTTCGGCATCTTGCATAGCAACCAACCCAATATTTGGCATTTTTTCTTCACGAATATCAAATACTCGAACGCCTGTTATGTCGTGTTTTTTACTCGCAATTTTTAACGTTTTTTCGTAATCATCATCCGTAATAAAATCGGAAATCATAAACACAATCGCTTTCTTTTTTTGAGTCGCCGATAAAAATTGTAGGGCCTGACCGATATTTGTTTTTCGACTCTTCGGTTGAAATTCTATTAACTCACGGATAATTCGCAACACGTGCGGTTTCCCTTTTTTGGGTGGGATATACAATTCGATTTGATCCGAAAATAAAATCAATCCAATTTTATCGTTGTTTTGAGTAGCTGAAAAAGCCAAAGTGGCTGCAATTTCGGTAACAATTTCGCTTTTTTGCTGATTCTTAGTTCCAAAACTCTCCGAACCCGAAATATCCACCATCAACATCATGGTCAATTCTCGTTCTTCTTCGAAAACTTTTACATAAGGCTCATTATAGCGCGCAGTTACATTCCAATCGATGGCACGAACATCGTCGCCATACTGATATTGACGTACTTCTGAAAAAGTCATTCCACGCCCTTTGAAAGACGTATGGTATTCGCCCGAAAAGATATGATCGCTCAATCTTCGGGTTTTGATTTCTATTTTACGAACTTTTTT
>JAZKHA010000025.1:0-36262 GCA_040385625.1 Bacteroidota bacterium
CCATAATTTACAACCTGAGATGCCGTTCCTACTCCTGTTAATGCTAAAGCCCCAACACCAACAGAAGCACTCCCGTTCGCTTTCCAAAGTACTTTATTAGTAAAAATATTATCTACTATCAAAGGAGTTGTTTCTAACACATCACCCACTAAAATACCTGTTTGCCCTAATCCAATAGTCACACCATTTTTCTTATAACTAAATACTTGACCCGTATCTGTTACGTGAAAATCATAAAACTCATTTGATGCTATTACTAAATTTGGAGACAATGCATCTGCATATACTTTGAACCCAGCTATATCTAGCGTTGATAAATCAGCAGAGGTTAACGTTCTTATTTTTGGAGTTACGCCAGAAGAAACCGTAAAACTTCTATCTACTGATAAATCTTGCGTTGTTCCGTTTATGGTTATTGTTCTTGTTTGTGGCACAAATAATCCTACTGCCCAATCATAAATAGCTTTTGCACTTAAAAACACAACATTTGACGTAGTGTTTCCTGTCATTGTAGTGGCTTTATTGGTGCTATCCTCTTTTAAACCAATTGTTGTTAACGCATCGTTTATTTGCTTTTGAATTTTTCCAAAAGCTTGTAAAACTGTATCAGTAGAAACAATTGCGCCACCAGTAGCAAATGAAATTCCAGTTAAAACCGTTGCAAGTACACGAGCGGTTTGAAAGTATAGGTTTGTGCTGCCTTCAGTTAATGCGTCTGTTGTGGCAGCACCCGTATTATTTCCTTTTACCCAGCCTTCATCTGTATCCCAAATATATTCGAGCGCATCGGTACCCGAACCAGCATCAACAATTGCGTAATCTCCATCATTTGATGTTGCATGTGCTGATTGTAGATTTGCTAATGACGTGTGTTTACCTTTGAAATAGTCGTTTATAGTTGGTAGATTGTCTAAATCATTATAATTGATTTTTACTCTGCCAATAAATCTTAAAATAAGGTCATTAGTTGCCGATTTAATTTGCAAAAATTCAAATATCTCATTAGGTTGTACAATGAAATCTTCTTCATTTGGAAAAAAGAATTTATGATTACCTAATCCAGTACTCGATAAATGTTCGATGGTTATTGGTGTAGTTTGTCTATTTTCTACCGTGTATTTTTTATTTTGGTAATTAGTTGACATATCCAATTCAGCACTTTGCAAAATAGTTACCGAATCAGTAAACGAGACAACTGCTCTTTGGTCCACAAATACAAAATCTATTGCGCCTGTTGAAGCATCTGTTATTTCTGTTTTTTCTTTTTTCTCAATATATAAAGACCCAATAACTGGTGGAATTATTTCTCCAAAACTATCATCGTTTACAGGAATCGCTGTAACTCTAATTGCGTTTGGAGGTGTTAATGGCTCAGCTCTAGGACTTCCTACAGAAACTTCTTCTCCTGCTATTCTGATTGCGGTGGTGTTGTTTAATACGATTATATCAATTCTATGCATTCCAGTCGCAGCAAAAGGAATATTCCTAACTATAGGACTAGGATTTGTTATTGTGTTTCCGAATAAACTCCAAGACCAATTTGCATTTATTGTAAAATCGTTATCTACTAAAGTAAATCCCGTTTCAGTAATAATCTGATTTTGGGTACTTATTAATGCTGGATCACACGCGAAAGGATTATTTGAACCTTGTATCATATCGTAAAATTGATTTTTTTAAACCCTAAAAAATAGGACATATTAAAGTCCGAAAACTCCTTTTGTGTCATACGAAACATATCCTGTTCCAGATGATTGTGATTGTATTAATGGTGATGTACATTGATTGAAATCAGCAATATTATCTTCGATTATTTTTTTTGCTAACTGAAGGTATTGTGTTCCGTTATTTATTTGCTCTATCGCTAATTTTTCGGATTGTTCGACTGATTTTCCGTAAGAAGGAGATTCTTTACGGCCATCGCTCATATTTTCAAAGTCAACACGCAATCCTTTTTCATCTAATAGAAATAAACCCGTATTTGCCACTTTTGCTACCGTAAATGCTACCATTGCTTTTTGTATGGCAACTTGTAGTTTTAATACATTTCCTGACGCGGTTGATTTTAATACAGTAATTAACTCAGGACAAAGCAACGTGTGTAAATATTGGTCTTCTACCAAACGAAGTGTTGATTGTAATGCCAAATAAGTTTGACGGCTGTCGAAAATATTGTAGTATTTTGAAAATACAGTTGCTGAATTGACTACCAACTCTTTGTTGATGGTCGAATAATTTGCAGCGTAGTCTGTGAATACATTTGGATTGGCTTCTAAAAATTTCAGAAGTAAATCCATTGCTTCGTGACCAGAACGCAAACATTCTCTTCTGATGTCTTTAATTTGCCACCACTCTGCATTTTTACGCTGATCTGTATTTACTACCGAAATTCCTGCACTATCCATTAGCACAGATGCAAACGGTAAATACATATAATATCCAAAATTGGCAATCGCATTGCGAAGGTGCTCTCTTGCAATGATTTTAATATCTGCATTTGTTCCTGTTGGAAGAGTAGACAATTGTTCGTGCAAATCACCTACATACTTTGCAGTAAATGAATTGGCAGCTTTATTGATGTAAGGCACGAAGTCTTCAATAACAAAACTGTTTGAAATAGAAATGTATTTTTTTAAATCGGCGGTGGTATCTAAAATCATGATGCTACGTTTGTGGTTCCTGTTGGGTTTGCGTCTAGGGTTTCAATTTTTGTATTTTCGAATGTGGCGCGAATGGTTGGGTCCCAATTGTTGTATTGCGCGATGAATTCGTAAATTTCGAGTGTGGTTTCTCGATTGGTTTTATACAACGAGTTTAGAATATCGAAAGCCACACGTTTATCTGAACCGGAACCTGCTCCGAGTTTTCCTCCTGGTATTCCTGCACCAATTAAAGTTGGGTCGACTCCTAATGCAAATAATACTTCGGAATTGGCTGCTTCGGCTTCTGGAAGGTATGAACCGTCTTTTAGTTTGTCATCTATTGCGGTGATACTTACGGCAGATACTGCTTTCCCATCTGAACCGACAATTTTCATTGACTGAATAGACTTTCCGGCTTTATCGTTTCCTACCAATGATGAATTGATGTCATCAATTACACCTTTTCGGATTTCGATACGTTGTTCGGGTTTCATTTTTACCCAATTTTCGGCATATAACTTTTCGAAGTAGCGCTCATCAATTTCGATGATGTACTTGATTGTCATTTGATTTTGAAAAAGTGATTTTTTAAGTGCTGGAACTGAATTAGCGACTTCTAACCAACCGCTTTTTGCCACCGCATGCCACTCGCTTTCAGGGTACATCGCTTCTTCAATTAAAGGAAAGAACACAGGACGAATGAATTTTTTAAGATTATTTGTTTTGCAGTACTCACGAACTTCGTCTGGAGTCCAATAGGAATCTATTAAAGGCACTTTCTCTACAAATTCTCCATTTAAATCGATAGCACTTCCTTTTCCGAAGCCTTCTGAGATGTAAACGTGTTCTACAAGGCCGTTTTCTTTATTCATCATTTCAAAACGACACCATGCGGTTTTTTGGCGTTTTACTCGGTTGATGGTTGCAAAATTCTCTGAAAGTATGTATTCCGGGAAGGCAATTGAGAAATACTCTAAATCGGCGATACTTTCTTTCCAAAAGCGTTGCATTTGGGATTTTTTAAAGAAATCGGAAATTGATTGTGCTTCGGTAAGAGGAACTACTAGTGTAACTTTTTTACCAGCATCGTTTGCTTCGTCTTTTACCAAAACAAGTCCGTTACCGTAGTGTGCTTTTCTTAAAAAACGCAATCCGGAAGAAGCAGAACCATTCAAACGGACGGCTTTCATAATCTGCTGTGGGTAGTCGTTAGACTTTCCCCATGATGCAACTTCGCCTTGTTTGTCTTTTACATCAACTTTTACCGCTGTGACCGTGTTGTCTAATTTATCTGAGGAATTTTTAAACGTGTAAGCGGCAGTAGCTCCATTTGAAAGTGTGCTTACAGCTATTAGTGTTCCTAAAAATTCAGTATTGTTATCCATTAGTAAATCACTTTTTGGTTGTTGATGGAAATAATGAAGTCAATTTTTACTTTTCTGAATTCATTTAGTGCTATTTCTATGTTTCGGGTTCTGTTTTCAAAATGGTTTGTTGACTTGGATTGGCTTTTTAAATCCAAAGCTTCTGGCAGGTAAACAACTCCTTTGTATTCTTTTAGTTTTCCACCTTTTTTGGTTTGCTCGTTAAAAGTTCTGAAAGCAATGTCAAATGGCTTATACATACCTTTTTCATCTTTTAATGAAAAAACTTTCAAAGCTTCTGAAATAGAAATAAAACCGTTATCCATGATGTAAAATTCCATTTTCAAAGCAAAAAAAAATAGGACAGCACCCCAATGATTGAAATACTGTCCTTATTTGGTTAATATTCTAATTTTTAAACAGTTAAGTACTTAAAAATCAATTGTTTAAGTCTATTTTTTTGTTTTTTAATTATATTTTGTAACAGAAAATCACGCCAGTCCCTAAGAAAATTAACACCTTCCAAATCATAAAATTATGGATATATGAAAATGCTTATTTGGAAACTCCTATAACGAACTCATTGTGATACGAACTAAACCCTTTGAACACATCGTTGTACATCGTAATGATTGGCACATCAAAGGCATCGGTTAGGTGGGTTGCATGTTGCTGAGGAAACTCTTTGTTACGTTCGTCCTTCTTATTCTTATCAACTCCTGATAAAGACTCGACTGCTTCGGCTCTCTCTAATGCGATGATAAGGTCAGGGTTGTTGGCTTCATTGATACGTATCTTGGGTAGTCTTGAATCATTCTCCTTAAGCATAGCGTTCATCAACAGATACTTATCCCAATGTGTGGCCGCCGAACCTCTTGTCATGATCATCACAGTCCAACCATGTTGATGCAACACCTCACGTATCTGTTCGAATAACGTAAGGTTACTGTTAGGCAGTCTGTTGTTACCATCATGACCACCATATAGATACACCATCTTCTCCTGGTGCGGACGATAGTATGGTATGAACTGTTCAATAAACAAATCATCTAACAACTTAGGTGACTTCACCCACATAGACTTAAGCACACGGTATTCATCATCGTGCTTCTGAGACACCACCAAACTATTGAACACACCAAAGTCTACCGATAATATCAACGGCTCGTTGTGTAGTACATCGTTGTCCTGATTAGAGTTGAAGTTCTGCCTCATTAACTCAGCATCTTTAGTGGTGTTGAATATAGCAGCATTCAATCCTTCCAGATAAGAAGACTTAGAATCTTGGTAGTAGTGGCGGTCTTCATTGATATTAGCATAGAAACCGTCCGTAATTTCTTTAGGTCTGATGTTTAATATTTCAGCATTGTATAACAACTCTGATGGCGATTCCGCTTTCATATCTTCAAACCAACCCTTACGTAAGTTGTGAGCGTTGGCAAAAGCATTAGCCTTACTAAAATAGTATAAGTCTGGACGCTTTTTGGCTTCTTCTTCAATGTCGGTGAACCACCTACCTTTCTTTGTGATAGGAGTTGAAGAAGCATATATCTCAGCACCAAGCATCGGAACGTTCTTAAATATTTCCTTCTTAGCACGGTTTGTGGTCTTCACATTGTTGTATAACTTTTCAGGATCAAGTAACGCAGCTTCATCACCAATACCACCGTAAGAGTTCAGTCCACGACCAGTGTTCGGATTATCCAATGATATCAATTGGAATATAGCACCATTAGAAAAGTGTATCACGTTGTTCCATTGGTTAGGTGGTTGGTATGGCATTTGGAAACCATTCTTCTTTCCTGATCGGCCAACAACATAATCAACATCTTGAAACAAATTAAACATTTCCAATCCCTCAATGGTCGATGGTAATGTTCTGGAAAGTATTTGAGAGTATGTAGCACCAACCAAAAAGAATGAAGCTCTTGGCATTTGCACCACAAACTGTCGAGCACCAAAAGCCAAACCTGTAGACTTACCTGTTGCACGACTCCATTCCCAATAATTCTTTTGTCTCATATTCACAAACGCTTTGGCCTGTGGAATATTCAGATTAATTACTTTAGTCTTCGTTTTGTCCATCTTCGTCTACTTCTTCAAAGTCAATATCAATTGGTGCAGAAAGGTTGGAATCATCAACTCCTTGATTGCTGGATAGTTTCAAATATTTGAACAACTCTTTTGGAATTCCGAACTTAATCTCAACATTCTCTAATTTTTCAGGATTAAAGTCTGCCAAATCAATTTCGTCTAAACCACCGAATTTTGCCATCAACTCCAACGCTTTAGCCTGTGCTTTCAAATCTTTTGCCTGAATAGAACGTTGGTAGTATTTGTGCGCATATTCGTAAAGAATGGCCTGCTTTCCTTTTTTGTCGGACTCCATCACATTGCCGTAAAGCGTTTGTGCATTTTTTACATCAAGATATGCCTGTGCTAATCCAACGCCATGATCCTCCATCAGCTTATTTACAATTTGCTGTGGCGAATAATAATTGAAAGAAAGCGTTAGCACTTCTGCCCAACGTTTCCGAATCTCTTCCATTTTTTCCGATAACGGAAACCGCACTGGGTCAATATGGTGTGCCATAATCTTCTCCAGCGTGGTATCGCCTTTTTGTATTTTGAATGGTAGTTTACTCATTAAAATAAAGTTCAAATTGTTCTTTGGACAATTTTTGTCCATTTTTTACGATTTCAAACTGCAAATTGTTATCACGCATGTATTTGATGTAACGCTTTACATGAACATCTGCATAATTTGCACCCAATTCTATTACACGCGCTTGTCTCCAAGTTTTCTCGCAGGAAATCAATGTTGTTCCAGAACCGCCAAAAGGGTCGGCAACAATATCACGTTGCTTACTGCTGTTTTTAATCAGATAAGAGAATAATTCCAACGGCTTCATTGTTGGATGTTCCTCATTTCGCAATGGTTTATCAAATTCTAAAATTGTAGATTGTTTTCGGTCAGAATACCAATTGTGCGCAGCGCCTTCTTTCCAACCATACAAACACGGTTCGTGTTTCCAATGATAATCCTGTCTACCCATTACGATAGAATTTTTCAACCAAATCAAACATTGTGATAATTTGTAACCGCTTTCTTTTAATGCGCGCCTGAAATTATCACCTTCACTATCTGCATGAAATACATAAATACCTGCTCCGGGTTTTGCTTTCAAAAACGCTTCCTGATAAAACAAATACAGAAAAGTGTAAAAGTCACCAGAACTCATATTATCATTTTCAATTTTCAACTTTGCCTTTGTACCACCTTCGTAGTTTACATTGTATGGTGGGTCGGTAACTACCAAATCAAATTCTTCTGGACCAAGTCTTTTATACGTTTCATTTTGGGTACTATCACCACAAACCAAACGATGCACAATTCCTTTTTGAGTGCTTACAAAATCATACACATCACCAATTACTGTGATTGCTTCTTTTGGTGGTGTTGGGTCAAAATCCTGCTCTTCTTCGTTTTCGCCTTCATCACCAAAAGCATCACCAGGTATTTCAATATCAGCCAAAAACAAGCCTAAAGTTTCTAAATCAACATCGCCAAAATGCGCTTCCAGAATTTCAACATCCCAAAAACCAACCGGAACGTTAGAAGTAATATTGTATTCCTTAAATTCAAGTTCCGTTAATGTTCTGCTTGGAACACGAACATCGATAACTTCATCACCGCGACCAATATCCATCATCACCTTTACACGTTGATGACCTGCAATAATAACATTATCAGTATTTACCGCAGGAATTTCCGCAAGGTTGAATTTTTCAATACTTCTAATTAACAACGAGCGTTTCTCTTCAGTTAGTTTTCTCGGATTGTAATCGTAAGGAACGAGTTCTTTAACCAATCGTTGTTCGGTGCGCCACTCCAAAGGAGCAATTAAGGTGTTATCCATTTATCAGGGTTTTAATTTTATCTAACTGTTCCGTTTTTATAATGATATTCTCTTCCTGCTTCATTAAAGCACGACTTATTTTGTTCTTTTCATTCAAATCGGAAACCGAATCCAATAATTTTTCATTTTCGGCTTTACGCTTTTTTAGTTTTGAAATAGCAGAAAACAGTAATTGTTCCTTTTTTACCAACAATACTGGCGTAAGCAATTGCAATTCGTCTACTTTCTTTTGAAGCAAAACCTTATGTGTTTGGTAATATTCGATTTCACTCCAACAGGACTGATTTCGTTTTCGTTTGGAATTAATGAGTAATTGAATCCGTAATGCTTCTTTTTCGTTATGAGCAGGTAATTCGTTAAGCTGCACTTTCAGCAAACAGATTTCTCGGAATAGCGTATTGGCTTCCATAAGAACCGGACGCAGTTCTGGTGGCAACTGATGAAACAAAACAGCCTGTTTTTTTTCTTCGGCTTCAATCTGAACGCTAACCGCCTGTTTTATTAATTGTGGTTGACTAACCTTGTGTAACGTTGGTGTAGGTTTTGCGATTGGTTTTGGTAACGAAACCAATTTTTTCAACTCATACTTCAGTTTTTCGTGAAGCAATGGTGTTTGTTTCTTTTGCAGTTTGGAAAGTAAAAACTTATTGCAACCGGGATGTGTTGCATAAATTAAAACGCCTTCATTGTAAGGCGAACCGTTTTCAAACCATTGTTCTATTGTAATCATAGAACAAATTTGATAAACGGAAAGTGTTAAATATAGGACACAAAAAAAGCGGACAATTATTGTCCGCTTTCATAATTTATAAAAACCTAAAAAGTTAAATTACAAACAATACACGTGTCATTATTAATGCAATTGGTTGATTTACATACTTCACAAATTTTATTTCTTATTTTGAAATGTTTTTTCATAAATAATTTAGCTTTGTCTTGCATTTCTTTTTTTGAAAAATCTGGAATTAAATTCTTTGGTTGATCTTCATTTTTTTTCATAACATCAATTTTTAGGTTTGTCAAACACTTCTTCAGTTGCTAAATCGAGTTCCGATTTCAAACACCAACCAAAACCCAATGATTTAATAATATGATACACTTTTGGTTTGTTCTTACTATCCATTTCCATATATTCTTCATAGGTAAACGGCAATCTTTTGTAACCCAATGAAAGCATAATATCGTTAAGTTCATAATCAGAAATGCATCCTTCAGGAAAAACCCTGAATAAAAAAGCCAACAGGCTTTCGCTCGTCATTTTTACATTAGCATTTTCGGGTGTTGAAACCTGAAAGTTTGCTCCTATAAATTCTTTGATTTGTTGTTCGTAATTGTACATAATACTCAAATTTACAAATCAATTTTTAAAATAACATCATCTAAAATAAATGATGTGTTTAACGTTTTTGTGGTTGATTCTTTTGTCATAATAATTAAATAATAGGGTGGAAGGAGCTGACCAGTAGAAACAACACAAAGGTAATTTAGACTGTCGGGCGTTACCGCGACCGAACTCCTTCCATATTAATAAATAAGTTTTTTGTAAAAATTTAATGAAATGCATTTGTTGTTTCTTTTTGTCGATAACAAATATAGCAAAGTTTTCAATTTTACCAATCTTTTTTAGCAGTTTGTACTTTTCCTGACAAATAATCAAACAACGAATTATAAATATTATTCGCGGTCGAATTCATTGTTTCAACTGACTTAGCATACACTTTTCTTACTTCACCAGAATCCTTAAAAAAGTCTTTATAGGTATATAAAACACGCTGACCTCTCGATGTCATTTCGTTTATATTCATCGTATATAAATATTTTCCTTCTTTAAATTCAATTTCAATAGAGTAGGTGCAGCCAAAAACATTTGTCATTCCTAAAGCTTTGGTTTCATAACAATTACCTGAGTAACCGTTTATTCTAATCATTTCGTTTTGAATTTCGGCAGCAGAAACTTCTTTCGGGTTTTTGTAATACGTTTGGACCCACATTTTTGTTTTCTCAAAAAGTTGTGCAGAAGTCTGTCCTTCCATTTCCGTTACAACTGGTTCAAATCCTTTAGGATTCAATTGCATTTTGTTCTGAGAATAACTCGAACAGGTAATAAGTAGCGCGAAAAAAATCTTTTTCATAATATAAAGTTTAGAGTGTTAATTAAATATCTGTATTCATTTTGAACGAGGTTACGTTATTTGGTCTCGTTTTATTTTTTATCGAAGTTAGTGTTTTTGCTAATATCTTAAACGAGTCTGTTGCCGTTTGTCTTTCAATAGCTTCGATGTCGTTGTGGCAAATGTAAGTAAAATACATTTTTTGCAAATCGTACATCACATCATCAATAGATTGTATGGCAAACAAATCGGTTTCAAGTTCCTGAAATGTAATTGTTTGTGTAGCTGATTCGGGTTTGTCTTTTTTTTAAAATCTTGTGTTGTTTCCATTTTGGTGTTTAGGTTAAATAATTTCGCCAATATATTGCGAAAAGTACTACCAATCAATCACTAATATTAGTGATATTTCTTTCTAACTAAAATTAGTGATAACAATAAAAAACGCTCCCAGTAAGAGAGCGTTTCCTAATTAACATAAAATAAACAAAATGAGTATTATTATGGTGTTACTGGCGTAAGTTGCAAAGTACCTTTGTAGATACTTGCAGGCCATTTTTGTTTGTCTTTTAGGGTAATAGTTACCGAGTTTTTACCTTCAATAGCACCTTCAATCGCGTGCTCAATTCCTTCAACCCATGCAGGCAAACGTTTTGAACCTAATTGACGAATTTGCCCAGAACCAAACTCTTCGATGTTGAAAACCAATTTCTGATTTTTAATCCAACGTAAGAACCCTAACAATTCCGATTGTGATCCTGCAACTTCAACTACCAATTCGTTTTCGAACATTCTTCGGCTTTTCTCACCTACCATAGTAGATTTTATAGTTCCAGTTTCCGTAACGAAATCTAAATTGAATATTTTTTTACCTGATGCCATAATATGACCAGGAGTGGCAGGAATATCTACTAATTCCGCAAAAGTAGATGCAGTAACTGTACCACAAATGTCTTTCGGGTCCTCGATAGAAGTATAATCGCTATGTAGCGAATAATAAACCTTCGATAAACCTGCTAATGGTTCGCAAACCTCTTGTCCGATATCTTCTAATGTGATTGGCATATTATCTAAGTTTTAGAATGAATGATTTTAAAGAAACCAATTCTTCCAACACATCGCTGTGGTTTGCAATTGCTTCTTCTACTTGGTACTTTTTCCCTCTGAATAAGAACTTAGCAACTGTAAATTCGTATTCATCGCCTGATTCAGAAACAAACACTCCCGAAGGGATTATTTCTGCTTCCTGCACTTGAATTTCGTCTACAGTTTCAACAACTTCATCAGTTGAATTCCCTTCTACAGTTTCAACAACTTCATCAGTTGAATTCCCTTCTACAGTTTCAACAACCGCATCAGTTGGAGTTTCTTCTACAGTTTCAACAACTTCTGTTGCTGCTGCATTTTCTGTATTAACAGCAACGGTTTCTTCAACCGCTGCTGTTTTTGGATTATCTTTTGCCATAATATTTAAGGATTAAGCTGGTTTAAATGCGTAAACCAATTCGTTGTATGCAAACCCAATACCTTCGTACCAGTCAAGAAGCAATGAAACTTCACGTTTCGATTCTTCAACTTTAGGATCTTGCATTCCGTTTACTTTACGGCAATGAAGGAAGTTGTCTGCAGGCGTAGCAAAAATGTACCCTGAACCAGCCATTGATGGTAATGCTACCAATTCGATGTTTGGTGTGAAATCTACAGTATTTACTCCTGCAACATAATTCACATCATTTCCGTGTGTGTTACGTTTGTCACGGAAGTAGTTACGTAAGAACTTAGGCTCCATAAATACTCTGATTTTTGCACCTTCTAATGCTTCGTTGTCAGCCAACATATCATCAGTAAACTCTTCGATTGCATCAAACATTGATGTTGGAGTTGGCAATGCTGTCAAAGCAATTGCATTCATTGTTGTTGCAGTTAAACCCGCATCAATCAATTTTTTCAACCCATCCATTGTTCCTGCAGCAGTTCCTGCAGTACCTGGTGTTGGTGCAACGTATGAACCACCCCAATATGCTTTAGTTTCCAAATCGTGTGCGATTTGTGGTGCAATTTCATTTTCTAAAAGAAAACGAACGATTGGCCATTCTGCTCTTTCCTGAATAGTAAGAGAACCTAAGAACCCTAACCAAGATGCTTTTACATCATCTGGATATAACGAAAGGTCGATTTTTGCATTACGCAAACGAATTTCGTTTGGTGTAAATGTAATATCACCTTTGGCAGTAAATGCTTTTTGGAAAGATTGAACAATTTCTCCTAACACCGTGTTAGAAGTACGATACAAATCACTTTCTGAAATGATTGGTTTAGCATAAGAAGGAGTAACCGCAGGTTGACGAATAGCCGACTTTAAGCGGTCCATGTTTTGTCCTTCTTGCAAGTAGTAAGCCCCAAAGGCAGTTACTAAGTCTGTTTTTACGATAGACATACTTTTTGTTTTTAAAGATTAGTTATTCATTGCTGCAGAAACATCTTCGCCACCAACAATATTGGTTGGAGCAGAAGAAGTACTTCCTTCAGGTTTTGGTTTCGTGTGTGTGTCACCATCCATTTTTCCAAAAGCATCAGCCTTACCATTTACGGCTGCTAATTTTTCGGTTAATGTTCCAGTAACTTGTAATCCTGAAGCAGTCAGGATAGCATCGACAGAAGTTTCAACTGCAGTCAAACTGTTTGTTGCTTCTGTTAATTGGTTGGTGATTGCTTCTACAGCAGTTGTGTGTGCTGTTTGTGCATCACTTGCTTGCGTTGTCAGTGTAGAATTTTCAGTTTCTAAACCTTCCAAACGCGCTTCGATAGTAGTTAACTGCTCTTCGTTTAAATAGCTTCCGTTGTCAGTCGAAGCTAACGGAGCATCTAAACCCAAAACAGCTTCCACTTTAGGTAGCGATTTAGTGTTCATATTTGTATTTGAATTTTGATTACTTGTATTAATTGACAATTCAAATACATAATTAACTGCATCTTGAATTGTACCGAGTTCGTCAACCAAACCTAATTCTAATGATTGTTCGCCACTCCAAGTGCCGCCTTTGAAAGCTTCTTCTGAAATGTTTGGACGAACTTCTTTCATATCAGTAACGAAAGTTTCAACAATAGGATCTAATTGATTTTTGATATAAGGTCCGTAATTTGAATTGTCAATTACTTCTCTATAATCTGAATTTTTTTCAGTTGAATTGGTAGCATAAATAGTATGAACCTTTGCTCCGAAATGTTCGAAAATTCCGTTACTATCTATAATGGTTGCATAAGCACCAATAGAACCAATTGCATCGGCTCTTTTGTTTGCAAATATTCTTTTTGTAGGAGCTGCAATATAATAAGCACCAGAACACATATACCCATCAGTATAAGATACGATTGGTTTTGAGTAATTTTTGATAAAATCATAAAACTCTGGTGTTCCATAAACTTGACCGCCACCTGAATCAATATTTAAAACAACTCCAGCGACAGTATCGTCATTTTCAAGTTGTTTTAAAATTCGAGTGTAAGTTTTTGTACCTAACCAAAAACCATAATCAAATTTGACTACTGGCTGATTGAAATCGACAATTACAACTTTATTTGCTGTAGCATTTACAGAAGAATTTTCATTAACTGATTGCTTCTCTTTTACCAATTGTTCAATTGATTTTTCTTCAATTGAATTACTACTCAATGATTTGTAAATAGATGGAACTAAAGAAGCTCCATACATTTCATTAATGTAAAGAGGACCAGCTAATAATGTGTGTAAATTCTTATTCACAAAAAAATATTGTATTGTTACTACTATTTCACAATACAATATTATTTTAACCTACTCTCTTAAAATAGGACAGCCACTATAAAACAGTGTAGTAAACTGGTCGGGTTCTGGTTTCTCCTTTAATTTCAATGACTGTAGCACTATCACCATCTATTTTATCGCCTTCGTTTACTTCGTAAGTCATATACAAAGGTTCATTATCGGTGCCGTATAATTTTTGGAATTCATTATTCATTTTCGATAATACAACTCCTGGTTTGTTTTCGTACTGATCTAACAATTGTTCCAACGCTTCGCTTCGAGTAATAAACTGCATTTTTATCGAAATTTGGTAAATAACTCCTTCGGGTCCTTGTTTCTTATTTACCGTTGCATTTATACTATCGGGTTTTATGGTTGCAGCCACCGAAACCATTTCGGGCGTAAAAGTTACGCCAGACGAATTTTGGTCGGTTAATATGATTGGCCAGTTTGATGTTTCGGTAAGCAGAAAAAAATCTAATTCGGCGACACCTGCTAATTCTTCGGTACAATTAAAATTCATTATTTTTTAAATTAAATTTTATGAAACTGTCGTTTTCTTCCGACACTATTTATAAGGGTTTCAAAGGTTTTAAAACTAACAACTTACTAAACTTTGCTTTTTTTCTTTAATATTTTCACCACAATAACGTTGGTATTTTCGGTACATCGATTCTAATTTTAGCTCGTCTTCTTTAATTTGGTACAATTTTAGGAATAAAACCACCGATTGATAGGCATTCATATTTCCTTCTAGTAATTTGTTATCTACAAAATGCAGAAAATCGTTAGTAAACAAAGTTTCAAACGATAATCCTATGGTTCGAAGCTTCGCCTGACTAATCATATACCCTTTTTTGTTGAAATAATACTCCGGAACGACTACTTCGTAATGATCACCCGGAAACGGATTCGATTTTTCGATGTCCTTCTCTAACATTTCGCATAAAAATAACCCGATAAATGTTTTTTTACTGATTTGGCAAACACTACCGTGTTTCCTCGATAGGTATTTTTTGATGTGGCTTTTTACTGGAATTTCGATTGTTATCATAAAGTACTGAATTTCACTCAAATATACAAATTTGTACACAATGAATTAAAAAAATAATGCAAAACATTAAAATAAGTACGTGTATTTTGTAAAAAATAGTTCCATAGTTCCATTTCGTTGTAAATCAAAGGTTTAGAGTTCGATAATAGGGTGGAACTGATGGAACTATGTCTTTTTTTATGGAACTACTAAATAAGAGTTCCATAAGTTCCATAAATATTCCATACTTTTTATACTTATATAGACTTACTTAAAATAACATAATCCTTTATATATCAATAGATTATATCTATAGTAATAGTAATAATATGGAACTATGGAACTATGGAACTTTTTACACTCTATTTTTTACGAAAAAAAAAATTTGAAAAATTTTTTTATAATTAGGGGGTTCGGGGGAGAAGCGAAGTGAGTTGATTGTGGAATGTGTGTAAATGAATAAAACCACTCGCTGGAGTGGTTTTATTGTGTTGGTGGTTGTGAATTTTTTATATAGCAAATTGAAGGTTTTGTAATGTTTTACTGGAAGTATGCGTATATATCTCAGTAGTTTTCCGAGAACTATGACCTAACAAATCTCCTATTAGTTTTAAGTCCGTACCTTTTTCATACAATCCAGTTGCAGCACTATGCCGTAAAGTATGCATGTGATATTGTTTTCCGAGATACTTTTTAACTATCTGGTTACAACTTCCAGAAGAATACTGCAATCCAAATTGTCCGTTAAATAAATATTCTTTTGGTAGATAATCAACATAATATAAGCGAATGATTTCCCTAACTTTTGGTGTTAACGGAACTATACGGTCTTTTTTACCTTTAGCCGCTTTTATTGTTATTTGCATTAACGGACTATTAATATGACATAGTTTCAAATTTAAAACCTCTGAAACACGTAATCCAACTGATGAAGTTAATGCAATGATCGCTTTGTGTTTTTTATTTTCTATTTTATCAATCAATCCTACCAATTCATCAACATCAATTACTAATGGTATTTTCTTCTCTTTTTTGGCGTAAGGAATAAATTCAAATTTCTTATGTTGTTTTATTGTGAGTAAATAAAACTTCTTAATTGCTGAATGCATTGCGTTTTGTGAATTTACTTCTTTTGCATTTAGTAAGTAATTTTTGATTTCATCAGCCGAAATATGCTTCGGGCTATCTTTATCTTTAAAATAGCCCAGAAACAATTTAATTTGACTGCTGTAGTTTTTAATAGTTTCGTTTGAGAAGTGAATAAAATTCAAATCCCTCTCATACTCTTGTATGTACTTTGCGGAATTCATGGGCTTGTATGTTAGTTTTATTGGTTTTATAAGGAGTTGATTAAATGTAAACGTTAGCGGTAATACACTAACTAATGGATAAAATACAATATCCTTTTTCTAATCCATATTTCCCGCCCTCGAAAACAAAGTCGATATTTCGCTCATATTCTCCAAAATACAAACATTCTTTATTTTCTGAACGTATGATTTTAAAGTTTACTTTATCGCCAGCTTTAAAATTCCTATCATTTTTTCTTAACTCCCAATTCTTTTTATTCATCAAGTGCAATTCAGCATATTCAGCTAAAATTTTCAATTCGTGAATGATACTACCGCTAACATCGGTTTGCACGCATTGCGGGTTTATTGGTTCAATCATATTTTCGTTTCGCATCATATTTATTTTTAAGTTGAAATTTTATTTTTACGAAGCCCGCAACGACGAGCAAGCGAGATAACGTTATCACTCAATTTTTTAAAACCCAGCTCCAGAATTCCCCAATCCTTTAAATCGAAGCTGGGTTGTGGCTTTTTACAAAACCAGTTAATTATTAGTTTTCTCCTGCAGCAACTTCGGTGGTTTCTGCTTTTTGTGTTTGTGGTGGTGCGTACTCGCCACCTTTAACACGATAGTTTTGCTCGTAGCGACCTTTTTCATAACAAATTGTTTTTTGCTCTTTGTCATCGTGTAGCAGAATTGGTGATACATTTCTTGTTTGCAAATCAGCAATAATAGATAGTGCTTCTGTTCTATCATTTACGGATTTGTGTTCACTGTCTGAATTGGTTTCAATTCTAAATTGAAACGTTTTTTCTTTTTTTGCCTTTTCTGAGTTTTTTGCAGTTTCTGCCATGGTTATAAATATTAAAAATTAGTTACTTTTTTATCGCACTCACATATTTCGCAAGTGCCGTTACATTGTTTGGGTTTTTGGATGCTCTTTTTCATAAATCAGTTTGTATAATAGTTTAATTTGTTGCCACACATTATTTTCTTTTCCGTTGGTTTCGGCTTTAAATTTCACGTTTCCTTTTTCTGAAATACCATTACGCTCTACAGCCAAATAGTATTCGCCTGTGTAAATTTCTTTTACCGGAATTGGGTAAATTCTTATGCCATGATTTACGCACCAGGAGAAGTATATGTGATCTTGATTATTCATGATTAATATGGCAAATCGTTTTCAGGATCCTTATCGAAAATTGTTTGTTCAGCTCCTTTTTCTTTTCTTATTAAATTCAGAATACCGCCGTGCTCCATCATACTATAATCAAACACATACGCTGATGTGCTGGTGTCTGAAAAATTGTGTGATTTTACCGAACCGATGTAGTATTTCTTTGATTTGAAATAATTACGCAAGGTGTTTTCTCCAATAACATCGACACCTTCACGAGTGGAAACTTCTTTGTGATACAGTTGGTGAACTGCATTTAGTCGAAGCATTAGCACCTGTTTTTTATTGGTATTAACCCACTCGTGGTCTTTTTCTCCTTTTCGGGTTTGTAATTGTAATGTTCCGAATTTTTCAATTTTGAAATGCGTGTCTTTCACCAATAAAGGGTAAGGCTGACGATCTAATAAATATTCGAGTGTGCGCCAAAATTCTGCCAATCCTTCGCTTTCAACAATTAAGTCAGATGAATCGATTATTGCTTCTTTAAATTGCTTGTAGATTTCATTGTAAGTAAATGGAAATTTAATTTTATCGAATAACAATTTTATAGGAGTCATTAGTGCCACATAATTTTGAAGCATACGCTCCTGGTATTCGATGCCTTGCAATTCCTTTTTTAATTGTTTATTGATCTCGGCATAAGTTTGGTGCAAATTATCTTCTACATATTTTCTATGTTCCAAAACATCGACCAACATACTCGACAATCCTTCTTCTTCCCATGATTTAAGCAAATTATATTCTTGCAGTTGCTCGTTTGTAAAGCTTTCTTGTGGCTTTATAAAGTGTTCTATTACACTTCTTGAAGTCAATGAGTTATCATCGCGTGAAGACAAATATTGTGACAAAATAATAAGTGAACTATTTACTTTCGTTGTGGTGGTTCTGTTATCTCCTGTAGCTTTTCCCATTTCACGACCACGACCATCGTAAGCTCCTTTTAAAGATTGAAATATTTTATCTTCAACATTATCGTGGAACTCTTCCAACATCGTTGGCGCGTTTGTTATTCTGGACAATCTTCTGTAAAAAGCAACTGGAGTTCCGCTATTCAAATCGAAAGGCTCTTGTTTGTATGTGAACATTGCTGATAATGATTCACCAAACTTTGATTTTCCAGAACCTTTTTCGCCCGTTAAAAACAAATGCGGAAAGAACTGGTATCTTTTGATGTAAATATCACGAAACATCGAAGCTATAATAAAAGCAATTCCCGTAGTCGATTTGTCACCGTACACTTTTTTAAGTTGATTCATCCAAGTATGAATTGCTATTGGTGCTTTTTTATAGACAAAATATCTGTCGTTTTCGTAAGGATCATCATCATCACGAGTGTGTTTGTATATTTCTGAAAATGCTGGAGAATAATAATGTTTTACTTCTTCAAAATATTCGGAAGTATCAGGATTGTCCGTTTCAATTTGTACAATTCCGTATTGATTTACATCTTTGATAATTCCTTTAAAATACACGCAATTTGCAAATGCAAAGAAGCCTTCTTTTTGCCAGCCTAATGTTTTCAATTCGAATGCCATAATGAAATCTGACAAGATTCGATTACGCATTAGGGTAAATTGCACCGCGCTAAAGTTTTCTAAATTCACAAAGAAACCTTCGTTTATTAATGCTTCGTCGAATTTGTTTCTTGAAACAAATGCTGTACTATCAAAATCAATCAGTTTCTTTGAGCCTGATTCATTAATTACTTCGCAAAGACGTTTGTTGTCATTCTTACCATAAACGTGGAATAAAGGCGTTAATCTGTAGTTTGTTCCTTTTGAAAAAGTACCACCTCGATTTTGAAACCAACACGAATTACCTAATGTGATGTAACGGTGCTTTTTAAATTCTTCAAAATCGGCACCAGGAGGCAATCCTAAATCTTCGGCTGATGTGGTTGATGGTTTTTTTAATGATTTTTCTATAGCTTCCGATGCTAATTTTTCAATCATTCCTTTTAGAACTGGCATTGGTTGTTTTAATGCTTTAGCACAATCTTTCAGGTATAAACCGCGTTTTACATCGTCTTTTATCTGAAAAATCATTTTAGAAACTTCGCTTACACATTCCGATATTTTATCAGGATCATTGGCGGCTTGGTTTTTTAAGAATTCTGTTTTCCATAAAACCGCATCTTTAGCATTGGCAAAAATATATTCCGATATGTTTTTCGGACAATCTTCACTTTCAATCGTATTTCCTTCAATAGATAAATAAGCAGTTATTTCTTTCGATAAGTTACGCGCCTGACTGTCCGGGTCTTCGCCTTCAGGGAATATAACCACCGAAACTTTAAAACCGTGTTTCAATGAAATATCGATGTCTTTTAAAGTGGCTTTTGTTCCTGCTTTTGGATTTCCTTTTTCGTCAAAACCATCATTATCACGGCAAATTATAACGTGTGCAGCAAATCGGCTTAATAATTTGCAATGCGAATCAGTTAATGCAGTTCCGCAAGAAGCTATTGCAATGTCGCAGCCGTTTTGGTGAAGGGAAGTTACATCCGTATAACCTTCAGTTAGTACAGCCGTGCGACTTTTTGCAATAGCATTTTTAGCCTGAAACAAACCGTAAAGCGTGGCGGTTTTGCTATAAATACTGGTTTCTCTTGAATTAATGTATTTTGCGGTTTTGCCTTCTTCTTCCTTTGAGCATCGCCCACCAAATGCAATTACATTTCCGTTTACATCCTGAATAGGAAACATTAATCGGTTGTTGAAGAAGTCGTAAGCCTTACCATCTTTAACAGAAACTATTTCGGTAGTTTTTGCCAGTTCTAATTTACCGTGTTCTACAACTGTATTGGTTAGAAAGTTCCAATTAGTTGGTGCATAACCAATTCCGAAAGTCAATATCGTTTCTTCGTTTATTTCACGATTGGAAACCATTTCTTTGGACCAATTGTCAGTTGGTAAATTTGCAAGTTCTTTTTGGTACTTTTTAGAAGCCCAATCCATTAATTTCAAAAGCTGTTCTTTTTCGGAACGCTTTTGTTTTACTTCTTCGGTTTCTTCTTCACGCTCTAAGAAAATATTGCAAATACCAGCAATTTTTTCGATTGCTTCAATGAAGTTGCAGTTTTCTTTTAGCATTACAAATTTTATACCGTCGCCACTGTGTTGGGTACTGTAGCAAACAAAATTGTTTTTTGCTGGAGAAACTTTAAACGAAGGCGATTTTTCGTTAGGATTTAGAGGTGATTTACATTCGTATAACGAACCGGCACGCTTCAAATCGGCATAGTTTCCTATTACTTTTGTGATATCAGCTTCACGGACTAAATTTATAGTGGATTCTTTGTACATAAATTATATAAGATTAACTGATAAAACAATTACAATTGCGAAAGCAAAGCCAAATACAAACCAGATTAAGCTTGCTTTTATCATTTCGTTTAAAGTGAAATTCATTTTAAATAAGTATTAAAGTATTCTTCTACAGTTAGATTATTTGGCTGAAAATTGTCCCGTTTTGACAATGGTTGGCTGCACAATTGGGAACTCGTTAATGAGTTCGTTAAGTTTATGCTGGAGTTCCTTTTGTTTGCCTGTATAAAACTGGCGTAATTCTCCTGATTCTTTAGTGTTGAAGTTTTCTGAGCTTTCGAGCGCAAAACTTTGGGTGGTTGTTGAGATAATTTCATTTTCAACTTGTTTTATTTCATTAGAAATACGTTTTTGCTTTAGCATGATGTACAATGATGCTACGATAATTTGTGGATCTTTAAATCCGCCAGTTATTCTGCACGATTTTTCTACAGCTTCAATTGCTGGAAGGTTATAAATTCGCATCATTGAATGAATTGTGTCTTTTCCTGTTTGAATACAATCTCCCCAAGTTGTAGGAAAGAATTTCTTTAAATCTTCCAATGCTTCTGCACCAGTGATTGTGATAGATACTTTGTTTGGATTCATAATTATTGGATGATTTTTTGAGCGATTGCTTTTGTGATTAAACCTTGTTTTGAGTGTACTTGAAATTTTTCAAAAATCTTAGTTTTATGAGTGTCCAAAGTGCTTTCGGTAATAGACAATTGTGAAGCGATTTGTTTGTCACACAAATCAGAAGCAAGTAGCTTAATGATTTCGAGTTGTCTTCCGGTTATTGGTTTGTCATCTACAGTGATATTTTTTGATTGCCATTTTAAGCATTGGCAATTATCAGAACACATGAAATTGTCGGCTTTTTGAAGTTCGCCGTTTTCACAAAAATCAGGTTCGTGGTTGGCATCACCATATACACAAAAGGCAAATTTTTCGATTGCTTCTTCTTGTGGGAAATTTTTTAAATCTTCCATTGCTGCATCATCATCAAGCATTTGCTCGAAAATCATAGCTTTTTTTAATGGATCTAATTCGTTGAAAGATTTTGTAATACCATTTGAAATAGTAAATACTTTTTTTGTTGTGCGACATCCGAAAAGTTCGGTTCTGTTGTCGCCAACTAATAATCCTGCCGGTAGTTGGTGGATTAATAAATTCTCATTAGATTTGCTGTACATAAATGTTAATCTTTATAAGGTTAGTGTTAATTAGAACCCGAAGTGACCGCTTCGGGTTTTTTATTTTGAAGTAATTCGTTTCTTTCTACATTCATTTTTGTCAGTTCTTGTTTCTTCTCTAAGTACAGTTCGAAAATGACATTTTCGACCGATTTATTAGATTCTCTTCCATTAAAAATATTTGACAAATACGGTTTTTTGTAAGATTCTCCCTTAACTGAAAATATTTGTTGTTCATTAAGCTTACTGATTAAATCGTTCATAAAGCCATGTTTAAGAACTAATTTCAATTTTTTATTTTGCGTTTTGTTTATCATAGAAAAGCACTATTTATTTATTTATGTTTTTTAGTAACTTGCACTAAACAAATACTAAATATCAACTAAACAAATATATGTACTTTTTTTTAAGTTGTGTACTTTTTTGGCGGTTATTTTTAATAAAATTATGGATACAGGTAAAAGATTAACGTATTATATTGAAAAACAAGGGTTTACAAAAAAAGGATTTTGTGAAACTTTTGATATTGACTACAATAGTTTTGTAAGAATATTGGCTGATAAGCGTCCAATTGGAATCAATGTTTTACATCAAGTGCATCAAGCACTACCAAAAATGAATGTACATTGGGTATTATACAATGCTGGATCTATGGAAGTTGATTCATTAAATATAGTAAATGAACCGAGTGAAATTTATAAAGTAAAAAATGATTCTTTCGAATCTTTACTGATGGATTCTCTAAAAAAAGACAGTATTAAAGAACAAATAATTTCAATTATAACCGATGAGCAAAAAAAATAAACTAAAAATAGAAGATAAATTCGGATTGCAAATTCATATAGGAAATGAAGACGGTGCGTTGTTTCAGAAATTAGTCAAAATAATAGGTTCTACTTCCCACTTAGTTCCCACAAAAAAACAGTAGTCAATGATATCAATACTTTTGAAAGGAAACGCGAATCCAGTCGAGGTCACAAAATACTTTTTAAAAAAAGGCGAACAGCTTACCAAATACGGTAAGCTGTTCGCCATTAGTGTTTTACGCATATTTCAACTTAAAAAAATAAAATATGATTGCGACCAATTACACACAAAAGTTCCCACTAAACTACCCATATAAAATGAATGGGAAGTTAACATACAAAATAAAGATAAAAGACGACTTTATTCGTAAAGATGGTACCAGCGCGCTTTATATTCAATTGTTTTTGAATAAAGACAGAAAACGTTTACCATTAGACTTATCAGTAAAAATTGATGAATTTGATTCAGATAAGCAGCGATGCTCAAAAAAGAATCCAAACAATAAGGACTATAATCTAATAATCGAAAAGAAACTTTCAGACATAAATGCTATTGAAGTTAATTATAGATTGTCTGGCGTCCCGTTAACTTTAGAGAAACTAATTAACGAACTTGACAATCCTACATGTTGGATTGATTTTATACAGTTTTGGGAAGAAGAACTTAAAAATCAAAAAGAAAAACTAAAACCCGGAACACTACGCCAACAAACATCTGCTTTATCTAAACTAAAAGAATATAAAGCTTCGATATTATTCTACGAATTAACTAATGATATGTATGACGATATTCTGCTGTTCCTGAAGGTAAAAAAGAAAAACAATAAAAGCACCATATCTACATTTTCCAAAAACTTTAAAAAATACTTGAACATTGCCCAAAAGAAAGGAATTAGAATTTCATTACAACCAGAAGATATTAAATGTAAATCCTTTCGTGGAGATAGAACTTTTTTAGATGCCACGGAAATAAATAAAATGTACAAATACCTAATCAGTGAATTTATAAATGACACACATAAAGCAATAATAAACCGATTTTTATTTTCTTGTTTTACTGGTTTACGAATTTCCGATATCCAAAAAATAACTAATGAAAATATTATTGGTGATTATATTGTATTTGTTGCTGAAAAAACCGAAAAATTGCAAAGAATTACATTGAATAACAGCGCCAAAAAATTTATTGATGTTGATGCCCTATTTAAAGGAGAATTTACTGGAGAATACATCAATCGAGTTTTGAAAGATATTTGTAAAATTACTGGAATAACAAAACGAGTTTCTTTCCACGTTGCAAGACATACATTTGCTACAAACTTTTTAATTTCTGGTGGACGCATCGAAGTTTTGCAAAAAATATTAGGTCATTCAAAAATTGAGGAAACAATGATTTATGTCCATATTGTAGAAAGCATCAAAAATGAGCAGATGTACAATATGGACGATATTATTAAAGATTAACAGATTCTAATTTCAACTTAACAAGGAAGAATGTTTCTGATTCTTCCGAAATTTCTAACGAAACAATTTTATAATGTTGTTTGTCTATGTAAATGTCTTCGGATTTACTTAATATGTTGGCTTCTGTTTTGGTAAAGGAACCAGACAAATCTACACCTGAAGCGGAAAGTCTAAATTTTAACCATTTTTTGAAGTAAACATCATAAATTCCCCCGTCACCATTGATGTTTAATGTTTGACCTAAATAATCAGGAGATATATAAGGAAGAGATTCAGGATTATATATCATTAATCCAATACCTTGCTTTTTTTCTACATCTGCAGATAAATTTGCTGTATAACCATTGTTAGGAACTTGTTTGAATCCGAAACTTATTGGTTTATTAAAGTCGTCTTTTTGTTCAATAAGCAATTCGAAATCATTGATTGTAACGAAAATACCTAAATCAGTATCGTTTGCATATTTTAATATAAATGAAGTGTTTGCCACAATATCATAGGAATCAAGATTTAATGATCTGTTTAAAATTGTTGGTTTATTAAACAATTGATTTTCATTAAAATTAAGAACTAATTCTTTGTTATGGTCATCAATATCAATTTTTAAATTGAACAGTTTTTTTAATTCATTTAAGTAAGTTGCAAATGTAATGTCAGGAACGTATCTGCCGGTTTGTATTGTTGGATGCATTTCTTGATATACTTTCTTACCGTCTGAGTTTAGTATCGTTATTGAATGATCAATAAAAATATTTTCTTCTTTATTTTTGTAGTAAAAAACAATAGGTTCTGAAATTAAACAATCAATTTCCGAAACTCCCGAAAAAGTTAAATTTGTGGTAGAGCTGTGCACTGCAAATCCAAAAAAGAAATCAGCAGCCGTATATACTTCAAGAGAACAATTAGTTCCTATGGATATGTCCGCTACTGGAGGAATTGTAAAACTCCATGTAACTATATATGTTCCACTTTGGGGAGCTACAAAAGTACCAAATAGTAAATCTGCAACAAAATCAGTCATAGTGATTTCAAAAGGTTCTGATTCAGCCTTTGCAAATGTTTGGCAAATATTATTTTTTGTAGATAAAAGTAATAATCTTTTGAAAAATTCAGAATCTACAACATCTCCTGTTATTTTATAATTAATAGATTCCGCTGCATAATACAAAGGAGACAATAAAAAAACCTGTGGAGAAATTACGTTTTCATTAGAGACTGTTATGTCGCTACCATCAACTATGAATGTGTTTTCAATTAAATTCCCTTCAAAATAATTATTAATATGCTGTTTATATTTAAACCAATCGTGATCTGCATCTAAATTAATGCCAAATTTATTTTTCCAATACATCATTGGGAATTGCCATTTTACATCAGGAAAGCATTTATCTAAAAAGCTATTTGCGTAAGACGGCCAGTTTTCATAACCAGGAATAATATCTTCTGAAAGTTCAGTAAAAGGAATAGGATCAGTTTCGTCTGGAATAATTGAAACTATTGGCATAAACTCCGAAAGCTTCTTATTTAGGATATTCAAAATTTGACTTGAATATTTCAAATTTGCCTTTCTAAAACCATTAAGAAAACTAAGTTGTTGAATTTGACCATAGTAAATTACACCCGCTTCTTCGATTATAACATCTATAACTTTTTTTTTGTTTAATGATGTAATATCACGGTTTCCTAATGCTAATTTTGTTTTAGCATTTTCAATAATCAAAAAAGGGAATGACGAATAGCTAACTTTAAACTCGGTAGAAAAAGCATTGTTTTCCTTCTTTACAGTTAGTGAGTTTTTTACAAAATCTATCTCGGTGCCATCTAGGGCGATAATTTTTATTAATCCCATTTTTAATTTGTTAGCGTGTAAGTAACTTCTGAAATAGTCGCATCGGCAACATCAAGCAACAAGAAATGAATTGTTATTGTATGACCTGGTTTTGCATGAAGTTGAAAATTTACAGGAGATGCTGTATAATTTCCAGTTGGAGGAATCATTGCATTTAAAGCAGTTACGTGTGAGCCAACAGCTTGGCCGCTTGTTTCATAATAATCAAACCATAATACTGCGGAAAGAGATGTTTTTACTAGTTGCATATAAACACGAGCGTCTGTTCCTGCTTGCGCTCCTAACGTGTAACTAATCTTCCATTTTAAAGAATTTACGGCCGCTGGATTAGGAATGTCTAATATATCAGGAATATTTAGATTCAAATCAGCATATTTATAACCACCGCCACCTACAGCGACAGCTAGTTCGGTAATTCCGAAAGTAATAACTGCTACATAAACATAATGGTACACGTTTGAATATACCATTACTGCATTTTCTTTTTCAAAACTTAATCTAACATAAAAGTCATCTCCTAAAGTAATATCCCTTGTTAGTGGCGATGTTGTTCCGCTTGCTAATTCAGGAGTTGACCACGTTGTGCCATCTGTAGAAACTTCCGAATATAATTCGGTAATATCAAACTCCGTTGTAAATGAAATTTCATGAGCATCGCCCGTTGTATGTACTACGTTCGTAATGTTTATAGCTGCGCTACTATCAGTAAATGTGATTCCTTGGTTTGTTATTTTGGCATTTGGTTTAGCTTTGAATGTTAAGTTTTCAGAATAGCCATGGTTTCTATCTTTAAATTCTTGTACTTTTTTTGTTTGGGGTTTTAAATCGTACCAAACAGAATTTAAAAACAATTTAGTATCCAATGAAGTTGCCATCGATTTAATAATCTCTTTTTCCTTTTCTACCAAAGAACCTGTGCTAATAGTGTACGTGTTTTCTTCATTTATTTCGTACACTTTATCAGTATAATCAAACTGTTCGTAAGACTTAATTTCTAAACCATTGTCTATTGTGAGTTGTCCATCAGTGTAAGCATATAAATAATACCCAAAATTATTTTGATAAACTAATTGTTTTATTGGGAAATTAGTATAAGAATATCTAAACAATCGGAATGTTTTTGTAATAATAGTGCCGTCTAATTCAATATTTAATCTCAAATACAAAACAGCATCAGCAATTGTAACCGAAGCTAAATCGAAATTGTATAAATACACTTTCTTACCAGTTACATCAGTTTCGGTAATGGTATTTATTGTAGTTCCGTTATTGTTTTGTAATGTTACAACTACACTTTGTGAAGTAGCATTTACCATAAACGGAATGCTTATTTTACCAGTGTTTGGAACTGCAGAAACAAGTTGTGGAATGCCTAAAAATTGAACGTTAGTATCGTCTGTGAAAACGCAAGGACTAACGTTGAACATAAAATAGAAATCAGGAAATGTAATCGAATCGACGGTAATTCTACTAATAATTTTAATTTCCTGAATTACAATTGAAATTTTTTTAATCAAATTCGTTTGTTCGATTAATCCAGCCGTGAATGTTGGGTTAAATTCGGCTTCGAAATATGCTTTATAAAGGCTTTTTAAATCTTTTTCAGATGTAAAATTGTCTTTTCTTGACCAACCTTGCTGATCAAACAAAACATCGTCAACATATATTAAGGCACGAAAATAAAAACCTACACCATTGGTTGATGTAATTGATATTAAGGTGTTATTGGCATCTAGCAAAATTTTATCTGCTAATGGAGCTTGATTAATAGTTATCATGATAATGTTCCGTTTTCTGTTGATTGATTAATTTCTGTCTTCATGTCTTCTATTTTTTGAACATCATCGTATCCAAAAATTACATTCGATTTAATTCCTGCAGACAATATTGTGTTCAAATTACCGATAGCCTGCAATAACATTGAAGTAAAATCTTGTGCTTGTGCTGGAGTTCCTGATGCGAGGTTTTGAGGTGAAGTGCTACCACCGTCTACATAACCTTTTAACTTTCGTTGACGATTTTGTTCTAACCAGCCAATTGTATTTGCAAAACGCGGGTCCTTTGTCATTACTTCGGGAATAACATACTCGTTTTGGTGAACATAACCTGTTACTGGTCCGTATTCGTCATAACCCAACGCAGGATTAGAACCAGTATCACCACCGTGATAAAATTTAGGTTTTTTAGGTTCTTTTGCATTTCTAATTTTATTAATATTAGAAACCGTTGTAGCCACCGTAGCAACGATTTGCACACCTTTTACAACTGCATCTAATATTGGATTACCCATAGATGCAGCTGACAAAATAGAAGTAACCGCCAGCGCTCCGTTTATAATAGCCTGTGTAATTGCTAATTCTTTCGATTGCCCGAACAATTCTCCTAATGCGTTTCCTAATTGTTGAAAAGAACCTAATGTAGCTTGTACTTTTCCTATTTCTCTTTGCTTGTCTAATTCGGCTTGTTGGTCTTCGGCAGCAGCTTTAAAACGAATGTATTCTGCTTCGGTAATTTTTTTATTTTCAAAAAGTGTTTTATAACGATCTAATTGCGCCTGGTAATCTATAGTTTGTTTAATCTTATCAGCTTCAAACTTATTATCGGCTTCGGCAATTGCTAATTCATTATCTAAAGCCAATTGCTCGGCTTTTAATACTTTCTGTTCCTGCTCGTATTGCGTTTTTAAAGCATCAGTACTTTTCTGAAAATCTAACTCTAAAGTTTGTTGCGCAACTAAATAATCGTAATCGATTGTTTGTTTAAGCAACGCTAATTCTTCGTCTGATTTTGCATCCTGTTCTGCTTTAGCAATTTTAAACAAACGCTCTTCAGCCAAAGCGTTTTCCTGACGAAATTTAATTTCTTCGAGCCTTCGAGTTTCTTCAGCAATTATTTCAGGCGTAAGCTGTATTGTGCTGTCGAGTTTGCTTCTTTGGTTTGAAATATAATAAGCGAGTTCTGCTTTAGCTAAATCCTGTTGTGCTTTCGCATACGCTAATGCAATATCTAAAGCTTCTTTAGCGGCTTTTTCGTCGGCGGCTTTTTTTGCATCACGTGCCTTTTGTTGTGCATCGAGTTCTTTTTGTCTCGCTGCATCACGCAAAGCTTTTTGTTTTGCCAATTCTTCTTCGGTATCTTTTGTGTTTTTTGCTTCTGGATTAGAAGAATCGCCTGTGCTTTCAGAACTCGTTGAAATTTTTATATCTTTCGATTTGAAACTTTCTAATTTCTTTTGAATTTTATCTACATCAAAACCTAAAGCATCGAGTATCGGAGCTACATTTTTAACGATACTTAAAATAGTATCGATAATTGTGTTTTTTATTTTACCAAAAAGGTTTTGAACGGTTGCACCTAATGAAGTAAAATAATTACCCACCAAAGCAATAGCACCTCTAAAATCTCCAGTAAGAATGGCTTTAATGAAATTGAAACCAAATTTTAGATAATCGAAAAATCCTTTTACAACGGCACCAATTATATCGAAAGTAGTAACAAAAGCGGCTTTAAATAAATACCAAGAATTAACAAACGCAACACCAACAATATCTAATAATGGCTGTATGTCTTTTTTTAAATCGGACACGAAAGTAATTATACCAGCCAAAGCATCTATTGCGGCAGCTTTTATTTTTGTCCACAATTCGCCAAAATCTTGAACTCTAAATAATTCAGATTGTGCTTTTTGTAGTTTTTCGTTGGCATCAGCCAAGTCGCTTAACGCTTTTTGGTTTCCGTTAAGTTCCTGATTTTGTTTTTTAAGACCTCCCGAAACGGTATCTAAAATAGTGGCATAACCACCTGCTGATTGTGCCGCTTTACCAAACAATTGTGCACCAATTTCAGCCTGTTGGGTTTGGTTTAATCCTACTTCTTTCGATTTGGTATTGATTAAATCTAAAGCTTGAACTGTTGTAAGTTGTCCAGTTTTAACTTTCGCTAAAATATCATCAGTAAATGCAGCACCAAAAGCGGAAGTTAAACCTTCTCTTAGTTTGTCAGTCTGTAAAGCAAGATTTTTACCTGCTTTTTCTAACGCTCCAAATGTAGCTTCGGGATTTACACCAGTTTCTTCAATCGCTTGCTTAAGCGAAATCACTTCTTCTAAACTTAAACCAACTTGTTTTGCTGTAACTGCCGATGATTCTAAACTGGCAACAAATTCGTTTTTATCGGGAGCAGTAAGCAATCCGTTTTTTATTTTGTCGAGTGCTTCTAATTCGTTTTTTGCAACTCCGGTATCGACCAAATTATCTACAGCACCAGCTAAACTATCGAAACCAACTTCGAAAGTGTCGGACATAGCTTGCATTTTTACACGAATATCTTCGACAACCTGACCTGTTTTTCCTGAAAGATTTTCGATTAATTGTGCAGATTTTTCGGCATTTACATTAAAATCAAATATTGCTTTTGCTCCTGCAGCAAATCCTGCCAATACTGCAATCGCTGCACCAATTGGCGTTGCAATAAATGCTAAAGAAGATTTTACCATCCCGCCCAAACCATCTTTAATAGATGTTATTCCTTCTTTCGCTCCTTGCAAATCGCCTGAAGCTAAAGAATCCCAAATACCAGAAAGCGTTCCACGCAAACCGCCTGATACTTCACCAGTTTTTTGAAGTTCTTTGTTGGTAAATCCTAATTCTTCACGAAAATCTCCTTGTTTTGTTTTTAGCGAAGTAAGTTCGGAAGATAATTTTTGTAAATCCTGATCGTAGGTTGCAGAAGATTTATTTAAGTTTCGCATTTCTGACGAAACTTTATTTATTTCACGACCAATCCCAGCAAAGGAATTAACCACTTCTCGGTCATTTATGAAAATGGATAACTGACGGGTGACTTTCTTATCTGACATTTTTAGAGAAGTTTATTGCTGCGATAACCTGATCGGCACGCACGTTAGAAATTGCAGTGGCTAAAGTTTCGAGTACATTACTAGATTCTAAAGCTTTATTAAAAACATCGGTAGCCTTTAGTCGCATATTTACTCCGTTCTTTTTAGAACCTTCGAAACCATAATGTTGTTTGAAAATATAATCAGGTGCTTCGGCAGTAATGCGTTGCAAACGGCGGTCTTTAAATTTAGATTTAGAATTAGCAAGTTTAAAAGCGTCTCCAGTTCTTTTTTCGGAAGTAGTATTTATAGCAGAACGCAAAGCATTACGCAAAGCAGTATTGGCTTCTTTACCTATATTTTTTTCTAATAATAAAGAATCTATTTCGCCTGCCATGGTACTTATTTTTAAGTAAAATTAACCGTGAGTCATGGCAATAAATAGGACATCAAAAAGCAAAAAAAACTCCCAGAAGCGTACACTATCTTCCGGGAGAAAAAATAAAAAAAATGAAGCTTACGGTGTTGGCCATTCCCACATAATCGGGTCATAGCACATTGGTTCGTGGTTTTTTAGGGTGTATTTTACATTCCAACCATACATATTATCGAAAATAGGCCCTACTTTTTCAATTTCTAAAGTGCTTAAATCTATTGTTCCGTAGGTTTTTTTAAAACTTAAGTCATTGGTTAGATTTTTTAAGTAACTGGCAATATCTAATGCGATGTTTTCAGTATTGTCTAGGACTTCTTCCTGTTTGTTATAATTATCGGCTTTGCCTGTAAAGTCTAACAACAAAAAAGAAATATGTCGGCTTGCAAAATGGGTTGTATTGTTTGCATTAGGGTCTAATCCCAAACTATGGCTTTCTAACAATAATGCAGGTGTTTGTATTCCGTTGCGGAAAGTTCCGTTTATTTCGTTCCAATTAAAACGATAAAACCCATTGATGCCTTTGTGTGCTGTAGCAATACTTCTGTGAAATTCTACTACAGCGGTGTGTGTTGTGGTACGTGCCATTATCGTTGTGTTTTTTGTTTTTCGTAGGTTTCTATGTCGTCCTGAAACTGATCTAAGAATTTGTAAATATTTACGCGTTCTATTATTTTAAGTTTAGATAAATCGCCTTTTGCCATAGCTGGAATTACTTTTCCGAATCCTGAACTTTTTCCCGATGCTTTTCCGCCTGAAGGGAATGCTTTTTTGTATCTTTTTGCTAAATAGTTTTTGCAACCTGAATACGTGAATTCGGTGGCCAATAAAACAGCCATTGGTATTTTTTTGTTTATTTTTTTTGGCAATTCTAATTTGTCGAAAATTTGTCTTTCGGTGGTTTCTGAATATAGTGTATGAAACAAATATTGCAAGGCTTCTACATCTTTTGTTTTGTGGTACAAAATATGAAGGTCATCGGCACAGGCGAACTCATCGGCGGTTAGGTTTATAATTCGGTGCATTGGTGCGTAATACGTTTTTGAGCCAACTTTTATTTCCGAAATAAATTCAGTCCTGGTATTATTGTCAAATAAATGTTCGAAGTGTGTTTTTAGTTCGCTTAACGGTACATTTTTGATAATAAAATACATTCTTGCGCGTTTTCGGAATTGCCACCAACGACAATCAACCAATATTTTGAACGTTCTTACCAATAACTGAATTTTTTGGACTTTTGTAGAAAATAGTCGCATCATTTTCAGGAATTGTTTGTCGGACAAATCATTCCACTCTTTTGCTATGGAAATACTAATTTTCATCTAAATGGTTTTTAGTTTCTCTGACTATTTGTTTTTCGAGCAGTAATATTTCGGCTTCGACTTTACCGAAGTTTAAAAACATTAATTCACTAACTGAAGAAAGTGATTCGATTTCAGAAAAAAGACGTGCTTTTTTTAGTTTTAGGCTTCTTAATTTATTTTCCATTAGTCTTTCTTTTTTTCGATTTTTAAAATTGTTGTGGATCCACAATCATCAAATAATTTAGATGTGAATTGTCGTCTACCAAGAAACCTTGTTTTGATTCCTAAAAACTGCCATTGCTTCCTTTCTTGATATACGACGGCATCGGTTTTATTTTTAAACTCCCGATCGTTAATTTTAATTTCTAATTTTTTACCATCGAAAACGATTTTCCCTTTTGTGGTTTGGCATTTCGTGGTGTCTTGGAACGTTTGGTTATCGGGGGTTCCGTTTATGATTGATTTTATTAAGGGAGACACATCGGTTGTTTGTGTGATCGTATCTTTATAATAGTAATTATTTGTGATGATGCTTTGCACTTTGTTTTCCTTAATTCCCGCCGATTCGAGTTTCTTTTTCAGGTCTTTATTTTGATACTCCAGATATTCTTTGATTTCTGAAGTTGTCAAAACTTGGCTTGTCATTTTTAGACTGTCGGAAATACGCAATTGTCGTGCGTTTTCAGTTTGGCGAATGTTTTCAGATTTTTGAAATTGCCAATCTTTGAAAAACCAAATTGCCAAAGCAACTCCAACAACTATTAAAATGGTTCTGATGGTTTGAATGTATGGTGTGAGCATAATTTATTATTTAATTTTTTAGAGATTTTGCGAGAATCTCGCAATTTCTATTTAAGTTTTTACCCGTTTTCCTTTAATAAGGAAATTTTTAATTAAGCTTTTTAATCCGTTATCAAATTACAAGCTGTATTCAATTTTCCATCGTAGTTGTTTTTCCAATATAACGGACCATTATATTGCGATGCAAATGCAACCCAATTTTCATCTCGCAATTCATCATCTAAATATGAATTCATAATGTAATTCACAAACAATTCTAATTGAGCTTCTTCGGATTCATAATTTTTGTTAATGAATTCTTGAAGAGTTTCACAACCGCATAATTTATAATTCATTCCAAGTATTTGAAATAAACCCCAACTTGCAGATTTTAAAGCTGCTTCACGGTTAATCTTCGATGCTTTTTCCATTCTTGCAGGTTGCTCCGATACTTTGCCGTACGGTTTTTCGCCCCATTTAGGATAACATACATCTGAAACTATTGGAGTGATTCCAACTTTTCTTAGTTCTTTCCAGAAAATATGCGGTTCAAATAATATTATTGGGTGACCATTAGGAAGAAAACCAGATCCTTTACTTTCTACTTTGTAAACTGCTTTTATCGCTCTTATTTCACAACCTATTTTTTTGGCTGCATTTGCAAATGATTTTGATGATATACCTGTTTTCATAACTACTCTCTAATTTCGTTAATGTCTTTTTTCAAGTCTTTTGTTGTGTTAATGATGTTTTTTATCATTTTATAAAAAGGCTCATTACCTAACTTTTGACTTGTTTCATCTATTGATTTCACTTCGATATAAATCCAAAAAATAGTTATAGCTTTTGACATTAATAACTCGACTCCTAGTATATAATCTTTTTGTATTATGTACTTATCGACGAAATAAGCTAGTATAATTGAACCTAAATAAAAGAAGGTTTTAACTACTATATTGAAAAGTTTTGTGCTTTGGTAACTTTTCCACCCATTTAGTTTGATGGTTGCAAATACTGCGAAAAACGTATCTAACAATACAGATATACCTGTAATTAATAATAATCCTTTAATTGGTGTAAAAATTACCATTAAGAAAATAAGTGTTGTTTTTAAAAAAGTTACCATGTGTGCATTGATTTATTTATTGATTGATTTAATAATAAAGTGTGTTGAAATTGGAATTATACCTATCCACTCAGCAACTAATAAGCTAAATGTTCCGAAAGCAAAATGCATTATTAGTCCTAACACAACAATTGCTGAAACTAAATATTTGAATCCTCGAAAAGCTATATTTGAACTTAAACCGATTGCCAAAACACTTCCTAAAAAGAATGTTGATGCAAATGAATAATGTAATATTGGATAGTCTAAATGTGGAGTCAGAACGACACCGATAAGCGAGACCCCAATAATACCATTATACCAGTGTCGTTTGAACCCTAAACCATTATATAAAAACAAAGTACCTGCTAACGTAAGTAACAATGCAAATACATAATTATAATTACTATACGCATAATTACTTATACTTGGTCGCCAAGTACCGTCAAGCAATCTTAAAATTAAAGGCACAAACATTAGTAATAATGCTAATGTTATTTCCAGCCTTTTTATGTCTTTAGCGTTTTCCATTTAATAATTAAACTAATTCGTATAAGATTCCTTGTAAAACTGTGATTTGAGTATTGCTTTCTGATGTTATTACAGATGTAAGAGTGTCTCTTACAATCTGAACATCATGATATGCTGCAGCGTTTACTAATGTATTTTCAAAAGATTGTTTGTCACCAGTAGCCACATAGGTATTTATTTCAGTTGCAAAAAATGCATATAGTAAATTGAATAATTCGGGCTGTCTTCCTTTGAAGTATGACAATATCAATTCTCGTTGTTGTTTTAGAATAGTCTGTTTTCCATCTGCTGTTAATGAGAAACAAGAAAACCACTCGTCTATAACCTCGCCACCGACATTGTAAAGTTTTACTATCTTTTTTAATCCTTCTGGAAAATCCGTATCAACTTCAAACCAATGTTTTGTTTCAATAGACCAAATTAACTGACCGTTTTTTTCGTATTCATATTTTCCTTTTAAACCTCTATTAGAAAAGCTCTCACGGCGTTTTATGTTTGGCAATTTATCCAACATAATTAATTGATAATTTCGACCCGATAATTCAGGATATTGAACATGAAGTGCAATTTTTGAGTTTTCAATTTCTTCAATTTCTTCATCAAAAGAATCTACATATTCAATTACACCATTATAAGCTACAAAATCATTCCAATCTTGCATCCTATCGTCTTGGATTACTACAATTCCGTTCTTTTTTATTACTCCTGTTAACTTTGATATTTGATACATAATTAATCTTGTATTTTTAAAACAGCTCTTTGGATTTCGAATGCACATGAAATATTAGATGCGTTATTGTTTTTATTAAAAATAGGCGTTAAAGCGTCCGTGTTCGCAGAAAAACTTCCAGTCAAAATATCCCCTGTTGTGTTGTTAAAAACTTTATAATACACCGTAGATAAGTTTTTCAACCTCATAAAAGTAACCGTGTAATCATGTGTTTGAGATTTAGGAGAACTAGCCCCTAAATTTATTTTTGTTGCAGCAACCCCGCTCTGTTTGTGTATAATCTGATTATTAGTGTCTGTACCATCTGCTCCAAATGTTACTAACTGTGGGGAGATTGTAGAGGGTTCCACGTTACCAATTGCCGATGAACCTCCTAACCCATACACAAATCGGACATCACTAATCACAGAAGCATCGTTTTGTTTTACCCTGATTTCATAATGAAAACCTGTATTTATAAGTATTCTGAATAAAGATGTTTCCTTTTGAGATATAGTAGTTCCTGCTGTTGCTGCACTTGCTGTTTTTAAATAAAAATCAAACCCACCATAATTTACAACCTGAGATGCCGTTCCTACTCCTGTTAATGCTAAAGCCCCAA
>JAZKHA010000026.1:0-8695 GCA_040385625.1 Bacteroidota bacterium
CTTTGCTTACTTTAAATTGTTGCCCTGCTATCTCTACGATTGCGTACATAACAATAATGTTTATTAATTTTTAAGGTTGCAAATATACAACTATTTATCAAACCAACAAGCGAGCTTTAAAAAATTATTAAAATTCTGTTTTTTAGGATTTTAATCTTCTTTAATTCTAATTACTTTTGCATTTCAATTGTACAAAATGATCCTTACCGACACCCATACCCATTTATATTCTTCTCAATTTGCAGATGATCGCGATGAAATGATTCAAAATGCCATTACTAAAGGCGTTTCTCGTTTTTTTATTCCGGCTATCGATTCGAGTTATGCACCACGCATGTTTGACTTGGAAAAGCAATACCCAGAAAATATATTTTTAATGATGGGCTTGCATCCGTGTTATGTCAAAGAAAACTATTTGGAAGAATTGGCTTTTGTAGAAGCTGAATTCGAAAGAAGAAAATTTTACGCAGTAGGCGAAATAGGAATTGATTTGTATTGGGATAAAACCACTTTGGAAATGCAAAAAATTGCTTTTCAACGTCAAATACAATTGGCGAAGAAATACAAACTCCCAATTAACATTCACTGTCGTGATGCATTTGACGAAATCTTTGAAGTATTAGAATTGGAGAAAAGCGACGATTTGTTCGGAATTTTTCATTGCTTTTCCGGCGATTACGAACAAGCTCAAAAAGCCATTTCCTTCGGAATGAAACTCGGCATTGGTGGCGTTGTGACTTTTAAAAACGGAAAAATTGATCAATTCTTGAATCAAATAGACATAAAACATATCGTTCTTGAAACCGATTCACCTTATTTGGCTCCAGCGCCCTATAGAGGAAAACGCAATGAAAGTGCTTATGTCACGTTAGTAGCTCAAAAGTTAGCCGAAATTTATGGTGTTACTATTGAAGAAATTGCTCGTATAACAACTGAAAACGCTAAAGCTGTTTTTGGAATATAACGTAGCCTTTACAAAGGTTTAAAAAAAAATTCGTTCATTTGTGTCAGAAAATTTAAATTGAAATGTCAAAATTCGATGCCATTCGACCATATTATGATGCCGAAGTAAATCAAGCCATTCAAATCGGAATCAATCATCCGATAATGAAGGCGATGATGCAATTTACTTTTCCGGATATGGAAGATGAAGTTTGGAAAACCCAATTGAGAAAAACCCATTCTATTCGTGATTTTCAGTGCAACTTTATTTACGAAGCCATTCAAAAAGTGCTTCAAAAAAGTTCTGATGGACTTTCCACTTCTGGGTTTGAAAAATTAGACCCCAACACCTCATACCTATTTGTATCCAATCACCGTGATATTATTTTAGACACGTCTTTGTTAAACATTGCGTTGTTTGATCATGGTTTGGTTATGACCGCTTCGGCAATTGGAGACAATTTGGTTAAAAAAGATTTTTTGAAATCATTGTCCCGTCTTAATCGAAATTTTTTAGTACAACGTGGCCTACAACCTAGAGAGTTACTTCAAAGTTCTAAATTAATGTCCGAATATATCGAACAGTTGTTGCTTCGTGAAAATCGTTCGGTTTGGATAGCACAACGAGAAGGAAGAACCAAAGATGGTAATGACGCCACGCATTCAGGAGTATTAAAAATGCTAGCTATGGCAGCTGGCGATAGAAATGTGATTGATTATTTTAAAGATATCAAAATTGTTCCGGTTTCTATTTCTTACGAATATGATCCAACCGATGCTTTAAAAATGCCACAATTAATGGCAGAAGCCAATAATGAAATTTACAAAAAAACATCCAACGAAGACTTTAACAACATCCTCGGCGGAATTTTAGGTCAAAAAAAACGTATTCATATCCACATTGGTGATTTGTTAGTGGACGAATTAACTCAAATCAAAGAAGAGAATTCCAACACCAACAAACAAATTCAAGCCGTTACCAAAGTTATTGATGATTCCATTTTACAAACGTATAAATTGTGGCCAACCAATTTCATTGCTTACGATATTCTAAACCAAACAGATCGTTTTACTGACCACTATACCGAGCAAGAAAAATCGTTGTTCGAACGCCGACTAGAAATGCGAATTGACAGTCAGAATCAACAAATGAAAGAAAGCTTCTTGGCCATGTATGCCAATCCAGTTGTCAATAAATTAAAATATTATGACACCATCTAAACCTAACATTCTACTTATATATACTGGTGGAACAATTGGTATGGTGAAAGATGCCGATTCGGGCGTATTGAAAGCTTTCAATTTCAATAAATTACTAAAAAACATTCCGGAATTAAAGCTTTTGGATTGTAATATCGCTACTATTTCTTTTGAAACCCCTATAGATTCTTCCAATATGAATATTGAGGAATGGGTAAAAATGGCAAAAATTGTAGAAGAAAATTACAATCAGTATGATGGATTTGTCGTGCTTCATGGTTCCGACACCATGTCGTATTCGGCTTCTGCCTTGAGTTTTATGTTGGAAAATCTAGATAAACCAGTTGTATTTACAGGTTCTCAATTGCCAATTGGAGATTTACGCACCGATGCGAAAGAAAATCTGATTACAGCCATCCAAGTAGCTTCTTTACAACAAAAAGGAAAACCGGTTATTACAGAAGTTTGTTTGTATTTTGAATACAAATTATACCGCGGAAATCGTACAACCAAAATTAGCGCTGAACATTTTAATGCCTTCACATCTCCTAATTTCCCTTGTTTGGTAGAATCTGGAGTACATCTTAATGTCAGCGAGCAATTGTTGTTACAACCCAACGATAAAAAGCTAGCGGTTCATACAAAGTTTGATGATAATGTAGCGATTGTCAAAATATTTCCAAGTATCAATGCTAATTTGATGGAAGCCATTCTTTCGACAGAAAATTTAAAAGGAATTGTCTTGGAAACCTACGGAGCTGGGAATGCGCCTACTGAAAATTGGTTTATCGCCTTGTTAGAAAAAGCGATACAAAAAGGAATCCACATCATTAATGTAACTCAATGTTCGGGAGGAAGCGTGAACATGGGACATTACGAAACCAGTTCGCAACTCAAACAAATTGGCGTGATATCGGGGAAAGACATCACCACCGAAGCAGCCATCACCAAGTTGATGTATTTGCTTGGACAAAATGTGGCGCCAACGGTATTTAAAACAATATTTGAAACTTCCTTGCGAGGAGAGATGAATTAATCTTTCGAAATTCAATTTTTTAGACTTTATTTGCAAAATAATTTAGAGAGGTGTCCGAGTGGTTGAAGGAGCTAGCCTGGAAAGCTAGTATATGGGTAACTGTATCGAGGGTTCGAATCCCTTCCTCTCTGCAAAGAAAAACCAAAACTTTCGTTTTGGTTTTTTTATGGCTAAATCGTAAAATTAAGGCTGAATTGACGTTGATTACGTTAGAATTAATTAACTTTATGTAAAAAGTTGCCTTATGGAAACGTATTATTTTTACATAGCTATTGCATTAATTGGAAGTTTCATTCTTATACGATTTCTTTTTTTTCGAAATGAAAAAGACAGAAAAGACTTGGAAGACAAGTTCAATAATGAGTATAAGAAAACGGAAGAAACGGAAGTTAACGACAGGGATCCGATTAATTGATTGTCGTTTGCTAATTAACCTGTTTTAATCAAGTTGTTGAGCTGTATTTCCGTGTCAATTATATCATTTCGGACTTTCTTCTTTTTTCTCTTCAGTTTTCTTTTCTTGGTTTAATGGTGCTCCCGCAGCAATTCCACAAACATGTCCTTCTTGTCCGTGAGGAGGATTCATGCCAGGTTCTACTTTTACTTGAGTCGTGTTGGCAGTATTATTGGCAGGTGTTAATAAAGCTGGAGTACTACTGTTTTGAACAGTTGTACTGGTTGAAGTGGTGTTAGGTTTTGAATCTAATGGCGCTCCAACAGCAATACCACAAACATGCCCTGGTTGTCCATGAGCCGGATTCATTCCTTTAGCAACTTTTACTGGATTTTGTGCTACAGTTTTGGTCGTTGGTTGCGTTATAGTGTATTGTTGATTTGTGCCAGATTGGATTTGAGTTGTTGTATTTTGTTGTTGTTTCCCATCTCCACAAACATGTCCTGGTTGACCGTGTGGTGGATTTGCTTTTGAAGTGGTAGTAGTTAATTGTTGACTCGTACTTTGGTTTGGATTAGCATTTTGAGGAGGTGATGTTGTGGTCTTTGTAGAATAATCTACAAAACTCTCCTGAGGAGCTAGCTCTTTTTTGCAAGAAATAATAATAACTCCCAATAGTAATAAGTGACTTATAGAGTAAACTTTTTTCATAATTTATTTAGTTGGTTAATCAAAAGTAAGGATTTCAAACAAATTACTTATTCGGTTTTATCAAAAAAGCATTAGGGTGCTTTTTCTTTAATTCTTGTAGTTTTTTTTCAGCTTCAATTCTCGTTTTAAAACTTCCAACCCACACTTTGTAGATTGGAGTTTGAAAAACTATCGTAGCATCAACACTTTTATTGCTTTTTCTAAATTCGGTTAGTGTTTTCTTGCTATTTTCTGCATCACCAGTAAAAATTTGAATTTTAAAGCGATCGTGAATAGTTATAGAAGCATTCATTTTTCTCTTCTCTGCAAGTAATTGTTCAAATCTTTGATCTTGTTTGATGTTTGAATTTTTGTCTTGTGAAAAAGAATTCAAACTTATAATAAGCATTAAGAAAGGGAAAGTTTTAATAAACGAAGAGGTTAAAATTCTCATAATGAATCTATTTTTGAACAAAATTACAGTTAATAGGTTAAACAATTTAAAAAATATTATTTAGAATAAATATAAATTAATAATTAAGATATATTTAAGGTTTTGAGAATAGTTCATAAGTCGTATTTTTGTCGGAGTTTTTTAAATGGCTACTTGTACTTTGATGTTAGAAGTACTGAAAATACTGTGCCAAATTTAGATGATAATCATTTAATGTATGAAAAAAGTGGGCAACCATAAATCGATTTTAAAGATAATAACGCTAAATCTAGCGTTTTTATTATCAGTTTCTTTAAGTTCTTTCGCTCAAGAACCGGCTGCTGCGGCACCGGCTACTGATGCTGCTGCGGCTCCTGCTAAAGGAGGAGATGCTGCTGCAGGGAAAGCTTTGTTTAATGCTAATTGTGCAGCTTGTCACAAATTAGATGATAAAATGACAGGTCCGGCACTTCGTGGTGTGGCTGAAAGAAGAGACAGAGCTTGGTTAGGCAAGTGGATTAAGAATTCTAAAGATTTAATTGCTTCAGGTGATGCTGATGCGACTAAAATTTTTGAAGAATTCAACAAAACGCCGATGACGGCATTTCCTCAATTATCAGATGCTGATGTAGACAATATCTTGGCATATACATCGCAACCAAAAGAAGAGCCTAAGGCTGTTGCTGGAGTTGCTGGTGCAGGTGCTCAAGCTGGTGATGCAATGGGAATTTCAAACAATGTGGTTTTAGGTTTATTAGCAATTGTACTTGCTCTTTTAGTAGGTTTATTGTTTATGGTAAACAATACATTGCGTAAAATTTCTGCGGCAAACGGTGTTGAAGTAGCGGATCGTAAATTGTCTTTATTGCCACTTTGGAAATCGTTTGTTAAAAACCAGTTTTTAGTATTGGTTTCTACTATCTTGTTAATGTTGATGAGTGCATATTTTGGTTATGGCTATTTAATGCAAATAGGTGTAGATCAAAACTACGCGCCAATTCAGCCAATTCATTATTCGCATAAAATTCACGCTGGTGACAATGGTATCGATTGTAAATACTGTCACTCTGCAGCTCGTACGAGTAAAAATGCGGGTATTCCTTCATTGAACGTTTGTATGAACTGTCATAAAAACATTTCAGAATTCCAAGGAGATAAAGATTCAACTTATGTAGAGTATACTAAAGAGTTTTACACTGGTGAAATTCAAAAATTATACGATGCGGTAGGTTGGGACAAAGCTGCTCAAAAATATACAGGTAAACAAAAACCGGTAAAATGGGTTAGAATTCACAATTTGCAAGATTTTGTGTATTTCAACCACTCACAACACGTTTCTGTTGCAGGTTTAGAATGTCAAACTTGTCACGGACCAGTTGAAACATTCGAGGTGATGAAACAATTTTCTCCTTTAACTATGGGATGGTGTGTGAATTGTCACCGTGAAACTAATGTGAAAACGGAAGGAAATGCTTACTACGAAAAAATTCATGCCGAACTTTCTAAAAAATATGGTGTAGACAAGTTAACTGCTGCGCAAATGGGAGGTCTTGAATGTGGTAAGTGTCACTACTAATAAATTATTAAGAAGCTAATTTTTATATACAATATGTCATCAAACAAAAAATACTGGAAAAGTGTTGAGGAGCTAAACGAAAATAGCTCTATTGTTGAGACGCTTAGAAATAACGAGTTTGTTGAAGAAATTCCTACTGATGAATTCTTAGGTGATGCTGCTTCATTAGCATCTTCTAATACAACACGTCGTGATTTTCTTAAGTACGTTGGATTTAGTACAGCAGCTGCAACGCTTGCAGCTTGTGAAGGTCCAGTGCATAAGTCAATTCCTTATGTAGTTCAACCTGAAGAAATCATTCCTGGAACAGCAGATTTTTATGCTACTTCGTTTTCAGATGGTTTCGATTTTGCTAATATTTTAGTAAAAACTCGTGAAGGTCGTCCTATTAAAGTTGAAAATAATACAATTGAAGGAGCTCATTTCCATGCAAATGCTCGTGTTCATGCATCGGTTTTATCATTATATGATGGACTTCGTTTGAAAACATCAAAAATTGCTGGTAAAGACGCTTCTTGGACTGAAGCTAACGCTAAGATTACAGCAAGTGTTGCTGATGCAAAAGCAAAAGGCGGTAAAGTAGTGGTTTTAACCAATACTTCTGCGTCACCATCAACTGATCGTTTAATCGCTCAATTCGTGGCTGCTAATGCTAATGCAAAACATGTGGTTTACGACGCGGTTTCTTCATCAGACGCTTTGGATGCTTTCCAAGCGGTTTATGGTGAAAGAGCTTTAGTTGATTACGATTTTTCAAAAGCTAATGTAATTGTTTCTATCGGTGCTGATTTCTTAGGAGACTGGCAAGGTGGAGGTTTCGATGCAGGTTATGCAAAAGGACGTGTTCCTCAAAACGGAAAAATGTCTCGTCATTTCCAATTCGAATCAAACATGACGTTGTCTGGTGCTGCCGCTGATAAGCGTGTGCCGATGACTGTTACCGCTCAAAAACAAGCTTTAGTTCAAATATACAATGTAGTTACAGGTTCATCAGTAGGTTCTGCTAAAGATGAAGCGGTAATGAAAGCAGCGCAACAATTAAAAGCGGCGGGAAGCAAAGGAGTTTTAGTGTGTGGTATCGATGATAAAAACGCACAATTATTAGTACTTGCTATTAACCGTGCTTTAAGTAGTGAAGCTTTCAATACAGGAAATACACGTCAAATCCGTAAAGGAAATAATGCAGATGTGAAGCAATTAATTGCTGACATGAAAGCGGGGGCTGTTCACACCTTAATTATGAACGGAGTGAACCCAGTGTATTCTTTGCCAAACGGAAAAGAATTTGCTGAAGCATTGAAAAAAGTAAAACTTTCAGCGGCTTTCTCAATGAAAGAAGATGAAACTGCTTTAGCTTCTTCAGTTGCTGTGGCAACTCCACATTATTTAGAATCTTGGGGCGATGTTAGTATTGTGAAAGGTAGCTATGCTATCACGCAACCAACTATCCGTCCATTATTTGATACAGTTCAATTTCAAGATGCATTATTATCTTGGACTGGAAGTGCTCAATCATACTACGATTATATCCGTTCTTCATACGCTGGTGCAAAAACTTGGAACCAATTAGTTCATGATGGTGTAGATTTTACTGCAGTATCTTCTGGAACTGGTGCTGGTGCCGATTTTAACACTGCTGCTGCTGTTTTAGCAAATGCAAAATCAGCGGGTATGGAATTAGTGTTGTACACTAAAACCGGAATGGGTGATGGGCAACAAGCAAACAACCCTTGGTTACAAGAGTTTCCAGATCCAATCACAAGAGCTTCTTGGGATAACTACGTTACTGTTTCTAAATCAGATGCTGAAGCATTAGAATTAGAAAACTGGAATGTGGCTAATGGTGGTCTTGACGGAAGTTTGGCTACTTTAAAAGTAGGAAATGTTACTTTGGAAAATGTTCCAGTAATGATTCAACCAGGTCAAGCAAAAGGAACTATTGGTCTTGCTTTAGGTTATGGTCGTAAAGCGGCTATGAAAGAAGAAATGCAAGTAGGTGTAAATGCTTATACTTTATACAACAACTTTAGTAATGTACAATCGGTATCGTTAACTAAAGAAAGTGGTTCTCATGAATTTGCTTGCGTTCAGTTGCAAAAAACATTAATGGGTCGTGGTGATATCATCAAAGAAACGAGCCTAGAAATATTCAATACTAAAGACGCTGCAGAATGGAATATCATGCCAGTAGTTTCTTTAGATCATAAAGAAGTGGCTGCCTCTTCTGTAGATTTATGGGAGTCTTTCGATAGAAGTATCGGACACCATTTCAATTTATCGATCGACTTAAACGCTTGTACAGGTTGTGGAGCATGTGTTATTGCTTGTCACGCTGAAAACAACGTTCCAGTTGTTGGTAAATCGGAAGTAAGAAGAAGTCGTGATATGCACTGGTTGCGTATTGACAGATATTATTCTTCTGAA